>NZ_QEYE01000036.1 GCF_003122205.1 Maritimibacter sp. 55A14
TGTCAATCGAGGCAAAATCACCTCGGCCAACAGCACACACCCGGCATCGAAAACCGCGAAGCAAATCCCAGTTCAGCGCAACGCCCACCACACAGAGCCACTATCGCATAGCGATTTAGTGCCAGAGAGCTTGCGGTTGTCTTCGTGCCCTTCTATCGCGACACCATAAATCTCGATCTTGCCCGCCAGCTCAAGCTGTCTGAGCAGTTTGATGTTGGCGTCCCGGTCGCAGGAGACCGTTAGCATGTCATCCTCCATTCTAGTCTGCGCCAGCACGAAATCCGGACCTTCCACGGTCCGCGTAACCTCAAATCGAAGACACTTCATCCGGACTAGATCGTACTCGACATGCGCGCAGGGACGGTTCGCATGTCTGGGCCGATCACGCGCCAGGAGAAGGAACTTGTGGATCAGTGGAAAGCGAGAGTCTCGGAAATCCGTGAGGCCGTAGAACAGCTGAGGGCAGTCCTTGAGCATAAAGAGGACCCGGAAGAACGGGTGGACATTGAGAAGCACATAAAGATTGGGGAGAGGATGTTGCTTTCTCGGAACTCGGCCGAAAGATTCCTCGAGGGTGTTTTCTCGTCATCTGGATGAACTTTTACATTTAGCTTCTCCCTGTTCGCGGTCTACGGGCGACGGTTGCCTCGTCGCCAGATACGCGGCATCGTGCGTTGCCGACAGAAGTCCAGTATTCTGGCAACCTTCAGCTTTGGCAGGAGTCCAGGCATCCGCATGCCGAATTTGCCGAATTCGATGAATGCTTAAAGCGGCGAAATTGAACTTGCTCTGCAGCCCAACATCTTGCTTCCAACTTGGCGGCGGAGACAATCTCGCTGCGATCGATTCCTATGTCGCATAGTGTCCCATCGCTCAATTTCTCAAGCTTATGGATGTTCCGTTTCGCGCGCATCCATTTGGCCAGAGCGATGGCGATCCGCGATGCCGCAGACATTTTCCACTTCAGGGCGTTCACAATCATTTGCATAGTAGGCAATCTCCTTCTGGTCTTTCTGATTAGTGGCGAATTACATTACCTGTCGTGGCAATGGACTTGACATGTTCAGCGTCCCGCATGGTTCCTGGACAGAGGGACACACACAGGCAAAGAGCGTCGAGTGATGAGGCTGTCGACGCCATATGAAGATGTCCAAAAACCGGTGAAAGATCGGCACGCCACGTAACATTCCTAGGGGCAAGCCGGGAGCGCGACTCGCCAGCTCGCAATTTTTCGTAGGCTTGAGAGTCGGCGCCCTGCCTCATTCCAAGCCAATTACTCTGGAAGAGCCCAGTACGAGTTATCATAACGAGCATATCATTACTGCACTTGTTCATTCGTCCTGCTGCCAATCAGAGACGGCTGGAGCGAGGCAGTTAATGCTCCAGCCATGAGAACCGCCACCGCGGCTCCGAGCCCATGCGCGATTGAGCCAAAGGCATCTCCAATCGCGCCGGCGGCGATTGGACCGATGGTTTGCCCAGCCGCGAACACCACCGTGAACAGCGCGATGCCACTCGCTTGTAGCGAAGCTGGCAGATTGCCGCGCGAGAACGTGGTAACGGCCGCAGGAGCAATAAAAACTGCAACGCCGAAGACAGCACCCGCCATGACCAATCCGGCGGGAGCGGACCACACGATCGGCAGCGCAGTGCCAATTGCTGTTACGAAGGTAGCGGCCGCAAGCGGTACGCCGTTAGAGAACCGGGCGAGAACGACACGCCACAAGAAAGGCGAGGCGACGATCGCAAGCCCCATCGCGACCCAGACCGTCGAGACGAGCACCGCGTCGGCGGCGAGGTCGTGCATGAAGGCGACCAGAAACGTGATTGTTACGATGTAGCCGACGGCGAATAGCCCGTAGCCCGTGAGCGCGGGTAGCATCCGCAGGATGGGCAGGTGGGACGGCTCTACCGCGCCAGATCCGCTGCCGCTTGCCATTGATGCCCTAGCGGACATTTGTCTCGCAGACCACAGGGATAGGGTACAAGCCAACGCGCTCACCGCGCCGAGGCCGAGCCAAGACATTGGCCAGTTTTCCGACCCACTAATTTCAAAGAATAGCGGCAAGGTAATTCCAGACAGCACAATGCCGATACCGCCACCGCCAAAGTAGAGCGCAATGGCAAGCGCCATCCGCCTTGTATCCGGGAAAAGGTTGGCCGCAAGTACACCTCCCGCAATGAACGTAGGTGCGCCGAATACGCCCGCGAAGACACGCCAAATCGTAAGCAGCCAGAAGCTCTGTGTAAGGCCTGAAAGGACAAGACTTGCACTTGTGCCGACTATTCCGACAGCGAACAGCCAGGCCGCGGGCCGCTGTCGAATGATGGCGAGCGTCAAGGCTGCGCCTGCAAGGTAGCCAAGTGCATTAGCGGTGTTGAGCCAACCTGCCTCCGTATATGTCCAGTCAAGGTCCTCTCGCATAGCCGGCAGGATCAAACCGTAGGCGAAGCGCGCGAAGCCGTTGGATACCGCTACACCGAGCGACAAACCCAGCAGTATGATCCATGGTCGAACTAGCGCCTCTGGCTTTCTGCAACTGCTGTCGACGCGATGTGAGCCGAAGGATTCAAAGTGGATTCGATCCGCGGGGACCCCCCCGGCTTCCAAGCCGATCCGGATATCCGAAATGAACTGCGTGGGACCACATAGCATGTAGTGAGCTTCGGCACCGGCGTTCAGTGCGAGAACGCTCTCGGCGGAAATGTGGCCCCGAGCGTCATAGTCGCGCCCTGGCAGATCACCCGCCTCGGGGCGGCTGTAGACAACGTGGCGATGGGCAGTGGGACGCGTAGTAACCAGCCTGTCGACTTCAGCGGCAAGCGCATGGGATGCGCCGTTCCGCGTACCGTGCACGAACCAGACCGGGCGGTCCTCCTGTTCGCCCACCGCCGCGTGCAGCATTGATACCATCGGCGTCAGGCCGATACCTGCGCTGACCAGCACTAGCGGGCATTCGCCGGCGGGGACCACGAAATCTCCCGAGGGCTTGCGCGCCTCAATCACGTCGCCGGGTTCCAGTTGATCGTGCAGGAAGCGCGAAACGAGGCCCTGCGGTTGACGCTTGACGCTCAACCTATAACCCTCGGCCCATACCGGGGCACCTGAAAGCGAATAGCTGCGCTTAACTGTTCCCGTTTGGCCGGGGATCTGCAGTTCGATGAGCAAATGCTGGCCCGCCTCGAAGGGGGCAAGCTCGGCGCGATCAGCGCCGGAAAAGTGGAAGGAGGTGATGTCCCGGGATTCCACAACTTTGCGCACAAGTTGCAGCCTGTCGGCCTTGGTGTCCGAGACGGTCCAGCGCAGCGAAAGCGCCGAAGGTCGGTCCACCACGGCCTCAACGGTGACCTCGATCGCTCGTCGCGCGCCAGGATCGAGAGCATCATCTGGAGCCCAGTCGATCTGCGCCCGACCACTGACATGTAAAAGACCTCCAGTCTCGAAATCCACGAAAAGCAGCCCAATGCGTGGCTCGATCACCAGATTGCCGATCGTGTTGAAAAAGTTGTTACCCGCATAGTCGGGGATGCGCAGGTGCGTGGCGTCCACAATCTGCACGAAACCTGGCGCGCCGCCGCGATGCGAGGCGTCATACCCGCGTGAGGGCACGTCGTCGCCCCGCCGGTGCCCTGTGCCAATGAACATCGTGTCAGCGGCGGTGATCCGCGCACGCTGCGCCAGGGACAATTCGCCGCCATGCTCTGCGACTGGTGGTGCGGTCCGGATGACCCGATACCAATTACGTTCGTGGATGTACTGCGGGCAATTGCCGAACGTCTGCCGGATGGCGATGGCAAAGCCCGTCTCCGTGCGATGGAAAAAACCGTTCAGCCGGTTGCGCCGGCGCGTCGCAGGATCAATGCCCAGCCCACCAATATCCGAACCTTCCTGCAATGTCGCCGTCAGCGGGTCCTGCGCATCGAGCGCGGTGTCAAGGGTCAGCGTGCACGGATTGGGGGAGTTGATAAACCCGTCGCGGCCTTCGACAATGGTGACCCACGGTCGCCCCTCCGCATCCCCTGCGGCGATGACAAAAAAGGGCAGCGAGGTATGAAAATCGCGATGCTGCTCTGGCAAGTAATCGCGGATGAATCCCGCCGCCCAAGACGCCACGTCTCCTGCGCCTGCGCGCGCCTGCGCTTCCAACTCTCCGGCGTGGAAAGGGTTTGTGTGTACCTTTTGCGGCATGTCGGGGCGCATCTCTCGCGATAAATGGCGCGCCGACGCAGAGAAGCGTCAGCGCAGCCCGGTCTCAAATCAATTCAGGGATCGGGGATTTTGCCATTTCGACAAATCGCGGCTGCGCCTCGATCCGATCCAGCCACGCGCGGATATTGGGATACGGGTTCAGATCCACACCACCTTCGGGGGCGTGCGCAATATAGCTGTAACCCGCGACATCCGCGATGGTGATGGTGTCGGCCGCGAGCCAGTCGCGTCGGGTCAGATGCGTTTCCATCACCTTGAACAGGTCATGCGCTTTCGCCACGGCCGCTTCGTGATCCAGCGTTACCCCAAAGACCTTGACTAGACGCGCCGCGCAAGGCCCCGAATAGATGTTGTCGGCGGCCACGGTCAGCCACCGTTGCACCTCTGCGGCAACCTTCGGCTCCTCAGGCATCCAGTCCGACCCCTTGGCGTAGGTCAGCACCAGATACGTTATGATCGCGTTGCTGTCCGCCAGCGTATAGCCGCCGTCGTCAATTGCCGGAACAAGGCCGAAGGGGCTGATCTTGAGGAACTCCGACGCCTTGTGCGCGCCATTAGCCATATCGACGTCGATGGTCTCGTAGGGCAGGTCGAGGAAGGCGAGTATCAGCTCAACTCGGTGGCAATGGCCCGATTTTGGGTTGCGGTAGAGTTTGATTGGAGCCGTCATTGTAGTGTCCTTTCAGGGCTGGAGTGCGAGAGCGCTATGTCCGAGGTGGCCGTCTTTGCGCCGCTCCGAGGGGCAGCGGAGGGAGTGAACCTCAGTGACCTTAGCCCGATCCTCATGCGGCGCGCTTTGTGGGGATGACTTTGTGGGGATGACGAGGAATTCGACCTCGGTTGCAAGGCTTCGGTGATGTAGTTGTTCAGTGTGTTCAACGCGACATGGTCCTCGATCTCGACCAGTTCGGCATCGGAATATTCGGCCGCATGCACCTGGGGCAAATTCTCCACGTCGACCCGTCCCACTTACGAACGCAACCTTGAGGGCGAGGGCAACTGGGGTATGCTCCCTAGCATCGGTCGAGCCGCCCGTGCGATTGGCAGCAATTTCCGGACCATCCCGTTTGGCAACATTCTTGCCCTGACGGGCGTGGGCGCGGTCGCAGTGATCACAGCTGTTATAGTTGACGATGGGCAGGGCGGAGCGTTCCCGAGTGGCGGCATTCGGTACGCCTCCGGCCAAAGCACCATTGAGCCCAAATTCGCGCGCCAACGTCAATGTGCTGTTGGCCACAAGGTGGAAGAAGTTCGGGACAGCGCCCAGCGATTCATGGACAATCTCTAGCAGGGCCTGAGGCGCGGCGAGCGCACCTGTGATTTTGGCCGGTGTGGGATTGCGAGACATTGGAAACCTCTGGCAGTCTTGTCTGCACGAGCGGGGTAGTTACGTCCCATGAAATAAAAAGCGTTTGCCATCCGAAGGAATAGCTCCAATGTGAAAGTCATTATTTTGCGAAATGACCTAAATGAGGCCCTTGAATGGATCGAATCCAGGCACTTGAAGTCTTTGTGGCCGTCGCTGAAGCCGGAAGTTTGGCAGCGGGAGCGCGTATTGTCGGGCTCAGCGCGCCGTCAGCCACGCGTGGCATCAACGCGCTGGAAGAGAGATTGGGCGCACGGCTGTTTACCCGCACGACGCGCCGGGTGCGTCTTACCGATGTCGGCACGGCCTATCTGGAGGATGCGCGGAGCATACTGGCGCAGCTTCGCGCCGCCGACGACGCCGCTGCGGGAGCGGCGACGAATCCGACCGGTCTGTTGCGCATCACGTCTTCGGTGGAGTTCGGCCGCATATATATCAACCCGATTCTGACCGACTACCTTGACATCTATCCAAGTGTGAGCGCGGAGGTGCTGATGGTGGACAGGATTGTAAATCTGGTCGAAGAAGGGTTGGATGTCGGGGTGAGGATCGGGCCTTTGCCCTCGTCGGGTTTGTCGGCTGTCCGGGTCGGACGCGTGCGCCGGGTCATCTGCGGCGCGCCGGAGTATTTTCGCAAACATGGCGTGCCGCAGACAGCTCGAGACTTGCAGGATCACCGGGTTGTCTCGGCCTCGCCGGTTAGTCCGGTGACAGATTGGCGGTTTGGTGCGGCGAAGGATCAGGCGGTCCGAGTACGGCCGCGACTGACCGTCTCAAGCGTGGCTGCAGCCATTGAGATTGCGTGCCGTGGCTGGGGATTGTGCCGGGTTTTATCCTATCAGATCGGCCCGGAACTCAACGCGGGCACTTTGCAGATCGTCCTTGAGGACGATGAACCCGAGCCGCTGCCGATCCACCTCGTTCACATAGAAGGACGCCGGGCCACAGCCAAGGTGCGCAGCTTCATCGAGCTTGCCCGGGATCGGTTGCGTTCGGTGGCCGTGCTGAATTGATTAACACCGTTCTTAAACGCACTAAATTGTGTGAAGCGTCCTGCTACCATAGAGCGCAAGAATTCGTGCGCTCTGTCGGTACTGTTAGAGAAGTGATTGTTCTGGCCGCGCCCTCTGCACGGTTTTCAGCCAATCGTCAACCCGCTGTCGATCTGCGTTGTCGGAGTTTTGCATTTCTGACGCACCGATGGCTCGAACCAGCTCTGATCATCAAAGCCGGTTTGCCCCTTTATGTTGAAGGCAGACGTGCGTTTAGGCAATGACGTAATCGCCCAATCGGACGTGCGTCAACGATTGCGCCCTTCTTATTCGACACGTAAAGCCGCACAAGTGTAAGCACGTTTTCCAGGTCGCTCTCGGGCCGAACATTCGAAAACTGATAGGCCGCTTTTCCCGGCCCGCGCAAGCACAAAGCCACCGGTTTGTCGCAGGTGAGCATACAGGGCGATTCCTTCACCACGACACCCTGGAACTCCGGTTGCCCCACCATAACCTCCCGTAATCGTTGAGCAAACCGCGCTCCCGCGGGTGCTTCGCCGGCATCGCAACACGAGCGGCATATGAAGACTGTATCGGTCATGTGCTCTACATTTCCTTACACGCGGGACGCACTTCAACTAAAGAAATGAGTATTCAAATCTGAACATTGCCGAGTCAAGTGAGTTCGTGGATAGATCTCAGATGGGTCGTTTCTGCGGTGATCCCATAAGGCCAGTAGGGCTGCGCCTACCGCGGTTGGATAGCATCAGCCTACGCAGAGGAAGCTGCCCAGAGGTCGCGTTGACGAAAGCCGGCTGTTTGCTGACATGCTCGCACTCGATCGCAGTATGGCCACCATGGTTATCGCAGGATCGCTGCCGTGCTGTGGAACGCGAGCTGGCCGGTGATCGACAAGCGGGTCGAACGCCTCTGGCGGCGGGGAGGAGCTCAAGGTGCTTGTAAAGCGACCAAAGAAAAGTGGGCTCTTGCCGAAAATGGGTTGCGCGGTCGGATGTGGCTGGAATACCGCAACCAATTCTGGAGCTACGCGCTCTATCCCGGATGGCCACATAGACCCTCGCCGAACGGCGCTCTTCATGGCAGGATCAATCCCGTGTGAGGCACAAATTCTGAGCGAACACTGAAAAAAGACGTTACCACGAAACGCCTCACGGTGCCCAGGGCTACTATCCACCGGGCTTGGTAACCGTCATCCCGATGGATCGAGGGCAGGGCTTGTACTAGTAATCAAACTGGACCGCTCGCGTGGAGCTGATCAACCACGCGAATCGTGGCCAAGCATATCGGCTCGCGCGACGTCTTAGAAACACAGGTTCAAGCCGCCGCGTCCGTCCGTTTTCTTGTCATGTGGTATAGCGAGGCGCCCGCCGCCCAGTTTATCGAGAGACCGGCGAACCAACGCAATGAGCAAATCTTTCATCCGGTAGACAACTCCATTTTTCGAAAGCAAAATCAGATCACTACGATGAAGCGTTGGGCTTGACGATACCTGCGCGCATCCTGCTTCTCCGCGAGATTTTAGACCGGACCGAATGACGAGCATGTATACGACGACATTTTTTTATTGCCTAAGAATCCTGCTTGTGGGATGATCGCTCTGAGAAGCCGACAACTGGCTTCGAATACATAGCGCCGAAATGCGCACGGCAATGGGGCCCTCGTGACCACTTTGGTTTCGGGGGTTTTTTTGTGTTTAACACGGAGGAGCGACTATGAAGTTGCAACAATATCTGGGCGGCCTCGAAAATGTTGGCCCTGTCAGCACCGAGAAGCGCGTTTTCGTCGAAGAGTGGGAAAAACAACTTTTCGGCGTTCACATGTGCATGATGGGAACCGGCATATGGGCCTGGCCCCATCTCCGGGTGAAAGCGGAAGGCATGAACCCGCTCGATTATTTCAAATATCGCTACTACATTAAGTGGCTTGGTGGCATGTGCGCATTTCTGATTGAGCGCAACTACATCAATGAAGAAGAGCTCGACGAGCTGACGGATTACTATCTTGAGAATCCGGATGCGCCGCTGCCCGAAAAAGGCAACCCAAAGGTGACCCAGGCGGTGGTCGATTACATGTACACGGGAGACGATCCCTATCGCGATGTTGCCAACAACCCCGTTTTCAAGATCGGGCAGAGGGTGCGCGTTCTTGATCCCCCGTCAGCCGTTCATACTCGCTTAATCGGATATCTCCGGAATCAGGTCGGTGTGATCGACGAGGTCTACCCGAAGGCCGTCTTGTATTCGGACAGTGTGCCTACTGACAGCATCAGCGTTCCACAGCCGATTTACAGGGTCAAGTTCATGACGCGTGAGATCTGGCCGGAGAGACCCGACACGAGTGACTCGCTCTTCAGCGAAGTGTTCGAGAGCTATTTGGAAGCGGCGTGACGCCAAAACATCAGCCGGAACAGTTAGCGTCAGACTGCACAGCCAGCTGTTTTGGCTAAATCCAACTGTGAGGACTAACCAATGTCAAATAAAGACGATGGCCACCATCACCACCTGCGAGAGCAGGAATCCTACTACGCTGCGCGAACGAAGGCGCTGGAATCTCTGTTTCGGGAAAAGAACCTGATCGGCCAGGATACTGTGGACCGAGTGATCGGTTTCTTTGAAACTGAGATGGGTCCCTTCAACGGTGCGAAAGTTGTCGCGAAAGCTTGGGTGGATCCCGATTTCAAGGCGCGCCTGCTGGAAGACTGCAATGCTGCCATCGCGGAGCTGGGCATACGCGACGGCATCGAAGGCGAAAACCTGATGGCGGTGGAAGCCACCAAATCGGTACACCACATTGTGACTTGCACGCTGTGTTCGTGTTGGCCGTGGCCATTGCTTGGCCTTCCGCCCTATTGGTTCAAGGATCCGGCTTTCCGAGCGCGCATTGTGCGTGAGCCGCGCGAAGTATTGCAGGAGTTCGATGTCAAACTTGATCCCTCTACCAAGATCGAGATCTGGGATAGCAGTGCGCAGGTCCGCTTCTTTGTCGTACCCGTGCGGCCGGAAGGTACCGAAGGGTGGAGCGAAGAAAAACTGGCCGATCTGATTTCGACTGAAGCCATGCAGGGATTGGGGCTAGTTCACGCCAATTAACAGAGTGCCAATCCAATAGAGAAAAGGAGAGTAAATATGAAAAGTGGAACAATCTCGATCGAGCGACCGTCAACGGTCGCTGTATCTGAGCGTCTGAAGTCGTCTCTTGTACTGCTGGTCTTGGGGATCGTGTTCGTATTTGGCGTCGGCCTATCGAATACCTCTATGGCGCACAATGCGGCACATGACGCTCGGCATACGATCGGTTTCCCGTGTCACTGAGATAAATTAGGTGCCCCGCCGGCCTCCGCGAACTTCCTGGTGCGGAAAAGGTCCGGGGCACCTGCGCTGAAGTCCGTGGAGCTAAGTGGTCTGAATACCTGAAGGTGAAATGAATCGTATTGTGGTAGGAATGCTATCTCGACGATTTGGGTGCGCACCACGGTCAACGGATTTCGAACTTTATTGTTCCAGCTATGTTGCTGTTCGGAAGCGCGGTTCCTGTGTTGTTGGCTCCGCTCATCAAGAGGTCGGCAGATCACGTCGGCGAAAGGCCTTACGGAAAGGAAGTAATAATGTCGAAAATCACTTCGTTGGCAGTCAGTGTCTCAATTTGCGGCTTCGTCGCGGTCTGGCTTTTTCTCACCTTGGGGACGATCCTGATTTGGGCGGCCTTTGTTGCGTGGGCGTGCTTCTTTGCCTTTGGCGGCGACGCGACAGCTTTTATCACCACGATCATCTCGAATGCCTTTGGCGTATTCGTGGCCTCCACAACGGCGGTAGTGATTATTTCGTTGCCATTGGGTGAAGTTCTGGGCGCAACAGTCTGGCCCGCACTTGTCGTGGCAGTCTCGATCGCACTTTACATCCTGGCGGCAAACTTCCCACCTTTCGCATCTATCCCCGGTACCACGTTCGGATATGCTTCGACGTTTGCGTATCTGCTGCAAACCCCGGATCGGTTTACTTCGGAAGCGCTTTTGTCGATCAGCTTCACGAGCTCGTATTTCGTCGTGTTTGTTTCAATGGCGATCGGTACTTGTTTCGCGTTAGCGTCTGCGAAAGGTTCGGAAATCTTGGTTGGCAAAAAAAATGAGGCACCCGGATGATGGGAAATAACTTCTTAATTATTGGTGCCGGAGCGGTCGGTAACATGTCAAAGCACATGTTTTGTTTACCTGGGCCGCTTCGGCGGCAACCCAGGAACGACCTTGAGAGTTCGTCGTACAGGTCAATCCGGAGCTGATGAACACAGCGCGAATATTCGATCAGGCGCAGTCGCACAGGAGAGTTACAATGAAATCGGAAGGGCGCAACCAGAAAGAAAAGAAGATCGAGGTTGGAATCCTGTTTTCGACGTCTGGCCCTTATGGTGCGATTGGTCAGGAGTTGCAAAATGGGGCGTTACTGGCGATATCACAGGTGAATGCTGATTCGAGGTTCGATTTCGAACTTGTTCCGACAATCTGCGATCCGAGCGGGGACCTGCGGGACTACTACTCGACCTGCATACACCTTCTCAAGAACCAAGGTATAAAACACGTCATTGGATGCTACACTTCTTCCAGCCGAAAAGAAATTATTCCGGTTTTTGAGAAATACGATGGTTTGCTTTGGTATCCGTCCCACTACGAAGGCTTCGAAAGCAGCGGCAATGTAATCTACACGGGATCCGCTCCAAACCAGCACATCGTCCCTCTGATGGCCTACATGCTTCAAACTTACGGGGGAAATGTTTGCTGTGTCGGTTCAAACTATATCTGGGGTTGGGAAAGCAACCGCATCATGCGTGAAGGTGTCTCGGCCTGCGGCGGGAGCGTCTTGAGCGAGCGTTACGTCCCTGTGGGATCCGTGGATGTCGATGACATCGTCGAAGAAATTATAAGATTGCGACCATCATACATCTTCAGTTCACTGATCGGGATATCCAGCGAGACCTTCATGCGGTCCTTGTATGAAGCGCGAAGGAATGACACGGGGTTGCAATCCGAGGCCATGCCCGTATGTAGCAACACACTTTCCGAACCCGAACTGGCCAAGCTCAGCCCCTGTTCTGCCCGTGGCCATATCGCGTCAAGCGTGTACTTCCAATCAATTGAATGCCGCGAGAACCAGGTTTTCATCGCGGACTACAAAAAACGATACGGTGGGGAACGGGTTACTTCGGCAGATGCCGAAGCTGCCTTTAATGCCTCCCATATGTTGGCAGAATCCCTGCAAAAAGCCCATTCAGACGATTTGGACAGCGTAAAGCAAGCTCTGTACGGCCTCGAGTTCAACGCGCCACAAGGAAAGATTTGGATCGAACCAAGCAACAACCATTGCTATTTGACGCCCTCATTGGGCATATCTAACGAGTTCGGCCAGTTCGACATCATTCAGTCCGCACAGGAGCCGGTGCGACCAGATCCCTACCTTGTGGATTTCAAATCATCTTCTTTGGTGGAGAGACAAGGCGCTTCTTCATCGAGTTCGTCTTTTCATGTGGCCTCAGCGACCGACAGGAGGGCCATACAATGAAACGGCAAAAGATTCCAAATTTTTTGGGGCGAAGTGCAGTTATCGTTCATCCTGCCAGCGAGAACACAGCTGTCTTGATTGGTCAGTTGGAGCGGCTGGGAGTCTCGGCGAAATTGCATTGGCCCGCCGATCGGCTTGAGTCCGGCGGAGCCGATTTCGTTTTTTTCGATGCCGATCGCGGGTATGATCAACAGTTTTCATGGGAGCCAGGTAAGGCCCCTATTCCCTTGATTGCACTAATGGGGTCTGAAGCCCCTGGTCGTATCGAGTGGGCTCTCGCGCAGGTTCCGTCAGCGTACCTGTTAAAGCCGTTGGGGCCCAACGGAATTTTTTGTGCATTGGCGATCGCATTTCATGACTTTGAGCTCAAATCCGAGTTGAAAAGAAAGGTTGAGAATTTGACCGCGCGTGTCAGGGCGAGGTCATGTGTAATGACCGCCACAGGCATCGTGCAGTCCAGCCTGAACCTCGACAGCACGGAAGCCTTCCAATTCCTCCGGACCGAGGCGATGAAGCATCGCATTTCAGTCGAAAATCTCTGTGAACAGATTGCGCGCGTGGGGTCATTGGTCGCTTTGAAAAGATTATCTGGGCACAAGAACGTCAGCAACACGCGGTGCGATCAGAGCAATGCTCAGAACGGAAATGTCGAACACGGAGGACAATAAATTGGATTGGATGAAGGTTTCTTGGATGACGACCAAGGGTGTCGCAAAGGGGATCGCGGGCAGGACTCATCAGCTTACGGAAGAGGTGCAGGGTACTTATCATTATACATATGGTCCTTTTGCTGAACCCGTCTTGCACATCAGACCCGGCGACATTGTCGTGGCCGAAACGCATGATGCGTTCGAAGGCCAGATAGACACGGTGGAGTGCAGCCCATCGGAACGCCTGAACGTTCCGTTTCTGAATCCCCAGTGCGGCCCCATCTACGTCGAAGGTGCTACTAAGGGAGACGTAATTGCCATTCGGATTCACTCGATCGTTCCCCGCGGCCCCCAGCCGGCGGGAACAGCCGCATTGATCCCCGAGTTTGGCGGGCTTGTCGGAACAACAAATACGGCACTGTTGAACGATCCGCTGCCTGAAAAAGTAATGAAGATGAACGTCACCGAAGACGGGATTCAGTTCAATGACAAGATCAAACTACCCTACGAACCTTTTATCGGTACCTTGGGGGTCAGTCCGGAAATTGAAGCTGTCTCTTCATTGCAGCCGGATTACTGGGGAGCAAATATGGACGTTCCCGATGTAGCGCCCGGGGCGATCGTATATTTTCCGGTGCAGACCGAAGGGGGGTATGTGTATCTGGGAGATTGTCATGGCACTCAGGGTGATGGCGAACTGTGTGGGACAGCGGTTGAAATTCCGGCTGTCGTTACGATCCAGATAGACTTGATCAAGCAGCATCCGATCGCATGGCCGAGGCTTGAGAACGAACATTTCGTTATGACGTTGGGATCAGCCCGGCCTTTAGAGGATGCTACCCGGATCGCTTATCGGGAGCTGATCCGATGGATGGTCGACGACTATGGCTGGGACATGTATGAGGCCTATTTCTTTCTTACCCAGGCGGGAAAACTACGTGTCGGCAATATTGTCGACCCGAAATACACCGTCGGCGCATCGATCCGCAAAGAATACCTTGTCTGACATTTGTTCAAGGCGAACTGGATGACATCGAATCCTCTAAGGGTTCACCACATTTCAGAGACTATTCGTCTCTTGTGAAAACATGGAGAGAAAAATGGAACTAGAGAAACTCGATAGAATGGAGGCCCGTTTCGTTAAAGGATTCGAAGGTAGCGGGGCAGAACCTCCCAAGCGCTGCGCGCGCCTTCAGTTTGATGAGCCTTGGCAGAGCCGTGCATTCGGTATTGTTCTGGCGTTTTCCGAGGAGAGAATCATCAATTATGAAGACTTTCGCCAAAACTTGATCGGCGCGATTGCTGATTGGGAGGGCTCGCATGATCTGGATGACGGAACCTGGGTCTATTACGAACAGTGGCTGACCGCTCTGGAAAAACTTGCCATCGAAAATGGCATGGTCACCAAGGAGGAGGTCGATAAGCGCACAGAAGAAATCTCGAGTGGTGAACGCGAGTATTCGTTCTTTTCAAACTACACCTGACACCAAGACGATGTTCAGCCTGCTGCATTGCTCTAAGTTATAAAGCCGGCTGCTGATTTGGGGAGAATAGACTATGGTTAAGAGGTTAATAATCATCGCGTTTTTTGCCGGACTCGCAACCGGCGCGACGTCAACCATTTTTCAGATGATCTATGCCGTGCCGCTAATTCTGGAAGCGGAAGAGTTCGAGGCAGTGGGAGAAGCGGCCGGGAAAGTCGAGACGCATACAGCGACCGGCCCGACGGGTCATGCGGTTGCTCAGAACCATTCTCATGGCGGTGAAGATGAATGGGCCCCCGCAAGTGAATTGGAACGCTCGGTATCGACTCTTGGTGCAAACCTGTTTGCCGGAATAGGCTTTTCGCTTCTGTTAGTTGCAGCATTTCACCTCCGGGGCGATCGAACCAATGCGCAAACCGGACTCTTGTGGGGTGGAGCAGGGTTCGTATCGTTCAGCCTGGCGCCATTGTTCGGATTGCCGCCGGAACTCCCAGGTATGGCGGCCGCGGATCTGACCAGCCGGCAGATCTGGTGGGTCGGGACCGTCGTTTCGACATCTGGCGGATTGGCTTTACTGGCGTTCCCGTCGGCGCTTAAGATTGCCACGCCTCTCCGAATCTTGGTTGGTCTCTTGTTGTTGATCGCACCCTTTGCAATTGGGGCCCCTGAAATAGCGACTGAGGCAGAAGTATCTTCGAGTGTTCCGGCCCATTTGTCCGCGGAATTCGCGATTGTCGCTTTAACGCATGGTCTTATATTTTGGCTGCTCATGGGGGCGATGTCGGGCTGGCTGTATGGCAAATGGTTTGTTCCCGCTGAAAACCACAGCGGCGGGACGCGGCCGGTCAGGCAGAAATAAATTCTGGTCTGAACGGATTGTGGAGCAGACTGTGAAATCGCACGTTAGCCAGTGAATGGGCTCTGTTGTGAAAGTCGAAGTGTGGCTGAGCTTCCCTTCTCCCGGACAGACTTATCCCTCGATCTCTGTGATGGGTAGCCATTACATCCGCCCGGAGAAGAAAATCTCCGATAATTCACAAGGATGTACCATGCTGGGACAGTCACGCTACGCGCTTTCGACATTGCTCGCCTTCGGGATGACCGGGGCCTTCTTGCCGACCGCGCCCGCCCATGCTGAGCCGCTTTCCTTCTCGGCCGATTTCGC
>NZ_QEYE01000037.1 GCF_003122205.1 Maritimibacter sp. 55A14
TACAACACCAGACGACCCCACAGTGCCTTGGGCTACCGCCCACCGGCCCCGGAAACCATCCTGCCAATGGACCAGAGGCCGATCATGCACTAACACTCAAACCGGACCACTCAGGTGGGGCTGGTCAAGCGGATCCAGCCATGAAAAACAGCAAGCGCCTGTGTGGGTCGCCAGTTACCTATGTGACGCTGCTAAGCTATCACGACTTCGCGCTGGCGGTGCATATGTTCGACAGAAATCAGCCGCCTGACGAGCCGACACCGGTGAACGTCCACGACTTCGCCCGAAAGGGGAAGTGCGCAAGCTACTACTATCGCACGGTCCCGTGACCCGGCCTGTCCTCACGGCTAGAGTCACGCGACGTGACGCTAGCTGTCCTGTCCCGGACGATCACATAGACCCTCGCCGCTCTGCGCTCTTCATGGCAAGATCGAAACGGAGTAAAGCGCGCGCGTTCACAATGCACGTGCTTCTCTGCATCTGGAGACGCGCTGACACTCTTGAAACGCTTCACTGAGCGCCGCGGGGGATGCGCGAAAACGCTAGACGCGCTCAGTAGCGCGCTGCAAGAGCGTCAGAGAATATGCAACGTGATCTTGCGCTCGCCTCATCGGAAATTGGAGCCCCGTCTGGTCTTCTCGTTCCAAATCCGTCCGGAGCCGTGACACCTTCCCGCGTCCTCAGATGACCGGGCGCCAGAAGGTCGCGGTCAGCAGGACATAGACGATGAGTGTCAAACGGCATCCAATATTGGCTCTGAATCAATTTCGGTGCAGTTTGGGGGTTCCCTCCAGCCAGGATGCCTCAACGAGCCGGGCTCTTAGCAGGTCGATGTTCGCTCGGCCATACATCTGGCGCTTGAGGGTCTTGAGGCGGTTGATCTGTCCCTCGGTCTGCCCGTTCGACCATGGTTCCCGAAGGGCTGCGGCGACCGGGGCCTGATCCCGCCGAAGCCCGCGGGCAAGGGCACTGAGCAGGCTCTCTTCGGCGTCATCCAACCATGTTTTTAATGCGTCTTCACGAGCATTTCGCACCATGTCTGTGAACCGGTCCGTCAGCCAACGGGCTGTGGCAAGGGCAGGTAACGCGGCCTCGATCCTTGCAACCTGACGTGCGCCGCGCATGTGGCCGGGTCACGGCAGGCGGAAACCGTTCAGCGAATATCTTGGCTGGGCAATGCATGGCTCGGCATCGAAATCGCCGGACCAACAAGATCAGCTCCACCGCCCGGCCATGCGCGGGAAGATCGGCCGGGCGGCGTCGATACCTGCTGTGGACGTGGTGCGAAATCGTGCCACAGCGCGGACAGGCCGCCGTGGCGTTGGCAGAACGGGAGTGGACCCGCATTGTGTTCCCAGCAAGTTCGACCTGCTCTGCCTTGAGACCCGCGGGCAGAAAATCCCTTCGCGAAAACCATGATACCATCGACAACCTCCTCCAAAGACTGTCGAAATATAGCGTTACCCATGCCGGAACTGCGCCAAATCTGCGTCAGACCCAATTTTGGATGCCAGTTCACAGTGGATGCGGGTTCGCAGCGAGCCGGGCGTTGTTCCTCGCGTTCGTTTCCGCCGCGATCATGGCCGTCGCTCCGTGCTCCGGCCCAAGGCCGGCAGGAATGCTGGAACGCGCGCGGCGTTGTGGCCCTCGGCCGCGACACCGGTCAGCGCCCCGCCAAGGCCGCGGCAAAAAGGAACCCGCCACCTCTCAAATCTGCACCCCGCGAAGTCTGAGCGAGTTCAGCACCACCGAGATGGACGAGGCGCTCATCGCGAACGCGGCGAACATCGGGCTGATGAGGATGCCGAAGACCGGGAACAGCACACCGGCCGCGATCGGCACTCCGGCGGAGTTGTATATCAGCGCGAAGAACAGGTTCTGGCGGATGTTGTGCATGGTTGCGCGTGCCAGCCGCCGTGCCCGGACAATGCCGTCAAGGTTACCCTTCACCAGCGTTATGCCCGCGCTTTCGATGGCAACATCCGCGCCGGTGCCCATGGCGATGCCGACATCGGCCTGCGCCAGTGCCGGCGCATCGTTGACGCCGTCACCGGCCATCGCAACCTTGCGGCCCTGGTCCTGCAGGTCCTTGATAATCTTCGCCTTGTCCTCGGGCAGGACGTCGGCGCGGATTTCGTCAATGCCGAGACTGGAGGCGACGGCCTTCGCGGTGCGCTCGTTGTCGCCGGTGGCCATGATGATGCGAAAGCCGAGCTGGTGCAGTTCCTTCAGCGCAGCCGGCGTCGTCTCTTTCACCGGGTCGGCGACGCTCACGAGTCCCGCGACCTTGCCGCCCACGACGACGAACATCACCGTCTCGCCCTCGTCGCGGCGGGCATTGGCCTTTTCGGTCAGCGCGCCTGCCTCGAGCTCCAGATCACGGATCAGTGCGAGATTGCCGAGCGCGACCGCCTTGCCGTCGACGGTGCCCTGCACGCCCTTGCCGGTCACCGCTTCGAACTCCCCGGCTTCCACCATCTCCACGTCGCGCTCTTCCGCGCCGCGCACGATCGCTTCGGCCAGCGGATGTTCCGAGCCGCGTTCGAGCGAGGCGGCGAGTCGCAGCACCTCGGCCTCGTCATGGCCCTCCTCGGGGAAGACGCCGACCAGCTTCGGCTTGCCTTCGGTCAGGGTGCCGGTCTTGTCGACGATCAGCGTATCGACCTTCTCGAACCGTTCCAGAGCCTCGGCGTTCTTGATGAGCACGCCCGCCTGTGCACCGCGCCCCGTCGCCGTCATGATCGACATCGGCGTGGCGAGCCCGAGCGCACAAGGACAGGCGATAATGAGGACCGCCACCGCCGAGATCAGTGCATAGGACAGCGCGGGCGCGGGCCCCCAGAGCGCCCAGCCAATGAAGGCTAGGACCGCAACGCCGATCACCGACGGCACGAAGACGCCAGCAACCTTGTCGGCGTATTTCTGGATGGGCGCGCGCGAACGCTGCGCGTTCGATACCATTTCGACAATCTGGCTCAGCATCGTGTCGGCGCCCACGCGGGTCGCCTCCATCACCAGGCTGCCTGTGCCATTGATCGTGGCCCCGGTCAGCGGGTCGCCCGGCACTTTTTCGACCGGTACAGGCTCACCCGTGATCATGCTTTCATCCACCGAGGAGCGTCCTTCCGCGACCGTCCCGTCGACGGGCACCTTGTCGCCCGGCCGCACGCGCAGCCGGTCGCCCACCCGCACGTCTTCGAGCGGGATTTCCTCTTCGGTTCCGTTATCGCGGATCACGCGCGCGGTCTTGGCAGCCATGTCGAGGAGCGCGCGAATGGCCTTGCCGGTCCCCTCGCGGGCGCGCAGTTCCATCACTTGACCCAGGAGAACGAGGACCACGATCACCGCGGCGGCCTCGAAATAGACCCCGACATGACCGTCTTCGTCGCGGAACCCTTCGGGGAAGATCCCCGGCGTCAGGACGGCGGCGACGCTAAACAGCCAAGCGGCGCTGACACCCATGGCGATCAGGCTGAACATGTTGAGATTCCATGTCCGGAACGAGTTCCAGCCACGCATCAGGAACGGCCAGCCGGACCACAGCACGACCGGGGTGCCGAGCGCGAACTCGATCCAGAGCGTCGCGCGTTCGCCGAAGATCTCGCGCACGCCCGAAAGTCCCAAGAACGGGCCCATGGTGAATACCAGAATCGGTATCGTCAGGACAGCACCGATCCACAGCCGGCGAGTGAAATCCACAAGCTCGGGATTCGGCCCCTCCTCTGCCATCGCCGCGCTTTCGAGTTCCAGCCCCATGCCACAGATCGGGCAGTCGCCCGGATCGGTCCGGCGTATTTCGGGGTGCATCGGGCAAGTGTAGACGGTGCCTTTGTACCCCGCCGGAACGCCATCGTCCGGCGCGGTTGTGTGATGGTCTCTTCCGTGACGATCATTCATTCAGTTGCCCTTTCGCGTGTTTCCCGCGGAATGTGGCCCCTCCGGTTACTGGAAGGTCAAGCCTTCTCCGCGATTTCGCTGATCGCATCGGCCCCTGAGGTGTGGACGTCAGGCGGCTTCGACAGGCGTCGCGTCGTATCCCGCTTCCTTCATCGCCAAGATGATCGTTGCGGTGTCGAGCGCGCTTTCGACGGAAACGATGCGCGCGTTGAGGTCGCAATCGATGCGGGCGGCCGGGTCGGCGGCGTTGATCGCCTTGCCGATAGCGGCCGTGCAGTGCCCGCAACTCATCTCGGGAACGTGGAATCTGGTCATTTGAAACTCCTAGCCCTTTTAGTCAGATCGGTTGTTCCAGCGCGGGAAAGTCAAGAACCCCTTTCACCGGGAAATCGTTCGGTTAGGCTTGACCTTACAGTTGGTGGAAGGATTACCTGGATCAGCGTCACCGAAGGGAGTCGCTACATGACCACAGAGACATCGCTCAGTTTATCCGTCGAGGGAATGTCCTGCGCCTCGTGCGTCGGGCGCGTCGAACGGACGCTGACGGCGATCCCCGGCGTCAGCGACGTGTCGGTCAACCTGGCCGGCGAGTCCGCGCAGATGAGGCTCACGGAACCATCGCAAGCGAAAAGCGTGGCCGCAGCGCTGACTGCGGCGGGTTACCCCGCGCGGACGGGAACGGTCACCCTTGGTGTCTCGTCGATGTCCTGCGCCTCCTGCGTCGGGCGCGTGGACCGGGCCCTGGCAGCCGTACCGGGCGTGCTCGACGTCAATGTCAACCTCGCCGCGGAAACCGCCACGGTGACCTATCTCGATGGCGCGGTGGCAGTTGCCGACCTCCTCTCGGCGGCGCGGGAGGCCGGATATCCCGCCACGACTCTCGACGCCTCCGGGCATGTTGACCGAGGCGAGCGGAAGATGGCCGAGGCCCGCATCTACGCGCGGCGAACAGCCATGGCCGCCGCGCTGGCGCTGCCGGTTTTCCTGCTTGAAATGGGCGGCCACCTAGTCCCCGGCTTTCATGAATTGATCGGCCAGACAATCGGGCACCAGTCCAGCTGGAAGATCCAGTTCCTGCTTACGACCATCGTACTTTTCGGACCCGGATTCGCGTTCTACGCCAAGGGGATCCCCGCCCTGTTGCGCGGGGCGCCGGACATGAACAGCCTGGTCGCGCTGGGTACGGGTGCGGCCTACGCCCATTCGGTCATCGCGACCCTTGCCCCGGCGTTGCTGCCGACCTCCGTCCGCGCCGTCTATTTCGAGGCCGCGGCGGTGATCGTCGTCCTCATTCTCCTCGGCCGTTATCTGGAGGCTCGCGCCAAGGGCCGGACCGGGGCGGCTATCCAGAAGCTCCTCGGCCTGCAGGTCCGCACCGCGCGGGTGATCCGCGGCGGCGAGGCGGTCGAGGTTGCAATCGACGACGTGGCCGTCGGCGACGTGCTGATCGTGCGGCCGGGCGAACGGATCGCCGTCGATGGCGAAGTGACGGAAGGCAAGGGCCATGTCGATGAAAGCATGATCACCGGCGAGCCGCTGCCGGTCCTGAAGTCGCCGGGCGACGACGTGACCGGCGGGACCGTGAACGGCGCCAGCGGTTTCCGGTTCCGCGCCACCCGCGTCGGCGCCGCGACGACGCTCGCCCAGATCATCCGCATGGTCGAGGAGGCGCAGGGCGCCCGGTTGCCGATCCAGAGCCTCGTGGACCGGATCACGCTGTGGTTCGTGCCTGCGGTTCTGGCTGCGGCCTCGGCCACGGTTGTTGCTTGGCTGGTCTTCGGCCCCGACCCGGCGTTGACCTTCGCTCTGGTCGCGGGGGTCTCCGTCCTGATCATCGCCTGCCCCTGTGCAATGGGGCTGGCGACTCCGACCTCGATCATGGTCGGGACCGGTCGCGCCGCGGAACTCGGTGTTCTTTTCCGCAAGGGCGACGCGCTCCAGGCGCTGTCATCGGTCGATGTCGTCGCTTTCGACAAGACCGGCACGCTGACGCTTGGCCGGCCCGAACTGACGGATCTGGTCCCGGCAGCCGGGTTCTCGCGCGCCGACATACTGCCGCTGATCGCGGCGGTGGAGCAGGCATCCGAACACCCGGTCGGCACCGCGATTGTCGAGGCCGCCCAGGCTGACGGCACACCCCTGCCGCAAGTGACGGATTTCGGCACGGTCACGGGCTACGGGGTGCGCGGCACGGTCGCAGGGAAGAGCGTCACAATCGGGGCTGACCGGCTCATGGAGCGCGACGGCATCGATATCGCGTCGATGGCCGCGGCAGAAGCCGATCTCGCTCGTCAGGGAAAGACGGCGCTGTTCGCCGCCGTGGATGGCCGGATCGCTGCCGTGATCGCGGTCTCCGATCCGCTCAAGCCGACGACAAAGGCCGTGATCGACGCGCTGCATGCCCAGGGTCTGAAGGTCGCCATGATAACCGGTGACAAGCGCAGCACCGCCGAGGCGATCGGCCGGGCGATCGGCATCGACCACATCGTCGCGGGCGTCCTGCCGGAAGGCAAGGTCACCGCCCTGACGGAACTGCGCGGCACCGGCGGCAAGCTCGCCTTCGTCGGCGACGGTATCAACGACGCCCCGGCTCTGGCCCATGCCGATGTCGGCATCGCGATCGGAACGGGCACGGACATCGCAATCGAAGCAGCCGACGTTGTGCTGATGTCAGGTGATCTCGGCGGGGTCGTCATTGCCTTCGAGGTGTCGCGGCGCACGATGCGCAACATTCGCGAGAACCTCTTCTGGGCCTTTGGCTACAACACGGCGCTGATCCCGGTCGCGGCCGGGATCCTGTACCCGGCCTTCGGGCTCCTCCTGTCACCGATTCTGGCGGCAGGAGCGATGGCGCTTTCTTCGGTTTTCGTGCTGACAAACGCGCTGCGCCTGCGCCGGATCGAACCGTCCATGCCGGAAGCCCGGAATGCCGCTGTGGACACGCCCCTGCTGGTTCCTGCGGCGGCCGAATGAGGAGAGAGAGATGAACATCGGAGACGTTGCACGGCTGTCGGGACTGCCGGCGAAGACCATCCGCTATTACGAGGACATCGGCCTGGTCGACCCCTTGCGTAGCAGCAATGGGTATCGGGCGTTCCGGGAAAACGACCTGCACAAGCTCGCCTTTCTCGGTCGTGCACGGTCGCTCGGCTTCACCATCGACGATTGCCGGTCCCTCATGAGGCTCTACGAGGACCACGAGCGCGCCAGCGCCGATGTGAAGCGGATTGTGCTCGAGCATCTCGGCCGGATTGACCAGAAGATCGAGGAACTCTCCGAGATGCGCGCGACGCTTGCGCATCTGGCCGAGGCATGCGCGGGCGATCACAGGCCCGACTGTCCGATCCTCGCCGACCTGGCGGCGGACCCTGAGACCGCTTCAGGTCATCTGAAAAATGACGATGGCCGCCCGACCTGACCTGTGAGCCGACTCCCCTCCGGTCTCCGGGAGAAACCGTCGATTGATTTCTGGCCTCGGTGAACCGTGATCGCTTCAATGTCCTTCTCCTCGCTTGGGGCGGCCTCTGCCTCAAGATGGAGGAGGAAACGGGCCTCAGGTCAGCCAGGCCTCGGGAAATACGATCAACCCGCAACTCTCTGCTGCCGCCTCTGCTATCAGATCAATGGCGCGTTCCATTGATTTTGCCGTGTCCAGATGGACAGGCGGGTGCTGCACAACCGATACTTTCGCTGGGGGGGCTCCTCGGCCAATGATGCACCCTTCACCGTTTCCGCCCTCCATGTGCCGAATTTGCCGGGATTTTTGCAGGTCAGCGCATCGGCCTTCGCTCGGCTCCATGCCAGGCCGGGGTCCGACCAGGGGTTAAGTCGGTTAGCGGGTTGCCGTTTTGTGCTATGCTTCAGTCCAGCGGAGGTCGATCAGATGGGCTTTGTATCAATCACGCATTGGCGAATGACTGGAGAGACGGAGACTTTGCCGCATGTAGCGGAATTGATGCGGCGGAAATACTTCCCCGGTCTTCTAGCTTTGGGAGCAAAGCACTCAACGCTTATTGATACCGAATTGGATCGATTTACAATCGTGACCTTGTATCCAAACCGCCGGGTGCGTGATGATGCCCTCGCGAATATCGACAAGCTCCGGAGCGAAGGTGCAGAGGAATTCGGTGCGGAACTGATGGATGCCTATGCAGGAGAGGTCTTGGCCTCGTCCGATCAGTAGACCTTCCGATCTACAGTCTTGCAAGGTGCTTCAAGCTGGATTTCAACGCCGATCCGACAGCGCAGGTTGTGGAGAGCCTTGAGACCCTGCATGGCCCGCATCCCCGATTACGTGAAAACCTTTACAGCCAAACGCTGTCGGAACGCGAATTGCGCCGGTTTCAGGCGCGGCAGGGGTTTGGCCCGTCAATACCAAGCGTCTTCCATGGAGGCTTTCTTGCGGGCCACGAAATCTCTCAGCGCCAGGTCGGTACCTTCGTCCATCGGCGGTGCCTCATAGGCGTTCAGTATCTCCTTCCACCGGGCATTGGCCCGGCGGGCATAGTCGACGCCGCCTTGTTCGTCCCAGGTCTCGAACGGCTGGTCGTCGTTGAGCGCGCTATCCCAATAGGCGGTCTGGTAATGGCGCAGGGTGTGGTCGGTGCCGAAAAGATGCTCGCCCGGCCCGTTCTGCGCCAGTGCCTCGAAACCAAGCGTATCGTCGGTCACCGCGATGCCACCCATATAGGCGTGCAGGGCGCCGGCCATGTCGCAATCCATCACGAATTTCTCGTAGGACATGCTGAGCAGCCCGTCGAGGAACCCGGCCGAATGCAGGATGAAATTCGCGCCGCCCTGGATGGCCGACATCATCGACATCATGGATTGCTGCATGGCCTGCCCGTCGGGCAATTTGGAGGTGCTGAAATTGCCCGCGCAACGCAGCGGCAGCTTCAGTCGCCGCGCCAATTGGCCCATGACCAGCGAGCCGAGCGCCGGTTCCGGCGTGCCGAAGGTGGGGCTACCCGTGCGCAGGGACATCGACGACAGGAACCCGGCCAGAACGGCGGGCGCACCGGGACGGACAAGCTGCGTCAGCGCGCAGGAGGCCATGGATTTGGCCAGGCACTGCGCCACCGATCCGGCCATCGTCAGCGGCGAGACCGCACCGCCCAGCAGGAAAGGCAGATGGATCGACCCCTGCCCGGCCTCGGCATAGGTGCGTATGCCCGCCGTGGTCACCCCGTCCAGAACCAGCGGCGATGTGGTGTTGAAATTGCCCATGATGACGCAGTTCCGATCCACGAAGTCGGATCCGAACAGGATGCGGCACATCTCGATACTGTCGGCGGCGCGTTCCGGTGCCGTGATCGAGCCCAGGAACGGCCGGTCGGAATAGCGCATATGGGCATAGACCATGTCCAGGTGGCGCTTGTTGACCGGCACGTCCGTCGGCTCGCAGATGGTTCCGCCGGAATGGTGCAGCCAGGGCGACGATTGCGCCAGCTTCACCAGATTCTCGAAATCGCCGATGGTCCCGTAACGCCGGCCGGCATCCAGATCCATCACGAAGGGCGAGCCGTAGGAAGGCGCAAAAACCGTCGCATCGCCACCGATCTCGACATTGTTGGCCGGGTTGCGGGCGTGCTGCGTAAATCGGGCGGGCGCGGTTTTCAGAATCTCGCGCACCATGCCGGGTTCGAACTTCAGGTTCCACACGTCTTTTGAGACGTCGGTGACCCTGGCGCCGGCCTCGCGATAAAGCCGCATCGCTTCAGCATCCTCGCGCAACTCGATGCCGATCTCCGCCAGGATGCGCTCGGCGGTGGCCTCGATCCGCTCCAGCGCCTCGTCGTTCAGCAGATCATAGGTCGGGATCCTGCGCGTGATATAGGGCACGCGCAGGTGCAGGTTCTGGCCCGGCGCCTTGGACCGCGTCGATTGCGATCGCCCTCTGCGGGACCGGCGCCCCGGACGATCGGACAATTGGGCCTCATTCAACATGCGTGTTCCTTTCGCTTGCGGCTTCGGACAGCCGCGCTCAGCCGGCTTTCCGTTGCAGGTGCGGATAGCTGGCCACGAAGCGCCCGAACTTATGCGCCCCACAGGAGACCGGCGCATAGCGGGCCGGATTGTCGGCGCTGACACAGCTTTCCAGCGGCGCGAAGACGGCGTCATAATCGGCGTCGATGAAGAACGGGATCGAATAGCGCTCGCGCGCGGAGGTGTTGACCACTCGGTGCAGGTTGGCGAGGTGTAGGTCGTTCGTCAGATTCTGGATCAGGTCGCCGATATTGATCACGAAGGTGTCCCTCGCAACCTTCCGCGGGTCACTGCCATCTATCAGGGGCGCACTATCCACCACCGGAATTCTGTCAAAGATCTGCCGTTCGGCACGCAGCGCGTCGTCGAGGAAGATGATATCTGATTGGGGCATAAGCGCGGTCCTGTTTGCGTCCGGTGCTGCGCAGTCTTTTTCTGAATCCGCCGTGTGGCAATTGCATAAAATTTCATCTCGGCTTATCTGTGCTAATGCAATCTTCTGCGTTTGATCAAACTAGTGCACATAAGAATACATATCTTCGCCAATATGAGTGAGGTGAATTTGCCTAAACGCCCCTATGACCTGCCGCCGATGAGCGCGCTTGTCGCCTTCGAGGCGGCCGCGCGGCATGTCGGCTTCAAATCCGCCGCGCACGAGTTGAACGTCACCCCAGCCGCCATCAGCCATCAGGTCAAGGCGCTGGAGGCCGAGCTGCGCTGCCCCCTGTTCCACCGCCATCACCGCGGGGTGGAGTTGACTGAAACCGGGGCCTATCTGCTGGTCGCGCTGCAACGCGGGTTCGAAGCCATCGCCGAAGCCGTGGATCAACTCAGACAGCATTCGAAACGGGCCTCGGTTACGATCCGGGTGACAACCGCCGTCAGTTCGCTCTGGCTGACGCCGAAACTGGCGCAGTTCTGGAAATCGCATGGCGATATCTCGGTGGCCCAGATCGTCAGCGACACGAACGATAGCGCGGCGGATTGCGATCTGAGCCTTCATTATGGCGACATGTCCAGCGACAGCGGAACCTGCAATATTCTGTTTCACGACCATATCATGGCGCTCGGGAGCCCGCGGTTTGCCGAGGCGCACAAGGTGAAACGGGTCGAGGATCTGGCAAATCTGTCCCTCATCCATCACGAAGCGCCCGAGAGCGGATGGACCGACTGGCCGGACTGGTTGCGCGCTCTGGGTTATACTGGACCGCTCAGGAACAGCCACCGGGTCAACAACTATGTAATTGCCTTGCAGGCGGCAGAGGATGACATGGGGGCGGTGCTGGGATGGGCCGGACTGGCCAGATCCTATCTGGACGCGGGCCGGCTGGTGCCGCTTCTGCCCGACATGGTGGAAACGAAGGAGGATTTCTACGTCAAGCTGCACCCCCACGCATCGGACCGCGCGCGGTTGGTCTATGACTGGCTACTCGGCACGTCGTGACCGATGCGGCCACCGCAGCGCGGCCAATGTCAGCTTTTCGTACGTGCGAGCTTCTTCAGAAGACGATGCAATTCCGCGGCTTCGTCCTGCGAAAGATGTCGCTCAACGGACCTTGTCAGCGTCGCCGCATAGACTGGCCACATCGCCTGCCTGACGTCCCGGCCCTTCTGCGTGAGTCGGACGATCTGCCCCCGGCCATCGTCCTCGACGTCCTGGCGATCAACAAGCCCCGCCTTTGCCATCCTGTCCAGGAGCCGGGACATTCCGTATTGCGGCAGGAGAAGGCGCTCCTTCAAATCGAAGGGTCGGATGCCGGCAGCACCCGCTTTCTCGATCTCCAGCAAGGCATCATACCAGCTAAGCTTCGGTAATCCTGCAGTTTTCAGTGCATACTCAATGTCGTCGAGAAGCACCCTGTTGGCCGTCACGAGAGATGTCCACGCCGCTATCGTCTGGGGGTTTGGCTTTGTCATGCCCTTCAGTGTACAGAAAGATGCAGTTGCATCAATATTGACATCTGGTCATCCGTGGCCAATATAGATGCAACTGCATCTACAAGAGGTATCAATGAAAATGACCCTCCACCTTATGAGCCACGCGCTATGCCCCTATGTTCAGCGCGCCGCCATTTCCCTGACCGAGAAAGGCGTGGATTTCGAACGAACCACCATTGATCTTGCCAACAAGCCCGACTGGTTTCTCGCAATCTCCCCATTGGGAAAAACACCCGTCCTGACTGTAAAAGGTCAGTCGATTTTCGAGTCTGCCGCGATCCTGGAATACCTGGAAGAAACCCAGACCGCGCCGCTGCATCCCGCCGATCCCATGACCCGCGCGCAGCATCGTGGCTGGATCGAGTTCGGATCTGCGACTTTGAACGACATCGCCGGTTTCTACGCCGCCAAGAATGCGGCTGCGTTCGCTGGCAAGATCACGTCATTAAGCGCCAAATTTTCACGGCTGGAAGGCCAACTGGGGAACGGCCCCTATTTCGCCGGAGATAAGTTTACTCTGGTGGACGCGGTTTTCGGGCCGGTGTTCCGATACTTCGATACATTCGACCGGATCGGTGATTTCGGAATTCTGTCCGGCAAGGAGAAGGTAAAGACATGGCGAAAGGCTTTGGCTGAGCGTCCATCTGTCAGGGATGCGGTGTCGCAGAGCTACCCCGAACTGCTCTGGACATTCCTGCTGAACCGCAGATCACATCTGTCAGGGCTCATGACCGGCAACCGTGAGGCCGTTGAAAAGACAAGCGCCGCGCCGACGTCATCGGGATATTTCCCAGCGACGGGGCCTTCGTCTGCCTAGTCGGCGCGCTGTTGCTGGAGACCAACGACGATCGGACCGTCGCGCTGCGCTACATTCCCTTGAAGCTCTCGCCCACGTCACCAAAAAGCCTACAGTCAGGGTGCCCGCCGTGGCACCCTGATCAGCCTCGGACCTCACCGAAGGCCGGCACTCCTTCACCATCTCCTGGGACACTGTCGCATGGAGGACTGGACTGCCTTGGAACACCACCTGCGAGCGGAATGTCGATGTGAAAGACAGAGCCCACTCCAAGACGGCTTTGGTATGAAATGGCCCCGCCCATGCGTTCGATCAGAATCTTGGCGATGTGCATCCCCAGACCGGAGCCTCCGGACGCCCGCGTCGATGAACTGTCGACCTGATTGAAGCGCCCGAAAACCTTGTCCTCGGCGTTCTCCGGGATGCCGGGCCCGCTGTCGCGGATCGACATTCTCAGCGCATCTCCAGTCGCGCCAAGGGAGCATTCGATATTCCCGCCTTCGGGGGAGAACTTCACGGCATTTGATAGAACGTTTCCGACGACCTGCTTCAAGCGGTAGGGATCCACGTGCATCCGCCCTTCCGCGTCATCCGAGACGACCGAAAGCCGAACCTTGGCCTGAGCGGCATGCATCTCGCAATCTCGCATGACCTCCCTTAGGAATTCGGTGGGTTCCACATCCTGAAGCTCAAAGTTGAGTGTATTCAGATCGAGTTTCTGAAGGTCGAGAATGTCGTCGATCAGCTTTTGCAATCTGACGCTGTTTCTCCGGGCGATGCCCAGCAACTCTTTCATGCGATCGCTGACGTCACCGGCAACACCGTTGAACATCAGGTCAAGGCTGCCTTTCAAGGATGTCATGGGGGTGCGCAACTCGTGGCTGACCACGGCGAGAAACTCGGACTTCGCACGGTTGGCGGCCTCAGCGCGAGACAGGGCCTCCCGCAGCGCTTCGGCCGAGCGCTCCCTTTCCGTGATGTCGACCAGCGACACCGTCCACCCCAGAAGATTGTTCCTCCTCTGGATCGGGCTTGCGATCGGAAGGGCGCGCGGGTCGTAGACCCGATCCCCGACGCTGATCGATTCGGCAGGATTCAGTTCCCCGGTTGCCGCGAGGCAGTCCAGCATCGGGCCGATTTTGTTAAGTTGTCTAAGCGACCCGCCATGTTCCGGTATCTCATCACCAAACAAGTCTCTCGCAGCTAAGTTCGCGCCGGCAAACCGACCGGCTGCGTCCATGAGGATCACCGGGTCGTGCGTGGCGTAGAACAGCTGATCTCTTCCCAGCGCCTCGGTATCCATCATCCGGTTGTTCACAAGCAGCCAGCTGAAGGCAATGAGCGCGCCACTGAACATGAAGGATGTCGGATCGAACCCGAGAATGGTGAATTCCCAGAGGACGTAGGCCACATCTGACCTGCCCCTTTTTTCAGGGCCACTCGTAAGTCGAGCTTGTTCCCCTTTTGTGTGTCATCATTCGGCGGCATGAGCAATGGGCGCAGGCGCGGAGCCATCAGGTAGCTCAAGCGGCTGCGC
>NZ_QEYE01000038.1 GCF_003122205.1 Maritimibacter sp. 55A14
ACCATCTGGCAACGGTTACGGCGGATTTTGAACTGGCCGAGGGGCTCACACTGGGCGCAGGTTACCGTTACGGCCGCGAAGGAGGCGGGGACAGCCACACGCTGGGCGCGCTGCTGGTCTACGAGTTCGGGATCTGAGCATCGGGGGCGAGCGGGAAATGGACCGAGAGGAAAGCGACGCGGGATGACGAGATTACGTAGCCTCGTACCCAAGCCCCTGCTGCTTCTGGCTGCGATCGCGGGGGCGGCGCATGCGGCGGGGCAGGAGGGCCTGCCGGAAATCGCGGGCTCACCCCTTGATGTTGTGCCCCGCAGCGCCGCGGAGGCGGAAAGAGTGGCCGGGGTCGTGCGCCCCACCACGGATTTCTCGGCGGCGGAGCGGTTCGAGGCCAATCCTGGCGGGGCCGCCACGGTGCGGGCGCGCTCCGACAACAACGCCTTCTCGCTCTCCTCGGCCAACATGCCCTTCGACCGGGAGATGAACTTCAAGCTCGGCAACGGACTTTTCCGCAAGCTCTGGGTCTCGTCGCCCTCCTCCACCAGGGCGTCGGACGGGTTGGGGCCGCTCTACAATGCGCGGTCCTGCCAGCGCTGCCACCTGAAGGACGGCCGGGGACATCCGCCGGAGGGATCCGACGACGGGCGGGTTTCCATATTTCTGCGGCTTTCGGTCCCCGCCCCCGCCCAAGACCCGATGACCGAGATCGAGGCCTTCCTCCTGTCGGTGGGCGAGGCGGCCCCGCGTACCCGCCCCGATCCGACCTATGGCGGGCAGTTGCAGGACTTCGCCGTGGCCGGCCATGCGGCGGAGGGCCGGATGGAGATCGCCTATACCGAGCGCGAGGTCGCGCTTTCGGAAGGCGAGACAGCGTTTCTTCGCGCGCCGGCCTATTCGGTGTCGGAGCTTGGTTACGGGCCGATGGCGCCCGATGTCATGCTGTCGCCGCGGGTCGCGCCGCAGATGATCGGGCTGGGGCTGCTCGAAGCGGTCCCGGCCGAGGACATTCTGGCGCGCGCCGATCCCGATGACAGCGACGGCGACGGCATCTCCGGGCGGCCGCAGATCGTCTGGTCCTTGGAACAGGACGCGCCGATGCTGGGCCGCTTCGGCTGGAAGGCGGGCGCGCCATCGGTCAGGGTGCAATCCGCGGGCGCCTTCGCTGGCGATATCGGCATCTCCAATCCGATCTTCCCCGTCGCAGAAGGCGACTGCACCGCGCGGCAGCCTGCCTGCCTCGCCGGGCCGCATGGCGACGACGACGCGCGCGGGCAGGAGATCGACGCCGAGGGTCTGGATCTCGTGGCCTTCTACAGCCGCAACCTCGCCGTTCCGGCGCGCCGTGACGTGGACGATGCACAGGTTCTGCAGGGCAAGCGGGTCTTCTACGAGACCGGGTGCACAGCCTGTCACACACCCAAGCACGTGACCCACCGCCTGCGCGACCAGCCCGAGCAGAGCTTCCAGTTGATCTGGCCTTATACCGATTTGCTGCTGCACGACATGGGGCCGGGACTGGCCGACAACCGCCCGGAGGGGCGCGCGGACGGGCGCGAGTGGCGCACGCCGCCGCTCTGGGGGATCGGGCTGACGCGGCAGGTCAGCGGGCACAGTTATTTCCTGCACGACGGCCGGGCGCGGTCACTGCTGGAAGCGGTGCTCTGGCACGGGGGCGAGGCGCAGGCCGCCCGCGACCGCGTGATGGAGATGCCGGCCGAAGACCGCGCCGCCCTGATCCGATTCCTGGAGACCCTGTGATGCGTCTGTTCCCGGTCCTGACCTTGCTTCTTGCGCTCGCCCCGGCTGCGCAGGCCGGTATCGACGCGGCGCTCGACCGCCATGTCCTGCCCCGCACCGCCGCCTTCGCAGGGGCGACAGGCGCGCTGGCCGCCACCGCCGAAGACGACTGTACGGCGGCGGCGCTGCGGCTGGAATACCAGGCCGCATTCGACGCCTGGATGGGGATCGCGCATCTGCGCCTCGGTCCGCTGGAGGAGAACGGCCGCGCGCTGGCCATCGGCTTCTGGCCCGACAAGCGCGGCATGGTGGGCGACGCGGTGGCCCGCCTTCTGGCCGCGCGCGACCCGGCGGTCGGGAATCCGGACGATTTTGCCGGGGTGTCGGTCGCGGCGCGCGGCCTCTTCGCGCTGGAGCGGTTGCTCTACGAGCCTGACCTCTCCGACTACGGCCCGGACGCCTATGCCTGCGTGTTCAGTCGCGCCATCGCGCGGGATTTGGCGCGCATGGGCACGGCCATCGCGCGGGAATGGTCCGGCGGCTTCGCCGAAGCGATGCGCCGGCCGGGCAAGACCGGAGAGGCCATCTTCCTCAACCGGCGCGAAGCCGCGCAGGCGCTCTTTACCGCGCTGGTCACCGGGTTGGAATTCAATGCCGATCAACGCCTTGGCCGGCCGATGGGCAGTATCGACCGCCCACGTCCGGAACGCGCCGAGGCGCGCCGGTCGGGCCGGCCCCTACGCAACGTGATCCTGTCGCTGGAGGCGTTGCACGAACTGGGGCAGGGCCTGGGTGACGGCGCCATGCCGGAGACCGACGCCGCCTTCGCCACAGCGCTGGAGACTGCGCGGGAACTCGACGATCCGCTCTTCGCGGACGCCGGGACTCCGTCGGGCCGCCTTAAGCTGGAAATCCTGCAACAGCGTATCGAGGCCGCCGCCGATGCCGCGCGGCGTGAGATCGGCCCGGCGCTGGGCGTCTCGGCGGGTTTCAACGCCACGGACGGAGACTGACATGACCACCCGCCGCGCCTTTCTGGCCTCGCTCGCGGCTTCGGCCGTCTGGCCCTCGGCAAGCTGGGCCGAGGCGGGAAGCCCGGCCTTCCTGGCCGCCGCACGCGAGGCCGATGGCGGCTATGCGCTTTTCGGCCTGTCGGAGCGCGGCGCGGATATCTTCCGCATTCCGCTGCCGGATCGCGGCCACGCTGCCGCCGCGCATCCCTCCCACCCCGAGGCCGTCGCCTTCGCCCGGCGGCCGGGGAACTTCGCGCTGGTCATCGACTGCCTGCGCGGCCGGGTCGCGCACCGGCTGACCGCGCCTCGGGGGCGGCATTTCTACGGGCATGGCGTCTTCATCGAGGGCGGCGCGCTGCTTGTCACGACCGAGAACGAGATCGAAACCGGCCGCGGGCTGATCGGGCTCTGGTCGCGGGCGGAGGGCTATGCGCGCGTGGGCGAGATCGCCTCGGGCGGGATCGGCCCGCATGATCTGCTCGCGCTGCCCGGTGATCTGCTGGCGGTCGCCAATGGCGGCATCCGCACCCATCCCGACAGCGGCCGCGAGAAGCTCAACATCGACACGATGCGGCCGAATCTCAGCTATCTGACCGTCTCGGGCGGAATTGCGGAGCGGGTCGAGCTCGCGCCGGACATGCGCCACGCCTCGATCCGCCACCTGGCCGCGCAGGATGATCTCGTGGCCTTCGCCATGCAGTTGCAGGAGCCGCTGGCCGGCGTCGCGGTGCCGCTTCTCGGCCTGCACCGGCGCGGCGCGGCGCCCGTGCTCTGCCAGGCCGGGCTGGCCGACCAACTGGCGATGGAGGGCTATGCGGGCAGCGTCGCGATCGAGGGCGGGCGTGTCGGCATCACCTCGCCGCGCGGCGGGCGGCTGCAGCTTTTCGACCTTGACGGCGCGCACCGGCAGAGCTTCCGGCGGATGGATATCTGCGGGCTGGCGACCGGGCCGCGCGGGCTGGTGGCCACCGACGGGCTGGGCGGCGTGCTGGAGGTGGGCGAGCGGACGCTCCACCCCGTCACAACCGCGCCGCGCGCCTGGGACAATCACCTGGTGCGGGTGCCCGCGATCTAGGCGTTCGGGCCGATCTTGGCCGATTGGCACGCCGTCCCTTCGTCACTCGGCGATGACGTGGTGCGCGGCTTGCCCTGCCGGTCGGGGCCGTTGAACATGTGGGCGTCAGTCGCGTATCTCCAGCACGCCGCGATATGTGTCCAGATCATCCGTCACATCCATCGTCTCGAGCACCCGGATGATATCCCGTGCATCATGCGGAAACGTGTCGAACGGCATCGGCCGGAAGTTCCCGCCCCCGCCGATGAACATCAATCTCGCCACGAGCCCCTTGTAGGGAACGTAGATAAAGCAGGAAAAGCTGCGCCAATCTCTGACCGAGTACCCCTCGCCCATGCAAGTCACAAAGTGACGCGGGAGCCCGCCCGGACCCGGCTTCCTGTGAATGTAAATCCCAATGCCGGGGGGGAAGCACAGCCATGGCAACAAGGATCGCCGCTACAAGAAGTCTGACCGCGAAGATGCGCGAAACCCCGCCGAATCGCCGCCCCCGCGGCCCAAGTCACCCATGTGATGCACCGCCGGACAAGCGTCGCGCGTCATCCGGCGTATCCCGTCCCGGTTCTTCACACCCGTATTCTTCCAGGATCCGCGAAATCGTCTGTCTGATCGGCGCGCGTGGTTTATCGCCCGGTTCGAATTTCTTGCCGAAGCCAAGGATCAGAACCTTGAAACGGCACCCTTCCCTGAGCCGCCGATCAAGCTCCTGCCGCGATTGGTGAACGGTGACGCGGTAGAAATTGTCAGGGAGTTCGTAAGTGCCGGCATCGGTCCAGATGGCTCCGCAAAAGCCGGTAAACTCGAACTCCGGCACCGAACTTCTCGTTTTCCCGTACCAGTTCCATGGCGATTTTCGGCCTGTATTGCAGTACTCGGGCGCATCGTTATTGGTGACCGTGAACTCCTGGGTGTGGGAGAGGAAGATAAGGTGAAAAAGATAGGTTGGTCCAAGGATTACAAAAGTAACGAACGCCGCGGAAAAAAATATTGCACGTTTATGTCTCACTGGCACACCATCACAATGCGAAAAACGACTATATCAATACGCGCAGAAAGTGCGGGGCTCAATGAAGTTTCTTCAGCGCCGCTTCGGCCGCATTTTCAAAAGTTCGAGAGAAGCTCGTGCGAGAAATGAGCTTGTCCGGGATTGAGCGGGGGTCGGATCCCTCTTGCCACCGCACCCCGGTTCCGGAGAACTGTGGCGCCGCGTGCGGGTGACACGATCGAGTTGCGGAAGCGTTACCGCCGCCCGCCCGAAGCGCATACGCCAACCGACACAGTCAGCTTGAACGATTTGAGGAGACGCAGTGGCAGCCCGTAGGGGAGTCGAACCCCTCTTTCCAGGTTGAAAACCTGGCGTCCTAACCGATAGACGAACGGGCCACGGCGCGTGGGCCGCTAATTAGGCAAACTGGGGCACGGGCGCAAGAGGTTTCTTGCGAAAATTGCAGGCCCGCCGGATCAGGCGGGGGCGGCGTCCTCCAGCCGCAGCTTGGGACGCCGGCGTCCACCCCATGTGTCGATTTCCAGCCGTCCGGCGAGGTGGAACCGGGCGCCGTCATGCGCCTCCAGCGCGGGGCCGAGCGGGCCGTCGAAGGCGCCGAAGGCGATGGCGTCGAGCCGCGCGCCGCTCTCGTCGCCGAAACTCAGCCGCAGATGCGTCTCGCCGGCGCGCTTTGCAAAGAGGATGCGCTGCGCGGGCAGGGCGAAGCGCGGCGCCGGCGCGCCCGCGCCGTAGGGGCCCGCGCCCTCCAGCGCGGCGATCAGATCGCAGGTAGCGGCGGCGGGCATCAGCACCCCGTCAAGCGCCAGGTCGCGCGGTCCGGTCTCGCCCGCGCCCTGCCGCGCCAGCAGCTCGGATAACCGCGCCATCGCCGCGTCGAGCTGCCCGCGCGCGACGCTGAGCCCGGCCGCCATCCGGTGCCCGCCGCCCTTCAGAAGCAGCCCCTCCGCCGCCAGCCGCTGGACCGCCGCGCCCAGATCCACGCCCGCCACCGACCGGCCGGATCCCTTGCCCTCGTCGCCGTCCAGCCCGATCACCACGGCGGGGCGGTTCGTGGCCTCCTTGAGCCGTGCGGCGACGATGCCGACCACGCCCGGATGCCAGCCCTCGCCCGCCGCCCAGACGAGCGGCGCGTCGAGCCCGCGCGCCTCGGCCTGCGCCAGCGCGGCCTCGCGCACCGCCGCCTCGACTTCGCGGCGCTCGGAATTGAGCCGGTCGAGCCGCTCGGCCAGGGCCGCGGCCTCGTGCGGGTCACCGGTGGCCAGCAGCCGCGCGCCCAGATCGGCCTGCCCGATCCGCCCGCCCGCGTTGATCCGCGGCCCCAGCAGGAAGCCCAGGTGATAGGTGTTTGGCGCGGCGTCGAGCCGGGCGATGTCGGAGAGCGCGACCAGCCCCGGCCGGTGCCGCCGGGCCATCACCGCGAGGCCCTGGCGCACCAGCGCCCGGTTCACGCCGACGAGTGGCGCCACATCTGCGACCGTCGCGAGAGCCACCAGATCGAGAAGGCCCAGCAGGTCGGGCCCGTCCCGCCTAGCGGCGCGCATCAGCCGGTTGACCGCGACCAGCAGCAGGAAGACCACCCCCGCCGCGCAGAGATGTCCCAGGCTGCCATCCTCGTCCAGCCGGTTGGGGTTGACCACGGCCAGCGCGGGCGGCAGCGTCTCGGCGCCCAGGTGGTGGTCCAGCACCACCACATCCGCACCTTCCGCCGCAGCAATCGCATCGTGGCTGAGCGTGCCGCAATCCACGCAGAGGATCAGGTCATGCGCCCCGGCCAGCGCGCGCATGGCCGGCGGGTTCGGGCCGTAGCCCTCGTCGATCCGGTCGGGGATGTAGAGCGTGGCCTCCAGCCCCAGCGCCCGCAGCCAGGTGAGAAGCAGCGCCGCCGAGGCACCGCCATCCACGTCGTAATCGCCGAAGACGGCGATCCGCTCGCGCCCGGTGACGGCGGCCAGCAGGCGCTCCGCGGCGCGGTCCATGTCGCGCAGGCTCGAGGGGTCGGGCAGCAACTCGCGCAGCGACGGCGCCAGGAACGCCTCCGCCGCCTCGGCAGGTACGGCGCGGCGGGCGAGTACGCGGGCCAGCGCGGGGGCCAGGCCGGTTTGCTGCGCAATCGCCTCGGCGTGGCGTTCGGCATCGGGCGAAAGCCCGGTCCAGCGCCGCCCGGAAAGCGACGCCTCGACGCCCAGAACGCAGCTCACGGCGCCTCCGCGAGGATTTCGGCCGTGGCGCGGGCGGTTGCGAACTCGCCATGCAGATGCGCCACCGCCATATCGTGAGCGGCCTCCGGTCCGGGCGCGCGCGCGCCGGGTTTCCAGCCCATGTCGGCATTCGCGGTGAAGGCCGCGCAGGCGTCATGGGCCAGGGTGACGCCGAAGCCCAGATTGGCCGCCATGCGCACCGTGGTGGAGACGCAATGCGGCGTGGTCAGCCCGCAGACCGTCAGCCGGGTGATCCCGGCGGCGCGCAGACGGGCCTCCAGATAGGTGCCGATGAAGGCGGAGTTCACGGATTTCCGCACCACCGGTTCGCCCTCGCGCGGCTGGACCTCCGGTTTGAAGCCGGTGCCGCGCGCGGCCTCGGAGAGCGGGCTTCCGGGGGCCGTGCTGACATGGAGGATGTGGAAGACCGGGGCGCGGTGGCTGCGCCAATGCGCCAGCAGCGCGCCCGCATTGCGTTCGGCGCCGGGATTGTTGCGCGCGCCCCAGCGGGCATTGTCGAAGCCGGTCTGGATGTCGATGAGGATGAGCGCGCCCGGCATGGCCCGGCCCTCGTCAGACCTGGCTGCGGTAGCGCATCCGCCGGACCGAGCCGGTCGCGGATCGCATCAGCAGCGTCTCGGTCTCGACCCAGCCGGGTCCGCGTTTGACGCCCGTCAGGATCGAGCCGTCGGTGACGCCCGTAGCCGCGAAGATCACGTCGCGCGTCACCATGTCGTCGCGGGCATAGACGCGATCAAGATCGGTGATGCCGGCACGTTTCGCGCGGCCCTTTTCGTCGTCGTTGCGGAAAAGCAGCCGGCCGTAGATCTGCCCGCCCATGCATTTCAGGGCCGAGGCCGCCAGCACGCCCTCCGGCGCCCCGCCCGAGCCCATATACATGTCGATGCCGGTCTTTTCGGCCTCGGCGCAATGGATCACCCCGGCCACGTCGCCATCGGTGATCAGCCGGATCGCGGCGCCGGTACTGCGCACCGCGGCGATCATCTCCTCGTGCCGGGGGCGTTCGAGGATGCAGACGGTGATATCCTCCGGCGGGCAGCCCTTGGCCGCGGCCAGCGCGGTCACCCGTTCCGCCGGCGGCATGTCGAGCGTCACGACATCCTGCGGGTAGCCCGGCCCGATGGCCAGCTTCTCCATGTAGACGTCGGGGGCGTGCAGCATCGAGCCGCGCGGTCCCATCGAGATCACGGTCAGCGCGTTGGGCATGTCCTTGGCGGTCAGCGTCGTGCCTTCCAGCGGATCGAGCGCGATATCGACGCCGGGGCCTTCGCCGCTGCCCACTTCCTCGCCGATATAGAGCATCGGCGCCTCGTCGCGTTCGCCCTCGCCGATGACCACCACGCCGGCGATGTCGAGCAGGTTGAGCTGTTCGCGCATCGCGTTGACGGCCGCCTGGTCGGCCGCCTTTTCGTCGCCGCGGCCGATCAGCCCGGCAGAGGCCAGCGCGGCGGCCTCGGACACGCGGGCCAGGCCAAGCGACAGCAGGCGGTCATGGAAATCGGTGGCTTTCGACATGGGCGCGATCCTGTTGCAAGAGATGTGCGTATCCTGCTTTACGCGGGGCGGCGGGGGCCGCACAAGCCCCCGTGGCGGTGTTCAGACTTCCTCGATGCGCAGTGCGACGGGTGGGTCGACCAGCGTTCCGGTGGCCTCGATCCCCGCCAGCGCATGGGCCAGCGCGTCGGGACTGGTGGTGTGCGTGACGATCAGAACCGGCGCCGCGATGTCGTCATGGCCGTACTGGCGCATCCGGTTGATCGAGACGCCCGCGTCGCCCAGCGCCGTAGCGATCTTGGCCAGCGCACCCGGTTTGTCCTGCAGCATCAGGCGCAGGTAATAGGGCGCGGGCGCGGCGGAACAGGCGGGCGGCGCCGCGGCAAGGGTGCTGGCGGGCTGGCCGAAGGTGGGCAGCACAGCGCCGCGGGCGATATCCATCACATCGGCGATCACGGCGCTGGCCGTGGGGCCTTCGCCCGCGCCCGCGCCGCGCAGCACGATCTGGCCGACCGCGTCGCCTTCCAGGACGATCATGTTCATGGCATTGTCGAGCTGGCCCAGCGGCGACTTGGCCGGCACCAGGCAGGGTTGCATGCGCTGCTCCAGCCCGCGCCCGGTCATCTGTGCGACACCCAGCAGCTTGATCCGGTAGCCCATGTCGCGCGCCTGTTCGATATCGGCGATCGAGACCCGGTCGATGCCTTCGAGTTGCACCGCGTCGAATGCCACCCGCGTGCCGAAGGCGATCGAAGCCAGGAGCGCCAGCTTGTGGCCCGCGTCGATCCCGCCCACGTCGAGCGTCGGGTCGGCTTCGAGATAGCCCAGCGCATGGGCCTCCTCGAAGACCTCGTTATAGGTCAGATGCGCCTTGGCCATCCGCGTCAGGATGTAGTTGCAGGTGCCGTTCATCACTCCCATGACACGGGTGATGCGGTTGCCGGCCAGCCCCTCGGCGAGCGCCTTGACGCAGGGGATGCCGCCGGCCACGGCGGCCTCGAAACGCAGGGCGACGCCGGCGGCCTCGGCCGCCTCGGCCATCGCCTGGCCGTGGATCGCCAGCATCGCCTTGTTGGCGGTCACCACATGCTTGCCGCTTGCCAGCGCGGCCTCGACGGCGGCCTTGGCCGGTCCGTTCTCGCCGCCCATGAGTTCCAGGAAGACATCAACGTCGTCGCGGCGCGCCAGGGCGACCGGGTCGTCCTCCCAGTCGTAGTCCGACAGGTCCACGCCCCGGTTCTTGCCGCGCGAACGGGCCGAGACGGCGCTGATCGCCAGCGGTCGGCCGGCGCGCGCGGCCAGCAGATCGGGATGCGTCTGCACGATCTTCAGAAGCCCGGTTCCGACAGTGCCCAGACCGGCGATGCCGAGGCGCAGGGGTTCAGACATGGAAAAGGGTCTCCGTGGATTTGGGCAGGCGCGTTGCGGCGTCTGTTACTTCCTAAAGCGCGCGGGCGCAACTCACCCTTCGCCGGGCGCCGCCGGCTTCGGCGTCTCCCGAGGCGCGTCCGCGTCTGCGGGGCGGGTGACACCGCCTTCCAGGCGTTTGCGGTCGCCCTGGCCGATCACCGTCGCGTTCAGCGCCGCGGCCCTGCGGCGCAGGCTGTCGGCGCGGTCCGCCTGGCGTTCCATGTCCTCGGCCGAAAGCCGGCCCTCGCCCGGCTCGGGCAGGGCGCCGTCGAGCGGGATCAGACGCGGGCGCAGGTCCGGGTCGGCGGCGGTGGAAAAACCGGTATCGACCTTCGGGATCGGTTCCAGGCAGGCGGAAAGCGCCCAGAGCGGCAGGAAGAGCAGGAACAGGCGGATACGGATCATGGGCTCTGGCTGGCTGGAATGCGCAGGCGCGCGGCTGTGCGAGAGCCTAGTGGAGCGCGCTCGCCGCGGCAAGGCGGCAGGCGCGCCGCCGAAAGCTCTGGTATTGAACGTATGTTCAGTTAAAATCGCCTCCGAAACGGAGGCTTCATGGCACGCAAGACCGGATCACATGCCGAGATCACCGGGCCGCGCATCCGCGCCGCCGCGCTGCGGCTCTTCGCGGCCGAGGGGTTCGCGGCCGTGTCGATGCGCCGGATCGCGGCGGAGGTGGGGGTGCAGGCCGGGGCGCTCTATCTCTACACGCCCGACAAGCAGAGCCTGCTTTTTGAGCTGATGAAGGAGCATCTGGACGCGGTCTGGGAGGCCTGGCAGGCCGAGGATGAAGGCGGCGATCCCGTCGCGCGGCTGGAGCGTTTCGCGCGGTTCCACATCCGCTTCCACCTGGAGCGGCCGGAGGCGGTCTTCATCGCCTATATGGAGCTGCGCAACCTGGAGCCGGAGAATTTCGCTGTGATCGAGGGGCTGCGCGGGCGCTACGAGACCGCGCTGGAGGACATCCTCAAGGACGGACGCGAAACCGGTGCGTTCGATATCCCCGACACCAAGCTCGCCGCGATGGCGATCATCGCGATGCTCACGGGCGTCACCACGTGGTATCGCGAGGGCGGGCGGCTGGGGCGCGCCGACGTGGCGGAGATCTATGCCGGCATGGCGCTGGGTGCGGTGCGCGGCCGGACCGGCGCATAGCCCCTGCGCGCGGTGCGGGTCCGCGGAACGAGAGTTCCGCCTCCGGCGGGGATATTTGCGGCCTTATGTATCAAGCGCACCTGACCAGCCCCACCTGAGTGGTCCGGTTTGAGTGTTAGTGCATGATCGGCCTCTGGTCCATTGGCAGGATGGTTTCCGGGGCCGGTGGGCGGTAGCCCAAGGCACTGTGGGGTCGTCTGGTGTT
>NZ_QEYE01000039.1 GCF_003122205.1 Maritimibacter sp. 55A14
ATCATGTTCGGTAGGCTCAAAGACTGGCGACGGGTCGCAACCCGATATGACCGATGCCCGAAGGTATTCCTCTCCGCCATCGCACTCGCCGCAACCGTCATCTATTGGCTATGAGTCCTGACCCTAGACTTCAAAGCCTGCTTTGTCCCGATGGTTGTCATTGACCGTGAGAATAAGTAGCACGGTTTCTGCCATACCTGCCGAAGAAGTCTTTGGGACGCGCCTTTCTACAAGCAGCCAGCAAACCTGGGCCTATTGCAGGCACAGCACGATGCGGCACCATTTGGTGCGAAGGGCGGCCACCGGGGCCGCCCTTTCCCGTTCGTCCGGTCCGCAGCGTCAGTCCATCTGCTTGAAATGGAACTCGCCGCCTTCCTTGAGGCCGCTCGGCCAGCGCGAGGTGACGGTCTTGGTCCGGGTGTAGAAGCGGAACGCATCCGGCCCGTGCTGGTTGAGATCGCCGAAGCCCGACTTCTTCCAGCCGCCGAAGGTGTGATAGGCCAGCGGGACCGGGATCGGGACGTTGATGCCTACCATGCCGATATTGATCCGGTTGGCGAAATCGCGCGCCGTGTCGCCGTCGCGGGTGAAGATCGCGGTGCCGTTGCCGTATTCGTGGTCCATCGCGTGGGCTAGCGCGTCCTCGTAGTTTTCGGCGCGCACGGTGGACAGTACGGGTCCGAAAATCTCCTGCTTGTAGATGTCCATCTCGCGCGTCACACGGTCGAAGAGATGCGGGCCCACGAAAAACCCGTCCTCATAGCCCTGAAGGCTGAAATCGCGGTTGTCGATCACCAGTTCGGCGCCCTGTTCGATGCCGCTCTCGATAAGGCCCAGCACGCGGCTCTTGGCCTCGGCCGTAACGAGCGGGCCGTAATCGACATCCTCGCCGCCCGTGTAGGGTGCGATCTTCAGCTTCTCGATGCGCGGCACCAGCTTCTCGATCAGCGCGTCGGCGGTCTGGTCGCCCACCGGCACCGCGACCGAGATCGCCATGCAGCGCTCGCCCGCCGCGCCGTAGCCCGCGCCGATCAGCGCATCGGCGGCCTGGTCCATGTCGGCGTCGGGCATCACGATCATGTGGTTCTTGGCGCCGCCGAAACACTGCACACGCTTGCCGTTGGCGCAGCCCCGCGCATAGATGTACTGCGCGATCGGGGTGGAGCCGACGAAGCCCACCGCCTGCACGGTGCCGTTGTCGAGAATGGCGTCCACCGCTTCCTTGTCGCCGTTGACGACGTTCAGGATCCCCTCGGGCAGACCGGCCTCCAGCATCAGTTCGGCCAGCATCAGCGGCACCGAGGGGTCGCGCTCGCTGGGCTTGAGGATGAAGGCGTTGCCGCAGGCGATGGCGGGGGCGAATTTCCACATCGGGATCATGGCGGGGAAGTTGAAGGGCGTGATGCCCGCGACCACGCCCAGCGCCTGGCGCATGGAATACATGTCGATGCCGGGGCCCGCGCTGTCGGTGTACTCACCCTTCAGAAGATGCGGCGCGCCGATGCAGAACTCGACCACTTCGAGCCCACGCTGCACGTCGCCGCGCGCATCGGGCACGGTCTTGCCGTGCTCGCGGCTCAGCGCCTCGGCCAGCTTGTCCATGTCGCGGTTGAGAAGCCGCACGAACTCCATCAGCACGCGGGCGCGGCGCTGCGGGTTGGTGGCCGCCCAGGCGGGCTGCGCGGCGGCGGCATTGGCCACGGCTGCGTCCGTTTCGGCCACCGAGGCCAGCGGCAACTTGGCCTGGACCTCGCCCGTGGCCGGATTGAAGACATCGGCGAAGCGGCCCGATGTGCCTTTCACATGTTTGCCGCCGATAAAATGCGTAAGCTCCTGCATGGCTCTCTCCCGTTCAGGATTGCTGGAATTGGCGGCAGGGTAGTCTTGCGTTTTTTCCATGAAAAGCGGAAACATCCCAAAAGTGTTTTGCAAAAATGCAGGATGGGACGATGGCCGCGCAAAGCCGCTGGGACGATATCCGGGTCTTCCTGGCCGTGGCCCGGCTGGAAAGCCTGTCGGCGGCGGGCCGCGCCCTTCGGCTCGACCCGGCGACGGTGGGCCGGCGCATCGCCCGGCTGGAGGAGGCGCTCGACAACCGGCTCTTCGTGAAATCCCCGCAAGGCTATGCGTTGAGCGAGGGCGGGCGGGCCTTTCTCGACCACGCGCAGCGGGTCGAGCAGGCTGTGACCGGGGCGCTGGAGGAGGTGCGCGGCGATACCGACGGGCTGACCGGCACGATCCGCATCGGCGCGCCGGACGGCTGCGCGAGCTATCTGCTGCCGCAGATCTGCGCGGCCATCGTGGCCGACAATCCGGGGCTGGAGGTGCAGGTCGTCGCGCTGCCGCGGGTCTTCAACCTCTCCAAGCGCGAGGCCGACATGGCAATCGCGGTTTCGCGCCCGGCCGCCGGCCGCCTGACGGTCCAGAAACTGACCGACTACCGCCTGTCGCTGGCGGCCTCCGCGGACTATCTGGCGGCGCACCCGCCGATCCGGCAGCGCGCCGACCTGCGCGGGCACCGGATCGTGGGCTACATCCCCGACATGATCTATGACAGCGAACTGGACTACCTGACCGAGATGACGGGCGCCGAGCGCGTGGCGCTGGCGTCGAACTCCGTCACTGTTCAGTTGCAATGGCTGGCGCATGGCGGCGGGGTGGGGGTGGTGCATGATTTCGCCATGCCGGGCCACCCCGCGCTGCGCAAGGTGCTGCCGGAAACCGTGTCGCTGAGCCGTGCCTTCTATCTGATCCGCCATGCCGACGACCGCCCGGTGGAACGGCTCAACCGTTTCGCCGATCTGCTGGCCGGGCGGCTCCGGCGGGAGCTTGCGCGCCTGGAAGCGCTGACTTGACAGGGGGATGGCTTCGGGGGACGCTGGTCACGTTGACTTCACAATGACGGGAGGCGGCAATGATCGTCCGGCAAATTCTGAAACTGAAGTCCAGTAACGAGGTCGCCACGATCCCGCCCAGCGCGACGGTGAGGGAGGCGGCCGAGATCCTCTCGGCCAAGCGCATCGGTGCGGTGATCGTTTCGGCCGACGGAAAGGTGCCCGAGGGCATCCTTTCGGAGCGCGATATCGTGCGCGAACTGGGGCAGCGCGGACCGGGCTGCATGAGCCAGTGCGTCATCGAGCTGATGACGGCGGAGCTGGTGGGCTGCACGCTCGACGAAACCTCCGACCATGTCCTGGCCCGCATGACCGAGGGCCGCTTCCGCCACATGCCCGTCATGGAGGACGGCAAGATGGCCGGGCTGATCTCCATCGGTGACGTGGTCAAGGCGCGGCTGGCGGAACTCAGCATGGAGAAGGATGCGCTCCAGGGCATGATCATGGGGCGCTGAGCCGGGCGTTGCGCGGGCGCGAAGCCGCTTGCATTCCCCTCCGCAATATTGTTGCGTGCCGCGCAGGCAAAACTGACCGAAGGGAACGCCCCCATGCGCACCGGCCTCTATCCCGGCACGTTCGACCCCATGACGCATGGCCATGTGGACATCATCCGGCGCGCCTGCACGCTGGTGGACCGGCTGGTGATCGGTGTTGCGATCAACCGCGACAAGGGCCCGCTCTTCACGCTGGAGGAGCGGGTGGAGATGGTCGAGGAGGAGGGCAAGCGCCTGACCGAGGCCAATGGCACCGAGATCGTCGTACACCCCTTCGAGAACCTGCTGATAGATTGCGCCCATGATGTCGGGGCCGAGGTCATCGTGCGCGGCCTGCGTGCGGTCAGCGATTTCGAGTACGAATTCCAGATGGTCGGCATGAACCGCGCGCTCGACGACAGCGTGGAGACGGTTTTCCTGATGGCGGACGCCAAGAACCAGGCCATCGCCTCGCGCCTGGTCAAGGAAATCGCGCGGTTGGGCGGCGATGTCTCGGGCTTCGTCACGCCGCCGGTCCTGGCCGCTCTAAAGCGGAAGTTCGCACGCGCCTGAGCCGGGGGCTTTCCCTTGGCGCGTCCCGCGTCTAGGGTCGCGCCAGAGTTTCAGAGCGGAGGCATCATGGCCGAGTACAAAGATCCCGAGAACACGATTATCATGACGCTCAAGGACGGCCCCGTCGTCATCGAGCTTCTGCCCGACGTGGCCCCGGCGCATTGCGCGCGCATGAAGGAGTTGGCCCGCGAGGGCGCCTATGACAACGTGGTCTTCCACCGCGTCATCGAAGGTTTCATGGCGCAGACCGGCGATGTGGCCAATGGCAATGCCGAGAAGAATTTCAGGCTGCACAACGCCGGCACCGGCGGGTCGGACAAGCCGGATCTGCCGGCGGAGTTCTCGCGCCTGCCGCATGACCGAGGTACGCTGGGCGCGGCGCGCTCGCAGAACCCGAATTCCGCGAACTCGCAATTCTTCATCAATTTCAAGGACAACCATTTCCTGAACGGGCAATACACGGTCTATGGTCGGGTGGTCTCGGGGATGGATCATGTGGACCGGATCACCCGTGGCGAGCCGCCCAGCAATCCCGACCGCATGATCTCGATGCGCGTGGCGGAGGATGAGAAGGATGGCTAACAGGATTTTCGCTCCGCTCGCGGCACTTTTTCTGGGTCTCGCGCCGGCGCTCGCCGCCGAAGACGAGAACGTGCTGGTGATCGAGGTCGCCGGCCAGTCCGAAGGCATTGTCGAGATCGAACTGCTGCCGCAGGTCGCGCCCGGCCATGTCGCGCGCATCAAGGAACTGGCGCGCGCCGGTGCCTATGACGGGGTGGTCTTCCACAGGGTCATCGACGGTTTCATGGCCCAGACCGGCGATGTGCAATACGGCCGCAAGGATGGCGGCGAGCCCGGTATGGCCGGCACGGGCGGCTCGGACCTGCCTGACCTGGAGGCCGAATTCTCGGACCTGCCCTTTCAGAAGGGCGTGGTCGGCATGGCGCGGTCGCAGAACCCCGACAGCGCCAATTCGCAGTTCTTCATCATGTTCCAGCGCGCCCCGCATCTCAACGGCCAGTATACGGTCGTGGGTCGCGTGATCGCCGGGCAGGAGGTTGTGGACAGCATCAAGCGCGGCTCGGGGCAGAGCGGCACGGTGCGCGACCCCGATTACATGAAGGATGTGCGGATCAAGGCTGACGGCTGATCCCGATCCGTCAAACTGTCGTGAGGGGGGCTGTGCGCAAGCGCGGCCCCCTGCCACATTGGGGGCAGTGGTCAGGGAGGTCCCCATGCGTCTCAAGGCATTCATCCTTTCCGCCCTCGCCGCGCTGATGCTCGCCGGTGCGGCGGTCGCGCAGGTTGAGTTCTGGAAACACGAATGGCCGCGCACCGATTTCTCGCGCGCTTCCGTCGATCTGCGCGAGATCATCTCGGGCGGTCCGCCCAAGGACGGCATTCCCGCGATCTGGGATGCCGAGTTCCAGCGCGTTGCCGCGACACGTGGGCTCGACGGGCGCGAACCCGTCATCGCGGTGGAACTGGAGGGCGCTACGCCGCGGGCCTATCCAATCCGCTACCTGATGTATCACGAGATCGCCAATGACGTGATCGGGGGCGTGCCGGTGGCGGTGACCTACTGCCCGCTCTGCAATTCCGCGATGGTTTTCGACCGGCGGGTGAACGGGCAACTCCGCACCTTCGGCGTCTCCGGCAAACTGCGCAATTCCGACATGGTGATGTATGACCGCGAAACCGAAAGCTGGTGGCAACAGGCGATCGGCGAGGGCATCGTGGGGCATCATACCGGCGACAGGCTGCGCCAGTTGCCGAGCTGGATGGAAAGCTGGGACCAGTTCCGCGCCCGCAACCCCGAGGGTCTGGTGATGGCGGAGCCGAACGCGGACCGGCCCTACGGCCACAACCCCTATCGGGGCTACGACAGCGGGCGGCCGTTTCTCTATAGCGGCGAGATGCCGCCACACGGGATCGCGCCCAATTCCCGCGTGATCCGCGTGGGCGAGCGTGCCTGGCCGATGGAGCGGCTGCGACGCGCGGGCGAGATACGCGAGGCCGGCATCCGCCTGACATGGGCGGGCGAGCAGGCCTCGGCGCTCGATACCGGGCGCATCGCGCAGGGCAGGTCGGTGGGCTCGATCCGGGTGCGGGACGGGCAGGGGCGCGATATGCCCCATGACGTGATGTTCGCCTTCGCCTTCCACGCCTTCTACCCGGACGGGCGCTGGATGATAGGCCAGTGAGGCGCGCGGCTCAGGGAGCGATGAACGTCACGCCCGCCATGCACTCGATCCGGTGGACGTCTTCGTCATAGGCGGCGCTCAGCGCATCGACATATTCCGCGGTCCAGCCGGTATCCCCGAGTTCCATCTCCATCTCGTCTTCCAGCGCAAAGCGGTCCAGGAAGGCGGCCACGATGTGCCGGCGCTGCGTCTCGTTCTTCGGCGGGTGGTCGTCGAGATAGCCCATCAGCCGGTTCAGCGCCTCGCGCGTCATGATCCGCTCCAGGAGCCGGTGCGTGCCCTTGAGCCGGGTCGCGGGATCATGCCCCGAGACCTCGCGCAGGACCTCCGGCCAGATGAGCGGCGTATCCTCGTTGCACCAGACCACCAGCCGGCAGTCCGGTGCCGCCGCCGCCATGCGCTCCACCACGTCCGACCAGCGGAGCACCATCGGGTCCACCCGGTCGATGAAGCTCTGGAACGGGCTGGCCTTGGCGCGCGTTGCGAGCGCCGGCAGGAAGGTCGCGGGGTTGCGCAGCGCGAAATGGAACTCCACTTCCTTCGAGGGGAAGATGTCGCGGAACTGCGCGATGCGCTCGCCGGCTTTCGGATAAAGCCGGTTGTCGCCCAGAACCTGGTTGGCCGGGCAGAGGAAACTGTCCACCGACATGACGACCCGCTGCGCGTCGTCCTCGTCGATCAGCGCGTCGATGAGGAGGGTTTCGAGCTCCTCTGAAATCGGTCCGGCGCGCAGCGCGGACAGCGCCTCGGCCAAGGGTGCGCGGAACCGGTCCGGCGGGGAGAGCGCGATGCCGTCCTGTGCCAGCCTCTCGGCGTTCTTTTCCAGGCATTGCACGAGGAGCGCTTCGTCGGTGACATGCGCGCCGAGATGATACACAATCTGCATGAAGAGCCGGGTGCCGCCTGCGAAACTTTGAACTATCCCGGCACTATATCGGGATTTCTGGACAGTTAAACCGCTTTCGGCTAAGGCCTCCGCCGATGATCGAACAAATGACCGAGCTTAGGCCGCGCGCCCGTCTCGACCCTTGGTCGGCCGGGGCCGCGCTCATTGCCGCGCTGGTACTCCTGCCGATCGTCTCGGTGGTCTGGATCGCCTTCAACCCGGCCGAGAATATCTGGCCGCACCTGCTGGCCACCACGCTGCCGCGCTATTTCACCAACACCGTCCTGCTGATGCTGTCGACCGGGGCCGCGACCGCGGTTCTGGGCACGGTGACCGCCTGGCTGGTGGTGATGTACCGCTTCCCGCTGCGCGGCGTGCTGGAATGGGCGCTCCTGCTGCCGCTGGCGATCCCGGCCTATTTCGGGGCCTATGCGCTGGTCGACTTCCTGGAATATGCCGGGCCGGTGCAGACGTTCCTGCGCGAGATTTTCGGCTGGAGTTCCGCGCGCGACTACTGGTTCCCCGAGATCCGGTCGCGCGGAGCGGCGGTGCTGGTGATCTCGGCGGCGCTCTACCCTTATGTCTACCTGCTGGCGCGCGCGGCCTTCCGCGAACAGTCGGGCGCACGGATCGAGGTGGCACGCGCGCTGGGTGCGGGGCCCGTCGCGCGGTTCTGGCGCGTGGGCCTGCCGCTGGCGCGTCCCGCCGTCGCCGCCGGCGTCGCCATCGTGATGATGGAGACCGTCAACGATTTCGGCACGGTGGAGTATTTCGCCGTGCAGACGCTGACCACGGGGCTCTTCTCGGTCTGGCTGGAGAGCTACAATGCCGGCGGCGCGGCGCAGATCGCCACTGTGATCCTGGCGCTGATCCTGGTGCTGGTGGCGCTGGAGAAGAGCTCGCGCCGGCGGCTGCGTTTCTTCGGCGCGGCGCGCGGCCAGCGCCCGGTGGAGCCGATCCGCCTGACCGGGGCGCAGGGCGTACTGGCGGCGCTGGTCTGCCTGCTGCCCTTCGCACTGGGCTTCGTGCTGCCGGTCTCGGTCATCCTGTCGCACGCGGCGGCGAACCTGGAATACTGGGCCGCGCCGGGGCTCCTGCGGGCGCTGGGCAACACGCTGACGGTGGGCGGGCTGGCGGCCTTCCTGACCGTGGCGGCGGGGCTATTCATGGTCTACGGTGTGCGGCTGACCGGCCGCCGCCTGCCGCGGCTGCTGCTGCCGGTCACGACGATCGGTTATGCCGCGCCGGGGGCGGTGTTGGGCATCGGCATCCTGATCCCTATGGCCTTCGCCGACCACGCGCTGGCCGACGGGATCGAGGCGCTGACGGGCGTCGATCCGGGCCTGCTGATGACCGGCTCGGCCTTCGCGCTGGTCTTCACCTATTCGGTGCGCTTCTTCGCCATCGCGCAAGGGGCCGCGGATGCCGCGATGGGGCGGGTCTCGCCGTCGCTGCCGATGGCCGCGCGGGCCCTGGGGCAGAGCGCGCGCGGCACGCTCGTCAGGGTCTATATGCCGCTCATCCGCGGCTCGGTCGGCACCGCGCTTCTGCTGGTCTTCGTCGATTGCATGAAGGAGCTTCCCGCGACCCTGCTGTTGCGGCCCTTCAACTACAACACGCTCGCCACGCGGGTCTACGAGCAGGCCTCGCTGGAAAACCTGGGCGAGGCCTCGCCCGCGGCGCTGCTGGTCATCCTGATGGGGCTGGGCGCGGTCCTTCTGCTCGCCCGCGCCAGCCGCTAGACCACTTGCACGGCGCGCGGCGCCGGGGTACATCCGGGCCGAGTGCCCCTATAGCTCAGCTGGTAGAGCACCTGATTTGTAATCAGGGGGTCGGGAGTTCGAGTCTCTCTGGGGGCACCAGAACATATTGTTTTCATTGGGTTTTTCGTCTGACGTAACAGTCAGAGGACCATGAAAATGACCTTGAAACTACCCAAATACATGATGAATCGCGGTAGCACATATGCCGTCCGGTTTACCTTACCGAAAGAGTATCAGGCGGTATTCGGACGGAAGGATATTGTGCGAAGCCTAGGGTCAGGACTCATAGCCAATAGATGACGGTTGCGGCGAGTGCGATGGCGGAGAGGAATACCTTCGGGCATCGGTCATATCGGGTTGCGACCCGTCGCCAGTCTTTGAGCCTACCGAACATGA
>NZ_QEYE01000004.1 GCF_003122205.1 Maritimibacter sp. 55A14
CAGGCCGCATCAATGACGGCCTTGCGGGGCTTGTTGAACGAAGAGGCGACCTACAACGCGCTGGACGATCAGTTGCAGAAGAGCTTGAGCTTAGCGAAGGCCGCCGAAGAGAGGCTGAGACGGAGCTGAGGGAGCAGCAGATCGAACGGGGCCACAACCATGGCCTGGGACTTTAACGAGAAAGGGAAACCAATGAGGTTTGCACACGACCACTTCACCATGAGCTATCATCAAGCCCGCGACTACGGCATCGACTATCGCAATTTTGATAAGGTGGACAGCTTGCCCGAAGGTGTTCCGCTCGTTGCCATCGCGGGCGTCTGGGGCGACTATCAGAATATCCGCTGCCTGTTCATGGACGCCGAAGGGAATGGCTACATGCGGAATATCCGCAAGTGGAGCAACGGGTACGTGATCCGGGAACTGGGCGTGGATGCGAAGGAACTTACGGTCGGGGAGAAAGTGCAAATGCCTGCAAGCGCGGTTTAGAATGTGATCGGCAAAGCTTGATGGGTCAGATTGCCAAGCTGTGGTATGATGAAATACTCTATTTTGCAATACTTTAGTATTGTATATTTCATGCCAATGCCATATATCGGTATTACAAAATTAGCATGAATGCAATGCTATAGGTTGGCAAATGTCCGTCTCGCGCGCAAAACAACGACAAGCCGAAGGCAAAATCAATCGGGCCGCCCAAGCGGTTTCCGCCTTCGAAAAGCCACTGGGTGGCTGGATTGCGACCTTCCAGGAGGCAATCGGCATGAGTGCGGCCGCTCTGGCCGAGCGACTGGGAATATCGCGAAACAGTGTCTACAGCTCGATCCAGAACGAACAGGCAGGTACTATTTCCTTGAACCAACTCGACAAGATGGCTGAAGCCATGGGCGGCAAACTCGTCTATGCGATCGTCCCGCGCGAGGGGACGGTCGACGACATCGTCATGGCCCAAGCGCGCAATAAGGCCAAGCGTATCATCCAGCGCACCCGCGCGCACATGGCCTTGGAAGAGCAGGCCGAAGGCCTGCGCAGCCAGGAAGAAATGATTGAGGAACTGGCGGTCGAAATCGCCCGTGAGATGCCGAGGGACTTTTGGAAGTGACTCTGGAATTGCACGAACCTACCGGCGCGACCCCGCTCACACCTGATGAGCTGCTTGGCCTCAAGGCCAAGCACATCACCACGCGCGGCGAGCTGAACGAGCTGGAAGGCGAAAACATCATCGAAGGGCTGACCTGGCTGGAGAGGCGGCCCAAGTCCTTCGATGTCCTGACCGACGATGCCGCCCGCGACGTCCACAAGCGCTTGTTCGGCAAGGTCTGGGACTGGGCGGGCGTTTGTCGCCTGACCGAGAAGAACATCGGCGTGCCGGTCTGGCACATCTCAACTGAGATGCGCACCTGCTTGGACGATGCCCGTTACTGGCGCGAGAACGGCACCTACGAGCCGCTGGAGGCCACTGCGCGCTTCCACCACAAGCTGGTTTGGGTCCACCCGTTCGCGAACGGCAACGGTCGTTGGGCGCGGATCATGGCAGATGCCTACCTGGCCACGATTGATCCGGATATCTTCCTAGACTGGTCGGGCGGCGGGACACTCACAGCAGACAGCGACCACCGCGCGCGCTACATCGCGGCACTTCGGGCGGCAGATCGCCATGAAGCTGAACCTTTGATCAAGCTTATCAGGGAGTTTTCCGTATAGGATGGCCCGGAATGGCAGTTCATGCACCATTTCTGGATCGGGCGCACATGGTGTAATGCTGACAGTAGTGCCTTCAAAAGGCCAATACTCATCGAAAAAGATAGCAAACTTTAGCGAGCTACAAAGACTACATGACCCGAACTGAACCGAAACCTCCTTCGAAACTGTCCAAGTATCTTAGGGACACGCTTGCTATGTGCCTTCATCGCCCAGACGAGGTTCTCTTTCTAGATATCGAAACCACCGGACTAAGCCACTACTACGATGAGATCACTGTCATTGGTTGGAGCTTGGGTGGACGCAGCCATAGCTTCGTCAAAGGTGACGCGGATGCCTCGCTATGCGGAGCATTCGACAGAGCGAAGGTAATGATCACTTTCAACGGAATCCGTTTTGACGAACGTTTCATCCGAAATGAATTCCCCGGGGTCAATCTACCGCCCCGACACGTCGACCTAATGTACTTGGCGCGACGTGTTGGCCTAACAGGCGGGCAGAAAGCGATTGAGCAGGAACTGGGCATATCGATACGTCATTCAATATATGGGATTGACGGTTTCGCTGCCGTACTACTCTGGCATCGGTATTTGAGAGGGGACCACGAAGCACTAAAGCAACTTCTTCAGTACAACCGCGCTGATATCGCAGCGATGGGATATATTCTTGATAAAGTGCTCAACCGCCTTGGGGTGCAAAAGGATCTCTTCAGCCAAGATGTAAGATTCTCCGACTGGGCGGCCCCTCAGAACTGGACAGAAATCGACCCAAAAACGATCAAAAAAAATCGAAACCTCACGATCAGACACACCTTCGAAGATATCTTTTCGGATTGTTCCGCAGCTAAAGCGCGCATTGTAGGGATCGACTTGACCGGCTCTGAAGCCAGAGCCAGCGGTTGGTGCCTACTCGATGGCAGGAAGACTAAGACCGAATTAATCCGTTCGGATCAAGAAATTTTAGCTAAAACAGTGAACGCCAAGCCGGATTTGGTCTCGATCGACTCACCATTGTGCCTACCGTACGGTCGTACCTCAGTGTTCGACGATGATCCCAAGAGGGAAGAAATCGGCATCATGCGTGAATGCGAACGTGAATTGAAACGCAGAGGTGTCAACGTCTATCCTTGTCTTCTGCCAAGCATGCAGAAACTAACAGCCCGTGGAATATTGATTGCCGAAACTCTTAGAGAAATGGGGATACCGGTAATTGAAAGCTACCCTGGTGCGGCACAGGACATCATGCGAATTCCGCGCAAGGGTGCAGGCATTCAATGGCTTCAAGAAGGCCTTCAAGAATTTGGCCTGGATGGCGAGTTTACCTCGGATACTGTCTCTCATGATGAACTGGATGCGGTAACGTCAGCTCTAGTGGGCACCTTCCACCTTGCCGGACTAGTTGAGGAACTCGGCACCCAAAATGAACCGCCACTAGTGATTCCGGCCTTGAAGTGCCAGGATCGACCAGTGGTGATCGGTATCAGTGGTCCGATTGCCGCTGGGAAAACGACCTTGGCGAGAATTCTCGAACAAAATGGTTACGCGTACACAAGGTTCAGCCTCGTCATCGATGAGCTCCTTATCGAGCGGGGGTTAGAGCTCTCTAGATCAAACCGCCAGGCAATCGGCGCAGAGCTGAACCAAAGCGGTCGCCAAAGAGAACTCGCTGCACGCACCTTGGAAAGGGTCAAGGGCAGCAAACGGATTGTTGTCGACGGCCTTCGCTTCGCCACCGATCACTCATACCTTGTCGAGAGATTCGGGCTTAATTTCATGCACTTATTCGTGGATACCGACGAAAAGACCCGAGAGCATCGGTTTGTGTTAAGAGGCAAGGCTGATGAAGCAGCGGAACGGACCTCTTTCAAGGTGGCATCCAGTTCCGAAGTAGAACGCGAGGTCTCTACTCTGCGCGACCTCGCGCACATCACGATCTCAAACGATGCTGGAAAAGGCGATTCGGAACGTGCTATGATTCGCGCAATCGAGCAGTACTTCGGGGAAAATCCATGCCTGTCTCAATCGTCGTAGGCGGTCAGTTTGGGTCAGAGGGCAAAGGCAAAGTAGCGCTAGAGCTCGCGCGAAGATCACAGGAAACTGATGTCACTCTTGTCCGGGTCGGGGGCCCTAACTCGGGCCACACCGGCTATGACAAGCAAGGCAAAAGGTTCGCCCTGAGGCAGCTACCAGCCGGTTGCATAGATCGAAATGTTGACGTTGTGTTTCCTGCCGGATCTTACTTGGACCTTGATGTTTTGCGAAAGGAAATCAAGGCTCTAGACTACCCAGAAGACCGCATATTCATCAGCGAAAACGCACAGATCATCACGGAAGAGCACAAGCTCTGGGAAGCGAATGCAGACCTCATTGGCGCAATCGGCTCAACCGGCAGCGGCGTTGGGGCCGCTGTGATGGCTCGTGTTGCTCGGGGGGCAAGCAACATTGCCCTACATGCCATCCCCGCTCTGGAAGCCAAGTCATGGGAAAACATGCCTGCTACGGTCTGTGATACAACTGAGCTTTTGAGAGCAAAGGCTGATCGCGGAGACCGGATCATCGTAGAAGGCTCACAGGGCTTCGGGCTTTCCTTGCTCGATGGGGGTTATTGGCCCAAAGCGACCGCGAGGACGACGACAGCAGCAGGAGCTTTAGCGGAAACTGGCCTAAGTCCATTAGATGTTGACGATGTTACCCTGGTAACACGTTCGTTCCCAATCCGAGTTGCTGGCGAGTCAGGGCCGCTCAAGAACGAAATCAGCTGGGACGAAGTTGCCAACGTAACCGGCCGGTCGGAAGACTTGAGGGAGTATACGACCGTAACGAAAAATCTGCGTCGTGTGGGTAAGTTCGATTCCGAAGTTGTAAAGCGTGCCATCCAATCAAACAGGCCAACTCGTTTGGTTATGAATCATTTAGACTATGTAGGTTTGCCGGAAGACCTAACAGATCCGAGCAGTCAGCTTTCTCGTTTTGTGGCGCAGGTCGAGACCGATCTTAGTCGCACAGTTGATTGGCTCGGGTTCTCGGTGTTCGGAGTTTTGGAAAACCTGAACTCGCAAACATACGATCTTCCAAATGCCCGAAGTGAATGAGGCGAAGAAAAGTTGGGAGCCCCTCACACATAGTGAAAAGGATCGGCTCGAATTGTTCCTACGGGATGACTCCGAAAGGGCCGTTATCGACCGAGCATCGCAACATAGAGCGCCGCCGAAAGGTGGCGGGGTTTCTGACCCGCTAAAGGATATACCACCGTCGCTTCTCTCGGCGGATGATATTGCCCGATACTTCGAAAAAACGGGTATGATTTACCCTTTCAGTTTTGAAAAGAGAGTAACCGGTGAAAAACCCAAGGGCGTTCACAGGCTGAAAGGTGCTTCTTACGAAGGACGTATTGGTGAGAAAGCTTACCAATTCGATCCTGGCCAAATTGAGCCAAAATCGGTTCTATCAAGAAAAAGCAAGTTCCTTACTTTTCCTGCGAATTCGATCGTATTTGTTGAAAGCGACATTTACTTTCGTCTGCCGCCCTACATTGCAGTTAGGTTCAATCTTCAGATACGCCATGTGCATCGTGGGCTTCTTCTTGGAACTGGTCCGTTGGTCGATCCTGGTTATTGGGGTAAATTGTGTATTCCAATACACAATCTAACCGATGAAGATTACGAGGTTCCTACAGATGAAGGGCTTATCTGGATCGAGTTCACAAAGACAACCTCACACCCACTGCTTGGAGAGCCACCGTCAAACTCGGAACTTGAGGATATTGAGGAGGCGATAAGGAAGTCTTCGAGACCCTACCGTGCTGTCATCGATAATGTTGACCGGGCTTGGTGGAGAAAATTTCAAAAAAAACCTGGAAAAATCGGAATCCGTAGTTCAATTGCGAGCGTTTTAAGAGAGCTGCGGGACACTGCGAAATCTGCTGCAAAGGCTGCAAAGGAATCAAGAAACTTAGTGAGAATTTTGTCTGGTTTTGGCTTGGCAACGACTGTTTTTGGTTTTTTAGCAATTTTCAGCTTATGGGGGTCCTATCGTGACGCCGTGACCAAGTATGAGGACAATATACGTTCGTTGTCGGCCCAAGCTACACGCGATATTTCAGGGATCTCTACTAAACTATCCAACACTGAGGCGGTCGTGGAAAACCTTCAGCGCGAGATCGATAGCCAGGCGGCGATGATCATCGAACTACGACAGCGTCTTGACGAACCGTTGATTGACAAATAGCGGGTAGGTTGGGCTGCACGTGATGCAAAGTGCCAAAAGTTTGAAAGCTACCGAAAAGTGTGCTTGTCTCGTGGAAATGGGTTTCTCAATTAGACTCAATTCTCGTTTTCACCTCCCAAAGACTTCGTGAAGTCGGACTCGAATGCTTCTCCACTTTGTACAAAATTCTTCTACCCGCTCCTCAATTTCCAGATCGGGGTTGAGCACAAAAAAAGTGCGCGGGCTGTACGCAGTCGCCCGAACCGCGATACCCGGCGTGTCAAACTGTTCCAGCCAATGATCCACTTCTGCGTCGTGACCACCAGCCCGCCGCGTGTTGTGGTGGTAGATGACAGCACACCGCCCCTGAGCGATGGCACGAACCTCCCCAAGGGGCATTTGCTTCCCGAACTTGGCTTGTCCTTTTCGCCAATCCGCATCGTCTACGATACCGTTGTCCGGGTCGGCGAATACAACGTCGCAGCCCGAAACTTCATCGAGCGCCCGTGACAGCCATTCATTCCGCCACTCTCGTCTTTCGCGTGGAGGAACGCTCGCGAGGTCTATACTTTCATCGAACGAGCGTACGTCCCCAAGCGCTGGAAGCAAGGATTTGATTGTACGGCTCTCAGCGACCAGCTGTCCCAGGTGATCAAACAGCTCTCGATCAAGGTGAGAATACCGATCTGGTTGCTCAAGGTAGGAAACATGCCGCCCATCCTTGTTATGATTTTCATTCGGATACCTGTACCAAATCACCCCGAGCTTTCGCCCCGGAGATATAGCCCTCAACAGCCCGAGCTTCACAAAGTCGCCGACATCACCCACATATCGATCCTGCAATAGAGCCTCCAAAAGCCTAAAACGTTCCTAATGATTGGTTACAGTCAATGTCGATGAACCAAATCCCAACGCCCCTGATGTCGTCGAAAGCGCATTTGATGATCCTCTCAATGCAAATGTCGACTTCCCGAACCGATCTTTACCTTGATGGTAATGCTGCGCGGCGCAGGCGTGGCGACATCGCGAAACCCACAGCGCGGCATTCAGGCTCTTGGCAAGTGTTTGGCCCCGGCCGCTATTGCTTGAAACAGTTTTCCCTGTGCCAAGTCACAAACTCTGACCTGGGTCGGTTTGCAAGGCGTTCCGGGGCCAATAATCTGCCGGAAGCGTTTATCATACCCCTAACTGTATCCAGATCGTTGCTCTGACGGGAAACAAGGATGGTGAGGTCGTCAGCTAATCCGACCAATCCTCGATCAAACATCCAATGGGCGGTTCCAGACAGCGCGAGTCCGTTGCTTACAATGTCCGGGCCTTCATGCTCCACCGGCCTGATATGTGCCGCCTCCGCTTCAGCGCGACCACCACCATTGATTAACCGCAATCCTGTTATTGCACAGCGTTCGCCATAGGCGCGAAGGACGTTCTTTCTGAAGTTCCGGTCTCGGACAGCTCGGTTGGTCAGTTGATTGATGCGGTCGCGGGCTGAAAGGTGATGAAAGGGGTCTTGGGCTTCATGAAAACCACCGGTTTGCAAGCCCTGATCGATGCGCGGCAGAACATCGTCATTCCGCCCGAGGCCACGTTCAAGGATCCGAATGAAGTCCTCTGGAGAAACCGTCCGTACAGCGGCCTGAGCGCGACCTGAGATTTTACCGCAATCATTCAGCAGGCCTTGCTCAACAATTTCATCGGCTTTGCGAAAGGGTACTGAGTCACCAAAATCGAGGTATGTACCAGGTTCGATGATGGCCAAGTGCATGTCTTTAGCCCTGGAATCGCCAATGATTTCCTGCACTTTTGCTACCGCGAAATAGCCCTTGGTGTTCTGGACCTTGCTGGGTTCGAGATAGACAATCCAGTCACCCTCACACTGCTGAGCGCGCGTCAGGTACTGTTTCGGAAACTGATATCGTTCCGAGGGAACGTCATCATAGATTGAATCGGTCCGATGAATGAAAACTCCAAACGCCATGTTCTCTGACTTATACTGCCTTGGTTGCGATTTGTTTATGCCTTCAGGCGGTGATGGAAGTATCTTTCGATCCCGACCGCCAATGCGAAGGCCGGGAAGGTCATCGCCACAACGAGGCCGGAGAGGGCGGTGGTCAGGAGGGGGAGCCAGGGCATGTTTCCCACCTCCCAAAACACGCAGAGTGGCCCCCAGGTCAGCAAGTAAACCAGTGAAACGGTGCCCATAATGTTCATCACCGGGCGCGTGTAGCGACCGATATCGGCCTGCATTCGCTCGGTTGTCGCCAATTGGTGGCGCTGCCACGCCTCGGGTTGCCTCAGGTCCATTCGTTACTCTCTCAACAGCTCGATCCAGGTGTGGACGTCGTCCATGGCGATTTCCTTCCCTTCCAGAAAGGACCGGTACCAGCGCGCCGCAATCGCCCCGCGCTTTTCGCTTTTCAGCTTGGTTCCGCTGCCGGACAGGTACCTGTCCAGCGCGACCTCGAATTCTTCCAGTGCGGTCAGGTCATGCTCCAGTCGCACGGCTTCGGCCCCCAAGAGGATCCAGTTCAGGTCCACCTGGTACTGGCGGTGCAGTTCGACCAGCGCTTCCACCGGGATCGAGCGCTTGCCCAGTTCATAGCTCTGGTAGGCGCGGAGCGAGATTCCGAGCGCTTCGGCCAATTTCGCCTGAGACATACCAAGCTCGTTGCGCGCAATCGCGATGCGCGCGCCTAAGGCGCTCAGGTAGTCATACGGACGATCCGCCATTTTCGACAGCAATCCACTTGCGGCTGCGTCCATATGAATGCTATGCGCACAAATGAACGCTATTCGTTGTGTTTCGTTATCGGACCATGACGCTTGAGCGCATTCAACCCGATTCGCGCTACCTTATGAAAAGGAGAGGGTTTTGGCACAGGAAAAACTGCTTTCACCGAAAGAGCTTGGTGACCTCATTGGACTGAGCGCCGCGCAAGTTCGCGCGTTGATGAACGACGGTCGGCTGGAATTCGTAGAGATTTCTGCGAAGACCAAGTTGCTAACCATGAGTGGTTGGGAGCGGTTCCAGCGCAACGCGACCAAGGTCAAACGCCCTGACAGCGACCAGTCGAGCCTGCCCCTGGGCGAGCCGCGGCACCAAAGCCTCTAACGTGGAAGGAAACCCCATGGCCATGCCCCGTGCGACGCTGACGCAGTGCGAATTGACACGATACCTCAAGGCGTACAGGGACGCGGGCATTCCGGTCGTGCGGTCCGAGATCAGCCGCGACGGTAAGGTAGTGATCTACAGCACCGAGAAGCAGACCGACGAGGTCAACAACCCATGGGATCGCCCGTGAAGCGCCGCAAGCAGTTTCCCGGCGCGACGGCCTATTTCGACCGGCACGGGAAGCGACGTTGGCGGTTTCGAAAGGGTGGGTTCTCGGCGGAGCTTGGAAGCGACTACGGGTCGGAGGATTTTATCCGACGCTACGAGGACGCCGTGAACGGCCACAAGACGCGCGGTTTGATTGGGGCGGACCGGACCAAGCCCTGCAGTGTCAGCCAGCTTGTCGCGCTCTGGTATCGCTCGCCCGAGTTCCTTGATCTCGCGCCGAGCACTCAGAAGGTCTATCGCGGGATCGTCGAGAAGTTCCGGGAGGAGCATGGAGACAAGCCGGTGCGGCTGATGCAGCGGCGGCATGTGCAGACGATCCTGGCCGAGAAGGCCGAAACCCCCACGGCGGCTAACAACCTGCGCAAGCGGCTGATCCAGTTGATGGATTTCGCGGTCACGCTGGACTGGCGCGGCGATAATCCGGCGCGGGCGACGAAGCCTTTCCGCGTTGGTGGCGATGGCTTCCATACATGGGACGAGGACGAGCTGGCGCAGTTCTTCAAGACCCACAAGCCCGGCACGCTGGCGCATACGGCGGTGACGTTGATGCTCTACACTGGCGCGGCCCGCGTCGATGCCGTGAAGCTGGGGCCAAAGAACATCCGAAACGGCAAGATCGAGTATCGGCGGCAGAAGACGCAACGCTCTGGCGGTGTGCTGGTTTCCGTCCCGATCCACCCGGACCTGGCCGAGGTGCTGGACAGGCTTCCGAAGGACCGTCCGTTCCTGGCCACGCAGAAGGGAACGATGCGCTCTGCCGGTGGTCTGGGCAATCTCATGCAGCGTTGGACGGAAGATGCCAAGCTGCCCCAGTGTTCCGCCCATGGGCTCCGCAAAGCCTGCGCCCGCCGTCTGGCCGAGGCCGGGGCCACCGCGCATGAGATCGGCGCGGTCACCGGGCACAAAACGCTGGCGCTCATCCAGCGCTACACCGAGGCCGCTGGCCGCGAAGGCATGGCCGATTCCGCTATCGAGAAACTCATCGCCCGCCCGAACGGCGAGCGCAATTTGGCGAACCTTCCCAAGAGGTTCGTCAAATCCGACACCAACCCCAAGCAGGGAAAGGATAATTTATGAGAAGTGGTGAGCCGTGCAGGATTCGAACCTGCGACCCACTGATTAAAAGTCAATTTTCATACCGCGCGCTGCCTTAACCTTTGTTCGTCCAGCGACGTCCTATTGCTTCCATGGAAGCCGCTATTTTTGCCTATTTTAAAGAGGAGAAATGATTGTCCCCCATTCAATATTGATCTAGAGTGTTCCTTATCCATCCAGTAGAAGCCAGCGATTTTTGTCCCCCATATGTCTCCCATTTCGAAGAACCGACGGAAACTTACAGACCGCTTCCTCGAAAGCATCAAGCGACCTGAGGTCGGTCGAGATACATACTCCGACACACTGCGTCCTGGCCTTCATCTGAGGGTGGGACAGCGCAAGGCAGCTTGGGTTTTTGAGAAACGGGTCAAAGGTGGCCCGAAACGCAAGCATACACTTGGGGCGTGGCCCGGTACGAGTCTGGCGCAAGCACGCGCCGCTGCGCTTGAAATCGAGAGCGAGGCCACTCGTGGAATAGACCGGATAGCAGATACTCATCGCGCCAAATTGGACGCGGAACGCGCCGCCGCTGCGTTGCTGACCGTTGAACAGGTTATTGAGCGCTACGCTGATCTAAGGCTCGCCAACCTCGCCACAGGGGAATCCGTCGAACGGGAGTTGAGAAAGGCGCTTGGCCCGCACCTCAACAGGGCGATAACGGATTTAACTCGCGCGGATTTGCAGGCGGCAATCGATGCCCACGCGAGCGCTGGGCGTATCGTTTACGCCAATCGCACCCGCGCATATCTGCGTACTTTCACCGGTTGGGCATCGCGGCGGGATTATATTCAGGGTGATATCGGGTTTGCTCTGGAGGGTGCGGGCCGTGAAATGCCGCGCGACCGCGTTCTGAGTCTATCCGAAATTCAGGCGATTTTTACCGCTACCTTTGAACTAGGTCCCCTCTTTGGCCCACTATTTCGTCTCTTGATCCTGACGGGCCAGAGGCGCGGCGAGATTGCCGCCCTTCGATGGTCAAACGTCAACATTACCGGGCGTTGCCTTGAGCTAACCGGACGGCAGACAAAGAACCGCCGCCCTCATATCACGCATCTATCGCCGCCTGCCCTTGCAGAAATTGAGGCTCTGCACCTTGAGCGCGGCGAAAGCGACTTTGTTTTTACCACCACGGGCAAGACACCAACCTCCGGTATATCGAAGGCAAAGACCCGACTTGGTGGCCTTTTGAGGCCAGATTTCAAAGCGTGGCGGTTGCATGATTTCCGGCGGTCTATGGCTACAGCGCTGGCCGCAGCTGGCGTTTCTGAGGGTGTAGTGGACCGTATCCAGAACCACGCGGCATCCGGCAGCGCGCCCAGCGCTGTGGCACGGGTTTACCAGCAGAGTGACTTGTTGCCCCAAAGAGCTGCCGCATTGGACCAGTGGGCCGATATGGTTATTGGAGCGGCACTCTAGGCACAGGACGCAGACCGTCGCGCCAACAATACGGCTGTCTGCATCACGTAAAGGCCAGTGCCCTCTCACCGTAGCCATGCTATGGCTTGCGTATGCTGAAAAAGAGAAAGTTTCCCATCGCTGAAATCTATGTACCCGCAAAGCGTAAGAAGACGCTGGACCCAGCAAAGGTGGAAGAGATTGCCGAGAGCATTATCGAACTCGGCCAGACGACGCCGATACGGCTCAGGGCAGGCAAGGGCAGGTTTGTCCTGCTCGAAGGGTTGCATCGCCTAGAAGCGCTTAGAGCCCTAGGTGAGGATAGTGTTGAGGGATATCTCGTCCAGGCGCGCATGCACTAGGGTCAGGATGCGTTGATTTCAGCGTTCAGGTCTGATTCACGGCTCGCCACGTTCCTGCGCCGCATCGAGCTGCCCGAGCTATGCGTTTGCGGCTTCGCTCAAATGTGAGAAGGTGACAGAAGCGGAGGCTTAAGTGGCACCTAGCAAGCTCAATGTCCAAAAGGCGGCGCTCTATGGAGTGTTTTTCGGAATGGCTTTCTCTGTAATCATCGGATTTTCAGATATTCATTTGGTTCCGGTTGCGCGGATTGTCGGGAGGTTGATCGGAGGGGCATTTGGCGGGGCTGTGTTATTCGCCGTGGTGGCAGCGATAGCCGATCTGTTAAGGAAGTAAGCACCTATGAAACCGACCTTCATAGCCCCCCAAAAAGGCGGGGCCGAAAAAGCGACACTGGCCCGCAACCTGTCCGTTGCCGCCGCTCTGGATGGCCGGAAGGTGCTTTGCCTCGATCTGGACCCACAAGGCTCACTCAGGGCGTGGTGGGAAGGTCGGGAAGCTGACACCCCGGCCATGCTGGAGCGCGACCCTGCCCCCCATGCGCTACGCGCCACGTTGGACGCCGCCAGGGCGCAATTCGATTTCTGCATTATCGACACGCCGCCAGCTCACCCGGAATGGCTGAATGAGCCTCTGGAAGCCGCTGACCTGGTGCTGATCCCCGTACGCCCATCACCGGAGGACCTGCGAGCCGTAGGGGCCACCATTGCCGCCGTGAATGAAGCTAAGGTGCCATTTGTCTTTGCCCTGTCTCAAACGCCGCGTGCGCGGATCACAGAGGAAGCCGCGCGCGTCCTGGCGCAGCATGGCCGCGTTACCCCAGTGAATATCGCGCAGCGTGTCGCCTATGCCGAAACCGGCGCGACCGGGCAGGGGGTGTCAGAAACAACCGACCAGAAGGCGGGGGCAGAGATTGCCGCCGTGTGGGATTACGTGAAAGGGATTCTGGATGGCTAAGAAACCCGTGGCCCTCGATGGCCTGTTGAACACCGAAAGCCGCCCGACCGACACCGGCATACCGCAACGCGGGGCAGGGCAGGGTGAAGTTCAAGACAAGAAACCGGCGAAGCGCCCAGGTGAGAAGCGGCTTACGCTTGCCCGCGATGGCGAGACCTACAAGCGCCTCAGGCTTCATGCCGCCGAAACCGACCAGACGCACCAGGCCATTTTGGAAGCCGCCCTTGCGGAATACCTCAAGCGCGCAAATACGTAGTTACGTAAATCCGCGCCTGCTTACCTAAGCGCCTGATTTTCAAAGACGGTCCGATTTTACCCCCCTCGGAGTCACAATGGCGAAAGAGCAAGACTGGACGCCCTGGTATCGTCGCAAAGAATACAAGGGCAACCTAACCGAAGAAGAGAAGCGGCACCTCGATTCCTTCCGCCTCGAAGAGAAACACCCGGCGGTGGCTGTTGAGGACTTGCCCGAAGAGGTTCAAGGCTACCTCAGCGAACTCGAACTTGCGGTTTATGAGGCAAAACAGGAAGGCGTTGCTACAAAAGCTTTCGTGCTGACCGGCATAGGCGCAATTGTGATCTTCTTGGCATACCGCGAACTTGGATGGTTCTCCCCGCTTGTCGGGTATGTCATAGGCGGCGCAATCATTGCCTTCGCTTGGGTCAACTATTCCCGAGAGTGGAAGAAGAACGCTGATGGCCTTTGGATCAAACAAGAAGGCAAGGGCGTGCCATTCTCCCGGACGGAAGAGAAGCTTCAAGAGTATTGGGAGCTTGATGCAATCAGCCGTTTCAGAAAGCGGCACGAGGCGGAGATTAACGACGATTTAAGATAGCTGCGAGTCTCATGGAATGATGGAAAAGATTTCGAACTTGTTTGAGGATTTTTTGATCCTGATCACCCAGTTTGCATTCTGGGCGTATGTGCTCGCTCTTGGGTTCGTGGTTATGGTTGGGCTTGCGCTTCCCCTTGCTGCACAAGCCTTGGAATGGCTACAGGACGGCATTGCTTCGCCGCGCGATGGTTTCTGGTTATATGCCCTTTATGACTGCGGCGAAGGATGGTGCAGGCCGGAGTCTGTGGGCCCCACAGACTGGGTGGGAGTCAATCGGATCATCAACTGGATCATGGATCTGCATGTTGCGATCTACAGTGTTGTGATCGGATGGATCGGATATGGCTTGGCCCTGACATGGGCCGAAAGCATTGGCGACTGGAAAGCCCGCGAGGCAAGGCTTCGCGCCCCTCCACCCCCTCCAGACGCGGATGATGAGGACATTTGACAGAGTGCTTACTGTGCAACTTTCACACCTAACCTGGCACCGCCTGAGACCTAGGAAAAACCACTCCTGACCTTTCCTTGATAACGGAAAAGCCCCAAGCCGAACCGACCCCATTTATCGGGGCGGTTTGGGGCGTTCTGCTACACTGAAAAATGCATTTTTTCCGTCTGAGGGAAGGCCGGACAAAACGCGCATACTAGCGCCATATCCTGCCAAGGTCGCAAGCTCATTTTAGAACGGGTTATGCCTTGGAAAATCAGCCGGTTTTCGAGCTGACTGGTATGCGAAGAAAGACCCCCCTATTTCCTGCCACCTTCGCACGGCCTCAGACACAACCGGGCAGAGGTGCGGCCCGCCTGCATGTGAAGTTAACGTTCCTATTTCTTGCCATCTTCACCCTCCTAAATCGGCCTATTTTAGAAACGGCCTGAGAGGCGGTTCAGGTGGTCCATCATTCAGGCGGCTGCTTTCGCAATCGCCGCGTTGCTTCGTTTTCAAGGGCTTTTCGTCTCCGGTGCAGCCGATTCCTGGCGGCGGTATGAGAGAATGCTGCTTGAGCGCGCAAAATATCTTCAGCAGTGCCGTAAAAGAACAATGCGATGCTGCCTAGCGTTGCTGCAACTCCTAGGGGAAGCACAAAGAACCCGACGCCGCTGCCAACGAGAAACAAGACCCCCGCTGTTCCTCTGATCCACCAATCACGACCGAGTGTCGGTTCAGGTAAGTTTTCTTCGACTTTTTCTAACTCCGTACCTATGTGCCTAAACTCACGATTGATCGCATCAGGCGTCATGTCCTTAGGATTCACACTAATTGCGTGCCGCTCGAATTCTTCACGGTCGTATGGGTTGGGTAGAGGCACGTGCGAGCAACTAAGTCAGTCGGGAAGATCGTTGTATAATTTGATAGCCTGTTTTGTTTGCTCGCGGTCTCGTTCCACCAGCTTGCTCAATCGGCGAACTGCAAAAATGGACGCAATGCTAAGTATGGTGAGGCAAAGCGCGATGCCCGCGAGCACGCCCCAGGCAAAGAAGCTTATTTCAGCATTGAGCTGCGCGACCACCTCATCGCCTCCAGAAAAGTACAGGACAATAATTCCGACCGCCATAAAGCCAGTGGCGTACGATGCCGCGTGGAAAAAACCCTCTAGGGGCGCTCGGTCGGGCTTTTCAGCTGCAATCGCCATGTCTGTTATCCTTTGGGCCGCACTATGCTTAAGTTATGCTTTTTGCCTCAGTTCGACAATGACCAACCAGCGTGGCTCATCTATTCCGGCTGTTTTCTAGGAGCGACTCACAACCCGACTGGGCGGTTCAGGTGATCCATGATCCCGACCAGGGCGCGATCTGACAGGGCGTCGTGTTCCCGGCAAAGCCGCTCATAGATGCGCCAGTGCATCCCCTTGGGCTTGCCCCAATCGCCGCCTTCCAGGATGCCACCAGGCCAGCCCATCTTGTCGCGGATGCGATCTGCCCGCCGTGCAGCTCGATCACGGTCAGCCTCACGCTGAGAGGGATAGGCCAGCCGGTAGCAATGGCGGCAGGCGAAGATGGCCCCGCCGTACAAGATGGCAACGCGCCGACCGCAGCCCCGAGCTGGGCAGAGGAACCAATGCCGCTCGCCGCCCATGTGGCAGGGCGTGGTATCGAGATAGACGGGATAGCGTTCGGATTGCCATTCCCCGCCTCGATCCCGATGGCGATAGTCCAGGATCACGCGCCCCGGCTCTGACTGAACATTGATCGAGCCTGTCACCTCGCCACCGCGCGACCAGGTAATGCGGCGACTGATCCCGGAATCCAGAAGCCCCTCACGCTTCAACCACCGAATGTCGATCGAGCGATAATCGTCCGTTGTGTCTGCCCCGAATTGCCAGTGTCGCCCGCTACCGATACCGCCCATGACCCACCTCAGATTTTGCCGAAATCATTTGGAAAGTTGCCCGGTATCGGTTCGCGCATGGGCGCTTCCCAAATTCCCTGCCAATCGCACGCCCGTAGAGGCGCTGAGAAGGCCACTGAGCGCCGTTAGGCGATTTCGGGTCGGGGTTTCGGCAGGTTTTCTCAGACAAGGCACTCATGGGACTTCCTGGCGACTCTGTTGCCGATACTGGCAAAGGGAAACCACGTTCGGGGTGGGGCGCGACGTTGCCTCAGACGAAGCCTTCTTATCTTCTAAGCAATCTAACACCTCAGCTAGCGTTGTCGCTTGCCGTAGAAGTGCTACAGATTCAGCTAGCCCCATATCCCGTTTCCCCAGCAGAGAGGCGCGGAGCGCCGATGCCTTCTTCTCACAGGTTTGATCGTTCATTGAACTGCCATTGAGCATTCATTGATCTTCATTGAGATAGCTTCCTTGAAATCTGGCGTGTTCTGTATTTCCTGAACGATACCAGATACTTGCGGGAAATAGGACCGCGCGACCGTTTCCACGAAAAAAAACGCCTTGTCGCACTCCTGGCACAAATCATGATACCAAACCTTCGCGTTTTCGGTTGCGGCGCGGTGCGTCAAGCGAAGAATGCTGACACCTTCGACATGCGAGACAGAGGCATTTTCAAAGGCAATGACAGGTGACGCGGTGCGCCATTCCTCAATCAACTGGGGCAGGCTTTCCGTGATCTGCCCATCCGCCTCATGCAATCGCGCCACAAGGTAAGCCATGAAGGCGGGGCGGCTTTCGGGTGTCTTGAGAACCTGCCGACCATTCCTAAGAACACCGAGCGGGGTCTGGGGCCGGTTATAGGCGTATTCGTCGTGTTCGGGTGTTTTCCCGTTCGCACTGTAGACAGCCCATTCCGTAACGTGTGCCGCGTCTAGGGCGCGAAGATTGTCCCAAAAACCCTCACCGGACCACCAACGGCGACGATGCGCCGTGGCGAAACTCTCGGTTTGGCCGGTTTCGTCGTTTTTGTGCTGACGCCCTGGATAGAGATGGTGAATGCGGTGATTGTGGCACCGTTCCTCGTTTTCGGCGTGGAAATATCCCCGGACCACGTCCAGCGGCACACCCCGCTCGTCCATGAGGTTCTGAAGCTGATACAACTCAGCCGCCAACATGATCGGTCCCAACTCGCCCACATTCACAAGACGGTAAAGCGGGGATTGCCCTTCACTGACCTGGACAAAGCTGTTCGGGATGAAAGCGACCGTGTTAGAATGCTTAACGATGTGCCAGCCATCAGACAGTTTTTCGACCCAACCCTTAGACGCGGCCCGGTGCGCGGCTTGAATATCGCTGTTCGCGGCAGGCTGTTGCTCCGCCTCGATGGCGTCCACAATCCCGCGTTCCTTTAGGCTAAGCGATCGACGGCTATCATAGATCGGCAGGTTATATCGCTCTGCCTTCCGCGCCCGCTCGCGCTCGACCTCTAGGCACTCGATCAAGCCCCTACATTCAAGATTACGGATTGCCCGTTTTACTTCTGCCCGTGATAGGCCGGAATAGTTCATGACCGATCGAATGCCGCCGCTTGATACGACGTTACCCTGATCGGTGCTTTTCAGAAGAGAAAGATAGGTAGCGGCTTCCTCTACCCCCAAGCCGTTCTGGCGGATACCCTCGAACTGGTGAACGTCCAGTGCAAAGAAGCCTTTGCTCCTAGTCTTCTTCGTCATATGTTTCTACTCGATCGATCTTGCCCTGCCATGCGTTCGCTGGCGTGGGTTTTTTAGTTTCACATGCAGCGATTCCGCGCCTTCGGCTTCATTGTGTGCGGTGTCGGCGTTTGCTCTCGACTCATTTTTGGATAACCATGTCTCGATAGCTTTCCGGCGAATCCGTTGCATGCTGCCAACATTGAGGTTGGTCGCTGCCCTTCAGGGTGACGTTAATGTTCATGAGCTACTTCATCGCTATTCGAAGCGCTTGAAGGTAACCATGTGCTGCGACCTTCCACAGCACCCGCCTCTTAGAGTTTAAGAGGCGGCAGTTGGTTTAGGCACGGTCTCGGCTTGTTTCCGGTCGCGCCGCGAGCCAGGCATCTACTGCGCTTTGCGGCCAGGCAACGGCGCGGCGGCCTATGCGAACCGGCCGTGGAAATTCATTGCGGTCCATCATGTCGTAGATTGTGCTGCGACTTAGACCCGTGAGGGCTTCAACATCGCGACGACGTAGGTGCTTGTTTAGCATGAGATGCCTCGCTCACATGGTCGGTCTCCGCCATTCTCGTTGCGCGGAGGCCGAAATTTTGCGATTGAGGGAGAGGATCGGTTTCGCGACTTGTCCTCTTCCCGTTGCTCTGGCCGTTGACGCGGTCAGAGCAACACTACGGGAAACCGCATTCATCCCGTTGTACCCGAACTATTCCGAAGTTTCTCGGCCGTTGCAAATGTCATGTTCTGTGCCACAGAGTATGAATCCCAATCGCGTGCACATATATGGTGCATTCGCGTCCTGATGGATCAATATGTTGTGTTCTTAGGATTTCAATAATGTCGCGAGCCGCTGCCAATGAGTACGCTCGGCCCAAAGCAAGCATACCAACATGGCGGAAAGCTACTTCTCTCGGCTGCGCCGCATGGTCGTCGGCCAGCACCACCATGTCAGCCCGCAGTACCTGCACCAGTACGCCAATCAGGCGGCGTGGCTGGAAGACAACCGCCGCACCGACAACGGGACGCTGACGCATATCATGGTATCGAACGCGATGGGTGCGCCGGTCAGCCGGAACTGGAAGGGGTATTGGCAGCGTACGGCCTGAACGCGTGACTTATGTCTGGCAGGCGTATTACTTCCAATAAATTGCCACAAATATCCTAACTAATCCCGCCAAAAACAGGAGAAAGCACCCCAATTGATAGTACATCTCCCACGCCTCTGGAACAGCGCGCGTTGCGCTAATCAAAGCGATTGATAAACCACTTCCAGCAGCCCCCCGAAACATCGGGATGCTGCCAGCGTCCAGAGCCCTGTCTGTAAGCCTATCTATCCATTTTCTTTTGCCGTTCGCCATTCGCGCGCGCAATCCATAACACCAGCGAGAACAACGCCGCAGGTAGTAGGGCAGCGCCAATCAAGGAAGCTGGGTTATACTCGAACACAAGCCCAGCTAGAGAAAATGTTCCGCTTAGAAGCAATAAGACCAGACCAGACCAGAACGGAGCAATTACTGCCGTAGAGTAGATGCGCTCATTGCCACTATTGCTGCGCGTGTCAGTGATTTCCCCCTCGCCACAGTAAGCTCCATCACGAATGTTATCATTATGCGCTGGAGAGTACTTTGCATTCGGAGAGTGCGGTATTATTTCGGCGACCGACATTTCACTTATCCTTTTGCTTTTTTATCTCACTGATCTGCTTGTCAAGCCAATCGTATACAGCCTGTGCTTGCCCCAAGTCCATGTGGAGTGTGGCTTGCACTGAGCGAACTATGCCGTCTTTCCCTTCGCGCTCGTCCCTTATTTCATTGCCCAGCGTGCCTTCTTCTGTCACCTCTTGAACAATTACCTGTGGGATGGCGTGTCGCTCTGTGTATACAGACATAGATATGCGGTCGCCAGCCGGTGATGGGCCACCAATGGCCCCATCAACCTTAATCTCTTGATGGGATTGAGATTTAAAGTAATAGAACTTGACCTTCTTCAAGGCTTGGTCCTCGCTCGCTCTAGGGGTTCGCTCCGTGAGGCATGTAAGATAATTACTACTGAATCCTACCCAGGAACCTAACTCTCTAGTGATTTTATATACTAACATATACCCAACTTAAACCAGAATGACCCACACCCGCCCCTCACGCCTGACCAGGCCCTTGTCTTCCAGCCGCAGCAACGCCTGATACGAGCGGTTTGCCGCCGCCCTTGGGGTTATATCCGGCCTGACCCTTCGAATGGCCCGCCTAGCTGCGTGTTGGTCTTTGGGCCGTCCCTGAGCGCGTTCAGAACGATCCGCTTGGTCTCGCCCCGCCTTAGCGGGCTGTTCAGGTAACACGCGAGCGCCTCTATGCCCCGCATGTCCAGCAGCACTTCCGCCAGCTTGCTCTGCGTTACGCCCTGCCGCCTCAGCCCGAGAAGCGCATTATCTTTGGACCTGCCCTACCTGGGCCACGCCCAACACAACCGACTGGAATCCTGTATGAGTTCCGTGGTGCGGTTGATACATTAGGTAGCAAGTCTTCCAATCCAGCGGGCGGGAGCCAGTACATGCAATCGCACGATAGCCGGTGAACGCGCATGCCGTATCCGGGATAGGTTCGACGCCAGTCATCTTGCGGGGGCGGCGCAATCCTAGAGGGACGAAATGCCCCACTCTGTCCCCCATACGTCCCCCAATAAATCAGGATGCCGCGTTAGGGCGGTGATTGTTAGCTGCTAAGTTATTGATTTCAGTGGTGAGCCGTGCAGGATTCGAACCTGCGACCCACTGATTAAAAGTCAGTTGCTCTACCAACTGAGCTAACGGCCCACTCGAGGCCCGCTAGGTACAGAGGGCGGCGGGGGCGGTCAAGAGGGTTTGCGTGAGTTTTCTTGCAGCCCGCGGCGCGCCGGCGCGATATGGTCAAACCGCCGCGGGGCGGTTATATGCCTGCGCGTCGGATGGAGGCAGGGATGGACGGCATCGCGTTCATGAAGATGCATGGGCTGGGCAACGATTTCGTCGTGCTCGACGCGCGCGCACGGCCCGTTGCGCTCGATGCGCCGCTGATCCGGGCGATCGCGGACCGGCACCGGGGCGTGGGCTTCGACCAGCTTGCGGTCATCGAGGCCGGGGCGGGCGACGCGCGGCTGCGCTTTTTCAACGCGGACGGCTCGGTCGCGCAGGCCTGCGGCAACGCCACCCGCTGCGTGGCGCGCCATCTGATGCGCGAGACCGGCCGGGACCGGCTGGAACTGACCACCGACCGCGGCACGCTGATCGCGGTGGATGCCGGTGGCGGCCTGACATCGGTCAACATGGGCGCCCCGCTGCTGGCCTGGGACGAGATCCCGCTGGCGGAGGAGACCGACACGCTGACGCTGCCGATCGAGGGCGGACCCACCGCCACCGGGATGGGCAACCCTCATTGCACCTTCTTCGTCGAGGACGCGGAGGCCGTCGCGCTGGAGACCCGCGGCGCCGAAGCGGAGCATCACCCGCTCTTCCCGGAGCGCACGAATGTTCAGTTCGTCTCGGTCACCGGGCCGGACCGGCTGCGCATGCGGGTCTGGGAGAGGGGCGTGGGCGTGACGCTGGCCTCGGGCTCGTCGGCCTGTGCGGCGGGGGTCGCGGCGGCGCGGCGCGGGCTGACCTCCCGCAAGCTGACGATCGAGCTCGACGGCGGCCTGCTGGAGATCGACTGGCGCGACGATGGCGTCTGGATGACCGGCCCCAGTGCCCATGTCTTCGACGGCGTGCTGACCCCGGATTTCCTGGAGGCCGCGCGATGAGCGCGCCGGTCTTCACCACGCTGGGCTGCCGGCTGAACGCCTACGAGACCGAGGCGATGCGAGAACTCTCGGCTGCAGCCGGGCTCGAAGACGCCGTGGTGGTCAATACCTGTGCGGTGACCGCCGAGGCGGTGCGCAAGGCGCGCCAGGAGATCCGCCGACTGCGGCGCGCCAACCCCGACGCGACATTGATCGTGACCGGATGCGCGGCGCAGACCGAACCCGGCACCTTTGCCGCCATGCCCGAAGTCGACCGGGTGATCGGCAATACCGAGAAGATGCAGGGCACGACCTGGGCCGGGCTGGCGCGCGGGCCCGATTTTGTCGGCCGCACCGAGAAGGTGCAGGTCGATGACATCATGAGCGTGCGCGAGACCGCGGGCCACCTGATCGATGGGTTCGGCAGCCGCTCGCGCGCCTATGTGCAGGTGCAGAACGGCTGCGATCACCGCTGTACGTTCTGTATCATCCCCTACGGCAGGGGCAATTCGCGCTCGGTCCCCGCGGGCGTGGTCGTGGAGCAGATTCGACGGCTGACGGACAAGGGCTTCAACGAGGTCGTGCTGACCGGTGTGGACCTGACGAGCTGGGGCACCGACCTGCCCGGCACGCCGCGGCTGGGCGATCTGGTGATGCGCATCCTGCGGCTGGTGCCGGATCTGCCGCGGCTGCGCATCTCGTCCATCGATTCCATCGAGGCCGACGAGAACCTGATGCTGGCCATCGCGACCGAGGCGCGGCTGATGCCGCATCTCCATCTGTCATTGCAGGCGGGCGACGACATGATCCTCAAGCGCATGAAGCGGCGGCATTCACGCGACGACGCGATCGCCTTCTGCGCCGAGGCGCGCCGGCTGCGGCCCGAGATCGTCTTCGGCGCGGATATCATCGCCGGCTTCCCGACGGAGGACGAGCGAATGTTCGAGAACTCGCTCAGGCTGGTGGAGGACTGCGGGTTGACCTGGCTGCATGTCTTCCCCTATTCGCCGCGCAAGGGCACGCCCGCGGCACGGATGCCGCAAGTCGCGGGCGGCACGATCCGCGAGCGCGCGGCGCGGTTGCGCGCGGCCGGCGCCGGGCAGGTGGAGGCGCATCTCGCCCGCCAGACCGGGCGGCGCCACAAGGTACTGATGGAAAGCCCGCGCATGGGCCGGACCGAACAGTTCGCCGAGGTCGCCTTCACCGCGGACCGGCCCGAAGGCCGGATCGTGGAGGCCCTGGTGACGGGCCATAGCGGAACGCGGCTGGTGGCCTGAGCGCATAGAAGGATTCATGCCTCCGGCGGGGATATTTCAAGCAAGAAGAACGGGCGGCCCTGCGCGGGACATGGACAGACCCGCGGCGCCGGACTAGCTTCAGGAACATCCATAAGGAGGATGCGTCATGGCCCTGCCCCTTGCCCCCATCGCCGGTGTCGCGCTGCGCTATGGCACGCTGGCGCTCGCCGCATATGCGCTGAGCCGCCGCGTCGGGCGCTCGGCAACCGACCAGGGTGCGGAGGATGCGCTCGACCGGGTGCCCGAGGGCATCTGCGCACATCGCCCGCGCGACCGGCGGCAGGCCAACGCTTCGGCCCGCTTCCGCCGCGTGATCCGGCTGGGCGAGGACGGGCCGGGCCTGGAGATAGACGCGACCGCGCTGGGACGCATCCGGCTGCGCCGCCCGTGATGCAGCTTTTCGACAACCCCGCGTCGCCCTTCTGCCGCAAGGTGGACGTGCTGCTGCACGAGACCGGCCAGAGTGCCGATGTGGAGCGCATCCCCGCGGTGGGCGCGCCCACCGATCCGTCGCGCATGCCTGTCGCCCACAACCCGCTGGGCAAGATCCCCGCGCTGGTCCGCGACGATGGCGGCACGCTCTATGACAGCCGGGTGATCTGCCGCTATCTCGACGACCGGGCGGGGGCCGGGCTCTATCCCGCGCCGCCGCGTCTGTGGGAGGTGCTGACGCTAGAGGCGACGGCGGACGGGATCATGGATGCCGCCGTGTTGATGGTCTACGAGGCGCGCTGCCGCCCCGAGGCGATGCGAGTCGCGGCCTGGGTGGAGGGCCAATGGGCGAAGGTCGCGCGCGCGCTCGATGCGCTGGAGGCACGCTGGCCGGGCCATCTGGCCGGCCCGCTCGACATGGGCCAGATCGCGCTGGGCTGCGCGCTGGGCTATCTCGATTTCCGCCACGGCGGCCGCGACTGGCGGCAGGCTCACGACGCGCTGGCGGCCTGGGAGGCGGATTTCGCGGCGCGCGACAGCATGGTCGCCACCCGTCCCGAGGGCTGACGGCTCATTCGGCCGCCCGGACGCGGCCCGCGAGCCGCCGGTAGGCATCGTATTGCGACAGGAAGACCTTGCCGGTCAGAGCATCGAGGAAGTGCGTGCGCTGGAGCCGGTCCATCACCGGGCCCTTCACCTCCGACAGGTGCAGCGTCAGGCCCATATCGGCCAGCCGCGCATTGATCGCCTCCAGCGATTCGAGCGCGCTCATGTCGATCTCGTTCACCGCGGAGCACATCAGCACCACGTCGCGCAGCGCCGGGTCGGCCACGATCCGGTCCAGCAGGAAATCCTCGAGATAGCGGGCATTGGCGAAATAGAGGCTCTCGTCGATGCGGATCGTCAGAAGCCCCGGATCGGTCAGCACCTTGTGGCGGTTGATGTTGCGGAAATGCTGGGTGCCAGGCACCAGGCCCACCTCGGCGATATGCGGCCGCGAGGTCTTGTAGAGAAAGAGCGCCACCGACAGGATCACGCCGGCCGACACGCCGGCCTCCACCCCGAAGCCCAGGGTCAGCAGGATGGTCGCGGCGACGGCGCTGAAATCGGCCTTCGAGTAACCCCAGGCGCGGCGCAGGATCGAGAAATCCACCAGGCTGAGCACCGCGACGATGATCGTCGCCGCCAGCGTCGCTTTGGGCAGGTAATGGATGAGCGGGGTCAGCGCCAGCGCGGCGATGGCCAGCCCCGCGGCGGTGAAGGCGCCGGCGGCGGGGGTTTCGGCGCCCGCGTCGTAGTTCACCACCGAGCGCGAGAAGCCGCCGGTGACCGGAAAGCCGCCGGTGAGGGCCGCGCCCAGGTTGGCCGCTCCCAGCCCGATGAGTTCCTGGTCGGGGTCGATACGCTGGCGCTTCTTGGCGGCGAGCGTCTGGGCAACCGAGATCGACTCGACGAAGCCGATCACCGAGATCAGCAGCGCCGGAATGGCGAGCGCGCGGATCAGTTCGGGCGTGGCAGCAGGCACGGTCAGCGGCGGCAGCGCCTGGGGCACCTCGCCCACGATGGCCACGCCCGACGCGTCGAGCCCGCCCAGCCAGACCGCCGCCGTTGTCGCGGCGACCGCGGCCACCGGCCCGGCCCTGGCGGCGATATCGGCAAGCCGCGGACCCAGCCCCAGCGACCGCAGCAACGGCTTGAGCCCCTTGCGCACCCAGAAGAGGAACCCGGTGGCGGCAACCCCGATGGCCAGGGTCGCGAGGTTCGCTTGCGGCAGATGCGCGGCCAGCGAGAGCAGGATCTCGGGCAGGGTGTGGCCATGCGCCTCGATCCCCAGGATATGCCTGAGCTGGCTCGCCGCGATCAGCACGCCCGAGGCCGTGATGAAGCCCGCGATCACCGGATGGGAGAGGAAATTCGCCAGGAATCCCAGCCGGAACACCCCCATCAGCAGCAGCATCCCCCCCGACAGAGCCGCCAGCGTCAGCGCCGCCGCCGCGTAACCGGCGGTGCCCGCCTCGGCGACATCGCCGATGGCCGCGGCCGTCATCAGCGAAACAACCGCAACCGGCCCCACGGCAAGCGCGCGGGAGGTGCCGAAGACGGCGTAGAGCACGATCGGCGCGATCGAGGCATAGAGCCCCGTTTCCGGCGGCAATCCGGCCAGGAGCGCGTAGGCCAGCGATTGCGGGATCAGCATGATCGTCACGATCGCCGCCGCGATCAGGTCACTGGTCAGCGCCGAACGGCCATAGCCACGTCCCCAGTCGAGAACAGGCAGGTAGCGCTGGAGCGGGCGGAGGGTCATGTCGGGGCCTTGTCGCATGAAAAAACCCGGCGGAACGCCCCCGCCGGCCAGGCCTGGCGGCCTTCGCCGTGCCGCCCGCGTCGGGTGCTTCTCACCCGGCGGAGACCTTCTCGGGCTTTGCCATCCATTCGCGGCCGCGCAGCATGCCCTTCCAGTAGACCGGCGGCAGCAGGCGTTCCTTCAGCAGCCAGGCCGCGCGGGTGGGTTTGGTCCCGTCGATCAGCCATTTCGGGAAGCTGGGCAGCATGACCCCGCCATATCCGAACTCCGCCAGCACGATCTTGCCACGCTCCACCGTCAGCGGGCAGGAGCCGTAGCCGTTATAGATCGCCCGCGGCGACCGCCCGTCGATGTCGTCGGCCAGGTTCTCGGCCACGATCGGCGCCTGGATGCGCGCGGCCGCGGCGGTCTTGGCGTTGGGGGCGTTCATCACGTCGCCCAGGCTCCAGATATTCTGGAACTCCTTGTGGCGCAGCGTGGTCTGGTCCACATCGACCCAGCCGGAGGCATCGGCCAGCGGCGAGACGCGGATGAAATCCGGCGCGCATTGCGGCGGACAGACATGCATCATGTCGAACTCCACCTCGATGCGTTCCACCGGCGTGTCGGGTTTGGCCACATCGAACCAGGCTTTCTTCGCCGCTCCGTCCACTGCGACGAGATTGTTGAAGAAGTTGAGCGTCGCGCCGTATTTGTCGATGTACCGCTGCAATGCGGGCACGTAGTCCTTGACGCCGAAAAGCACGCCGCCGGCATTGTGGAACTGGATGTCGATATCCTTGAGCACGCCGGTCCGGAACCAGTGGTCGCCGGAGAGGTAGAGCGCCTTTTGCGGCGCACCCGCGCATTTGATCGGCATCGGCGGCTGGGTGAAGAGCGCGCGGCCCCGCCGCATCCCCTGGACCAATTCCCAGGTATAGGGCGCCAGGTCGTAGCGGTAGTTCGAGGTCACGCCGTTCTTGCCCAGCGTATCGACCAGCCCCTCGACCTTGTGCCAGTCGAGCTTCAGGCCGGGGCAGACCACCAGGCGCTTGTACTTCACCACCCGGCAGCCATCGAGGATCACCGCGTCGTCCTTCGGCTCGAAGGCGGCGACGGCGGACTTGATCCAGTGCACCCCGCGCGGGATGAGCGATCCCATCGTCCTGGCGGTGTCGCTGGCCTGAAATATGCCGCCGCCGACCATCGTCCAGCCGGGCTGATAGTAATGGATGTCCGCGGGGTCGATGATCGCGACCTCCAGATCCGGCTTGCGGCTGCGCAGGCTGGCCGCCACGGATATGCCCGCCGCGCCGGCGCCCACGATCACCACGTCGAAAGCGGCATCGGCGGTATCGGTCGGCGTGCGCCCTCCATTGGCGATCCGCCGCACGACCCCGGCCATGTCGTAACCCGCCGTCTTGGTGGTTGCCAGGATGTCGGCCAGCGGCAGTGTTTCAGCCTGGCTGAGTGACCACAGCGTGGCCGACCGCGTTCCCGTCCGGCAATAGGCCAGCGCGGGTTTTGGCAATGCCTGCATCGCCTCGCCGAATTCGCGCGCATCCTCGTCGCGCACCTTGCCCGCGACGATAGGGATATAACGCGCCTCGAGCCCTGCCGCCTTGGCCGCCGCCTCTATCTCGTCGAAGGTCGGCTGGTCGGCGCCCTCGCCGTCGGGGCGGTTGCAGATGATCGCGCGATAGCCCTGCTCCGCGATTGCCGGGATGTCGTCCACGGCGATCTGCGGGCTGACCCCGAGCGCCTTGGAAATGGTCCTGATATCCATGTCGGTTCCTTTCCCGCGCCCGGTCAAAGCGCGTTGACCGGCAGTTTGAGCATCGGATTGCCGTCCTTGTCGCGGGGCACCTCGCCGGCGCGCATGTTGACCTGGAGCGAGGGCAGGATCAGCCGCGGCATGTCCAGCGTGGCGTCGCGCTCGGTGCGGAACTTGATGAACTCCTCGCGGGTCTTGCCACCGCCGACATGGATGTTGTGGGCCTTCTCCTCGGCCACCGTGGTCTCCCACTGGATGTCGCGCCCGTTCGGGCCGTAATCGTGGCACATGAAGAGCCGCGTCTCGTCGGGCAGCGCCAGAACCTTCTGTATACTGTCAAAGAGCGTCCCCGCATCGCCACCGGGGAAATCCGCCCGCGCTGAGCCGCCATCGGGCATGAAGAGCGTGTCGCCCACGAAGGCCGCGTCGCCCATCACATGGGTCATGCAGGCGGGCGTGTGCCCCGGCGTGTGGATCGCGAAACAGGTCATGCCGCCGACGGTGTAGGTGTCGCCATCCTTGAACAGCCGGTCGAACTGGCTGCCGTCGCGCTGGAACTCGGTGCCCTCGTTGAAGACCTTGCCGAACGTGTCCTGCACGATCAGGATGTTTTCCCCGATGCCGATCTTGCCGCCCAGCTTTTCCTGGATGTAGGGTGCAGCGGACAGGTGGTCGGCGTGAACATGGGTCTCGATCAGCCATTCCAGCGAGAGGCCGTTCTCGCGGATATGGGCGATGATCTCGTCGGCATGGTCATAGGTGATCCGCCCGGCGGCATAGTCGATATCCATCACCGAATCGACCACCGCGCAGACATCGGATTCGGGGTCCTTCACGACATAGCTGATCGTGTTGGTGTCGGGGTCGAAGAACGCCTTGACCTGCGGTTTGACGTCCATAGCGATCGGGTAGTCTTTCATGGTTTCCTCCGCATCCATGAAATGCGGGCATGCCCGCATCTGTTGACGGTATGATCCGGATGGGCGGCCATGGTCTGCGGGACGCGCCGCTTGGCTCCGCGACCGGAGGCATGGCGCCTTGTCCGTGCCGGCCGCCTTCCGGGAATTGCGTCAAGAGATAACATTCCCGTGAGATCGCTTCTGTGACAAAGTCACCAAATGCATCCGCGGGTGCGGCGCGGCCCGGTGCGACAGGGACCGGTGACATGCCGGACCGTCCAGTTCCGTCCCCTCTCGCATGGATGTGAACCGCCAGCGCCTCGCAGCCTCCGAAAGGTGTCGAATCATACTTCGACCGGGCGAATTACACGCCTGCCAGCCCTCGTCGGGCAGCAGAATTCGAACGGATTCCGGGGCGGTGGCCGCCTGTTTGCGGCCGGAGATGCGCTTTTTTCTACAGATTGCGGCCGAAATATGCCCTGCCCCGAAAGCCCGACGCCGGATGGCGCCCCACGCGGGCGGGGCCGTCGCGCGGGCGCAATGTCGCGATCGCGCTCCCGCCGAAGGCACTGCTCCACCTGGCCCCGGACCCGTACCGCCGCGGAACTCAGGGAGGCCGCCGGAACCAAGGTACCGGCCTTCACGTCACCCCTGCTCATGGGTCCGGCTCGCCCGAGGACGCTCTCAAGATGCCCCGCACCTCGTCCCTGCCGGGTCGCTGGCCCTTATCCAGGCCTTCCGTACTTGTCACAGACGCCACTTCAGTGGCACAAACACGGCCTCCTTCATCTTTCCCAAAAATACTCCGGGGGTCCGGGGGCGGAGCCCCCGTTCCCCTTGCGACTGCCGCTTCCAGCCGCACCGCGCACAGCACATCGGCAGGGATTCAAAGCGCTGCCGGCGCGAATACCGGCCGAGGCGCGACCCCTCCCCACTAGCGCACGATGAACTCCGCGTGCAGCGCGCCCGCGGCCTTGATCGTCTTGAGGATGTCGATCATATCGCGCGGCGATATACCCAGCGCGTTGAGCCCCGCAATCACGTCCGACAGCGAGGTCTCGTCCGAAAGCTCCGCCAGGCCCAGGCCCGGCTCTTCCTCCAGCGCCACCTCGCTGCGCGGCACCACGATGGTTTCGCCTTCCGAGAACGGGTTGGGCTGCACCACGATCGGGGTCTCCCGGATACGCAGGGTCAGGTTCCCCTGGGCTACGGCGACGCGCGATATCCGCACATCCGCCCCCATCACGATGGTGCCCGAGCGCTGATCCACCACAACACGCGCCCTTTGTTCGGGCTGGACGGTGATGTTCTCCACCCGGCTGATGACATGGGCCGGCGACGGCTGGCGGGCGGCGGCGATATCCAGCCGTACCGTCCCCGCATCCAGCATCCGCGCGACCGGGCGGGGGAAGGCGCCGTTGATGGCCTCCTCGATCCGCAGCGCGGTGGTGAAATCGGGCTCCCTGAGCGCAAGGCGCACAGACGTCATGTCGCCAAAAGCGAAGGCGACCTCGCGCTCGACATAGGCGCCCGCGGGGATACCGCCCGCTGTCGGCACGCCCTGGGTAACTTCCGCGGCATCCCCGGACGCGGTCGCCCCCCCGGCCAGCACAGTTCCCTGGGCCACCGCGTAGATCTGGCCATCGGCCGCGTTGAGCGGCGTCATCACAAGCGTGCCGCCCAGAAGGCTCTTGGCATCGCCGATCGCCGATATCGTCACGTCGATGCGGCTGCCCGAGCGCGCGAAGGCCGGCAAATGGGCGGTGACGAAGACGGCGGCGACATTCTTGGGGCGGAACTGTTCGCCCGTGACATTGGCGCCCAGCCGTTCCAGCAGGTTTGTCATGATCTCTTCGGTGAAGGGCGCGTTGCGCAGGCCGTCGCCGGTGCCGTTCAGACCCACCACGAGACCATAGCCCACCAGGTCGTTTCCGCGCACGCCGTCGAAGGCGACCAGGTCCTTGATCCGGATCGGTGCAGCGTTCAGGCCGCCAGCCCAGAAGGTCAGGCAGAAGATCAGGCCGGCATACCAGCACAGGCGCATCGGATCACCTCAGGAAACTGGACAGGGAGAGCTGCGACACGCGCGCGGTCAGCGAAAACAGGATCTCGAGTTGCGCCGTCACTGACTCCAGTTCCGTGGCGGTGGTGAACGGATCCGCATCCGTGATCCCGGATCGCGCGGTTTCCAGCGCCGTGCGTTGCGCTGCGTTCTCGGCCCCGGTGCGCTCGATCCGTTCCTCCGCCACGCCGGTCTGCGCGCGCAGCGTCACCAGCCCGGCCGCGGCACCGAAAAGCGCCTCGCCCCCGCGGCGTGCCAGCGCCCCGCGTTCGGACCCGGCCAGACCCGGAAGATCGCCGTCCAGAAGCGCGCCCATCGCCAGCCCTGAAAGCGCCGCACGCAATTCCGGCGCAAGCGCGGTGGGGCCCGGATCGACACTTTCCCCCTCGCCCAGCAAGACCGGGTCCAGAGAAGCGGGATCGCCCAGATACGCCGCTTCGAACCCTCCGGACGGCGCGGTGAAATAGGCCTCGACGATTGCGGCGGCATCCGCTGCGGTCGTGGCGCCCGCCGTCAACGTGCCGAGTTCGGCCAGCAGGGTGCCGGCATCCGGCAGCGCCGGACGGTCCGTGGCCAGACCGGAGAAAAGCGCCGCGCCTGCAACGCGGGTGTTGAGCGCCGCGACGGAGGCAGAGAAATCTCCCCGCGCGGCGCGCGACGCGACGGCCAGTTCCGGCCCCCCCCATGCGTTCCGGCGGTTGTCAGCGCCCCCGCCGACCGGTCGCTCGCCTCCTGCAGGCCGCCGAGGAGGGTCTGGATGGTGCCTGCGCGCAGCCTCGCTTCGGAAACGGATTGCTGGAACCGGTCCAGCAGACCGATGGATCGGTCGAGCGCGGCCAGCGGCCGGAAATCCCCCCGCACCGCCTTGCCGATATCGGCCTTGCGGCCGCTGCCCAGTTCGCCCGTCAAGCCGTCGAGCGCCGATTTGAGCCGGGTATTGTTGAGGCGCAGCAGGTGGCTCTGCGCCAGGTCGCCGATCGAAGTCAGGGGCATGGATCAGATCCTCAGCAGGGTGGCCATCATGTCGTCTATGGTCTGGAGCACGCGGGCATTGGCGGCAAACGCCTGTTCGGCGACCAGGAGGGTCTGGAGTTCCTGGTCGGTATCGACACCGGCGCGCAGTTCCTCGGCCGTGAAGGCCTGCTGCCGGGCCGCGGCGAAGCTGCGGTCGGTCTCGGCAGCCTGCCGCGCCGTGGATATGCGGGAAAGGAAATCCGCCGCAAGTTCCGGGGCGGAGCGCGCGATGCCGCCGAAGCCTCCGCTGGCGGGCACGCGCGGGGCGGCGAGCGCAGCGGCAATGGCGGTGAGCTGCGCGGAATTGCCGACCGGCCCGGGGGCGGCGGCGCCGAGACCGTCGCGAAGCCTCGCCACGTCGCCGCCGCTGGCCGGATCAGCGAGCACGGAGAAGGCGATGCGGCCCGCCAGGCCGGGCTCGGTCCCGACCACGAAGGCGGCGCCCGCATCGGTGAAGAGCCCCGGCGCACCGGGGGCAAGCGTGGGATCTACGCCCGGATCGGCAAAACGCTCGATCAGGTCGCGGGCCAGCGCATCCAGCCCGGCATTGGCCGAAACCGCCAGATCGTCGCGAAGCGCGAAATTCGCGGCCAACGCGCCACCCGCGAACGTCGCGCGCTCGCCACTCGTGGCAACGGGCTTGCCGTTCAGCGCTAGACCCGAAAGCGCGCCGCCCGCCAGCGTCATTGCCGGGTCGATGAACCCTGCGGGTGAGAAGTCCAGCCGCGAGGCGCTTCCATCCACCAGCGCCGCGCCGGTTGTCGTGTAAAGCGCGATCTGCGCGCCGTCTCGCGCCACCGCGCGCACCGGCACGATGGAGGAGATGCCGTCGATCAGGCGCTGGCGCTCGTCGGCCAGGGCGCCGGTATCCGTTCCGGCACCCTGCCGCGCCCGGATCGCCGAATTCAGATCGGCGACACGCGCAAGCGCGCCGTTGAGGTCGGAGACCTGGCGCGCGATCCCGGCATCCGCGGCGGCGCGCTGGGCCTGGATGTCGTCGGAGATACGGTTGAACTGCCCGACGAGCGCCACGGCGGCATCGCGGATGGCGATCAGCCGGCTGGGCTGGTCGGGGCGGCCGGCGGCATCGACCAGCGCCACCTCCAGCGTCGTGAACCGGTCCGACAGCGAACCGCCCGAGCCCGGAATGCCCGTGACGTCCTCCACCCGCGCCAGGAAATCGGTGCGCAGCGCCGCGTCGCCCAGCGCCGCATCCGCCGCGCGCCGGTCGGCGATCGCGGCCTGGTCGGTGATCCGCGCGACGCCGTCCACGCGCACGCCGCCGCCCAGCCCGCCGATGGCGAGACTGGACAGCAGCACCTCGCGCCGCCCGTAGCCCGGTGTCGAGGCGTTGGCGACATTGGAGGAGATCGCGTTGATCGTCCGCGTTGTCGCGGTGAGCCCCGAGAGGGCGTTGGATAGGGCAGTGCTGAAACTCATCTTTTGGCTCCGTCAGACCGAACCGCGGCGCGGATCAACGCTTGAGATTGGTGGTTTCCTGCAGCATTTCGTCCACCGTCTGGATCACCGTGGCGTTCGAGGAATAGGCGCGCTGCGTCTGGATCAACTGGGTCAGTTCCCCGGCCACGTCGGTCGCCGATTCCTCCCGCGCGAAGCCGATCAGGTCCCCCACGGGTCCGTCGCCGGCATTCCACAGGAAGGAGGCGCCGCTTTCGGGGGAGACCTGGTAGGTCTGGTTGCTGAGCGAAATCAGGCCGTTGGAGTTGGGCACGTCGACCAGCGGGATGCGGTAGATCGTGCGGGTGAAGCCGCTGTCGTAAATCGCGTGGAGAAGGCCGTTCTCATCCACTTCCACCCCGCTGAGATTGCCCACGGGCGAGCCGTTCTTGGTGATCGAGACCGGCGCGAAACTGTCGGAAAGCTGGGTCAGGCCGTCCGGGCTGCCGGGCTGGCCGATGCTGACGTCGATCGGCCCGCCCGCAGCGTTGACGGTGAAGAGCCCCGTGGCCGGGTCGTAGGGGCCGCCGGTCACAGGCGTGACCGCGGCGATGGTCCCGCCGCTGGCCCGGTTCGGGTCGAAGTCAATGGTATATTCGCCCACCACGGCGCCGCCGGACGCGCTGTCGGCAAGGGTCAGGGTCCACTGGTTGGAACTGCCGGCGGCGGGCACGGCCGGGGTGAAGGTCAGGTCGAGCGACTGCGAGGTGCCCAGATTGTCGAAATATTCCACCGACAGGTCGAAGGGCGCGCCGGTGGCGCCGGCCTCGGTCGCGGTGGCGGGCAGGTTCAGGCCCAGCCCGACCTCGGTCGTGGGGTTTCCGGCGAACTGGTTGAGGCTGACCCGCACCGGCTCCAGCCCGTCGAAGGAATCGCGCGGGAAAGCGGGGATGGTGCCGTCCGGGCTGGCTGGAACGCCCAGCAGGACCAGCCCGGTTTCGGTGCGCAGCACGCCGCTCGCGTCGGGCCGGAAGGATCCGGTCGTGGTCATCATCACCGGCAGCGGGCCACCGGCGTTGCCCACCGCGCTGGCGGCAGTCACGGGCAGGAAGCCGCGCCCGCCGATCGCCAGGTCGGTGGGGTTGTTACTGGTGACCAGCGAGCCGCCCTGATCGACGATCCGGGTCGTCGTGGCGCGCACACCGCCCGCCGAGAAGGAACCGTTCACGCTGCCATTGACCAGCGACTGGAAATCGGCCACCGCCCGGCGGTACCCGAAGGTTCCGGAATTCGCGATATTGTCGGAGATGGTGGCTAGCCGGGTGGCGTTCACGTTGAGTCCGGCAACGCTGGAATTGAGCGAGGAGGAAATCGTCATCTTGCGCCTTTCTGTGCAAAGTCCCGCATGGTCGGAGCCGACTATCCGGGGCCAGGCTTAACAGCGCGCTAACAGATAAAATCCGCGCTAAATTCCGGCCTCAGCGATCCGCGCGCAGCAGCGTCACCTCCAGCCGGTCGTTGCGGCCGGCCATGGGGTCGGCATCGGTCAGTCTGCGATCCGCCCACCCCGTCACCCGCTGCACGCGCGCGGGCGGGAAGCCGTCGCCCTCCAGCAGGCGGCGCATCTCCTGCGCGCGCCCGGCGGAGAGATCCCAGATCGGGTTCTCCAGCAGCACGATGGCGCGCGAGCGCGTATGCGCGGCAACCGCGACATCGTTGCTGACCAGCGCGAAAACCTCCGCGAGCATGGCCGATAACTGCCTGAGGACCGGCGCAGGGCCGGTGCCGTCATCCAGAAAGAGCGGTTGGCCCGGCAGGTCGAACAGTTCCACGATCAGCCCTTCGTCGCTGACCCGCGTGCGCACATGCACGAGCAACTCGTCCTCCACCTGGCTCTCGCCGCTGTTGCCGCGCAGGGCCTCCTCGACCCGTTTGAGTGCGGCGTCCTGCAGCGCAACCCCGCCATCGGCCAGCGGGTCGGAGCCCGTTGCGCCGCGCGCCTTGTCGATCTCAGTCGGATGCCTGGCGCTGGCCCCGGTGCCGGTCTGCACCAGCGTTTCCTCGGTAAAGATGCTGTCGCCGCTGAAGGCACCGTCGCCGCCGCCTGAGACCCGGTTCACCGAGATGGTCGGGTTGAAGTAGTCTGCTAGGCCCTTGCGCTGCTTCTCGGTCGTGGCGTTGAGCAGCCACATCAGCATGAAGAAGGCCATCATCGCGGTGACGAAGTCGGCATAGGCGACCTTCCAGGCGCCGCCGTGATGGCCGTCTCCGCCCGACACCTTCTTGCGCTTGATGATGATCGGCCGGCTATTGTCCCCCACGCTCATCCGGTTACCCTCGTAATAAGCCACTCCCTGCAGACTCGATAGCAGCGGGGAGTGAATCACCGTTTAACGGGATCGGTCCGCGTCGGGGACCGGCCCGGCCATGTCGCGGGGGGCGAAAGCGGACCGGGACCGGGTCTGCGCCTCATGTTGGGACAGGGCCATCATTCAGGGAGGCCGGAAATGGCTGGGATCGCACCTTACTGGCGTAATTACGTGGACGGGCACTGGACGGATGGCGGCGCCGGCCGGCTGACGGTGACCGATCCGGGCAGCGGCGCCGCGCTCGCCGAACATGCGCTGGCGGACGCGGCGGATGTGGACCGCGCGGTGCAGGCGGCCAGGCGGGTGCATCTTTCAGGAGCGCTCACCGACCTGCGCCCGGTCGAACGCGGCCGCATGGTGCAGGCGATGGGCCGCTACCTGCTGGACCATATCGACGAGATCGCTCCGGTGCTGACCTCCGAACAGGGCAAGCCGCTCTGGGAGGCACGGCGCGAGGTGCAGGGCGCCGCCCGCTATTTCGAGTATTACGGCAACCAGGCGGAAACCGTGGAGGGTCGCTCGATCCCCCTCGGCGCGGGTTATTTCGATTTCACCATGCACGAGCCCTATGGCGTCTCGGCACAGATCATCCCGTGGAACTATCCCGTCGAGATGACGGCGCGGTCGCTGTCGGCGGGGCTGACGACCGGCAATGCCTGCGTGGTCAAGACGCCCGAACTCACCCCTCTCTCGAACGCCTGGTTAGCCCGTGCCGCCGAGGCCGCGGGCCTGCCCGCTGGGGCGGTCAACATCCTTTGCGGACTGGGGCATGAGGCCGGCGCGGCTCTGGCGGCGCATCCGGACGTGAACCAGATCGTCTTCACCGGCTCGGTGCCCACGGGCATCGCCATCGCAACGGCGGCGGCGCAGAATGTCGTGCCCTGCGTGCTGGAACTGGGCGGCAAGTCTGCCGCGATCGTGCATGACGACGCGGATCTGGACGCCTTCATGAACGACGTGCGCTGGGGCATCTATTTCAACGCGGGACAGGTCTGTTCGGCAATGAGCCGGGTGATCGTGCACGAGAGCCTGCATGACGACCTGGTGGAGCGGGTCGCGGGCGTAGCGCAGACGATGTCGGTGGGCCCCGGCATCGAGCGGCGCGAGGCTGGAATGAACATGGGCGCCATGGTCTCGGACAAGCAGCGCGACCGGGCCGAGAGCATGGTCGCCCACGCCGCCGGGCAGGGCGCGCGCCTCGTCACCGGCGGGCACCGGATGAACATCCCCGGCGCCTTCCTGGAACCCACCGTGCTGGCCGATGTGACCCCGAAGATGGCGATCGCCAACAAGGAGGTGTTCGGGCCGGTCCTGTCGGTGATGCGCTTCGAGACCGAGGACGAGGCGATCGCGATCGCCAACGGCACACCATACGGGCTGGTCGGCGGCGTCTTCACCCGCGATCTCGACCGCGCCACCCGCGCCGCGCGCCGCTTGCGCGCCGGGCAGGTCTTCGTCAATGAGTGGTTCGCGGGCGGCGTGGAGACCCCGTTCGGCGGCTATGGCAAATCCGGCTACGGCCGCGAAAAGGGGCGCGAGGCGCTCTGGAATTACGTGCAGACCAAGAACGTGGCGATACGGCTGAAAGGATAGGATGATGAGCGTCTTCGACGAAGACCTGTTTCTCAAGGGGCTGGAACAGCGCAAGGCGACGCTGGGGGCGGAATACGTAGAAGGAAACCTCGCGGCTGCCGACGACTTCACCCGGCCCTTCCAGGAGGCGATGACCGCCTGGTGCTGGGGCTTCGGCTGGGGCGACGATGTGATCGACCCCAAGACGCGCTCGATGATGAACCTCGCGATGATCGGGGCGCTGGGCAAGATGCACGAATGGGAGATCCATTGCCGTGGTGCCGTGACGAACGGCGTCAGCCGAGAGGAAATCCGTGCGATCATCCATGCCGTCGGCATTTATTGCGGCGTGCCGCAGGCGCTGGAATGTTTCCGGGTGGCGCGGCGGGTGCTGGACGAGGGCTGACCGCAAGCCGGAGATTTACTTTCCGCGTCGGTCCCGCCAATCTGCCGGCGGGGAGGACGGAACATGCGAAGCCAGGTCGTCATCATAGGGGGCGGGCCCTCGGGGCTGCTCCTAGGCCATCTCCTGCACCGGCGGGGCATCGACACCGTGGTGCTGGAGCGGCGCACCCGCGCGCATGTGCTCTCGCGCATCCGCGCGGGCATCCTGGAGCAGGGCCTGGTCAAACTGATGCGCGAGGCCGGGCTATCGGCCCGGCTGGAGCGCGAGGCGATCACCCATGACGGCACCTGCATCGCCAGCGACGGCGAAGAGTTCCGCATTGATTTCAAAGCCCTGACCGGAGTGCCGGTTGTCGTCTATGGCCAGACCGAAGTGACCCGTGACCTCTATGACGCGCGCGAGGCGGCGGACGCGCCGATCCATTTCGAGGTCGAGGATGTCGAGATATTGGATGTGGAGGGCACCCGCCCCCATGTGACATTCCGGCAAGGCGAAACGCAGCACCGGATCGACTGCGATTTCGTCGCCGGCTGCGACGGGTTCCACGGCGTCAGCCGCCAGACAATCCCGGTCGCGCGGCGGCGGGAATTCGAGAAGGTCTATCCCTTCGGCTGGCTCGGCGTCCTGTCGGAAACCCCTCCGATCCATCACGAGCTGATCTACGCCAACTCGCCGCGCGGCTTCGCACTCTGCTCGATGCGCAACGCGGCGCTCAGCCGCTATTACATTCAGTGCCCGCTCTCCGACACGCCCGACGACTGGCCGGACCAGATGTTCTGGGGCGAGTTGCGCCGCCGCCTGCCGGCGGAACATGCCGAGACCCTGGTCATCGGCCCCTCGGTCGAGAAATCCATCGCGCCTCTGCGTTCCTTCGTCTGCGAGCCGATGCGCTGGGGGCGACTCTTTCTCTGCGGGGATGCGGCCCATATCGTACCGCCGACCGGGGCCAAGGGGCTCAACACCGCCGCCTCGGATGTCCATTACCTCTATCACGCGCTGATGGAACATTACGAGGACGGCGAGGACGCGGGGCTCGACGCCTATTCCGAGCGCGCGCTGGCGCGGGTCTGGAAGGCCGAGCGCTTCAGCTGGTGGATGACCAACATGCTGCACCGCTTCCCCGAACAGACCGGGTTCGACCTGCGCATCCAGCGCGCCGAACTGGCCTTCCTGCGCGACAATTCCGACGCACAGGCCGCGATGGCGCAGAATTACGTCGGCTTGCCCTACTGACTGGACCGCGCGCCGCTGCTGCGCTTTGATGGTCCGCGACAGAGGAGAATTAGATGCCAGACCGCTACACCACCGGCATGGCCATCCGGCGCGAGGTGCTGGGCGACGCTCACGTGGATCACGCCGAGGCCGCGAAGACCGCGTTCGACGCGCCTTTTCAGGAGATGATCACCGAAGGCGCCTGGGGCACGCTCTGGGCGAGCGACGCGATCCCGCGCCGCGAACGCTCGATGCTGACGCTGGCGCTCTTGGCCGCCACCGGCAGCTTCGACGAGATCCCGATGCATATCCGCGCCACCGCCCGGACCGGGGCCAGCCCCCGCGACGTGATGGAGGCGTTCCGCCATGTCGCCGTCTATGCGGGGGTGCCAAAGGCGAACACGGCGATCCGGATGGCGCGGGAAACCTATGCCGCCATGGCGCAGGAGACCGGGGAGGACCCGTTACAATGACCGCACCCTTCCGCCCCCGTGACCACGCCTGGCACCCGCCGGCCCGCGCGCCGAGTTACCGATCCTCACTCGCCCGCGCGCCAAGCCATCCGCTGGTGGCCGTGCCCCAGGGCTTGTCGGAGCTGACCGGACCGGTTTTCGGCGCGGACGCCATCGGGCCGCTGGACGGCGACCTGCTGCGGAATTTCGCCGGCGCCGACGCGCCGGTGGGCGAGCGCATCCTGCTGCATGGCCGGGTGCTGGACGAGGACGCCCGCCCGGTGCCGCATGTGCTGGTGGAGATATGGCAGGCCAATGCGGGCGGGCGCTACCGGCACAAGACGGATGGATACCTCGCACCGCTCGACCCGAATTTCGGTGGCTGCGGCCGGTGCCTCACGGATGCCGAGGGCCAGTTCCGGTTCCGCACAGTCCGGCCCGGCCCCTACCCGTTCCAGAACCACGAGCCCGCATGGCGCCCCGCGCACGTGCATTTCTCGGTCTTCGGGAGCGGGCTCGCGCAGCGGCTCATCACGCAGATGTATTTCGAAGGCGACCCGCTGATCGCGAAATGCCCGATTGTCGCGACCATCCCCGACGCCCGCGCGGTGGAGCGCCTGATCGCCCGGCTCGACATGGAGAACGCTGTCGATTTCGAAATGCTCGCCTACCGTTTCGATATCGTGCTGCGTGGCCGGACGCAGACCCACTTCGAGAACCGCAGGGAGGGGGCCTGAGCCATGACCGCGCAAGACCTGAAGGAAACCCCGTCGCAGACCGCCGGCCCCTATCTCCATATCGGGCTGAGCCCCTCCGCCGCCGGCTTCGCGCCCTATGCGCGGGAGTTTGGACAGCAGATCGCCGGGCCGGACACGCCGGGCCGCCGCATCCGGATTGCAGGGCGCATCATCGACGCGGACGACACCCCGGTCCGCGACGCGATCATCGAGATATGGCAGGCCGACGCCGCGGGCATCTATCCCCATCCGGACGACCCGCGCCACGCACAGGCCGCGCCGGGCTTCACCGGGTTCGGACGCGTCGCTTGCGATTTCGAGACCGGCGAATGGGCCTTCGAGACCATCAAGCCCGGTTCGGTCGAGGGCCCGGACGGCAGCCCGCGGGCGCCGAATCTCAATCTCTGGATCGTGGCGCGGGGGATCAACCTTGGGCTCTCCACGCGGCTCTATTTCGGGGATGAGGAAGCGGCCAACGCAACCGACCCGCTGCTCTGCGCGATAGCCGAACCAGCGCGGCGCGCCACGCTGATCGCCGCGTCCACGGAGTCCGGCGAGGTTCCCGCCTACCGTTTCGACATCCGCCTGCAAGGCGAGGGTGAGACGGTGTTTCTCGACATCTGACGCACGGCGCAATCGCGGAAACGGGGGCTTGGAGCATGCAGCAGAGCGAAGCGCACCAGGGCGCGGGCAGCGCCGCGGAGGTCTTCGCGGCCTTCCTGAAACTCGGCCTGACCTCCTTTGGCGGGCCGATCGCGCATCTGGGATATTTTCGCGAGGAATTGGTCGAGCGGCGGCGCTGGATCACCGAAGAAGGCTATGCCGATCTGGTCGCGATCTGCCAGTTTCTGCCCGGACCGGCCTCCAGCCAAGTCGGTTTCGCAATGGGGCTGTGGCGCGGCGGGGCCTGGGGCGCGGCGGCGGCCTTCACCGCCTTCACCCTGCCCTCGGCGCTTCTGCTTTTCGCCTTCGCTCTCGGCGCGGCCTCGCTGGAGGGACCGCTGGCGGCGGGCGCGCTGCACGGGCTCAAGATCGTCGCCGTGGCAATCGTGGCGCAGGCGGTCTGGGGCATGGCGCGCGCGCTCTGCCCCGACCGGCCGCGGGCCGCCATCGCGCTGGGGGCGGTGGCGCTGGTCGCCGCCCTGCCCGGCGCGGGCGGGCAGGTGGGCGCCATCGCGGCGGGGGCGCTGGCGGGGCTGGCGCTCTGCCGCGGCGCGGGGGCGCCGGTGGCGGGGCATGTGGGCTTCCCGGTCTCCCGGCGCGCCGGCGTGCTGGCGCTGGCGCTCTTCTTCCTGCTCCTCGCCGCGTTGCCGCTTCTGGCGGGCGGGGGCGCGGCGCTGGCGCTCTTCGACAGTTTCTACCGCGCGGGCGCGCTGGTCTTCGGCGGCGGGCATGTGGTGCTGCCGCTCCTGGAAGCGGGGCTCGTGCGGCCCGGTTTCGTGACGCCCGACGCCTTCCTCGCGGGCTATGGCGCGGCGCAGGCGGTGCCGGGGCCGCTCTTCACCTTCTCCGCCTATCTGGGCGCGCTGGCGGCGCCGGGCCCCGGCCATGCCGCGGGCGCGCTGCTGGCGCTGGCGGCGATCTTTCTGCCGGGCTTTCTGCTGCTCGTCGGTGTATTGCCCTTCTGGGACGCGTTGCGCACCCGGCCCGCCATGCAGGCCGCGATGCGCGGAGGGAACGCGGCGGTGGTGGGCATCCTGGGCGCGGCGCTCTACGATCCGGTTTTCATCGGCGCGGTACGGGGGCAGGCCGATTTCGCACTGGCGCTGGCGGCGTTCCTGCTGCTGACGGTCTGGAAAGTTCCGGCCTGGGCGGTGGTCGTCTTTGCGGCCGCCGGCGGCGCGGCGCTGGCGCTTGTCTGAGGCACCTCGGCCCGCGGGCCCGCAAGCCGGTGCAGTACGGGCAGGAGTGCGTCGCTGGACGCAACGTTTTGGTGATCGTGCAGGGCAGGCGCTGGCGCTTCCTCCGGCAGGCCAGGGTTTCGGGTTTCGGGTTTCAAAAAGCGATTTCAGGAACTGGCGATCAAGGGCATCTGCCTGACCTGCCGTCCATTTCCGCGAAATTGATCGAGGTCAAAGCCGCCGCCCACGCCAGCGCCTAGAGCTTTCGGGAATTCGGCGCGCACCGATATCGGGCCGGAGCAAGAAAGAGGAGTGACTCATGAAACGCCTTGCCCTGTTGGCCGCGCTCGCCGCCCTGATGACCGTCGCGGGCTGCGCGGACGAGAAACATTATCCGCTCAGCGGCGATGAATGCGGCCCGGCCGATCCGGTGCAGGATGTGCGTCCGCCCGATTGCCCGCAAGGCTCCTGAAGGCCGGGGGGTCAGAGCGCCGCGGCCAGCCGCGCGCCCTGATCTATCGCGCGTTTCGCGTCCAGTTCGGCGGCGACATCCGCGCCGCCGATCACATGCGCGGTGATCCCGTCGGCAGCCAGCGCGTCGGCGAGGCCGCGCTCGGACACCTGACCGGCGCAGAGCACCACCGTATCGACCGCCAGGCATTGCGGGTTCTCCCGCGCCGCGCCAAAGGAGATGTGCAGCCCCTCGGCGTCGATCCGTTCGTAATTGACGCCGCCGATCATCTGCACATTCTTCATCTTCAGCGCGGCGCGGTGTATCCAGCCGGTCGTCTTGCCCAGGCCCCGGCCCAGCTTTTCGGCCTTGCGCTGCAAGAGCACCACCTCGCGCGCCGGCGGTGCGGGGCGCGGCCCGGCGGCGGCCAGCCCACCGCGCGTCTCGGCCGGATCGCCGATCCCCCATTCCTGCCGCCAGGCGTCCAGATCCTCGGTCGGACTCTCGCCCTCATGAACCAGAAATTCCGCCACGTCGAAGCCGATGCCGCCCGCCCCCACGATCGCCACCTTGCGGCCGACCTTCGCGCCCCGCGACAGCACATCGACATAGGAGAGGACATTCGGTCCGTCCTGCCCCGGAATGCCCGGATCGCGCGGCAGGACGCCGGTGGCCACGATCACCTCGTCGAACCCGGCAAGCGCGGCCGAATCCGCCGCCTGACCGAGACGGAGCGTGACGCCGGAGCGGTGGACCATCGCCCCGAACCAGTCCACGAAGCCGTGGAACTCCTCCTTGCCCGGTATCCGCCGTGCCATGTTGAGCTGCCCGCCGATCCGGTCGGCCTTGTCGAAGAGTGTCACGGCATGCCCGCGCTCCGCCGCCACGATGGCGGTCATCAGCCCGGCCGGACCGGCACCCACCACAGCCACGGATTTGGGTGCCTCCGCAGGTGCATAGACCAACTCGGTCTCGTTGCAGGCGCGCGGGTTCACCAGGCAGGTCGAGAGCTTGCCCGAGAAGGTGTGATCCAGGCAGGCCTGGTTGCAGGCGATGCAGGGCGCGATCTCGGCGGCGCGGCCCTGCGCGGCCTTGGCCACGAAATCGGGATCGGCCAGGAACGGCCGGGCCATCGACACCATGTCGGCGCAGCCCTCGGCCAGAACCTGCTCGGCCACCTCGGGGGTGTTGATGCGGTTGGAGGTGATGACCGGAATGCCGACCTCGCCCATCAGCTTCTTCGTCACCCAGGCGAAGGCCGCGCGCGGCACCGAGGTGGCGATGGTCGGCACCCGCGCCTCGTGCCAGCCGATGCCGGTATTGATGATGCTGGCGCCCGCGGCCTCGATCTCGCGGGCGAGTTGCACAACCTCCTCCCAGGTCGAGCCGCCGGGCACCAGGTCGATCATCGAAAGCCGGTAGATGATTATGAAATCCTCGCCGACCGCATCGCGCACCCGGCGCATCACCTCCAGCGGCAGGCGCATCCGGTTCTCATAGGCGCCGCCCCAGCGGTCGGTGCGCTTGTTGGTATGGGTAACGAGGAACTGGTTGAGGAAATATCCCTCGGACCCCATCACCTCCACCCCGTCATAGCCGGCCTCGCGGGCGCGGGCAGCGGCGGTGGCGATATCGGCGATCTGCTTCTCGATCCCGGCCTCGTCCAGTTCCTGCGGCGGGAACGGCGAGATCGGTGACTTCACCGGCGAGGGCGCGACGCAGTCGGGGCTGTAGGCATAGCGCCCGGCATGCAGGATCTGCATCGCGATGCGCCCGCCCGCCGCATGCACCCGGTCGGTGACCGTGCGGTGATTGGCGATATCCTGCGGCGTGTAAAGCCCCGCCGCACCGGGGAAGACGCCGCCTTCGGGATTGGGCGCCATGCCGCCGGTAACCATCAGCGCCACGCCGCCGCGCGCCCGCGTGGCATAAAACTCCGCCACCCGGTTCCAGTCCTTCGTTTCCTCCAGCCCGGTATGCATGGAGCCCATGAGCACCCTGTTGGGAAGCGTCACATGGCCCAGGTCGAGCGGGGCGAGAAGATGCGGATAGAACGTGTCGGTCATGGTCGGACTCCGGTCGCGGTTCGGTGCAGAATGGGCGATCCTGACGCCCCTGTCACCCGCCGACGCGGCGTCAGCGCGGGAAACGGAACCCGAAACGGCTGCAAGGGGTTGGCACGGTATGGAACATGACACGGAACAGGGCGGAATGTTCGGCACCGCGCTGCACGCCACGCTGCATTGCACGCTGGGCTGTGTCATCGGCGAGTTGGCGGGGCTGGCCATCGGCATCTCGCTCGGGCTGGGCGCCTGGTTGTCGATGGGTCTGGCCACGGCGCTGGCTTTCGTCACCGGGCTCAGCCTGGCGACGGTGCCGCTGGCCCGGCGCCGGTCCATTCCGCTCCGCCGCGCCTTCCGGATGATCTGGTTGGGGGAGGCAACATCCATCGCCGCGATGGAACTGGCGATGAACGCTGCCGACTACCTGCTCGGCGGCGCCTCGGTGACGAGCATCTTCGTACCGCTCTTCTGGTGGTCGCTGCTGGCCGCGATCCCGGTGGGCTTCGCTGCGGCGTTGCCGGTCAATTACATGATGATCCGCCGCGGTCTCGGCCATCACAATCACTGAGCGCCGAGCGGTGTCCGCGCAGACCTCAGGCGGTCTCGACGCAATGGCGGCGGAAGGCGCTCTTGAGCATGTCGAGTTCGGCACGCAGCAACTCGACCTCGGCGCGGATGTCGTCTTCCAGCGGCGCACCGGTGACGATGCTGAAGACGTCGAGCGTGTCGCCCGTCGTCTCCTCCTTCACCAGGAAGGTCTGCACCCCGTCGCCCAGCACCTCCGCCGGGATCGGGACGCTCAGATACCAGCAGCGTGCCCGGTCCGGATGCTCGGTCAGCACCAGCCCGTCCAGCGGCAGGCTCTGGTGCAGCACCATGACCTGCGGTTTTCCCTCGCCGCCGCTGCTATCGGCCAGAACGCCTTCGTAGATGCCCGCGTGAATCCGGGTCTTGGTCAGGGTCAGGCTCTGCCCGCTCTGTTCGTTCATCTCACTCGCTCCCTCACAGCGCGGCGCGCGGGCGGCGCGACAGGGTCACGTCGCGCAGGATGATCTGGTTCATCTCCGGTCCCTCGAAGATCAGATCCAGCCACATCCGTTCGATCCGCTTCTCGTTCAGGTTGGTATAGGCGAGGTCGAATTCCACCATCACCTCGCGGGCGCCCAGCGGCAGTTCGCGGACGATCTGCTCGGTATTGGGGCCGTGGCGGATGTTGAGCCGCACGAACATCTCCAGCGGCTTCTCGAATTCCACGGTGGTGTCGAGCCGCACCAGGTAGTTTCGCTTCAACCCCTCGACGGCCTCGGGCGGCATGTCCAGGACCAGCGACAGGAAGGAGCCATCGAACCGGAACACGTCGAGGCGGAAGCCGAACGGGGCCAGGTCCTCCGGCCGCGTGTTGCGGATCTGGCGCATGGTGATCTCGGAGATCGCGCAATCGTGGAAGAGCGTCGCCTCCGCCCCGAATTTCGTGCGTGTCTCGACGCCCGCGGCGCCCGGCGGCGTGATCGGCCCGCGCCACAGTTCGGGGCGGTAGCCCCAGTCGCTGCCAGCAGGTTTCTGGATGGCGTTGGAGCCGATCAGCGGCAGGGTCAGGCGGCTGTCGGCGATTTGCGTCAGCTTGTCGGTGCGGTGGCGCAACTGGCGCGCGCGGGCGCGGAGCCGGCGCAGCCGTTCCGGCTCCAGCCGCTCGGCGCTTCGGATGGCGCGATCCCAGCGCCGCAGGGCCGCACGGTGAACGAGCCCCGAAAGCGAAAGTTTCAGCCGGTCCAGCATGGCGTCAGGTTGACCCGCCGGACGGGGCCTGTCCAGCGCCGTCTCGCACCGGGTTGCGCGCGCGCATCCGGCTCTCGAAGGCGCGCAGCGTGGCCAGGCTGTGTTCCTTTCCGGGCGGAGCGGCGCGGAAGCCCAGCACCGAGGCCGAAACGATGCGCCCGTCCAGTTCGAAATAGGCGCGCCAGTAATCGTCCGTCATGCCCGGCGCCAAGGCTTCCGAGCGGTCGCGCGCATGGATGTAGAGAACGCCGTCGCGGCTGAAGCTCTCCACGATGCTCACCGTCTCGGCCCGGCGCGACCGGCTAAGCGCCGCGCGCCCGGCCGGGGAGCGGAAGAAGGCCGAAAGTTCCGGCAGCGCCTCCGACACGACACCGGGCGCGCCGCCCGGCGCGATGGTCGCCGCCAGAAGCGCCCGCAGTTCCGGCTGCCGGATACCCGGCACCCCGGCAATGGCGGCGCAGTTACCCAGCAGAACGAAGGCGCTTTCCCGCCCGGCGCGGGTCGCGGACGGGTCGATGCAGAAGCCCGGCGGCCCGGTTACGACGACATTGCGGTCGGCCACGTTGAGCGTCGTGGTCTCCACCGCGTTGCCGGGCAGGCATCCGGCCAGCCCCAGCAGGATCGCGCCGGCCAGAACCGGCCGCATGAGCGTCTCAGATATCCATGTAGACATGGGCCTCGGCCTTGCCGCCCGGATGTGTCACCGCGCCCTTGTAGGTCGCGCCCACGAGCTGCGCGTATTTCCAGAGCGCGCCGGAGGCATAGATCGTCTCGCGCGGGCCGGCCCAGGCTTCCTTGCGGCTGGCAAGTTCCTCGTCCGAAAGATCGACGGACAATTCGCCCTTGATGGCGTCGATGGTGATCGTGTCGCCGTCTTTGAGCAGCGCGATGGGTCCGCATTGAGCGGCCTCCGGACCCACATGCCCCACGCAGAAACCGCGTGTCGCGCCGGAGAACCGGCCATCGGTGATCAGCGCCACCTTCTTGCCCATGCCCTGACCCGACAGCGCCGCCGTGGTCGACAGCATCTCGCGCATGCCGGGACCGCCCGCCGGGCCCTCGTTGCGAATGACGATGACCTCGCCCTCCTCGTACTGGCGCGCCTTGACCGCCTCGAACGCGTCCTCTTCGCATTCGAACACCCGCGCCGGGCCGGTGAAGACCTGATGCTCGGGCGCAATGCCCGCAACCTTCACAATCGCCCCGGTCGGTGCCAGATTGCCCTTGAGACCGACAACGCCGCCCGTCTTGGTGATAGGCGTTTCGATCGGATGGATCACCTTGCCATCGGCCTTTCGCTCGATCAGGTCGAGTTCCTCGCCGATGGCTCTGCCGGTCGCGGTCATGCAATCCTCGTGGATCAGACCCGCCTTGCGCAGCTCCTTCATCACCACCGGAATGCCGCCCGCATCATAGAGATCCTTGGCCACATACGCTCCGCCCGGCTTGAGATCGACAAAATAAGGCGTGTCGCGGAAAATGTCGCAGACATCTTCGAGGAAAAAGTCGATCCCCGCCTCATGAGCAATCGCCGGAAGGTGCAGCCCGGCATTGGTGCTGCCCCCGGTGCAGGCCACGACCCGCGCCGCATTCTGCAAGGATTTCAACGTGACCACGTCGCGGGCGCGGATGTTCTTTTCCAGAAGCTGCATCACCGCGTGGCCCGAGGCTTCGGCATATTGGTCGCGGCTCTCATAGGGGGCGGGCATGCCCGACGAATTCATCAGCGCGAGGCCGATCGCCTCAGACACACAAGCCATGGTGTTGGCGGTGAACTGCCCGCCGCAGGCGCCCGCTGAGGGGCAGGCCACGCGCTCCAGCATCTCCAGCGCCTTGTCGGACATGGTGCCGTTCTGGTGCCGGCCCACGGCCTCGAACATGTCCTGCACGGTCAGGTCACGGGTGCGGAAATCCTCCGGTATCTCGTCGAGCTGCGGCGCCTTGCCCGGCAGGATCGAGCCGCCGTAGATGAAGACCGAGGGCACGTTGAGCCGAACCATGGCCATCATCATGCCCGGCAGCGACTTGTCGCAACCCGCAAGCCCCACGAGCGCGTCGTAGCAATGGCCGCGCATGGTCAGCTCCACCGTGTCGGCAATCGCGTCACGGCTGGCCAGAGACGAGCGCATCCCCTCATGCCCCATCGCAATCCCGTCCGTCACGGTAATGGTGGTGAATTCGCGCGGGGTGCCGTGGGATTCCTTCACACCGCCCTTCACGGCCTGCGCCTGACGGCTCAGCGCGATGTTGCAGGGCGCGGCCTCGTTCCAGCAGGTGGCGACCCCCACGAGCGGCTGGTGGATCTCCTCCTCGGTCATGCCCATCGCGTAATAGTAGGACCGGTGCGGGGCGCGCTGCGGGCCTTCGGTCACATGGCGGGAGGGAAGGCGGGACTTGTCGAAGCGGCTCTGGCTCATCGGGGCCTCCGTAGTCGAGAATACCCCACAGGGAATAGGCGAGCAGGCGGCGCGGCACAAGCGCGATTGCAGGCCTCCCGCAGGCGGGGTAGCGTCCCTGGCGACCGAGGAGAACGCGATGACAAGACCCCTGCCGCCCCGTTTCGACGCGATGGTCGCGCCGGCCCGCCTGCGCCCGCAAATCTGGCGCCTGATCGTGGGGCTGATCCTGGCCGCGGCCATCTATGCGGCGGTAATCGCGCTGGCCGCGGGCAGCGGCTGGGTCTTCGGCGGCACCGACGCGCTGCGCTGGTTCTTCGAAGGCGCCACCGGCAAGGGATCGGCGCCGCAGACGCTGGTGCTGCTGATCACCTTCGCGGGGCTCGCACTGGGCACGGCGGCGGCGGCGCGGCTGCTGCACAAGCGCCGGGCGGCGACGCTTTTCGGCCCAGATCCCGCGCGCACGCGCCGCGACGCGCTGCGGTGCTTCGCGGTGGTCTTCGCTGTGCTCACGGTCTCGGTTGTGATCGCGGCGGCAAGCATGGACTTCAAACCCAACCTGCCGCTTTCGGCCTGGCTCCTCTGGCTGGCACCAGCCTTCGCGCTGCTTATCCTTCAGGTCAGCGCCGAGGAGATGATCTTCCGAGGGTACGTCCAGACCCAACTTGCGGCGCGCTTCCGTTCGCCCCTTGTCTGGATGGTGCTGCCCGCAGCGGTCTTCGGATTGGCGCATTTCAACCCGATGGACGCCGGTGCAAATGCCTGGGTCATCGTCGGCGCGGCGGCGCTCTTTGGCCTGATCGCCGCCGATCTGACGGCGCAATCGGGCAATCTGGGCGCGGCGATCGGGTTCCACCTGGCCAACAACGTCTTTGCGGTGCTGATCGTCGCGGTGGACGGCACGATCACCGGGCTCAGCCTCTACCTGACGCCCTTTTCCGCCGACGAGGTAATGGTCACGCGGCCGATGCTGATCCAGGACGGCCTGATGATGATCCTGGCCTGGGCGCTCTGCCGTCTGGCGATCCGTCGCTGATTGCATTTCGCCCGCACGCCGCTTATTTGTCGGGCGTTCCTGTCGTGAAAGGCCCCGCATGAACTGGATTTCGAACTATGTCCGGCCCCGGATCAACTCGCTCTTCTCGCGCCGCGAGATGCCGGAGAACCTGTGGTCCAAATGCGAGGGCTGCGGGACCATGCTGTTCCACCGCGAACTGACCGACAACCTGCATGTCTGCTCCAATTGCAGTCATCACATGCCGATTTCTCCGCGCAAGCGGTTCCATGCGCTCTTCGACGGCGGCGTCTTCGCCGAAGTGCCGGTCCCCGCGCCGAACGCCGATCCGCTGCATTTCCGCGATCAGAAGAAATATCCCGACCGGATGCGCGCGGCCCAGAAGGCCACGGGCGAGAAGGAGGCGATGCTGGTCGCCGAGGGCGAAATCGGGCGCACGCCCATCGTCGCGGCGGCTCAGGATTTCAGCTTCATGGGCGGCTCGATGGGCATGTATGTGGGCAACGCGATCATCGCCGCCGCGCAGCGCGCGGTGAAGCTCAAGCGGCCGCTGATCCTGTTTTCCGCCGCCGGCGGCGCGCGGATGCAGGAAGGCATCCTCAGCCTGATGCAGATGCCGCGCACAACCGTCGCGGTGGAGATGCTGCGTGAAGCCGACCTGCCCTATATCGTGGTGCTGACCCATCCCACGACCGGCGGCGTCACGGCGAGCTACGCGATGCTGGGCGACGTGCATATTGCCGAGCCCGGCGCGCTCATATGCTTCGCCGGGCCGCGCGTGATCGAACAGACGATCCGCGAGAAACTGCCCGAAGGCTTCCAGCGCGCCGAGTACCTGCTCGACCACGGAATGCTCGACCGGGTCACCGACCGGCGCGCGCTGCGGGACGAGCTTATCTCGATCACCCGCATGCTGCTGGGTGAGCCGCCCGCGGTGTCGGGCGATCTGCCCAAGCCCGAGGCGCCCGCGGCCGAGGCGCCCAAAGCGGATGCCAAGGAGCGGAAGCCGAAGCCCCAACCGGACAAGAGCGCCGAACCGTGAGCGCCGGACATAGCGACGTCATCCTGGAACGGATGATGTCTCTGCACCCCAAGATCATCGACCTGACGCTGGACCGGGTCTGGCGCCTGCTGGCGGCGCTGGATCATCCGGAGCGTCGCCTGCCGCGGGTGATCCATGTCGCGGGCACCAATGGCAAGGGCTCGGCGCTGGCGATGATCCGCGCCGGGCTGGAAGCCGCGGGCGGGCGCGTCCACGCCTATACCTCGCCGCATCTGGCGCGGTTTCACGAGCGCATCCGCCTGGCCGGCGCGCTGATTTCCGAACCCGACCTGGCGGCGGTGCTGGAGGAATGCGAGGCCGCCAATGGCGGCACGCCGATCACCTATTTCGAGATCACGACCGCCGCCGCCCTGCTGGCCTTCAGCCGCGCTCCGGCCGAGTGGTGCCTGCTGGAAGTGGGGCTTGGCGGGCGGCTCGACGCGACCAACGTGGTGGACCGGCCCGCCGCCACGGCGATCACGCCGGTCTCGGTCGATCACCAGCAATATCTGGGCGAGACACTGGCCGAGATCGCAGGCGAGAAGGCCGGGATTATCAAGCGTGGCGTGCCCTGCGTCGTCGGCCCGCAGGAGGAGGCCGGTCTGGCCGCAATCGAGGCGCGCGCGGCGGCGCTGGGCGCGCCGCTGATGGTCCACGGCCAGCACTGGCACGTCGCCGAGGAACGCGGCCGGCTGGTGTATCAGGACGAGCGCGGGCTGCTCGACCTTCCGCTGCCACGGCTCATCGGGGCGCATCAGGTGATCAATGCCGGCGTGGCGCTGGCCACGCTGCGTATGCTGGGCATGGACGACGCGGCCTGCGAGGCGGCGCTGGTCCGCGCGGACTGGCCCGCGCGGATGCAGCGCCTGACACGCGGCCCGCTGCCAGACGCCGCACCGCGGGCGGAATTCTGGCTCGACGGCGGGCACAACCCGGCCGCCGGGGCCGCGCTGGCAGAGGCGCTGGGCCGCCTGCCCGCGCGCCCCACTTACATGATCTGCGGAATGCTCAACACAAAGGATGTCGGCGGCTACATGCGCCCGCTCGCGGGGCGCGCCGCGCGGCTCTACGCGGTGGAGATCCCCGGCGAGGCTGCCACGCTGAGCGCTGCGCAGACCGCCGCCGCCGCCCGCGCCGCGGGGCACGACGCGGCCGAGGCCGGATCGCTGCACGACGCGGTGGCCGCGATCGCCGCGGAGGCGCCTGAGGCCCGCATCCTGATTTGCGGCTCGCTCTATCTCGCGGGGCGGGTGCTGCGGGAGAACGGCTGAGCGGGCGGGCCGCTCGCAGCAACCAAGGCCGGAAACGAAATCGGGGCGCCCCGGCGGGCGCCCCGTCAATCCGTCCGGCCGGGCCGGGGGCTCAGATCGTCTCGTCGATCCAGCTTTGCAGGGCCGCCTTGGGCGCCGCGCCGACCTTGTTGGACACAACCTGACCGCCCTTGAACATGAAAAGCGCCGGAATACCGCGCACGCCAAGCTGCGCGGGCGAATTCGGGTTCTCGTCCACATTCACCTTGGCGATCTTGATCTTGCCGTCATATTCCGCCGCAAGCTCTTCCAGCGCGGGGCCGATCTGCTTGCACGGACCGCACCATTCCGCCCAGAAATCCACGATCACGGGGATGTCGGACTGGGTGACTTCGGCGTCGAAAGTGTCGTCGGTTACTGCAACGGTTGCCATTGGGGCCTCCTTGAGGGCATCGGGTCTGTCTGTCAGTTGAGCGTGAACCTATGGACGCCCCCCGGAATGGTCAAGACGCGGGGGGCGCGATGGGCGGAACTCTCACAATGTCGTGCGGCAGGTGCATGAGGCTGGCCGCGGCCGTCCAGAGAATCGCCACCTCCACCTCGCGGCCGGGATAAATCCGCACCAGCGCCGCGCGATAGGCCGCCATCTGCCGAAGAATACCCTCGGGCGTGTCCTCGGGCCGGTTGGGGACAACCGCATTGGTCTTGAAATCCACGGCCAGAACCCGGCCGGGCTCGACGATCAGCCGGTCGATATAGCCCAGCATCGGCGCCCCGCCGGGCGCGGCATCCGGTGCGGCGATGCCCACCTCGGCCAGGCTGCCGGGCCTGAAGATCGGGGCCAGCGCGGGCGCGTCGAGCAGCGCCGTCACCTCGGCCAGAAGCGCGGCACGGGTTTCGGGCGCGGCGGCATCGGGTCCATGCGCGAGACAGGCCTCGGCCACCGCGGGCCAGTCGGCGCGCGGGCGATCCGGCAGCATCTCCAGCAGCAGGTGGATCTGCCGCCCGCGCCGCTTGGCGGCGTCCTCATCCAGCCCCTCGGTCTCCCCCGGCAGGGCCTTCGCGCCGCCCAGGTCGGAGGGCGAGAGCGGCTCCGCCGGGCGCGGCGGCACCGGCGCGCGCCGCCCGGCCCAATCCGGCAGCGCCGTCTGCGCGGGCCTGGCCGCGCCCGTCGCCTGCCCCGGTTCGGGCCAGTCGCCCGCCGCGAGCCGCAGTCCGGTGCCGCCGGGCATCTCGGCCTCTACCGCGCCGGCGGTTCGTATGCCGCGGCGCGCGATCGAGTACCAGCTCTCGCCCTCCTTGCCCGGATCGCCGGCACCGCAGAGGATCAGCCAGCTTTCCGCCCGCGTCATCGCGACGTAGAGGAGCCGCATCCGCTCGTCCATCTGGCGGTCCTTCAGCGCCTCGCGCGCCTCCGTCAGGATCGGCGGCGCGTCGCCCACCGATTGCAGCCAGCCCGGCGCCACGCCATCACCCAGCGGGTAGAGCTGCTGGCTGATTCTGAAGGGCCGCTTGGCCGTGTCGGGCAGGATCACCACGGGGGCCTCCAACCCCTTGGCGCCATGCACGGTCATCACCCGCACCTGATCGCCCGCGCTGTCCATCTGGCGCTTGATCTCCACCTCGTCGGAGGCCAGCCAGCCCAGGAACCCGATGAGCGAAGGCACCTCGGCCCGCTCGTAGCCCAACGCCTGTGCCAGAAGCGCGTCGATGCCGTCTTCAGCCTCCATCCCCAGCCGCGCCAGCAGCCGGGCGCGCCCGCCATGCCGCGTCAGGATGCGTTCCAGAAGCTCAAAGGGGCGCAGGAAATCCGCCGCGTCGCGCAGGTCGGTCAGCATGTCGAGCGTTTCGGGAAACGCCGCCCCGCGATCCTGCAGGGCACGCCAGAGATAACCCGGCCGCTCGTGGGCAAGGCTGAAAAGCTCGCGTTCCGAGAACCCCAGAAGCGGCGATCGCAGGGCGGCGGCCAGTGACAGGTCATCCTCCGGCGTGGCCAGGAAATTCAGGAGCGCCGTGAGATCCTTGACCGCCAGTTCGCCGCCGATCCGCAGCCGGTCGGCCCCCGCGACCGGGAGCCCCGCGGCCTTCAGCCCGCGAATGATCTCGTGAAACAGCTCCGACCGGCGCTGCACGAGGATCAGAATGTCGCCCGGCGTAACCGGCCGGGTATGGATGCCCTCGCGATCCTGCCGGGTGATGCGTTCGCCCCGGTCGAGCATGTCGCGGATCTCATCCGCGATCCGGCCCGCCAGTGTGATCGCCGGGTCATCTTGGGCGGGCATGTCCACCGGCTGATACCAGGCCGGTGGTTCCGCGCTGTCGGATTTCGGGACGAAAGGCCAGACATCCACACGCCCCGGCAGGTCGGTCTTGAAGGCCCGGTGCGTGACCTGCCGGGCGACACCCTGCGCCGCCTCGCCGCTGAAGGTGCAGTCCACCGCGCGCAGAACCGCCTCGGCGGACCGGAACGAGAAATGCAGATCGCTGGTCTCCAGCGCCTTGCCGATTCCGTCCAGATGCGCCGCGAAATGCTCTTTCATGCGCGCGAAGGCGGCCGGGTCTGCGCCCTGAAAGGAATAGATCGACTGTTTCTCGTCGCCGACGACGAAGATCGTGCGCTCCACCTCCGGCCGCGCGCCCGTGCCGGCGGTGAATTCCTCGGCCAGTTTCCAGATCACCTCCCATTGTTCGGGGCTGGTGTCCTGCGCCTCGTCCACGAGGATATGGTCCAGCCCGCCATCGAGCCGGAAGAGCACCCACTGCGCCACGTCCGAGGTGGACAGGAGCGCCCGCGCCCGGCCGATCAGATCGTCGAAATCGAGCCAGCCATGTGCCTGCTTTCGGGCCTCGTACTCCACCACGAAGAGCCCCGCGAAACGGTGGAGCGCCAGCGCGCGTTCGGCGGCTTCCAGCGCCCGGCGCAGGGGCCGCGCCCACTCCACGCGGGACATGAATTCGTCGAATGCCGGTTGCAGATGGGCGAATGCGGGCTGTGTGGCCTTCTTCGGCAGCGCGCCGATCCGGGCGGCATCCGGCGCGGTCTTGGTATCGCTACCGTGGAGGAAGACATTCTCCAGTTCGGCGACGGTCTGCGGCGTGGGCGCGGCCAGGTCGATCCCCTGCAACTTGCGGGCCGCCTTCTCGTCATTGCCGCCGCCCGCGATCAGCACCGGCACCGCCCGTGCGATCAGCGCCGCCTCCCCGCCCAGGAACACGCCGGAAAGCAACGCACCGGCGTCGAAATCCGGCTCCAGCCCGAAGGCGCGCCAGATCGCCGCCGCGTCAGGCTCGGTGCGGAATCGGTCGGCATGGCGGGCAATCTCGCCCAGGAACTTGTCGAACTCGCCGCCCGAAAGATGCGCGGCCAGCCCGTCGAAAACCTCCTCCTGCGACTCCGCGAGTTGCTCCACGATCTCGGCGCGCAGCCGCCGGCCGGCGCGTTCCTCGATCTCGGTGAAGCCGGGCGACACGCCGGCCTCCAGCGGGAACCGGCGCAAGAGCGCGGCGCAGAAGGAATGGATGGTCTGGATCTTCAGCCCGCCCGGCGTCTCCAGCGCGCGGGCAAAGAGCGTGCGCGCCGCCCGCAGCCGGTCGCTGTCGAGGCTGCCCGGCGGCTCGCCCAGTTCGCACAGCCGCTCGGTCAGCTTCGCATCCTCCAACATCGCCCAGCCGCCCAGCCGCTCGAAGAGCCGGTTCTGCATCTCGGCCGCGGCGGCCTTGGTGTAGGTCAGGCAGAGGATATGCTCGGGCTGCGTGCCCGCCAGCAGCAGCCGCGCCACGCGGTCGGTCAGCACCTTGGTCTTCCCCGATCCCGCATTGGCCGACACCCAGACCGATCGGTCGGGGGCGGCGGCGCGGGCCTGTTCGGCGGTGGCGTCATCGGGCCGCGTCATGCCATGTCCTCCGGCGCGGGCGCATCGCCCTCGTCCCACTCGCCCAGCCGCGAGAGGTGGTCGTAATCCCCCGCGTCCTTGCGGCGCTGCATCCGGGTGCGCGCGGTGTAACCCTGCGCGGGGTCGTCATAGGCGGCGATGAGGGCCTGAAGGTTCTGCCAGGTTTCGGCGATCAGCCCATCTTCCAGCCGTTCGGCCTCGCCCGCCGAGGTGCCCAGCCCGACATAGCGCAGGCCCGCCACGGGCGCGGGCGCCAGCCCGTCGAAGGCGCCGCGCTCGGCCATCGCGCCTTCCAGCGGCAACTGCCTGTCGAAGTGCCGAACCTCCTTATCGGTCGGCGGCTTGCCGGTCTTGTAGTCATAGATCACCAGCCGGCCCTCGGGCGTGATGTCCACCCGGTCGGCTGTGCCGGTGAGCGTGAAGTCGCGCCCGTCGAGCGCCAGCCGTCCGGGGATCTCGAACTGCGCGGGTTGCGCCTCGGCCCGGCGCCGCGCCTCGTCGGCCAGGAACCCGTCCGCCACTCGGGCGAGCCGGGCCAGCCAGATGCGCCGGGCGGCGGGCCAGGGCGCCTTGGCCGCGAATTCAGCTTGCGCGATACGCATGAGATGTGCGCGCGCGTCCTCCGGCAGCCCGTCGCGGGTCTCGTCCACGAAACGGTGCAGGATGTCATGCACGATCTGCCCGCGCAGCGGCGGGTCGGGCTCGGGTCGCAACGGGTCGAGCGGCCGCAGACCCAGCACGTATTGGGCGTAGATCGCATAGGGATCGCGGATGAGCGTCTTGATGCGCGTGACCGACAGCCGGCGCGGGCGCGCCGCCACCGGCGGGCGCGGCGACGGGCGACGGGCAGCCGGCGCACGCACCGCAGGCGTCTCCAGCACCGCGGCCATGTCGAGCCAGCCGCGCCCGCGCGCGGTCATCGCGTCGAGTGCCGCACGCGCCTCGGGGCCGATCCCGCCCATCAGGTTGGTCAGCCGGTTCAGCCAGCGCGCCGGAACCGTCGGCGCCTCGCCGTCGCGGATGGCGCGGGTCAGCATCACCTCCGGCGCGGCCACGGCCTGCTGGAAATCATGTGCCGAGAGTCCGATCCGGCGTTCGGGAAGAAGCAGCCCCGCCTGCACACGCAGGTCGCGGTTGAGCCAGGCATCGGGGGGCGGAAGCTGCGGCCACACGCCTTCGTTGAGCCCGCCCAGGATCACCAGGTCGGCGCCCTGCACACGGGCCTCCAGCGTGCCCCAGATCATGATATGCGGATGCGACTCGACCGGACTGCGCACCTCGCCGCCGCCATCGAGAACCGTGCGGATCAGCGCGGCGAATTCAGCGGGGCGGAGCGTACCGCCCGCCTCCGCCTCGGCCTCCAGCTCGCGCATGGCAGAACGCGCGTCCTCGCCCGCCTCCTTCTCCCACAGCGCGCCGCTGCCATCGGCGCGTGGCCCTGCGCAGAGCCCCTCGGCCAGTGCCAGCAGATCGGCCAGATGCGCCGCCAGCGGGCGCGGCCCGATCTCGTCCAGCCCTTCCAGCCGTCCGCCGATCCAGTCCGCCCAGGCGGCGCAATCCGCGCCCCTTTTCGCAGCCCAGGCGCGGAGGGCGGCAAAATCGGCGAAGGGCGGGCCACCGCGCAGGTGCTCCAGCTCCAGATCGCGGGAGAACTTGAGATGCGCGCCGCGACCCGCGCCACTATGGCTCAGCGGATGCGCCAGCAGCGCCAGCAGCGCCTCGCCCGTCAGCCGGGTGCCGAACGCCTCGGCCAGCATCCGCAGGAGCCGCCCCGGTGGCGACAGCGCCAGTGGCAGTCCCGCGCTGTCATCGGGCAGGATCCCCCAGCGGTCGAGCGCCGCCGACACGCGCCGGGTCAGCACCCGGTCGGGGGTGATCAGCGCCGCGGTTCCACCGGTCTCCGCCGCCTGCCGCAGGCGCAGTGCGATGGCCAGCGCCTCGGCCCGTGGCGAGGGCGCCTCGACCAGCGTCATGCCCTCCGCCGCCGCCCCGATATCCGCGAGCGCCGGTCCCTCCGCGCGCCACTGATCGGTCACCGGCGCAGGCCGCAGCGCCAGCGACAGAAGCCGGTTGCGCGCCGGAGCGGCGGGGGCGGCATCGGACCACGGCGCAATATCGCCGGGCGTCAGCCCTAGCGCCCGCATCACCCGGTGGAACCGGAATTGCGGGTGGTCCTCGCCGCCGCGCGCCGTGTCGAGCGCCTCCCAGACCGCTCCCGGCATGTCGAAATCGAAACCCGGCAGCACGACCGCGCCCTGCGGCAACCGCGCCACCGCCTGCATGAAGAGCGCCGTCGCCCCGCGCGAGCCGGTGGACCCCGCCAGGATCACCGGGGCCTGCGGCGGGTCCACCGCCCAACGGTCGGCCAGCGCCTCGATCGCCCGGCGCTGTCGTTCTTCCAGGCCGGGGGGCTGGTCCGGCGCCCAGTGCCGCGCGATCACGTCGACGAAGTGCAGGCTGCGCGCCCAATGCGCCGAATGGCGCGAGACATCGAGGCTTTGCAATGCCTCGGGCTCCACGCCTTCGCCCGCCATCTCGTCCATCAGTGCAGCCAGGCTGTCGGCGAGGTCAAAGACCGCGCTGCGCGGTGCCAGATCGGGCTGCCGTTCGACAAGCTGCGCGACCGCCTGCGCCAGGTCGAGCCTGCGCCGCAGGGTCGAGACCGGCGAGGGACCGGGCAGCGCCGGATCCTGCGCCAGATCGGTGATGAGCCGGATGCGCGGCAGGAACCCGGCCGGCCCGGCGGCGAAGAGCGTTTTGAGCCGACGCTGCATCCGCCTTGTGTTGACGTAGAGCGTGACCCGCGCCATCGCCTCGGGCGGTTGGCCGGCGAGCCGTGCCCGCAGCCCGGCGACCAGCGCGGCGGAATAGTCGCAGCCCGGCGGCAGGGCGAAGACGCGGGGCGTGTCCTGCGGCTCAAACATCGCCCGCCTCCGCCAGCATCGCCTCGGCCGCGCGGATGCCCTCCGGTGTACCGACATCGGCCCAGCCGCCGGTGTGGAGCAGCCCATGCACCCGCCCCTCCGCCAGCATCCGGTCCCACAGGAGGTTGAGCGAGAAGGGCCCGTCGGGCATCTCCTTCAGCGCGCCGGTGGCGATGATCTGCGCACCGGAATAGACCAGTACCGGGCCGTCTCTGCCGCCCTTGCGGATCAGCCGCCCGGTGCCGTCCATCAGGAAATCGCCGCTGCCGGAATGGCCCCGCGCCGCCGCCCCCGGCACCAGCATCAGAAGCGCGTCCATCCGCGCCGCGTCCCAGGCGTGGCCCAGCCGCGTCAGCGGGTTCGGTCCGGTCCAGACCGCGTCGGAGTTGAGCGTGAAGACGGGACCGGGCCCCAGATCGGGAAGCGCCTGCCGCAGCCCGCCGCCCGTGTCCAGAAGCCGCGGCGCCTCATGCGATAGGGTCACGCCGCGCCCGGCCAGATGCGCGGCGATCTGATCGGCATGGTAATGGGTGTTGACGACGACGCGGCGCATGTCCCCCGCCAAGGCCAGCGCGTGGTCAATCAGCAGGCGGCCCGCGACCTCGATCAGCGGCTTTGGCCGGTCGCTTGTCAGCGCGCCCATGCGGGTGCCGAACCCGGCGGCGAAGATCATCAGGCTGTCGGGTTGCATCGCTCTCTCAGTTCCGCGCGGCGCGCGGCGTCGGGTTCGGGGATGTGGCGGTCGGTCAGCGCGCGCAGACCGGCCAGCGCGGGATGCGCGAGATCGTGGCGCAGATGCTGCCAGACGCGCGGCAACAGGTCGAGATATTCGGGCTTGCCGTCGCGCAGCGCGAGCCGCGCGAAGATGCCCAGGATGCGCAGGTTGCGCTGTGCGCCCAACACCGCGCAGGCGTGTTCCAACGCCCTCGGGTCCGCACCCGTCGCGGCCGCGAAGCGCGCCAGCGTGGCAGCGCGGATACCGGCGCCCAGATCGCGGCGCGCATCCTCCAGCAGTGACACCAGATCATAGGCCGGATGGCCCGTGACCGCGTCCTGGAAATCCAGCAGCCCGACCCGCGCGGGTCCGGCGCGGTCCGGCAGCCAGATCAGGTTCTCGGCGTGGAAATCGCGCAGAACCAGCACCGGGGCGGCGGCGTCCAGCCAGCCCGCGACCTCGGCCACCGCGCCAGCGAGCGCGTCAGTGGCGCCGTGCGCCGCGTCCGGGGCGTACCACTCGAAGACCGGCGCGGTCATCCGCCCCAGCGTCGCGGCGTCAAGATGCGGCAGGCCGCCGGGCGGGGCATGCGCCTGCAGCACGGCCAGCGCATCGGCCGCGGCGGCGTAGAGCGCGGCCTCCCGCGCGGGTTCCGCCACGGCGACCCGCGCAAAGACCGCATCGCCCAGATCTTCCAGCAGCAGGAAGCCCGCTTCAGTATCCTCGGCCATGATCGCGGGCGCGCTGAGGCCGCAGTCCCGCAAGTGCCGCGCGATCCGCGTGAAGGGGCGGACATCCTCGCCCCGCTCCGGCGGCGCGTCCATCAGGACCGCGCGTTGCCCGTCGGCGCGGGAGAGCCGGTCGTAGCCGCGGGCGGAGGCATCGCCCGCCAGCGCCGAGCGCACCGCCGTGTCCCAGCCCGCCGCCCGCAGGAACGCGGATTTCTGCGCCGCGCGGTCAGTCATGCAACAGCGTCTCCACCCAAGCCCAGCACACCGGGCTGGAAACGGCGATGCGGCGCGCCTCGGGGCGATCCGCCACCGGCGCGAAGGTCAGGCGCAGTGCATCGGGTGGCACGGCCGCGCCAAGCCGGTCGGGCCATTCGATCAGGCAGAGCGCGCGCTCATAGGCCTCCTCCAGCCCCAGTTCGGCCAGCTCGTCGGGATGACCCAGGCGGTAGAGGTCGCAATGCCAGATCTCCAGCGCGCCGGCCTCGTAGATCTGCACCAGCGTGTAGGTCGGCGAAGGCACGTCCTCGGCCCGGCCGTGGCGGGACTGGAGATGCTGGATCAGGGCGCGGGCGAAATGCGTCTTGCCCGCCCCGATCGGCCCGTCAAGGAGAAGCGTGTCGCCTGGCGCCAGCCGCGTCGCCATCCGCTCGGCCAGCCGGGCGGTGGCCGCTGGCGAGGGCAGGATCGCATCGGCGCTGAAGGCGGTGGCGTCGGGCTCGGGCATGGCCGCGACTTTAACCGCCACGACCCCGCCTGCAAGGGGTCAGTGGGCGCGTACGGCCTGCGCGGCGTCATCCGCAGGCAGCGCCGCCCCCTGCACCGAAAAGGCGCAGAGCGTCGCGCCCCCCGCCAGCGGCGTGACGCGGCAACGCAGGCCGCGCCCGTCGAGCAGCGTCAGGTCGACGGTCCATTCCGCCCGGTCGTGGCGGCGAGTGGCAAAATCGCGCAGATCGTCCCAGACCGGGCTGGGTGTGCACTGATCCTGCCAGTCCCGGCTGGCCTCCGACAGGAACATCTCGCCCAGCATGGTCGATGGATCGCTGCCCCAGAGCGCGGCATAGGCATTGTTGGACACCACCAGCCGCCCCGCGGGCGAGAAGACCGCCACCGCTTCGGGCAGGCTGTCGATCACCGACTGGCTGAGCTCCAGTTCGGCGCGGAAGCTGCGCTTGAGCGACACCTCCGCGGTGATGTCCTCGATCAGGAAGGCCAGCGCGCCTTCGGGATGAGGCCGACGGTCTGGCCGCCGGGCAGCGGCCAGGTTTCCTCGTAGGTGCCGTCGGCCGCGGCCTGTTCCAGCTCGCTCATGCGCTGGCGCCAGTTCTTGTAGTCCTTGGGCTCGGGCATCATCCGCTTGTCCCGCAGCCGGTCGAGAAAGGCATAGAGCGTCGGCCGCGCGCTGAGCCATTCGGGCTCGATCCGGGTCAGGTCGCTCAGCGCGGGATTGAACAGGCCCAATTGACGCTTGCGGTCGAACACCGCCAGCCCGGTGGGCAGATGCGCGAAGGTCAGGGTCAGGGTCTGGACGAAATTGCGGAACGCCTCCTCCGCGCGGACCACCGGATTGGCATGGGCGGCGTAATTCAGCACCTCGCCGCCGTCGAGCTGCTGCACCTGCCAGTCGAACCACCATTTCCGCGGATCGCCGTGCTGATCGACCGACATCCGCCGGGACGTGCCCTCGGCGGGCGCCTGCCCCGGCGCGAGCGGCCCGAAAAGCGACGGAAGCCCGCCATCGGGTGCGGGCCGGGTCAGCCCTGCGGTGGCGAGCATGTCGCGATAGGCGGAGTTGGCCCAGTGAATGGTGCCGTCCTTGCGCTGGCACCAGATCAGCACCGGCGCGCCTTCGGTGGCGCGGCGCAACCCGTCGAGTTGGCGCTGCATCTCGCCGAAATCCCGCGCGGGCAGCGTGATCGTATCCGTCACCGGTCCGGGGGCGTCGAAGTCGGGTGGGCGCGGCAGGCTGCGCGACAGAAGCAGCAGCACCGCGACCGCGGTCCCCAGGCTGGCGGCGGCGACGACCCCGGACACTTGCCAGAAGGTCAGAATGCCGATTTCCAACATCGCGTCCCCATCGCCCCTGCTGTTCCCGCACCCTTGGCGCCGAGCCTAGCCGGCCCAGGGTTAACGAAAGGTAAACGTCAGGGGCCGCGACAGGCGTCAGACGCGAATCGGCTGGTTCTCACCCAGCGCCGCGCGCCCGTCGCCCGGCGCAAGCGCGATGCCGGCGCGCGGCCAGACCACCTCGACGATGGCGCCCGAGCGTTCCGGCCGCTCGGTCGGCGCCAGGAACGGGTCCGAGCCGTTGGCAAAGCTCACCTCCGCGCCGGAGCGTTCCAGGAGCGTCTTGGCGATGAAGAGGCCCAGTCCCATCCCCTCGTAGCCGGGCCGTTCCTCGGCCCGCGCACTGCCATGCTTGCGGCGGCGCAGGAACGGGTCCCCGATCCGGCCCAGCATGTCCGGCGGGTAGCCCCGTCCGTCATCTGCGACTCGGATGGATATCTTCTCGTCGCTCCATTGCGCATCCACCCAGACGCGGGCGTGGGCGAAATCCACGGCGTTCTGCACCAGGTTCCGCAGCCCGTGGATGATTTCGGGCCGGCGCCAGATCTCGGGCTGCTCGGAATCGCCGCCACGATCCGGCCCAATCTGAAAGATCAGCTCGACGCCGCGCCCCGAATGCGGCTCGGCAGCCTCGCGGATCACCTCTTCCAGCGGGGCGTGGCGGGTGTGCAGGTCGTCCTTCCCGGCCCGCCCCATCGAGCGCATGATGTCGCGGCAGCGATCGGCCTGATCGCGGATCAACTCGACATCCTCGCGCAGGTCGGGCCGGTCGGCCAGTTCCTCGGCCAGTTCCGCGCTGGTCAGCTTGATCGTGGCCAGCGGCGTGCCCAGCTCATGCGCCGCCGCCGCGACGACGCCGCCCAGATTGGTCAGGTTCTGCTCCCGCGAGAGTGCCATCTGCGTGGCCAGCAACGCCTGCGACATGGAATGCATCTCCATCGTCACGCGCCGCGCATAGGCGGCCAGGAACACCACGCCGATCACCAGCGCGATCCAGAAGCCGTAGAGGAATATCCGCGGCATCAGCAGGATGTAGCCCTGCGCGTCCCTGAGCGGTTCGTTCCAGAGAGCGACAATCGAGATCAGCACGATCGCCATCGCCCCCAGGAAGACCGTGTCGCGCAGCCGCAGCGCCGTCGCCGCGATGGTCACCGGCGCCAGGATCAGCAGCGCGAAAGGATTGTTCAGACCGCCCGTGAGGTAGAGCAGGAAGGCAAGCTGGCACAGGTCGAAAAGCAGCGTCAGCAACACGTCGCGCTCGCCCAGGCGCTTGTTCTCGGGATAGACGAAGACCGCGATCAGGTTGGAGATGACCGACGCGCCGATCGCCAGCAGGCACAGGCCCAGATTGATGCGCATCCCCAGGTAGAAACTGGCGAAGACGATGGCCGACATCTGCCCGGCGATCGCCAGCCAGCGCAGCATGATGAGCGTGCGCAGCCGCACCCATTTGCGGCGGGTGCCGGTCTGGAGGAGAAACGCGCTCGGGTCGGCCATGATCTTTTCTGGGGTTCTTTGTCACACAAGCCCTGTCCCGACTTGATAGAGAGCCTATCTTCGCAGATCAACGAAGCTGAACGAGCCGACAGGATTTTCCATGACCCGGATTTACGCCATAACCGCCGCCGTACTCGCCGCCGCCTTCCTGGGTGCCATCGCGGCGATGTCCTTCCTTGGCCGGGAGGAGGAGAGCGAATTCGCCTCCTGCAGTTCGGCGACCGTCGCGGGTTCCGACCAGATCGGCGGACCGTTCGAGCTGGTGAATACCGAGGGTGAGACGGTGACCGAAAAGGACGTCTTCACCAAGCCGTCGCTGGTCTATTTCGGTTACACCTATTGCCCCGATGTCTGCCCGCTGGACAATGCCCGCAATGCCGGGGCCGTCGATGCGCTGACGGGACGCGGCTACGACGTGCAGCCGGTTTTCATCACCGTCGATCCGAAACGCGACACACCCGAGGTGATGAAGGATTTCACCGGCTATCTGCACCCGAAGATGGTCGGTCTGACCGGCACGCCGGACCAGACCCGCGCCGCCGCGCTGGCCTACCGCGTCTACTTCAAGCTGAACGATCAGGAGGATGACGAGTTCTACCTGGTCGATCACACAACCTATACCTATCTCGTCCTGCCGGGCCACGGCTTCGTGGAGTTCTTCCGCCGCGAGGCGACGCCGGAACAGATCGCCGATACCGTCGCGTGTTACATCGACGCCCAAACGTGACATTTGACCGCAGGCCAGCCGCGTTCTAGAAGTTTGGGAACGAAAGTTTTTCAAGGGACGGATGGATGGCGGAACGCAAGCTGCGCGAGATCGGTGACGACAATTCCCTGCTGATCGTCGACGATGACGAAGCCTTCCTGCGCCGGCTCGCCCGCGCGATGGAAAAGCGCGGCTTTGCGCCCGAACAGGCGCTCTCCGTCGCCGCCGGCAAGGCCATCGCGACGGCTCGTCCTCCCGCCTATGCGGTGGTCGATCTGCGGCTGGAGGACGGCAACGGCCTCGATGTGGTCGAACTTCTGCGCGGCAAGCGTCCCGACGCGCGGATCATCGTGCTGACCGGCTATGGCGCCATCGCGACGGCGGTCTCGGCGGTCAAGATGGGCGCCACGGATTACCTGTCCAAGCCCGCCGACGCCAACGACATCACCAATGCGCTGCTCGCCGATGGCGAGGAACTGCCGCCGCCGCCCGAGAACCCGATGTCCGCCGACCGGGTCCGGTGGGAGCATATCCAGCGCGTCTACGAGATGTGCGACCGCAACGTGTCGGAGACCGCGCGGCGGCTCAACATGCACCGCCGCACCCTGCAACGCATCCTCGCCAAGCGCTCCCCGCGCTGAGAGACCCCGGCCCGCCCGGCCCCTCGACTCCGCCCATATGGCGCGCTAGATTTGGAACAAATAGCGAACATATAGCTTTCCCGTCATGTCCCGGCGACGTTTCCTTTCCCTGTGGCTTCCCCGGCTCGCGGCCGAGCGCGTCCTGCGGCAGGCACCCGGTCTGACCGCCCCCCTCGCGATCGTGGCCGAGGCCGCCAACAGCCGGCACCTGGCCAGCGTCTCGGCGGCGGCCAGCGCTGCGGGCCTGGCGGCGGGGCAGCGGCTGGCCGATGCGCTGGCGCTCTGCCCCGCGCTGGTCACCCGCCCCGCCGATCCCGCCACTGAACAGGCGTTCCTGGCCGCGCTGCGCCGCTGGGCCGGGATATTTTCTCCCTGGGTGGCGGAAACCCCGCCGGACGGGCTGATGCTCGACCTGACCGGCTGCGCGCATCTCTTCGGCGGCGAGGCCGCGCTTCTGGAGCGCATCGAGGCCGGCTGCGCCCGCCACGGGCTGAGCCTCTGCGCCGGCCTGGCCGACACCCAGGGCGCGGCTTGGGCGCTGGCGCGCTTCGCCGACCAGCCCGCCGCCCCGGCGCGCAGCGGCGATGCGATCGACCAGGAGGCCCGCGCCACCCGCTCCCGCGCGGCGCGGCGGCACCACCGGACAGGCATCGGCGCGCCGCCCGCGCCCGCCGCCGGCACCGGCCGCATCGCCGCCCCCCGGCAGACCCGTAGTGCGCTGGCGCCGCTGCCGGTGGCGGCCCTGCGGCTGGATCCCGATACCGTGGCCGGGCTCAACCGGATGGGGCTGCGGCATGTGGGCGATCTGGCCGGCGCGCCGCGGGCCCCGCTCGCCCGGCGCTTCGGGCCGGCGCTCACCCGCAGGCTGGACCAGGCGCTGGGCCTTCTGGACGAGCCGCTCTCCCCCGCGCCGGCGCCGCCGCGCTTCGCCACCCGCCTGACCCTGCCCGAGCCGATCGGGCTCACCGACGACATCCTGGCCGCCATCGACCAGCTGCTGCCGCCGCTCTGCGCGCGGCTCGAGCGCGCAGGCCGCGGGGCGCGGGCGCTGCGGCTGCAGATCGAACGCTGCGATCGCACGACACAAAGCGTCACGCTGGGCCTGGCCCGCCCGATGCGGCAGGCCGCGCAGATCCGTCCGCTCCTGGCGATGAAGGCCAACGCGCTGGAAGCCGGGTTCGGCATCGACCGGCTGCGGCTGGAGGCTTACGTGACCGAACCCGTCGCGCCGCGCCAGGACGCCGCCCACACCCCCCGCGCCGCCGCCCCCGCCGAGGCCGATCTCATAGCGCGGATCGGCGCGCGGATCGGGCTGGACGCGATCACCCGCGCCCACCCGGCCGAGAGTCATATCCCGGAAAAGACCGCGCATGACATGGCCGCCGCCTGGTCGGACCCGGCCGGGGACTGGCCCGCGCCGCCCGCGCCGCGCCCGCTTCTGCTCTGGCGGCCCGAGCCGGTCACGGTCGAGACGGATGGCCGCCCCCCGGCCGCCTTCCGCTGGCGCCGGCGCCGGTTCCGCACCGCGCAGGCGGCCGGGCCGGAGCGCATCGCGCCGGAATGGTGGCTCGACGATCCCGACTGGCGCAGCGGCCCGCGCGACTACTGGCGCGTGGAAACCGAGGACGGTGCGCGGCTGTGGCTGTTCCACGCCCGCGGGCGGCTGACCTCGGGCGGCTGGTTCTGCCAGGGCGATTTCGGCTGACCGGACCGCCGCTTTCTTCTTGCTTCAAATATCCCCGCCGGAGGCGGAATACTCTTTTCAGGGCGCCGCCGCTCAGGCCGCGGGCCAGGCCCGCACGAACACCATCCGGTCGCCCTCCGACAGATCGGGCGCATGGGCATAGCCCCCGGCGTCGAAATCGTGCAGCCCCTCGGGCGCGGTGATCCGGCGCTGGAGGATGAACCGCGCCATCGCGCCGCGCGCCCGCTTGGCATGGAAGCTCACGATGCTCCGGCTGCCGTCCCGCTCCTCCAGGAAGACCGGTGTGACGACGCGCGGCCGAAGCGCCTCCGACACGGCCGAGAAATACTCGACCGAGGCGCAATTCACCAGCAGGTCCGTGCCTGCCGCTTCGGCATCCGCGTTGAGCCGTTCCGCGATCCGGTCGCCCCACCAGTCATAGAGCGTGCGGCCCCGGCTCGTGCCCAGCCGGCTGCCCATCTCAAGCCGGTAGGGCTGGATCGCGTCGAGCGGCCGAAGCACCCCGTAGAGACCTGAAAGGATCCGCAGCCGCACCTGCGCACAGGCGATCTCGTCAGGGTCGAGGCTGCGCGCCTCCAGCCCCTGATAGGTATCGCCCGCGAAGGCGAAGACCGCCGGGCGCAGGCTTTCAGGGTCCGGACTGGCCGAGAACGCCCGGAACCGCTCGAAGTTGAGCGCGGCCAGGGCCGGGCTGATCCGCATCAGCTTCTGCAACTGCGCCGGCGACAGTCTCCGGGCCACGTCCCGCAACCCGGCGGCTTCAGCGGCGAAGACCGGATCCGTCATCGAGCCGCCATAGGGCGCCTCGGACCAGTCGAGTTTCTTGGCCGGCGATACCACAACCAGCATGCGCCTTTCCCCCCGTCATGAGCGTCGCCCGGACCATAGCGTCCCGACAGGCGGCGTCCAGCGCCTCAGGCCTCCTGCAGGACCTCCAGGAAGGCCGGGCCGAAGCGTTCGGCGCGGCGCGCGCCCAGGATGCGCTCCAGCCCCCGCATGTCCGCCGGGCGCAGCTCCGCCAGCTTCGCGATCAGCCCGGCCGGACAGCTCATCGGCTTGGCCGTGCCGTCCGACCCGCGGGTCAGGTCGCTCTGCACCTCCAGAAGCCGGTCGTAGAGCAGGCCGCCCGCCTGCCCGGCCAGCCGGCGCCGCGCCGGGTGGGGCCGCTCGGCCGCCGCCCCGGTGATGACCGCAAGGAAGGCGGCGCCGTATTTCTCCAGCTTCGTGGCGCCCACGCCGGTGATGCCCGCCAGCGCGTCGAGCGTCTCCGGCCGCCGCTCGGCCATCTCGATCAGCGTGCGGTCGTTGAAGATGACATAGGCTGGCACGCGGGCCTCCTCGGCCAGCGCCCGGCGCTTGGCCTTGAGCGCCGAGAGCAGCGGCGCGTCTTCTTCGGAGACCAGCGCCTTGACGGCGGGGCGGGCGGCACCGCGGGTCATGGTGTCGCGGCGCAGCTCGATCGCGGCCTCGCCCTTCAGGATCGGGCGGGCGGCGTCGGTCATGCGGAAGGCGCCGAAGCGTTCGGGATCGGGGCGGATCAGGTCATGCCCCATCATCTGCCGGAAGACCGCCTGCCAGATGCGCCGGTCATAGGCCCGCCCCACGCCGAAGGTCGGCAACCCGTCATGGCCGCGCGCGCGGACCTTCTCGGTCGCGTTGCCGGTCAGGACATCCGTCAGGTGGCCCGCCCCGAAGAACTCGCCCGTGCGCAGGATCGCCGAGAGCGCCATGCGCACCGCCTCGGTCCCGTCGAAGACATCCGCCGGCGTCTCGCAGAGATCGCAATTGCCGCAGGGCTCGGCGGTTTCGCCGAAATAGGCCAGCAGCTTGCGGCGGCGGCAGCTCAGCGCCTCGGCGAGGCCAAGAAGCGCGTTGAGCCGCGCGTGGTCGGCCGCCTTGCGCTCCGGCGGGGCCAGACCCTCGTCGATCTGGCTGCGGCGCAGGCGGATGTCGTCGGCACCATAGAGCGTCAGCGTGTCGGCCGGGGCGCCGTCGCGGCCGGCGCGGCCGATCTCCTGGTAATAGGCCTCGATCGACTTGGGCAGGTCGGAATGCGCAACCCACCGGATATCGGGCTTGTCCACCCCCATGCCGAAGGCCACCGTCGCCACCACGATCAGCCCGTCCTCGCGCGCAAACTGCGCTTCCACGACGCGGCGCTCCTCGGGATCCATGCCGCCGTGGTAGAAGGCGGTCTTGTGGCCCGCCTCGGCCAGCGCGCGGGCCAGCGCCTCGGTCCGCGCGCGGGTCCCGCAATAGACTATGCCGGGCTGACCCTTGCGCGCCGCCGCAAAGGAAAGGAGCTGTTTGCGGGGGCTGTCCTTGGCGGCGAAGGCCAGCCGGATATTGGGCCGGTCGAAGCCGCGCAGGAAGGTCTCGGGCGCCTGCCCGTCGAAAAGCCGCGCCACGATCTCCTCGCGGGTCTCGGCATCCGCCGTGGCGGTGAAAGCGGCAAGCGGCACGCCCAGCCGGGCGCGCAGCGCGCCGATGCGCAGATAGTCGGGGCGGAAATCATGGCCCCACTGGCTGACGCAATGGGCCTCGTCCACGGCGATGAGCCGGGTGCCGATGCGCCTGAGCAGCGCCTCGGTCCCGCCGGAGGCCAGCCGCTCGGGCGCCATGTAGAGCAACCTCAGCCGCCCCGCGTCGAGGGCGCTGAAGACCTCCTCGGTCTCCGCCTCGGTGTTGCCCGAGGTCAGCGCACCGGCCACAACGCCGGCCTCGCGCAGGGCGCGCACCTGGTCGCGCATCAGTGCGATGAGCGGCGAAATGACGACCGTCACGCCGTCGTCGCGGCAGAGCGCGGGCAACTGGTAGCACAGCGACTTGCCGCCGCCGGTGGGCATGATCGCCAGCGTGTTGCGGCCCGCGATCACCGCCTCGACGATCTCTTCCTGTCCGGGGCGGAAGCGTTTGAATCCGAAAACGGAGGCGAGAACCTCCCGCATGTCCTGCATGTGGCTTTGGCCCGGTTTATGTCTGCTCGATTGGGTCGAATCTTTCACATCCCGCGCGGGCAAACAAGCGCGGGCAACCCTCCGGACAGCAAAAAGGGGCCACCGCAGCGGCCCCTTCGCAGGCTTGGGTCCGGTCCGGCGTCAGCCTTCCCAGCGCTCCATCGATTTCAGCTCTTCCTCGGTGGCGTCCACGGTCACGCGCAGACGGCCCATGGTGCCGTCGGCGCCTTCCTCGCGGGAGATGTTGAGTTGCTCAAGCGGCACGGCCACGGGCTTCTCCCCCAGACCCAGAAAGCCGCCGATATCGATGATCACCTGTTCGATCATGCCGTCGTCGTTAAGCTGCAACGTGTTGATTTCCCCGATTCTCTCGTCATTGAAGTCATAGACCGAGACGCCTTCAAGCTCCTCGGCGGTCAGCGAGCTTACGTCGCTGACGGACATGCTCTCGTCACCGGACGCACCGGCGTCGGCCTGCGACTGCGCGGAGCCCTCTGCGCCTTCGTCCATGCCGGCGTCGCCTTCCGTGGCTGCATCGGCTGATGTGGAGGCGCCCTCGTCCATGCCGGCGTCGCCTTCCGTGGCAGCGTCGGCCGAGGTGGCGGCGCCTTCGTCCGTCGCCGCGTCGGCGCCCTCCTGCATATTGGTCTGCGCCCCGGATTCGGAACTCATGTGGCTGTCCGCGAAGACCGGCATGGCGGCCATCGCGATGATGGCGGTCGTGGCCATAAGACGTTTCATGGTCATTCTCCTTAAATTTCGTGCCCGGCCCGATGCCGTGGCATGATGCCCCGGAAACGCCCGCCCCCCCGCTCCGGTTTCCCCGTGCGGCGAAAAAACTCCCGAACAATGTCTGGAACCCGACGCCGCGTGAAAGCGACGCGAGGCGCGTCAGCCTTGCAGCGCCTGCACCATGACGGCACCGCAATAGATCGCCAGGATCGACAGGCTTTCCACGCCGATCCCGCCGGGCCCCCGCTTCTCGCGCATGATCAGGCCCAGCAGCAGGATGGCGGTCATCGCCATGCCGACGGTCAGCCAGAAGAGTTCGGCCTTGCCCACCGCGTGATAGATCGAGCCCTCGCGATAGCCGATATCCGACAGGGTCAGGAAGAGCACGTCGAAGGTGTTGCCACCGATGATCCCGCCCACGGCAAGCTGCAGTGCGTTGCGGCGCACCGCCGCCATCGTCGTCACAAGCTCCGGCAACGAGGTGACGACCGCGGTCATCAGCGCGCCCACCAGCGCCTGCGAGAGATCGAGACGATCCGTCAGTTCCGCCGCGGCGCGCGCGATCGTCCAGCCGGCAAGCCCCAGGATCAGCATCAGCGCGAAGAACCCCGCCAGCAGGCGCCCGGCGCTCCTGCGCGCGTCATCCTCGTCTTCGGGCACATCCCGGCGGGTTTCAGCGGTATCGACCGGGTTCCACATCGGCGCCCGGCGTACCTCGCCCGTGGCCTTTACGCCGATGCAGAAGATCGCCACCAGCAGGACCGAGGCCGGGTGGACCGCCAGCACGGTCACCGGCGGCATGACGAAGGCGGCCAGCGGGATGGCCAGCATCAGGATCAGCAGCGCCGCCTGGAACATGTTGGTCAGCTCGGCGGCGGCGTGCTCCAGATTGGCGCGACGATAGACGATATCGGCCAGCGCCAGAAAGGCGGTCTGCGCGGCTATGCCGCCGACCCCGTTGGAGAAGGCCAGCGAGGCGTTGCCGTCCAGTGCCGCGGTCAGCGAGACGACCGTGCCCGAAAGCGAGGTCGCAACACCCAGCAGCACGCCGCCGGTCAGCGCCTCGCCCAGCCCGGTGCGATCGGCGATCCGGTCGGCCATCCCGGTCATCGCCGTGCCCGCGACCAGCACGACGGCCGCAGCAAGGGCGAAGACCGTCACGACGGCGGCAAGCGAGAGCGAAGCGAACATCACGGTCAACGCCTCCCCGGCGTGGCTGGTTGCATTACGCCTTGCGGGAACCATTCCTCCGGTTCGAGCATTGGTCAACGATCGACTCGACCCGCTTTACTGTTACGGAAAGGAACCTCCCATGACGGAGATAACCGGGTTTGGCGGCCTGATCCTTCTGATACTGGACCTCTGGGCCATCATTTCCATCATCGGATCGTCGGAGACCACCGGCCGAAAGGTTCTCTGGACGCTGCTTGTCATCCTGCTGCCGCTCATCGGCTTCATCGTCTGGCTCATCGCCGGGCCGCGCGCCTCACGGACCGTCTGACGGCCGCCGGGCGCCTCGGTCGGAACAATCGGGCCCGACACGCGTTTTTTCGGTGGGCCGCAACGTCCCCCCATGGCACGCGGTCCGCGGCGGCACCATGTGCCGGCCCTTCAAAGACGGTAACGGTGATCCGCCGAAACATCCGCCAGATCCGGCGGATAGGGCCCCCGTCCCCCCGTGGCGGGGGCCGACTTTTGCGCACCGCACCCGGCGGGCCCCCGCCCGGCATCCTGGAGAAGTCAGCCTGATCCGTCCGCACCTCGGGCGTCAACTCATCGGGTTGTCGCCGAACACGTCGAAGAGCGCCAGCGTCGCGACCAGGATCGGGATCGCGACGATCCCGCCCAGAGGCCCCCAGAGCCAGAGCCAGAAGACCAGCGAGACGAAGACGAGCAGCGGGTTGACCGCCACGTGCCGCCCGACCATCGAGGGCGTGACGAAATTCGCCTCGATCAGGTTGAGGGTCAGGAAGATTACTGGCGGCAGCAATGATGCAAGCCCATCGAACACCACGAGACCGGCCAGCAGCAGCGACGCGGCCATCGCGGCTGGCCCGATATAGAGCACGTAATTCAAGAGCGCCGCGACGAACCCCCAGATGAAGGGCGAGGGCATGCCAATGCTCATCAGCGCCAGCGACAGCGCCGCGCCCAGCCCGGCATTGACAAGAGTTATGGTCAGGAAATAGCGCGACACCCGCGATTCGGCGGCGCAGAAGCGTTCCAGGATCACCGGCGTGTCGGCCCGTGCGCCCAGCCGTTGGGAAATCCAGCGATAGATGCCGGTGCGCGTCAGGAGAAAGAAGAAGAGGGTGCCCATGAAGATCACCGCCTGAGCAAGCAGGAGCGGCGCCATCAACAGCGCGTCGGTGACCGTCGGCAGCCGATCCGCGGCATCGCCGTCGCCGGCGTCAATGCCGGGTTCCGCGCCCAGCGCGGATTTCATCTCGGCGTTGACCTCGTCGATGCCCTGGATGAGCCCCCGGAACTCGTAGATCGTCTGGCGGATTTCCCAACGGATGCGCGGCAACTCGTCCACCAGCCGCCAGATCACGGGCTCCAGCAGGAAAGCGATCCCGGCAAGGAATACGACGCTGAAGAGCAGCACCGTCAGGGCCACCAGGGCGCGCGGCAGCCCGCGTCGGTCGAACCAGTCGGAAACCGGCGCCAGGATCACGCCGCTGACCAGCCCGAAGACCAGCGGCGCCACGACATCCTCGGCAAGTTTGAGGCCGGTGAATCCGGCCACCGCAGCGATCAGGACAACCGCGGAAAGGTAAATCCGGTTGTTGGGGGTCATGTCCCTCATAACAAAGCCACCAACCCCCATGTGGGCTTCTTGGTTCCCGATCGCATCGGAGGAACCGCCGGCGTTCGCGGGCGTTGAGCCGGCAGGACACGAAACCGAGAAAGGAAAAACGATGAACTGGGATCAGATCAAAGGTCAATGGAAGCAGCTCAAGGGATCCGCCCGGCGGAAATGGGGCGAGATCACCGATGACGAACTGGAACAGGCCCAAGGCGACCGCGACCGGCTGATCGGGCTGGTGCAGGAACGCTACGGCATCGCTCGCGAAGCCGCAGAGAAGCAGGTCGATGAATGGTCCCGCGAGATTTGAGGTGAACCGATGACCGATAACGAACAAACGCAGGACGCCGCGCTGAACGAATTATGGGACCAGCTCGCCAAGGTCCGGGCCGGGATGCTCGGGCTCGATTGCGCTGGCGGACATGTCCAGCCGATGACCCATCACGTGGACCGCGAGAACCGGGCGATCTGGTTCATCGCCTCCGCCGACAGCACGCTGGTCGAGACCCTGGGCGAAGGCGCGACCGGGCATTTCACGTTGCAGACGCCGGATCAGGACTACTACGCCTGCCTGCGCGGCACCGTGCGCCCCAGCGCGAGCGAGGAGAAACTCGACGAAATCTGGTCGACCGTGGCCTCGGCCTTCTTCGAGGAAGGCCGCGATGACTGGAAGGTGCGGCTGCTCAAGATGCCGCTCCGAGAGGTCGAATGCTGGAGCACGCGCAAAAGCAGGCTGCTTTTCGGGCTGGAGCTTCTGCGCGCCGCCACCGAGCCGAATGCCACGCCCGATCTGGGCGAACACCATGTGCTCGACCTGAGCGCGGCAGCCTGACGGGGCTCCCGGATCGCTCTTTTCCGGGGTGAGCCCGCGGCGACCGGACCGGTTCCCCTTCCGGCGCCGCGGGTCAGCCGGGTTCGGGCGCCTTCGCGACCTCGGCCCCGGTCATGTCGAGTACCAGATGCGTGTCGCCCTCGGCCATGTGGCGCAGCCGTCCGAACGGCACCAGATGCCCGTGATGCGACAGCAGGCGGCCCTGACCGACAACGAAATGGGTTATCTTCATCGCCCCGGTGTCGAAGATCAGGTCGTCCACCTTGCCCAGCTCGCCGTCGCTGCCGAAGACCGGCTTGCCCAGCCAGCGGGTCGCGCGTTCCAGTTGCAGCACGCGGCTGTCTCCAGGGGTCGCCGGATGTCCCGTATCCGCCGCCGCGTGCCCGGCGGCGAGCTGCTCGTAGATCAGGAGCGGCGAATAGGTATAGCCGAAAGGCCCGACCACCAGCGGTGGCCAGTTCTCGATATGCCAGGGCTGGTCGCTGGTGTCATCCCGCCAGCGCGGCGCGTCCGCGATATCCTCCTCGCTGAGGCTGACGGCCCAGTCCCGGCCGCCGGCCTGCGGCGCGTCGAGATGCGATGCCGCGACGAGGATCTCCGTGGCCTCCAGCCAGCCGCCGATATCGACCGCGACATAGCGGATATCCCCGCCGGGAACATCGAAGAAGACCTCGTGGATGGGAAACCGCGCGTCGCCGCTGCGCGCGCGGTGATGCACGAGGTCACTGATGGCATGTGACATGTTGCGCCGCCTCCGTTCCAATTCCTTGCCCGGACAATCGGCCCGGACTGCCCGTGCAGGCTGCCACGCTCCGCCCGCATATGCCACCGCTAACGCGGGGTGTGCCCGCGCTTAGAGCAGCATCAGCGCCGCCGCGGCCAGCGCCGCGATGCTGGCCACCAGCGCCACGATCATCACCACGCCATCGCGCATCAGCACCGCCAGCCCCAGCAGCGCGATGGCACCCATCGGCGCTGTCGCGGCGAAGGGGATGATCTCCAGCGGCGGCACCAGAAGCGCCAGCAGCGCGCAGAGCCCAGCGGCGATGCGGCTCCAGCCTCGGCCGGTCAGCGCGGTCAGGCGCTGGCCGAGATAACGGTCCATCCAGCGCGCGGCCGGCCGCAACGCCTGCACGGCCCCGCGCAAGCGATCCGCGCCCAGGCGCCGCACGCGCAGCAGGTCGGGCACCCAGAAATGCCGGCGCCCCGCCAAGATCTGAAGCGAGAAGAGCAATGTCACCAGCGCCAGGCCCGTCGGCACGCCGGGGATGCCGCCCAGGGGCGAAATTGCCAGCAACGCGGGAAAGGCCAGGAACGGGCCGTAGGTACGCCGCCCGAAGATGCCTAGGACCTGATCGATGCTCAGTGTGCCGCCTGGGCGCGCGCGTCGCTCCAGACAGTCCAGAATGTCGCCGATCCCGCCGTTGCCGTTCATTCTTGCCTCGCCCTTGCCTGGACGCGCCGGTTTCAGGCTCCGGCGCGGGTGTCCGCATCAACGCCAAATACGCGTCCGGGTTCTCCGGCCTTTCAGATCAGCGGGCGTTGCAGCGGCACGCGCTCCGGGTCGAGTTGCCCCAGGTCGCAGAGCCGCTCATAGGAGAGCACGCGCAATTTGCCGTTCTGCCAGCTTGCGACCTGCTGATCCCGGAGCTTGCGCAGGGTCTTGTTGGTATGGACCACCGACAGGCCCAGTGCATCCGCGAGATCCTGCTGGGTGTAGGGCAACCTCATCTCGCCCCCCGTGACGAGGTCCAGCGCCTGGCCGTGATCGTGGAACTTGACGAAGGCCCGCGCGATCCGTTCGATCGCGTCGAGCTGACCCAGCGCCGCGAGGCTTTCGCCCAGGAAATGCTCTTCCACCGCGGCCAGCCAGGTCAGGTCGAAGGCGCGCTCGGGGTGATCGCGGAAAAGCGACCAGAGCTCGTCCCGTCGGAAGACGCACAATCTCATCGGCGTGCTGGCTTCCACCGAGTGCTGCATCTCCCGCATCACCCCGGCCTGAAGCCCGACGAAATCGCCCGGCAGAACGAAGTTCACCACCTGCCGGCGACCCTCCGGCATCGTCTTGTAGCGCAGCCCCATGCCGCTCAGCACGGTGAAGAGCTGCGGGCTGTTGGAACCCTCGATCAGCAGGGTGGTCCCGGCGTCGACGCTCATCTCGCCGGCCTTGAACCGTTCCATGAAGGCGACTTCCCGGCGCGTCATGGGCGCGAAGATACGGCGCTTTCGGATCGGGCAGTTTCGGCATAGGGTAGCCATGAACGTTATCGCTCCTGACATGTCACAGTTTAATGCGGGCGTCCTGATGCTATAGTACAAGTTGCGGGCAGAAAGGATGACCGCGATGCGTCTTGCGATCAAGGAGAAGCCAGTGCCGGTGGGAGACCACGATGACGGGATCCCCGTCTTCCTGGTGGTCGAGCGCGACAGCCTGATCGCCACGGACCTGATCGAAACCATACGCGCCATGGGCCGGTGCCGCGTCATTCATTTCAGGACACTGGCGGAACTTCAGGGCGCGCTTCCGACGCTGGAACGGATCACCACCGCCGTTTTGGAAGCCCGTCGCGAGACGCTGGTGGCGATGGGACTGGACCAGCAGCTCGGGATGCGCGGCGCGCGGGTCGTCCTGACGATCGGAGACGACGACGTCTCGGACTACGGATGGCGCGTGCTCAAGCGCCCGTTCTCGGAAAAGATGATTCGCGAAAGCCTGGCGTAACGACCGCATCACTCGCGCCGCCTGCCGCCGCCGCCGCCAGCCGACCGGCCCGCCTCCAATCCCAAAACGAAGCCCTCCGCCAGCAGCGTCAGTGGGTGGGCGCCGGCAGAGGTGCGGCGGGGGCGGTCGGCGGTTTCCTGCGCCTGCGTCCGGGGGTCCGATGCGGAAGCGGCAGAGCCTTGTCCCGCCGCCACGGCCAGGAAGATGCAGCCGGCCGCCAGGAAGACCGCACCGATCACGGTCGCGGCGAAGAGCGGACCCTCCATCGCGGCCAGCAACAGCCAGGCCGCAAGCGTGAAAAAGCAGCAACCGACTCCGACCAGCACAACCCCCAGCACCGAGAAGGCCGCCATGCGCGCCGCCAGGCGCGCGCGTTGGCGCGTGCGCTCGATCAACGCGACCATCCACTATCTCCGGCTGGTCAGGAATCCGAGGATGAAGCCGAGCCCCACCGCGAGACCGACCGCCGTCGCGGGCTGCTGCCGGACGGCATCGGCGACCTGATGGCCGGTATCTTCGGCATATTCCCGCGCCTCGGCCGCGCGCGCCTGGCCACGATCACGCAACTCCGACGCGGTGCGGCGCATGCCTTCCACAGCCTCGTCCCGGCGCTGCGCGCCCATGTCCGTCAATGTCTGCGAGATCGACGCGATGTCGTTCTTGAGCATCTCGATCTGCTTGGAAAGCTGTTCGGTATCCGCCTGCGCGGCCGTGTCCTTCTGTGCCATTCCATCCTCCGTTCGTTCCTGGTTGCTCGCATTTCAACGCACCGGGCGCCGGACAGGTTCCAACCCGCCGAACCTGCATATTTTCCGGAACCGCCAGACCGGGGCTGGCGTTGAGCGACCGGTAGGCAATCATCGAAAGGATTACGGACATGCTTACATGGGCATTGATCTTTCTGGGGGTCGCACTTGTCGCCGCCGTTTTCGGCTTCGGCGGGATCGCGTCGGCCTCGGCCGGGATCGCGCAGATCCTGTTCTTCATCTTCATCGTGCTCTTCGTGGTCGCCCTGATCGCGCGGGCCGTGGGCGGACGCGCACCCTGACACCACCGCGCGCTGAACCCGCCACACACAAACAGGGGCGGCGCCGTTCCCGTGCCGCCCCATTTTTTCGCCGCCGTTCCGCACGCCCGGCGTCCCTAGCGGCCCGCCATCAGGCTGTCGGTACTGGCGAAGAACATCGCCTGGCCCACCGCCGAGACAACCTGATCCTCGGTATAGGGCTTGGTGATAAGGAAGGCGGGCTCGCGCCCCCGGCCGGTCAGCAGCCGTTCGGGGAATGCGGTGATGAAAACGACCGGGCGATCGCCCAGTTCGGTCAGAATCTCGCGCGCCGCGTCTATGCCCGAGGAATTATCGGCAAGCTGGATATCCGACAGGATCAGGTCGGGCGGGTCGGAGCGCGCCAGATCGATAGCACGTGCGCGGGTGCGCGCCACGCCGGTGACCTTGTGCCCGATGTTGGAGACGATGGCCGAGATATCCATCGCGATGATCGCCTCGTCCTCGATGACCAGCACGCGGCCCTTCACGTTGTCGGCCATCTCGCGGCGGGCGATGTCCAGCAACGGGCCGACATCGGCCTCCGCGATATCCATGATGCGGGCGATCTGCGCATCGGTCATACGCTCGATGCTGTGCAGCAGCATCGCCTCGCGCGTATTCGGCGTCAGCCGCGCGAGATGCTCCTGCGCGCGCTCCTGCATGCCGGTGCCACCTGTCCCGGCCTCGACCGGCGCCCCGGACGACACCCATATTCCGTGGAAAACGCGGAAGAGATCGGCCTTCGCCGTTTCCGCCGCGCCGATGCAGCCGGGATCGGACAGGATCGCCTCCAGCGTGGCGGCGGCATAGTGATCACCGGTCTCCTGGCTGCCGGTTAGGGCACGCGCATAGCGCCGCAGATAGGGAAGATCGGCACCGATAAGGTCCGTGATGCTTTCGTTTGATGTGGCGTCGGTCATGAGGTTTCCTGAATTTTTCTGCAATCTGACGGAACGAAACGCGACACGGGGCGTTTGGTTCCGTTACAATCGGAAAAAGTCGCAGATCGCAGGCATCATGGGTAAAGAACGTAGAAAATCCACGCTCAAAGAGCAAATCGACGAGAATCTCCGCCGGGCTTATTCGGAAACCGCGGAAGAAGCGGTGCCCGAACGGTTCCTCAAACTGCTCGAGGAACTGCGCCGCCGCGAAGGCAATTCCGCGGGCGGAACCGGAGGCGAAGACGGGGGGGAGAGCTGATGTCCGCACCCGATCCCCGCGACGAGCTTGTCGAGCATCTGCCAGCCATGCGCGCCTTCGCGATGAGCCTGGCGCACAACCCCGCGACGGCCGACGACCTGGTGCAGGACGCGCTGGTCAAGGCGTGGAGCAATTTCGACAAGTTCGAACCGGGCACCAACATGCGCGCCTGGCTATTCACCATACTGCGCAACACCTTCTACTCGATGCACCGCAAGCGCCGGCGCGAGGTCGAGGATCCCGACGGCATCATGGCCGGGCAGCTTTCCGAGAAACCCGCCCATGACGGGCGCCTGGCGATGTCCGACTTCCGCGCCGCCTTTGCGCAACTCACCGACCAGCAGCGCGAGGCCCTGACGCTGGTCGGCGCCTCGGGCTTTTCCTATGAGGAGGCAGCCGAGATGTGCGGCTGCGCGGTGGGCACGATCAAGAGCCGGACATTCCGCGCACGCAGACGTCTGGCCGAACTCATGGATCTGGCCGAGGACGAGCAGATTGAAATGACGGACGCCGCGACCGTCGCGGCTGTCTCCGGCAAGCCGGCGGCATGAACGGCACCGAGCCATCGGGGCTTCGCGCGCTCTGGGCGAGCTTGCCGGCCCGGCTCATCGTGATCCTGACACTGGCGTTGCTGCCCATCGGCCTGATCTCCGTCTACCAGACATGGGAAGTGCAGCGCGAGGCGCGCGCGCTTTCCGGCGCGGCGCTGATGGACCGGACCGAAAGCGCCGCCGCCCAGGAACGGGAGATGATCCAGACCGCTTTCGGCGCGGCCGAGACGGTGAGCGCGGCGCGGAACGTCCTGAGCGGGTTCGCGCCGATCTGCGACGCCTTCATGTCGCGCCTGGTGGACCAGAACCGATTCTACGTCTTCGCCGGATTCATCGGCGCGGACGGGCAGCTCAACTGTTCCTCGTCGGCCGAGCGCCGGGATCTCGGCGGCAGCGTATTCTTCCAGGGCCTGCTGGAGACCCCCGGACCGAAGGTCAGCACACTGCCCCACGAGCTGATCACGGGCCAGACGGTGCTGAGCGTCACGCTGCCGGTGATCGAGGACGGCGCGCTTCTGGGATTCGTCTGGATATCCATGCCCAATTCGATCGCCAGTATCATGCTGGAGGACTGGACCCGCACAGCCGATCTCGTGATCTTCGACGCGCGCGGCAAGATACTGACCACCGAGATCACCCAGGACGATGTCGAGGCGGTCCTGCCAGCGGGCGCGGAACTGGCCGCCCTGTCGCGGCGCGGGCGGCAGACCTTCCGCGGCCTCGACCGGCGCGGCAGTATCCGAGACTTCGCCATCGTGCCCATCGTGGAGGACAAGGTCTACGTGCTGGGAAGTTGGGCCCCCGGCCAGGGCGGGCTGGTGCCCGGCACGCGGCAGCGGCTGACGCTTTTCTTTCCGCTCCTGATGTGGCTGGCCAGCGCCGTGGTCGCCTATTTCGGGCTGCACCGGCTGGTGATCCGGCATGTCCGGCGGCTCAACGCCTGGATGCGGCTATACTCGACCGGGAATTTCGATGTCAGCCGTTCCAGGCTGAACCGCGCGCCGAGCGAGCTGGAATCGCTCGCCGCCTCCTTCCGCATGATGGCCGAACGGCTGGACCAGCACGAGGCCGAACGCAACCGCGACCTGGCCGAAAAGACGGTCCTGCTCAAGGAGGTTCATCACCGCGTGAAAAACAACCTCCAGCTCATTTCCAGCATCATGAACATGCAGATCCGCAGCGCATCGAGTAACGAGGCGCGGCGCGCACTCCACCGGGTTCAGGACCGCGTGACGGCGCTGGCGACGATCCACAGGTATCTCTACAGTTCCAGCAAGCTCTCGCAGATAGAGGCCGACCGCCTGCTCGGAGAGATCGTGGGCCAACTCGTCGCGGTGGGCTGCGTGGACGGTGCCGGCAACCGGATCGCCATCAGCACGCGTCTCAGCCCGGTGGAGATCGGCCCCGACCAGTCGGTTCCGTTGTCGCTGCTGGCCTCCGAGGCGATGATGAACGCGATCAAGCATTGCGGCGCGAATGGCGGCGCACAGCCCTGGATCGAGATCGCGCTGGAAAGTCCCGGTGACGGCCAGGTCCGCCTCTCGGTCGCCAATTCCCGCGCCGCCGGGCCCGACCCGGAGGGCGAGGGAGACGAGGAATCGGCCCCGTCCGGGCTGGGCTCCAAGCTGATCGGATCCTTCGTGGCGCAACTCGATGGCACGCTGCGGACGATCCGGGAACCGGATTGTTTCGTCCTGAAGGTCACGTTCGAGATCGCGGATGTTCTGGCCGGGGAGGCGAACGCCGCCGAATGAATCCGCCGCGCGCCGGCGCAGGGAACCGGATGGCGCCTCGGGCGTTAGGTTGCATGAGCAAACGCAACATGACCGGAGGCTACATGACCCGTTTCGCACCCATCGCCCTGCCCTTCGCCGCACTGATAGCGCTCGCCGCCTGCAATACCGTGGAAGGCGCGGGCCGCGACATCGAGAGCGCCGGAGAAGCCGTCACCGACACCGCGCAGGACGCACAGGACTGACGGGACGAACCGCCTTGAGCGGCAGAAAGGCGGGCCCCATGCGGCCCGCCTTTTCTTGTGCGCGGGGCCTGCGTGTCAATTCGACGCGCCGCCACGATGCCGTGGCACCACGGCGTTTTTGGTGTTGCCAAACGGATTTCGCGTCCCCCAAGTGCTGGTCCGGGACAACAAGGACTGGATGGCATGGGCGTATTCGAGAAATTCCTGTCGCTGTGGATCGCACTGGCAATGATCGCGGGCATTGTCATAGGCAACACGGCCCCATCCCTTGTGGAGGCCGTCGCGGCGGCGGAGTTCGCAAGCGTCAATCTGGTCGTGGCCGTGCTGATCTGGGCGATGGTCTATCCGATGATGGTCGGGGTCGATCCCGGATCGTTGCGCGATGTCGCGCGTCAGCCGCGCGGGTTGCTGATCACCCTGGCCGTGAACTGGCTGATCAAACCCTTCACGATGGCGGCGCTGGCCGTCGTCTTCTTCCAGCATGTCTTCGCACCCTGGATCGCGCCCGAGGACGCGTCGCAATACATCGCCGGCCTGATATTGCTGGGGGCCGCGCCCTGCACGGCGATGGTCTTCGTCTGGTCGCAACTGACGCGCGGGGACGAGACCTACACGCTCCTGCAGGTCTCGGTGAACGACCTGATCATGGTCATCGCCTTCGCGCCCATCGTGGCGTTCCTGCTGGGTGTCACCGATATCGCGGTGCCCTGGGAAACGCTGGTCCTGTCGGTTCTGCTTTTCGTCGCGCTGCCGCTCGCCGCCGGCCTGCTGACACGCCGGCACCTCGGCGAGACCGCTGCGGTCGCCGCATTCCAGGCGCGGGTGAAGCCCTATTCGGTGATCGGCCTGATCGTGACGGTGATGATCCTGTTCGGTCTTCAGGGGCAGGTGATCACCGCCAGACCTTTCGTGATCCTTCTGATCGCGGTTCCGATCGTCCTGCAGAGCTACAGCATCTTCGTCCTCGCCTATGCGGCGGCCTTCGCTTTTAGGGTGCCGCACCGCATCGCGGCCCCCTGCGCGCTGATCGGCACCTCGAACTTCTTCGAGCTCGCAGTGGCCGTGGCGATCAGCCTCTTCGGCCTGAATTCCGGCGCGGCGCTGGCCACGGTTGTCGGCGTCCTGGTCGAAGTGCCGGTCATGCTGACACTCGTTGCATTCGCCAACCGGACAAGGGCACGATTCGCGGGGTGACGCGGGCCCCGCACCGGAAGCGGCCATTCGGCATGTGTAGTCCGCGCATGCAGAAAGGGGGCCGCCTGGGCCCCCTTTCCGGTACTCGAACGCCGTCTGGCCCTACTGCCAGAAATCTTTACTCATCTGCTTGAGCTCGGCGACCTGTTCCTCGCTGCGGGTGGTGACATAGACCACCTCGTCAGCCTCGGTATGGACGACCGAAAGCTCGTCCACGGGCAGGAACACCGTGTCGCTCGACCCGATCAGGCCATCATCCGGATCCACCTCGATGCCGATCATCTGGCCCTGGGCGCCGAGAACGATGTCCTCGACGTCACCGATATCGACCCAGTTCGGGTCCAGCCGCGAGGGGCCTTCGATCATCTCCTGATGGGCACCCTCGTTGGTGGTGTAGAGGTCACTGCCCACGATATCGCGGGTGCGGAACACACCGCTTTCGACTGCGGTGCTGCTTTCTTGCAGCGTGGCATAGTCCTGCGTCGCGCCCGTGGTTTCACCGACTTTATCGGCCAGCACGGGGCTTGCTGCCAGGCCCAGCGCGGCAAGTGATACGGCAAGAGTTCGCATGTCTGCCTCCTTTTGCTTACTGTACTCTCACAAGGTGTACGTTCCCAACGCCCGCCCGCCGCCGGCGTTCCAGCCAAGCGGCAGAAAAATTCCGGCTCTCGCGGGCGCGCCGTCGCGCGCGACATAACTTTCGCCACGTTGAACGCCTTGCCCGGCACGCCCGCAGCTTCATGCGCGACCGCCGCCCTGTGTTCCGGGGGCGGGCGCGTTTCAGGACGCCTGTTACACGTATAATGAGCACCACGAACATTCGTCTCGCTTCGCCGCAACGTGGATGTCCGGAAGCTCACATCCGAGGCCGACATGCACAGGACGCTTGCGCGCGCGCGCCCGATGGCCCATTTCAGGAACATGGCAAAGACTATCGCGCATCCGGCCCGCCCGATCCCGGCAACCGCATCATGACCGAAATGATCCCGGCCTGGGTGAACGGCGAGCTGACCCCGGTCGAGAAGCTGGAGGCGCACCGGACCGGGCTGCGCCACAAGGCGGTGTCGGTCTTCCTGATGCATGGCGCGCATCTGCTGATCCAGCGGCGCGCATTGGGCAAATATCACACCCCCGGACTCTGGGCGAATACCTGCTGCACGCATCCCCACTGGGACGAAGACCCGCGCGATTGCGCCATCCGCCGGCTCCGGCAGGAGTTGGGGATCACCGACATCGCGCCGCATCATCGCGACCGGGTCGAATACCGCGCCGATGTCGGCGGCGGGCTGACCGAGCATGAGCTTGTGGACATCTACCTGGCGACGGTCGGCCACCGCATCGCGGTCGCCCCGGACCCCGCTGAGGTGATGGAGACACGCTGGATCACGCTCAACGCGCTGCGCGCCGGGATCGCCGCCACGCCCGAGCGGTTCACGCCCTGGCTGCGGATATACCTGGCCGAGCACAGCGACCGGATTTTCGGGCTGGAGCGCACCTGACGCAGGCCAATCCCGCGCCCTTGCCAAGCCGCGTGACGGGTGCGAGAGAATGCGCGCGGCAGTCGGGAATATATCAATGGAAAAGGCGCAGACGCTCGTCATCGGGGGTGGGCCGGCAGGTCTGATGGCGGCCGGGGCGCTGGCCGGGGCCGGGCATGCCGTGACCGTGGCCGAGGCCAGGCCGTCGCTGGGCCGGAAATTCCTCATGGCCGGGAAATCCGGGCTCAACCTGACGATGGACGAGCCGCTGGCGGCGCTGCTTCCGCGCTATGCCGAGGCCGCCGAATGGCTGGCGCCGATGCTTCGGGATTTCGGGCCCGATGCGATTCAGGACTGGGCCCGCGGCCTGGGGCAGGAGGTCTTCACCGGCTCCTCCGGTCGGGTCTTCCCGCGCGCGATGAAGGCCTCGCCGCTCCTGCGCGCCTGGCTGGCGCGGCTCGCCGGGCAGGGCGTCACCTTCCGCACGCGCTGGCGCTGGACCGGGTGGGACGGCCCGGCCTTCGCCTTCGACACACCCAAAGGCAAGGCGCGGATCGCGCCGGCGGCCTGCGTCCTGGCGCTGGGCGGCGCGAGCTGGCCGCGCCTCGGCTCGGACGGCGCCTGGGCGGAAATGCTGGCCGCGCGCGGCGTGATGCCCGCACCGTTCCGGCCCGCGAATATGGGGCTGCGGGTCGACTGGTCGGCGCATATGCGGACGCAGTTCGGCCAGCCGGTGAAAGGCACGGCGCTCAGCGCAGGCGGCCCGGCGCGCCGGGGCGACTACGTGATTTCCGCGCGCGGGCTCGAAGGCGGCGGCATCTATGCCGTCTCCCGCGCGGTGCGCGACGGTGCGGCCCTGACGATCGACCTCAAGCCGGATTGGAGTAGTGACCGGATCGCGTCCGCGCTGGCCCGGCCCCGCGGCAAGACCAGCCGCGCGAACCACCTGCGCAAGGCGCTCGGCCTGCCCGCCCCGGCGCGCGCCCTGCTCATGGAATTCGGCCGCCCCCTGCCCGAAGACCCCGCCGCGCTGGCCGCGCTGATCAAGGCGCTTCCGGTGAACCATGCCGGCCCGCGCCCGCTCGGCGAGGCGATCTCGACCGCCGGCGGCGTGCCCCGCGCCGCCCTCGATTCCGGGCTCATGCTAACCGGCCTGCGCGGCACATTCTGCGCGGGCGAGATGCTCGACTGGGAGGCCCCCACGGGCGGCTACCTGCTGACCGCCTGCCTGGCGACCGGACTCTGGGCCGGGCGGCATGCCGCGGCCTGGGCATCCAACCAGACTTCCGACTAGTTCATCTTTCCCGAAATACTCCGGGGTTTGGGGCAGCGCCCCAACGGCCCCGCAGGGGCCACTAACAGCCTTGCGCCGCAGGCGCGCCGCTTGTTCAGCCTCCGCTCGCCCGTGCGCGCCAATAGGCCGGACGGGCGCTCATCCGCTCCAGATAAGTAGCAATGCCGGGTGCCTCAAAGGGAAATGTCGACCACCCCCGGGCTGCGCGGCAAGGCCGGGACAGTTCATAGGGTTGCGCCAGTTCCTCCAGCATCCAGAGCACACGCATCGCCCGCGATTGCGTCATTCCGATCACGATGTACATCGCCGGACCTTCCTTCCGTCCGTCTTACATCTCCTCGCGCAGGAAACGCAGGATCATCCGTTGCACTCGCTCGGTGTCCGACAACCAGTGCCGGTCATGCAGCGGATCGGGCGCCGTGAACACAACGGATCGGTCGTTTGCGTCCATGAACGCGCCGCAATCGCCACGCAAGACCGGCAGCCGGAACCAGGGGTCGCGCTTGCCCACCAGCGCCATCACCGGCTCGGCGGCGGGCGCGTTGAGCCCGCCATATTCCGGCCAGCCCGCGTTGCAGGTCCAGCCTTCCACCACGCGCGCCGAGACCGGGCCGGTCCGGATCGTGGCCACGGTGATCGCGCCCTCGCTATGCCCCACCAGCGCCAGCGCCGCCGACGCCAGCCCCGGCAGCGCGCGCAGGCGCGTCAGCGCGTAGTCGATCTCGGCCTGCCGCCAACCCAGTACCGCGCGGTGCAGCCCGCCGCGCGGGATCGCCGGATCGCAACTTTCGGGCTTGTCCTGGCGGGCGAACCCGTCGGGCGCCACGAAAAGATAGCCCGCCGCGGCATAGAGCCTTGCCGCGGACTGCCCGATCTCACCGATACCGGCGCAGCCATGCGCGTAGAGGATGACGGGCGGGGCCGCGCGCCCCGCGAGCCATTCACCCAGCGCCGCCGTCTCCAGCCGTTCCCGCTGCCCGTCCGGATCCGGCGCGAGAACCAGCGCCGCCTGCCATGTCCGCTCCAGCTCGGCCGGATCGCGGACCGTATCGGCGCCCGCCGCGCCGTCAAGGCCCATCGCCAGGGCGGCCATCACCAGAAGCAGACGCGTGCCAGTCACCGTTTGACCATCATCGCCAGGCGGATGAGCGCGCGTTCCAGCATCGCCGCTGCCGGCACCGGGCGGGCGCTGCGCAGCGCCAGGTCGGTATCGGTCAACAGCCGCAGCGCCTCTTCCAGCCGGTGCATCCCCCAGGCCCGCGCCTGCCGCGCCATGCGGTCGCGGCGCGGCCCGAAGACCGGCGGCCGCGCCCGCGCCAGCCCTGCCTCGACGCCCTTGGGATCGGCGGCGGCGGCGTGCAGGCGGCGGAAATGGCGGCTCGCCCCGATGACGATGGAAATCGGCGTCATGCCCTGCCCGCGCAGCCGCTGCATCACGTCGCCCAGTTCCGCCTTGCGGCCCTCGGCCACAAGATCCAGCGCATCGTCGAGGACCGCCTCCGAGGTGCTGGGCGCACAGGCCGCGACATCGGCGCTCTCCACCGGTGCTGCGTCCCCGTGCTTGTAGAGCGCCAACTTCTCCAGCGTCTGCCGGAAGTCGCCCGCGTCGATCATCCTCGCCAGCGCCGTCAGGTCGGTCATCGCCGCGGGCGCAATGTCGCGCAGCCCGGCCTTGGCCAGCGCATCCTCGATCTCCTCCCGCGTGGGCGGATCGGCGTAGATGGCGGCGGCATGGGCGTTGGGATGCGCCTCGAAGAGCTTGCGCAGCGCCGAGCGCGCGTTGAGCTGCCCGGCGGTGACGACGATCTGCGCGTCGCCCTCGCGCCAGTCCGCGAGCGCCGCGCCGACCGCCTTGGCCAGCCCGTCGCCGGCATCCTCGACGAAGACCACGCGCGGGCCGGGAAAGAAGCCGGTCGCCTTGATCGCATCGCCAAGCTGCGCGGCATCCTTGCGCAGGTCGGCAGCGGAAATGCGGGTCAGCCGCATCTCGGCCTCGCCTTCCGGGCCGATCAGCGCGGCGATCACCTCCTGCCGGCGCAGGGCGATGCGCATCGTGTCGGGACCGTGGATCAGAAGCCCCGTACGCGCCGGGTCGGGCCGGGCGAAATAGCGCAGCGCGTCCCGTGGCGAGAGCTTCATGAGCCGCGGCCGGCAGCCCCGGCCAAAAGGCGTGTGACGATCTGATCGGCCAGCGCCGCGGCCAGCCGTTCGAGCGCGTCGCGCTCCGCCGTCAGGGTCGACACGGTGGAGGCGGTGGCGCTGTAGGAGGTGAAATTCTGCACCTGCCCGCTTTGCACGACGGTGCCGCCAGCCATCTCGCGCAGCACGAAATCCGCCTCGCCTATGACGTTGAACCGTTCGATCTCGTTCGCGGTGGTGATGCCGATGGCCTCCTTGCGGGTGCGCATCGACACCTTCAGCTCATAACGCGCGCCGGCGCCGGAGCGGCCCAGGCGGTCTTCCAGCCGCCCGACCAGAACGAATCCGGTGCGGTTCGTCGCCGGGGCCACCAGGATCTGCCCCTGTAACCCGTGGGCCGCCCCCGACGGCGCAAAGGCGGGCTCGAATCCGCAGCCGGCCAGCGGCAGCAGGGCGAGCGCGGTCAGGAAGGTACGGCGGTCAGATGACGACATTGACGATACGGCCCGGGACGACGATCAGCTTCTTCGGCGCACCGCCCGCGAGCGCCTTCACGACAGCATCATCCGCCAGCACCAGCTTTTCAACCTCTTCCTTGGCCATGTCGCGGGGCACGGCGATCTCCGACCGCCGCTTGCCGTTGACCTGGATGGGCAGCGTCACCGTGTCCTCGACCAGCATCGCCGGATCGGCCTCGGGCCAGGGCGCGCGGGCCACCAGCCCTGCGCCGCCCAGCATCGACCAGACCTCCTCGGCCAGATGCGGGACCATCGGCGCCATGAGCTGCGCCATGACCCGGAGCGCGGCGCGCTGCGCCCCCGCCCCGGCGCCGGATCGGGCGATGGTGTTGGTGAATTCGTAGAGCTTGGCCACCGCCTTGTTGAAGGCGAACCCCTCGATCCCGCGCGTCACCTCGTCGATGGCGCGGTGTGTTGCGCGTTCCAGCGCCGTATCCGCTGCCCCGTCCCCGTCGCCCGCCGCGCGCACCTCGTCGGCCAGACGCCAGACCCGCGAGAGGTGCTTCCACGCGGCCTCGGCCCCGGCGGCGGTCCATTCCACGTCGCGTTCCGGCGGGCTGTCGGAGAGCATGAACCAGCGCGCGGTATCGGCCCCGTAGGCGCCGATGATGTTCACCGGATCGACGACGTTCTTCTTGGATTTCGACATTTTGGCGGAGGGGATGACTTTCACATCCTCAAGCTTGAGTGGAGAACCGTCTTCCAAAGGCAGCTTTCCGCCATCTTCTAGAAGCAAATGTCCACCTTCTACAAAAGGTTTGCCATCCTTCCAAATCACCTCCTCTGGTAAGTGGAAGACCGGGCGGCCATTGGCATCGCTCGTCACATAGATCTCATGCGTGACCATCCCCTGCGTGAAGAGCGCGTCGAAAGGCTCGATCGCCTTGGCGGGCAGGTGGCCGGTCTTGTGCATGGCCCGCGCGAAGAAGCGCGAGTAAAGGAGGTGCAGGATCGCGTGCTCGATGCCGCCGATATATTGGTCGACATTCATCCAGTATTCCGCATCCGCCAGGTTCGTGGGCGTCTCGGCCCGCGGCGCAGTGAAGCGCGCGTAATACCACGAGCTGTCCACGAACGTGTCCATCGTGTCGGTCTCGCGCCGCGCGGGCTTGCCGCATTTCGGGCAGGCCGTCCGCGCCCAGCTCGGGTGGCGGTCGAGCGGGTTGCCGGGCTTGTCGAAGCTGACATCCCTGGGCAGTTCGACCGGCAGGTTCTCCTTGCGCTCGGGCACCACGCCGCAGGCGTCGCAATGCACCACCGGGATCGGGCAGCCCCAGTAGCGCTGGCGCGAGATGCCCCAGTCGCGCAGCCGGTATTTGGTGACGCCGGTGCCGAAGCCCGCGGCCTCGGCTGCCGCGATGGCGGCCTCGATGGCGGCTTCGCCGGTCTGCATTTCCGGGCCCGCACAGGCGCGGGCATAGCGCACAAGGTCGGTCTTGGGCGGCACGAAAGCGGTGTCGCCCACCGGCGTGTCGTCGCCTTCGGCGAAGTAGACGTCGATGACGTCGAGCCCGTACTTGCGCGCAAAATCAAGGTCGCGCTGGTCATGTGCGGGGACGCCGAAAATCGCGCCGGTGCCGTAATCCATCAGGATGAAATTGGCGATCCAGACCGGCAGGTCGCGCCCGTCGGTCGGGTGGCGCACGGTGATGCCAGTGTCTACCCCGCGTTTCTCGGTGGTCTCCAGCGCCTCCTCGCTGGTGCCCATGCGGCGGCATTCGGCGCAGAAGGCCGCGACCTCCGCGTTGTCCTTCTCCAGCGCCTTGGCCAGCGGATGATCGGGCGAGACGGCGGCAAAACTGGCGCCCAGCAGCGTGTCGGGCCGGGTGGTGTAGACCTCCAGCCGCTCATGGCCTGCCGGCGCACCCGTGGTCGCAAAGCCGAATTGCAGCCCGAGCGACCGGCCGATCCAGTTGCGCTGCATCAGGCGGACTTTCTCCGGCCATTTCTCCAGCCCGTCGAGCGCGTCGAGCAGGTCCTCGGCATAATCGGAGATGCGGAAGAACCATTGCGTGAGTTCGCGCCGCTCCACCTCGGCGCCGGACCGCCAGCCCTTGCCGTCGATCACCTGCTCGTTGGCCAGCACGGTCATGTCCACCGGGTCCCAGTTCACGGTGGCGGATTTGCGGTAGACCAGCCCGGCCTCCATCATGTCGATGAACATGGCCTGTTGCTGGCCGTAATATTCAGCGTCGCAGGTGGCGAATTCGCGGCTCCAGTCGATGGAGAGCCCCATCGGCTTAAGCTGGTCGCGCATGTCCGCGATATTGCGGTAGGTCCAGTCGGCGGGGTGCCCGCCCTCGGCCATCGCCGCGTTCTCGGCGGGCATTCCGAAAGCGTCCCAGCCCATCGGGTGCAGCACGTTGAAGCCGGCGGCGGATTTGTAGCGCGCGATCACGTCGCCCATCGTGTAGTTTCGCACATGTCCCATATGGATGCGCCCCGACGGATAGGGAAACATCTCCAGCACGTAGTATTTCGGCCGCGTCTCGTCGCGCCGGGCCCGGAAGACATCGGCCTTGTCCCATTCCGCCTGCCATTTCGGCTCCACCAGCTTGGCATCGTAGCGCGACATGTGATCCATCCTTCAACAACTGCGCCGGACCAGAAGGCCCGGCGCGTTTTTAATGCTCACCTGCGGGAAAGGTCTAGGCCGAGGCGTCAATATTTCCCGTCTTCGATCCGAAGCTGGCGCGCCCGCGTCAGGATCGCGTCTTCCACCGCGCGGATCGTGTCGCGGTCCACCGGGCCCGAGCGGGTGCTGAGCGCCACCTTCAGCGACCGCGCATCCAGCGCGGGCTCCTGCACCAGAACCGTGGCCTTGTAGGCGGTGCTGCCGCCCGGCGGCGCGCCCCAATCGGTGACGAAGACGCCGGTGAAGGGATCGACGCTCTGGACCGGAAGGAAGCTCAGGACGTCGAGCGAGGCATGCCACAGGTAGCGGTTGACCTGTATGCCGGTATCGGGCTGGCGGCCGAAGACATTGCCCTTGCGCGCGGCGCGCCGGTTGCTGAGCGCGGCGGCGACCTGCGCCTCGGCCCGCGCGTCGACGGCGGCCTGCGAGGGCTCGCCGCCGGCGGGCCCCGCCACCTGCTGCGCGGGTTGTGCCCGGCCGCCGCCCAGAAGTTGCTGGATCTGGCGGATGACGGGAATGTTGGAGAGCTGGCGGCCGCCGCCGCCGCCGACGCGCACGCCGCCCTGTTGCCCACCGGTCGAAGGGCCGCGCGGCATGCCGCCGGGATCGGCAACACCCACGGGCCGCGCGCCGCTGCCGAGGACCACGTCGACGCCGGGCCGGTAGCTGCCGTCGCCGGTATAGGGCTCACCGCGGGGCATGCCGCCGGCCTCTTCCACATCGGCGCCACCGACCTTGAATTCGCCTGGCTGCTCGCCCTCGCGCACACGTTCCGGTCCCGCCGGCATCCCGCCGGGATCCGCGACGCCGGGATCGGGCCGCTCGCCCACCTTGTCGCGGTCGCGACGTCCGCCGAAAAGCCCGCTGTCGCCGCCGAAGAGGCCGCGGCGCGGCTCGGCTCGTTCGTCGTCACCGCCGCCACGTCCGAACAGGTTTCCGCTGCCGACATTGCCGCAGCCCGCCAGCGCGAGAACCGTCACGCAGATCAGGCATTTCGTTAGCCCCGAAAGAGGTTTCATGTCGGTTGGTCCCCGCCCGTATCCGTTGGGGATGTGTACCGAAGCGTCTATCGGGGGACAAGGTTTTTCCATGCCCCGTACCGGGACGTGATCCGCCCGCGCCCCCTTTCCTTTTCCACCGCTCTGTGGCTGAAAGAGAGGGACCGTTACCGGAGCAGCGAGAACATGGCACTGGACGATATCCTGGAACGTATCCGCAAGGCCGAGGAGGCGGCCGGGCGCAGCCCCGGCTCGACCCGCCTGATCGCCGTCTCGAAGGTGCAGCCGCTCGACCGTATCGAGGCGGTGCTGGATCAGGGCCACCGGCTTTTCGGTGAAAACCGGGTGCAGGAGGCGGCCGGGAAATGGCCGGATTTCCGCGACCGCTACGACGGGATTGAGCTGCACCTGATCGGTCCGCTGCAAAGCAACAAGCTGCGCCAGGCGGTGGAGCTTTTCGAGGCGATCCAGTCGCTCGACCGGCCGAAGCTCGCGCGCAAGCTCGCCGATCTTGCGCAGGAACGCGGCGCCTGCCCGCGGCTGATGATTCAGGTCAACACCGGCGAGGAGCCGCAGAAGGCCGGAATAATGCCCGCCGATGCGGACGCCTTCATCGCCCAGTGCCGCGACATGGACCTGCCCGTGGAAGGGCTGATGTGCATCCCGCCGCTGGAGGAGGAGCCGAGCCTGCATTTTGCGCTTCTGTCCAAGATCGCCGCGCGCAACGGCCTGCCGGAGTTGTCCATGGGCATGAGCGCCGATTTCGAGCGCGCCGTGGCGCAGGGCGCGACCTATGTGCGCGTCGGATCTGCGATTTTCGGCGAACGCGACTACGGCTGAACGATCATCCGCGTGCCCGGACCGATGCGCGCGGCAAGCCAAAGAAGATCGGCGCGGGAAAACGCCACGCAGCCCGCCGTGGGGTGGCGGGGCGCGCGCCAGGTATGCAGGAAGATCGCCGAGCCCCGCCCGGCCGCCGCACGCGGCCAGTTCCAATCCGTCGTCAGGATGATGTCGTAGAGCGGATCGGCTCGCGCCAGCCGCTCATGTCCGTATCGGTGCGGCCGGCGGACCCACAGATTGTAATCCGGATCCGCGCTGTCATCCGACCAGCCGTCCTGCGGCCCGATGGGCTCCGCCCAGCCCGGCAGCAGGCCGCGCGCGATCCGGTCGGGCCGGTAGAGCAGCCCGGTGATCCGGTGACTGCCCGCCGGCGTCGCGCCGTCGCCCTCGCGCTTGTCGCTTGTGATGCCGCCCCGCCCTATGGCGCAGGGCAGGCGGCGCCCGCCGAAAGCCGCGCCCCAGCTCCCGACGCGCAGGTCGCCGCGCCGCGGGATCACAGCAGATGTCCGGATTTCTCGGCCTTGGTGGTCAGGTAACCGGTATTGTGGCTGGTGCGGCCGACCTTCAGGGGCACGCGCTCGGCCACATGCAGCCCGCAGCCTTCCATCATCGCCAGTTTCGCGGGATTGTTCGTCATCAGCCGGACCGCCGAGAAGCCGAGGCTCTTAAGGATCTCCGCGCCGATACGGAAATCGCGCTCGTCATCCTCGAACCCCAGCCGGTGATTGGCCTCCACCGTGTCGAACCCCTGATCCTGAAGCGCATAGGCGCGCATCTTGTTGGCCAGCCCGATGCCGCGCCCCTCTTGGTTGAGATAGAGCAGGATGCCCGCGCCCGCCTCGCCGATCTGGGCCATCGCGGCGCGAAGCTGCGGGCCGCAATCGCATTTGAGCGAGCCCAGAACGTCGCCCGTGAAACAGGCGGAATGCAGCCGCACCAGGACCGGCGCGCGGCGCGACGGCGTGCCGATCTCGACCGCGTAATGCTCCTCGCCGCCATCGTCGGGGCGGAAGACATGCAGCCGTCCGGCCTCGCTCACCTCAAGCGGCAGGCGGGCCGCGACCACCTCGCGCGGGGGGCGCATGTCGGCACGGGTCGGGTCGGCGTCGGCCATGTCCAGCCGGGTCAGCCCATGCAGCGCCGCGAAGGTCGCGGCGTCCGACAGTTCGACCGCCAGGACCGCGGGCAGCAGCCGTGCCTGCTTGGCCAGCGCCAGCCCGGCGCGGTGCAGGGCGGCGGACCCACCGCGCTCTGTCATCAGCGGGCCCTTCATCGGGTGGCTCAGGTCGTCCTTCGGGTCGGCCACGGCGCGCAGCCAGGCCGCGTCGGCATCGGCGGGCACGCGGATGCGCGCCAGATCGCCGTCATAGGCCCGCGCCTTGAGCGTCACCGCACGCCGCGCCGTCACCGCCAGCACCAGCGGCGCGGCCAGCGCCCGCATCGCCGCCAGCCGCACGGGCGGCGCGGTCTCGGCAGCCGCCACCAGAATGCCGCCGCCGCCCGCAGACAGCACCACCGGCACGCCCAGCCGGAGATCGGCGCGGGCGCGGGCGATACGTTCTTCCGGGGTGGGTGCGAAACTCATCCTGACAGGTCCCGTTCGGCGTTTCTGCGCGCATCAATAGCGTGCCTTGCAAGAAATATGAAACAAAACCCTCGGTTTCGACACGAGCGCGTGAAATGTTTCGTGAGGTTATTGCTGAACCCGTGATGAAGTCGCATCTGGGTTTCACAGAAGGGATAGTTCACCATGAGCACACTCAAGAGAATCCTGCTTGTCGATGACGACGACGACCTGCGCGAGGCGCTGTCCGAGCAGCTTGTGATGACCGAGGAATTCGACGTGTTTGAAGCCGATGACGGTCATTCCGCGATGACCAAGGCCAAGGCCGCGCTCTACGATCTCGTCATCCTCGACGTGGGTCTGCCCGACACCGACGGGCGCGAGCTTTGCCGCCTGATGCGCAAGCAGGGCGTCAAATGCCCGGTCATCATGCTGACCGGCCACACCACCGATGCCGACACGATCCTGGGGCTCGACGCGGGCGCCAACGACTATATTCCAAAGCCGTTCAAGTTCCCGGTCCTGCTGGCCCGCATCCGCGCGCAGCTTCGCCAGCACGAACAGTCCGAGGACGCGATCTTCCAGCTCGGGCCCTACACGTTCAAGCCGTCGATGAAGATGCTGATCGACAGCAACGACCGCAAGGTGCGGCTGACCGAGAAGGAAACCAACATCCTCAAGTATCTCTACCGCTCCACCGACAACGTGGTGCCGCGCGACACGCTGCTGCACGAGGTCTGGGGCTACAACGCCGGGGTCACGACCCACACGCTGGAGACGCATATCTACCGCCTGCGCCAGAAGATCGAGCCCGATCCCGGCAACGCCCGCCTGCTGGTCACCGAATCGGGCGGCTATCGCCTGATGGCCTGACGGCCGCGCCCGAGACCCCCCGAAAACCCGGCCCCGCGCCGGGTTTTTTTCTTGCCCGTCCCCGCCCGCCTTCACCCCCCGTCGGCCAGGCGGTCGGCCTCGGCCGAGACGGCGTCGAGTGCGGCGGCCAGTTTCGCGCATTGCGCGTCCAGAGCGGCCTGCGAGAGCCGGGCGGGCGGCGTGAAGCTCTCGCCCATCAGGAAGACGCCGCGGCCGAAGGGCAGCGGCAGCACGAACCGGTCCCAGGTCTTCAGCACGATGCGCCACCGGGTGGAGAAGGCATAGGGCGTGACCGCCGCGCGCGCCATCGAGGCCAGGATGATCGCACCCGGTTTCACCTCCTCGCGCGGGCCGAGCGGGCCGTCGGGGGCCAGCCCCACCAGCGCGCCGCCGCGCACCGCGCGCACCGCCTCGCGGATCGCCACGCGGTTGTCGCCGGAGGTCTTGAGCCAGATGATCCTCAGCCCCCGCCCCACCATCTCGGAGGTGACGATGCGCGCATCCTCATGCTCGCTGGCCAGGATGTAGAACGGGTGATCCTCCCAGGTCCGGTAGAAGGTGGAAAGCGCGATCCGGCTGTGCCAGCAGCACAGGACATGCGGCACGCCGGCGGCCAGGTCGGCGTCGAACGCCTCATGCCCGTGGAAGGTCCAGCGCGTGGTCCGGTAGACGAAGCGGATATAGCGCGCATAGAACGCGCGCGTGGTCTTCTGGAACCACGCGCTCTTGCGGATACGCTTCTCCAGTTTCTTCAGCCGCATACGCGCCTCCGGGCCGCCGCCCCCTTGTGGCGCCCCGGACCGTCGGTCTAGATACGCCAAACCCGGAGCGGAGCCAGCCCATGACCTTTACCATCGCCACCTGGAACATCAACTCCGTTCGCCTGCGCGAACCGATCGTGCTGAAGCTGCTGCACGAGGAGGCGCCGGACATCCTGTGCCTGCAGGAATGCAAGTCCCCGGTGGAGAAGATCCCGACCGAAAGCTTCCGCGCGCTGGGCTACAACTGGATGATCGCGCGCGGGCAGAAGGGCTATAACGGCGTCGCCATCCTGTCGCGCCTGCCGATCACGGATGCGGGCCACCGCGATTTCTGCGAACGCGGCGATGCCCGCCATGTCGCCGGGCGGCTGGAGACCGGCGTGACGATCCACAACTACTACATCCCCGCAGGCGGCGACGTGCCCGATCGCGAGGTGAACGAGAAGTTCGGCCACAAGCTCGATTTCCTGACCGAGATGCGCGACTGGTACGGCCGGGAGCGGCCCGAGAAATCCATCCTGGTGGGCGATCTGAACATCGCCCCGCGCGAGGATGACGTGTGGTCCCACAAGCAGCTTCTGAAGGTCGTCAGCCACACGCCGGTGGAAGTCGATCACCTGGCCGAGGCGCAGGAGGCCGGCGGCTGGGTGGACATTACCCGCGCCGACATTCCCGACGGCCGGCTCTACAGCTGGTGGTCCTACCGCGCGCGCGACTGGAACGCCGCCGACAAGGGCCGAAGGCTGGACCATGTCTGGGCCACGCCCGACATCGCGCAGGCCGGTCACGGCTCGCGCATATTGCGCGAAGCGCGGGGCTGGGAGAAACCCAGCGACCATGCCCCGGTCTTCGCGCGCTTCGATCTTTGACGGCGGTCTTGGCTCGCGGGGCTTGACGGCTCATATAGACTGTAAATCTGACACGCGAAGAAAAACGGGGAATCCCATGCTCGAACTCGGTGGAAACGCGAATGCCGCGCCGGCGGCGGATGTGATCAAGGACACGACCGAAGCGACCTTCATGGCCGATGTGGTCGAGGCCTCCAACACGGTGCCGGTAATCGTGGATTTCTGGGCGCCCTGGTGTGGCCCCTGCAAGTCGCTGGGCCCGGCGCTGGAGGCCGAAGTGGCCAAGGCGGGCGGCAAGGTGCGCATGGTCAAGGTCAATGTGGACGAGAACCAGGCCATCGCCGCGCAGCTTCGCATCCAGTCGCTCCCCACGGTTTATGCCTTCTTCCAGGGCCAGCCGGTGGACGGCTTCCAGGGCGCGATCGGACCGGGCGAGATCAAGCAATTCGTTGAGAAGCTGGCCGCGATGGGCGGCGGCGAGGAAGAGGACGGGCTGACCGAGGCGCTCGAAGCGGCCGAGCAGATGCTGGCCGAAGGCGCCGTGACGGATGCCGCCCAGACCTACGCCGCGATCCTGGGCGAGGACGACAAATGCGCCGCCGCCTATGGCGGGCTGGCGCGCGCGCATCTGGCGCTCGACGACGACGAGCAGGCCGAGGCGGTCCTGAACGGCGCCCCGGCCGAGATCGCGGACGCGCCGGAGATCCACGCCGCGCGCTCGGCGCTGGAGCTTGCCCGCCAGGCAAGGGAGGCCGGTCCCGTGGCCGAACTGCGCGCCGCGGTCGAGGCCGACCCCGACAATCACCAGGCACGGTTAGACCTCGCGACCGCCCTCCATGCCGCGGGTCAGACCGAAGACGCGGTCGCCGAATTGCTGGAACTTTTCCGCCGCGACCGTGAATGGAACGACGGCGCCGCCAAAGCGCAGCTTCTGACGATTTTCGACGCGCTCAAGCCGCAGGATCCCATTGTCCTGAACGGGCGGCGGAAATTGTCGTCGATGATATTTGCCTGATGCGGCCGGCGGGCTAGCTCAAATGCCATGATGAATCGCCCCGATCTGCCGGATTCGATTCCAGTCTTCCCGCTGCCGGGGGCGTTGCTTCTGCCGCGGGCGCGCCTGCCGCTGCATATCTTCGAGCCGCGCTACCTGGCGATGCTGGACGATACGCTCAAGACGCCGCACCGGCTGATCGGCATGGTCCAGCCGCAGGAAGTGCCGCACCGGGCGGAGCGCCGCCTGCACTCCATCGGCTGCGCGGGTCGGGTGACCGCCTTCTCGGAAACCGAGGACGGGCGCTACATGATCACCCTCACCGGCAAGTCGCGCTTCCGCATCCGCGAGGAGATTGCCGGTTTCTCCCCCTATCGCCGGGCGGATGTGAGCTGGAATGGATTCGAACGCGATCTGGGCGGACCCGAACAGGACGAGGATTTTGACCGCGAGGGATTCATGGCCCAGCTTTGCCGTTATTTCGAGGAGGCGGGCCTGTCCACTGACTGGGACAGCATGAAGGGCGCCGAGAACGAGCTGCTGATCAACTCGCTCTCCATGCTTTGCCCCTTTGATCCCGAGGAGAAACAGGCACTGTTGGAGGCGCCCTGCCTGAAGACGCGGCGCGAGACCCTGGTCACGCTGATCGAGTTCGCACTGCACGGCCAGCAAGGTGAGGAAAAGCTGCAGTGACCGGTCCCGCCGCCCCCGAGTTCGACCGCAAGATGCTGGAAGCGCTGGTCTGCCCGGTGACGGGCGAGACGCTCAGCTACGACGCGGAGGCGTCGGAACTGGTGTCGAAGAAGGCCAAGCTGGCCTTCCCGATCCGCGGCGGCATCCCGGTGATGCTGGTGGACGAGGCGCGGGAGCTGGACTGACGGACGCGCGCGTCAGCCTTCCGCCCGGCGCAGAAAAAGCGCACCCAGCATGCAGGCTGCGCCCAGCCCGGCCGCGACCACGCCCAGCCCCTTGCCCAGCACCACCACGAAGGGCAGGAAGACGATCAGCGCCAGCACCGCGCCGACCGGGTGAATGTCGCGCCCGTTGCGCAGGTCGGCCAGCAGCCCGTCTGGATAGGGCTCCCGGAGAAAGGTCACCGCGACGCAGAAGCACAGCAGCGCCAGCACCAGCAGTCCGCGGGTGGTGGCGGCGCGGGCCGTGGGTGCGCCGATCAGCACGACAGGCATGGCCACCAGCGCCAGCGGCACCGATATGAAGCGCGCCGCCTGCACGACCAGCGCGTCGGGCGAGGCCAGCAGCACCAGCCCGGTCATGAAAAGGCCCGCGGCCATGAAGACCAGCGCCAGCGGGAAGATCACCGCCGGGCGCGTCATGTAGTGGCGTCCCGCAAGGTCATATCGCCTGCCCTTTCATCAGCCGCGGCAGGTCGCCGGTCAGCCCCGCGGCCTCGCGGATGAAGCGCCGTCTGAGGCCAGGCATCGCGTTGACCGCCCCCATGCCGATGTCGCGCGCCGCCCGCAAGAGCGGGTTGTCATTGGAAAAGAGCCGGTTGACCATGTCGGTGCCAAGCGCCAGCGTGGTCGTGTCCCAACGCCGCCAGCGCTGGTAACGCTCCAACACGTCCGGCGCGCCGATATCCTCGCCCCGGCGGGCGGCGTCGACGATCACTTCGGCCAGCGCGCCCACGTCGCGCAGCCCAAGGTTCAGCCCCTGCCCCGCAATCGGATGGACGCCATGCGCGGCATCGCCCAGAAGCGCCAGCCGCTCGGCCACGAAGGCATTGGCCAGCGTCAGGTTTAGCGGATAGGTGAACCGGGCGCCCTCGAGTGCGATCTCGCCAAGAAAATCCCCGAAGCGGGGCCGAAGCACCGCCAGGTAGTCCGAATCGTCCAAGGCGTTTATGGCCGCCGCGGCCTCGGTCCGTTCGGTCCAGACGATGGAGGAGCGGTTCCCCGGCAGCGGCAGGATCGCAAGCGGGCCCGGCGGCATGAAGAACTGATGCGCGGTGCCGTGATGCGGAAGCTCGTGGCGCAGCGCGCAAACCAGTGCCGTCTGGCCGTAGTCCCAGCCGGTGCGCCCGATGCCCGCGCGCGCCGCCGTGCCGCTGGAGCGCCCGTCGCAACCGACCAGAAGCCGCGCCGCCTGCTGCGCCCCGTCGGCCAGGGTGACGGTGACGCCCCCCGGCCCGGTCTCCTGCGCGACGACCTCCGCCGGCGCGACAAGGGCGATGCGGGGATCGGCGGCCATCGCCTCGTGCAACGCGCGCCGCAGATACCGGTCCTCGATCATGTGGCCCATCGGCCCTTCCTCGATCTCGCCATGATCGAAATGCAGGAACCAGGGCGCGGCGCCTTCGCCCGCGCGCCCGTCCGTGACCTGGATCTCCAGGATCGGCTGGCTCTCGCCCGCCACCTTGCCCCAGACCCCCAGAGCGTCCAGAAGCCTGCGCGAGGCCAGCGCCAGCGCGTAGGCGCGCCCGTCGAAACCCGGATCGGCCTGCGCGGCGGGTTCCAGCGCGTCGATCAGCGTCACCCGCAGCCCGCCCTGCGCCAGGGCCAGCGCCAGAGCCGGGCCGTTGAGCCCGCCGCCCACGATCAGGATATCCGCCGTGCTGTCCATGTCCCTCAATATGCGCGCGCATTGGCGATTGTCCATCCGCCATCTGGGCGCTACCGTCGCGCCGGCAAGAACGCGGGAGGCACCTTATGTCCGAGGACTGGCTCTGGATGAGCGCCGCCGATCTGGGCCGCGGCATCGGCGCGGGCGCGATCGACCCGGCGGCGCTGACCGAAACCTTTCTCGCGGCGATCGACAGCCATCCGCTTGCCGCGCGCATCTATGCCCGCGTCACGCATGAGCGCGCCCGCGCCGAGGCCGAAGCCGCCGCCGCGCGCGCCGCCGCCGGCCTGCGGCGCGGGCCGCTCGACGGTGTGCCGGTGTCGTGGAAGGATCTTTTCGACACAGCCGGGGTGGAGACCGAGGCCGGATCGGCGCTGCTCAAGGGCCGGACGCCGCTTGGCGATGCCGAGGTGCTGCGCAACGCCACCGCGGCGGGCCTCGTCTGCCTGGGCAAGACCCATATGTCGGAACTGGCCTTCTCGGGGCTGGGCTACAACCCGGTCACAGCCACCCCGCCCTGCGTGAACCACGAGAGCGCGGTGGCCGGCGGGTCGTCCTCCGGCGCGGCGGCATCGGTCGCCTTCGGGTTGGCGGCGGCCGGCATCGGCTCCGACACCGGGGGGTCGGTCCGGGTTCCGTCGGCCTGGAACGATCTCGTCGGGTTGAAGACGACCTCCGGGCGCCTGCCGCTCGACGGGGTGGTGCCGCTCTGTCCGCGGTTCGACACGGTCGGGCCGCTCTGTCGCACGGTCGAGGACGCCGCCCTGGTCCTGGCCGCGCTGGAAGGCCGCAATCCGCCCGACCTGGAGGACACGGGGCTGGAGGGCGCCCGGCTGATGGTGCTGGAGACGGCCGCGCTCGAGGATCTGGAAACCGAGCCGCGCGCCGGGTTCGACCGCGCGCTGCGCCGCTTCGAAGGTGCCGGCGCGCAGATCGTCAACGCCGAGATCCCCGAACTTGCCGAAGCGACGGAGATGTCCGGCATTCTCTTTGCCACCGAGGCCTACGGCACCTGGAAGAACATTATCGAGGCCACGCCGGGGCTGATGTTCGTGGAAATCCTGGAACGCTTCCGCGGCGGCGCGCGCCATACCGGGGCGGATTACGTCCAGGCCTGGCAGCGGCTGGATGCGATCCGCGAGATCTGGGCCACGCGCGTCGCCGGTTTCGATGCGGTCCTTGTGCCGACTTGCCCAATCCTGCCCCCCGACATCCGCCGGCTGGGCAAGGACTCGGCCTATTACCAGGAACGCAACCTGCTGACGCTCCGCAACACCCGGATCGGCAACCTGATGGGGCTGTCGGTGCTGACCCTGCCCAGCGGCGTACCGTCGGCCGGCGTCAGCCTTCTTGGCGCCCCGATGGCCGAGGAACGGCTGCTGAGGCTCGGCGCGGCGGCGGAACGCGCCCTGGCCTGAGCGGGTCAGGCCCGAACAGAAATGCCACAACCGCGCGCTGCGGATATTTCCCCGCGTTCTAGGGCTGGACCGGCAGGGGGTGTCTCTGTATCGTGAGTGAAAAGGGGCACTTAGACCCCGAACATGAGGCAGTTATGGCATTCCCGGAGCGGTTTTCGACCCTTCCTGAATATGCGTTCCCGCGCTTGCGCGCGCTTCTCGACGCCTATCAGCCGGGCGCCGAGCCGCTGCACATGTCCATCGGCGAGCCAAAACACCCGTTTCCGGACTGGGTGGCGCGCATCGTCGCGGAGAATGCGGCGGGTTTCGGGGCCTACCCGCCCAACGAGGGCGCGCCGGAACTGCTGGACGCGATATCCGACTGGATCGCCCTGCGTTATGACGTCCGGCTCGACCCGGAACGCCACCTGATCGCGCTGAACGGAACGCGCGAGGGGCTTTTCAACGCCTGCGTGGCGCTCTGCCCCGAGCAGAAGCACGGCCGCATCCCGCTGGTGCTGATGCCCAACCCGTTCTACCAGGTCTACGCTGTGGCGGCGCTGGCTGTGGGGGCCGAGCCCGTCTATCTGCCCGCCCTGCCGGAGACCGGCTTCCTGCCCGATGTGGCGGGCCAGCCGCCCGCGGTGCTGGACCAGACGGCGGTGGTCTATCTCTGCTCGCCATCGAACCCGCAGGGCGCAGTCGCCAGCCGGGACTATTGGGCGGACCTTCTGCGCCTGGCCGAGACGCATGATTTCCGCATCTTCGCCGACGAATGCTATTCCGAGATCTACCGCGGCGATACGCCGCCCGCAGGCGCGCTGGAGGTGGCGGCGGAACTCGGCACCGATCCGGAACGGCTGGTGGTGTTCAATTCGCTCTCGAAGCGGTCCAACCTGCCCGGTCTGCGGTCCGGGTTTGCCGCCGGCGGGCCGGAAAGCATCGCCCGGATGCGCCGCCTGCGCGCCTATGCCGGGGCGCCGCTGCCCCTGCCACTGCAACGCGCCGCGCAGCGCACATGGGCGGACGAGGATCATGTCGCCGCGAACCGCGCCGCCTATGTCGACAAATACCTGATTGCCGACGAGATTTTCGCGGGCGTGCCCGGCTACACGCCGCTTCAGGCGGGATTTTTCCTGTGGCTGCCGGTGCCGGACGGCGAGGCCGCGACGATCCGGCTCTGGCGGGAAACCGGGGTGCGGGTTCTGCCCGGCGACTATCTGAGCCGCGAGGTCGAGGGCCGCTCGCCGGGGCGCGAATTCATCAGGGTAGCGCTTGTGGCGCCCAAGCAAGAGACGCAGCACGGACTGAAGGCAATCCGAAGCTGCCTGTACGACTAAGCACGAGGACGGGGTAGAGATGGCATATCAGACAAGGCAACGCGATCCGCTGCTGGACACCAACATGGCAGCCGCGCTGGAACGGCGCAGCAAGGAGTTGCTGGGGCTGGCGCTGATGGCCGCGGGTCTGGCGGTGGCGATGATGCTGGGCTCCTATGTGCCGGAGGACCCGAACTGGCTGTCCTCGACCGATGCGCCGGCGCAGAACGCGCTGGGACAATTCGGCGCGACCGTGGCCAACATGCTCTACATCACCATCGGCTGGGGCGCCTGGGGCATCTCGCTTCTGCTGGGCGGGTGGGGGCTTCGCTTCGTGCTGCATCGCGGCAACGACCGCGCCATGTCGCGGGTGATCTTCGCACCGATCGCCGTCGCGCTGGCCGCGGTCTATGCCTCGACCCATGTGCCGGTGAGCGACTGGACCCATTCCTTCGGGCTGGGCGGGCTTTTCGGCGACACGGTCCTGGGTGCGGTGCTGGCCTTCCTGCCGGTGGGCGCCGAGGCCGGACTGCGCGTGCTGGCGGTCCTGTCGGGCGTGACGATGGTCTGGATGACGGTCTTCACGTTGGGTGCGGACAAGGCCGAACTGCGCGCCGCCGCGCGGTTCCTGCTGGTGGGCGCGGTACTGAGCTATGCCAGCATCGTCGCGGTGATGTCGCGGCTGGGCGGGCTGACCGCGCGCGGCGTCAAGGTCGCCGGCGCGCTTCACCAGGCCCGCCGGGACGCCGCGCAGGCCCGCGCCGAAGCCCGTGCAGACGAACGCGCAGCCGCCGCGGCCCGCCACCGCGAGCCGGTCGTGCAGCGCGCGATCCCGGTGGCCGAACCGGCACCGCGCGACGACCGCCTGGCCGCGCCGCCGCGCAAGGCCTCCTTCCTGGCGCGGATGCCCATCCTCTCGGCCCGCGCGCCCGATCCCGAGCCGGAACTGGTCGATGCGCAGATCAGCGACGAGGCCGAGGTCAGCGCGCCCAGCGACGAGCGCATCCGCAACAAGATCAACGATGTGATCCGCAGCCGGACGCAGCGGCCCAAGGTGCTGGAGTACCAGGAGCGCGCGGAGCCGCCGATCGGGGCGGAAGCGGCCAGCGTGCCGCCTGCCCCGCGCCTGAACGCCGGCGCGGACCATGCCGACACCCCGCCTGAGCCGGTCTTTACCCGCCGGCGCGCTGCGGCCCCCGCCCCGGCGGCGGAACGCAAGGTGGTCCAGCCCGCCGCGACCAAGTCCGCCGTGCCCAGCCGCCGGGCCCGAGCCGAGGCGCAGCCGGCCTTCGAGTTCGAGGAGAAGGCCGAGGCCTATGCCCCACCGCCGCTGTCGCTGCTGACCCCGCCCACAGATGTCGTGCGCACCCATCTCAGCGACGAGGCGCTGGAGGAAAACGCCCGGATGCTGGAGAACGTGCTGGACGATTACGGCGTCAAGGGCGAGATCGTGAGCGTCCGCCCCGGCCCCGTGGTGACGATGTACGAACTTGAACCCGCGCCAGGGCTGAAGGCCAGCCGGGTGATCGGCCTGGCCGACGATATCGCGCGGTCGATGTCGGCGCTTTCGGCGCGGGTCTCCACCGTGCCGGGCCGGTCGGTGATCGGGATCGAATTGCCGAACGCCACGCGCGAGAAGGTGCTCTTGCGCGAGATCCTGTCGAGCCGCGATTTCGGGGACGGCACGCAGCGCCTTCCGCTTGCGCTCGGCAAGGATATCGGCGGCGAGTCTGTCGTCGCGAACCTCTCGAAGATGCCGCATCTGCTGATCGCCGGGACCACCGGATCGGGCAAGTCGGTGGCGATCAACACGATGATCCTGAGCCTGCTCTACAAGCTCTCGCCCGATGAATGCCGGCTCATCATGATCGACCCGAAGATGCTGGAACTAAGCGTCTATGACGGCATCCCGCATCTGCTCTCGCCCGTCGTCACCGACCCCAAGAAGGCCGTGGCCGCCCTGAAATGGGTCGTCGGCGAGATGGAGGAGCGCTATCGCAAGATGTCCAAGATGGGCGTGCGCAACATCGACGGCTACAACGGCCGCGTGAAGGAGGCGCTGTCCCGCGGCGAGATGTTCAGCCGCACCGTGCAGACGGGCTTCGACGACGAAACCGGCGATCCGGTCTTCGAAACCGAGGAATTCGCCCCCGAGGCGATCCCCTATATCGTCGTGATCGTGGACGAGATGGCCGACCTGATGATGGTCGCCGGCAAGGAGATCGAGGCCTGCATCCAGCGCCTGGCGCAGATGGCGCGGGCGTCGGGCATTCATCTGATCATGGCCACCCAGCGTCCTTCGGTCGATGTCATCACCGGTACGATCAAGGCGAACTTCCCGACCCGGATCAGTTTCCAGGTCACATCCAAGGTCGACAGCCGCACAATCCTGGGCGAACAGGGCGCCGAGCAGCTTCTGGGCATGGGCGACATGCTCTACATGGCCGGGGGCGGGCGGATCACCCGCATCCACGGGCCCTTCGTGTCGGACGAGGAGGTGGAAGAGGTCGTGGCCAGCCTCAAGGCCTACGGCCCGCCGGAGTATGTCGGCGGCGTCGTGGACGGCCCGGACAACGACACGGAAAGCGATATCGACCTTGTTTTGGGCCTCGGCGGCAACACCGACAGCGAGGACGCGCTCTACGACCAGGCGGTGGCAATCGTGGTCAAGGACCGGAAATGTTCGACCTCCTACATCCAGCGCAAGCTGGCGATCGGCTACAACAAGGCCGCGCGGTTGGTCGAACAGATGGAGGATGCCGGGCTCGTGTCGGCCGCGAACCATGTCGGCAAGCGCGAGATCCTGGTGCCCGAGCAGCAATAAATTGCCGGGGTGCGCTGCTTGACAGGTGAACTCCGCCGCAGGGCGCCCTATCTAAGGGACATGAAGACATTGCGCCTGTTCCTCCCCGCCCTTATCGCCGCCGCGCTGGCCCTGCCCGCCGCGGCCGCCGAGAAGATCCCGCTGTCGGAAATCTCGGCCTATCTCAACAGCCTCAAGCGCGCCAAGGGCGAGTTCACCCAGATCAACGCGGACGGGTCGATCTCCACCGGCACGATCTATATCAGCCGACCGAACCGCGCCCGGTTCGAATACGACCCGCCCGCGCACGGGCTGGTCGTGGTGGGGCGCGGCCATGTCGCCGTCTTCGACCGGAAATCCAACACCGCGCCGGAGATGTTCCCGCTGGGGCGCACGCCGCTGTCGATCATCCTGGCCGAGCGCGTCGATCTGGCCGACTCGCGCATGGTGGTGCGCCACACCGGCGACGGCACCGCGACGACGGTCGTCGCGCAGGACCCGCAGCATCCCGAATACGGCAACATACAGCTCAAGTTCACCGACGAGCCGCTGGCGTTACGCCAATGGGTGATCACCAATGAAGCCGGCGATCAGACGACGGTGGTGCTGGGCGAGATGCAGCGCGGGGTCCGGATGGCCGGCAGCCTCTTCGACGTGCCCGATATCGGCCAGCAGCCCGGCCCGACCAAGTAGGACGGGCCGCGCGGCCTAGCGGCGGCACTGGCCAAGCTGGACGGCGTAGATATTCGCCCGGTCCTGAACACTGTCGGCCACCCGCAGAAGCCAGGACTTGCTGTTGTAGCTGCCGCGTTTGAAGCCGGTATGCCCCTCGTGATAGGCCAGATACTGGTTGCGGGCGTCGTATTTCGGGATGCCTGCCTGCTTGGTGCTCTTGTCCATGTACCAGCCCATGAAATCCACCGCGTCGCTGAATTTGTCGCGCTGCGCGAAGCGCCGCCCCGTTTCGTCGCGATACCAGTCCCATGTGCCGTCGATGGCCTGCGCGAAGCCGTAGGCCGAGGATTGCCGCCCCATCGGGATCACACCCAGCGAATACTGCATCGGGGTGCGGGCCTTGCCGTCGAACTTGCTCTCCTGATAGATCGTGGCCAGCTGCACATGAACGGGGACGCCCCAGCGGCGTTCCACCCGTTCCATGTCGCGCATCCAGTTCCGCCGGTCGTCGGCGATCTGGCATGCATCGTCGAGATTGCGCGGCGGGGCGTTCCCCCCGCCGCAGGCCGCGACAAGAAGGAGCACCGCGAATAGTGCCTGTTTTCTCATTTTTCCTGCTCGATCGTCTTGTCTTTTATTGCGCCTAGACTAAGACATTTGCGCCCGAATTGGAACGGTCTAAGCACCACTGCGTTTCCCGATTTGGCGCTTTTCGGGGGCAAACTGTTAAATTGCGGTCCACAGACTGTTTCCAGAATATGGCAGGAAAATGGCAAACCCCCCGTGGACTCAAAGCCTTGGCGGCGTTATCGATTAAGGAAGGGGGCAATTTTAACCATGCAAGCATTGCACGCCAAATACATGCTCGGACAGATCGTGCGCCACCGGAAGCATCCGTTCCGCGGCGTGGTCTTCGATATCGACCCCGAGTTCTCGAACACGGACGAATGGTACGACGCGATCCCCGAAGAGAGCCGCCCGCGGCGCGATCAGCCGTTCTACCACCTGCTGGCCGAGAACGATCAAAGCTACTATGTCGCCTACGTCTCGGAACAGAACCTCGTTCCCGACGAAACCGGCGATCCGGTCGATCATCCCGACATCCCGTCGATTTTCGGCTCGCTCGAAAACGGCTGCTACGATCTCGACGTGCAACTGAACTGACGGCGCCGCGGGGCAGCCCCGCGTCAGTAGCCCAGCGCGCACCCGTCCTTGCGGTGGTCCGACGCGCCGTGGAGCACGCCGTTCTCGTGGTCGATCAGGATCGCCTGCGAGCCGCCGATCGGGCTCTCCGGGATCACCACCTTGTGCCCGAGATCGGCCAGCCCGCGCCGCACCGCCTCGTCATAGCCGCGTTCCACCTGCATCTCGCCCAGCGCGCCGAACGTGCGCGGCGCATCCATCGCTTCCTGCGGTTCCATGCCGAAATCGGCGAGGTTGCTGGCAAAGTGCACGTGGCCGCAGGACTGATAGGCCCCGCCCATCACGCCGAAGGGCATCACCACCCGGCCACCGCGTTTCAGCATGCCGGGAATGATCGTGTGCATCGGGCGCTTGCCGCCCGCAGCCTCATTCGGATGGCCTTTTGCCAGCGTGAAGCCCGTGCCGCGATTCTGGAAATTGATCCCGAACCTGTCGGAGGCCAGGCCGGAGCCGAAGCTGTGGAAGATCGAGTAGATCAGCGACACCGCCATGCGGTCGCGGTCCACCACGGTCAGATAGATCGTCTCCTTGTGGACCTGTTCGCTCAGCGCCGCGGGGGCGTCCATGGCGCGCTTCATGTCGATGAGCCCGGCCAGTTTCTCCGCCGTCTCGGGGGCGAGCATGTGTTCCAGCCGGGTCATATGGTCGGGATCCGCCAGGAACCTGTTGCGGGCGTCATAGGCGAGTTTCGCGGCCTCGGCCTCCAGATGCGCGCGCTCCACCCCGCGCGGATCCATCGCGGTCAGGTCGAAGCGGCTCAGGATGTTGGCCAGCAGGATCGCCACTGCACCCTGGCCGTTGGGCGGGTGCTCCACCAATTCGAACGGGCCGTAGGGGCCCGAGACGGGCTCGGTATAGTCGCAGGCGGTGGCGGCGAAATCGTCGAGCGTATGGACACCGCCCAGCGCATTGAGGCTGGCGACCATGTCCTCGGCCACTTCGCCTTCGTAGAAGCCCGCGCGCCCGTCCATCGCCACGCGCCGCAGCACCTCGGCCTGGCCCGGCGCCCGGAAGACCTGGCCAACGCGCGGCGCCTTGCCGCCCAGCAGATAGCTGTCGCGCGCCGCGCCCTGAAGAGTGTCGGCCGCGATCGCCCAGTCGAACGCCACGCGCGGCGCGACGGGCACCCCGGCCTCGGCATAGTGGATCGCGGGGGCGAGACTGGCCTTCAGCCCGATGCGTCCCCAGTCCTTCGAGAGCCGGCAGAACGCGTCGACCGCGCCGGGGATCGTCACCGCCTCCGGGCTGCGTTCGGGTACTGCGGTCAGGCCCCGTTCCCGCATCCCGGCGGCCGAGAGCGCCGCCGGCGCCCGGCCCGAGCCGTTGAGTGCCACAACCCGGTCTTCCCCCGGCGGGGTCAGGAGCACGAAGCAGTCGCCGCCGATGCCCGTCATCTGCGGCTCGCAGATCCCCAGCAGAATCGCGGCCGAGATTGCCGCGTCCACGGCATTTCCCCCGGATTCGAGCATCTGCACCGCAACCTTGGCGGCCAGCGGGTGTGACGTGGCGCACATGCCGTTGGCGGCGAGGGCGGGGGATCGCCCCGGAAGATGGAAATCGCGCATTAAAACCTCCAGCAAGTCGCGGCCGCCGCAGCCTAGGCGGGTGCCGGGGGCTTTCCAACCGGAAAAGAGGCGAATTGTGGGGGAAGGTCCCCGGCGCCACGCACTGGGTGGGGGCTGTTACACGCGGCGCCGGGGGAAGCTTTAGCAGCTACCCGCTATTTGTCGATGCGCAGTCTGGCCGCGATGTGCAGCAATTACGGCATCTTTGGGAAGTTTGACTCAGGAATTGAAACAATCTGTTTCCCATATCGAACAAAAGCCCCCGCTGGTGGGGCGGGGGCATCTCGTTCCGTTAAGTGCCCCGGTACCGTGGGCTGGGTGGGGGCTGTAAAACCGCGGCACCGGGGTGAGCGTTTCTCGCTACAGGGACATGTATCGCCGGAAATGCGGGCACGGATTTGGAGCGCACGCGGTCAATCCGCGATGATTTTCGGGCGATTCCAAGGCGGCGCTTGATTTAGATCGCCGCGCGGGCAACTCTGTGGGTATGACAGTGCATGATCCGGCAGGTGGTTTCAGGCAGCACGGCCCGCAGCAGCAGGTCATTTTCAACCGTTGGGAGCTGGGAACCATCCTTTCGCTCTATGGCCGCATGGTCGCCGCGGGCGAATGGCGCGACTATGCGATGGGCTTCATGCGCGAGGCGGCCACGTTCTCGGTCTTCCGGCGCAGCGCGGAACATCCGCTCTACCGAATCGAGAAACGCCCGAAACTGCGCGAGCGGCAGGGTCAGTATTCCGTGATCGGCATGGACGGGCGCATCCTGAAGCGCGGCCACGACCTGAAAACCGTGCTGCGGGTGCTGGAACGCAAGTTGATCCGGGCCGTGGAAAACGGCTGACCGGCTCAGATGCGCCGCCGGCTGGTGACCTTGCCGGTCTCGGTCGCCTCGATCCTCCGCATCGCCTCGATTACCGGCTCCAGGGCCACGGCCATGTGATGTGCGTTGGCGTGCAGCAGGGTGCGCGGGCTGGTCATGATCCCGACATGGCCGTTCCAGAACAGCAGGTCGCCACGCTTGAGCGGCTCGCCCTTGTCCAGTGCGCGGCCCAGCGCGGCCTCCTGCATGTCGGTGTCGCGCGGGCAGTCGATGCCGCAGGCTTCCATTGCCCGCTGGATCAGGCCCGAACAATCCATGCCCCAGCGCCCGCCGCCGCCCCAGAGATAGGGCGTGCCAAGGAAAAGCTCCGCCACGCCCGCAGGATCGTCGAAGCGCGACTTCACTGGGGCCAGGTGCACGGTCGGGACGTAATGCCCGGTGTGAATCTTGGCGAACGCGTCCTTGCGGGCCAACACCCGCACCGCCGATCCGAAGAAGATCGAGACCGGCGCCCGCGCCTTCACATCCGGCGACGGGTAGAGATGCGTGGCGGGCGCGACGACCCAATGCGTCGCCGTGACGGCTTTGCCCAGCGCCGTTTCCTCGACATAGCCGACATAGGCGTCGCGTCCGCATTGGCCGAAGGCATGGCCGTTGCGCAGCTCGATGACCGAAAAATCGTCGCCGTAGAGAAGCTGGCTGATCCTCGTGCCGCCGGGCTGGTCCAGGATGTCGGCGATCGGCTGGCGGCACTGGTGGTGCGACGGCTCGACATAGCGCGAGGCCTCGACCTCGCCCTTCAGCGCGGCGTCGGCCACGCGCCCGTTGGCCAGGGTGGTGCGCTTGTCGCGGGTCATGACTTCAGGATCTCCGGCAATGCGTCGAGTATGGCGCGCGCGCCCTGTCCCGTGCCGCCCTTGGGCCGGCCCGGCGCGGCTTCGGGCCGCCATCCGTAAATGTCGAAATGCACGAAACGCGATGTGCGTTCCACGAAACGCCGCAGGAAGAGCGCGGCGGTGATCGACCCGGCGAACCCGCCCTTCGGCGCGTTGTCGAGATCGGCGATGCCGGGCTCGATCATCGTCTCGTAGGGGGCGAAGAGCGGCATCCGCCAGAGCGGGTCGCGCACCCGGTCGGCAGCACGCGCGAGCGCGTCCGCCAGCGTGTCGTCATCGGTGTAGAAGGGTGGCAGGTCCGGGCCCAGCGCCACCCGCGCGGCACCGGTCAGCGTCGCCATGCAGATCAGGCAGTCCGGCGCTTCCTCGTCGGCCAGCGCCAGCGCGTCGGCCAGCACCAGGCGGCCCTCGGCGTCGGTGTTGTTGATCTCCACCGTCAGCCCCTTGCGGGACGTCAGGATGTCCTGCGGCCGGAAGGCGCCGGCGGAAATCGAGTTCTCCACCGCGGGCACCAGCACGCGCAGCCGCAGGCGGAGGCCCAGCTCCATGATCGTCTGGGCCAGGCCCATGACCGTCGCCGCGCCGCCCATGTCCTTCTTCATCAGCCCCATCGAGGCGGCGGGCTTGATGTTGAGCCCGCCGGTGTCGAAACAGACGCCCTTGCCCACCAGCGTCAGCGTCGGGTCGCCGTCGCGGCCCCAGCGCAGGTCCAGCAACCGCGGCGCCTGGTCGGAGGCCCGCCCGACCGCGTGGATCATCGGGAAGTTCGCGGCCAGCAGATCGTCTCCCGAGATCACCGCCACCTCGGCCCCATGCGCCGCGCCCAGCGCGCGGAACGCGGCCTCCAGCGCGTCCGGCCCCAAGTCGGAAGCCGGCGTATTGATCAGGTCGCGGGTCAGGAATTCTCCCGCCGCGATCGCCTCCAGCCGCGCGGCGTCCACGCCTTCCGGGGCGACCAGATGTGCCGCTGCGGGTGGCGCGGCATTGTAGCGGTCGAAACGGTAGCCTGCCAGAAGCCAGCCCAGCGCTGCCTCGTCCCGGTCGCGCGGGTCGAGCCCCTCGGTCAGCATGTAGCTGCCCGACGGCAGCACCGCCGCCGCCCGCGCCACGGTAAATCGCGCCCGCGCCCGGGCTCCAGCATCCCCAAGCCCGCAGAGCACGGCCGCGATCCCGCCATCGGTGTCGGGGCAGAGGCAGGTCTCACCCGCACCGGCGGCGAAACCCGTCGCCCGCACCCAGGCGGCGATCCTGGCGGGCTGTCCGGCCACCCACTCGTCCAGCGTCGCGGGCTCCAGCACGCTCAGCGGCACGTCCCCCGGCCCGGCCTCGGTGAAACGCGGTGTCATATGGCTGCTCTCCCCCCCCGTGAAACCTGCCTCAACCTAGCGATTGGGGGGCGGCCTGCAAGAGCCGTCGGCGCGGCGCGGCGGCGCCGGCGAAAAACCTCTCGAAATCGGGACATGACCGCCTTACATAGTCTGAAACCGGAATGAGGGGTTCGTCACATGGAATTCGCCAGACCGCTGCCGTCCTATCTCGTCAAGCGCTTCCACGGCTGGCAGGCCACGGATTACGCCGGGAACCGGAGCTGGTACAAACGCCTTTCGGACGAAGGCCAGCGGCCGCGCGCCATGATCATCTCGTGCTGCGACAGCCGGGTGCACGTGACCTCGATCTTCGGGGCGGATACGGGCGAGTTCTTCATCCACCGCAACATCGCCAATCTGGTGCCGCCCTTCGAGCCAGACGGCGACCATCACGGCACCTCGGCCGCGGTGGAATTCGCGGTCACGTCGCTGAAGGTCGCGCATGTGGTGGTGATCGGCCATTCGGGCTGCGGCGGCGTGCAAGGGTGCCTCGACATGTGCGAGGGCCGCGCGCCGGAACTGGAGGAGAAGACCAGTTTCGTCGGCCGCTGGATGGACATTCTGCGGCCCGGCTACGAGGCGGTGGCCGATCTCGGCGACATTGCGGTCAAGCGGCGGGCGCTTGAGCAGCGCGGCATCGTCATCTCGCTGGAGAACCTGCTTGGCTTTCCCTTCGTGCGCGAAGCGGTGGATGACGGCGTTCTGACCCTGCACGGCGTCTGGCACGAGATCGGGGAAGGCCGGCTGCACGTCTACGATGCCGCCAGCAAGGCGTTCCAGGAAATCTGACCCGATCCTCGGGCCGACGGCCCGGTCAGTGCAGCAGGACCGCCTCGGTTCCGCCGCCGGGCACCGCCTGCATCGAAAGCCGGCCGAGCCGCGCGGCCAGATCGGCAAGCGGCATTCCCAGGAACCGCATGGTGCAGATGCTCTGGCTGCTGTCGTGGTCGGTCAGGAACAGCCGCCCCTCGCGAAACGCGAGACCGAAGCCCCTGCGATGAAGACCGTCCAGAAGATCCGCCCAGCTTTCCGCCCCGGCCAGGATCGGCCGCAGATGGGCCCGAAGCAACACCGCGGTTTCGCAATCCAGTCGGTTTCCGGTGTCCCCGTTCCGCCAACGAATACTGATATCCGCATCGGCCGCGCCGCCGGCGCCGCCATGCTCCACCACTTTTCTACCCATAACTCACTCTCGCTACCAAACCCCAGTGAGAAAACTATAGCATGATTTTAATATCTTAACTGGCAACAATTCATTTCAGTTGTTTTCACTTCGTGAACCTGTTCGCGCTCTGCGTGTGCGGTAGCAGTGCAGCCGCAACTCCGCGGCGGCATCGTCCACGATCCGCAGGACCGGACGGCCCAGCCGGGCCGCAAGTTCGGTCAGCGGGACGCCCAGGAATCGCCCCGTGCAAAGCACCGCTTCGCTGCCCCGGTGAATCAGCACCATGTGCCCCGCGCGGAAGCCCAGCCGGAGCCCCTTGGCCGCCAGGCTGTCGGCGAGCGACGTCCAGCTATCGGCCAGCGCGAACTCGCGCAGCACATGGGCCCGCAGCAGCGCGGCGGTTTCGCAATCAAGATCGCCGCTTCGGCCGTCTTCGCGCCAGAGCGTCGGGATCGCGGTTGCAAGATCGGTTTCTGTCATGGGCACATGTTTCATGCGCCTGCCCTCCAACGGTTTCGCTGGATATCATGTGGGGAAAGGTGGGCCAAAATTCAGGCGAAATCGGGGAACAATTGTTCACATCGCCGCCACGCGGCGTGAGCGGGCACCCGGCTGCACCGGATACCCGCCGGTTTGCTCATCGCTTGGACAGCACGCGGTTGACCAGCGTCTCGGCGATCTGCACGGCGTTGAGCGCCGCGCCCTTGCGCAGGTTGTCGGAGACGCACCACAGGTTGATGCCGTTGTCGATCGTGGGGTCCTGGCGGATGCGGCTGATGAAGGTGGCATAGTCGCCCACGCATTCCACCGGCGTGACGTAGCCGCCATCCTCGCGCTTGTCGACAACCAGGATACCGGGAGCTTCGCGCAGGATGTCGCGGGCCTCCTCCTCGTCCAGGTGATCCTCGAACTCGATATTCACCGCCTCGGAATGGCCGACGAAGACCGGCACGCGCACGCAGGTCGCCGTGACCTTGATCGCGGGGTCCACGATCTTCTTGGTCTCCGCGACCATTTTCCATTCCTCCTTGGTCTGCCCGTCTTCCAGGAAGACGTCGATATGCGGGATGACGTTGAAGGCGATCTGCTTGGGATAGACGCTGGGCGCCACTTCCTGACCGGGCACGTACATGCCCTTGGTCTGGTCCCAAAGCTCGTCGATCCCTTCCTTGCCGGAGCCGGATACCGACTGGTAGGTCGAGACCACGACGCGCTTGATCGTCGCCCGGTCGTGCAGCGGCTTCAGCGCCACCACCATCTGCGCGGTGGAGCAATTGGGATTGGCGATGATGTTCTTCTTGGCATAACCCTCGACTGCCTGCGGGTTCACCTCCGGCACCACCAGCGGCACGTCCGGGTCGTAGCGGTAGAGCGACGAGTTGTCGATCACGACGCACCCGGCCCTGGCCGCCTTGGGCGCGTAGGTCTTGGTCGCGTCCGAGCCGATGGCGAAGAGCGCGATATCCCAGCCCGTGAAATCGAAATTGTCGAGATCCTGGGTCTTGAGCGTGGCATCGCCGAAGCTGACCTCGGTGCCCAGCGACCGCCGCGACGCCAGCGCCGCGATCTCGTCCACCGGGAACTGGCGCTCGGCCAGGATGTTCAGCATTTCGCGGCCCACATTGCCCGTGGCGCCGACGACAGCGACTCGATAACCCATGTTGCTCTCCTGATCGGGTGTGTCAGTCGGGCGGTGTCTATATCATCCCGTCGCGAATGTGAAATGCGGCATTGCGGCATCCGGGTTAGACTGGCCGGGATTCGCCCCCGTCTCCGGAGGATGCCATGCGCCCGACTTGCCTTGCTCTGCTGATCACCCTCGCTGCGACGCCCGGATTTGCCGGGCAGGCCGATGTCGTGGCCGCCGAAGCCAGCCAGGGCGCCGCCGGCTGGCGCTTCGACGTGACCGTGCGCCACGCCGATACGGGCTGGGACCACTATGCCGACGGCTGGAGCGTCCATGCCCCCGACGGCACCGAGTTGGGGCACCGCAAGCTGATGCACCCGCACGTGAACGAACAGCCCTTCACCCGGTCGCTTTCGGGCGTGCGGATCCCCGACGGCGTGGACCGTGTGACGATCCGCGCCCATGACAGTGTACATGGCTGGGGCGGAGCGGAAGTGGTGCTGGAACTGCGCTAGAGCCACGTCCCGAAAACCTGAACCGGGGCGGTGAGGATTGCCCTTGCCGTCGTTAGACAATCCGGCGACGAGCCGCGCGGTTCCCGGCGCGCGGGGACGACGGACGACTCCCTGCTCCGTGCGGCCAGGTCAGTCGAAGATATCCTCGATCTCGTCGAAGGCTTCGCGGAGGTAGTAAAGCAGCCCGCGCCGCTTGCGGGGTCGTGGCGGCATCTCGCGCGGGTAGCCATTGGGCACATAGCGCCGCTCCGCGCGGCCGCGCTTGACCGGGTGCACGCCACGGCCCGAGTCAACCTTCAGCGGTTTCATCCGGGTGATCGGCGCGCCGCAGCCCGCGCATTGCAACTGATGGCGCTCGCGACCCAGCTCCAGAACGGTGCGCTGGCCGCAATAGCAGCAAGTGGCGATCTTGGTCTGGACGCGCATGACGTCCAGCTAGGGCGCGGGGCCGCGTTTTGCAATCCCGCGCAGCACTCCGTCACGCGGGCAAGGCAGCCAGGTCCGCGCCTTCGGCCATCAGACCGGCCAGCCCGCTGTTGCCGTCGACCAGATCGGCCAGGCTGACATCGTCGAGATAGCCGTAAAAGGCCGCCAGCGCACCGCCCATCGCGCCGCGCAACCGGCAATGCGGCGTGATCGGGCAGGTGTTGCATTTCGGATCGAAACATTCGGCGAAAGGCACGTCGGCCTCGAAGCTGCGCACCACGTCGCCCACCGCGATCCGCGCCGCCGGCCGCGCCAGCCGGATTCCGCCACCGCGCCCGCGCACGGTGTCCAGAAACCCTTTCTGGGCCATCAAGCTGACGACCTGCGCCAGATGGTTCTCCGACGAGTTGCAGCGCGCGGCGATCTCCGACTTGCGCACGGTGCGCGTGGCATTGACGGCGCAATACATCAGCGTGCGCATCGCCAGGTTGGTTCTGGTGGTCAGGCGCATCGGCGCTCCCTCCGGGTCCTCAAAAGGTGGACACAGAATACAGGTTTCCGCGGCGGGAAAATTGATCGAGATCAGATCAGAGCCGGCTGCGCAGATCGTCCATGACCCGGACAAGCTCGGCGCTGATCCCCGGCTCCGACAGGGCGTGGCCGGCGAGCGGGATCATGCTGAGCTGCGCGCCGGGCCAGGCGGCAGCCAGGCGGCGGGCCGCGGCGGGCGGGCAGATCATGTCGTAGCGGCCCTGCACGATCACGCCGGGCACATGGGCGATACGGTCCATGTTGGCGAGGATCTGGTCGTCGCGTTCCAGAAACCCGCCATGCTGGAAATAGTGATTCTCCAGCCGTGCGAAGGCGCGCGCGTAATCGGCGGGCGCCTCCATCGCGCCGGGGGCCTGTTCCAGCGCGGCGAGCGCGTTCTCCCACATCACCCAGCGCCGCGCGCAGCGCGTCTGTTCCACCCGGTCGGTCCCGAAGAGCCGCCGGTGATAGGCCGCGATCGGGTCGGCGCGTTCCGCCGCCGGGATCGGCTCCAGGAACCGGTCCCAGATTTCGGGCCAGAAAAGCGCCGCGCCGCCGCGGTAGAACCAGTCCAGTTCCGCGCGGGTCATCAGGAAGACGCCGCGCAGGATCAGAGCGCTGGCGCGGTCGGGATGGGCCTGGGCATAGAGCAGAGACAGCGTCGCACCCCAGGAGCCGCCGAACACCGCCCAACGCTCCACGCCCAGTGCCTCGCGGATCATCTCGATGTCGCGGACCAGGTGCCAGGTGGTGTTGTTCTCGACGCTGGCATGGGGCCGCGAACGGCCGCAGCCGCGCTGATCGAAGAGCACCACGCGATAGCTCTGCGGGTCGAAAAAGCGGCGCATCGCCGGGCTGCACCCGCCGCCGGGACCGCCATGCAGGACGACGACCGGGATGCCCTCGGGATTGCCGCATTGCTCGACGTAGAGGCGGTGGCCGTCGCCGGTGTCCAGAACGCGCTGGTCGAAGGGCTCCACATGGGGATAAAGCCTCTGGGCTGCGCGCATTTTGTTCACGGACATTTCCATGGACGACCTATATAACCCGGTACAGCGTCTGCCGCGCGACAGTCTTGCAACTCGAGGGAAGGATGTCCATGCAATCCGCCACCACGATCGACCCCGCCGAGATCGCGAAATTCGAAGCCATGGCGGCCGAGTGGTGGGACCCGTCCGGAAAGTTCAAGCCGCTGCACATGCTCAACCCCTGCCGGCTGGACTATATCACAAGCCAGATCGCGGCGGAATTCGACCGCGACCTGAAGACGGCGGCGCCGTTCGCCGGACTTCGGCTTCTCGATATTGGCTGCGGCGGCGGGCTTCTGTCCGAGCCGATGGCGCGGCTTGGCGCGGATGTGACCGGCGCCGACGCGGCCGAGGGCAACATCCCCGTGGCCAAGATCCACGCCCGCCAGTCGGGGCTTGAGATCGACTATCGCCACACTTCGGCCGAGGCGCTGGCCGCCGAGGGCGCGCGTTTCGACGTGGTACTCAACATGGAGGTGGTGGAGCATGTCGCCGATCCGCTGGCCTACCTGACCGCCTGCCAGCAGCTACTCGACCCCGGCGGGCTGATGCTCTGCTCGACCATCAACCGCAACGCCAAGAGCTTCGCCACCGCGATCCTGGGCGCGGAATACGTGATGCGCTGGCTGCCCAGGGGCACCCATGAATGGAACAAGTTCATCACGCCCGAGGAGTTATACGAGCTGATCTCCCGCGCCGGGCTCAGGCCGGTCGATCGCAAGGGGTTCGTTTTCAACCCGGTGACGTGGGCGTGGTCGCTGTCGTCCCGCGACCTGAGCGTGAACTACGTGACCGCGAGCGTGAAGGGCGCCGCCGTCTAGCTTTCCTGTTCCAGCCGGGTGCGCAAGTCGCGCAGCACGCGCAGCGCCAGCCGCACCTTCTCCGCCCCGATGGTCGAGACGACATCCTGCAGGATCGGCCCGATCTCCGAGATCGCCGCATCGCGCGCGCGCAGCCCCGCAGGGCTGATCGCAACCTGTTTGCGTCGCGCATCGTCCCAGTCGGGCCGGACATGGATATATCCCGCCACCTCCAGCTTGTTGAGCGTGTTGGTCATCGCCCCGCGGGTCAGGTGGAAACTGCGCGCAAGCTGCGCCGGGGTGCGCTCGGCATTGACCCGCGCCAGGTGGTTCAGGACCGAAAAATGGCTCAGTTCCATGCCCTTGGGCAGCGCCCGAGAGAGACGGCTGCGGGCGAGCTGATCGGCCATGAAGAGCTCACCGAAAAGCGCGGTGGCGAGGGGATCGTCAGGCTCGTTCATCGCGGACCATCATAAGCGCGATCATGGGTCAGGGACGGGACGCGTTGTCGCGCCTGCGCCACCTCGCCCGGATCGAGATCGACCAGGGTGACACCGGGCGCCGTCCCGCCATCGGCCAGCACCTCGCCCCAGGGCGCCACGGCCAGGCTGTGGCCATAGGTCTCGCGCGGCTTGCCCCGGCTGGCGCTGTGGGTGCCGGTCTGGGCCGGGGCCAGGATGAAGGCGCCCGTCTCGATCGCGCGGGCGCGCAGCAGCACTTCCCAATGCGCCGCGCCGGTCACCGGCGAGAAGGCCGCGGGCACGGTGATGATTGCCGCACCCGCCTTCGCCAGATCTCGATAAAGCTGCGGAAAGCGCAAGTCATAGCAGACCGTCAGGCCGATCGTGCCGAAGGGCGTTTCGGCCAGCACCATCCGCTCGCCCGGCCGGAATCCCGCCGATTCGCGGTAGCTTTCGGTGTCGGAGATCTGCACATCGAACATGTGGATCTTGTCGTACCAGGCAGCGATCTCGCCCGCCGGATTGATCAGGAGGCTGCGATTCGCGAACCGGCCTTCGGGATCGTCTGTCCTGAGCGCGAGCGACCCGATCAGCAGCCAGATCTCCAACTCCGCCGCCACCTGGCAAAGACGCGCCAGCGTCGGATCCTCTGCCTCGATGCAAAGATGTGCCTTCTGATGCGTCCGGCTGGTGGAAACGAGGTTCGTAACCTCCGGGGTCAGCACGAACGCCGCGCCACCCGCTGCGGCCTCGCGGATCAGCGACTCGGTCACCGGCAGGTTGTCCTGCGGTATGTCCGAAGACGTGAGCTGGATCAGTCCGGCGCGTAACATCCTATCCCTTGAGCATCGGGTCGAGCTTGCCGGCCCGGTCGAGCGCGTAAAGCTCGTCGCAGCCGCCGACATGTTCCCCGCCGATGAAAATCTGCGGCACCGTGCGCCCGCCTTTGGCGCGCTGCATCATCTCGGCCCTGCGCGCGGGGTCCCTGCCCACGTCGATCTCCGAAAAGGCGGCGCCCTTCTTCTTGAGCAGGCGCTTGGCAGCGATGCAGAAGCCGCAGAACCGCGTGGTGTAGAGCTCGACTTGTTTCATACAACCCAATCCTTGTCCGTCGGCGGGACTATAGGGATTTAGGTATCCTGCGCAACTCGTGCCAGCGCGACGACATCGACCTCCGCGGCGCCGGCGGCCAGCGCGGCCTCGGTCGCGGCGGAGAGCGTCGCACCACTGGTCATCACGTCATCGACGACCAGCAGATGGCGGCCCTTCGCACGCGCCGCCCGGCGCGGGTGGGCCGAGATCCGCCCCGCAAGTGCGGCCTGCCGTTCTGCGCGTCCGAGACCGTCCAGCGTTGGCGTGGCGCGCGGGCGCGTCAGCAGGTCGGGGCAATGCGGCAGGCCCAGCGTCGCGGCCAGCCCGCGCGACAGCAGCGCCGCCTGGTTGTAGCGCCGCGCCAGCAACCGCCGCCAATGCAGCGGCACCGGCACGACCAGCGTCTCGGGCCGGATCAGCGGCGCCGCGGCGCGCGCCAGCCATGCCGCGGCGGGGCGCGCCAGATCCACCCGGTCGCCATGCTTGAGGCCCAGGATCAGCTTGCGCGCGCGGCCCTCGTAGCGCAGCGCCGCCCGGCCCCGCCCCCAGGGTTTCGGATGCGTCAGGCACGTATCGCAGAACTCCGGACCGGCGGCGGCCTCGCCCGGCAGCGGCAGGCCGCACATGTCGCAAGCCAGCCCCGACAGGAAAGGCGTCTCGGCCCAGCTGCTTCCGCAAAGACCGAACTCCGTCTCCACCAGCGCATCGCAACTGATGCATTGTGGTGGATAGAGCAGACGGATCGCGGTTTGCAAAACCATGCGGAACTCCTAGTTTGACGCCCAACCGGACAAGGAAAGGCCGTAGACCATGCAGACGCCGCCGAAGCTTGCAGACCGCACTGCGCTGGACCGCTTCCGCGCGCGCGCCGCGCGGCGCGGCCATCCCGCGCGCTTCCTGCATGAAGCGGCCGCTTCGGAACTTCAGGAAAGGCTCAACGAGGTTAACAGGGGGTTTACGCGCCCCGCCATCGTTACCGGATTTCCCGATCTCTGGGCGGATGCCCTGCCCGGCGCTCGGATCGCACCCGATGACGAGGCGCTGGCGCTGGAGCCCGGCGCGCATGACCTGGTGGTGCATGCGATGGCACTGCACTGGTCTGCCGACCCGGTCGGACAACTCGTGCAATGCCGCCGCGCACTGGTGCCCGACGGGCTCTTCCTGGGGGTTTTCTTCGGCGGGCGGACCCTGCACGAGTTGCGCGTATCGCTGGCCGAGGCCGAGACCCGCGTCACCGGGGGTCTCAGCCCGCGTGTGGCGCCGATGGGCGAGATCCGTGATCTCGGCGGGCTGCTGCAACGCGCGGGTTTCGCGCTTCCGGTCGCGGATGCGCAGCCGCTGACAGCCAGCTATGCGGGCGCGCTGGAACTGATGCGCGATCTGCGCGACATGGGCGAGACCAACGCGCTGGCCGCCCGCCATCGCGCCCCCGCGCGCCGCGCACTCTTCGTAGAGGCCGCGCGCCTCTATGCCGCGCATTTCGGCATGACGGACGGGCGCGTGCCCGCCACCTTCGATCTGGTCTGGCTGACCGGCTGGGCGCCGGCTGCCAGCCAGCCGCAACCGCTCCGGCCCGGCTCCGCCGCGGCGCGGCTCGCCGATGCGCTCGATACCGTGGAGTTCGACGAGACCGCGACGCCGCGCGGGGTTGACCGCAAGCCGTCATAGGCTACGACCCCACCGATCCCTTCCGCCCGCCCGAGGATGCCCGATGAACGAGATTACCCCGACGCCGCTGCCTCACGCCCCCGCCGACCACCCGGAGGTGCGGATGGGAAAGACAGGGGTCCTGATCGCGAATCTGGGCACCCCGGACGCCACCGACTACTGGTCGATGCGCCGGTATCTGGGCGAGTTCCTGTCTGACAGGCGGGTGATCGACTACGCGCCCTGGAAATGGCAGCCGATCCTGCAACTCATCGTGCTGACGAAACGCCCCTTCTCCTCGGGTGCGGCTTACAGGTCGATCTGGAACGAGGACGCCGATGAAAGCCCGCTGATGACAATCACCAAGCAGCAGACTGCGAAACTCCGCCGTCTGCTCGCACGGCGCCATGGCGATGATGTGCTGGTGGATTTCTGCATGCGCTACGGCAATCCGTCCACCGACTCCAAGGTCAGCGAGATGATCGAGCGGGGCTGCGAGCGTATCCTCTTCTTCCCGCTCTACCCGCAATATGCGGGCGCCACGACGGCCACGGCGAACGATCAGTTCTTCCGCGCACTGATGAAGGCCAGATGGCAGCCCGCCGCGCGCACCGTGCCACCCTATTTCGCGCGGCCGTCCTATATCGACGCGCTGGCGCAATCGGTGGAGCGCGCCTATGCCGACCTCGACACCCGTCCCGATGTGCTGGTGGCTTCCTATCACGGGGTTCCGAAACGCTACCTGATGGAGGGCGATCCCTATCACTGCCAGTGCCAGAAGACCTCGCGATTGCTGCGCGACCGGCTGGGCTTTCGCGAGGACGAGCTGCTGACGACCTTCCAGTCGCGCTTCGGGCCGGAGGAATGGCTGCAACCCTACACGGTGGAGGAAGTGGCCCGCCTGGCGCAACGCGGCAAGAAGCGTATCGCGGTGATCGCGCCGGCCTTCTCCTCGGATTGCATCGAGACGCTGGAGGAGATCAACGAGGAGATACGCGAGAGCTTCGAGGAAGCGGGCGGCGAGAAATTCACCTATATCCCCTGCCTGAACGACGACGATGCGCATGTCGCCGTGCTGGCCGAACTGGTCGAGGAGAACCTCGCGGGCTGGCTGGACTGAATCCGGCGCTGTGCGCCGTCAGGCCATTTCCCGGTCCACCGGGAACCCTTCGAAGAGCCGTTCACCGACCCGGACCAGGAGCTTGCCGTTCTCCAGCGTCCTGATCAGCGTGCCCTGAACCGACACGCAACTGCCTAACCTGATGGTGCGAAGCATTCCCCAATACCTCCGCAAGGGACGAGTGTGAGGGGAGTTATAGCGAAATTGGTTAACAAAGCATCACTTTTTGACGTATTGTTCACAATTTTATTACAATTGTTTCAGGCGCGCTCACAGCCAGTCGCGCAGGATCGGCAGCAGCGGGATGTCCGCGGGCGGCATCGGGTATTGCCCAAGCTCCTGTTTGCGCGCCCATTTCAGAACCTGCCCTTCGCGCGGCTGCGGGACGCCCTGCCATTTCCGGCAGGCATAAAGCGGCATGAGCAGGTGGAAATCCGCGTAGGCATGGCTGGCGAAGGTCAGCGGCGCGAGGCAACTCGACCAGGTGTCGATGCCCAGTTCCTCATGCAACTCGCGGATCAGGGCGGCTTCCGGCGTCTCCCCGGCATCGACCTTGCCGCCGGGAAATTCCCAGAGCCCGGCCATCACCTTGCCTGTGGGGCGCTGTGCCAGAAGCACCCGGCCGTCGGCGTCGATCAGCGCCACCGCCGCGACGAGAACGATCTTCATGACCGATAGTCGGCATTGATCGCGATATACTGGTGCGTCAGATCGCAGGTCCAGACCGTCGCGTGGCCCTCGCCCAGCCCCAGATCGACCCCGATCACCAGTTCGGCGCGCTTCATGTAGGCCGCGCCATCTGCCTCGCGATAGCTTTCCGCAACCCAGCCCTTCTCGGCCACGGGAATGTCGCCGAAGCGGATCGACAGCCGGTCTCGGTCCGCCGGTGCGCCGGACTTGCCGACCGCCATCACGATCCGGCCCCAGTTCGGGTCCTCTCCCGCGATCGCGGTCTTGACGAGCGGCGAGTTGGCGACCGCCATGCCGACCTTGTGCGCCGCCGCGTCGCTGCTGGCGCCGGTCACGGCGATTTCCACGAATTTCGTGGCGCCCTCGCCGTCGCGCACCACCTGATGCGCCAGGTCCAGCATGACCGCGCCCAGCGCCCCGGCGAAGGCACGTCCCGCCGCGGAGCGCGCGGAGGCCACCGGCGCGTTGCCCGCCCGCCCGGTCGCCGCGACGAGCAGCGTGTCGGAGGTGGAGGTGTCGCCATCCACGGTGATCGCGTTGAAGCTGCGCCGGTTGAGCGTGGAAACCATGTTTTGCAGCACCGGCTGCGCGATGGCGGCGTCGGTGAAGATATAGACCAGCATCGTCGCCATGTCCGGCGCGATCATGCCCGATCCCTTGGCGAAGCCCGCGATGCGCACCGGCCTGCCGTCCAGTTCCACCGTCGCGGTGGCGCCCTTTGGGAAGGTGTCGGTCGTCATGATCGCGCGGGCGGCGTCCTCGACTCTGGCGGGCGACAGCCCCGCCTTCAGCGCGTCCAGCGCGGCAGTGATGCGTTCGGCCGGGAGCGGCTCGCCGATCACCCCGGTGGAGGAGGAGAAGACATGGCCCGCTGGAATGCCCAGCACCCCGGCCACGCCTTCGGTCGTGGCGCGCACGGCCTCTGCCCCGGACCGCCCGGTGAAGGCGTTGGCGTTGCCGGAATTGACCAGGATCGCGAAACCGCCCTCGCCCGCCCCGTCGCGCGCCAGCGCGGCCAGCTTGGCCTCGCAGTCGAGCACCGGCGCGGCGCGGGTGGCCGACCGGGTGAAGACCCCGGCCAAGCTGGCGCCCGCGCAGATCTCGGCCAACATCACATCGCTGCGCCCGGCATAGCGCACGCCGGCGGCATGGGCGGCGAAACGGATCCCGTCGATGGCCGGCAGGGGCGGAAACCCGCCCGCCGGCGCAAGGGGGGATACCGGCGGCGCAGACTTCTTAGCGCCGCCCGCCATGCTTTCACCTGTCGCCATCTCCGCCCGCCCCCGCCGGACCGTTACTCTGCCAGAAGGCCCATGTCGCGGATGATCGAGGGGTCGATCTCGACATCGGCGCGCTCGATATCCGCTTCTTCCGCGATCCCGGCCAGGGCGTCGTTGATTTTCTGGTTCCGAATGGACTCCTCCAGATCCCCGCGCACTTCCTTGAGCGGCGGCGCCTCCTTGATGCGGGATTCCTTGAGCTGGATCACATGCCATCCGAACTGGCTCTGGACCGGATCGGAGATCTCGCCCGGCTCCAGCGCGAAGAGCGCCTCGGCGAAGGGCTTGACCACCTCGCCGAAGGTCAGCCAGCCAAGATCGCCGCCGCCCGGCCCCGACGGCCCGGTGGACCGTTCGCGTGCAAGCTCGGCGAAATCGCCGCCATCGGCCAGAAGCCCGGCGATTTCCTTGGCCTCTTCCTCGGTTTCCACAAGGATATGGGCGGCGTGGGCCTCGGTTTCCTCGTCGGCATTTGCGTATTGCGCCTCATAGGCCGCCTCGACCGCCGCTTCGGAAATCTCCTCCTTGCCGATCCGGTCGATCAGTTCGGCTGCCATGAAGGCGCGGCGCTCGTTCTCCAGCGACAGGCGGGCTTCCTTGTTCAGCTCGCCCTCGATCTCCTGCATCATCGCGGTCTGCTGGATGAGCTGCTCCAGAATTCCGTTATAGAGGTCTTCGTCGCCAAGGCTCTTGTATTGCTGCGGCAGGCGCCATGTCAACGCGATCACATGGCCCAGCGTGATCTCGGTGCCGTTCACCGTGGCCAGCACCGTGTCGGCGTCGGGCACGTCCTGCGCCGGGGCCGATGTGGCCAGAACGGCCCCGAAAGCGGCCCCCGCGATAATGCGCGTCAGTCTTGTCATCGAAAACCTCCTCTTCGGGCGGTCCAGGCCACCCCGATGTGCCGGGTGCGCCGGCCGGTACGGTCCGTTGACACCCATTCCGCAGCCCCTTACATGCAAACTCGATCACGCGCGCCGGGCACCGCGCGCTCTTGGCATGTAAAACGGCAGGCCGAGGCAGACAACCCCGGGTTTTCGTACGCGCCGCGCCGCAAGCAAGAGAAGGGCAGTCATGCTGGGTCTTGGAACGATTGCGAAGAAGGTCTTCGGCACGCCGAACGACCGCAAGATCAAGGCCACGCGCCCGATCGTCGAAGAGGTCAACGCGCTGGAACCCGAGTTCGAGAAACTCACCGATGCGCAGCTCATCGAGAAGACGGCGGAGTTCCGGAAGCGGCACGCGGAGGGCGAGACGCTGGATGCGCTGCTGCCCGAAGCCTTCGCCAATTGCCGCGAGGCCGCGCGGCGCGCGCTGGGGCTCAGGGCCTTCGACGTGCAGCTCATGGGCGGCATCTTCCTGCACCAGGGCAATATCTCCGAAATGAAGACCGGCGAGGGCAAGACGCTTGTCGCCACTTTCCCGGCCTATCTCAACGCGCTCTCAGGAAAAGGCGTGCATATCGTCACCGTGAACGACTATCTGGCCCGGCGCGACGCCGACTGGATGGGCAAGGTCTATGCCGCGCTCGGCATGACCACGGGCGTCGTGATCCCCTTCCAGCCGGAGGAGGAGAAGAAGGCCGCCTATGCCGCCGACATCACCTATGCCACCAATAACGAGCTGGGCTTCGACTATCTGCGCGACAACATGAAGTCGGAGCTGTCGGACATGGCCCAGCGCGGCCACAATTTCGCGATCGTGGACGAGGTGGACAGCATCCTGATTGACGAGGCGCGTACGCCGCTGATCATTTCCGGTCCCTCCGAGGACCGCTCGGATCTCTACATCGCGGTGGACAAGCTGATCCCGGACATTACGGCGGACCACTTCTCGCTGGACGAGAAGACCCGCAACGTGACCTTTACCGAGGACGGCAACGAGTTCATCGAGCAGCGGCTTTCCGCGGCGGGCATCCTGCCGGAGGGGCAGGCGCTCTATGCGCCGGAATCCACCACAATCGTGCATCATTTGACGCAGGCTCTGCGCGCGCACAAGCTCTTCACCCGCGACAAGGACTACATCGTTCGCGACGGCGAGGTGATCCTGATCGACGAGTTCACCGGCCGCATGATGCGCGGGCGGCGCCTGTCGGACGGTCTGCACCAGGCCATCGAGGCCAAGGAGGGCGCAAATATCCAGCCCGAGAACGTGACGCTGGCCTCGGTGACGTTCCAGAACTATTTCCGGCTATATTCCAAGCTCTCCGGCATGACCGGCACGGCCAACACCGAAGCCGAAGAGTTTGCCGAGATCTACGGTCTGGGCGTGGTCGAAGTGCCGACGAACAAGCCCATCGCGCGGGTCGACGAGCACGACCAGATCTTCCGCACCGCGAAGGAGAAATTCGACGCCATCGTGCAGGAGATCAAGGAGGCCCATGAAAAGGGCCAGCCGGTTCTTGTGGGCACCACCTCGATCGAGAAATCCGAGTTCCTGTCGGACCTGCTGAAGGCCGAAAGCGTGCCGCATAACGTGCTCAATGCGCGCCATCACGAACAGGAAGCGCAGATCGTGGCCGACGCGGGCAAGCCCGGCATCGTGACGATCGCCACGAACATGGCCGGGCGGGGCACCGACATCCAACTCGGCGGCAATGTGGAGCTGCGCGTGCTCGAGGCGCTCGACGCCGATCCCGAGGCCGACCCGGAGGCGCTGCGCGAACGTATCGAGGCGGAGCATTCTGAGGACAAGGCGAAGGTGATCGCGGCCGGCGGGCTCTATGTCCTGGCCACCGAGCGCCATGAAAGCCGGCGCATCGACAACCAGTTGCGCGGCCGATCCGGGCGCCAGGGCGATCCGGGGCGGTCCAGCTTCTTCCTGTCGCTCGAAGACGACCTGATGCGCATCTTCGGGTCCGAACGGCTGGACAAGATGCTCAAGACGATGGGGATGAAGGAAGGCGAGGCGATCGCGCATCCCTGGGTCAACAAGTCGCTGGAGAAGGCACAGGCCAAGGTCGAGGCGCGCAACTTCGACATCCGCAAGCAGTTGCTGAAATTCGACGACGTGATGAACGACCAGCGCAAGGCGATCTTCGGTCAGCGCATGGAGATCATGCGGGCCGACGACCTGTCGGAGATCGTGCAGGACATGCGCCACCAACTGGTTGACGATCTGGTTGATACGCATATTCCAGCGCGCAGCTATGCCGAACAGTGGGACATGGAGGGCCTGCACGCCGCGCTTAAGGAAAAGATGAGCCTCGATACGGACGTGATTGCCTGGGCCGACGAGGAAGGCGTGGACGACGAGGATATCCGCGAGCGGCTCTACACCGCCTCCGACGAACTGATGGCCGGCAAGACCGCGCAATTCGGCCCCGAGAACATGCGCCAGATCGAAAAATCCATCCTGTTGCAGGCCATCGACGGCAAATGGCGCGAGCATCTTCTGCGGCTGGAGCACCTGCGCTCGGTCGTGGGCTTCCGCAGTTACGCGCAGCGCGATCCCCTGAACGAGTACAAGACCGAGGCGTTCCAGCTCTTCGAGACGCTGCTCAACTCGCTGCGCGCGGAGGTGACCGAGAAACTGTCGCGGATCCGGCCGCTCTCGGAAGAGGAGCAGGCGCAGATGATCGCCCAGCTTCAGGCCCAGCGCGAGGCGATGGAGCGCGCCGCGGACGCGCCGCAGATGCCCGAGCCCGCCCCCGAAGGCGGTCCCGCCACCTCGGAGCTCGACGAAAACGACCCTGAAACCTGGGGCCGTCCGGGCCGCAATTCGCCCTGTCCCTGCGGGTCCGGCAAGAAGTTCAAGCATTGCCACGGGCGAATTGCGAGCCCGGTGAAACAATCCTGAGGCGAAAATGCGGCCCGGCTTACTCCCGGCGCGCACCGTCTCGAGCCATATCTGGGGGACCTTTTGCGGCGTCCACACCATAAGTTGTGGAATCCTGCCGCCTGAGCAGGCGCCACCAAAAAACCCCAATTGTATCAAGGAAAGCGCGGATTGTTTCCGTCATATGCTCTGTAAAGGGATGGTGCCCAGATTGGAGCATATGGGATGCGCCTCAGCGAACGGAAACTCGCGATCCTCTCAGGGGTGTTCGTCGCGGCCACGATGACGGCGATTTCGCAGCATGGCGATCAGATCGTCACCAACCTGGCGAAAATGGCTGGCCAGCCGCGCCAGGTGGTCGACACGGCCGCCCGGCTGGACGCGCGCAGCGGGGCGGGTGTGCCCTCGATCTCCCGCTATCCGGTGCGCAGCCAGCCACTGATCCTTCCCGATCCACGCCGGAATGTCCCGCGCACCTCCGACACCGCGCGGATGGAAGCCTTCGCGCTGCCGCAGGAAGCGCCTGAGGCGGTGGCGACGCCGCTCACACGGCGTCTCGATCTTTCGGCACGCACCGCCGCGCTCGATACCCAGCGCCTGTCCCCGCCAAGCGATGCGGAGCTCGACCTGAGCCGCTATGGCACCCCGTGCCAGGCGACGCTGCGGGCCGACGCCCTGCCCGGCGCGATGGTCTCGCTTTCGCTCGACGCGCCCTGCCAGGCGCGTCAACGCGTGACGATCCGGCATGGCGGGCTGGAGTTCGACACCCGCACATCCGCCTATGGCGGGCTGAGCCTGATGGTTCCCGCGCTGGAGCGGCAGGCCGCCTACAGCGTCTATTTCGGCGACGGTCAATCGGCCAGTGCCACCGTCACGGTGCCCGACGGCGATGACGTGGACCGCGTCGTGCTGCAATGGCAGGGGGCGGTCGATCTGGACCTGCACGCGCTTGAATTCGGCGCCGCCGAGGGCTCGAACGGGCACGTCCGCCCCGGCGCCGGGCGCAGCCCGCTGCACGCCCTGCGCGTGGGCGGCGGGTTCCTGACCGAACTGGGCGATCCCGGCCTGGACCGGCCCCGCCTGGCCGAGATCTACAGCCTGCCGCACGGCACCCGGACGCCCGAGGGGGCGGTCCGCCTGATGGTGGCGGCCCGCAGCAGCGCGCAAAGCTGCGGCGAGCCGGTGGAGGCGCTGACCCTGCGCCGCACATCCGGGACCGTCACCGAACGGCTTGCGGTCAGTTTCCGGATGCCGCCTTGCGGCGAGGCGACCCAAACTCTCCTGTTGAAAAATGCCTTGCAAGACCTGAAGATCGCGCGGAACTGACGCGACGCGGGATTGCATGACACGGAATGTACCTCGACTGGCAGCGCTTGCTGCCATTTTTCTTTTGGTCGTGGCCCGAACCGCATCGGCACAGGACATCACGCTGACATCGCGCGACGGCACTGTGGTGCTGCACGGGACGCTCATTCAGTATGACGGCGAGTTCTACCGCATCGGTACCGAATACGGCCCGATGACGGTCGATGGCGAGGCGGTGCGCTGTTCGGGGCCGGGCTGCCCGGTGCCGGGCGAACATGTCGCGCGGATCGCCATGTCCGGTGCGCGGTCCATTGCCACGGGCCTGATCCCGCCCCTGATCGAGGGCTATGCCCGGCAGCGCGGCCTGCATGCCACGCGCGTCATTCATGACGACAGTCGTTTCACATACCGGCTGGCGGCTCCGGACGGGCCGGTGCTGGCCGAGATCGCGGTGCAAGCCGGTAGCACGGCGGAAGGGTTCGCCGATCTCCTGGCGGGTGAGGCCGATATCGCGCTCGCCTCCCGTCCGCCGAATGCCGCAGACCGCGAGGCCGGTCCTGTCGCGACCGGGCGCGCGCAAGTTCTGGGGCTTGACGCGGTGGTGGCGGTCGTGGCGCCCGGAAATCCGGTGACCGCGCTGCGCCTTGACGATCTCAAGGGGATCTTCACGGGCCGGATCGCCAACTGGCGGGAACTGGGCGGACCGGACGTGGCGATCACCGCCTATGCCCGGCCCGACGGCACCGCGAGCGCCGCGCTGCTGCGCGCCCGGATCACCGAAGGTCCCATCGGCGCAGGGGTGAAGCGGCTGCCCGGCGACAAGGCCATCGCGGATGCGGTGGCCGCCGATCCTTTCGCCATCGGGTTGACCGGATATGCCCATCGCGGAACCGCCCGCGCGCTGGGGCTGACTGGCGATTGCGGCTATCCGGTCTGGCCCACCGATGCCGCGCTCAAGGCGGGAGACTACCCGCTGACGGTGCGGCTGCTTGCCTATCGCCCGGCGCGTCGGCTGCCGCGCCTGGCCCGCAGCCTGCTGGACTATCTGGGCAGCGAGGCCGCACAGGCGCTGCTGCCGCGCGCGGGGTTCGTGGGCCAGGATATCGTCACCTTGCCCTTCGCCGCCGAAGGGCCGCGCCTGGCCCATGCCATCGCCAGCGCCGGGCGGGATGTCGGGCTGGCGGAGCTTCAGCGCATGGTGGCCGAACTCGACGGGGCGCGGCGGCTTTCGGCCGGGTTTCGCTTCGACGGCGGGGCCAGCGGGCTCGACGCGGGCTCGCGGGTGAACGTCGATCTGCTGGCCCGGCGCATCGCCGCGGGCGGCTTCGACGGGCAGGAGCTGATCTTCGCCGGGTTTTCCGATGCCGAAGGTCCCGCGGCGCTGAACCGCCGCCTGTCGCTGGAGCGCGCCGAGGCTGTCCGCCGGGCGCTGGCGGCCGCGCTGGACGGCACGGCGGCGGAGCGGCTGGCAATGCGCTCGGTCGGGTTCGGGGAACTGTCGCCGCTGGCCTGCGACGACACCCCCTGGGGCCGCCGCGTCAATCGCCGGGTCGAGATCTGGGTGCGGCCTCAGAGATAGCCATCCGCCCGGAAGCTAACGCTGCGGCCGCGACCCACCACCAGATGATCGTGCACGGTCAGCCCCAACGCCCCGGCCGCCCCGACGATGCGCTGCGTCATCTCGATATCGGCCTCCGAAGGCGCGGGATCGCCCGAGGGGTGGTTGTGGACCAGAATCAGCGCCGAGGCGTTGAGTTCCAGCGCGCGCTTGACGATTTCGCGCGGGTAGACGGGGACGTGATCCACGGTGCCGCGGCCCTGTTCCTCATCGGCGATCAGCACGTTCTTGCGGTCGAGATAGAGGATGCGGAACTGCTCGGTCTCCAGATGCGCCATCGCGATCTGGCAATAATCCAGCAACGCCTGCCAGCAGGAGAGGACCGGGCGGTCCAGAACCCGCGCCTGCGCCATGCGCGCGGCGGCGGCGGCGACGATCTTGAGCTCCCGCACCACTGCGCCGCCCACGCCCTGCACGAGGGCGAGCCGCGGCGGTGGCGCGGCCAGCACGGCGTTGAAATCCCCGAACTCGGCCAGCAGCCTGCGGGCCAGCGGTTTCACGTCGCGCCGGGGGATGGCGCGGAAGAGCACAAGCTCCAGCAGCTCGTAATCGGGCATCGCGGCGGCGCCGCCGGCCATGAAGCGCCGGCGCAGGCGTTCGCGGTGCTGCGCATGGTCACCGGCACCGTCCGCCGACGCGCAGCCGGGCAGGGGCAGCACCGGCTCGCCAGCGCCGAAATCGGGCAGCGGGGCCTCGCGGAAATGGGTGACCGGACCTGTCATGGCCCGACGCTCGCCCGATTCCGGTTAATGCCGCGTAAAGGCGGACGGATTCAGCCCCAGGTCGGGTGGAACCGGCCCGCGGGCGAGAGCGTGAATATCTCGCAGCCCTCCGCGGTGACGCCCACGGAATGCTCGAACTGGGCGGAGAGCGACTTGTCGCGCGTCACCGCCGTCCAGTCGTCGGCAAGCACCTTGGTTTCCGGGCGGCCGAGATTGACCATCGGCTCGATGGTGAAGAACATGCCCTCCTCCAGCACCGGGCCGGTGCCGGGGCGGCCGTAATGCAGGACGTTGGGCGGGGCGTGGAACACGCGGCCCAGCCCGTGGCCGCAGAAATCGCGCACCACCGACATGCGCTGGCCTTCGGCATAGCGCTGGATCGCGGCGCCGATATCGCCGAACGTGTTGCCGGGTTTCACCTGCTCGATCCCGATCATCAGCGCGTCATGCGTCACCTGGATCAGGCGTTCGGCCTTGCGGCTGAGCTTGCCCGCCACATACATCCGGCTGGTGTCGCCAAACCAGCCATCGACGATCACCGTGACGTCCACATTCAGGATATCGCCGTCCTTGAGCGCCTTGTCCCCCGGAATGCCGTGGCAGACGACGTGATTGACCGAAATGCAGGAGGCGTGCTGATAGCCGCGATAGCCCACCGTGGCCGATTTCGCCCCGGCGGCGTCCACGCGGGCATGGATCGCCTCGTTGATCCGGCCCGTGGTGACGCCCGGTTCGATCAACGGCGCGATCTCGTCGAGTATCTCGGCTGCCAGCCGCCCGGCCTTGTGCATGCCGGCGAAATCCGCGCGCTCGTGGATGCGGATGCCGTCCTTGGTCACTCTGCCGTCGTGGCGGTCTCTCACGGGGGTCGCTCCTGTTCGTACGCTCTCGGGCCCCTAGATAAGGGCAAATGCCGCGGGGCGCCAGTGGGGGCTAAGCCGCGACGGGCAGCGGCCCGGCCAGCGTCACGCCCGAAATGCCGATCCGGGTGCCGTGGCAGATCGCGCCCACACCGGCGGCGCGGGCCCGCGCGAAGGCCGCGGCATAGGCCGGGTCGATATCGGCGGCCAGCCGGAAGCCCGTGCAATCGCTGCGCTGCACGACATAGAGCGTCAGGGCGCGGTGCCCGGCCGCAACCATCGCTGCCAGCTCGTCCAGATGCCGCGCGCCGCGGGCGGTCACGCAGTCGGGGAACTCCGCCCAGGTGCCATCGCGGCGCAGATGCACGTTCTTGACCTCCAGATAGGTGCGCCCCGACGGCCCGTCGAGCAGGAAATCCACGCGGCTGGCCCGGCCGTACTTCACCTCTGCCCAAATGCTCTCATAGCCCTGCACCGCCGGGATCGCGCGAGCCTCCAGTGCCTCGCGCACCAGGCGGTTGGGCAGGCCGGTGTCGATGCCCGCGAAATGGCCGCCGGGCAGTTCCACCAGTTTCCAGGACCAGCCCAGCTTGCGGCGCGGATCGTCGTTGGGCTCCACCCAGATGCGCAGGCCGGGATCCGCCAGGCCGGTCATCGCGCCGGGATTGGCGCAATGGGCCGTCACCTCGCGCCCGTCCTCCAGACGGATATCGGCAAGGAAGCGTTTGTAGCGGCGCAGAAGCCGCGCGGGGACGAGCGGGGACTGGAATTCCATGCGATGGTCCTAGCGCGGCCTCCGCGCGGTCTGCAACATATGGCGTCGGGCGGAGGTTCATTCCTTGCCCCCGCACTGACGAAAGGCCTAGGTCGTGACCGGAGGGAATAACGGCTCGACAGCCCTTGCCAGCGCCCCGCACGCGGCTATCCTGCGGCGCGATCCAGGGAGACCCGCCCATGCCCGACCCGACTGCCGCGATGCTCGTCATCGGAGACGAGATCCTCTCCGGCCGGACCCGCGATTCGAACATGCACCACCTGGCCGGGGAGTTGACCCGCGTCGGGATCGACCTGCAGGAGGTGCGCGTCGTGCCCGACCGGCATGAGCGCATCCGTGCCGCGGTCACCGCCCTGTCGGCGGGCCATGACCATCTCTTCACCTCCGGCGGGATCGGGCCCACCCATGACGACATCACCGCCGATGCGGTGGCCGAAGCGATGGGCGCCTCGATCGGTGTGCGCGCGGATGCCCGCGCCCTGCTGGAGGCGCATTACGCCAAGTCCGACCAGGTGCTGAACGAGGCGCGGCTGCGCATGGCCCGGATCCCGCAGGGGGCGGAGTTGATCGACAACCCGGTCTCCGCCGCGCCGGGCTTCACGCTGGGCAACGTGCATGTGATGGCCGGGGTGCCGGCGATCTTCCAGGCGATGGTCGCCTCGGTCCTGCCTCGGTTGACCGGGGGCACGCCGGTGATCTCTCGCACCCTTCGCGTGGAACGGCCCGAGGGCGATGTCGCGGGGCCGCTGGGCGAAACCGCGGCGGCCTATCCTGACCTTTCCTTCGGATCCTACCCGTTCATCCGCAACGGGGTCTTCGGCACCAATCTGGTGGTTCGGGGACAGGATGCCGACCGGCTGGCGGGGGGCGTGGCCGCCCTGGCCCGCGCCCTGCCGGAGGCGGTGGAGGAATGAGCGCGCCGGACACCGCGGCGCTCTTCGCCATGCTGGAGGCCACTTGGCCCGCAGCCGCAACGCGCCGGCTGGGGCCCTGGCGGCTGCGTGACGGGGCGGGTGGTGGCAAGCGCGTCTCGGCGGCGACGCTGGAGGGCGATTTCACCGCCGAGGCGATCGGCCCGGCGGAGGTGACGATGGAAGCGGCGGGGCAGACGCCGCTTTTCATGATCCGGCGGTGCGATCCGCCCGCACTCGACGCGGCACTGGCCGGCCGGGGATATGCGCTCGTCGATCCCACCCTGATCTATCTGGCGCCGGTGGGCGACGTGGCCGCGCACCGGCCGGGATTCATGAAGGTCTTCACCGGCCCCGAACCGCTGGCGATCATGCGCGAGCTCTGGGCCGCAGGCGGTATCGGCCCGGCGCGGCTCGACGTGATGGCGCGGGTGGGTGGGCCGAAATGCTATCTGTTCGCGCGCGAGAAGGACCGCCCGGCGGGTGCGGCCTTCGTCGCCCTTCACGGAAATGTTGCAATGTTGCACGCCTTGGACGTGTCGCACGAGTTCCGGCGCACCGGCGTTGCGCGGAACATCTTGGGCAAGGCCGCCGAATGGGCGCAAAATCATGACGCGCAATGGTTTTCCACTGTCACGACAGGCGAAAACCTGCCTGCCCAGGGGCTGTTCGCTGGCCTCGGGCTCCATTCTGTGGATAACTATCACTACAGAATGAAACATTCCCGGTAAGCCGGGGGGACCGTAGGCGGGTGACGAAGAAAACCGAACAGGTGACGGCACTGGATTTGCCAATGGTGGATCCCCTGCCGCCGGAGACGCAGCGCTATTTTGACATCTGCGAAGAAAAACTCGGCATCGTGCCGAACGTTTTGCGCGCTTATGCGTTCGACATAGACAAGCTCAACGTCTTTGCGGCGCTCTACAACGACCTGATGCTCGCCGATAGCGGGCTGACCAAGCTGGAGCGGGAGATGATCGCGGTCGTCGTCTCCTCCATCAACCGGTGCTGGTACTGCCAGGTGGCGCATGGCGCAACAGTGCGGGAGCTTTCCGGCGATCCGATGCTGGGCGAGGCGCTGGTGATGAACTACCGGGTGGCGAAACTTGATCCGCGTCAACGTGCGATGTTGGATTTCGCCGCAAAAATGACCGAAGCGAGTGCCAGGATCGAGGAACCGGACCGGCAAGTGCTCCGCGATGCGGGGTTTTCGGATCGGGACATCTGGGACATCGCCGCCGTGGCCGGGTTCTTCAACATGACCAACCGCCTGGCGTCGGCCACCGACATGCAACCGAACGTGGAGTACCACGCAGCACACCGATGATCTTTCGAGTCTCCATACTGGCCCTTCTGGCCGCCTGTCCGCCCGCCATCGCCGGGGCGGTCGCGCTCGACCTTCCGGGTGCGCCGGTGCAGAACGCCGAGGAGGTGGAAACCTCCGGCAGCTACCAGATGCCCGTGGGCCCCTATCGCGGCGACGCGCCCGAGATGCTGCGCGCCGAGGGCTTCGTGCGGCAGGAGGCCTGGCGCACCCCGTTGCCCGGCAGATCGACGCTCAACATCCTGCAAGGCCTGCGCGCGCAACTCGAGGAAACCGGCTTCGAGACGATCTTCGAGTGCGAGACGGAAGGCTGCGGCGGCTTCGATTTCCGCTTTGCCACCGATCTGATCGGCGAGCCCGCCATGCATGTGGACCTGGGCGATTTCCGCTATCTCGCCGCCCGGCGCGACGGCGGGGAGCAGCCGGAATTCATGTCGCTGATGGTCAGCCGCAGCAGCGAATACGGCTATATCCACGTGACCCATGTGGGCCCCGAAGGCAGCGTCGCGCCAGAGGTCGCGGTCTCCACCAAGAGCCCGGCGACCGATCCCGTGCCGGAACCTGCGCCGCAGATCGCGCCGGCCCCGTCGATGGATCTGGGCGAGGCGCTGCTCCAGCACGGCGTGGCCGTCCTGGACGGGCTGAGTTTCGAGACCGGATCGGCCGAACTGGGGCCGGAGGACAGCGCCGCGCTCGACGCGCTGGCGGGATATCTGGAGGAGAACCCCGACCACAGCGTCGCGCTGGTCGGCCATACGGATGCCGCCGGCGGACTGGAAAGCAATGTCGCGCTGTCGGAGAAGCGCGCGACCTCGGTCCTCAGCCGGCTGGTTGAGTCATTCGGCATTGCACCGGAACGCCTGGATGCGCAGGGGATCGGCTATCTCTCGCCCCGCAGCAGCAACCTGACCGAAGACGGGCGCGCTGAAAACAGAAGGGTCGAGGTGGTTCTCACCTCGACCCAGTAGGCGCCAACTGGCGCTCGGGAGAACTCGTTACCACACCTCGGGACCGCGTTCCTTGAAGTGTTCGGCCAGGAAGTCGATCATCGCCCGCACCTTGGGCTGCACGTAGCGCCCCGGCGGATAGACCGCGTAAACCCCCAGAGTTTCCACCGGCAGATCCGGCATGGCGATCTCGATCTCGCCCGAGGCGACCTTGTCGGCATAGAGGAAGCTGGGCAGATAGGCGATGCCGAGACCGGACACGGCCGCGTTGAGCAGCGACTGCCCGTCATTGACCGTCAGCCAGCCCGAAGCGCGGATCTGGCGCTTCTCGCCGGTGGGCGAGGTCAGCTTCCAGACATTGCCATTCGACTGGTTGGTGTAATGCAGCAGCTTGTGCTCGGTCAGATCGTCGATCTTCTGCGGGCGGCCGAAGCGATTGAAATAGTCCGGCGAAGCGACAAGGCGCTTGTTCGTGTCGGTCAGCTTGCGCGCGCGCAGAGAACTGTCTTCCAGCTCACCGATTCGCACCGAAAGGTCGAACCCTTCCGAAATCAGCTCCACATACCGGTTGTTGAGTACCATGTTCACGGTGATGTCGGGATAGGCCTGGAGGAATTCGCCGAGCACGGGGGACACGTGATTCACGCCGAAATCGGTCGCAACGGAGATGCGCAGCAGGCCGGAGGGGGCGGACTGCATGGCCGACACCATCGCGTCGGCCTCTCCTGCATCGTTGAGCACACGTTGGGCGCGGTCATAATAGGCAAGGCCGATTTCGGTCGGGCTGACGCGCCGGGTCGTCCGGTTGAGCAGCCGCGCGCCGAGACGGGTTTCCAGGGCGGAGACGTGCTTGGAGACCGCTGACTTGGAGATGCCAAGTTTCTTCGCAGCATCCGTGAAGCCGCCCTGGTCCACGACCATTGCGAATGCTTCCATTTCCGTCAGTCGATCCATGCGAACGTCCCTCTCGCTCTTTTCGCGATTTGAGCAAGTTTTCGCTCGCGAATGGGGCAGGATTGCGGAGTACAACCGACAATGTCGCGGCTTTTCCACGAACTGTGGCGGACGGGGAAACGCGAAATGCCAGATTTCCTGTGCCTTTCGGACATATGCCCCGGCGCGACCTGCCTGCCCACGGTTCTCCGCGATGCAATACCGCTCGTATCCTGCCGCCGCATTCATGAACCTCCGGACGCATGATTCTGCCTCTCGGGAGGCTTGTCTTTAATCGCGAGTCCGATTATATCCCTCTCGACAGCGGCGGTCCGGCTTCCAACCCCAGACCCCACCGGAAAGTTCCAACGGGCCGCGCGCCCGTTTTTTTGTGCCAACTTCATTCCAAGCGGAGGTAAGCCTTGACCGACCTCGTCGCCAAAGCCGCCATAGATCAGCGCCTGGCAGAGATCGTCCGTCCCGTCATCGAGGGACTGGGCTTCGAACTGGTGCGCGTGCGCCTGATGGGCGGCGCCACGGCCAAGGCCAAGACGATGCAGATCATGGCGGACCGTCCCGAGGGCGGGATCGAGGTGGAGGACTGCGCGCAGATCTCCACCGCCATCTCCGCGGTGCTGGATGTCGAGGACCCGATCGAGGACAACTACACGCTGGAAGTGTCCAGCCCCGGCATCGACCGGCCACTCACACGGCTCAAGGATTTCGACATCTGGGCCGGGCACGAGGCAAGGCTGGAAACCGCGGAACCGATCGACGGGCAGCGCCGCTTCAAGGGCGTTCTGGCCGGCGTGGAGGACGACGAGATTCTGATCGAGGTCCAGCAGGGCACGATCGGCCTGAAATTCGACTGGCTCTCGGACGCCAAGCTGGTGCTGACCGACGAGCTGATCACCGAAATGCTGAAGGCGCGCAAGGCGCAGGGGTTCGACCCCGGCGCGGACGGCGCGGATTTCGACGAGATTGAAACCGAAGACACCCCTGAAGAGGACGTGAGATGAGCATTACCAGTGCAAACCGGCTGGAGCTTCTCCAGATCGCTGAATCGGTCGCCCGCGAGAAGATGATCGACCCCGATCTGGTGATCGAGGCGATGGAGGATTCGATGGCGCGCGGCGCCAAGTCGCGCTACGGCGCCGAGCTGGACATCCGCGCCCATATCGACCGCAAGACCGGCGATCTGACCATGCAGCGCGTCCGCACCGTGGTGGAAGAGGTCGAGGATCTGGCCAAGGAGCTGACCGTCGAGGAGGCCCGCGCCTACAAGGACGACCCGCAGGTCGGCGACGAGATCATCGACGAGCTGCCGCCGGTCGAGATGGGGCGCATCGCCGCGCAATCGGCCAAGCAGGTCATCCTCCAGAAGGTCCGCGACGCCGAACGCGACCGCCAGTACGAGGAGTTCAAGGACCGCGCCGGCACGATCATCAACGGCCTCGTGAAACGCGAAGAGTACGGCAACGTGATCGTCGATATCGGTCAGGGCGAGGGCGTCCTGCGCCGCAACGACAAGATCGGCCGGGAAAGCTATCGCAACGGCGACCGCATCCGCGCCTATATCAAGGATGTCCGCCGCGAGGCCCGCGGCCCGCAGATTTTCCTGTCGCGGACCGCGCCGGAATTCATGGCGGAGTTGTTCAAGATGGAGGTGCCGGAGATCTATGACGGCATCATCGAGATCAAGGCCGTGGCCCGCGACCCCGGCAGCCGCGCCAAGATCGCCGTGATCTCCTATGACAGCGGCATCGACCCGGTCGGCGCCTGCGTGGGTATGCGCGGCAGCCGCGTGCAGGCCGTCGTCAACGAACTTCAGGGCGAGAAGATCGATATCATCCCCTGGAACGAGGACCAGCCGACCTTCCTGGTGAACGCGCTGCAACCCGCCGAGGTCAGCAAGGTCGTTCTCGACGAGGAGGCCGAGCGCATCGAGGTCGTGGTGCCCGACGAGCAGCTTTCGCTGGCCATCGGGCGCCGCGGGCAGAACGTGCGGCTCGCCAGCCAGCTCACCGGGCTCGATATCGACATCATGACCGAAAGCGAGGAGAGCGAGCGCCGCCAGGCCGAGTTCACCCAGCGCACCGCGATGTTCATGGAAACTCTGGACCTGGACGAGTTTTTCGCCCAACTCCTTGTTTCCGAAGGCTTCGCGACGCTTGAGGAGGTGGCCTATGTGGACCTCAACGAGCTGCTGGTCATCGACGGTGTGGACGAGGACACGGCCAACGAGCTTCAGACCCGCGCTCGCGAATGCCTGGACGCCATAAACCAGAAAGCGATGGACCATGCACGCGAACTGGGCGTGCAGGACAGCCTGGTTGCATTCGAGGGGCTGACACCCCAGATGATCGAGGTGCTGGCCGAGGACGGCGTGCTGACGCTGGAAGACTTCGCCACCTGCGCCGACTGGGAACTGGCCGGCGGCTGGACCACCGAAAACGGCGAACGCAAGAAGGACGACGGCCTGCTGGAGAAATTCGACGTCTCGCTGGAAGAGGCGCAGAACATGGTGATGACCGCCCGCATACAGCTTGGCTGGGTCGATCCCGCCGATCTGGCAGAGGATGAGGACGAGCCCGTCGAGGACGAAGAGGCATCAGCCGAGGAGGCCGGGGCCTGATCCGTCAGGGCCCGGAACGCGCTGGCCATGAGCCGCGGCGGCACGAATAAAACACGCGATGAGCCCGAACGGCGCTGCATCGCGACGGGGCGGACGGAACCGGCCTCGCAGTTGATCCGTTTCGTGGTCGGTCCCGAGGACATGGTCGTGCCGGACATCCTGGGCCGGCTTCCGGGCCGCGGCATCTGGGTGTCGGCCGACCGCGCCGCGCTGGAGACCGCCGCCCGCAAGGGGCTCTTCGCGCGGGCCGCGCGACGCAAGGTTGCGGTACCGCCCGACCTGCCCGTTCAGGTCGAGACGCTGCTCGCGCGCCGGATGATCGAACTGGTCGCCATGGCGCGCAAGGCCGGCGATGCGGTGGCCGGTTACGAGAAGGTAAAGGCGGCGCTCACAGACGGGCAGGCGGCGCTTCTGTTGCAGGCCTCCGACGGCTCCGAACAAGGCAAGAGCAAGCTGCGGCCGCCGCCGGGCGATCACGCCCATGTCACTTGCCTGACCGGCTCAGAAATCGGTTTGGCATTCGGACGTGAACATGTGATACATGCGGCCCTGATGACTGGTGGACTCACGACACGTGTTGTAGAGGAAGCCACGCGGCTGTCGGGTGTCCGCGGAAAGACAAGCTCTGGTATGAGCCGTCCGGCCGATACGCGGCCGGGCGAAAATGGTGTTGGAGACGCATGAGCGACAACGAAAAGAAACCGCTGGGTGTGCGCGGAGGCCCGCGTTCCGGCCATGTGAAGCAAAGCTTCAGCCACGGCCGGACGAAGTCCGTCGTTGTGGAGACCAAGCGCAAGCGCGTCGTGGTTCCCAAACCCGGCACGCCCGGTAATTCCGCCGGCAGCGCGGCCCCGTCCGGCACCCCGTCGAAGAGCGCGCCGCGTCCCGCAGGCATTTCCGATGCCGAGATGGAGCGCCGCCTGAAGGCCGTGCAGGCCGCCAAGGCCAGCGAGGCGGACGAGGCCCAGCGCCGCGCCGCCGAGGATCTCGCCCGCGAGGAGGAGCGCAACCGCAAGCGCGCCGAGATCGAGGAGAAGGAGCGCGAGGAGCGCGAGCGTGAGGAGCGCGCCCGGAAGAAGGCCGAGGAGGAAGAGGACAAGCGCGCCGAGAAGAAAGCCGCCGAAGCCGCGCCGGAACCGGCCCCGCCGAGCCCGGAAAACGCGCCGGTGGCCGACAAGGCCCCGACGCGCGGCGCGCCGCCGAAGAAGGCCAAACCCGAGCCCGAGCGCCGGGAAAAGCCCGGCAAGGGCGACGACCGCCGCCGCTCCGGCAAGCTGACGCTGAACCAGGCGCTGTCGGAGGATGGCGGACGCCGTCGCTCGATGGCGGCAATGAAGCGCAAGCAGGAACGCGCCCGCCAGAAGGCGATGGGCGGCCCGCAGCAGCGCGAGAAGGTCACGCGTGACGTGCAGGTGCCCGAGACGATCGTCGTCTCGGAACTGGCCAACCGCATGGCCGAGCGCGTGGCCGACGTGGTCAAGGCGCTGATGCAGAACGGCATCATGGCGACCCAGAACCAGTCGATCGACGCCGACACGGCGGAACTGATCGTCGAGGAATTCGGCCACCGCATCCAGCGCGTGTCGGATGCAGATGTGGAGGACGTGATCCAGCAGGTCGAGGACGATCCCAAGGAACTTAAGACGCGCCCGCCGGTCATTACGATCATGGGCCATGTGGACCACGGCAAGACCTCGCTTCTGGACGCGATCCGCAAGACCAATGTGGTCAGCGGCGAGGCCGGCGGCATCACGCAGCATATCGGGGCCTATCAGGTCACGACGGAAAGCGGCGCGGTGCTGACCTTCCTCGACACGCCGGGCCATGCTGCCTTCACCTCGATGCGCTCCCGCGGGGCGCAGGTGACGGATATCGTGATCCTCGTGGTGGCCGCCGACGATTCGGTGATGCCGCAGACCATCGAGGCCATCAAGCATGCCCGCGCCGCGGGCGTGCCGATGATCGTCGCGATCAACAAGATCGACCGTCCCGGCGCCGATCCGGACAAGGTGCGGGCCGAACTGTTGCAGCACGAGGTCATCGTCGAGAAGATGTCGGGCGACGTGCTGGATGTGGAGGTCTCCGCGATCAACGGCACCGGGCTTGACGAGTTGCTGGAAAACATCGCGCTCCAGGCCGAACTGCTGGAGCTGCGCGCCAACCCTGACCGCGCCGCGATCGGCGCCGTCATCGAAGCGCAACTCGACGTGGGCCGCGGCCCGGTCGCCACCGTCCTGATCCAGAACGGCACGCTGCACCAGGGCGATATCTTCGTCGTGGGCGAGCAGTGGGGCAAGGTGCGCGCGCTGGTGAACGACCACGGCGACCGGGTGCCCGAAGCAGGGCCATCGGTGCCGGTGGAGGTTCTGGGCCTCAACGGCACACCCGAAGCGGGCGACGTGCTCAACGTGGTGGAGACCGAAGCGCAGGCGCGCGAGATTTCCGAGTACCGGCAGGAGGCCGCCAAGGACAAGCGCGCCGCCGCGGGCGCCGCGACCACGCTGGAACAGCTCATGGCCAAGGCCAAGGAAGACGCCGACGTGTCCGAACTGCCCATCGTGGTGAAGGCCGATGTGCAGGGCTCGGCCGAGGCGATCGTCCAGGCGATGGAGAAGATCGGCAACGAAGAGGTGCGCGTGCGCGTGCTGCATTACGGTGTCGGCGCCATCACCGAAACGGATATCGGGCTGGCCGAAGCCTCCGGCGCGCCGGTGATCGGCTTCAACGTGCGGGCCAATGCGCCGGCGCGGCAATCGGCCAACCAGAAGGGCGTGGAAATCCGCTATTACTCGGTCATCTACGATCTCGTGGACGACGTGAAGGCGGCCGCCTCGGGCCTGCTCTCGGCCGAGGTGCGCGAGCATTTCATCGGCTATGCGGAGATCAAGGAGGTCTTCAAGGTGACCGGCGTCGGCAAGGTCGCAGGCTGTCAGGTTACCGAAGGCGCGGCGCGCCGGTCCGCCGGCGTGCGCCTGCTGCGCGACAACGTGGTGATCCACGAGGGTACGCTGAAGACGCTCAAGCGCTTCAAGGACGAGGTGAAGGAAGTGAATGTCGGCCAGGAATGCGGCATGGCCTTCGAGAATTACGAGGACATCCGTCCGGGCGACGTGATCGAGATCTTCGTGCGCGAGGAGGTCGAGCGCTCGCTCGACTGACGCCGCGCCGTGATGATTACAAGGGCCGCCTTCGGGCGGCCCTTTCTCGTTCACAGCCCTACTCGCGGCCCCGCAGGACGCGCGCCGGGCGAGCCGCCAGCGGCCGCAGCGCGAAGAGCAGCCCGGCGATGGTGCTGGCCAGAATCCCGCCCAGCACGATGCCCAATGCCGATGGCCAGATCACCGCGAAATCGGTCTCCATCACGAAGGTGCTGACGGCCCAGCCGCCCAGAAGCCCCGCGCCCAGCGCTACCGCCCCGGCGGCCGCGCCCAGAAGGGCGGCGCGCAGCGCGAAGCTCGACAGGATCCGCCGGCGCGTGGCGCCCAGCGTCTTGAGCACGGCCGCCTCGAAAACACGCGCTGGCTCGCCCGCCGCAGCGGCGCCGATAAGGACCAGAAAACCGGTCAGCAGCGTGACACCCGCCCCGTAGCGCGCCGCCGCCGCGATGCCGCCCAGAAGTTCCGCCACCCGGTCGATGGCGTCGCGCACCCGGATCGCGGTGATGTTGGGATAGGCGTCCGCCAGTTCGCGCAACACCGCGGCCTCGGCCTGCGGCTCCGCGTAGACCGTCGAAATCCAGCTATGCGGCGCGCCTTGCAGGGCGTTGGGGCTCATCACCATGATGAAGCCGATGCCGGCGGTCTCGAAGCTCACCTCGCGGAAGCTGGCGATCTCGGCGGTGATGTCGCGGCCCAGGATGTTGACGGTGATCGTGTCACCGATCTCCAGCCCGATCTCCAGCGCCTCCTCCTCGGCGAAGCTGACCAGCGGCGGGCCGCTGTAATCCGCGGGCCACCAGGCGCCGCGCGTGATCGTCGTGTCCTCCGGCGGCGTCGCGGCATAGGTAATGCCACGGTCGCCCCGGATGACCCAGTGCCCGCCCGCCACCTCCTGCGCGTTCCGGCCGTTGATGCGGGTGACGATGCCGCGCAGCATAGGCGCGCTCTGCACCTTGCGGACCTGCGGGTTCCCGGACAGCCGGGCGCGGAAGCCGTCGATCTGGCCGGGCTGGATGTCGACGAAGAAATAGGACGGCGCCACCTCCGGCAATTCGGAGCGGATCGCGTTGCGCAGGTTGCCGTCAATCTGGCCCACGGCCGAAAGTACCGCCAATCCCAGCCCCAGCGACAGCACGACGCTGACCGTCTCGCCCCCGCGGGCCGAGATGGCGCCGAGTGCCAGTCTCAGCGCCGGACGTCCGCGCGCCGCCCGGCCCGACCGCCGCGCCAGGTGCCGCGCGCCGAGCGCCGCCAGAACCAGCAGTGCCAGCGTCCCGGCAATCCCGCCCGCCGTCCAGAGCGTCAGGCGCAGGTTGTCCGAAAACCACACGGCCGCGCCAAGAAGCAGCGCCAGAAGGACCACCGTGGCCAGAAGGTAGCGCGGCGCGGGCAGGGCGCGCCCGGCGGCGAAGGCGTCGCGGAAGAGCGTCGCGGCGCGGATATCCTCGACCCGTGCCAGCGGCCAGAGCGTGAAGATCAGCGCCGCGAGGCTGCCATAAATTGCCGCCTCCGCCAGCGGGCGCAGATGCAGGCCGAACTCCGCCGGAACGGGCAGGCGGGCCTCGATCAGCGGCGCGGCCAGCACCGGCAGCCCGGCGCCCAGTGCCAGACCCAGCAGGATGCCCAGCCCGCTCAGCACCCCGATCTGGATGAAATAGGTCTGGAAGATCGTGGACCGCGACGCGCCCAGCGTCTTGAGCGTGGCGATGGTGCCGGTCTTGCCCACCAGATACGCGCGCACCGCCGCCGACACGCCGACCCCACCCACGGCAAGGCCCGAGAGCCCGATCAGCACCAGGAACGCGCCCAGCCGCTCGATGAATTGCGACACGCCCGGCGCGCCCTGCCGTGCATCGCGCCAGCGCAGGCCGCTTTCGGTGAACCGCGCCCGCGCCTCGGCTTTCAGCGCGTCCAGATCGGCGCCGTCTGGCAGGTCCAGCCGGTATTGCGTGGAGAAGAGCGTGCCCTCGGCGATCAGTCCGGAGCCTTCGAGGTCCTCGGTCCGCACCAGCGTTCGCGGCCCCAGCCCGAAGCCGCCGCCGACTTCGTCGGGATAGGCGTCGAGGATCGCGGTCAGCCGAAATGCCCGCTGACCCAGCCGGAACTCGTCGCCCGGCGACAGCGCCAGCCGGTCCGCCAGCACCCGCGCCATGGCCCCGCCGGGCAGGCCGCCGGAGCCTTCCAACGCCTGCGCCAGCGGCATCGGCGGGTCGAGCCGCACATCCCCGATCAGCGGATAGGCCGCGTCCACCGCCTTGACCTGGGTCAGGCCGCGCTCGGTCCGGTCGCGCTCCACCACCACCATCGAGCGGAAGTCGATGGTTTCCGACACTCGCTCGGAGATCGCCTCCAGCCAGTCGCGCTCCGGTCCGCGGGCGAAGCGATATGTGAACTCCGCCTCCGCGTCGCCACCCAGAAGCGCGGCGCCCTCGCGTTCCAGCCCGGCCTGTATGGAACTGCGCACGGTGCCCACCGCGGCCAGCGCGGCGACGCCCAGCGCCAGGCAGGCCAGGAAGACCCGGAAACGCGGGATCTGGCCGCGCAGGTCGCGCATGGCCAGGCGGAAGGGCAGCGGCGGCGTCATTCGGCGGCTTGCCTCTCCTGACCTTCGATGCGGCCATCGCGCAGCCCCACGACCCGGTCGCAGCGCCGGGCGAGCTCGGGCGCATGGGTCACCAGGATCAGCGTGGCGCCATGCCGGTCGCGCAGCCCGAAGAGCATGTCGATGATGCCCGCGCCGGTGGTCTCGTCCAGGTTGCCCGTGGGCTCGTCGGCCAACAGGATACGCGGCCGCGTCACCGAGGCGCGCGCCAGCGCCACGCGCTGCTGCTCGCCTCCCGACATCTGTGCGGGGTAATGTCCCGCGCGGCTGGCCAGGCCCATCGCCTCCAGCTCGGCCCCGGCGCGGTCGAAGGCGTCGCGATGTCCGGCAAGCTCCAGCGGCGTGGCCACGTTTTCCAGCGCCGTCATGGTCGGAATCAGGTGGAAGGACTGAAACACAACCCCCATGTTATCCCGGCGGAAGCGGGCCAGCGCGTCCTCGTCCATCCGGCCCAGGTCATGGCCCAGCGCCGTGACCGTGCCGGAGGTGGCGCGTTCCAGCCCGCCCATGAGCATGAGGAGCGACGACTTGCCCGACCCGCTTGGCCCGACCAGCCCCAGTGTCTGCCCCGGCGCGACATCGAGCGTGAGGTCATGCAGGATATCGACCCGGCCCGCGTTGCCCATCAGCGACAGCGACACCTCGTCGAGGGACAGAACGGTTTCGGTCATGGGCCACGCTTTCGGGTTGTTCCGGTCCACAGGATATGGGGCGCTGCGCGCGATTGGCAATCTCTTGCTGGTGCTGATGCTCTGCGCCGGGGCGGCGCGGGCGGAGACGGTCACCATCGCGGCACTGGGCGACAGCCTGACGCAGGGCTACGGCCTGCCGCAGCCCGACGGCTTCGTGCCGCAGTTGCAGCGCTGGCTCGACGCGCGGGAGGCGGATGCGGCGCTGGTGAACGCGGGCGTCTCGGGCGACACCACCGCAGGTGGGCTCTCACGCGTGGACTGGACGCTGGCGCCCGAGGTCGATGCGATGATCGTCGCACTGGGTGGCAATGATTTCCTGCGCGGCATAGATCCGGCGGTCAGCCGCGAGAACCTGCGCGGCATCCTGGAGGCGGCCGAGGCGGCGGATGTGGATGTGCTTCTGATCGGGCTGCGCGCGTCGAACAATTACGGGCCGGACTACAAGGCGGAGTTCGACGCGATCTATCCCGAATTGGCGGCGGAATTCGACACGCTGCTGGTTCCGTCCTTCTTCGACGGACTTACGGGCGAGGACGGCATGGAGGCCGCGCGGGGCCGCTACATGCAGCCCGACGGCATCCACCCCAACGCCGAGGGCGTGGCGCGCATCGTCGAGGAGATCGGCCCGTCGGTGCTGGACCTGATTACGCGTGTGCGCGGGGGCGTCTGACGAGGCGCGGCCCCGGCATCCTGCGGCCCAGATCCCGCGCGGGGACAAGAGAAAAGCGCCAACAAGAGCGCCCACTCCGCATCGCGCCGTCAGAAGGCCATTCTAGTCTCGGCTGCCCGCGAGCCGCCGGATCAGCACGAAGAAGAGCGGCACGAAGAGCACGCCCAGAGCCGTCGCTGACAGCGTACCGCCCAGCACGCCCGAGCCGATCGCGTTGCGCCCGCCGGAACCCGCGCCACTGCTCAACACCAGCGGAAGAACGCCCAGCGAGAATGCCATGGAGGTCATGATGATGGGGCGGAACCGCTGCCGCGCGGCCTCCCTGACCGCGGTGAAGAGCGGCTCGCCCCCCTCCTGCCGGTCGCGGGCGAACTCCACGATCAGGATGGCGTTCTTGCCGGTCAGCCCGATCACCGTCAGCAGCCCGACCTGGAAGAAGACCCCGTTCTCGAACCCGCCGGCCCAGGCGCCCAGCAGCGCGCCCAGCACGCCGATCGGCATGGCCAGCATCACGGCGAAGGGAATCGCCCAGCTCTCGTATAAGGCCGCGAGGCTCAGGAACACCGCCGCCAGCGACAGCGTGTAGAGAAGCGGCGCCTGGTTGCCGGATTCGCGTTCCTCCAGCGACAGGCCGGTCCAACTGAGGTTGAATCCGGGCGGAAGTTGCTGCATCAGCCGCTCCATCTCGGCCATCGCTTCGCCGGTGGTGGCGCCGGGCGCCGGACCGCCCTGCAACTGCATCGCCGGCACGCCGTTGTAGCGGTAGAGCCCTTGGGGCCCGAATTTCCAGTTCCCCTCCGCAAAGTTGGAAAACGGCACCAGCCCGCTGCTGGCATTGCGCACGCGCCAGCGTTCGATGTCCGACGGCACCGCGCGAGCATCGGCTTCACCCTGGACATAGACCCGCTTGATGCGGCCCTGGTCGATGAAATCGTTGACGTAGCGGCCCGCCCAGGCGGTGGTCAGAAGGTTGCCGACATCCGCCGCCGAGACGCCCATCGCACCCGCCGCGCGCCAGTCGATATCCAGGTTGAACTGCGCCGCGTCCTCCTGCCCGCTGGGCCGGATCGACCCGATGAGCGGGCTTTGCCCGGCCAGCCCCATCAACTGGTTGCGCGCCGCCAGAAGCTCTTCATGCGTCTGGCCGGACCGGGCCTGGAGATAGAAATCGAAGCCGCTGACATTGCCCAGCTCGATGACCGAGGGCGGCACGATGGGAAAGACCATCGCGTCCCTGATCTGGCCAAGCGCCCCGAAACCGCGCCCGGCGACGGCCTGCACGCTCTCGCCCGGTTCGGTGCGTTCGTCCCAGTCGCGCATCTGCACGAAAGCGATGCCGTTGTTCTGGCCGCGTCCGGAAAAGCTGAAACCCACTACGCCGAACATGGATTTCACCGTGTCGGATTCGGCGGCGAGGAAATGATTCTCCACCTGCTTTACCGCCTCCAGCGTGCGTTCCGCCGTGGCGCCCGTGGGCGTGGTGATGAGCGTGAAGAGGATTCCCTGATCCTCCTCCGGCAGGAAGCCGGTCGGGGTCTTGACGAAGAGCCATCCCATCGCCACGCCGATCATCACGTATATGACTGCGATGCGTACCGGCCGGCGGATGATCCAGCCGACCGATCCGGCATAGCCCTTGAGCAGCCGCTCGAAGCCGTTGTTGAACCAGCCGAACGGGCCGCGATGCTTTACGCCGTTCTCGCTGGGCGGTTTCAGGATCGTGGCGCAGAGCGCCGGCGTCAGCGTCAGCGCGACCAGCACCGACAGCGCCATGGCCGAGACGATGGTGATCGAGAATTGCTGATAGATTACGCCCGTCGAGCCGCCGAAAAAGGCCATCGGCACGAAAACCGCCGACAGCACCATCGCGATGCCGACCAGCGCGCCGGTGATCTGGCCCATGGATTTGCGCGTCGCCTCGCGCGGGTCGAGACCCTCCTCCTCCATGATGCGCTCGACGTTTTCGACCACGACGATGGCGTCGTCCACCAGCAGGCCGATGGCCAGTACCATTGCCAGCATGGTCAGCGTGTTGATGGAAAACCCGAAAGCGGCCAGGATGCCGAACGTGCCCAGCAGCACGATCGGCACGGCCAGCGTAGGGATCAGCGTGGCGCGCAGGTTCTGCAGGAAGAGCAGCATCACCAGAAAGACCAGCCCGATCGCCTCGAAAAGCGTCTTCACCACCTCCTCGATGGAAATTTTCACGAAAGGCGTGGTGTCGTAGGGGATGATGTAATCGACATTTTCAGGAAAGAAGGCGGAAGCCGCCTCGATCCGCTCCTTCACCGCCTCCGCCGTGTCGAGCGCATTGGCCCCCGGCGCCAGCCGGATCGCCATGCCCGCCGCGGGCTGACGGTTGAAGCGCGCGATGGTGCCGTAGCTTTCGGCGCCGATCTCCACCCGTGCCACGTCCTTGACCAGCACCAGCCCGCCATCGGTTTCGGCGCGCAGCACGATCTGCTCGAAATCCTCGGGCGTGGTCAGCAGCGATTGCGCGGTGATCGTGGCGTTGAGCTGCTGGCCCTCGGGCGCGGGCAGCGCGCCGAAGGAGCCCGCCGAGATCTGCGCGTTCTCCTGCGAAACCGCCCGCACCACGTCCGACGGCACCAGCTCATAGGCGGCCAGCTTCACCGGGTCGAGCCAGATGCGCATCGCGTATTGGGCGCCGAAGACCTGTACCTCACCGACGCCCTCGATCCGGCTGAACTCGTCCACGAGGTTGCTGACCATGTAATCGGCCAGATCCACCTGCTCCAGCGTATCGTCGGTGGAGATGAGCCCCAGCACCATCAGAAACCCGGCCGAGGATTTGCGCACCGTCACGCCCTGGCGCTGCACGATCTCCGGCAGCAGGGCCGAGGCCTGCCCCAGCTTGTTCTGCACCTGCACCTGGGCGATGTCGGGATCGGTTCCGGTCTCGAAATTCAGGGTGATGTCGGACCGGCCCGAGGAGGTCGAGGAGGACGAGATGTAGCGCAGCCCGTCGAGCCCGGTCATCTGCTGTTCGATCACCTGCGTCACTGTGTTGGCCACAGTGCGCGCCGAGGCCCCCGGATAGGTCGCGGTCACCGTCACCGAGGGCGGGGCGATCTGCGGATATTGCGAGATCGGCAGGATCAGGATCGCCAGCCCGCCGATCCCCATGATGATGATCGAGATGACCCAGGCGAAAACCGGACGGTCGATGAAAAAGCGTGCCATGTGTTCAGCGGCTCCGAAGCTGGGTCAGTTCTGCGCCGGGGCGGGTGCCGCCGCGCGCTCTTCCGGCGCGACGGTGGCGCCCACGCCGATCTTCTGCACGCCCTCGACGATGACGCGCGCGCCGTCTTCCAGACCGCCGCTCACGATCCAGTCGTTGCCGCGGTCGCGGATCACCGTCAGGTCGCGGTTTTCGACCACGTTCTCGTCATTCACGACCAGCGCCGTGGGGCGGCCGCGCCGGTCGCGCCGCACCGCCTCATGCGGGACCAGGATCACGCCCTTTGCCTCGCCCTGCGGCATCTCCACCTGGACATACATGCCCGGCAGGAGCAGCCGGTCGGGATTTGGAAACTCCATGCGCAGCACCACGACGCCGGTCAGCTCGTCCACGTTTGCCTCCGCCGCGGCGAGATGGCCGGTCTGCTCGTAGACGGTGCCGTCGGCCAGGGTCAGCGTCACCGTGCGGTCGGCCGCGCCCAGATCCGCCTCGGTCAGGCCGCGCTGCCAGCGGATCAGTTCGGCCGCCGACTGGGTGACATCGACAAAGGCCGGATCGAGGCTGCGGATCACGGTCAGCGGCTGCGCCTGCGCCGCGGTCACCAGCGCGCCCTGCGTGGTCAGAGACCGCCCCACGACGCCGGAGAGCGGCGCGCGCACGGTGGTGCGATCGAGGTCGATCTGCGCGGATTTGAGTTCGGCCTGCGCGACCTGGAGCGTGGCCGCCGCGGCATCGCGGTCGGCCACGGCGCTGTCGACATTCTGCTCGGCCACGATCTGGCGGTCCTTGAGCGTAAGCAGTCGCTCAGCCTCCTTTCGCGCCGCGCTCAGCCGGGCGCGGGCCTGCGCCACGGCAGCCTCGGCGGCAGCGACCCGCGCGCTGTAGGTTGCCGCGTCGATCTGATAGAGCGCGTCGCCCATCGCCACCTCCGCGCCCTCGTCAAAGAGCCGTTCGGTGATGATGCCTGCCACCTGCGGCCGCACCTCCGCCACGCCGGAGGCCACGACCCGGCCGGGCAGCGTGCTGGTCAGCGTCACGTCCTGTGTTTCCAGGGTGACGACCGTCACCGGTGTCGGCGGACGGTCCTGCTGGGCGACGGCGGCCGATACACAGAAAACAAGCGCGGCCGCCGTGGCCAATACCCGTTTCACACCTGCTGCACCCGGATGCACCATGTTCCGTCTCCTGGCTCTGGGAAGTCCGCCGTCCCCTGATCTAATCCCGGAGACGGAAAAGTCGCGCAATTCTCCGGCGCAACCGTAACGCCGTTCACGCCGCATTTCCAGACACCCGCGGAAAGCGCCCGCGGCGCATTTCCATTTGCCCCCGGCTGGGCTATGACCGGCGCGTTGCGTCCAGGACGCGCGGCCCCATATCCCGCTCGGAAAAGGGAGAACCCGATGACCGAAGACACATCATTCCCCGGCTGGCACGGCACCACGATCGTGGGCGTGCGCAAGGGCGGCGAGGTGGTGATCGCCGGCGACGGGCAGGTGAGCCTGGGCCAGACCGTCATCAAGGGCAGCGCACGCAAGGTGCGGCGCCTGTCGCCCGGCGGCTACGACGTGGTGGCGGGCTTCGCCGGCTCCACCGCCGACGCCTTCACCCTGCTGGAACGGCTGGAAACCAAGCTGGAGGCGACGCCGGGACAGTTGCAGCGCGCCGCAGTGGAGCTGGCCAAGGACTGGCGCACCGACAAGTTCCTGCAAAAGCTGGAGGCGATGCTGATCGTCAGCGACGGCGCGCAGATCTACATGATCACCGGCGCCGGCGACGTGCTGGAGCCCGAACATGACGTGGCCGCGATCGGGTCGGGTGGGAATTACGCGCTCGCCGCCGCTCGCGCGATGCTCGACAGCGCCCGTAACGCCGAGGAGATCGCCCGCCGCGCGATGGAGATCGCCGCGGATATCTGCGTCTATACCAACGGCAACCTGACGGTGGAGAAGATTAGCTCGACCTAGTCGGACCTTTCCTGCGCTTCTTTGTAGGCGCGCAGAACCGCGTTGATGCGTGTCTGATAGCCCTTGCCTTGAGCGCGGAAAAACTCCAGCACATCCTTGTCGATCCGCAATGAGATAAGCTTTTTCGGAAGCGGTTCGACCAACTTGGCTTTGGTCCAGTCCACCTCGAATTCCGGAGCCCCACCGTAATCGCCTTCGCGGCGAAGGCGCTCCCAGTCAGTTCGGCTTTTCGTTCTCCGCATCTCGCTGAGCGACGTGCGTGTGATATGCTTCTCGCTCATTTTTTCTCGCCCTCCGCGCGGTGATGATCCGGATACTGTCATCACGGATGGTGAAAACAACCGCTATAGCAATGCCCTCGACGTATCCGATTGCGATTTGGCGCTGCTCGATCTCGCTGCGTGCAGGAAGGAGCAGGTGCTCACTCGCAAAAACCTCTGCGGCGTCGAGAAAGTCAATTCCATGCTTGCGAAGCGTTTGTTCCCGTTTGTCGTCGTCGTAGCTGAACATTGGGGAGTTTCTCGTTTTTTAACACGGATCGAATGAGACAAAACATCGAACTCCCTCCGGCTTCTTGCTGACGGGCTCCAAACTTCTGCAAGAAGCTTTAGTCCACCACATCGGAGCCATAATCTGTATATACATATTGTAGCTACAGCAATCAACCCCTTGGACTCAGGCCTCCGGTTACGTATGTCACCTGAAAGTTAATCAGGAGTTCACGCATGACCGACCTGACACCGCGCGAGATCGTCTCGGAGCTCGACCGCTTCATCATCGGTCAGAAGGACGCCAAGCGCGCCGTGGCCGTGGCGCTGCGCAACCGCTGGCGGCGCAAGCAGCTCGACGCCGAAATGCAGGAGGAGGTCTATCCCAAGAACATCCTGATGATCGGGCCGACCGGCGTCGGCAAGACCGAGATCTCGCGCCGGCTGGCACGGCTGGCCCGCGCGCCCTTCATCAAGGTGGAGGCCACGAAATTCACCGAGGTGGGCTATGTCGGGCGCGACGTGGAACAGATCATCCGCGATCTGGTGGAAAGCGCCATCGCCATGACCCGCGAGACCATGCGCGAAGAGGTCAAGGCGCGCGCCCACGAGGCCGCCGAGGATCGCGTGCTTGACGCCATCGCGGGTCCCGATGCGCGCGGCGGCACGCGCGACCTGTTCCGCAAGAAGCTGCGCGCGGGCGAGCTCGATGACAAGGAGATCGAGCTCGACCTGGCCGACACCTCCAACCCGATGCAGATGCTCGACATTCCCGGTCAGCCCGGTGGCAGCGCGGGGATGATGAACCTGGGCGACATCTTCGGCAAGGCGTTCGGCGGGCGCACCGTGCGGCGCAAGCTGAAGGTTTCCGACAGCTACGAGGTTCTGGTCGCCGAGGAAGCCGACAAGCTTCTGGACGAGGAGGCCGTGAACAAGGCCGCGCTGGCCGCGGTGCAGGAGAACGGGATCGTCTTCCTCGACGAGATCGACAAGGTCTGCGCGCGCACCGACGCCAAGGGCGCCGATGTCAGCCGCGAGGGCGTGCAGCGCGACCTGTTGCCACTGGTCGAGGGCACCACCGTCGCCACGAAATACGGGCCGGTGAAAACCGACCACATTCTTTTCATCGCCTCGGGCGCCTTCCACATCGCCAAGCCGTCGGACCTGCTGCCCGAATTGCAGGGCCGCCTGCCGATCCGGGTGGAGCTTCGGGCGCTCACCGAAGGCGATTTCGTCCGCATCCTGACCGAGACCGACAATGCGCTGACCCGGCAGTATACCGCGCTTCTGGGCACCGAGGGGGTCACCGTCAGCTTCACCGAAGGCGGCATCGCGGCGCTGGCGCGGATCGCGGCGGAGGTCAACCAGGCGGTGGAAAACATCGGGGCGCGCCGGCTCTACACGATCATGGAGCGGGTCTTCGAGGAGCTGTCCTTCAACGCTCCCGACAAGACCGGCGAGAGCGTGACAGTGGACGACGCCTTCGTGGAAAAGCACCTGGGCGAACTGGCGCGCTCGGTGGATGTGAGCCGGTACGTTCTCTGAACCCGTTCACAGCCCCAGCGGGTTCAGCACCACCTGCGTGACATTGCGGAAGAGCCGGACCGAGCCGGGCAGCACGTTCGCCGCCCCGGCCTGATCGGCGTTCAGCGCCAACTGATAGGCGCGCAGGTTGCCCAGCACCGCGATCGCGGCAGGCGAGGTGGCGGTGGTGAAATGGCCCAGCCCGTCGCCGCCCCGGACCTGCGTCGTGTCAACCACCGTCACGTTCAGATCGGCCAGCGCGTCGAGATCGTCCAGCGAGCCCAGGCGCGTGACCCGCCCGGTCAACCCGGCCGAGAGCATCAGCGCCCGGTCGCGCCGGGAGGTGAAGATGAAGAAGGGCTGCGGCAGCACGCCGATGGCCCGCGCCTGGCTGCGGAACACATCCACGTCGATATCGGGCGAGAGCAACACCACGCCGCTGATCTTGCGCCAGAGCGGGCTGGCGCGGTCGCGGATCGCAGCCTGGCGCAGCGCCTCCATGGTCAGGAAGGAGCCCATCGAATGGGCCACGATCAGGATTCGGTCGGTGCGGGTTTCGGCCACCTGATGCAGAAGCTGCTCCAGCCCGTCGCGGGCCGTCACCGTGCTGTCGCGGTCATAGACATAGCCCAACGGATTGCCCGCCGACGGCCAGGCATAGCTGACCGCGGCGCCGGGGATCTCGAAATCATGGGTGATCTGCGCCAGCCGGTATAGCCCCTCGGCATAGGTGTTGTTGAAGCCATGAACGAAGACCACCACCTCGCGGCTGCTGGGGGCGAGCCCGTCCAGGTGCCGGTCCAGCCTTCGGGTGAAGTCCGGTCCCGTCAGCGCCATCTCGGAGGTGGTCACGAAGGCAAAATCGGGATCGACGCGGTTGCCGCGCGGCCATTCGATCTGGCCCTTCTCATGGTTGGGCGGCACCGATATGTCATAGAGCGCGTGGCGCAGCGCCTCCGCCCGCTTGGAGCCGAAGCGCGTCGGCCCCGTGGTCGGCACCCGTGATGTCGCCACGAAGATGGAATGCACCGTCGCGCCTTCGGGGGCCGACTCCGACAAGGTGATCTGACCGCGCTGCGCACAGGCGGCGAGCGTGAGCGCGACGAGCAGGATCAGAATGGGTCTGAGGGTACCCTGCCGCATCGGCATCGCCTCTTTGAAACCGGAACGCACGACCCGTCTTATCGAGCCTGCCGCAGCGCCTGTAAAGGGCGGACGCGGGCGCCGCTTGTGCTTGGGCGGGTCCGCGCGTAAGGCGGTTTCATGTCAATGCGCGCATTCCTCGCCGAAAATTCCAGATGGCTGGCCGCCGGGGCGCTGCTGTCCTTCTCCTCCTCCTTCGGCCAAACCTTCTTCATCTCGATCTATGCCGGCGAGATCCGCGCCGCCTTCGGGCTGAGCCACGGGGAGTGGGGCGGCATCTACACGCTGGGGACCACGGCCTCGGCGTTGCTTATGGTCTGGGCGGGCGGGCTGACCGACAGGTTCCGCGCCCGCGCCATCGGCACGGTGGTGATGGTGCTGCTGGCGGCGGCCTGCCTTGCGATGGCCCATGTCAGCGCCGCCTGGATGCTGCCCTTCGTCATCTTCGCGCTGCGCTTCGCCGGGCAGGGCATGTCCAGCCATGTGGCGATGGTGGCGATGGCGCGCTGGTTCGTGGCGACGCGGGGCCGGGCGCTGTCGATTGCGACGCTGGGCGTGACCGCGGGCGAGGCGTTTCTGCCGATGATCTTCGTGGCGCTCATGGCGGCGGTGCACTGGCAGACGCTCTGGCTGGCCGCGGCGGGGCTGGCGCTGCTCACGATCCCGGTGCTGCTGATGCTGCTGCGCGTCGAACGCCGGCCGCAATCGCTGGGCGAGGGCAGTCATTCGGCGGGCATGGGCGGCCGCCACTGGACCCGGACAGAGATGCTGCGCCACCCGCTATTCTGGTTCACCGTGCCGACGATCCTGGCGCCCTCGGCCTTTTCCACCGCGCTTTTCTTCCAGCAGGTGCACCTTGCCAATTCCAAGGGCTGGGAACTGGTGGAGTTCGTGGCGCTCTTCCCGCTCTTCTCGGCGGTGAGCGTGGCCTCGATGCTGACCGCGGGCTGGGCGCTGGACCGCTGGGGCACGGCGCGGCTGATGCCGGTCTACCAGTTGCCCTTCGCCGCCGGTTTCCTGGTCATGGGCCAGGCCCAGAGCATTGCCGCGGCGGCGGTGGCGATCATGCTCATGGCGATGACCGTGGGCGCGAACGCCACCCTGCCGCAAGCCTTCTGGGCGGAATTCTACGGCACCCGGCATATCGGCGCGATCAAGGCGATGGCGACCGCTGTGATGGTCTTCGGCACCGCGCTGGGACCGGGGCTGACCGGCGGGCTCATCGACCTCGGCTATCCATTCCACACGCAGATGGCCGGCATCGCGGTTTATGTTCTCTGCGCGATGATGCTGATGGGCGCGGGCGTGCGCCGGGCCTCAACCGCCTTGCCTGCGGGTTAACGCGGGCGCCGCAGATAGACGTAGAGCGCCCCGCCGCCGCCATGGCTGGTATGGGCCTGCGCGACCTGGAGGACCAGCGCGGCCAGCGGCGGCGCGGCCAGCCAGTGCGGCACCTGGTGGCGCAGCACGCCGGGGCGCGCCGGGATCGGTCCTTCGTCGGGGCCGCGCCTGCCCTTGCCGGTGATCACCAGGACCAGCCGCTTGCCGTCCGCCGCGGCACTCAGAATGAAGCCGGTCAGCGCCGGATGGGCCTGGGCCAGCGTCATGCCGTGCAGGTCGATCCGGGCTTCGGGTTTCAGCTTGCCGCGCTTCATGCGGGTATAGGCGCGGCGGTCCATGGTCAGCGGCGCGGCCTCCAGCGTCTCGGAGATCGGCGGCGCGAGATCGTGGTGCGGACGGTCGCGGATCGCACGCTCACCCATTCGGAAAGACGGGATCGCGGTTGTGCCGCGTGGATCGCGGGCCGGTTCGGGCGCTGCCCTGCCGGGCTCGGGTTCCGATGGCGCCGGCGGATCGCGGCGCAGGGGTGCTGCGGTCTCCGCCACCTTGCGCCAGAGCGCGCGTTCCTCCGGGCTCAGCTTTCTGGGTTCCTTTCGGCGCGCCATGGGCTCAACCCCCCGGCGCCAGCCGATAGGCGATCTCGATGGGCAGCAGCACGATCATCCGGCCGGGATCGCGCATCGTGCCGGCGGCCCGGCCCGCCGCCTCGCCGCTGCCAAAGAAGATATCCGCGCGCTGCGCGCCCTTGATCGCCGATCCGGTATCCTGCGCCACCATCAGGCGGCGCAGCCTTGGCTTTCCGTCCGTTTCGAGCCAGACCGGCGCGCCGAGCGGCGTAAAGGCCGGATCGACGGCGATCGTGCGCATCGCCGTGATCGGTCGGTTCATCGCCCCCGGCGGGCCGTCCTTCTCGTCTACGCCCCGCAGCTTGCGGAAGAACACGAAGGACGGGTTGTGATGCAGCAGGTCGCGCCCGTCGCGCGGATTGCGCCGCACCCAGTTGCGGATCACCTGTGCCGAGACCTGATGCGGCCGGAACACGCCCCGGCGCACGAGCTCCCTGCCGACCGAGCGGTATTCGTGGCCGTTCTTGGCAGCATAGCCCACGCGCATCACGCGCCCGTCAGGCAGCCGGATGCGCCCGGAGCCCTGCACATGCAGGAAGAACACGTCCACCGGATCGTCGAGCCAGGCGATCTCCAGCCCGCGTCCGGCGATGATGCCGCTCTCGATCTCGGCGCGGGTATACCAGGGGCGGCCCGGCACCAGTTCATGCGGCTTGGCGTAGATCGGATAGCGGAAGCGCCCGTCGGGGCGGAGCGCGCCGTTCAGTTCCGGCTCGTAATAGCCAGTGAAGAGCGCGGATTGCCCCGGCTCGAAGATCACCGGGCGGAAGAACATCTCGAAGAAACTGCGCGCGCCGGGGGCCTGATGGGCCAGCGCGCAGACAGGGGCCCATTCGGGATCTTCTATATCCATGCAGGTCTTGCGGAAGACCGACAATGCCGCCGCGTGATCGTCGTCGGCCCAGCCGTCGAGATCGGCGTAATCGATGATCTCGATGTCAGGCCCGGCCATGGCCGGCGGGGCGTGCAGGAGAAGCGCCGCCAGCAACGCCCGGACGAGCGGCGCCGGCGTCATCCACCGGTCGCGACAAGCAGCCAGTTCGGATCATCCGCGCCCATCCGGCGCGCAAAGGTCCAGACGTCGCGCTGGCGCTTGATTTCGTTGGCGTTGCCCTCGATCACCCGGCCCTCGCTGTCCTTCACGACCGAGGTCAACTCACCCGTGAAGCGAACGGTGATCTCGGCCTCGGCGGTGTCGGCGTTGAAGCCGGCATTCGTGATGTTGATGTCCCGCAGCCCGACGAATGTCGCCTCGACCTTCAGCCCCTCGTCCTCACGCGCGGCGAGCGCATCGACGAAGGTGTCGCGCACGTCCTCGGCCAGGTAAGGCTCGATCTCATCCAGCTCGCCATTCTCGTAGCCCATGAGGATCATTTCATAGGCGCCGCGCGCGCCGCGCAGGAACTCGCCCACATTGAAGGATGGATCCGCTTGCTTCATTTGCGCCAGGGCGCGTGCGGCGTCCGAGCTTTCGGACACGTAGTCGGTGATATCGGTATCCGGTCCGCCCTCGATTACCTGAAAATCGCGGCGCTGTTCGCTGCGGGCCGGGGCTTCGGCCGGGGGTTTCTCGAACCCGTCGCGGGTGCCGAGCACGCTGCGAAGCCGCAGGATCAGAAAGATCGCGATACCGGCAAGGACGACGAGTTGAATCACCGCTGAACTCATGTGCTGGAAACCTCTTTGAGGCGTGAAGGGTTTGGCATCGCGCCGCTCGCACCATATGTAGGGGACGCTTGGGGCCAAGTCTAGCATGGCCCGGAACCCATTCTGCGCCAGGGGGGCGTCATGTGGTTGTTTTTTCTCTTTGTCGCGGTTCCGATTGTCGAGATCGCGCTTTTCATTCAGGTCGGGGGGGCGATCGGGCTCTGGCCGACACTGGGCATCGTGGTGCTGACCGCGGTGCTGGGCACGGCGCTTATGCGCACGCAGGGGGTGCAGGCGCTGCACCGGCTGCAACGCGCGCTCAACGAAGGCGGCGATCCGGCGGTGCCGCTGGTCCACGGGGCGCTGATCCTGGTCGCCGGGGTGCTGCTGCTGACGCCGGGCTTTTTCACCGACGCCTTGGGCATCGCACTTCTGATCCCGCCGCTGCGCACGACGATCATCCGCATCGTCGGACGGCAGATGGTGGCGCGGAGCGTGGTCTTCACCTCGACCTCGGCCCGCGGTCCGCAACCCGGCCCCGGCCGCCCGCCGCAGGGAGCGGACACGATCGAGGGTGATTACGAAGTCGTTGACGAGAGCGCGCCCGAAGACGGGCGCGACCGCCCCTCGGGCTGGAGCCGGCATCAGTAGCGTTGCTGCCCTATCTGCAAGCTGCTAAAGACCGGCTCAAATCGCACACGCACCGACCGATCAGGAGATACCGATGGCTGAGACGACAGAATCCGGCAATGGCGCCGCCCAGGAAAACCAGCCCCCGCGGATGCAAATCCTGGGGCAGTTCATCCGGGACATGTCATTCGAGAACGTTGCCGCGCAATCCGGCATGAAGGGCGACGCACAGCCCGACATCAACGTGCAGGTCGGCGTCGATGCCCGCAAGCGCGAGACCGAAAACCAGTACGACGTGATCGTGAAGCTCAACATCTCGTCCAAGGCGAAGGGCGGCGACACGCAGATTTTCCTGATGGAGCTGGAATATGGCGGCATCATCCATCTGGAAAACGTGCCCGCGGACCAGCTTCACCCCTATCTGATGATCGAGTGTCCGCGGATGCTCTTCCCGTTCATCCGCCGCATCGTCAGCGACGTGACGCGGGACGGGGGCTATCCGCCGCTCAACCTCGACAATATCGACTTCCTGCAGATGTACCGCCAGCAGCTTGCGCAGCACCAGAAGGCGCAGGCCGAGGGGCAGAACAAGGCCGCCAACTAGGAAGGCCAGAGCGTCTTGTCGCCCAGCGCCGCGACAAAGGCGGCATGGGCGTCGGCCTCGGCCTCGGTCAGCCGCGGCCCGAGCGGACGCGGCCGCGGGCCCGGCGCCCAGTCGGTATTGCCGAGCGCGTTTCCCGAACCGGAATACCCGGCGCTCAGTCCGAAATCGGGCTGGCGTCCGCCGATCAGCTCCAGATAGACCTCGGCCAGCAATTCACTGTCCAGAAGCGCGCCGTGCAGCGTGCGCCCGCTATTGTCCACACCAAAACGGCGGCAGAGCGCGTCGAGCGAATTGCCCGCGCCGGGATACTTCCGCCGGGCGATCTCCAGCGTATCGACGGCCCGCGACATCGGGATTCTCGGTAGATTCAGCCAACCCAGTTCGGCGTTGATGAATTTCATGTCGAAACTGGCATTGTGGATCACCAGCCGGGCATCGCCGATAAAGTCCACGAAAGCCTGCGAAATCTCGGCGAAAAGCGGCTTGTCGCGCAGGAAATCGTCGCCCAGTCCATGCACGGCGAAGGCTTCCGCCGGCATGGCGCGTGCGGGGTTGATGTACTGATGATAGGTACGGCCCGTGGCAACATGGTTGTAAAGCTCCAGTGCGCCGATTTCCACGATGCGGTCGCCGGTTTCCGGGTCGAGCCCCGTGGTTTCGGTGTCGAGCACGATCTCGCGCATCATTCGCCCCCCTTATCCACCCCGGTCAGTTCCGCGATCAGATCCTGCACTGCCCGGCGCGCGTCTTCAAGCGTCCGCGTCTCTATCACGTGGTCGGCGCGTTGGCGTTTCTCGGCGTCGGGAACCTGCCGCGACAGGATGCTTTCGAAATGCGCTTCGGTCATGCCGGGACGCGCCAGGACGCGGGCACGCTGTTCCTCCTCGGGAGCCGACACGACAGCGACCGCATCCACCGTGCCTTCGGCGCCGGTCTCGTAGAGCAGCGGGATATCGACCACCACCAGATCCGCCCCGGCGCGCGCCTGCGCCGCGATGAAAGCCTGCCTGTCGGCCGCGACCAGCGGGTGCACGATGCGCTCGATCCGGCCCAGTGCCGCGGGATCGGCTGAGATGCGGCGCTTGAGCGCTTCGCGGTCCACGGCGCCCCCCACGACCGCATCGGGATAGAGCGCGGCAATCGGCGCAACCGCCGCGCCACCCGCCGCGTAGAGCCGGTGCACCGCCGCGTCGGCATCCCAGACCGGCACGCCGAACTCGCGAAAGAACCCGGCGGTGGTCGATTTCCCCATACCGATGGACCCGGTGAGACCCAGGATGAAGGGCCGCCCGCTCATCCCTCCAGAACCGCCGCGCGCAACTCGTCATCTACCTCGGGGCGCACGCCGAACCACGCTTCGAACCCCGGCACCGCCTGGTGGAGCAGCATTCCCAGCCCGTCCACGGTCGGATTGCCCCGGTCCGCCGCGCGTTCCAGCAGCGCGGTCCGCAGCGGGGCATAGACGATATCCGTGACAAGCGCGGTCTGCGGCAGCCGGTCGAGTTTCACGTTCAGTTCCGGCTTTCCGGTCATGCCCAGCGATGTCGTGTTGACCAGCGTCGCGGCGCCTTCCATGTGGCTGCCGACCTGCGTCCACTCCACCACACGCACACGGGCGCCGAAATGTTCGCGCAACATGTCGGACCGCGCGCGGGTACGATTGGCCAGCACGATCTCCGGCGCGCCGTCGCCCAGCAGCGCCGAGACGACCGCGCGCGCCGCGCCCCCGGCGCCGAGCACCACCGCCGGCCCCGCATCGGCCCGCCAATGCGGGGCGGATTGCTTGAGATTGGCCAGGAACCCGTAACCATCCGTGTTGTCGGCCTGAATCGTCCCGTCGCTGCGGAAGATCAGCGTATTCGCCGCCCCGATCAGCGCCGCCCGGTCGGAGACCGCATTCGCCAGTTCCAACGCCGCCTCCTTGTGCGGGATCGTAATGTTCACGCCGCGGAAACCCAGCCGGGGGAGGGCCTGCAGGGCCTGCGCGAGATGCTCGGCTGCGACCGGCATGGGGATATAGTAGCCACGAATCCCGTAACGTCGCAGCCAGTGCCCGTGCAGGACCGGCGATTTGCTGTGCGCGATCGGATGGCCGATCACACCGGCCAGATGGGGGGCGTCCATTTCCGTCATCCCGCAATGAACCTCCGCGCCGTGAGCCAGTTCAGAAGCTGCACCACTGGCAATCCCAGTACGGTAAAGTAATCCCCTTCAACGCGCGAGAAAAGACGCACGCCCTCGGCTTCCAGCTTGTACGATCCGACCGTATCGGTCACGGCCTGGCCTTGCCGCTCCAGATAAGTATTGAGATAAGCGTCGGAAAAATCGCGCATCTCCAGCCGCGCCTGTCCGATATGCCGCCAGACCGGTTTCGCATCCTCGCAGACCACCACCGCCGAGAGCAGCCGGTGACGCTTGCCGCGCAAGGCCAGAAGCTGGGTGCGGGCGGCCTCGGGCGTCTCCGGTTTCGTCAGGATCTGGCGGTCCAGCTCCAGCACCTGATCGCAACCGATGACCAGTGCCTCGGGCCGTTTCTCGGCCACGCGGCGGGCCTTCATCTCGGCCAGGGCGTCGGCGATGTCGTGGGGTTTCGCCCCCTCAAGCTCCAGCGCGGCGCGCAGCGCATCCTCGTCCACGCGGGGGCGCTCGACCTCGAAATCCAGCCCGGCGTTGGTCAACAACTCTCGCCGTATCGCCGAACCGGATGCCAGGATGATCGGAGGGGCCATGTATGTTCCTGTGGATGAGTGCGTCGGGGCACCGGGCAGAACTCGCAGCTTTCAACACCGCCGCGAAGGGATCGTCGATCTGTCACCGCAATGTCAAGATTCCTACATGATTTGTCCACGGTGCATGGAATTCCGAACAGGTGTGGGTAAGATGCGGATACCGCCGTGGCGCTGGAGCCGTCAGAAAGTTCTTCCGATCTTATCCACATATTAATTTTGTATAAGAATTTGAATCTAAATATAAAATTATGTTTGCTCAGTGCTTCAGACAAAACTGTTCGACCCTGCTTATAACTGCCGCGTCGCGTCCGGAGCTGGGATAAACTTAACTGTTAGACTTGTACCCGGCCCCTTCCTACAACAACAACTTTTCATTTCTTCTTTATTTATATTAGGGAGAGCAGGAGAGCCCCGCGAAGAAAGAGACCGAGAATGACGGACTTCCTGGCAAGCGTCTATCCTTGGACGAAATCGCTGCATGTCATCTCGGTGATCGCCTGGATGGCGGGGTTGTTCTACCTGCCCCGGCTCTTCGTCTACCATACCGAGAAAGCGGGGGAGGCACCGGTACTCCCGCAAACCTTTGAGGTGATGGAGCGCCGGTTGCTCAGGGCGATCATGAACCCCGCCATGATTGCCACCTGGGTCTTCGGACTGGCATTGGTGTTTACGCCGGGTATCGTCGACTGGGGCTCGGCCTGGCCCTGGGTCAAGGCCGCCGGCGTGGGCGGCATGACCTGGTTTCACCATTGGCTCGGACTGCGCCGCAAGGAACTGTTGGCGGGCACCTGCACCGTCACTTCGCGCGGCTTTCGCGTGATGAACGAACTGCCGACCCTGCTGATGATCTTGATCGTGGTCTCGGTCATCGTCAAATACTAGAGAACGGCGTTTGACAGCGGCCCGGCTTGCGGTGTAAAGGACCGTCTGTCCGGTCATCCGACCATCAGGACGCCCCCATTTTTCCGAACGCCCGCGGCAGGCTGCCGCCCGCGCCCTCCATATCACTCCACCACAGGTGTATCCGCATGTCCGAAGACCAGTTGTTCCTGTCCGACCTCAAGGCGCAGAGCCCCGCTGACCTGCTCGCCCAGGCCGAGGAGCTGGAGATCGAAGGCGCGCCCTCGATGCGCAAGGGCGACATGATGTTCGCCATTCTCAAGGCGCGTGCCGAAGACGGCTGGGAAATCTCCGGCGACGGCGTGCTGGAGGTGATGCAGGACGGGTTCGGGTTTCTGCGTTCGCCCGAGGCGAACTACCTTCCCGGCCCTGACGATATTTATGTCAGCCCGGACCTGATCCGGGTCTTCTCGCTTCGCACCGGCGACACGATCGAGGGGGTAATCCGCGCGCCCAATGACAGCGAGCGCTACTTCGCCATCACCAAGGTTACGCAGATCAATTTCCAGGATCCGGAAATGGCCCGGCACAAGGTGCATTTCGACAACCTCACGCCGCTCTATCCCGACGAACGGCTGACGATGGAGATCGAGGATCCGACGATCAAGGACCGCTCGGCGCGGATCATCGACCTGGTCGCGCCGATCGGCAAGGGCCAGCGATCGCTGATCGTGGCGCCGCCGCGGACCGGCAAGACGGTGCTCTTGCAGAACATCGCCCATTCGATCGAGAGGAACCATCCGGAATGCTACCTGATCGTGCTGCTCATCGACGAGCGGCCGGAGGAAGTGACCGACATGCAGCGCAGCGTGAAGGGCGAGGTCGTATCGTCGACTTTCGACGAGCCCGCGACGCGCCACGTTGCGGTCAGCGAGATGGTGATCGAGAAGGCCAAACGGCTGGTCGAGCACAAGCGCGACGTGGTGATCCTGCTCGATTCGATCACCCGGCTGGGCCGCGCGTTCAACACGGTCGTGCCGAGCTCCGGCAAGGTGCTGACCGGCGGTGTCGATGCGAACGCGCTGCAACGGCCCAAGCGGTTCTTCGGCGCGGCGCGAAACATCGAGGAGGGCGGATCGCTGACCATCATCGCCACCGCCCTGATCGACACCGGCAGCCGCATGGACGAGGTGATTTTCGAAGAATTCAAGGGCACCGGCAACTCGGAGATCGTGCTCGACCGCAAGGTGGCCGACAAGCGCGTCTTCCCGTCGATGGACATTCTCAAGTCCGGCACGCGGAAGGAGGAGCTGCTCGTGGACAAGAACGACCTTCAGAAGATGTTCGTCCTCCGCCGCATCCTCAATCCGATGGGCACCACGGACGCGATCGAGTTCCTGCTTTCCAAGCTCAAGCAGACCAAGACAAACGCGGATTTCTTCGATTCGATGAATACCTGAGATACGCGCGCCGGACGGGCGGCGCGGGGGCGGGGTCATGGACACGATCTACGCATTGGCAACGGCGCGCGGGAAATCCGGGGTGGCGGTGATCCGCCTTTCCGGACCGGATGCACATGCCGCGGCCGAATCCCTGGCCGGGCCGTTGCCGCCACCGCGGCAATCGACGCTGCGGGTTCTGCGCGACGCAGATGGCGGGCATCTCGATCAGGCGCTGGTGCTTCTCTTTTTGAAAGGTGCAAGCTTCACCGGCGAGGATGTGGCCGAGCTCCACCTGCATGGCAGCCCGGCCATCATCCGCGCCGTCCTGCGTGAGCTTGGGGACCGGGCGGGCCTGCGGATGGCCGAACCGGGGGAGTTCACCCGCCGCGCGCTGGAGAACGGTTGTCTCGATCTTGTGCAGGTCGAGGGGCTGGGCGACCTGATCGAGGCGGAGACCGAGGCGCAGCGCAAACAGGCGCTGCGTGTGTTCGAGGGCGCGCTAGGACGCAAGGTGGAGGCCTGGCGGTCGGCGCTGATCCGTGCGGCGGCGTTGCTGGAGGCCACGATCGACTTCGCCGATGAAGAGGTTCCGGTCGAAGTGACGCCGGAGGTGACGGGCCTGCTCGACGGGGTTGCGGAGGGCCTGCGGGCCGAGATCGCGGGCAGCCGCGCGGCGGAACGCATCCGCGACGGCTTTGAAGTGGCCATCGTCGGCGCGCCCAATGCGGGCAAGTCGACGCTGCTCAACGCGCTGGCCGGACGGGAGGCCGCGATCACGTCCGAGGTGGCGGGGACGACGCGCGACGTGATCGAGGTGGCCATGGATCTGAATGGTGTGCCGGCCACTATACTTGATACTGCTGGCCTGCGGGACGCACAAGATATGGTAGAGGGCATGGGCATTGACCGCGCCCTCAAGCGCGCGCGGGAGGCCGATTTGCGGGTTTTCCTGCATGGCCCGGAAGGGGATATTCCGGGGGTGGTCCGGCAGCCCGGAGACATCGACGTATTGGGCAAGGCCGATCTTGGCAGAAGCGGCGAGGGGCTTCCGGTGTCGGGCAAGACGGGCGCCGGCATAGCTGAGCTCGTGGGCCGGGTCGCGGCGGAGCTGGAGATGCGGGCGCAGCGCGCGTCCACCGCCACGCGGGAGCGGCACCGCCTGGCGATGGAATCTGCTTTGGGGGCTATGGAATCAGCCCGGATTGAGGTATTGAACGGGCCGGACAGGGCAGAACTGGCGGCGGAAAACCTCCATGCCGGCATCCGGGCGCTGGATTCTGTGATCGGGCGCGTGGACGTCGAGCATATTCTGGACGAGATTTTTGCGCGGTTCTGCCTCGGCAAGTAGGGAATGTTTCACGTGAAACATGATTTCGATGTCATCGTGATCGGCGGCGGTCATGCGGGCGCGGATGCGGCTCACGCGGCGGCACGGTCCGGCGCGCGCACTGGGCTGGTGACGCTGCGATTCGACGGGATCGGCGTGATGAGCTGCAACCCCGCGATCGGCGGCCTGGGCAAGGGCCACCTGGTGCGCGAGATCGACGCGCTTGACGGGCTGATGGGCCGGGTCGCGGACCGGGCCGGCATTCAGTTCCGGCTTCTCAACCGGCGCAAGGGACCGGCCGTTCAGGGCCCGCGGGCGCAGTCGGATCGTCGCATCTACCGCACGGAAATGCAGCGCGAAATTCGGGCTACACCCAATCTTACTGTGATCGAGGGCGAGGTCGCCGAGTTTCTCATGAATGCCGGGTGCGTGGCCGGTGTCGTTCTGGCCGACGGCGCTCACGTCTCGGCCCGCGCGGTGGTGCTGACGACGGGCACTTTCCTGCGTGGCGTGATACATATCGGCGATGTCTCCCGACCCGGCGGTCGGATGGGCGACAAGCCGTCGGTTCGCTTGGCGGAACGGATTGACAATTTCGGCCTTCCGCTCGGGCGGCTCAAGACCGGCACGCCGCCGCGGCTCGACGGGCGAACAATCAACTGGGAAGTCCTGGAAGACCAGCCGGGCGATGCCGAGCCGGTGATGTTCTCCTTCCTGTCCAAGCGGCCTTTTGTCCGGCAGGTTTCCTGCGGGATCACGCATACGAACGCCCATACGCATGAGATCATCCGCGAGAATCTGGCGCGCTCGGCCATGTATGGCGGGCATATAGATGGGGTCGGGCCGCGCTACTGCCCCTCCATCGAGGACAAGATTATCCGCTTTGCCGACAAGGAGTCACACCAGATTTTCCTGGAGCCCGAAGGGCTGGACGACCATACGGTCTATCCGAATGGCATCTCCACCTCCTTGCCGGAGGATGTCCAACTTCGCTACGTCCGGTCCATCCGCGGGCTAGAGAAGGCGGAGATCCTGCAGCCGGGCTACGCCATCGAGTATGACTATGTGGATCCGCGGGCACTGCGCCCGAGCCTGGAATTGAAAGATGTACCGGGCCTATATCTTGCGGGTCAGATCAACGGAACCACAGGATATGAGGAGGCTGCGGCCCAAGGGCTGGTTGCCGGGCTGAACGCCGCGCGCCGCGCCGCGGGGCGCGAGCCGGTGATTTTCAGTCGCGCGGACGCTTATATCGGCGTGATGATCGACGATCTTGTGACCCGAGGTGTCGCGGAGCCCTACCGCATGTTCACCTCGCGCGCGGAGTTCCGGTTGTCCCTGCGGGCCGACAATGCCGATCAGCGTCTCACGCCCCTAGGCGTCGCCTTGGGCTGCGTGGGCGAGTCCCGCAAGGTCGCGTTTGAGGCGAAGATGGCGCAGATCGACGCCGCCCGCACGACGTTGGAGGCGCGCAGCTTGACCCCAAATGAGGCCCGCACTGCCGGACTGACGGTGGGCGAGGACGGTACGCGCCGGAACGGCATCGACCTCTTGTCCTTCCCCGATGTCGATTTCGCCCGCCTGGCGGATATCTGGCCCGAGCTTTCCGACACGGCGCCCGAAATCCGAAAGCAGGTAGAGCGCGATGCGCTCTACGCCCATTACATCGCACGGCAACAGGCCGATGTTGCGGCGATGAAGCGGGACGAAGCGCATGAGATTCCGGAGCGCATGGATTACGACACCATTTCCGGCCTGTCGCACGAGCTGAAGGGCAAGCTTTCGCGCATCCGCCCGGCGACGCTGGCGCAGGCTGGCCGGATCGACGGGATGACGCCGGCGGCACTGACGCTCATCCTCGCGCGCCTGCGCCAGGACGCCAAAAGGCGCTCTGCCTGATGGTGGACGAGGCGGACCGGGAAGCGTTTCTGGCGGCCCGGAATGTTTCACGTGAAACACTGCAGCGGCTGGATACCTACGCCATGCTGTTGCGAAAATGGAACCCGGCCATAAATCTTGTGTCCCGAACTACGCTGGCGGATCTCTGGTCGCGCCATTTTCTCGACAGCGCGCAGCTTCTCGACCGCACGCCGAACAGCGCATCGAACTGGGTCGATCTCGGCTCCGGCGGCGGGTTTCCTGGACTGATCGTGGCGATTCTGGCGGCGGAGGCTGCGCCGCACCTGCGCGTCACACTCGTGGAAAGCGATGCCCGCAAGGCCGCGTTCCTGCTGCGGGTCGCGCAGGCCACGGAGACGCCGGCGGAGGTGAAAATCGCACGGGCGGAGACCCTTGCGCCCCAAAGCGCCGACGTGCTCTCCGCGCGGGCGCTGGCGCCGCTCGACCGGCTTTTGCCGTTGGCGCAGCGGCACCTGGCCGAGGACGGCATCGCGCTCTTTCCCAAGGGCGCGGGCCATGCCGAAGAGATCGACGCGGCCCTTGCATCCTGGGCTTTCCGAGTCCAAAAACATCCGAGCATCACCGATCCGTCCGGCGTCATACTGGAAATTGGAGGCATAGCCCGTGTCTGAACCGGTTCCGGGGCCCGGCCCCCGTATCATCGCGGTTGCGAACCAGAAGGGCGGGGTCGGCAAGACCACCACCGCCATAAACCTGGGCACCGCGCTGGCAGAGGCCGGCAAGCGCGTACTTCTGGTGGATATCGACCCGCAGGGCAACGCCTCGACCGGGCTCGGCATCGACGCGGACCGGCGGGACATGACAACCTATGATCTGCTTCTGGAAGAGGCCCCGGCGTTGGAGGTGTTGCAGGAGACGAGTATTCCCAACCTCCTGATAGCCCCGGCGACGACCGATCTGAGTTCCGCCGATATCGAGCTTGTGGCCAATGAAAAAAGGGTTTTCCTGCTGCGCGACGCGCTGAACCTGTCGGCGCTGGCCGAGTTCCGGCTGGACTATGTGCTGATCGACTGCCCGCCGTCGCTGAACCTTCTGACGGTCAACGCGATGGTCGCCGCGCATTCGGTCCTGGTGCCCTTGCAGGCAGAGTTCTTCGCGCTGGAGGGGCTTTCGCAACTCATGCTGAGTGTGCGTGAAGTTCGGCAAACCGCTAATTCTGCCCTGCGCTTGGAAGGTGTTGTGTTGACCATGTATGACAAACGCAACAACTTGTCCCGGCAAGTGGAGGCGGATGCCCGGCAAACCCTGGGCAAGCTGGTCTTCGACACGGTGATCCCCCGCAATGTGCGGCTGAGCGAGGCGCCGTCCTATGCCATGCCGGTTCTTGTCTACGATTCGGAGTCGAAAGGCAGCCAAGCGTATCGCGAGCTGGCACAGGAATTGATCCGCAAACACGGCGCGCAGGCGGCGGCCTGATCTGGGAGGCGAGACATGGCACAGAAGACACCGGAACGGCGCGGACTGGGGCGTGGACTGTCAGCCCTGATGGCAGATGTGAACCCCGAGACTCCGGCAGAGCAGCAGGGGCAGACTGCCGCGCGGCGTCCCGACACACATGTCGCCATCGACCGGCTGCATCCGAACCCCAACCAGCCGCGGCGGGATTTCGTCAAGGAAAACCTGGAGGAGCTGGCCGCCTCGATTCGCGAGAAGGGGGTGATCCAGCCGCTCATCGTCCGGCCCGACCCGCATCAGGGCGGGGCCTATCAGATCGTCGCGGGGGAACGTCGCTGGCGGGCCGCACAGATGGCGCAGCTTCATGAGCTGCCTGTTCTGATCCGGGATTTCGACGACACGGAGGTGCTGGAAGTCGCGATCATCGAGAACATCCAGCGTGCCGATCTGAACCCGGTGGAGGAAGCCGCGGGATACCGCAGATTGATGGAGCAATTCGGCCATACGCAGGAAAACCTGGCCCGAGCACTGGGCAAGAGCCGAAGCCATATCGCCAACCTTATGCGGCTTCTGGGCCTGCCGGAGGAGGTTCTGGGGTATCTCCGCGAGGGAATGCTTTCTGCCGGGCACGCCCGCGCGCTCATCACCGCGGATGATCCTGTGGGTATTGCCAAGCAGATCGTGGCCAAGGGGCTCTCGGTGCGGGAGGTGGAGCGACTGGTCAAGGCGCCGAAGCCGGGCGCAGGACCAAAGCCGCGCGCGGCGGCGCCCGAGAAGGACGCCGACACCCGCGCGCTGGAACAGGATCTCGCTGCCAATACCGGGCTGCGCGTGACGATCGACCACAAGCCGGGCGGGGAAAGCGGGCAGGTGGTGATCCGCTACGGCACGCTGGAAGAGCTCGACGCGCTGTGCCAGGCGCTGACCGCTATGCGTTAGGCCGCGTCCAGATGAAGATCAGAACGGCCCCCAGCACCGCCGCCTGAAAGCCCAGCACCAGCGCGCGCACACCAAGCGCCAGAGACACCCCGAAAACCAGCAGGATCGAGACGGTCGCCAGCCGCTTGGCCGTCGGGCGGATCGACCCGTGGCTGCGCCAGTCGGCGATATAGGGTCCGAATGTCCGGTGGCTCAGCAGCCAGTCATGCAGCCTGTCCGAGGAGCGGGCAAAGCAGAAGGCGGCGAGGATCATCAGGGGCACCGTGGGGACCAGCGGCAGGACAATCCCAACGATGCCGGTGCCAACGCAGAGAATCCCGAAGACAGCCCAGAGCCAGCGCGCCACCTAGACCTCCGCCAGCAATTCGCGCAGCACGGCGTTGAGCACCGGCCGCCCGCGGTCGGTCAGCGCGAGCGTTCCAGCGTGGCAATGGAGCACATTAAGACCGTCTAACCCATTGATTTTCTGTAATATATCTACGCTCCCGGACAGCTTATCCCACCGGTCAATCTGCGCCCCTTCGCGAAGACGCAGCGCCATCATCAGGTATTCCTGCGCCTGATCAAAAGGCGCGAGCACCTGCCGCGGCAGCTCGCCCGATCCGGCGCGCTCGACACGTTCCAGCCAGGCGGCGGGTGCGAGCGGTGTCTGCGTGGCGTAGCGTGTCCCGCCAAGCGTCAGCCGCCCATGCGCCCCCGGCCCGATCCCGGCATAGTCACCGCCGCGCCAGTAAATCAGGTTGTGCCTTGACTCCGCGCCCGGACGGGCGTGGTTGGAAATCTCGTAGGCGGGCAGGCCGGCGGCGCCGCAGATCTCCTGCGTGTCGGCATACATGTCGGCGGCGCGGTCGTCATCGGGCAGCCCGTCGAGCCGCCCGGCATTGGCGAGCCGCCCGAAGGCGGTGCCGGGCTCGATGGTGAGTTGATAGAGCGACAGGTGATCCGCGGCCATCGCCATCGCCTCGCGCAACTCGGTGCGCCAGGCGGCACGGGTCTGGTGCTGCCGCGCATAGATCAGATCGAAGCTCACCCGGTCGAAGACGTTCCGCGCGATGGCGAAGGCGTTGCGGGCCTCGGCCACCGAATGCAGCCGCCCGAGCCGCCGGAGATCTGAGTCATTGAGCGCCTGAATGCCCATCGAGACCCGGTTCACCCCGGCATCGCGGTAGCCACGGAAGCGCCCGGCCTCCACCGAGGTCGGGTTGGCCTCCAGCGTAACTTCCAGATCGTTGGCCAGCGGCCACGCCGCGCGCACCGCATCGAGGATGGCGGCCACCAGATCGGGGTCCATCAGGCTGGGCGTCCCGCCCCCGAAGAAGACAGTGTTCAGAACCCTGTCCGGCGTCTCGGTAGCGACGCGGGCGATCTCGGAGAGCAGGACGGCCCGCCACCTGACCTGATCCACATCGCCCGCGACATGGCTGTTGAAGTCGCAATAGGGGCATTTGGCCTGACAGAAGGGCCAGTGGAGATAGAGTCCGAACCCCCCGGCGCGCCAGTCCTCAGCCACCGAAGACGGCGGCAACGAGTTTTCTGAAAGCGTCTGCACGATGGCTAAGCTCATGTTTGCGCGCGGGGTCCATTTCGCCGAAGGTCTCGGTTTCGCCGTCGGGCAGGAAGATCGGGTCGAAGCCGAAGCCGCGGGCGCCCCGCATCGGCCACACGATACGGCCTTCGACCTTGCCCTCAAATAGTGCGTCCTGCCCGTCGGGCCAGGCCAGGCAGAGCGTGCAGCGGAACCGCGCGCTGCGCGGCTCGGGCGCGGCGGCATCCTCCAGCAGGGTCCAGACCTTCGTCATCGCCATCGGGAAGTCCCGGCCGTCCGGGGTTTCGGCCCAATCGGCGGTACGGATACCCGGCGCGCCGCCCAGTGCGTCCACCTCGATCCCGCTGTCGTCGGACAGGGCGGGCAGGCCGCTGGCGCGCGCGGCGGCATGGGCCTTGATCCGCGCATTGCCGGCGAAGCTCTCCTCGGTCTCGTCGGGCTCATCCAGCCCCAGATCGGCGGCCGAGACGACCTGAACGCCGAACGGGGCCAACAGCGCACCGATCTCGCGCACCTTGCCTGCGTTATGCGACGCGATCAGCAGTTTCTCCCCGATCTGCCGCAAGGGGGCCGCCTATGCCCCGGTCGCGGCTTTCTGCGCCGCCACCAGTTCAGCCACGCCCTTTTCGGCGAGATCGATCAACTCGCCCAATGCCGCACGCGAGAAGGGCGCGCCTTCGGCCGAGCCCTGCACCTCGACCAGCCCGCCGCGGCCCGTCATCACGAAATTGGCGTCGGTCCCGGCCTCGCTGTCCTCGGCATAGTCGAGATCGAGCACCGTCTGCCCTGCATAGATGCCGCAGCTTACCGCGGCGACGTGATCGACCAGCGGGTCGCTGGTGACAAGGCCCGCCTTCATGAGTTTTGCGATGGCCAGCCGCAGCGCGACCCAGCCCCCGGTGATCGCCGCGCAGCGGGTGCCGCCATCGGCCTGGATCACGTCGCAATCCACGGTGATCTGCCGCTCGCCCAGAGCCACCCGGTCGATCCCGGCACGCAGGCTGCGCCCGATCAGGCGCTGGATCTCCACCGTGCGACCGCCCTGCTTGCCGACCGCGGCCTCGCGGCGCATCCGCGTGTTGGTGGCGCGCGGCAGCATCCCGTACTCCGCCGTGATCCAGCCCAGCCCGGTGTTCTTGAGAAACGGCGGCACCCGGTCCTCGATAGTCGCGGTGCAGAGTACATGCGTATCCCCGCATCGGATCAGACAGGACCCTTCGGCGTGTTTGGTCACGCCCGTCTCGATTGAAATCGGGCGCATTTCGCTTATGTCTCTGCCAGAGGGGCGCATCGGATATCCCTTGTTTTCAGGTCGGTGCCAGATACCCACAGCCACCGGCACGAGTAAAGGCCAATGTCCGGTTGACCCTATGAACAGGCGGGCTTTAATGGCAGCATGGCCGAGGATGGCAGGCAAAATCGGATGAGCGACGGCTCCAGCGTATTGTCGGAAATGAGCGATCGCAGCCGCGAGGTCTTTCGCAGGCTGGTGGAGTCCTATCTGGTCACCGGCGACCCGGTGGGATCGCGGACACTGTCGCGCGACCTGACCGAAAAAGTCTCCGCCGCGACGATCCGGAACGTGATGCAGGATCTGGAGTATCTCGGCCTTCTCGACAGCCCGCATGTCTCCGCCGGGCGGGTGCCAACGCAGATGGGGCTGCGGCTCTTTGTCGACGGGCTGCTGGAGATCGGCGACCTGTCCCCGAAGGAACGGCTTCAGATCGACAACACGCTGGGCAACGACAATCGCGACATGGCGACGATGCTGGACCGCGCGGGCTCGATCCTGTCGGGCCTCACGCATGGGGCCAGCCTGGTGCTGGCGCCCAAGCACGAAGAGGCGATCAAACATGTCGAGTTCGTCTCGCTCGCCCCCGATCGCGCGCTCGTCGTTCTGGTAACCGCCGACGGCCATGTGGAAAACCGCGTTTTCACACCGCCGGTGGGCCAGACCCCGTCGGCAATGCGGGAGGCCGCGAATTTCCTCAATGCCGTCGCCGAGGGACGGACCCTGTCAGATCTGCGCGCGGTAATGGAGCGCGAGATTCAGGCCCGCCGGAGGGAGATCGACGTGCTGGCGCAGCAGATGGTCGAGAACGGCCTCGCGGTCTGGGAAAACGACGGCACCAGCCACGAGCGGCTGATCGTGCGGGGGCGTGCGAATCTGCTGGACGACATGGCCGGTGCGGAGGACCTCGACCGGGTGCGGGAGCTTTTCGACGATCTGGAGCGCAAGCGTGACATCGCGCAATTCCTCGAGCTGACCGAGGAAGGCGATGGGGTGCGTGTTTTTATTGGCTCCGAGAACAAACTTTTCTCACTTTCGGGTTCCTCTTTGGTGGTCTCTCCATATATGAACGCTGACCGGAAGATTATCGGTGCCGTGGGTGTGATCGGGCCGACGCGCCTCAATTACGGGCGCATCGTGCCGATCGTGGATTACACGGCGCAATTGGTCGGACGGATGCTGTCCGATCAGAGTTGAGGCGAGAAGGGGGCAGACATGTCCGATCCGAAGCGAGAAGACGAATCAAAGATGGAAGCAGAGACGCAGGTACCCGGCGCCGAAGCCGCCGCCGAGGATGGGGAGTTCGATGTCCTGTCCGAACTGGAAGGGGAGCTGGACGTTCTCCGGGCCGAGCGCGACGAGTTGAAAGACCGCCTTTTGCGCGCGATGGCCGAGGCCGAGAACGCGCGCAAGCGCGGCGAGCGCGACCGGCGCGAGGCCGAAAGCTATGGCGGTATCAGGCTGGCGCGCGATCTGCTGCCGGTCTACGACAATCTCAAGCGCGCGCTCGACGCGATGAGCGAGTCTGAGCGCGAGGCGGCAAAAAGCGTCGTCCAGGGCATCGAGATCACACTGCGAGAGCTTGTGAACGCCTTTGCCAAGCACGGGATCAAGCCGGTCTCGCCCGAGATCGGCGATCCGTTCGACCCGCAGCACCACCAGGCCATGTTCGAGGCCCCTGTGCCCAGCGTCGGCGCCGGTAACATCATCCAGGTGATGGGCGAAGGCTTCACCATCCATGACCGGCTGCTTCGCCCGGCGCAGGTGGGCGTCTCCTCGGCCTCGGCCGAGCAGCAGGCCGCAAACAAATAGCGCGTCAGTCCCGCCCGTCGTCCCCGATCATCCCGCGCAGGCGATAGACGAGATCGAGCGCCTCGCGCGGGGTCAGTTCGTCGGGATGGATGGAGGCGAGCGTTTCTTCCAGCGCCGAGGGGCCTTTCGGCGCGGCGGGCGCGGGCGGCGGCACCGCCGAGAAGAGCGGCAGATCGTCGATCAGCGTGGCGGCCTTGGCGCCGCCCTCCCTGTCGCCTTTCTCCAGCGAATCGAGGATAACGCGCGCCCGCTCCACAACCGAGGCCGGCAGCCCTGCCAGCTTGGCCACCTGAACGCCGTAGGAGCGGTCCGCCGCACCTTCGCGCACCTCGTGCAGGAAGATCACGTCGCCCTCCCATTCCCGCACGGCCACGGTGGCGTTCCCGACCCCGTCCAGCCGCGACGATAGCCCCGTAAGCTCATGATAATGCGTGGCAAAGAGCGCCCGGCAGAGATTAGCGCCATGCAGGTGTTCGAGCGTCGCCCAGGCAATGGAGAGCCCGTCATAGGTGGCCGTGCCGCGCCCGATCTCATCGAGGATCACCAGCGCGCGCGCATCGGCCTGGTTGAGGATCGCCGCGGTTTCCACCATCTCCACCATGAAGGTTGAGCGGCCCCGCGCCAGGTCGTCCGAGGCGCCAACGCGGGAAAAAAGCTGCGAGACCAGCCCGATATGGGCCGCGCGCGCCGGTACCCAGGCGCCGGTCTGCGCCAACAGGGCAATCAGCGCGTTCTGCCGCAGGAAGGTGGATTTCCCGGCCATGTTGGGCCCGGTCAGCAGCCAGATATGCGCGCCGTCCGAGCCGTCCGAAAGGCTACAGTCATTGGCGATGAAGGGCGTGCCCTCACGCCGGAGCGCGCGTTCCACGACCGGATGGCGCCCACCTTCGACCAGAAAGCTGCGGCTTTCGTCGATCTTCGGGCGACACCAGTTCTCCGACGCCGCGAGATCGGCCATGGCGGCGGCGAGGTCAATCTCGGCCAGCGCGCGGGCGGCCTGGCTGACGGCGGGGGCAGCCTCGGTGACGGCATGGCGCAGCGTTTCGAAGATTCGCTTCTCGATTTCCAGCGCCCGCCCGCCCGCGTTCAATATCCGCGTCTCCAGTTCCGACAGTTCGACCGTGGTGAACCGCACCGCGTTGGCGGTCGTCTGGCGGTGAATGAAGGTCTCCGAAAGCGGTGCGCCCAGCATCCGTCCGGCATGGGTGGCGGGGGTCTCGATAAAATAGCCCAGTACGTTGTTGTGTTTGATTTTCAGCGCATTGACCCCGGCGGCCTTGGCGTAGTCCTTTTGCATTCCGGCGATCACGCCCCGGCCTTCGTCGCGCAACGTGCGCGCCTCGTCCAGATCGGGATCATAGCCCGGCGCGACGAAACCGCCGTCGCGCGCCAGGTGCGGCGGTTCGGCCACCAGCGCGGCGTCGAGCAGATCGCGCAGCGCCGCGTGCCCCGTCAGCGCGCCGCGTGCAGCGGCCAGGTTCTCGGGCAGATCGTCGCGGTCCAGCCGCGTGGCCAGCGCCTCGGCCTGTGTCAGACCGGCGCGGATCGCCGCCAGGTCACGCGGGCCGCCGCGATCCAGCGCCAGCCGCGACAGCGCCCGGTCCATGTCCGGCGCCTTTCGGAGCGCGTCGCGCAATTCATCCCGCAACATTCTGTCTTCAAATAGATACGTGACCACATCCTGCCGCGCCTGGATAGTTTCCAGATCGGCCGAGGGCGCGCTGATCCGCCGTTCCAGCATCCGGGCCCCGGCCGCCGTCACGGTCCGGTCGATGGCCGAGAGGAGCGAACCGTCGCGCCCGCCCGCGAGGCTCTGCGTCAGTTCCAGGTTGCGCCTTGTCGCGGCATCGATCTGCATCAGGCGGTTCTCGGACTCGTGGCGCGGCGGCGACAGGAGCGGCAGTTTTCCCTTCTGCGTCAGGTCCAGATACTCCACGATGCCGCCCATCGCCGAGAGTTCGGCGCGCGAGAAGGCACCGAACCCGTCCAGCGCGCCGACGCCATAGAGCGCCTGAAGGCGCCCGGCCGCCGCGCTGCTGTCGAAGGAGGCGCGCGAGAGCGGGGTCAGCGCCGCGCCGCTTTCCGCGATCGCGTCGCCATATGCGTCCTCGATGGATTCGGGCAGGATCACCTCGCGCGGCATCAGGCGGGCAAGCTGCGGACCCAGCCGGTGCGGCGGGCAGGGCATCACGTGAAACGCGCCGGTGGAGATATCGACCCAGGCCAGCGCCGCCTCGCCGCGCACTTCGGAAAAGGCGGTCAGGTAGTTGTGGCGCCGTGCTTCCAGCAGCGCCTCCTCGGTCAGGGTGCCGGGCGTGACCAGCCGCACGACCTCGCGCCGCACCACCGCCTTGGAGCCGCGCTTCTTGGCCTCCGCCGGGTCTTCCATCTGCTCGCAGACGGCGACGCGGAAGCCCTTGCGGATCAGCGTCAGAAGGTAGTTTTCGGCGGCATGAACCGGGACGCCGCACATCGGGATATCCTCGCCCAGATGCTTGCCGCGTTTGGTGAGGGCGATATCCAGCGCCTCGGCCGCGGCGACCGCGTCATCGAAGAAAAGCTCATAGAAGTCGCCCATCCGGTAGAACAGGAGCGCATCGGAATGCGCCTCCTTGATCTCCAGGTATTGCGCCATCATCGGCGTCATGGTCGGCTGAGCAACGGTCAACGGTCCCCCCAGAACGGCGTCCCGGAGAACCTAGCGAAGCCGGCGCCGGCGCGAAAGCGCAATTGGCTGGAGCCAAGAAAAAGGGCGGCCCGTCGCGGCCGCCCACAAGGATCTGCCGATGGTCCCGGCGTCAGCTCTTCATGCCGTCCCAGAAATTCTTGACCTTGCCGAAGAAGTTGGAGCTTTGCGGGTTGTTGCCGTCGCTCAACCCTTCGAATTCACGCAGCAGTTCTTTCTGCTTGGCGCTGAGATTGACAGGGGTCTCGACCGCGAGTTCGATGAACATGTCGCCGGTCGTGTTGCCACGCAGAGCGGGCATGCCCTTGCCCTTGAGCCGCATCTGGCGGCCCGACTGGCTGCCGGCGGGGATTTTCACGCGCGCCCGGCCGCCGTCGATCGTCGGCACTTCGATATCGCCGCCCAACGCGGCCTTGGCCATGCTGACGGGCACCGAACAGAAGAGGCTCTGCCCGTCGCGTTGGAAGATCGGGTGTTCGGTGACGTTGATGAAGATGTAGAGATCGCCCGACGGCCCGCCCCGCATGCCGGCCTCGCCCTCGCCGGCAAGGCGGATGCGCGTGCCCGTCTCCACGCCCGCGGGCACGTTGACGGAAAGCGAGCGGTCGCGGGTGACGCGACCCGCGCCCTTGCAGGCCGAACAGGGGTTCTTGATGATCTGGCCCATGCCCGAACAGGTCGGGCAGGTGCGTTCGACGGTGAAGAAGCCTTGCTGCGCGCGCACCTTGCCCATTCCCGAACAGGTCGGGCAACTGGTCGGTTCCGCGCCGCCGGCCGCGCCGGTGCCGTGACAGGTGTCGCAGGCCACCGAGCCGGGGACGCTGATCGTCTTGTGGATGCCCTTGAATGCTTCTTCGAGCGTGACACGCAGATTGTAGCGCAGATCGGAGCCGCGCGTGGCGCGCTGCCCGGCGCCGCCGCGCCCGCCGCCCATGAAATCGCCGAAGAGATCCTCGAAGACATCCGAAAAGGCGCTGGCGAAATCGGCATTGCCCGCACCACCCGGCCGCGGCCCGCCGCCGCCCATCCCGCCTTCGAACGCGGCATGGCCGAAGCGGTCATAGGCCGCCTTCTTCTCGGGGTCCTTCAGGACGTCATAGGCCTCGTTCGCTTCCTTGAACTGCGTTTCGGCGTTGGGATTGTCGCTGTTGCGGTCCGGGTGAAACGCCTTGGCCTTGCTGCGATAGGCTTTCTTGATCTCGTCGGCCGATGCGTTCCTGGAGACACCCAGAACCTCGTAGTAATCGCGCTTTGCCATGGTCAGTGTCCTTCACGAAACGTGCGGGCCGATCCGGGGCACCCGGACCGGCCCGACAGTTTCCGGACGCGCCTTACGCGCGCTTGTCTTCGTCGTCGCCGAGGTCTTCGAAATCGGCATCCACGATGTCCTCGTCGACACCGGACGGGCCTTCATCCGCGCCGTCGCCCTCACCCGCGGCGTCCTGCTGGGCCTTGTAGATCGCCTCGCCCAGTTTCATCGCGGCTTCGGTGACGTTCTGGATGCCGGACTTGATCTTGCCGGTTTCCTCGGATTCCAGCGCCTCTTCCAGCGCCCCGATGGCCAGGTCGATGGCTTCGATGGTCGAGGCATCGACCTTGTCGCCATGCTCTTCCATCGACTTGCGGGTGGAGTGGATCAGGCCTTCCGCCTGGTTCTTGGTCTCCACCAGCTCGCGGCGTTCCTTGTCGGCCTCGGCATTGGCTTCGGCCTCCTTGACCATCTTCTCGATATCTTCGTCCGACAGACCGCCCGACGCCTGGATCGTGATCTTGTGCTCCTTGCCGGTGCCCTTGTCCTTGGCCGAGACGTTGACGATGCCGTTGGCGTCGATGTCGAATGTCACCTCGATCTGCGGCATGCCGCGCGGCGCCGGGGGGATGTCCTCCAGATTGAACTGGCCCAGCATCTTGTTGTCCGAGGCCATCTCGCGCTCGCCCTGGAAGACGCGGATCGTCACCGCGTTCTGGTTGTCCTCGGCGGTCGAGAAGATCTGGCTCTTCTTCGTCGGGATCGTGGTGTTGCGGTCGATCAGGCGGGTGAACACGCCGCCCAGCGTCTCGATGCCCAGGCTCAGCGGGGTTACGTCGAGAAGGACCACGTCCTTCACGTCGCCTTGCAGCACGCCGGCCTGAATCGCAGCGCCCATCGCCACGACCTCGTCGGGGTTGACGCCCTTGTGTGGCTCCTTGCCGAAGAACTTGGTCACTTCCTCATAGACCTTGGGCATGCGGGTCATGCCGCCGACCATGATCACCTCGTCCACGTCGCCCTTGGACAGGCCGGCATCCTTCAGCGCCGCCGCGCAGGGCTTCAGCGAATTGGCGATCAGGTCGCCCACCAGGCTTTCCAGCTTGGCGCGGGTCAGTTTCATGACCATGTGCAGCGGCTGGCCGCTGTTCTTGTCCATCGAGATGAAGGGCTGGTTGATCTCGGTCTGCGAGGACGAGCTGAGTTCGATCTTGGCCTTCTCGGCGGCCTCCTTGAGTCGCTGCAGCGCCATCTTGTCCATGGTCAGGTCGGCGCCGTGCTCCTTCTTGAACTCGTCGGCCAGGTAGTTGACGATCCGCATGTCGAAATCTTCACCGCCCAGGAACGTGTCCCCGTTGGTGGACTTCACCTCGAAGAGACCGTCGTCAATCTCCAGAATGGTGATGTCGAACGTCCCGCCGCCAAGGTCGTAGACCGCGATGGTCTTGGTCTCTTTCTTGTCGAGACCATAGGCCAGCGCGGCGGCCGTCGGTTCGTTGATGATGCGCAGCACCTCGAGCCCGGCGATCTTGCCGGCATCCTTGGTCGCCTGGCGCTGCTGGTCGTTGAAATAGGCCGGCACGGTGATGACGGCCTGCGTCACGTCCTCACCCAGATAGCTTTCGGCGGTTTCCTTCATTTTCTGAAGGATGAACGCGGAAATCTGGCTGGGGCTGTATTTCTCGCCGTGCGCCTCGACCCAGGCGTCGCCATTGCCGCCGTCGATGATGCTGTAGGGGACGATCTTCTTGTCCTTCGTCACCTCGGCGTCGTCCACGCGGCGGCCGATCAGGCGCTTGACCGCGAAGATCGTGTTTTCCGGGTTGGTCACGGCCTGCCGCTTGGCGGACTGGCCGACGAGACGTTCGTTGTCGGTGAAGGCGACGATCGACGGCGTGGTGCGCGCGCCTTCCGCGTTCTCGATCACCCGCGGCTGCGAGCCGTCCATGATCGCGACGCAGGAGTTCGTGGTCCCAAGGTCGATTCCGATTACTTTGCCCATGGCGTATGCTCTCCTCTCGGCGAATATGAGGGGTCAGACCCGTTCGCGGCCCCTGCCCCGATTCCCATCGCTGGACCCGATGGCCCGGCTTCAAGTTCGAAAAGCTATATAAGAGCCGGGGAAACACGCTGCAAGCGGTGGTACGCCACTGAATCACCCTGATACGGAGGCAAAAAGGATTCAAAATGACCGATAAAGCCGCGAGCGGCGCAAACCACGCCCCAGAAACCGCGCAGGGCGACGGCGCGGCGCGGCCCCTGATGCTGCGCGGCTTCGCGATTCACCAGGGCTTCCTGGATCGCCCGGCGCAGGAGCGGATGCTGGAGGAATTGCGCGCGGTCCAGCGCGCCGCGCCGGTCTTCCGGCCGGTCACGCCGGGCGGCAAACGGATGTCGGTGCGCATGACTTCGGCCGGGCGCTATGGCTGGTATTCCGACCGGAAGGGCTATCGCTACGAGCCGCGCCACCCCTCGGGCAGCGCCTGGCCGCCCATCCCGCCTTCGGTCATGGCGGTCTGGCGTGCGCTGGGCGACGCGCGCCGCGATCCCGATTGCTGCCTGGTGAACTTCTATGGCGAAGGCGCGCGGATGGGCCTGCACCAGGACCGGGACGAAGCCGATTTCAGCTATCCCGTGGTGTCGGTCTCGCTGGGCGACGACGGGCTGCTGCGGGTCGGCGGCACCGACCGGCGAGAGGGCACGCAATCCCTGTGGCTGCACTCGGGCGACGTGGTGGTGATGGGCGGCGCGGCGCGGCTGGCCTGGCACGGGGTGGACCGCATCCGCTTCGGATCCTCGGGCCTCCTGTCCGATGGCGGGCGGATCAACCTGACGCTCCGCGTGGTGGATTAGCGCGCGGCGTCCCAGCTCAGCGAAGCGCGGCGGCGCGTGTAGAACTCCCCCATCAGGCCCAGCATGATCAGCGTGATCGTGACCAGCAGCGGATAGGTCTCGTTGGTGTTGTGGGGGTTGTAGTTGATGAATGCCGCCCCGCGCGCCTGGTCGATGGTGTGAAAGAGCGGGTTCCACGAGAAGAAGGGCAGCATCGACGCGGGCAGCGTGTTGGCCACGAACATCTTGCCGGAGGTGATCATGTTGGCCCGCATATAGACCATCGAGACGATCCGCACGAAGCTGGGAAACCAGGGTTTCAGCGCCAGCAGCAGCACGCCGATGGCCGCGCCGCTGGACCATGCGAGCATGAAGTTGTGCATCAGCCCGACCGGATCGTCGATCTCTACCGGGCGCCAGGCGACATGGACCCCGAAGAAGATGACCCCCAGCGCGAGAAGCTGCATGTAGAGCGACGAGAGCGCCGCCGCGCTGATCGACACGATGGTGTTCATCGGCGCGTGTTTCATCATTGCCGATGTCGGCCCTTCGGCGTTCATCACCGAGCGGACGGCCTGGTTATGGGTCAGGAAGAGGAAGATGCCGGTCATCAGGTAGACGATGAAATCGCCCCGCAGCGCCATGCCGCGCAGGTTGAGCAGCGAGAACATCAGGTAGAAGGCCACGACCATGAGAATGGCGGTGAAGACCCGCGACAGCAGCCCGGCGACGGCGTTGCGGCTGGATTTCCGCGCCTCGCGGACGGTGGCATGATAAATCACGCGCAGCAGCCCGAAGACCATTGCGGGACCCGAACGCCGCGTCTGTCTGGTAAACATGTCCGGACCTGCCTCTTGCCCGCGATGCCGCGCCCGGCGGCTATGCCTTGCCGTTCTTTTGCGGAGGCATCATAAGGGGGCCACGGTAAATTTTCAATCATTTGCCCGCCATGCGCGCGGGTCCCGAAGGAGGCCGGATTTGGATTTCGACAAGTTGAGCCGGGTGTTCCGCAAGACCGCCATAGAAGCCGGGACGCGGATCATGGAAATCTACGACGCCGACGATTTCGAGGTGCGCGCGAAATCCGACGACAGCCCGGTGACCGCCGCGGACGAGGCCGCCGACGCACTGATTTCCGCGGCGCTCGCGGCGGCGTTTCCCGGCACCCTGATCGTGACCGAGGAACAGGCCGCCAGCCATGCCGAGAGCGCCCGCGACTTCATCATCGTGGACCCGTTGGACGGCACCAAGGAATTCATCAAGCGGCGCGGCGATTTCACCGTCAACATCGCCTATGTCGAGAAAGGCACACCGGTGCGCGGCGTCGTCTACGCGCCCGCCAAGGGGCGGATGTTCTATACCGATGCGACCGGCGCCTCGGTCGAGGAGGCGGGCGCGCTCGCCCCCGATGCGCCGGGTCCGGTCAGGCCCGTCCACGTCACCACGCCCGACAACGGCGCGCTGGTCGTCGTGGCCTCCAAGTCGCACCGGGATCAGGCGACGGACGACTATATCGGCAAATACGCGGTCGCGGACATGACCGGGGCGGGCTCGTCGCTGAAGTTCTGCCTCGTCGCCACGGGCGAGGCCGATCTCTATCCCCGGCTGGGCCGCACGATGGAATGGGACACCGCCGCCGGTCAGGCGGTGCTGCTGGGCGCCGGCGGCCATGTGGTGCGCTTCGACGATCACAGCCCGCTGCGCTATGGCAAGCCGGGCTACGAAAACCCGTTCTTCATCGCCCACGCGCCGGGCGTCGTGCTGCAGGCGCCCTGAATGTCCGTGCTCGTCGTGATCCCGGCGCGCTATGCCTCGACCCGCTATCCGGGCAAGCCGCTGGTGGCGCTGCGCGGCGCGGGCGGCGAGGCGCGCAGCCTGATCCGGCGAAGCTGGGACGCGGCGATGGCCGCGCGCGGCGTGGACCGGGTGGTGGTGGCCACCGATGACGACCGGATCCGGGACGAGGCCGAAGGCTTCGGGGCCGAGGTCGCGATGACGTCGCCCGATTGCGCCAACGGCACCGAGCGCTGCGCCGAGGCCGCGGCGGCGCTGGGCGGTGCGGAAATCGTGGTCAATCTGCAAGGCGACGCGCCGCTGACCCCGCCCTGGTTCGTTGAGGCGCTGGTCGCGGCGTTGCGCGCCGATCCCGCCTTGGGCATGGCGACGCCGGTGCTGCGCTGCGACGCCGCGGCGCTGTCCGGATTCCTGGAGGACCGGCGCGCGGGCCGGGTCGGCGGCACGACGGCGGTTTTCGGGCGCGACATGCGGGCGCTCTACTTCTCCAAGGAGGTGATCCCCTATACGGCGCGCAGCTATGGCGCGGACGAGACGGTGCCGGTCTTTCACCATGTCGGCGTCTATGCCTACCGGCCCGAGGCGCTGGCAGACTATGTCGCCTGGCCCGCCGGGCCGCTGGAGGCGCTGGAAGGACTCGAACAGCTCCGGTTTCTGGAAAACGGCGCGCCGGTGCTCTGCGTCGAGGTGGAAGCGCGCGGCCGCGCCTTCTGGGAACTCAACAATCCCGAGGACGTACCCCGGATCGAGGCGAAACTGGCGGAGATGGGCATCGCCTGAGTGTGCGGCCTCCCGCCGGGCGTCTGCAGATCCTGGGCAATTCCACGCGGATGCCGCAATCCTGTCTCAAAATCGGGTCGCGTCGCGGTCCATATTCCTGTTATTAACGGGCGAGCAGGTGGTTTTACGTGCTGCACAGGCGGAACGATAAGGGATTGGTGCCATGAGAAGCCGCATTTCCAAGGCGATTTTTCCGGTTGCGGGACTGGGGACGCGATTCCTTCCCGCGACGAAATCGGTGCCGAAGGAGATCATGACACTGGTGGACCGGCCGTTGATCCAATACGCGATCGACGAGGCCCGCGCCGCCGGGATCAAGGAATTCATCTTCGTGACCTCGCGCGGGAAATCCGCGCTCGAGGACTATTTCGACAGCGCCCCGCAGCTCGAGCAGGAGCTCAAGCGCAAGGGCAAGGACGACCTGCTGGAAATCCTCAGATCCACGACGATGGACAGTGGCGCCATCGCCTATATCCGCCAGCAGAAACCCATGGGGCTGGGGCACGCCGTGTGGTGCGCGCGGCGGCTGATCGGCGACGAGCCCTTCGCGGTTATCCTGCCCGACGACGTGATCGCGGCCGAAAAGCCCTGTCTGCAACAGATGGTCGAGGCCCATGCCGAGGTGGGCGGCAATATGGTCGCCGCGATGGAGGTGCCGACCGCGAAGGCCGCCTCCTACGGCCTTCTGGACGTTGCCGAGGACATGGGGGCGCTGGTGCGCATGCGCGGGATGGTGGAAAAGCCCCAGCCCGAGGACGCGCCGTCGAACCTCGCCGCCATCGGGCGCTACATCCTGACGCCCAGCATCATGCGCAATCTCAACCGCATCAAGTCGGGTGCTGGCGGGGAAATCCAGCTCACCGACGCGATCGCCGAGGAAGTGCGCCGGTCCGACAATGTCTATGGCTACCGGTTCCGCGGCCAGCGCTTCGACTGCGGCTCCAAGGCGGGGTTCCTTCAGGCCACGGTGGCCTTCGGGCTGGCGCGGGACGATTTGTGCGAGGAATTCGGCGAATACCTGCGCGACATGATGGCAATACCCGCGGCGGCGCAATGAGGCGGCGGGGCTGACGCTGCGGCGTCCCGCGGGCGGCATGGAGACGCTGGAAGACCTCTGGATTGCCTATCGGATGCGCTGGAAGCGGCGGCGGCTCCTGTTCCGGGCGCTGCGCAAGCGCGGGCAACTCGCCGCGGTGGCCGACCGCACCGGGTCGATCCGTCCCGGCGATATCCTGGCCTTTGCCATGCTTCGCAACGAGGCGCTGCGGCTGCCGCATTTCCTGGCGCATTACCGGGCCCTGGGCGTCGCGCATTTCCTGATCGTGGACAATTCCAGCACCGACGGCACGGCCGAGATGCTGCGCGGCGCGCCGGACGTGTCGCTCTGGCAGAGCGCGCACAGCTACCGGCTCTCGCGGTTCGGGGTGGACTGGCTGACCTGGCTCCTCATCAAGCACGGCCACGGGCACTGGTGCCTGACCGTCGATGCCGACGAGATACTTGTCTATCCGCATTGGCAGGAACGCCCCCTGCCCGACCTGACCCGCTGGCTGGAGGCGCAGCGGCAGCCGTCCTTCGGGGCGCTGCTTCTGGACATGTACCCGCGCGGACGGCTGAGTGCGGCGCCCTACTGCCCCGGCGCCGATCCGTTCGAGACGCTTTGCTGGTTCGACGGCGACAATTTCACCGTCCAGCGCAAGCGCATCATGCAGGATCACTGGATCCAGGGCGGCGTGCGGGCGCGCCGCTTCTTCGCGCAGGATCCGGCCCGCGCGCCGACCATGAACAAGGTGCCGCTGGTGCGGTGGGACCGCCGCTTCGTCTATGCCAACTCGACCCATTCGATGCTGCCGCGCCGGCTCAACCACGTCTTCAACGATGACGGCGCGACCCGAACCACGGGGGTGCTGCTGCACAGCAAATTCCTGCACACGATCGTCGAGAAATCGCGCGAGGAGAAGGCCCGCAAGGAACATTTCGCCAATAGCAGCCTCTATGACGACTATTACGACGCGCTGATCGACGACCCGGTGTTGTGGTCGGAGACCTCGACGCGCTACGCCGGCTGGCAGCAACTTGAGGAAGCCGGGCTGATGTCGCGGGGCATGTGGACCTGACCCCGGCGCGGTCGCATCCGCGTCGGATCAAGTGGATGGTAATTGTGACATGGTGAAGCCAGACGGTAAAAAAACCGGGTCCGGGGCAGGAAAGAACTGGAAAGAAGGGGCGCGATAGGCGCAAAATCGCGCCAATCAGCCGTGAGAGCTGCATGATCGAGGTCGCGGGCGGCCAGTCCGGGTGCAGCCTCTCCGGCGCAGTATGGAGAAGATCCGTTGGGGCTTTGGTCGGCATACAGGTTGCGCGTGAGACGCCGCGCCCGGCTTTTCCGGGCCTTCCGCCGCCGACGGGAACTTGCCGTTGTCGCCAACCGGACGGGGCGTATCGGCAAGGACGACATACTGCTCTTCTCCACGCTGCGCGACGAGCATGTGCGGCTGCCCTATTTCCTGGAATACTATCGCGAACTGGGCGTCGATCACTTCCTTATCGTCGACAACGACAGTACCGATGGCGGGCGCGAATACCTGGCCGGGCAGGAGGACGTGTCGCTCTGGACCACCAGGGCGAGCTACAAGAGGGCGCGCTACGGCGTGGACTGGCTCAACTGGCTGCAACGCCGGCACGGTCATGGGCACTGGTGCCTGACGGTCGATCCCGATGAGTTTTTCATCTATCCGTTCTGCGACACGCGCAACCTGCGCGCCCTGACGGACTGGCTCGACATATCCGAGATCCGCTCCTTCGGGGCGATGCTGCTCGACATGTATCCCAAGGGCCGGATCGACGCGGCCGCCTACCAGTCGGGCCAGAACCCGCTGGAGATTGCCAACTGGTTCGATAGCGGCAATTACACGATCCTGAAGAACCCGCAATTGCGCAACCTGTGGATCCAGGGCGGTCCACGGGCGCGCTGTTTCTTCCCGCGAAATCCCGCAATGGCGCCCGCGCTCAACAAGATCCCGCTGGTCAAGTGGCACCGGAGCTTTGCCTATGTCAGTTCCACCCATGCGCTGCTGCCGCGGGGGCTGAACCTGGTTTACGACGAATGGGGCGGTGAGAAGGCGTCGGGCATGCTGCTGCACGCGAAATTCCTCAACACCTTTCCCGAGAAGGCCAGGGAGGAGTTGCGGCGCCGCCAGCATTTCGCCGGGAGCCGCGAATACAAGGCCTATGGTGAGCATTTGCAGGAGGATCCGCGGCTCTGGTGCCAGTGGTCGGAAAAGTACATCAACTGGCGGCAGCTCGAGATCCTGGGGCTGATGTCCAAGGGAAACTGGGCATGAGGGGCACGCGATGAGCGTCGGCTTCATCATGCTGGTGCACCAGTCGCTGGAGCGTGCCGCGCAGGTTTCCGGGCACTGGGCCGGGCATGGCTGTCCGGTGGCGATCCATGTGGACAAGCGCGTGCGCCGGGAGGAGTTCGAGGCGCTGAAGGCGAAGCTGGCCGACTTCGGCAATGTCCGCTTCAGCGACAGGTTCGCTTGCGAATGGGGGCGGTTTTCCATCGTCGAGGCGACGCTTGCCGTGTCGGAACGGCTGCTGGCCGATTTTCCTGAGGTCGGGCACATCTACGTCGCCAGCGGCTCCTGCCTGCCGCTGCGCCCGGTTGAGGATCTGCGCCGCTATCTCGAAGCCCGGTCGGAGACCGATTTCATCGAGTCCGTCACCACCGACGACGTACACTGGACGGTGGGCGGGCTGGACCGGGAACGTTTTACCCTGCGCTTCCCGTTCTCCTGGAAGCGGCAGCGCTATCTCTTCGACAAGCATGTCGAGCTTCAGCGCCGGATCGGCTTTTCCCGCGCCATCCCCGACGGGCTGGAGCCGCATCTCGGCTCGCAATGGTGGTGCCTGACGCGGGCCACGCTCTCGGCGATCCTGGAGGATCCGCGCAGACCGGACCATGACGGCTATTTCCGGCGGGTCTGGATACCCGACGAGTCCTATTTCCAGACGCTGGCCCGCCGCCATTCGAAGCGGATCGAGAGCCGGTCGCTGACGCTCTCTAAGTTCGACTACCAGGGCAAGCCGCATATCTTCTATGACGATCACCTGCCGCTCTTGCGCCGGTCCGACGGGTTCGTTGCGCGCAAGATATGGCCGCAGGCCGAAGGGCTCTACTCCGCCTTCCTGAAGGCCGACAACGCGGCGCGCCCCGAGGTCGAACCGATGCCGCAGAAAATCGACCGGATCTTCACCAAGGCGGTGGAGTTGCGGACCCGCGGGCGTCCCGGCCTCTACATGCAGAGCCGATTTCCCAACCACGACCACGAGAACGGCAAGAGCTGCGCCGCGTATTCCGTGTTTCAGGGCTTCGGCGACGTGTTCGAGGATTTTCAGACCTGGCTCCAGAAGCGCACGGGTAGCCGTATCCACGGGCACCTCTTCGACAAGGGCCGCGTCCGGTTCGCCGGGGATGAGACGATCTTCAACGGCGCGCTCAGCGACAGTGCGAAGCTGCGGGACTACAGCCCGCGCGACTTTCTGACAAACCTGATCTGGAACACCCAGGGAGAGCGTCAGTGCTTCTTCTTCGGCCCCGATGACGGCCAGGGCATCGCGGCCTTCCTGGCCTCCGACCAGAACGCCCATATCTCGGTCATCGCGGGGGCCTGGGCGGTGCCGCTCTTCCATTCCGGGATGGAGTTTCCGCGCGTGCGCAAGATCGCCGCGCGCCGCCAGCGGATCGAGGCGCAGTTTCTGGACCTTCTGCGCCAGCCCCACACGCGTGCGCGGGTGCGGGTCTGGTCGCTTGCCGATTTCGTGGAAGACCCCGGCGAAATCCTGCAATCCGTCATGGACGAGATGATGCCGGTGATGCAGCGACGCCTGACCGAGGTGCCGAAACTGGTGGACATGACCGGGTTCGGCCAGTTCCTGCAGGACCTCAAAAACGAGGGGATGCGCCCCTATCTCGTCGGCGATTTCCCCGCCGATGGCCGCAACGAGATGGCGCCGCCCGACCGCAAGGCGCCCAGCCTGGGCGTGGTGAAGTAGATGGGCGCGCGCCGGTTCAGCAGTTTCGTGCTCTTCGCGGAGATGCGCACGGGCTCCAATTTTCTGGAACAGAACCTCAATGCGTTTCCGGACCTGCGCAGCTTTGGCGAGCTGTTCAATCCGAATTTCGTGGGCTTTTCCGGCCGCAGGGAGCTTTGCGGCATCACCCTCGCCGCGCGGGAGGCGGACCCGAAACGCCTGCTCGCGGCGATCCGCGCCGATGCGCCCGGCTGCCTGACCGGATTCCGCTTCTTCCATGACCACGACCCCCGGATTCTGGCGCACTGCCTGAACGATCCGGCCTGCGCGAAAGTCGTGCTGACCCGCAATCCGCTGGACAGCTACGTGTCGCGCCAGATCGCCGCGCAGACCGGCCAGTGGATGCTGACCGACGTCAAGGACAAGAAATCCGCCAAGGCCGTCTTCGACGCTGCCGGGTTCGAGCGGCATCTCGAAGCGGTGCAGGGCTTCCAGCTCCGGCTGCTCAACGCGCTGCAAACCACTGGCCAGAGCGCGTTCTATATCGGCTATGACGACATAAACGATCTGGACGTGATCAACGGGCTGGCGCGGTTCCTGGGCTCCGAACACGCGCTGAAGTCGCTGAAATCGACATTGAAGAAACAGAACCCCGCACCGGTGGCCGAGAAGGTCAGCAATCCCGCCGAGATGCAGCGCGCGCTGGCCGATCTGGACCGGTTCGACCTGTCACGCACGCCGAATTTCGAGCCGCGGCGCGGCGCGGGCGTGCCGGGGTTTCATGCCGGGCACACGGTGCCGATACTCTTCATGCCGGTACAGGGCGCGCCGGTCGCCGGCCCGCTCGACTGGCTGGCCCGGCACGAGGCACGCGCCGCCGGGGAGGAGTCGCCGCTGCTCGACGGGTTCAACCAGAAGACCCTGCGCCAGTGGAAGCGCCAGCATCCGGGACATCTGAGCTTCACCGTGCTGCGCCATCCGCTGGCCCGCGCCCATGACAGTTTTTGTCGTTGCATCCTGTCCACCGGACCCGGCGCCTATGCTGAGATCCGCGAGACCCTGCGCAGCCATTACGGGCTGCCGATCCCGGCGTCGTACGCGCCGGACTATGACATGGCGGGGCACCGTGCGGCCTTCCTGGGCTTTCTGGAATTCCTGAAGGCCAATCTGCAAGGCCAGACCGGCATAAGGGTCGATCCCGCATGGGCTAGCCAGGCCGCTCTGGTGCAGGGCATGGCGCGGGTCGCGCCCCCCGATTACCTGCTGCGCGAGGAGACGCTCGGGCCGTCGCTGGCCCACCTGGAATCGCTCCTGGTCCTGCCCGCCGCCGCGCTGCAGGCGCAGGAACCGCCCCTGCCTTTCGACCTGGCCGGGATCTACGATGCGCAGATTGAAAAAGCCGCGCGTGACGTCTACACGCGCGACTACATGATGTTCGGGTTCCAGGACTGGTCCGCGACCTAGAGCCTGTCGCGTTTGATCGGAGCCCCCTGCCCCGGACTTGATCCGGGGCCTCGCCCATCCGGCAACGAGGTCCCGGCTCGGAAGCCGGGTTGGGCGTGACTTCGAATTTGCGCGATACGCTTTAGATCAGGCGGCCTTGGACGGCCGCTCCTCGGTCAGCACGGCATAGAGCGTGGACGGATCGTCATTGGCCCGCAGCTTGGAGCAGATCGCGTTGTCGCGCAGCGTGCGCGACACCAGAGCCAGCGCCTTGAGGTGATCCACGCCGGAGTTCTCGGGCGCGAAAAGCGCGAAGACCAGATCGACCGGCTGCCGATCCACCGAATCGAAATCGACCGGCTTTTCGAGCCGCAGGAAGGCGCCAACGACCTTGTCGGTGCCGTCGATGCGGGCATGGGGCAGCGCGACGCCATGGCCGACACCGGTCGGACCCAGGCTTTCGCGGTCCTGGAGTGCATCGAAACAGGCGGCCGCGCTGAATCCGTGGGCCGTTCCCGCAAGATCGGCCAGCTCCTGAAGGATACGCTTCTTGCTGGTCAGATGACCCACAACCTTGACCGCCCCGGGCGTAAGGATGTCCTTGACGTTCATGTCAATCTTTCCGGTCGGCCGCCCTTCGGTGGTCTTGTCATGCGTTGCGCGGGTCGATCCAGCCGATGTTGCCGTCGTCTCGGCGATACACGACATTCACCCCGTCATGGCCCTCGTTTCGGAATACCAGGATCGGGGCGCCCGCCAGCTCCATCTGCATGACCGCCTCACCGACCGAGAGCGAAGGAACCTTGGTTTCCATCTCGGCGACGATGATCGGCTGGAGCGTGTCGGTGTCCGTATCCTCGTCGGCATCCGATGACGCGAGGATATAGGTGGAAGCGCCGATGGTTTCAACCGGAGAGGTGCGTTCGCGGTGATGATTCTTCAGCCGGCGCTTGTAGCGGCGAAGCTGCTTTTCCATCTTGTCGCAGCATTGCTCGAAGGCGCCGTAGATCTCGGTCGCGCGGGCCCTGGCCTGCGCGGTCAGCCCGGTGGACAGATGCACCGTCGCCTCGCAGACATACTCATGCGCATCGCGGGAGAACACCACATTCGCGTCGGTCGGACGCTCGGCATATTTTTCCACGACGGCATCAAGCCCTTGCTCCACATGAATTTTTAGGGCGTCACCAATGTCGATCTGCTTGCCGCTGATTTGGTAGAGCATCATGCCTCCTCGATATAAAACATGCGCGTGACCTTCGGGGCCGGGCAAACGGGCCGCGCGCAGCCGCAGCCGCCCGGTGTAAATGGCTGTGAGAGGTGGGCCGCCGTCTGCGCGTTGCGGAAACATGTCGCGGCGAGGGTGCGGGGCGGCACCGCTCGGACGATGGCGGTATTATCTTTCATCACTCGTATTTGGCTACAGCATGGCGTGGGATGTCAACGGCAATGCGGTGCAAATTTCCGTTGCCCGCGGCCGGGGGGACTCGCCGCACGGGCGGCACGCGTCAGCTTATGCGGAAGTTCTGGCCCAGATAGACGCGGCGCACGTTCTCGTCGCGCACCACCTCGTCGGTGGTGCCGCTCATCAGCACCATGCCGTCATGCAGGATATAGGCGCGGTCCACGATCTCGAGCGTTTCGCGCACGTTGTGGTCTGTGATCAGCACACCGATGCCGCGGGTCTTGAGTTGGGCGACCAGCGTGCGAATGTCGCCCACCGCGATAGGGTCGACGCCGGCGAAAGGTTCGTCCAGAAGCAGGTATTTCGGGTCCGACGCCAGGCAGCGCGCGATCTCGACCCGCCGCCGCTCACCGCCGGAGAGCGCCAGCGCCGGCGCGCGCCGCAAATGCTCGATCGCGAATTCCGAGAGCAGCTCTTCCAGCCGCTCCTTGCGTTGCAGCCGGTCCTTTTCGGTGATCTCGAGAATCGAGAGGATGTTGTCCTCTACCGACATGCCGCGGAAGATCGAGACTTCCTGCGGCAGATAGCCGATCCCCATGCGCGCGCGCCGATACATCGGCAGCACGGTCGCGTCCTGCCCGTCGATGACGACCGAGCCGCTGTCGGGCTGGATCAGCCCGGCGATGGCGTAAAAGCAGGTCGTCTTGCCGGACCCGTTGGGACCGAGCAGCGCCACCACCTCGCCGCGGTCGAGCGACAGGCTGACATCGCGGATCACCGGCTTGCGGCGGTAGCTCTTGCGCAGGTTGGAGACGCGCAGGCCCGCATCGCCATCAGCAACGGAAAGGCTGGGCTTGACGTTCATCCGTCGCTCTCCGGACGCAGGATGGTACGGACCGGACCCTGCATCGTGCCCTTGCCGGTGGCCAGATCCACGGTGAAGCGCTGCCCCGAGATCGCATTGGGTCCCTGGGTCAGCAGCACGTTGCCGGTCATCACGATGGTGCCCGCGTCGATGGAATAGACCGCCTCGTCCGACTCGGCCGCCTCGTCGAGATTGGTCACGACCACACCCCCGGTGGCGTGCATCTGGCTGATCCGGGTCCGCCCGGTTTCCGGGTCCTTGGCATAGATCACCCGCAGCCGTTCGGCCGCGAGGCGCATGTCGCCCTGCCCGACCCGCACATGCCCGCTGAAGAGCGCGTCGCCATCCTCCTGATCCACGTCGAGCTGATCGGCCGAGACCTCCACCGGAAGTTTCATGTCATGGCTCAGCGTGCCGAAGGGCACTTCCATGCCCTGCGCCCCGGCGATCGTGGCGCCGGCGGTCAGGGCGAAAGCTGCAAGGATGGTGCGGATCACGGACATGAACGGCCTGCGGGTCTGGAAATCACGGCTCGTATATCAGGTTAACGCCGTTCTTGAAAACAAGAACGTAGCGCGCGGGTTCTCCCGGTCTGCGGGTAAGCTGCATTTGACCGGCCGTGATGCGCCCCGGCGGGCCCGAAGCGCGCACTTTGCCGGCGCTTTCGAGCCGGGTTTCGTCGAGATAGGCGAAGATCACGTCGGTCTGCGCGTCGTAACCGGCGGAGGAGACCAGATCGACCTCGCCCGAGAGCCGCACAAGCCGCGTGTCGAGGTCGAGCGTGCCCTCCCGTGCGGTCACGTCGACCACCGCGCCACCGGGCGTCGTGAGCTGCGCGGTCAGCCGCTCGGCCTGGAGCATCGACGGATTGGCCGGATCGGGCGACAGTGCGTCGGCCGTCACCCGGATCGCGCTGCCGTCCGTTGTCACCCCGGCATAATCGGGCGCGCCGACCTGCTCGCCGCGGGATTTCTCGGCGATCTCGACATCGGAATAGGGGATCTCCAGCCCGTCGCGGTCCGGCCGCGAGAAGAGGAACAGCGTGGAGAGAAGCGCCAGTGCGAGGATCGGCAAGGCCACCTTCACCCAGGCGATGAAGCGGGAATAGGCGTTGTCGGCGCGGGCCATGACTGTCAGGCGACCCCGGCGCGCAGGCAGTCATGGATATGCAGAATGCCTTCGGCGCGGGTTCCCGTGGCGTTGTCGGTGACGAAGAGACAGGTGATTTTGCGCGCATTCATCAGCGCGACGGCCTCCTCGGCAAGTTGGTCGGCGGCGATGGTCAGCGGGCTGGCCGTCATCACCTCGGCGGCGCTGTGGGTCAGCAGCCCATCCATGTGGCGGCGCAAGTCGCCGTCGGTCACGACCCCGACGAGCGCGCCGTCAGCGTCCTGGACCCCGGCCACGCCGAAACCCTTCTGGCTCATCACGAGCAGCACATCGGGCATTGGCGTGTCCGCGGCCACCAGCGGCACTTCCGCGCCCCGGTGCATCAGGTCGCCCGCCTTGGCCAGCCGCGCGCCCAGCTTTCCGCCGGGATGGAAGTCGCGGAAATCGGCGGGGGTGAACTGGCGGTGCTCCATCAGCGCGATGGCCAGCGCGTCGCCCAGCGCCAGCGTCATGGTGGTCGAAGTGGTGGGCACGATGCCGGTGTCGCAGGCTTCCGGCGCCTCCGGCAGCAGGATCGCCACATCCGATTGCACCAGCAGCGTGCTACCGGCGCGGCCCGCCACGCCGATCAGCGGAATGCCGAAGCGCCGCGTATGGGCGATGATGTCGGAAAGCTCCGGCGTCTCGCCTGAATTCGACAGGACCAGCGTGACATCCCCGCGCGACAGCATTCCCAGATCGCCGTGGCTGGCCTCGGCGGGGTGGACGAAATGCGCGGGCGTACCGGTGGAGGCCAGCGTCGCCGCGATCTTGCGCGCGATATGGCCGGACTTGCCCATGCCCGACACGATAACCCTGCCCCGCGCCTCCAGCATCAACCTTACGGCTTGGGTGAAGCTTTCGCCCAGCGCGTCGGCCAGCAGGACCAGCGCATCGGCCTCGCGCTTCACGACACGGCGGCCGGCAGTCAGGAGTGTTTCATCTGTCATCGCGGTCAGCATACGCCCATTCTAGTGGGCGAAAATGTCCATGTCGGGCCAGCCGGCAAGATCCAGCCGGGCGCGGGTGGGCAGGAAGTCGAAACAGGATTGCGCCAGGTCCGTGCGACCCTCGCGCTCCAGCCGGGCGTCGAGTTCCGCCTTCAGCCGGTGGAGGTAGAGCACATCGGAGGCCGCATAGTCCATCTGCGCGGTACTGAGTTTCGCCGCGCCCCAGTCGGAGCTTTGCTGCTGCTTGGAGATATCGACGCCGAGCAATTCCTGAAGCAGGTATTTCAGCCCATGCCGGTCGGTATAGGTGCGCACCAGCTTGGAGGCGATCTTGGTGCAGTAGACCGGCGTCGCCAGCTCTCCGAAGGCGTGCAGCAGCACGGCGATGTCGAAGCGTCCGAAATGGAAAAGCTTGAGCACCTGCGGATCGGCCAGCATCCGCGCCAGGTTCGGCGCCGAGGTCTGGCCCTTGGCGATCTGCACCAGATGCGCGTCGCCGTCGCCGCCCGAAAGTTGCACCAAGCAGAGCCTGTCGCGATGCGGGTTCAGGCCCATCGTCTCGCAGTCCACGGCCACGATGGAACCGAGGGTCAGACCGTCGGGCAGGTCGCCCTGATGAAGATGGTTTGTCACGTCAATCCCTCGTCTCTGGCCGGACCGGAGGAGGGATATGGTGCCCAGGAGAGGACTCGAACCTCCACGTCCATACAGACACCAGCACCTGAAGCTGGCGCGTCTACCAATTCCGCCACCTGGGCCGGTGTCGTGAGAGCGGCGTTTACAGAGCCGCGCGGGCGGTGTCAACGGGCCTTGAGGCGCGATCTTCAGAATTGCGCCTTGTCCGGTCCGGCCACGGCGGGTATTCCCTTGGGGGACAGGCTTCAGGAGGGTTCCCCATGTCGAAACTCGTCACCATTTTCGGCGGCTCGGGCTTCGTCGGACGCTACATAACCCAGCGTCTGGCCCATGAGGGATGGCGGGTGCGCGTCGCGGTGCGCCGCCCCAACGAGGCAATCTTCGTGCGGACCTATGGAGATGTCGGCCAGGTGGCGCCGGTTTTCGCCAATATCCGCGATGACCACACCACCGCCGAGGTGATCCGCGGTGCCGATGTCGTCATCAACTGCGTGGGCATCCTTTCGGAAACGAGCCATCAGAAATTCGACACGATCCAGGCCGAGGGCGCGGCACGCATTGCGAGGCTTGCCGCCGAGGCCGGGGTCGAACGGATGGTCCATATCTCAGCCATCGGCGCGGATGCCGAGAGCAACAGCGCCTATGCCCGGACCAAGGCCGAGGGCGAAGCGGCGGTGCTGAAGCATTTCCCGCAGGCGGTGATCCTGCGCCCTTCGGTAATTTTCGGGCCGGAGGACCAGTTCTTCAACCGCTTCGCGCAGATGTCGCGCTTCTCGGTGATGTTGCCGCTGGTGGGGGCCGAGACGCGGTTCCAGCCGGTCTATGTGGACGATGTTGCCCATGCCGCGGCCAAGGCGGCGCTCGGCCGGGCCGCGCCCGGCATCTACGAGCTCGGAGGGCCGGACGTGGCCAGTTTCCGCGCCCTGATGCAGAAGATGCTGGGTATCGTGGGCCGCCGCAGGCTGCTGGTGGGTCTGCCCTTCTGGGCGGCGTGGATCATGGCGCGGATGCTGGGCGCGGTGCAGTCGGTCACGCTGGGGCTCTTCCACAATTCGGTGCTGACGGTCGACCAGGTGCGCCAGCTCCGCCGCGACAATGTGGTGGCCGAGGGCGCACGCGGTTTCGCCGATATGGGGATCGAGCCCACGGCGATGGACGCTGTGCTGGAGAGCTATCTCTACAAGTACCGCCCGGCCGGCCAGTACACCGCGCTTCAGGCCTCGGCCCGCAACTTCAGGGTCTGACGGGCCGCGCCCAGCGCGCCAGGACCGCCGCGATATCCTGCGCCTCGCGTTCCTCGCCGGGCCGCGCGCCGCCGGGTGTGCGCGACAGGCGCGGCGCGGCCTGCGGTTGCCAGACGCCGCCGGGCGCGGGAAAGCTGCCGCGCGCCGCGTTATGCGGGTGGTGGCGCGCCTCCGCCAGGCTCAGCACCGGCGCGGCGCAGGCGTCCGTACCTTCCAGCAGTGCCGCCCATTCGTCGCGGGTTTTCGTGGCGAAGACCTCCGCCAGCCGGGCGCGCAGATGCGGCCAGCCCGCTCGGTCGTGCTGTGGCGGCAGGTCGGCGTCGCCCAGCCCCAGCCGCGCCAGAAGCTCGGCGTAGAATTGCGGCTCCAGCGCGCCGACGGCCATATGGCCGCCGCAGGCGCATTCATAGCTGGTATAGAACGGCGCCGATCCGTCCAGCAGGTTCGACGCACGCCGGTCGGACCAGAGCCCCGATTGCAACATGGAATAGATCATCGTGGTCAGATGAGCCGTGCCATCCGTGATAGCGGCATCCACCACCTGTCCCTGCCCTGAACCGCGCGCCTCCAGAAGCGCGCAGACCATGCCGAAGGCCAGGTACATCGCGCCGCCGCCGAAATCGCCAAGCAGGTTGAGCGGCGGCACCGGCGCCCCTGCCCCGCCGATGGCGTGCAGCGCCCCGGTGATCGCGATATAGGTGATGTCGTGGCCGGCGCTCGTGGCTAGCGGCCCGTCCTGGCCCCAGCCGGTCATCCGCCCGTAGACGAGGCGCGGATTGATACCGGCCACCGCGTCCGGCCCCAGCCCCAGCCGCTCCATCACGCCGGGGCGGGCGCCCTCGATCAGCGCGTCGGCATGGGTCAGCAGCTCGCGCGCCTGCGCCAGCCCCTCCGCCGATTTCAGGTCAAGCGCCGCGAAACCGCGCCCGCGGTTGAGCAGGTCGACCTCCTGCGGGATCAGCGGTTTCGCGTTCGGCCGTTCGATCCGCAGCACCTCCGCGCCCATGTCGGCCAGCAGCATCGCCGCGAAGGGCGTCGGGCCCAGCCCCGCGAACTCGACGACCCGGATGCCTGCGAGCGGCCCGCTCATGCCGCGCTTCCGCCATAGGCCAGCGCCAGCAGCGCGATGCCAAGGATCACCCGGTAGATCACGTAGGGCGTAAAGCTCACCCGGTCGAGAAATCGCATCATCAGCGCCAGCGCGATATAGGCCGCGCCGAAGGCCAGCACCGCCGCGATGCCCGCCGTCGCGACCAGTTCCGCCCCGGCATCGCTGCGCGCCACGTCGAGCGCCAGCAACCCGCCGGTGGCCAGCGTGATCGGGATCGACATCAGCATGGAAATGCGCGTGGCGTCGTGACGCTCATACCCCAGCGCCCGCGCGCCGGTGATGCAGATGCCCGAGCGCGACACGCCGGGGACGAGCGACAGGACCTGCCACAGGCCCAGCTTCACCGCGTCGCCGCCGGACCAGTCGGCGGCGCGCTGCGACTGCGCGCCCAGATGGTCCATCGCCCAGAGCAGCAGGCCGAAGAGGATCATCGTCCAGCCGATGATGCGCACGTCGCGCAGGTGCTCGGCCCAGCCCATCACCGCAATGGTCCCGCCGACGAGCACCGCAGGCACGGTCGCGACGACCAGGTTGCGGGCCAGCCGGACATCGGGCCGGTGCATATGGCCCCGCGCAAGCCCGCCCAGGCCGCGCAGCGCGAGCATCGAATCACGCCGGAAATAGAGGATCACCGCGAGGATCGAGCCCAGATGCACCGCGACATCGAGCGCCAGCCCGTCCTTCGTGGTTCCACCAAGCTGATGCAACAGCGCCAGATGCGCGGATGAGGAGATCGGCAGGAACTCGGTAATGCCCTGAACGACAGCTAGAATAGCGATGTAGAACAGGGACATGGGCGGGCTTTCTGATTCTTCTGACGCCAAGCTAGCGGCGAGGCGCGGAAATGGAAGGATGGATATAGGTCAGCACATATGATATTTTTTCTTCAAATGCGCGACCTCAGGAGTCCGAGAAGGTAAAATTTTCTGTATTTATGTCAGCAATACTGTCTTTTATTTGAGACGGCCGCAGAGTACACCTGCGCGGCGTCACCAGTGAGGGAGGTCTGGTAGATCATGGCAAAGCAGCCAATGCTGAAATTCGTGACCCTGGGCAAGGAAATGCCCGAAAAACGGCCGGCCAAAAAGCGGTCGCACGATTTCAATGAGATCTATGGCGAATACGCGGACCAGAAGGCCCGCGAGCAGGCCGGGCGGTGCAGCCAGTGCGGCGTGCCTTATTGCCAGACGCATTGCCCATTGCACAACAACATCCCCGACTGGTTGCGCCTGACCGCCGAAGGGCGGTTGCAGGAAGCCTACGAGATGTCGCAGGCGACCAACACATTTCCCGAGATCTGCGGGCGTATCTGCCCGCAGGACCGGCTCTGCGAAGGCAATTGCGTGATCGAGAAGTCGGGCCACGGCACCGTGACGATCGGGCAGGTGGAGAAATACATCACCGACACCGCGTGGGAAGAAGGCTGGGTGCAGCCCATCGCCCCCGCCGCGGAGCGCCCCGAAAGCGTGGGCATCATCGGCGCGGGTCCCGGCGGGCTGGCGGCGGCCGACCGGCTCCGCCGCGCCGGCGTGCAGGTGACGGTCTACGACCGCTACGACCGTGCCGGCGGGCTGATGACCTATGGCATTCCCGGCTTCAAGCTGGAAAAGCAGGTCGTCATGCGCCGCAACGAACAGCTCGAACAGGGCGGCGTGACCTTCCGGCTCGACTGCAATGTGGGTGAGGATATCGCTTTCGACGAAATCTTCGGCACGCATGACGCGGTGATCGTCGCCACCGGCGTCTACAAGTCCCGCGACCTTGGCGGGCCGGGGGCCGGGCTGGGCAATATCGTGCGCGCCATCGACTATCTGACCGCCTCCAACCGCAAGAGCTTTGGCGACGACGTTCCGGAATTCGACAGCGGCGCGCTCGACGCGGAGGGCAAGCGCGTCGTCGTCATCGGCGGAGGCGACACGGCGATGGACTGCGTGCGCACCGCGATCCGGCAGGGCGCCACCTCGGTCAAATGCCTCTACCGGCGGGACCGCGCGAATATGCCCGGCAGCCAGCGCGAGGTCGCCAATGCCGAGGAGGAGGGCGTCGAGTTCGTCTGGCTGACCGCGCCCAAGGGCTTCACCGGCGACGATACGGTGACGGGTGTGCGGGTGGCCAAGATGCGGCTGGGCCAGCCCGACCAGACCGGGCGCCAGACCCCGGAGGAGATCGAGGGCGCGGATTACACGGAACCCGCCGAACTGGTCATCAAGGCGCTGGGCTTCGAGCCCGAGGAGTTGCCGAAGCTCTGGGATGTACCGGAACTCGAAGTGACGCGCTGGGGCACGGTCAAGGCCGATTTCCGCACCCATGCGACACAGATGGACGGCGTGTACGCGGTGGGCGATATCGTGCGCGGCGCGTCGCTGGTGGTCTGGGCGATCCGCGACGGGCGCGAGGCGGCCGATGCGATCCTGGAGCGGTTCGCGACCGCGGCGGTCGCGGCGGAGTGACCGGGGGATGGGGGGCGCTGCCCCCCGTCCCCGCCGGGCGGGGACTCCCCCCGGAGTATTTGAGGAAAGATGAAGCAGGGGGCAGCCCCTGCGCCGTTCGGGAAAGGGCGGAGATATGACGAAACATGACGTGACCTGGACCGCGGCCGAGAAAGAACGCCGCGCCTATATGGCGGAACATTCGCTCTACCGCGCCGAGGACGAACACGCCTCCTGCGGGGTTGGGCTGGTCGTTTCGATCGACGGCAAGCCGTCGCGCAAGGTCGTGGAGAACGGCATCGACGCGCTGAAGGCGGTGTGGCACCGCGGCGCGGTGGATGCGGACGGCAAGACCGGGGACGGGGCGGGCATCCATGTCCAGATCCCGGTGCCCTTCTTCTACGACCAGATCCGCCGCACCGGGCACGAGCCGCGCACCAATCAGCTCATGGCGGTGGGTCAGGTCTTCCTGCCGCGCACCGATTTCGGGGCCCAGGAAACCTGCCGGACGATCGTGGAATCCGAGGTTCTGCGCATGGGCCACACGATCTATGGCTGGCGCCATGTGCCCGTGGATACGTCCGTGCTGGGCGAGAAGGCCAACGCCACGCGCCCGGAGATCGAGCAGATCCTGATCTCCAACGGCACGCGCGTGGACGAGGAAACCTTCGAGCGCGAGCTTTACGTGATCCGCCGCCGGATCGAGAAGGCCGCCGCCGCCGCGCTGGTGCCCAGCCTCTACCTGGCATCGCTGTCGTGCCGGTCGATCATCTACAAGGGCATGATGCTGGCCGAACAGGTCGCCGAATTCTACCCGGACCTGAAGGACGAGCGCTTCGAGAGCGCCTTCGCCATCTATCACCAGCGCTATTCCACCAACACCTTCCCGCAATGGTGGCTGGCCCAGCCGTTCCGGATGCTGGCCCATAACGGCGAGATCAACACGCTCAAGGGCAACCTGAACTGGATGAAGAGCCACGAGATCCGCATGGCTTCCAACGCCTTCGGGGATTTCGCGGAGGACATCAAGCCGATCGTGGCCAACGGATCGTCGGATTCGGCGGCGCTCGATTCGGTCTTCGAGGTGATGGTGCGGGCCGGGCGCAACGCGCCGATGGCCAAGACGATGCTGGTGCCCGAGGCGTGGTCGAAGACCGCGGGCGAACTGCCGCAGCCCTGGGTCGACATGTACAATTACTGCAACGCGGTGATGGAGCCCTGGGACGGGCCCGCCGCGCTGGCGATGACCGACGGGCGTTGGGTGACGGCGGGACTCGACCGCAACGGGCTGCGGCCGATGCGCTATGTCGTGACCGGCGACGGCCTGCTGATCGCGGGCTCCGAGGCCGGCATGGTACCCGTGGACGAGAGCATGGTGAAGGAGAAGGGCGCGCTCGGCCCCGGTCAGATGGTGGCGGTGGACATGGCCGACAGGCGGCTTTACCACGACCGCGAACTCAAGGACATGCTGGCCGCGGCGCAGCCCTTCGGCGACTGGGTCGGCCGGATCATCGACCTGGAGACCGAGATGGCCGGGGTCGCCGAGACCGCGCTCTTCTCCGGTGGCGAGTTGCGCAAGCGGCAGATCGCGGCGGGCTATTCGGTGGAGGAGTTGGAGCAGATCCTCGCGCCGATGGCCGAGGACGGCAAGGAAGCCATCTCCTCGATGGGCGACGACACGCCCTCGGCGGTTCTGTCGTCGATGTACCGGCCGCTGTCGCATTACTTCCGGCAGAATTTCAGCCAGGTCACCAACCCGCCCATCGACAGCCTGCGCGAGTTCCGCGTGATGAGTCTGAAGACGCGGTTCGGCAACCTCAAGAACGTTCTGGACGAGGACAGCAGCCAGACCGAGATCCTGGTTCTGGACAGTCCCTTTGTGGGCAATGCCAAATTCGCCGAGATGGTCAGGCATTTCAACGACTCGGTGATCGAGATCGACTGCACCTTCCCGGTCGATGGCGGGGAAGGCGCGCTGGCCGAGGCGCTGGCGCGGGTGCGCGCGGAGGCCGAGGACGCGGTGCGTTCCGGCGCCGGGCATCTGATCGTCACCGATGAGCGTCAGGGCCCGGACCGGGTGCCGATGCCGATGATCCTGGCCACCAGCGCGGTCCACAGCTGGCTGACGCGCAAGGGTCTGCGCACCTTCTGCTCGCTCAACGTGCGATCCGCGGAATGCATCGACCCGCATTATTTCGCCGTGCTGGTCGGCGCGGGCGCGACCACGGTCAACGCCTATCTGGCGCAGGACAGCATCGCCGACCGGATCGAGCGCGGGCTTCTGGAGGGCAGCCTGACCGAGAATGTCGCGCGCTTCCGCACCGCGATCGATCAGGGCCTGCTGAAGATCATGTCGAAGATGGGGATCTCGGTGATCTCCTCCTATCGCGGCGGGCTGAATTTCGAGGCCGTCGGGCTGTCGCGCTCGATGGCGGCGGAGTATTTCCCCGGCATGCACAGCCGGATTTCCGGCATCGGGGTGAGCGGCATCCAGAAGAAGGTGATGGAGGTTCATGCACGCGGCTGGAGGGGTGGCCAGGACGTGCTGCCCATCGGCGGGTTCTACAAGCAGCGCCGGACCGGAGAGAAGCACGCCTGGGAAGCCCGCAGCATGCACATGATGCAGTCGGCCTGCGACCGGGCGAGCTACGATCTGTGGAAGCAGTATTCGCAGGCGATGAACGCTAATCCGCCGATCCATCTGCGCGATCTGCTGGACATCAAGCCGCTGGGCCGTCCGGTACCGCTGGAAGAGGTCGAGAGCATCACCTCGATCCGCAAGCGTTTCGTGACGCCGGGCATGAGCCTGGGCGCGCTGAGCCCCGAAGCGCACAAGACGCTCAACATCGCGATGAACCGGATCGGCGCGAAATCCGACAGCGGAGAGGGTGGCGAGGATCCCAAGCATTTCACGCCCGAGCCCAATGGCGACAACCCCAGCGCCAAGATCAAGCAGGTGGCCTCGGGCCGGTTCGGCGTGACCGCCGAATACCTCAACCGCTGCGAGGAGCTGGAGATCAAGGTGGCGCAGGGCGCCAAGCCCGGCGAGGGCGGACAGCTTCCGGGCATGAAGGTGACCGACCTGATCGCCAAGCTGCGGCATTCGACGCCGGGCGTCTCGCTGATCTCGCCGCCGCCGCATCACGACATCTACTCGATCGAGGACCTTGCGCAGCTCATCTACGATCTCAAACAGATCAACCCGCGCGCCAAGGTGACGGTGAAGCTCGTCTCCTCCTCCGGGGTGGGCACGATCGCGGCGGGCGTGGCAAAGGCCAAGGCCGACGTGATCCTGATCTCGGGCCATAACGGCGGCACCGGGGCATCGCCCGCGACTTCGATCAAATATGCCGGCCTGCCCTGGGAAATGGGCCTGACCGAGGCGCATCAGGTGCTGGCCATGAACAACCTGCGCGAGCGGGTGACGCTGCGCACCGATGGCGGGTTGCGCACCGGGCGCGACATCGTCATCGCCGCGCTGATGGGGGCCGAGGAATACGGCATCGGCACAGCCGCGCTGATTGCGATGGGCTGCATCATGGTGCGCCAGTGCCAGTCCAACACCTGCCCGGTGGGCGTCTGCACCCAGGACGAGCGGCTGCGTGCGAAGTTCACCGGCACCGCCGACAAGGTGGTCAACCTGATCACCTTCTACGCCCAGGAGGTGCGGGAGATCCTGGCCTCCATCGGCGCGCGGTCGCTGGATCAGGTGATCGGGCGGGCCGACCTGCTGACGCAGGTCAGCCGCGGCGCGGCGCATCTGGACGATCTCGACCTGAACCCGCTCCTGATCACCGTCGATGGCGCGGAACGGGTGCGTTACGACCGCGGCAAGGAGCGCAACGCGGTGCTCGACACGCTCGATGCCGAGATCATCGCCGACGCCGAACCCTTCTTCAAGGACGGCGAGAAGATGCAACTCTCCTATGCGGTGCGCAACACCGACCGCACGATCGGCACGCGGGCCTCGTCGCATCTGGTCAACCGGTTCGGGATGCGCAACACGCTGCAGCCCGACCACCTGACGGTGAAGCTGTCGGGAAGCGCCGGCCAGTCGCTGGGCGCGTTCCTTGCGCCGGGGCTGAAGCTGGAGGTCGCGGGCGACGCCAACGACTATGTGGGCAAGGGCCTGTCGGGCGGCACAATCGTGGTTCGCCCGCCGCTCAACAGCCCGCTGGTGGCCGAGGAGAACACGATCATCGGCAACACGGTGCTCTATGGCGCCACGGCCGGGCGGCTCTTCGCTGCGGGGCGTGCGGGCGAACGCTTCTGCGTGCGCAATTCCGGTGCGCAGGTGGTGGTGGAGGGCTGCGGCTCGAACGGTTGCGAATACATGACCGGCGGCAGCGCGGTGATCCTGGGCTCGATCGGTGCGAATTTCGGCGCCGGGATGACCGGGGGCATGGCCTTCCTCTATGACCCCGACGGCATCGCGCCCGACAACATGAACATGGAAACGCTGGTGACCTGCCCGGTCTCCACGGTCTATTGGGAGGCCGAACTGCGGGAGATGGTCGAGGCGCATGCCGCCGAGACCCGGTCGCGCAAGGCGGCCGATATTTTGCAGCACTGGGAAGTGGAAAAGGCGCATTTCCTCCAGGTCTGCCCGCGCGAGATGCTGCCGCATCTGGTTCACCCGCTGGGCATCGAGGAGGAGGAGAAGCGCGCCTGACCGCAGGGGCCAGAGATGAAAATCCGCGCCGCCGGGTGGCCGCGCCGGGTTCCACCTCGCCCGCGGCTGCTTTAGGAACGGGGTATGGTGGCCAGGGCAGGCAAGAAGGCGGCGGCGCGCAAGACGCGCAAGACGCGGCGGCGGCCGCTGCGGGCGGCGCTGCGCTTTGTCTGGCGATGGGCCTGGCGCGGCGCGGCGGTGGCGTTCGCATTGGTGGCGGGGCTGGCCCTGCTTTTTGCCTTGGTGAACCCGCCGCGCGGCATCTACATGCAGGCCGAAGCCTTCCGGCTGGGCGGGATCAGCCGGGACTGGGTGGCGCTGGAGGATATCTCGGCCCATCTGCCGCGCGCGGTCGTGGCCGCGGAGGACGCGAATTTCTGCCTGCATTGGGGCTTCGACATGGCGGCGATCCGCGAGGCCATCGCCGAGGGCGGCCGGCGCGGGGCCTCGACGATCAGCCAGCAGGCGGTCAAGAATGTCTTCCTGTGGCACGGGCGAAGCTGGCCCCGCAAGGCCCTGGAGGCGCTGATCACGCCGCTGGCCGAGGCGGTATGGACCAAGCGGCGGATGCTGGAGATCTATCTCAACGTGGCGGAGTTCGACGAAGGCGTTTTCGGGGCCGAGGCGGCGGCGCGGCATTATTTCGGCGTCGCGGCGGCGAACCTCACGCTGACGCAGTCGGCGCGGCTGGCGGCAGTGCTGCCGGACCCCAAGAACCGCTCCGCCGCGCGACCCTCGGCCTGGCTCCGGCAGCGGGCAGCGGCCGTCCGCTCGGGCGCCGAGACGATCCGGGCCGATGGACGCGCGGCCTGTTTCGAGAGTTGAATTGTCGCCGCCGACACGGCAAAGACAGGACAGGTCCCCCAGCGAACGGAGCAGAGCAGAGATGATCCGCCTTTACCACGTGCCCCTCTCGCCCTTTTGCCGCAAGGTCCGGCTGGTCCTGGCCGAAAAGAAGCTGGAAGCGGAACTGGTGGAGGAGCGCTATTGGGAGAAGCGCACCGATTTCCTGCAACTCAACCCGGCGGGCAAGGTGCCGGTGCTGCGTGCCGACGGGCTGACGCTGGGCGAGAGCCAGGCGATCTGCGAATACCTGGACGAGAAGCATCCCGAACCCGCGCTGATGCCGCGCGGTGCGGCGGCGCGGGCCGAGGTGCGGCGGCTCTGCTTCTGGTTCGACGACACGTTCCACAGCGAGGTGACGTCGAAGCTGCTCTACGAGAGGGTCAACAAGAAGGTGATGGGGCAGGGCTATCCGGATTCGAAGAACGTGAAATCCGGGGCGCAGCGGATCAAGTTCCATCTCGATTACATGGGCTGGCTCCTGGACAAGCGGCGCTGGCTGGCGGGCGACGTGATGACCCTGGCCGATTTCGCGGCCGCCGCGCATCTGAGCTGTCTCGACTATATCTCGGACGTGGATTGGCGGCGGAGCGAGGCAGTCAAGGACTGGTACGCGAAGATCAAGTCGCGTCCGGCCTTCCGTGGGCTGCTGGCCGATCAGGTTCCGGGCTTTCCACCGCCCGCGCATTACGCGGATCTGGACTTTTGAGCGGGGGGCCGTCTGCCCCCCGCGCCCCCCGAGAATATTTCGATCCAGAGCAAGGGGGGGAGGCGCTGAAGGCGCGGCTCGTTGCACAGGCGAAGGCGGAAGGCTTCACCGACGCGCGGGTAACCGGACCCGACGCGATACCGCAGGCGGCGGCGCGGCTGGCGCGTTTCGTGGCACTGTGGCGCCACGGGCAGATGGGCTGGATGGCCGAGCGCATGGGCAGGCGCGGCGATCCGCGCGCGCTCTGGCCCGCGGCGCGGTCGGTGGTGATGCTGGCCGAAAGCTACAGCCCGGCGGAGGATCCGATGGCCGTGCTGGCGCGGCGGGACCGCGGTGCGGTGTCGGTCTATGCGCAGGGGCGCGACTACCACGATATCGTCAAGAAGCGGCTGAAGCGGCTGGGGCGCTGGCTGATCGCCGAGGCGCCGGGCGCCGAGATCAAGGTCTTCGTGGACACCGCGCCGGTGATGGAGAAGCCGCTGGCGGAGGCCGCCGGGCTGGGCTGGCAGGGCAAGCACACGAACCTGTTGGGCCGCGGGCTGGGCAACTGGTTCTTCCTGGGCGCGATCTTCACGACGCTGGAACTGCCGCGCGATGCGCCGGAACGGGAACACTGCGGGTCCTGCACACGCTGCCTGGACATTTGTCCGACCGACGCCTTTCCCGCGCCGTTCGAGCTGGATGCGCGGCGCTGCATCTCCTACCTGACGATCGAGCACAAGGGCCCGGTGGACGAGGCGCTGCGGCCCAAGCTGGGCAACCGCATCTATGGCTGCGACGATTGCCTGGCGGTCTGTCCCTGGAACAAATACGCCGCCGCCGCGCATGAGACACGCTATGCGGCGCGGGACGATCTGGATGCGCCGCGGCTGGCCGATCTGGCGGCGTTGGACGACGCGGGCTTCCGCGCAAAATTCTCGGGTTCGCCGATCAAGCGGATCGGGCGCGACAGGTTCCTGCGCAACGTGCTCTACGCGATCGGGAATTCCGGCGATCCGTCCCATCTGGACCGGGTGGACGCTCTGACGCAGGAGGCCGACCCGGCGGTGGCCGACGCAGCGCGCTGGGCGGCGGCGCGGTTGAGGAGGCGGACATGACGGGCACGCTTCTGACTTTCGGGTACGGATACAGCGCGCAGGCGCTGGGGCGGCGCCTGCTGGCCGAGGGCTGGCGCGTGATCGGCACGACGCGCAGCCCCGAGAAGGCCGCAGACCTGGCCGCCGGCGGGGTGGAACCGCTGGTCTGGCCCGGCGGGGAGGTCGGCCCGGCCCTGGCGGCGGCGCGCCATCTGCTGATTTCCGCGGGGCCGGGAGCGGACGGGGATCCGGTGCTGGCCCGGCTGCGCCCGCAGATCGCGGCGGCGGCGCCGGGGCTGGCCTGGGTCGGGTATCTCTCGACCACGGGGGTCTATGGCGATCACGGGGGCGGCTGGGTCGACGAGGCGACGCCAGAGGCGCCCAGCACGCGGCGCGGGCGGGCGCGGGCCGAGGCCGAGGCGGAGTGGCAGGCGCTGGCCGCCGAGACCGGCCTGCCGCTGCACATTTTCCGCCTTGCCGGCATCTATGGTCCCGGCCGCGGCCCCTTCGCGAAAGTGCGCGCCGGCACGGCCCGGCGCATCATCAAGCCCGGCCAGGTCTTCAGCCGCATCCATGTCGAGGATATCGCACAGGCGCTCCGCGCTTCGATGGCCCGGCCCCGGCCCGGCGCGATCTACAATATCTGCGATGACGAGGCCGCCCCGCCCGAGGACGTGATCGCCCTTGCCGCGGAGCTTCTGGGCCTGCCGCTGCCCGAGGCGGTGCCGATCGAGCAGGCCGGCCTGTCGCCGATGGCGGCGAGCTTCTATTCCGAATCGAAACGTGTCCGCAACGACCGGATGAAACGGGAACTGGGGGTGGAATTGCTCTATCCCGATTACCGGGCGGGACTGGCGGCGCTCTTGCGGGACGAGGAGAAGGCGCGGGGCTGAACGAAAAAGGCAGCGGCCTCGCGGTCGCTGCCCCTGTTTCAGATGCTGCGCCGCGTCTCAGTCGGCGATGGCCACCGCGGCGGCGACCAGGACGATCGCGAGCACCGGCAGCAGGATGCCGGCACCGGCGGAGGAGCTGGTTTCCTCGGCGATCACCTCCGGCTCCATGACCGGCTCGGCGATGTTGCCCGCGAAGGCGCTGGTGGTTGCCAGCGAAAAAGCGGCGGCAAGAGCAATGCGTTTCATTTCGTTGTTTCTCCCAGAAAACACCTGAATGCTTCCGGGATCGCTCGCGGCCGCATCAGGCACCCATATCCGTACCTCGTGATGCGCTTTATGCAGCAAAAACCGGGAAAGGCAATTGGCCTTTCGCCACAGGATTGACACAGTTCAGACGCGAGTTGTCAAATCAGCAACACCTGCGTCCCGACCCGTGTCAGGCCGAAGAGTTCGGCAATGTGCTCGTTGTATAACCCTATGCAACCATTGGATGATCTGCGCCCGATCTTCCGCGTGTCGTGGGTGCCATGGATGCGGTAATAGGACCAGGAGAGATAGAGCGCATGCGTTCCCAGCGGGTTGTCGGGACCGGGCGGAACATAATCGGGCCATTCCGGATTGCGCGCCTTCATTGACGCGGTCGGACGCCAGTCCGGTCCCACCACCTTGCGCACGACCTTGGTGCGCCCGCGCCGCGTCAGTTCCTCGCTCATCGGCACGCTGGACGGGTAAAGCTTGTAGACCGAGCGGTCCTCGGACCAGAAGTGAAGCGCCCGCGACGTGGTATCCACGAGGATCGCGCCGCCGCGCAGGTTGGAGAAGAACGGCCGCCAGTCATAGGTCCGGAAGCTGGAAATGTTGTGCCGCACGATCTTGCCGACATCGGCTTCCATTTCGGTGCTGCCAGTGGCCAACGCCGGGGTGGCCAGACCGGCCGCCGTGCCGGCGCCGAGACCCAGGGCGAAACTGCGACGGGTCAGGGTGATCGGTGATTTCTTCATACCTGATACTCCGCGATCGAGAATGCAACACGCCTAATCTATGTCCTTTGCGCCTCAGTCGCAAATCAAACCGGCAAGTCGCCGCGCTCCGGGCGACGCATCGTTTGAACCGGCCCGGCGAACCCGCTATGGGTGGCCGGGTGAATTCTCCACAGGTGAACGACCTATGCGCAGAGCTTTTCTTCTTGTCCTTGTCGCGGCCTTCGGCCTTGCGGCCTGTACCCCCGCGCCCGAACCGGCAAGGCTCGGCCCCGACGGCAAACCGTTGCCGGAGATCTTCGAGATCAGCGATCGTGACGTGTCGCGCATCCAGTTCCGGATGCTCGATTCGGTCAACGCGCTGCGGTCCGCCTCGGGACTTCCGGAACTGGGCTACGACATCCGGCTGAACGCCGCCGCGGAAACCCATGCGCGCGACATGTCGGTGCAAAACCGGCCCTGGCATTTCGGCTCCGACGGGTCGTCGCCGATCGACCGGGCACAGCGCGCGGGCTATCCGGGGCAGTTGCTGGGCGAGAACATCTCGGAGACCTACGAGGACGATGTGACCACGCTTGCCGCCTGGATGAAAGAACCGGCCACGCGGGACGTGATCATGGACCCCAAGGCGCGCGACATGGGATTTGCCTGGTTCCAGGAACCGAACGGCAAGATCTGGTGGACGCTTGTCACCGGCGGGCCGCGGAAGGTACCCGGCGGGACGAGCTGAGCCTCAGGGGTATATGTCGATCACGGTGCCCAGTCGCACCATCGCGTAGATATCCTCCATCTCGTCGTTCGTCACCGAAATGCAGCCTGCGGTCCAGTCGGGGCCGGTGCGCGGGCCCAGGAGCGCTTCGGCATTCGGGCGTCCGTGGATGAAGATATCCCCGCCAGGGCTCTTGCCGGACTTGCGGGCATAGACGACATCCTGGACATTCGGATAGGAGATGCCCAGCGACAGGTGGAAGCTGGAATTCGGATTGCGCCGGTCGATGAAATAGCGCCCCTCCGGCGTCTTGCCGTCGCCCTCGAACTCCTTGTGGCCCTCGGGCGCGAAGCCGAGATCGAACTCGAAGTGGCGGATCACCTGATCCTCGTGCCACAGATACATCCGGCGCGAGGATTTATGGACCGAGATCCGCGTGACCTCGGGTCCGTCATAGGTGCGGAACTTGTCGGCACAGCCCGACAGCGCCAGCGTCAGCGTGCAGCAGAGCGCGATCACGAAATGTCGCATATCCCTCGCCTGTATTCGTTTCTTCTTCTTGGCCGACAGTATACGCGAAATCGCGGCGCGGCGGAATCACCTTGTGGTGCGCAGGACGCGCGGCGTTTCAGCCCGGCAATCCCGCCTCGGCGGCGATCTCGGCCCGGCTCTTGCGGGCGCGTTCGGTGGCCGATTTGAGCTGCCCGCAGGCGGCCATGATGTCCTCGCCGCGCGGGGTGCGGATCGGCGAGGCGTAGCCGGCCTTGTAGACGATGTCGGCGAAGGCCTCGATCCGGGCCCAGTCGGACCGCTCATAGGGTGCGCCGGGCCATTCGTTGAACGGGATCAGGTTGATCTTCGCGGGGATGCCGGCGATCAATTGGACCAGCCGGCGCGCATCGGCGTCGCTGTCGTTGACGCCCTTGAGCATCACGTATTCAAAGGTAATCCTTTCGGAATTCGAGAGCTTCGGATAGGCGCGCAGCGCGTCGAGCAGCGTGGCGATGTTCCAGCGCCGGTTGATCGGCACCAGCTTGTCGCGCACCGCGTCGGTGGTGGCGTGGAAGCTGACCGCCAGCATGCAGCCGATCTCGGCCCCGGCACGCGCGATCTCGGGCACCACGCCGGAGGTGGAGAGCGTGATGCGCCGCCGGCTGAGGCTGATGCCTTCGTTGTCCATCACGATCTGCATCGCGTCGCGGACATTCTCGAAATTGTAGAGCGGCTCGCCCATGCCCATCAGCACGACGTTGGACAGGAGCCGGGTTTCCACCTTGGGATTGCGCCCCGGCGCGGGCCATTCGCCCAGGTCGTCGCGCGCGACCATGATCTGTCCGACGATCTCGCCCGGAGTGAGGTTGCGCACCAGTTTCTGCGTGCCGGTATGGCAGAAGGAACAGGTCAGCGTGCACCCCACCTGGCTGGAAATGCAGAGCGTGCCGCGGTCCTCCTCGGGGATATAGACGGTTTCGACCTCGTGCCCGCCGCTGATCCGGAGCAGGTATTTCCGGGTTCCGTCGGCGGAGACCTGGCGCGACACGACCTCGGGCAGCGCGATGCAGAAATGTGCCGCCAGCAGGGCACGGTACGCCTTCGAGAGATTGGTCATGGCGTCGAAATCGCGCACGCCCTTCTGGTAAATCCACTGCCAGAGCTGCGCGGCGCGCATCTTGACCTGCTGCTCCGGTGTCCCGGCGGCGCGCAGCGCCTCGGCCAGCGCGGGCCGGGTCAGGCCAACGAGGTTCATGCGGCCGGTTTCCTCCGGCTTGCGGGGGATCGTGACGAGATCCTGCGTGATCGGCGCGGATGCGGGCATGATTGCGGACTCCGGTGGAACAGGGGCGCGGCATACACGATTCCCGCCCCCGTGCAAAGCGGGCAGCACCGGCCGGCCGCGACCGCCGTCAGTTGGAGCAGCGGCTTTCGGCCTCGTCGAGCGCGGCGGTCACACCCATCAGCGAGAAGGTGTCCTTGGTGGTGGTCCCGCGCGATGAGATGCCGGTGGCGACAGCCTCGGCCCCGGCGCGCATCGAGGTCAGGATCTTGCGGTCGTCGTCCTTGGAAGCGGGCCAGGCCCATTCGCCATCCGTGAACATTTCGTAGGTGTCGTCGCCGATCTGAAGGCTGACGGTGGAGCCGTCCCGGAACGGATAGCCGCCGGTGAACGACACCTCGCCCTTGACCTCCTTGCCTGGCCGGTAGGACACGAAGAGCAGGATGTCGCCGCGCCGCACGGCGACGGTTCGCCCGTCCTTGCTGTTCACGGTCTGCTTGGGGCTGGAGACGATCCAGCATTCGGTCGGCTCGTCTTCGACGAACACGCTCCAATCCGTCTTGGCCGCAACCCGGTTGTCTGATTCGCTCTGCGCAGCCGCGCCGCCCGCGGATACCGCCAGCGCCGCGCTGAAGATGGACATGGCCACCCATTTCATCATGTGATCCACAGCCTCCTGCTGTCTCTGCCTCATGTCGCACCGCCCTTATGTCGCGTATTGTTATGGGGCGGCAATTGGTCGTTTTTCCGCTTCGGCGGAGTTTAGCTGACATCCGCCCTTGTTTTCCACCCCCGATTGCGGAATTTCGCGCAAGGTGAAGGCTGGAAAAAGCAGGAGGAGAGGCCATGACGGATGCGGAGATCCTGGTGGAGGTATGGCGTGGGCCGCTGGCGGAATCCGTGCATCGCGGCCATGCCGTGATCTGCGATGCGTCGGGCGCGATTCTGGAAGCATGGGGCGACCCGGAAAAGACCATCCTGCCGCGTTCCTCGGTCAAGATGCTCCAGGCGCTGCCGCTGATCGAGAGCGGGGCGGCCAAGACGGCCGGGCTGGGCGACGAGCATCTGGCGCTGGCGTGCGCGTCGCATCAGGGCGCGGCGATCCATACCGACTGGGTGGCGCGTTGGCTGGCCGATCTGGACATGTCGGAAGCCGACCTGCGCTGCGGCGATCAGGTTCCCGACGATCGCGCGGCGAAACACGCACTGATCCGCGCCCACGGCGAACCGTGTCAGCTTCACAACAATTGTTCCGGCAAACATTCGGGCTTCCTGACGCTGACGCGGCACCTCGGCGCCGGGCCGGAATATGTCGAGCCCGACCACCCCGTGCAGCGCGCGGTGCTGGAAGCGTTCGAGGAGATGACCGGCGAGACTTCGCCGGGATACGGCATTGACGGCTGCTCGGCCCCGAATTTCGCCTGCAGCATGACCGGGCTGGCGCGCGCGATGGCACGAATGGCCGCGGGCGAGGCGTTGGGCGGCAAACGTGGCGAGGCCGCGCAGGCGCTGGTCGCGGCGATGCGCGCGCATCCCGATCTGGTGGCCGGGGAAGGGCGCGCCTGCACCGAACTCATGCGCGCGATGGACGGCCGCGTCGCGATCAAGACCGGCGCCGAGGCCGTGTTCACCGCGATCCTGCCCGAGAAGGGTCTGGGCATCGCTGTCAAGATCGAGGATGGCGGCGTGCGCGCATCGGAATGCGTGATCGCGGCGCTGCTGGTCAGGCTGGGCGTTCTCGACGCCGCGCACCCCGCCACAAAGGGCAGGCTCGACGTTCCGGTGACAAGCCGGAGGGGCATCCCGGCTGGCACTGTTCGGGCCTCGGACGCGCTGCGCCGTTCCGGCGGGTTGCCCGCACTGGGCTGAGTGTCAGCCGCGCACCACGAAGACCGACACCTTGGCATGCGAGGCCAGGTAGCCTGCGTTCGAGGCGAAGATACGCTCGGCTATGCCGGGCACGTGGCTGGCCATCACCACGAGATCGAAATCGTTGCCCTCGACAACTTCTTCGAGGATGTCGTCCTTGTCGATCGCGGGGTCATGGCTGACCTTGGAGATATGGCCGATCTCGACGCCGGTCTCCTTGGACTGCGCGGCGGCGAATTCGGCGAGCTTGCTTTCGTATTCTTTCGGGTTGTGGGCCACCGCACTGGGCTGCGGGTTGGTGACGCCGACAAAGGTCAGGGACGCATCGTGGGCCTTGGAAAGTTCGGCAGCCGTCTTGATCGCCTTGCCGAGCTGGTCGGTATGACGCAGATCGATCGGAACCATGATCTTGTTGTACATTATGTTCTCCTCTCTTCTTGCTTGAACCGTAAGTGCCCCGTCGCCGGTGCGCATTGACACACGTCAACATGTCCGGCGGGTGCGATCAATCCTCGGAAACGGCTATTTGGGCACCGGAAACGTCGAGATTGCTGCCCTTGAGCATCCGGACTTCGCGTTGCGGGAAGGGAATGGAGACATTCGCCGCCCTGAGCGCATCCCACAGCGCCAGGAAGACGGCGCCGCGTACATTCGTCAGCCCCGCAGTGGCGTCGCTGATCCAGAAACGCAGGATGAAATCCACCGAACTGTCGCCGAAGCCCACGACATGACAGACCGGGGACTTGCTGCCAATCACCCGCGGGACGGACTTCGCGGCCTCCACCGCAAGTTTGCGCACCTCGTGCGGATCGCTGTCGTAGCTGGTGCCGAAAAAGATGTCGAGCCGGACGAATTCGTCGGAATGGGACCAGTTGACCACCTGGCTGGTGATCAGATCCTCGTTCGGGATCAGGTATTCCTTGCCGTCGCGGGTGACGACCGAGACATAGCGCGCACCCAGGCTGTTGATCCATCCAAAGGTCTCGCCCAGCGAGATCACGTCGCCGGGCTTGATCGACTTGTCGAGCAGGATGATCACCCCCGAGACGAGATTCGAGACGACCTTCTGCAAGCCGAAGCCGAGTCCGACGCCGATGGCGCCCGAGAGCACCGCCAGCCCGGTGAGATCCACGCCCACCGCCCGCAGCCCGATGAAGAAGGCCGCGCCGTAGAGCAGGATTTGCAGAAACTTGACGGCGAGCACCTGCATCGAGGGGCTTATATCGTCGTTCCGTCGGATGCGGCCGGCGGTGCTCACAGAGGCGAAGCGCGCCAGGAAGAACAGCACGCCGATGATCACGATGGCCTGGACGACCATCCAGACCGAAAGGCGCGTTTCGCCCACTGACATGGCCATGCTGTCGAGCAGCGTGCGCGTGGATTCGGTCAGCCCTAGGATCGACAATGTGACCCATGTCCAGCCGGTATAGCGCACCAGCCCGCGCAGGAAGGCATTGCCGATCAGCCGCGAGATCATGGCGATCAGCAGCCAGGCCAGCGAAAGCTGCGCCGCCACGGCGATAAGGTAGGAGCGCGACGGCCAGGTCAGTTCGCGCATGGCGAACACGGTCGCCCATGACAGGACGACGAAGATGACCAGCCCCATCCGGTTACGCAGCAGCACCCCAATGCGCTTTCGCCACATGGGCCAGTTCTCGCGGCTGCGCAGCCAGCTATCCCAGCGCGCGGCCAGGATTCGGCCCAGCAGTCGGGCCAGCACGAAAAGGCCCAGCGCGATCAGAACCTGATAGGCGTTCCAGGGCCGTAGAAGGCTTTCCAGGAAAAGTTGTGCCTCGGCCCATAAGCCGATCGCGATCTCCTGGGCGACCTCTGCGGTCCTTTCCTGTGGCTCCATGCCCGGCTCCTAGCGGATTTCCTTTCATTGGTAACACGCAAAGCGCCGCAGAACAGCTTTTCGCGTTGCGGCGGCCAACAGGGACGCATGCAGGCGTGGCCGGGGCACTTGCGAGACTCGGGGCAAAGCTATATGTCGCGCTCATGACGCCGTTTATCGACATGGATGATCGCGCGCGCCTGCGGGAACGCTTCTTCGGCGCGACGTTCACGATTCTGGCCCGGCTATGACCGCAGCCGGGCGGTTTTGCCCGTTTGCCTGAATGCCGAACATTCCGACCAAAATCACGGGAGAGGACTTATGTCCCCCAAGACACTCTACGACAAGATATGGGACGCCCATGTCGTCCACGAAGCCGAAGACGGCACCTGCCTGCTCTATATAGACCGGCACCTGGTGCATGAAGTGACCAGCCCCCAGGCTTTCGAGGGGCTGCGCATGGCTGGGCGCACCGTTCGCGCGCCCGAGAAGACCATCGCGGTGCCCGACCACAACGTGCCCACCACGCTCGACCGCACCAGCGGCATCAAGAACGAGGAAAGCCGCATCCAGGTCGAGGCGCTGGACAAGAACGCGCAGGATTTCGGGATCAACTATTACCCGGTCTCCGACGTGCGCCAGGGCATCGTGCATATCGTCGGTCCCGAACAGGGCTGGACCCTGCCGGGCATGACCGTGGTCTGCGGCGACAGCCACACCGCCACGCATGGCGCCTTCGGCGCGCTGGCGCATGGGATCGGGACGTCCGAGGTGGAGCATGTTCTGGCCACGCAGACGCTGATCCAGAAGAAATCGAAGAACATGAAGGTGGAGATCACCGGCAAGCTGCGGCCCGGCGTGACCGCCAAGGACATCACGCTTTCGGTGATCGGCGCCACGGGCACCGCGGGCGGCACCGGCCATGTGATCGAATATTGCGGCGAGGCGATCCGCGATCTGAGCATCGAAGGCCGGATGACGGTGTGCAACATGGCCATCGAAGGCGGCGCGCGCGCGGGCCTGATCGCGCCGGACGAGAAGACCTTCGACTACGTGATGGGCCGGCCCCATGCGCCCAAGGGCGCACAGTGGGAGGCCGCGCTGGCTTACTGGAAGACGCTCTTCACCGACGAGGGCGCCCATTTCGACAAGGTCATCACGCTGAAGGGCGAGGATATCGCGCCGGTCGTTACCTGGGGCACCTCGCCCGAGGACGTGCTGCCGATCACCGCCGCAGTCCCGGCCCCGGAGGATTTCAAGGGCGGAAAGGTGGACGCCGCCCGGCGGGCACTGGAATATATGGGGCTGACGGCGGGGACGCCGCTTTCGGAGATCGAGATCGATACGGTCTTTATCGGCTCCTGCACCAACGGGCGGATCGAGGATCTGCGCGCTGCGGCCGATGTTCTGAAAGGCAAGAAGATCAAGGAAGGGCTGCGCGCGATGGTCGTGCCGGGCTCGGGCCTCGTGCGCGCCCAGGCCGAGGAAGAGGGGCTGGCCGACATCTTCAAGGAAGCGGGCTTCGAATGGCGGCTCGCGGGCTGTTCCATGTGCCTGGCGATGAACCCGGACCAGCTTGAGCCCGGCGAGCGTTGCGCGGCGACGTCCAACCGCAATTTCGAGGGCCGCCAGGGCCGCGGCGGGCGCACCCACCTGATGAGCCCCGCGATGGCCGCCGCCGCCGCGGTGACCGGACGGCTGACCGATGTGCGGGAGATGATGTGATGGAAAAATTCGAAAAGATCACCGGGGTCGCGGCGCCGCTGCCGCTCATCAACGTCGATACCGACATGATCATTCCCAAGCAGTTCCTGAAGACGATCAAGCGGTCCGGGCTGGGCGTGAACCTCTTCGACGAGATGCGCTATGACGGCGAGGGCCGGGAGATCCCGGATTTCGTGCTCAACCAGCCGGCCTATCGCAAGGCCGAGATCCTGGTCGCGGGGGAGAATTTCGGCTGCGGGTCGAGCCGCGAGCACGCCCCCTGGGCGATCAAGGATTTCGGCATCAAGGCGGTCATTGCGCCGAGTTTCGCGGACATCTTCTTCAACAACTGCTTCAAGAACGGCATCCTTCCCATCGTCCTTCCGCAGGACCAGGTGGATCGGCTTATGGATGATGCCCGCAAGGGCGAGAACGCGCGGATTACCGTCGATCTGGAGCATCAGACGGTCTCCGGCTCGGACGGGACCGAGTTCCGTTTCGAGGTCGACCCGCACCAGAAGCACTGCCTGATGGAAGGGCTCGACGATATCGGCCAGACGCTCCAGAAGGCCGCGGCCATCGACAGTTTCGAGCAAGGCTACGCCGCCCGGATGCCCTGGGTCTGAGGCACGGTAATCGGTGAAATAACGGCCCCGATCCGTGCGGACGGGGCCGTTTTCATGTGCGCCGCGCCGTGTCCGCGCCAGGGCGGACGGGAAGCGCGAAGCACATGATTGCACGGCTTGTCCTCGGTAAATTTATACAGACCCGGACGCGGCATTTCGGAGCGCCTGAGCCACTGCCGGCAGGCGGTTTGTCCCCCTGGAAAGCTCGCATGGACGGGTGGTGCACATTAGCTACACACTGTCCGCCCGTTGCCCCGCCGGATTCTTCTTTGAGAGTCAGGGGGTTGACGGACTTTGTTCAATAATGGCAGGATTTTGTCGAAATTGAGGCATTCCGCCAAACCCGATCGGCGGGATCGACACAAGAACGGACACCGGCAAAGAACCGGGGCCGTCGAGGTTGAGGTAAGGGGCAGTGGTCCTGACAGTCACGGGCGCGGCATTCCGCGCGGCATTGGTGATGTTGCTGATCGCGACACCATCGCTGATCTTGCCGGACATCCATTCCGAGACGCACCAGATCGTCGCGGCAGTGGCGCTGTGCTGCGCGGGGATCACCTTTATCGAATACACCGCGCGCTTTCCCAGCCTGGTGGAGTTCCGTTTCGCCCCGCCCTTCAACCGCATCCGCTTCGTTGCGCTCCTTATCAACGTGGTTCTGCTGTCGCTGCTGTGCCGCCAGATCACTGCCCCCTCCGCAACCGGCGTGGCAGTCACGCAGATCGGCACGCTGATCGGGCATGGCATCGACTTCCAGTTCAGCCCGGTGCGGCTCATCGGCCTGATGCTGCCTCCGGAGGCGACCTATGGGCAGGTCGAACTGCTGCGCGCCGCGGCAGGTATCAGCTACCTGATCTCGCTGATGATGACGGCGGTTTTCGCGATCCTCATGCGGCTCTGCAACTGGCCGCTGAACAACCGCAGCTTCAACGTCTGGACAAACATGCCGAATTTCGACCCCACGGCGGGCGGAGACGTGGTCGAGCACCTGGTGCGCGACGGCCGGGTTAACGTTTTGTTAGGGCTGAGCCTGCCATTTGTGACACCGATGTTCGTGATGCTGGCGGCCGGAGTCTTCGACCGCTACGCGATGGCGAACCATCAGACACTGATCTGGACGGTGGCGATATGGGCCTTCATTCCGGCCGGCCTTGTGATGCGGGGGATCGCGCTGGGGCGCGTCGCAGACATGCTGCAACGCAAGCGCAGCCAGGCGGTGGAAGAACGCTCCTTCTTGGCTGTCTGATCTGGGCACTCGCGGCCTGTGCCGCCTGTGCCGAGCCCTTGCGCGTTGCCACTTTCAACGTGGGCCTGGACCGGCGAGGCCCCGGCCTTCTGGCCCGCGACATCGCGCAAGGCGGAGCCGCCGATGTCGACACCGTGCTGCAGATCATCGCCACGGTTTCGCCGGACGTGCTGCTTCTCACCGGGTTCGACTACGATCTGGATGGCGTGGCGCTGGGCCTCTTCGCCGAACGGTTGGCGGCGCGGGGCGCGGCCTATCCGCACCGTTTCGCGCTGCGGCCCAATACCGGCTGGCCCACCGGGCTCGACCTTGACGGCGACGGACGACGCGGCGGGCCGGGCGACGCGCAGGGTTTCGGGTATTTCAGTGGGCAAGGGGGCATGGCGCTCCTGTCGCGATTTCCGGTGGCCGGGACGGAAGTGCGGGACTTCAGCGCCTTTCCGTGGCGCGACCTGCCCGGAACGCTGATCGGCGGCACGGACATGGTCGAGGCGGCGCAGGCCGTTCAGCGCCTGTCCACCACAGCACACTGGGAGGTACCGCTGCGCCTGCCCGGCGGGCGCATACTGCGGCTCCTGACGATCTATGCTACACCGCCGGTCTTCGACGGGCCGGAGGACCGCAACGGCCGCCGCAACCACGACGAGATACGGTTCTGGGAGATGTTCCTGAACGGCTGGGCGCCCGATGGCGGGCCGGGCGTGCGCACGCCCTTCGTGTTGCTGGGTGACTTCAACATGGACCCCGAGGACGGCGATGGAAGACGAGAGGCGATGATCCGGCTTCTCGGCCATCCCGCGCTGCACGATCCGCAACCGGCAAGCCGCGGCGCCGCGCTGTCCTCCATCGCCGCAGGGGGCGTGAATGCCCGGCATCGCGGCGACCCGGCGCTCGATACCGCCGCCTGGCCCGCCGAGGACGGGCCGGGCCATCTGCGGGTGGATTACGTGTTGCCCTCAGCCGATCTGGCGGTGCGGGGTGCGGGCGTCTTCTGGCCCGCGCCCGGCGAGCCCGGCCACAATCTGGTGTCAGGCGGTGACGGTTCTCGCCACCGGCTGGTCTGGGTGGATGTCGAATGACACGGCGCGGCGCAATGCGGTTTCCGGCGGGGTCGCGCGATACTCCGGCAGCAATTCGCGGAACCGCGCCGGGTCGATCCGGTGCGGCTTGCTCCAGAGGTAGCTCATCTCGATCAGGTGCCGGGCCATCGGCCAGAACGGCCGCGCGAGCCGGAGCGGCAGCCAGGACATGCGGCGCAGGCGCACCGGGCGGCCGGTCGCACGGGCCAGCGCCGCGGCCATCTCGTTTCCGCTGAGCGTGTAGCCGGGGTAGGGGACATCCTCGAACCGGGCCAGGTCTGCGCGCTTCTCGGCCAGCGCCACGGCGGCGCGCGCCATGTCGGGCAGATAGGCCCAGGCATGCGGCGCGTCCGGATCGCCGGGCCAGCGGAAGACGCCCCGCCCGATGCGGCTGGCCAGAACCTTGTCGAACCAGTTGCCGCTGGGCTCAGTATCCAGGAAATCGCCGGCGCGCAGGATGATCGTTTGCACGCCTGAGGCGCGGTAGGCTGCTTCCATCCCGATGCGGATCCGGCCCAGCGGGTTGGCCGCGCGATGCGGCGTGGCCGGGCCGAAGACCGCCGGAGCGTCCGCGCCGAAGACGTAGACATTGCCGGGCATCAGGACCGAGGCGCCACTGGTGCGCGCCGCATCGATCACGCGGCGGGTCAGGGCGGGAACCTGCGCTGCCCAGTCCGGATAGGGCGGGTTCCAGGCGTTCAGGATCACATCAGTCCCGGCGGCGGCGGTATTCAGGTCGTCGTGGGCGCGGTCGAAGCGCCGGACGGTCCAGCCTGCATTCCAGAACGCCTCGGCGGCGTTGCGTCCGAACCTGCCGTTCGCGCCGAGAATGAGAACAGTGGGCGACATGGCGATATTCCTTCTCCGTGCGTTGTACCGAGAAGGTAGCTATTCCGAATGCGCATGTAACTCGCCAAACAGCTATGTTAGGTATTCGGGAATGAATACCCCATCCGATCCCGACTGGACCTTGATCCGCTTTTTCCTTGCCGTGGCCGAGGCCGGATCGCTTTCAGCCGCGGCCCGCGATCTGGGGCTCAGCCAGCCCACGCTGACGCGCCGGATACGCGAGGCCGAGCGGGTGCTGGGCGGCCCGCTCTTCCGCCGCCATGCGCGCGGGCTGGCGCTGACCGAGGCCGGGGCCGCGCTGGTCGAGGATGCGCGCCGGATGCGGGATGCCGCCGCGCGGCTTGGCATGACGGCCGCCGGGCACGGCGGCGCGCCGCGCGGCACGGTCAGGATCACGGCGAGCGGGGTGGTGTCCTTTCATTTCCTGCCACCGATCCTTGCCGGGCTTCGGGCACAAGAGCCGGAGATCGAGCTGGAACTTCACCCCAGCAACGCCAGCGAGAACCTGCTGTTCCGGGAGGCCGATATCGCGGTGCGCATGTACCGGCCAGAACAGCTCGACCTTGTGGCGCGGCATCTGGGAACGGTGCCGATCGGGCTTTTCGCCTCGAAGGCCTATATCGCGCGGGCAGGCGAGCCGCAGAGCATCGAGGCGCTGCGCGTCCATGACTGGATCGGCTACGACCGGTCGCAACTCATCATCCGCGGCATGCGCAGCATGGGGGTGGAGGTGGACCGTTCCTTCTTCCGGACGCGGTGCGACGATCAGGTGACCTATTGGGCGCTGCTGCGGGCGGGATGCGGGATCGGCGTGGCGCCGCTGCGGCCGGGGCTGGCCGACCCGGACCTGGTGCAACTGCTGCCGGATCTGCCGGTGGCCGAACTGCCGGTCTGGCTGGCGGCCCATGATGCGCTGCGCCAGAGCCCGCGCATCCGCCGGGTCTGGGACGCGCTGGCCGAGGGGTTGCCGCGCGCGATCGGCGGAGTGCCCGCCCCGGCGTGACATCCGGGACGGGTGGCGTGGTTCAGGCGGCCTTGGCGCCCAGATCGCCCGTATAGGTGCCGCGCGGCGGATAGCCCTTGTCCTGCATGAAGGTGATCGCGGCCAGCACGTCGGCGGCCTTGGGCCGTGCGAAGGGCATGGTCTGGACCGAGCCGAATTGCAACTCGCGGTCCGCATTGACGAAGAAGAGCCCCGGCTCGTGGAAGAGTGCGGGTTCGCTGCTGCCTTCGCGGGCGGCGGAGATGTAGAGCCCCCAGTCGTCGCGCGCGGCCTGAAGCGACAATGAATGCGCGATGGCGACCTTGTCCAGCCCGGTCTTCCTGGCCATTTCGGTGGCGCGGTCCGCCGGGTCGGCAGTGGCTGCGACGATCCGCAGGCCGCGCGCTGCGAAATCCTCGGCCGCGGCTTCCAGTTCCTTCAACTGGCCGGCGCAGACCGGGCAGTGAAGGCCGCGGTAGAAGACCAGGAGCGTGCCGTTCTCGGTGCCCGGATCGGACAGGTCGAACGTGCCGTGGGCGACGGTTTCCAGTTTCAACTCGGGTGTTTTCTGGCCGGGTGTGGGCATGATTTCCTCCGTCTTTCCAAAACCGAAAGCGCCGGGAAAGGCCCGGCGCGTCGGATGTACATCGCTTGCGGTTCTTGACCGCGTCACAGGTCCGAGATAGGGCCATGCCATCCACAGAACAAGGAGGCCCGCATGGCCAATCACTCGATCTTGATCCTGGCGGGCGACGGTATCGGCCCCGAGGTCATGGCTGAAGTCCGCAAGGTCATCGACTGGTTCGGCGCCCGGCGCGGCATCGGCTTCGATGTCAGCGAGGATCTCGTGGGCGGCGCGGCTTATGATGCGCATGGAACGCCGCTGACCGACGCCACGATGGAGAAGGCGCAGGCCGTGGATGCGGTGCTGCTGGGGGCCGTGGGCGGGCCGAAATACGACAAGCTGGATTTCAGCGTAAAGCCAGAACGCGGGCTCCTGCGGCTGCGCAAGGAGATGGACCTGTTCGCCAATCTGCGGCCTGCGCAGTGTTTCGACGCGCTGGCCGATTTCTCGTCGCTGAAGCGCGAGGTGGTTGCCGGGCTCGATATCGTGATCGTGCGGGAACTGACGTCGGGCATCTACTTTGGCGAGCCCCGCGGGATCATCACCGAGGGCAATGAGCGGGTGGGGATCAACACCCAGCGTTACACCGAGTCCGAGATCGCCCGCGTCGCCAAATCGGCCTTCGAGCTGGCCCGCAAGCGGTCGAACAAGGTCTGCTCGATGGAGAAGGCCAATGTGATGGAATCGGGGATCCTGTGGCGCGAGGTGGTGCAGGAGGTGCATGACCGCGACTATCCGGATGTCGAACTCAGCCACATGTATGCCGATGCCGGGGCGATGCAGCTCTGCCGCTGGCCCAAGCAGTTCGACGTGATCGTGACCGACAACCTCTTCGGCGATCTCTTGTCGGATGCCGCCGCGATGCTGACGGGCTCGCTCGGGATGCTGCCCTCGGCCTCGCTCGGCGCGCCGATGGCCAATGGCCGGCCCAAGGCGCTTTACGAGCCGGTGCACGGCTCCGCCCCGGACATCGCCGGGCAGGGCAAGGCCAACCCGATCGCCTGCATCCTGAGCTTCGCGATGGCGCTGCGCTACAGCTTCGACCTGGGCGACGAGGCCGGCCGGCTGGAAGCCGCGGTGGAGAAGGTGCTGGCCGACGGCCTGCGCACCGCCGATCTGCTGGGCGAGGAGGGCGTGACGCCGGTCTCCACCAGCGAAATGGGCGATGCGATTCTGGGCGCGCTCGACGCGGGGCTGTGACCGGGGGCGGGGCGCGGTTCCTGCCCCGGCGCTGCGGCTTGGCGGCGACGCCCGTCAATACCGCCCTCACGTCCAACAGAGCCCTTGCAAAGCGGCCCGTCCTCCTATAATCGGCACGCCACGGTCGGAGTGTAGCTCAGCCTGGTAGAGCACTGTCTTCGGGAGGCAGGGGCCGGAGGTTCGAATCCTCTCACTCCGACCAGTATCAGCCAATTTCGGTTTGCCGGGGCAGATATCCCGATCTGGCACCAGCCTTCCTGGTGGCGGCGTTTCTTCTCCGTTCAGGTTAAACTGACCCACGTCCATCGTGCGGCGAAGGTCCGGCTGGAGCCGATTTCGACGGACGCTGCGGCAATATCTAATGGCCGGAACCTGCAAAATTACCGACATTCGGCCTGGTGTCCGCAAGCTTGTCCCAAGCGAAAGCTTCGGCGCGGGCCGGCCATCCAACGCGAACTTTTAAAGTGGCTGGACAGCTTATGACGGGGACGGGCCTGGATGTTCAATCCCGGAATGTGATGGATCGGATCGCAGGTTGTCTGGCTGACCCCCTCATATGGATCCAGCCCTAGGGTCAGGACTCATAGCCAATAGATGACGGTTGCGGCGAGTGCGATGGCGGAGAGGAATACCTTCGGGCATCGGTCATATCGGGTTGCGACCCGTCGCCAGTCTTTGAGCCTACCGAACATGATCTCGATACGGTTGCGGCGTTT
>NZ_QEYE01000040.1 GCF_003122205.1 Maritimibacter sp. 55A14
CCGACAAGCACCTCAACCTGCCTCAGTTTCGTGACAATCTCCTCAGGCTTGTGCCGCTTCGTAGCCATTCCGGTCCTCCGTTTTCCTAAACATTACGGCGGACCACTTTAGTGGGGGAAGATCAGGCGGTCCCCACTATCGCTTCGGAACGGCGAGGAACCGCTGACGAGCGCGGGACCGACGGGAGGCACGAGGCGATCCGATTCTGGTGGCACCTGGACGAGATGTTCGTGAAGATCAATGAGGAGAGGCACTATCTGCGGCGGGCTTTTGATTATGAAGGTGACGTCCTGGAAAGTTTCGCCTCGAAGAGAAGGGACCGAACAGCTACCCCGACTTCCAGGCCACCGCCGGTTCCGGCCAGCCTAGGCTGGCTGATAGATCGCATGCGAGATGTGTGAGCATCTTTCCGGTCGTTTCGCGGAATGCCGGCGTGAACACCCGCGTCGAGCCGGTGGTGCCGATCGACATGGTCGCACCCGGTCCCGTTTTGCCCAGCGGCGCCGCGACCGAGCACATGCCGCGTTCGATCTCTTCGACGCATTCCGCGTATCCGCGCTTACGGATGGCTTTGAGTTCCTCCTCCAAATCCACGATCCGCGTGAGAGTGAACTCGGTATAGCCCTTGAGACGGCCCTCCAGATCCTGGGTCAAGCGCAACTCGGGCGAAAACGCGGCGACGGCCTTGGAACAGGAACAGGCATGAAGCGGGCGTTTGCCAAGCCCGGGATGAAGGTAGGATACGCCGTTGTCAGGGGGTTCCACGTGAATGATCTCGACCGCCCGTCCCCGCAGTCGTGACAGGAAAAAGGCCGCCCCATACTCGGCCGCCGCGCGTTTCAGGGCCGGTGCTACGAACTCAAGCAGGACGCGATCGGATTGGTCGCTTTGCATGATTCGCTTCAGTCGGGTGCCGATGACGAATCGGCCCTTGGCTACGGGTTCCAATAGGCCTGCGGCGACCAGATCCTGAACAAGCCGATAGGCGGAAGGCTTCGGAAGATCAGAGTGGGCACAGATATCGGCCACTGTGGCCTCGTCCTTCTGTCCAACGATCTCAAGGATCAACGCCAATCGTTCAAGGTGCATTTTCTTATATCCTGATAGTTGCATTTTCGATATATGATAGAAACTGAGGAATCAAGAGGGGGCTCGATAATGGATGGAGCATGCTGCGGACCGGGCTATGCGAGCCCGCAGGAGGCGATCAACGCGCCTCGGGAGAAGCTGCTTTATACGATCGCGATCTACACCGGGACGGGGATCCAAAAGCCCGATTACCTGGCGACCGTGGACGCCGATCCCGCCAGCCCTACCTATTCCCAGGTAATCCACCGGCTGGAGATGCCGGGTATTGGCGACGAGTTGCATCACATGGGCTGGAACGCCTGTTCGTCGTGCCATGACGACAGCTCGATGTCTCGCAAATACCTGCTGGTCCCCGGCGTCCGGTCGAACAACATCCATGTCATCGACACCGCGACTGACCCGCGTGCGCCGCGTCTGCACAAGGTGATCGACGGCGCCGAGATCAAGGCCAGGACAAACCTGAGCGGCCCGCACACGGTGCATTGCCTGGGGTCCGAGATCATCATCTCGTTTCTCGGCGACGCCAGGGGCGAGGCGCCGGGCGGCTATCTGCATCTCAACAAGGATTTCGATATTGTCGGCCGCTGGGAAAACTCGATGGGCGATATCCCGTTTGGCTATGATTTCTGGTATCAGCCACGCCACAACGTGATGATCTCTTCGGAATGGGCCGCGCCCAACACCTTCATGCCGGGCTTTGACCTCGAAGAAGTGGGCCACCTGAAGTATGGCCGTCGCCTGCACATCTGGGATTTCGAAAAGCGTACGCCCATCGATAGCATGTATCTGGGCGAGGACGGGCTTATCCCGTTGGAGGTCAAGTTCCTGCACGACCCCGACAGCACGCACGGCTTTTGTGGCGCGGCGCTTTCCACCAATGTCATCCATTTCTGGAAGTCCGATGAGGGCACATGGGAATGGGAAAAGGTCATCGACGTGGAAAACGAACCGCATCCCGCATGGCCGATTCCGGTGCCAGGCGTGATGTCGGCGATCCTCGTGTCGATGGACGACAAGTATCTTTACCTCAACAACTGGCTGCACGGCGACATGCGCCAGTACGACATCACCGATCCGCATAACCCGAAACTCACCGGGCAGGTCTGGATGGGTGGGCTCCTGGGCCGGGCGCCAGAGGTCAACGGCGTCAAGGTCGCGGGCGGACCGCAGATGTTCCAGCTCAGCCTCGACGGCAAGCGGCTCTACGTCACGACCTCGCTGTTCTCGACCTGGGACAACCAGTTCTACCCTGATATCCGCACACAGGGCGGCGTGATGGTCATGATCGATTGCGACGTCGAAAACGGCGGCATGAAGATCAACGAGGAGTTCATTGTTGATTTTGGCAAGGAGCCGAACGGGCCCTCCCGATGCCACGAGACCCGCTATCCTGGCGGCGATTGCACGAGCGATATCTGGCTGTGACCGGGACCCGTACCATAACGATCTCAAACCGGGGGGGCGCGACGTATCAGGTCGATTCCCGCCGCCCGCTGCTCGACACGCTGCGCGCGCAGGGGGTCGATCTGCCCTATGGCTGCAAGTACGGCGGCTGCATCACGTGTGCAGCCAAGCTGACCGCGGGCGAGATTGATCAGCGCCGGCAAGTGGCGCTGAACAATCGCCAGGTCAGTAATGGCTATGTCATCCTCTGCGTCGCCCGGCCGGTGACGGATTGCACGCTGGAGATCGGCGTTGAGAGCCATGACAAGCTTTACCGCAACCCCTTTCTCGATCCGCTGGAGCCGCACGAGCTGAAAGCGGATATCGCAACGCGTAAGGAGGCGTAAATGCCCGAAGCCGACATCGATCGTCTGTACGATTATTCGCAGGATTACCTCGCGGACATTCTGCGGTCGGTCAAAACCATCGCCATGATCGGCGCCAGTGGCGACAAGACCAAATTCAGCTACGGCGTACTGCGGGTGCTGCACGAAACCGGCTACGATATGGTCCCGGTCAACCCGAACCCGAAACTTAAAGAGATTCGCGGCATCCCGGTCTACCGTTCGCTCGAGGAGATCGACCGCCCGGTCGATATGGTCGAGGTCTTCCGGCCCAAGGAAGAGCTATACGCCATTGCTCAGCAGGCCATCGGCATCGGCGCCAAAGTGCTCTGGGGGCAGATCGGCGTTTACGACGACCGCGCTGCGAAGCTGGCCGAGGAGGCCGGCCTGAAGGTGGTGATGAACCGCTGCCCCAAGATCGAGTTGTTCCGCCCGTTCTGGAAGCCGCGGCTCGATCTGGCGATATGAGCGGACCCGTCGCCGAATAACATGTGCCCCCCGCCCGCGGCAGCGGTGGGACGGCGGATTGGCCTCTGAACGCTGTGCCTACGGGGTTCGTCGCAGCCCGAAACAGGAAACCGAACATGGCCCAGACTATCACCAAAGGCTCCAAGGAGATCGTCAAGGCGGCCTTGGCGGCCGTTCCGGCCATCAGCGTAGAAGAAGCAATGCAGGTGGTGCACTCGCCCGATTACGTATTCGTCGATCTCAGGGACGGAACCGAACAGGCGAAGACCGGGATGATCCCCGGTGCCGTGGCCTCTTCGCGCGGCATGATGGAGTTCCACATCGACCCTGAAAGCTCCGCGCACAAGCCGGAGTTCAACGAGGACAAGACCTACGTGTTCTACTGCGCCTCCGGGGGGCGGTCGGCGCTGGCGGCCCAGGTGGCACTGGACATGGGGCTAAAACCGGTGGTGAATCTGTCCGGCGGTGTGGCCGCTTGGAAGAAGGCCGGCGGAACGCTGACCAGGGCCTAGGGGGACGACATGGGGTTTCCAGCATTGGATATGTCCGTCGAGCCGCGGGTCGAAGGGTTCTTCGACCCGGCCAGCAACACGATTTCCTATATCGTCAATGATCCTGCATCGGACGCCTGCGCGATCTTCGACAGTGTCCTGGACATCGACTATGCGGCGGGACGGATCACATATTCCAATGCCGATCGGTTGATAGAGGCGATCCGCAAGCGCGGCCTAGTCCTGGAATGGATCATCGAGACCCATGTTCATGCGGATCATCTGTCGGCCGCACCCTATCTGCAGCAGCAACTGGGCGGCAAGATCGGGGTTGGCGCGCGGATAGCCGAGGTGCAGGAAACTTTCGGAAAGGTCTTCAACGAAGGCACCGAGTTCCAGCGCGATGGATCGCAATTTGATGCGTTGTTCGAGGATGGCGACACCTATTCCATAGGCGGGATGAGTGGATTCGCTATCGCGACGCCGGGTCACACACCGGCCTGCATGGTGCATGTGATCGGCAATGCGGCCTTTGCGGGCGATACGCTGTTTATGCCCGATGGCGGTTCGGCCCGCGCCGATTTTCCGGGCGGGGATGCCGGTGAGCTATATGATTCCATCCAGAAGTTGCTGACCCTCCCGGAGGAAATGCGGCTCTTCATCTGCCACGATTACGGCCCTGGTGGCCGCGCGATCGCGTGGGAGACGACGATTGGACAGCAACGGGCCGAGAACATCCACGTCGGTGGCGGCAAGACGCGCGAGGAATTTGTCCGGTTCCGATCAGAGCGAGACGCTCAGCTGTCAATGCCGAAACTGATCATCCCGTCCCTGCAGGTAAACATGCGGGCAGGCGAAATCCCGCGCGACGTCAGCGGCGCGCCCATGCTGAAGGTTCCCGTAAATGGCTTATGAAAGCGAAACATACCCATCCGATCTCGTTAAGCGCACCGATGACGACGGTGTCGCGATACTAACCCTGAATGCGTCAAGGTCGATAAATGCTCTCTCCGAAGCCATGCTGGCGGCGCTGACAGACACATTTGACGAGATCGCCGAAGATCATTCGGTCAAGGTTGTGATTCTGCGCAGCGCAGGCGACCATTTCTGTGCCGGCCATAACCTCAAGGAAATGACCGAACGTCGAGCAGATGCTGACGGTGGATTCCAGTATTTTCAGAACCTTTTCGCAACCTGCTCTGCCATGATGCTCCGCGTGGTGCGCCTGCCGCAGCCGGTGATCGCCGAGGTGAAGGGGATCGCGACCGCCGCCGGATGCCAGCTTGTCGCCTCCTGCGATCTGGCGGTGGCGTCCGAAGATGCGCGCTTCGCTACCTCGGGGGTGAGTATCGGCCTCTTCTGCTCGACACCAATGGTTGCGCTCAGCCGCAATGTCTCGCGCAAGCTGGCGATGGAGATGCTGCTTCTCGGTGAGTTCCTGCCCGCGGCCCGCGTTGCCGAGATGGGACTCGTGAACCGCGTGGTCCAACGCGAGGCACTGGAGAGCGCGTCGATAGAAATGGCCCGCATCATTGCCGGCAAATCGCCCGCCGCCGTCAAAATCGGCAAGCGCGCCTTCTACGAGCAGGCGGAGATGCCACTGGAAGATGCCTATGCCTTCGCCGGCCGCGTGATGGCCGAAAATATGATGGCCCGCGACGCCGAGGCCGGAATCGGCGCCTTCACGCGCAAGGAACCCATGCCCGATTGGACCGGTAAATGATCTACGGTGGACCGGAACTGGCGCGCTGCGCCGCCAATCACACGGCGCTATCCCCAGTTTTAATCCTCAAGCGAGTCGAGAGGGTGCATCCCGAACTGCCCGCGCAGATACACGGGTCAATCAGGCGCACCTGGGGCGAGGTGGCCGAGCGCTGCAAGCGGCTGGCCTCCGCTCTGGCGAAACGTGGGGTCGGCAAGGGCGACACGATGGCCCTGATCGCGCCCAACATCCCCGAAGCGCTCGAGTGCGCGCTGGCGGTGCCGATGCTGGGCGCGATCAGGGCCACGCTGTCTACCTGTGGACGCTTCCGCTCTATCACTGCAATGGCCGGTGCTTTCTCTGGCCTATCACGCTGTTGGCGGGGTGCCACGTATTCCTGCGTGCGCCAAGAGCCGACGCGATATATGAAGCCTTCGCAGAACGCGGCGTCACGCATCTCTGCGGTGCACCGATCATCATGTCGATGATCTCGGGCGCGGCGCCCGAAGACAGGCGCGAGTTCCCGCAGAAGATCAAGATGATGACCGTCGCCGCACCGCCGCCCGCCACGGTGATCGCCGGGATGGAGGCGATGGGCATATCTGTCACCCATGTGTACGGTCTGACCGAAGTCTACGGCCCGGCTGTGGTGTCCGCCGAGAAAACCGCCTGGCAGGGTCTGTCGCTGGAAGAGCGTGCACGTCTCAAGGCCTGCCAGGGCGTCGCCTATGAGTTGCAGGAAGACGTGTTGGTCCTCGATCCCGTAACTGGCCGGCCGGTGCCTTGGGACGGTGAAACCTTCGGCGAGATTTTCATTCGCGGCAATATCGTGATGAAAGGCTACCTCAAGCAACCGGAGGAAACCGCAAAGTCGTTCAAGGACGGCTGGTTCTGGTCCCGCGGCATCGCGGTGCACCATCCCGATGGCTATGTCGAGATCCGCGACCGCGCCAAGGACATCATCATCTCAGGCGGCGAGAACATCTCGTCCATCGAGGTGGAAAAGGCGATCTACTCGCACCCCGCCGTCAGCATGGCCGCTGTGGTGGCCCTTCCGGACGAGAAATGGGGTGAAGTGCCCTGCGCATTTGTTGAACTGGCGGGCGGCGCGACTGTCACCGAAGAGGAACTCCTGGCGCACGCCCATGCCCGTCTCGCAGGGTTCCAGCGCCCCAAGAGAATAATCTTCTGCGAATTGCCCAAGGCGACGACCGGCAAGGTCAGAAAGAACGAACTGCGCGATCGCGCCAGGTCCGGTGTCAGGGGAGACTGAATTCGACTTTGCGGCGTGGCCCGAAATGGTCAGAAGTCACGCCGTCGTTGACACACGGTCGCAACCGATTGTCCATGTGGCGCTGCAGCGATGGGAGTGCTTGCTGGCCCGTGCAAAGCTGCGGGAAGCACAGGAAGACCCTAGTACGCGAAAGGACGTTTCATGTTTCAAGTGTTGTCCGGGGTCTGGGCCCTTCTGCTCGGCATCGTGTTCATCATGCTGGGCAATGGCATGCATTTCACCCTTATCGGCCTGCGCGGCGGGATCGAGGGGTTCTCGGCCGCGGAATTGGCCATCGTCACCTCGGGCTATTTCGTGGGCTTCCTTTCGGGCGCGCGTCTTACCCCGTTGCTGATCCGGCGGGTTGGTCATGTACGTGTTTTCGCGGCGCTGGGCAGCTTCATGTCGGCTGGGCTGATTGCCTTTCCGCTGTTAGCCGAACCCTGGGCCTGGACTGTGCTGCGGCTGCTCGTGGGCTTCTGCATGTCAGGCGTTTATGTGACCGCCGAGAGTTGGCTTAACCACGCCGCCACCAACGAGACGCGCGGCAAGGTGCTATCGGCCTACATGATTGCACAGACGCTTGGTATCATCGGAGCGCAGGGGCTACTGACGCTGGGCGATGCGGGGAGTGCCGTGCTTTTCATCGGCGCCTCTATCCTTGTATCGGTTTCGCTTACGCCAATCCTTCTGTCCGTCGCCCCGATCCCGGCAGCCGAGGTCGCACGCCCTATGTCTTTGCGCGACCTATTCGCGGGTTCTCCGCTCGGCACTGTGGGAATATTCCTTTTGGGCAACGTCTACGCGACACAATCAGGCATGGGCGCTGTGTTCGGCACCCAGATCGGGCTGACGGCGGCACAGATCGCGCTGTTCGTCGCGATGCTGTTTGCCGGGGCATTGGTGCTGCAATATCCCATTGGCTGGCTTTCGGACCGGCTGGACCGGCGCAAGCTGATCTTCGGGGCGGCCTCTCTCGGCGCGGCATCCTGTGCGTTGGGGTGGATCACCGGCGGCAGCCTGTGGACCTTGATGGCGGCCGCCTTCTTCGCCGGCGGGGTGACAACGCCGCTTTATGCCCTGTTTCTGGCCTACACCAACGATTTTCTTTCGGCCGAGGACATGCCAGCTGCTTCCGGGGGGCTCGTCTTCACCTTCGGGCTGGGCGCCATCGCGGGGCCGCTGATCACCGGCTGGGCGATGCAGGGGCTTGGCCCGTTCGCCTTCTGGCTGGTGCTTGGCGCGACCTTCGGGGCCATCGCGCTCTATGCGCTCTACCGGATGACGCAACGTTCGACCGCTCCGGTGGACGAGACCGAAAGCTACCTGGGCGTGCTGCCCACCGCCTCTGCCGTGGCGGTGGAAGCGGCGGGCGCATGGGCGGCCGAACAGGCCGAGGCAGAACGCGAGGCCGAGGCTCAGTCCTGATCGCCGTTGCAAAGGCGCGCAGGGCGGTGTCAAGTTGAGGTGCTTGAACGGGGCAGGGTGGGTAAAATTCAGTGACGGTGTTGTCAAAGGGGCGTTGTCAAAGGAACTTGGCTTGCGTGTGATTCAGCGCCGTAGGTTGACCCCACGCTAAGAGTGCATAACGCCTTGATTTATTGCATGAATTGGAAATTGGGTGGGGTCATGGTCGGCACCGATGATGACCCCAACTGCGTTGCGAATTTGCAAGCAAAGACAGGCACTTGTTACCTTTCAGAAAGGGGCCAATCTTCAAAGCTGATTCACAAGCAAGTGCTTATATATCCGCTCGAAAGAAAGACCGGACTGATCAGGAGAGGTGGACCGCATGCAGTGCCCCGTGGATGGAGAAACGCTCGTGACCGCCGAGCGCAGTGGCGTCGAGATCGATTATTGCCCGAAATGCCGGGGTGTCTGGCTCGACCGCGGAGAACTCGACAAAATCGTCGAGAGAGCGGCGCCTTCTGCGCCTGAACCCACGTATTCGCGTGACGATCATGGGTCGCGTCCGCACAAGAAGAAGCGGGAGTCGTTCCTCGGCGACCTTTTCGATTTCTGAATTTGAGTTTCCCAGTGCAGCAAAGACTTCGCATGGGCATCGTTCATGTCCCAGCACTCGTGGGGGGCACTGTCAGAAGAATCGCGTCTGGTCTTCCTTCCCGGCGCGCCCCACTGACGAGAGGGCACAAAATATTGTTCTGTAAGGAGAAAGACCTTTCAGAGCGCCGACAGTACCAACAAACGAGCCATTGTCAGCTTAGGGTCAGGACTCATAGCCAATAGATGACGGTTGCGGCGAGTGCGATGGCGGAGAGGAATACCTTCGGGCATCGGTCATATCGGGTTGCGACCCGTCGCCAGTCTTTGAGCCTACCGAACATGAT
>NZ_QEYE01000041.1 GCF_003122205.1 Maritimibacter sp. 55A14
CAACACCAGACGACCCCACAGTGCCTTGGGCTACCGCCCACCGGCCCCGGAAACCATCCTGCCAATGGACCAGAGGCCGATCATGCACTAACACTCAAACCGGACCACTCAGGTGGGGCTGGTCAGGAGAGCATCGCCGCCGCCCGGTTGGCCTGATAGGGCGTGTCGCGCAGCGCGTGATGGAAGGCCACCACATCGGCGCGGGTCACGTCCGTGATGCCCGTCGGCCCGAGGCGGGGCCGGATGAAGCGGCGAATGATGCTGCGATAGTCGCGCGCGGTGGCGGGCTTGCAATGCAGATCGACATATTCCTCCAGAAAGCGGTCGCAGAGCCCGGCAACGGTCGGCGCCCGGCGTCTGGCCTGTTTCTCGGCGGAAGGGTCGTCGCCGCAGGCCACGCTGCCCAGAAGCCGCCGGGCCTCCTTGCGCGCTGCCTCGGCGGTCAGAACGCCATGCCGCCCGATGGTGGTGCGGCGGGTGCGGCGTCCGACGCGGTACTGCACGATGTAGGTCTTGCGGCCCGACGGATACGCGCCCGCCGCATCGGCGTGGTTCCCCAGAGCCTTTCTGGCACACTCGATGCCGCGGGTGGGGGCATCCACCGCATCAGTTCAGGCCGTGACTTTCCCCTTGCAGTGCCGGTGAAAGTCTGTATCGCAGGGACCGATCCGACCTGGGAGCATGCATGCGCGCACTCTTCGAAATCGTCCATCCCGCCGACGTGCTGTTTTTCAAGAGACCGATGGAGGCGTTGCGGGCCCGAGGCGACGAGATCCTGGTCCTGTCCCGCCGCAAAGACATCGCCTGCGATCTGCTGGACGAGTTCCGAATCTCGCACCGACCGGTCTCGGCCGCCGCGACCGGGGTGATGAATCTTGCCGCAGAGCTCGCGCGTCGTGACCTCGCGGTCTACCGCGCCGCGCGGGCGTTTCGCCCAGACGTCATGGTTGGTTTCGGCGGTGTCGCGATCTCGCATGCGGGCCGCGCTGCGGGTATCCCGGCGGTCAGCTTCTACGATTCTGAGAACGCGACGCTCCAGACCCGCTTGACCTGGCCGTTCATTACCCATCTCTACGTTCCCAAGGCCTATGGCGGGGCCACGCCTGGGGGGCGGACCACCCGGCTGCCGGGGGTGAAGGAGCTGTCCTTCCTCCATCCCTCCGCCTTCCGGGCCGACCGCGCCACGGCACTTGCGGCGGGGCTCGACCCCGAGCGGGAGAATTTCTTCGTCCGTGTCGTGGCCTGGCGTGCCAACCACGACTTGGGCAAAGCAGGCTGGCCTGCCGATCTGTTGAGCAGCGTAGTCGCGCGCCTTTCGGAGGCGGGTGCAGTGCATCTGTCCAGCGAGACGCCGCTGCCGGATGACCTCCGGATGTATGCCTATCGGGGACCGAAGAACTCGGTGCATCACCTCCTCGCATATTGCCGAATGCTTGTGGGCGAGAGCGCGACGATGGCGAGCGAGGCGGCGGTCCTCGGCGTCCCCGCGATCTATGCCGGTCGTGATTTCCCTGGCTACACGCGCGAGCTGGAGGCGGCAGGGCTGATCCGGAACCTCGAGGGGGCGGAGGCGGGGACGCTCCTGCCTGCCATCGACCGGATGCTCGCCGTGCCGAAACACGAGACCGAGGCGGCCCGCGACCGCTATGTCGCCGCCTGCCCGGACTGGGGCGAGGCGGTGGTCGACGCGCTCGACCGGCACGGGGCGTGAGAGTGGGCGGACGATGAGTATATCGAAGCACAGCGGTCAGACCATCGCGGATATCATGCCGCTGCTGCAATGCCCCACAACCGGCAAGACGCTGGTTTGGGACGGAAAGCGCCGCTGTACGTCGGAAGCCGCTGACGGACAGGCAATCGAATATCCGGTCGTCAACGGACAGCTTGTTCTGGTCGACTTCGAAGAAAGTATCCTCGACAGAAGCGAAACGGTTACGAGGGAGGCAGCGAGCGTCATCGAGGACCGCCCCGAAAGGAAATCCTTCGTGAAGCGGATTTTGCTGGGCGAGAACGAGGTCGCCACGAAGAACGCGGCGCTTCTGCTCGAACGCATTCGCGTCAAGGGCGAGGAGAGCGTCGTTCTCATCGTCTGTGGCGGTTCGATCAATGTCGGTGCGAGCGATCTTTATGCCGCCGACGGTGTGCGGATTATTGCATTCGATATCTATTCGTCGGCGAACACGGATTTCGTCGCCGATGCGCATGCCATCCCCCTTCGGGACAACAGTGTGGACGCGGTCTGGATTCAGGCTGTGCTTGAACACGTGCTGACTCCGGCGACTGTAGCGGACGAGATATGGCGGGTTCTCAAGCCGGGTGGGATCGTCTATGCGGAGACCCCGTTCCTTCAGCCGGTCCACGAAGCTGGCTACGATTTCACGAGATTCACCGAAAGCGGCCACAGGCGGCTGTTTCGAAAGTTCGACCTGATCGACTGTGGAGTGGTTCGCGGACCGGGAACGGTGCTGTTCCAGATTCTCCGCTATGCTCTGGGCGCCGCCTTCGGCAACAGGCGACTTGGGTCGCGGATCGCCGCGCCTTTCTTCTGGCTCAGGTTGTTCGACCGGCTCGCCGACAGTGCCCATGCCAGGGATGCAGCCAGCGCGACCTACTTCCTCGGCACGCGGTCCGACACGAGGCTTCGTCCACGCGATATGCCTGGGTTTCACAGAGGCGTGCGCAATTGAAGCGAGACGCACCAAAAATAGCGTTCTGCGCCGGCACGTCCTGGTATCTGTGGAATTTCAGGCGGAACGTGATCCGGTATTTCACCGAACGCGAATGGCGGGTCTGCCTCCTCGCGCCCGAAGACGCCTGGACGGAGAGGCTGGCCGCGCTATCGGGTGCCAATCACATTCCGTGGCGCGTCTCGCTTGATGGAGCGGCAATTGTCGAAGAAGCCGGGTCGCTCTGCAGGTTGCATGGTGCACTACGCAGGGAGAGGCCAGACTTCGTGCTGAATCACGGCATTAAGGCGAATATCTATGGCGGCCTGTCCTGCCGGGCGCAGTCCATTCCCTACGCGAACGTGGTGTCCGGTCTAGGCATGAGGATTTCGAGGCCGGGGATCTTCGCGTCGGCGCTTGCCCGACTCTACACCTTCGCGTGTTCCGGCGGCGCGGCGCTGATCGTCCAGAACTCCTCGGATCTGGATTTTCTCCGGCAAAATGGGCTCTCGCCGCGGGTGCAGGTACGCCAGGTGATGGGCTCCGGCGTGGACCTTGCCCACTTCACGCCCGAGGGGGAGCCGGGACACGGGGAGCCATGCTTTCTTTTCGTCGGACGGCTGCAGGAGGACAAGGGAATCCGTGAGTTCGTCGAAGCCGCAGCGATGGTTCGTCGGGATTTTCCATCCGCCCGGTTCGTCGTGGTGGGAGACGCCCAGCACGCGAACAGCTGCGCGGTGGGCCACGATGTCCTCAATGGCTGGCGGCAGCAGGAAGTCGTCGAGTTCGTCGGCCGGCAAGAGGATGTTCGGCCATGGATTGCCAGCGCGACTACGCTTGTGATGCCGTCTCACGGCGGAGAGGGTATGCCCAAGGTTATCCTGGAGGCAGCCGCCGCAGGCCGTCCCACCATAGCCAGCGATGTGCCGGGGTGCCGCGATGCGGTCTTGCCGGGGAGGACTGGCTGGATTTGTGCCGCGAAGGACGCCGCGGCGCTCGCGGAGGCGATGCGCGAAGCCCTGCGGACCGACCCGGCCCGGCTGGCGCAGATGGGAACCACGGCGAGAGAGTGGGCGGTAGAGGCGTTCTCCGATGAGGAGATGGCGCGGGTCGCGTTCGAGCTGGCCGAGGCGTCGATGCGCCGGTCATCGTCCCTTACCTGAGCCCCCGCCGCATGTAGATCGCGATGCCGCGGAGCGGCGAGACCCGGAGGCCGAGGCTGCGGCGGGTGGCGATCCACATGCCGAAGGTCCAGGTGACCACGGCGGCTGACATGGCGACCGCCGCGCCGAAAGCACCGAGATGCGGGATCAGAAGGAGGCCGAGGAGGAGTTGCACGACCTGCGCCGCCCCGAGTGCCGCTGTCACGGTGCCGGGCCGGTCGGCCATATTGAGGAGGACGGGCAAGGGACCTGCGGCGACGAAGAGCGCCTGTGCGGCAGCCAGGAGGACGAGGCTGCCCCGCGCCGCGACGAACTCGGACCCGAACAGGCCAGTGAGCGGCCCGGCGAGCACGAAGAAGCCAAGCCAGATCAGCAGCGCGGCGGTGGTGGAGGCAGCCGCGGAGAGGCAGGCCAAACGCTCCAGCTCGTCTCGCCCCCCTCCTTCCCAGATCGCGGCAAAGCGGGGCGAGAGCGGTACGTCGATAGCCTGCCGCACGACCAGAAGCAGGGTGCTGAGCCGGAACGCGACCTGAAACAAGCCGGTCTGGTCCGGCGTGGACAGGACCGTGAGCATCAGTATCATCATCTCGGACTGAAGGCTGGCGAATAGGCCGGCGAGAAAGAACGGCAGGGCGTCTCTCAGGAGGCCTGTGCCAGAGGGAACGGTAGCGCGCCGCTCTGCCCTCGGCGGCCGCCCGAGGCGCACTGCTGTGACCATAGTGAACACAAAGGCGGCGGTGTTCAGCACGACGGCGGTTTCCGCGGTCATACCGATCGCGAGGGCCGCGATTACCACAGCGGTGAGGTAGAGCGCGGGGCGCAATGCGTCGAGCGGGGCCTGCGACCGGATCACGTCGCCCCGCCCGAGGGCTGCGCCCCGGAACAGGAGGATGAGTGCGATCACGGGCGCGAGCACGAAGATCCAGCGCGCGATGCCCGGAAGCGACGGCGCGGCGAGCGCGTACGCCACGATCCCCGCGAGACAACCGCCTAGGGTGACCGCGATCACCGAAAACCGCAGATACCCCCGCTCCGCCGTCGCGTCGCCGCGCAGACGGAAGCGGGCGATCTCGCGCACCGCAAGGCCGTTTAGGCCCAGCACCCCAATCCAGGCGGCCATCGTCGCGGCGGAGACCACGGCGACCACTTGGCCGTAGCTTTCCGGGCCGAGGAGGCGGGCAAGGATCAGCGTCTGCAGAAAGCCGAACCCAAGCGCCGACAGCCGGATTGCAAGAGTGACGATCGATCCGCGCGCGATCCGTCCCTGCGGCCAGCGCATCGCTCAGCAGTCCCAGACAAAGGTGGGATCGTCGCGTGTCACGGGCAGCGGTTCCCCATACAAGCGCAAGAGCAGAACTCTTGGAAGGCGGCCGAGGGACCCGCTCAATTTTTTATTCAGCATCATTCACTTGAGCTACAGATTCTCGCGTCGGACCGATATATTGTCTCGAGGCGCGCAACGTAGGCATCGACACTGTGCTGTTTCCAGTAACTTTCAAGTACACCGGTCATATCCATCTGTTTCTTGAGTGAAGCCACCTCCGTAATCTTTCTCGCTACAGCCTCAGGAGCCAGTTCGGATGCAATGAACCTAGGATCGGGGCAGCTTTGGCGAAGGCCCTCGATATTGTTGACAATTGTCGGGACGCCAAACTGTGCTGCCTCAATAACGACCAGTCCAAAGCCTTCCCAGTCCGATAAAAGCAAGCACATGTCTGCGGCTTGGTATAAACGGGCGACATCTTTGACGGCTCCGGCGAAGCTAACACGTTCCAGAAGCCCTAATTCCTCGGCCAATCGCCGTAGCTGGTCTTCGTCTTCTCCCGTTCCGGCAAGAACCAGGTCATAGTCATCCGGCAACCTCGCGAGCGCTTGTATTGCAATGTCCTGCCGCTTCGGTCTGGCCAGTGATGCGACCATTAGAAGTCTTGCTCTTCCGGACATCCTAGGCCCTGGTTCCGGCGCACCAGTCTTGAGATCAACACAAAAGTTCGTCAGCGCATGCAAACGGGGGACATTTCCGAAATAGTGTCGGATCGACCGCGCTGCTGCCGCATTTACCGCGATCGTTGCCTTTGATCGTCGACATGCCATCCATAAGAGCACCCTGTTCACAGGATTTTCCCAGCGAGCGTTGTAGTAGCTGTGGATCTGCATGACCGCCTTTCGCCCGAGAAGGTTGGCAAAATAGACGGCCGGGGCCATATGCAGGTGAAACACATCATACCGGCCCCGATTCGCGAGACAAAATAGCAAAGCGCGTATCAGACCTTTCTTTTCAATAATATGGCCTTTTCCGAGATCGAAGAAACTTCCGCTTCCATCAAAGACAAGGACGTTGTGATTTGGTTGTGTTCGCACCAATTCGGCAACCATTCTTTCTGCCCCTCTGGGCACATCCAGCCGTCGAATAACTTGAAGCACACGCGGCCGAGTAGCTGACTTTGGGTTGCCGTTCCGCATTAATAACCTTCTCTCGCCGCGCTCTTGGAAGTCGCCTTCAATCAGTCTCAATCTCGGTTTTTTGTGTTCGTTCGCTTTCAGCTACGCGAGCCGGATAGTCGTCGCCCAAAAGGGCGACCGCATCGTCGGCCTCGCGGTTGACCAGTATGTTGGACGCGCAGGCGGCTGCGGTGAAGCCCTTGGTGAACGGCTTGTACTGCCGTGCGCCGGGCGAGGTAGACATGGGCAAGGGGCGGACGCCGTAGTGCAACGTGAACCCACCGATCCGCGCGAGCGATCTGGTGAAGTCCCGAGCATAACTCACGTCGACGCGCTCCACCTCGTCCGAGATGCCGGGCGGGATGAGCGCGTTCTGCAGGTCGCCGATGTAGCCGCAGCGGAAGGGCCGGTCCTTTGCACCGCCGGCCATCGCAAGCCGAGGGTCGTAGTGGTGGTGTCGATGCTGTCGAGCCCGATCCGCGCGCCGCGCTGCCGCAGGGGGGCTATATGGTCGGACGTCAGGCCCTTGGCGGCTGATTTGACGAAGACGACGACCGATTTCGCCGGAACTGAGAGGGCGACGGTCCGCATGGCCAGCGGCGACAGCAGCCCGGCGTGGAACGGGACCACCCGGATGTGCAGGTCGTCGGACAGGTGGGGCTTGATCAGTGCCGCGAGCTGATCGCCGCGCATTACGGCCGATCCCAGATGGCGAAAGGGCTTTCCCGCGCGCCTTACGAGGACCAGGTTCTTGCCGGCGATCTTCCTAACTCCCGTGCAGTTAACGCAGGGCATTATCCGGGAATTCCGCCCGTATGGCAACAGAAACCGGCAGTCCCGCGGCTCCAGAAACTAATCTGCGGCTGCGGAATCAAACTCGGGCGGCAAGGCTGCCACCGCTATGAGCGAAAGGCCGACTCACAGCAGCGCGCATCGTGGGACAGCCGCACCTGCATCCGTCCGCTTGCCGCCCTTCCAAACCTGGTCAAACAAACGCTTTTGGACCTCGCGCCCGGCCTCGTCGGTCCGGGCAGGCGCGTCATTGAACTGCATTGCCCGTTCACACGGTCGCCTTTTGACAATGCCCAAACCTGCAGTTTATCGATGGCGCCTTACAGCTCTGCGATCGCAAGTCTTTATGTTGTCGATTGACAACTTAGCTTAGAAAGCCTATATCATGACCCGTAAGCCGCACAAGTCCAAGGAGATCGAGGCTGTGCTGCGTGAGCTGGAAGCCTTGGGGTGGACGGTCACTTTGCGTTCCGGGCGCGGGCATGCCTGGGGCCTAATCAGGTGCCCGAACAACGATCCGGACTGCCGGTGCGGTGAGTTTTGTCAGATGGGCGTCTGGTCGACGCCGCAGAATCCGGGCCGTTTTGCCCGGCAGCTGAGGAACCGGGCGCTTGGATGCACAAAGCTCGGCAACGCCGATGAGGGCGCTCAAGAGGATGGATGACATGGCAGAAATCGAATTCGAACTGGTCTTCGCCCTTCCCGAAGGCGAGCACGATGCATTCGAGCTGATGGACGCTGTCTTCGAGGCCGGGTTCGAGGACGCCATCGTCGGAACTGGTGTGCTGGGCATGATCGGGATCGCGCTGGAAGCGTCCAGCGATCAAGCCGAAGACGCCATTCTCGATGCGGCGCGCGCGATCCAGAAACAGCTGCCTGCTGGGTCTGTGCTGCGCGAGGTGCGCCCGGACCTGGTCAGCCTTGCCGATGTGGCCAAGCGGCTCGAAGTGACCCGTCAGTCGCTCCAGAAGCGCAAGATGCCTCTGCCCAGCCAGGGCGGTCTGTTCCGCATGGAAGAGGTAGCTGTCGTCATCATGGAAGCCATGCAAGCCAAGGGCGCTGGTGCCCGCAAGGGGCGCTTCGCTGTCGAAAAGGCCGGGAAATGGCTGAGTGCCGGCAAGCCCGCACGCCGGGTCAACGCCGGGCTCGCCGTCGGCGTGATCGACGGCGCGACACTCGAAATCCGTGAGGACGCCAAGCATTTCATTTATGCGGATAGGCCTGTAGGCGAACCTCAGAAAGGCGCTGGCGCGGCCTGACCTTTAAAAACGCTCTTGTTGGGCGAGAGGTGCGCTTGCCAATCTATAGCATGGCAAACGACCCGTAACTGCCAACCTACAGCTTGGCATCACAGCCCGTGTGTCATCCCCCGGTCCATCTCGCGATCCCGCCCCTCTAGCTCCGTCTCAGCCTCTCTTCGGCGGCCTTCGCTAAGCTCAAGCTCTTCTGCAACTGATCGTCCAGCGCGTTGTAGGTCGCCTCTTCGTTCAACAAGCCCCGCAAGGCCGTCATTGATGCGGCCTG
>NZ_QEYE01000042.1 GCF_003122205.1 Maritimibacter sp. 55A14
TACCTGATGGCTCCGCGCCTGCGCCCATTGCTCATGCCGCCGAATGATGACACACAAAAGGGGAACAAGCTCGACTTACGAGTGGCCCTGAAAAAAGGGGCAGGTCATTCAGAGCAAAGTAGCAGTAAGGTGCAGTCCTGCCAACGATCATCCCCCACATCCCCCGCGCCACCACACACACCCCCCAGTCCGCCCCCGAAAGTGCCCCGCTCCGGGGAGGCGCGCGGGGTTCGCGAACGGGTTCATCGGCGGCGAAGGTCTCCTACCACCCCAGCCAGCCACTCCCCTCCCTTTCCGGCATGATCCCCGAGCTCGGCGCGTGCGCGGAGATCGCCCCCGCGGCCGCCCCCACGCGTGACCCGCCGGGAAGGACCGCGCCCGGTTGTCCCGTCGGCACCCTCTTAGGAGAGGTCGGTGGGGGAGCGGGGGAATGGGGATAAGTAATGGGAAAGAGGGAGGGAGAAGGCGGTCTCGACGACGTCCCGATCAACGATGATCCCCCGCCCATCTTCTCAAAGAACCGATCCCTCCTATGTATGTACCCCCGGCTCCTCTCGGGAAGCGACCGGAGGTTAGTAACTACCCTCGCCGAGCGTAGAACGTGCGCAGTTCGGATAACCGATCCTTGAAAAAGGGCCAGTCATCGTCTGTAAAATGCGACTCTTGGTTCTCGATTTGAGACCTGATACCGGAAGCAGCCTTATCGTGAACATCATGCAGGGTTTTCCACAAACAATCCTCCAGTTCCTCAAGGCTCGGTCGCCGTTCTGGATCAGCAGATAAGGCCTTTGAGAGTGCGGAAAAGAGAGGCTCCGGACAATGCTCCCCCAGCATAGAGAGGTCTTTCTTGGGGTTCTCAGCCCATTTCCGCCAAACGCGGGCACGATCCCATTTTCTGGGCACGGCATCCGTCCATGGCCAGACGTCTGAAGTGACCGTTCCGATGGGATGATAGCCGTCGCAGAAACATTCGTGACCTATCACCCCTAAGGCAAATATGTCAAACGCGCGGCCAACCGACGGATTAAGCGTATCACTCTGGAACTGTTCCGGTGCCATGTACGGGCGGCTTCCAGAATTTCGCCCTAACTCTTGGAAGGCGTCAGCATTACCGAAATCTCCTACCCGCATTTGGAAGTGGAGCCCAGACACTCCGACGGCAGCGGGATACTTGCGATGTATGTCATCGAAAAAGACGTTTTGCGGTTTGAGATCTTGGTGAGCGCTGATCCCACGCAATGCCGCTAATCGCAGAGCGCGCACGATCTGAATTAACGAAGCCAGCTGATCCACCTCACTCCATACGAGTGGGTTGGCAATTAGATCACCAAGGGTTCCGTCACAGCACCGGGAGATTAGAAAAGGCCAGCCATAGATCAGGTGGATATCGATAAAACGGTTAACCCATGGGCTGGCAAGTAAACGGTAGGTCTTCTCCGCCTCATGAAGCACTTCTTCCAGCCCCGCAGCAGCCTTCTCCCTTGAGCCAAAGCGCGATATCCGTGGACACTTGGCAACGAGTTCCCTCTGCCCCCTAAGTGGACCCTTGCCTATTCGATAAATCTCGCCGAAAGCGCCGCGACATGGACCGGTAACGCGGGCGGTGTAACGGTTTTCGAGTTCTAAGCGGATGAGGCGAGCGCGAACCTTTTCATCGAACTCATAGAGCGGTTGCGAGGTCATGACGCCCCCCAGTCCCGGTCTTGGCATTGGGCGTGAGGGCATGGAGACGGAGTGTACTCGTGGCGACGGTCTTGTTGCGGGTGACCTCCGCCCTGTTTCGGGAAACCATACGCACTGCCTTGGTCTTCGGCGCGGAAGCCGTCGCAAGAACTGTGACAAAGATCTTGAACCATAATCCACCCATGTGCTCGTCAGATGCTATTTACTCACCTACTCTCCATACCTCGTCCGAGCACCCTGATTTGATTGAACTAATGGTAGTTTATGACGTGGGAGGCCTCTGGGCTACCGGGATGAAGGGTTCCGATGCAGACGGGAGGCGATACTTGATCTTCCGTCCCACTCTTCTCAAAGAACCGATCCCTCCTATGTATGTACCCCCGGCCGAATGGTATTTCCGAAGTTGGATGCGCCTTCCCGGAGGGGACACAGATTACAATCGAGGAGGAAGAAGTCTTGTTTACCGACCACATAGAAGAAATTCGGGCTGCGATCGCAGGTCATCCCGCCGGAAAGACCTTTATTTTGTCCGAACTACTTGGCGATCGATGGGAAGTGATCGGGCAGGATCCCAGACCGCAGAAGGTTGGGGAGAAGTTTTCGGAAGCCGTTGATAAAGGCATGTTTCCAGGCGTTGAATTCGATCACGTGCAGCGTTCACCACGCGTGAGTGTCTACAAAAAAGTCCGGTAAGATGTCTTTCGTCGTCGCAATGGCTTTGGGTAGATGATCGACCCGCGCCACTCCCGCCCGCTGGACGTTCACCGGTGGTCGGACCATCCCGAGGTGAACGGGCTGGTGGATCGGGTGTGGGAGGAGCACTTCCGGGACTTTCACGCCCGGGCGTCGGGACCGAAGCCCAAGCTCCGGTTCCGCGACCAATTGAAGGTGGTGCTCCTCGACCTCTACGTGGCGTGGGCGACCGACCCGGACTTGGCGGTCGGCGTGTCCCTCTCGGCGAACGCGTGGCGGACCGGGTCGCGTTACAACGCCCTCCACCTCTCCAAGGTCATCGTCACCTTCATCCATCGCCTGGACGAGGTCGGGCTGATCGACCTCTCGCTGGGCAGCTACTCCGGCCCGGCGGTCAAGTCGAACCGCAGCAGCCGAATTCGCGCCGCGGAGCCGCTGCGGGAGCTTTTCGCCCGCGCCCGGTTCGAGCCCGCGGACATCGACGTGGCCGAGGGACGCGAGACCGTCATCCTCCGCTCCGGCGACGGCGGCGGGGGAGCGGCGAAGCAGATCGAGTACGAGGACAACGAGACGACCGTCGAGATGCGGGAGCTTCTGGAGGACTACAACTCCTGTCTTTCCAGTCACTTCATCGACCTGCCGCAACTCGACCGCCCCTTCGTCGAACGTCGAATTCGGACCGGGCCGCGGGAGGGTGAGGTTCAGCGGATTCCGGTGGGACCGACCAACGCCTTCGTCCGTCGCGTCTTCTCACGGGGCGACTGGAGCCTCAACGGGCGGTTCTACGGCGGGTGGTGGCAGCAGATCGACAAGGAGACCCGCAGCACGATCCTCATCGACGACGTCCCGTCCGTCGAAGTGGACTTCCGCGGCCTTCACGTCGCGATCCTGAGCAAGGAGAAAGGCGTTCCGCTCACCGACGACCCGTACCTTCTTCCCGCCGGTCTCCTGCCGGGCGTGGCACCGGCGGAGCAGCGCGGTTTCGTCAAACGCTTGGTCCTGACCGCGATCAACGCCGCCGGTGAGAAAGCCGCCTACGCCGCGTTTCGCGAGGGCTACCCGAAAGGAAGCCCCGGCAAGGCGCTCACCAACCAATCGCTCGGAACCCTCATCGGCGCGTTCCTCCGGAAACACCCGCATCTGGAGGACTGCCTGTTCTCGGATCAGGGCATCCGGTTGATGAACGTGGACGGCCGGATCGCGTCGGAGATCGTCGAACACTTCACCCACCAATGGGTGCCGGTTCTCTGCATCCACGACAGCTTCGTCGTGAGCCACGAGCGGACGCTGGAGTTGATCGACGTGATGCGGGACGTCACCGCCCGCCACCTCGGCGGGCCGCTGGCGGTCACGCAGGACTTCCCCGGGCTGGACCAGTTCATGGCCTCCGCGGGCGGACCGACCGAGGCCGCCTACCGCGCGATCCGGTCGCTCCCCGAGAGAAGCCGGGGGTACATACATAGGCGGGATCGGTTCTTTGAGAAGATGGGGCGGGGGGATCATCGTTGATCGGGACGTCGTCGAGACCGCCTTCTCCCTCCCTCTTTCCCATTACTTATCCCCATTCCCCCGCTCCCCCACCGACCTCTCCTAAGAGGGTGCCGACGGGACAACCGGGCGCGGTCCTTCCCGGCGGGTCACGCGTGGGGGCGGCCGCGGGGGCGATCTCCGCGCACGCGCCGAGCTCGGGGATCATGCCGGAAAGGGAGGGGAGTGGCTGGCTGTGCGGCCAGTCACTGGCTAACCAGTCTCGAGTCAAAACTCCCGATAAACAGGGAATTTACAGGGAAAAAGCTCGATTATCGCCGGAAATCGACGAATTTGAGGAATTTTGGCCCTGATATTCAGCGTAGTAACAGTAGCTTAGGGGCCAATTCCCTGTTCTTTGGATAACAGGGAATTGAATTTGAAGAGCAGGGAAGTTTCAGAAACGATTAGGGAATGTTCTTCAAGTAACAGGGACGGCGTGGATGTCACCGAAACTCCGGCATGCCCAACTCCTGCAAACCATCTTCTTCATCGTCAGAGTCTGCCAGATCCGCCAAAAGCAATGTAACAGCGTGGCCATTATTGGCCACTCGTGTTTGTTCGAACAACTCGATATCTGATCGGTTTAACCAAGCGAGCGGATTGGTTTCAGTGACGCCACTAAATCCTTTGATGCCATTTGCAACAATCTTACTGGCCAGGCTAAACTGGGGCAACCGTTGACCGGGTTTGCAGGTGATCCACGGAAACCCACCGCTTTTGACAGAATACCGTACCTGGCCGTTTTTAGACCAGACTGCCGCCAGTCTTTCTTGCCGGCGATCGATCATGCGCCGGACAGTAGCCTCCAGACTGACGTTTAGATGGTCACGCAGCCGCTGTGCGTCCCTGAGATCAGGGTTCTGGGACAGCAATGGGTCGAACAGGCTAAACGGTGCCAGCAGGTTGATGGCGAAGTCATTCGCCTCCGCCTCCTGCCTGAAGTGGCGTTTGTCTGCCCTTGTCTCGCGCATGTCCCTTGCCTTGCAGGTAAACCCGTTTGCGCCGGAGAGAAGGTGGCGTTCCATCAGGAAATGCCCCAACTCATGCGCAATCGTGAACCGAGCCCTACGAGACCCATATCGCGTGTTGGCCAGGATGGATCCGGAACTGCGAACTGCGTCTGTGAGCAGCATGCCCTCGAAACCATCAAACTCTTGCGCATTGATGTCGACGATATCCAGGGCGCGGGCAATCTTGCTGACCGGTACCGGTGCATCGACTGTTCCAAATTGCGCGAATATCGCTCGCGCGATCGCCTTGGGTGCGTGCAGGTCGGCCAGTTCGATCCGGGAAAGCTGCAATCTGTTAACCTTGACGCTCTGATCGTACCTTCATCGCCCGGATCGTCTCCTCGACAATGGCCCGATCGCGTTCGGACAGGTCGTCCAGATCCCGATGAATGCGTTTGATCTGTAGAGCATTGGCATCGGGTTCTTCTTCCTCGCCCACCAGCGCATCGATGCTCACCCCGAAGTGTTTTGCCAGCTTCCGGACAAGATCGAAGGAGGGGTTTTGGCTGTACCCTTTTTCCATTTCCCAGATATGTGCCTTGGAAATCCCGACCGCATCCGCCACCGCCTGCAAGGACTGCCCGTTTTTCTGACGCAGGCTGTGCAGACGCTCCCCAATATGCATGTGTGCCTCCCGTATGATTTGTCAGACGGTGATATACACCTATGGTTTACAAATAGCCAGACGTAAGATACATCATACGGCGATGGCCGATGGAGTGATTCTGTCGGCGAGCAGGCATAAGGAGGTCGAAATGCCCCGCAAAAAATTGGAATGGATTGCCGTTGGCGATCTCACCCCCTGGGCCCGCAATGCGCGAACCCATTCGAAGAAACAGATCCGGCAGATTGCCGAAAGCATCGGGTCGTTCGGGTTCACAAACCCGGTTCTGATTGACGAGCGCCGCACGATCCTGGCCGGGCATGGCCGGGTAGAGGCAGCGAAGCAGCTTGGTATGACAGAGGTTCCGTGTTTGCGTCTCGCTTACATGAGCGCGGATGAGAAACGCGCCTATGTACTGGCCGATAACAAGCTGGCGCTGAATGCCGGTTGGGACGAAGACCTTCTGGCGGCGGAGCTGGGCGCGCTGATGACGGCGGATCTGGGCTTCGATGTTTCGGTCACCGGGTTCTCAATTCCCGAGATCGACGGCGTGCTGGAAGCGGTCGCGCCGGAGGAGCCGGGCGATCCGGAGGATGACGTGGCGCCGGAGGATGTTCCACAACGAGTCCGACCCGGCGATATCTGGCGGTTGGGGCGTCACCGACTGATCTGCGGCGATGCCTTGGACCCGGATATCGTGAGCGCTTTGATGGACGGCGCGAAGGCCCGCATGGTGTTCAGCGATCCGCCGTACAACGTGCCGATCGACGGCCATGTCGGGAACTCCGGCAAGATCCAGCACCGGGAGTTTGCTATGGCCGCGGGCGAGATGAGCCAGGACGAGTTCACGGGCTTTCTGGAGCGCGCCTTCTGCAACCTCGCCGATCATAGTCGCGATGGCTCGATCCATTTCCTCTGCATGGACTGGCGGCACATGACTGTGATATTGGCAGCGGGGCAGGGCGTCTATGATGAACTGAAGAACCTGATTGTCTGGGCCAAGGACAATGGCGGCATGGGGACCTTTTACCGTTCACGCCACGAGTTGATCTTCGCCTTCAAGAAAGGCGCGGCCCCGCATATCAACACCTTCGAGCTGGGACAGCACGGGCGCTACCGCACCAATGTCTGGGAATACCGCGGAGTGAATAGCCGCCATTCGGGGCGCATGAAAGATCTGGCACTGCATCCGACCGTCAAGCCGGTTCAGATGATTGCCGACGCCATCCGGGATGTCTCGGCACGGGGTGAGATCGTGCTCGACATCTTCGGCGGCTCGGGTTCGACATTGATTGCCGCCGAGAAGACAGGCCGGCGTGGCTATCTCTGCGAGCTCGACCGGGTCTATTGCGATCGAATCCTGGCTAGATGGGAGGCTTACGCCAAGGATGAGGCGGAACAATTAGTCTGCGGCTGGCAGCCACCGGCCTCTCAGACACTGGAGGCGGCGGAATGAAGGAAGAGAAGATCAGATTGCCGGCGCACAAGCCGGATTCATCTTACAATGTGGGCTATTGCAAACCGCCGCAATCCACCCGGTTCAAGCCCGGACAGTCGGGCAATCCGCGGGGCCGGCCTAAGGGCGCGAAGAACAAGTTGCCGCGGCTCAATGAGGAACCTCTCAAGAGTATCATCTTGGGCGAGGCTTACCGGGACATCACTGTCCGTGACGGCACGCGCGCCGTGACCATCCCAATGGCGCAGGCGATCATCCGGTCGCTGGCGGTCAATGCCGCGAAGGGCGAGCACCGAGCACAGCGGCTCTTTGCAGAGATGCTGTCCACGACCGAACGGCAGAACAAGCAACTGGCCGATGAATGGCTCTCGACCGCCATGGATTACAAGATCAATTGGGACGAGGAGCTGGACAGACGAGCAAGGCTCGGTATCACCGACCTGCCGGATCCAGTGCCACATCCGGATCACGTCAAGATCGACATGAACACCGGCCAGGCCTGGGTCGCAGGTCCAATGACCAAGGAAGAAGTGGCCGAACTCGAAATGTGGCGGGCGAAACGCGTGGAATGGCAGGTACAAGTCACCGAACTCCGCGCAGATCTGGAGGTTGAAGAGGACCAAGGCATTCGCCAGATCATCCGCGACGAAATTACCCATACCGAGCAGGTTCTCGCCATCATCGACCGGGCCCTCTCCGCTGTCGATTGAGGTGTGGCACTCTGCCTCGAATGATCGACGCCAGTCAGGGCAAAATCCGCCCGCAGAATCGCGGCCGAAACTGGTCGTTTGAGCCTCGCGTAGCGAATGACGGAATCGAGCCCGGAGCCGACATCCTGCGGCTGCGCGGCGAAGCGGCTCAGGTAGAACGCGGGCACCCATTGCTGTTTCTTAGTCCGTGTCGCCATGTCACTCGCCGTTCATCATTGCCACGAGTTCTTCAGTCGTCCGAATCTTCGTTTTGAAGCGTTCTTCGAGGGTAGTGCGCTTTGACAGGAAGTCGTTGTCTTCGGTGACGAAGACGTCGCGCCCGGAAGTCAGGTGGTCCAGGAAGTGGAGCACGTCGCCATGATGCTGGCGGCCGACTATCTCCTCGATCTCTTTCTTTGGCGTTTCATTTGGAACGATCTTGCTGTTTCCGATGGTAGCAAATCGACTGCCGATAAATGCATGTGGCAACGTCTTGTTGGATGCAGGTTTCTCGGACGCCACGCGCGACGTTTGAGTGACACACGGCGTTGCCTGGCGTCGGAGAAGCGCTCAAGCGGGAAATCGCGGGTTTGGAATTGGGCGGATCAGCTGGGTCTATGGGGATT
>NZ_QEYE01000043.1 GCF_003122205.1 Maritimibacter sp. 55A14
GCCGAAGGCTTTAGTTGGAATGGTGGAACCTAAACGTCAGGCGGCGGTGTAGATGCCCTCAGGCCCTGCTTGGTAGGCGTCAAAGATGTGACGGTAGAGGCTGTCGCGTCATACTGTGTCCTCGTAGCCCCTCTCTCCATTTAGTCATGCAGTATAGCCCTTAAGCTACCGGCTGAGGCTCCTTCACGACCAGCTGTTGTTTGTGGATGACGCCACCACCCCCTCCTGTCCCGTCTTCCTCTGAGGATGTAGGGCATGACCCCAATTGCCGGTAGCGACAGCTGAAGCATGAAGGATGATGGCGTGGCGGAAGGGAGGGTTGTGATCCCCATGGCAGCAGGATGCGCTGGACCTCGACAATGACCTTCCCGTCCCTCTACGATGGCGCCTATTGGAGCAACCGGTCGAGTTGGGAGTGGTCATGGTCAGTGGTGATGTCGAGAAGCGGCTGTGGGCTGCAGCGGATCAGCTCTGGGCGAACACGGGCCTTAAACCCTCGCAGTTCTCAACACCTGTCCTCGGCCTGATCTTCCTTCGCTACGCCGACAAGCGGTTTGGCGAGGCTGAGGCACGGATTGGACCGGTCGGGTCGGGCAGCCGCCGCAAGATCAGCAAAGCCGACTACGAAGCTGAAGGGGTAATCTTCCTCCACCCTGAAGCGCGCTTCAGCCACCTTCAGTCACTCACGGAGAGTGACGACATCGGTCGAGCTATCAACGACGCCATGAAGACCATAGAGGAGGACAACCCCGACCTCTCCGGGGCGCTGCCGCAGACCTATACCGACCTCGGCAACGATGTGCTGGTGGAACTCCTGCGCCTCCTCGCTCCTATCGACCTGACCGGGGACGCCTTCGGAAAGGTCTACGAATACTTCCTCGGCAACTTCGCTATGAAGGAAGGCCAGAAGGGCGGGGTCTTCTACACGCCCGAGAGCATCGTGAAGCTGATCGTCGAGATCATCGAGCCATACCATGGCCGCATCCTCGATCCAGCTTGTGGCTCGGGTGGTATGTTCGTCCACTCGGCAGACTTCGTCGAACGCCATGGGCGGACTCCAACCAGTGAGATAAGCATCTACGGGGTCGAGAAGGACCGGGTAACGGTCAACCTCAACAAGATGAACCTCGCCGTCCACGGCCTGTCGGGCGACGTGCGCGAGGCCAACACCTACGCGACCGACATCAAGCAACTCTTCCCGAGGGTCTTCTCCGAACGCGGCGGCTTCGACTACGTGATGGCCAATCCGCCCTTCAATGTGTCAGGCGTCCGCAAGGAGGAACTGGAGGGCGACTGGCGCTTCCCCCATGGTATTCCCAGGCCCGACAACGCCAACTACCTCTGGATACAGCTCTTCCATTCGACGCTGAACGATCAGGGCCGTGCGGGCTTCGTCATGGCGAACTCTGCTGGGGATGCGAGGGGGTCAGAGCAGCTGATCAGGCAGAAGCTGATTGAGGATGGCAGTGTTGATGCCATCGTTTCGGTCGGGCCGAACATGTTCTACACGGTCACGTTGCCTTGCACCCTATGGTTCTTCGACAAGGGCAAACGTGGGACAGAGCGGGAAGATACAGTCCTGTTCCTCGATGCCCGGCCCATCTATCGCCAGATCGACCGCGCTCATCGTGACTTCCTGCCCGAGCAGATCGAGTTCCTGTCGAATGTCGTGCGGCTTTACCGGGGCGATTCGGTTGAGAACGGAGCGGGCAGCGCCGAGTTGCTGGCCGAGCATGGGCTGAGCGAGGGCTACGTGGACGTGCCGGGCCTTTGCAAGGCCACCATGCGGGCCGAGGTCGAGGCGCAAGGCTGGAGCCTGAACCCCGGACGCTATGTCGGAGCAACTGCACGGGACTGCGAGGACGTGGACTTAGTCCAGCGCTTCGAGGAACTGAACGAGGAGCTGGTGCAACTCAACACCGAGGCGGCGGCGCTGGAGCAGCAGATCGCGGAGAACGCGGCGCTTGTGATGGAGGGCCTGCGTTGAGGGAGGAGTGGAGGGACTTCAAGCTCGATCAACTGGGCTTCGTAGGCAGGGGAAGATCGCGGCACAGGCCAAGGAACGATCCGCGCCTCTACGGGGGGCAGTATCCCTTTTTCCAAACCGGAGATGTGAAAGCTGCTGAACTCTATCTGCAACAGTATGAGGCGACCTATAACGAACTCGGCTTAGCCCAGAGCAAGCTTTGGCAACCCGGCACTCTCTGCATAACGATTGCAGCGAACATCGCGGAAAGTGCGATCTTGGCCATCCCTGGATGCTTTCCTGATAGCGTGGTCGGGTTCGTCGCCGACCCCAAAGTAGCAGATACGAAGTTCGTCAAATACAAGCTCGACACACTGAAATTGGCGATGCAGAGCGCATCTCTTGGCACGACGCAGGACAACCTCAGCTTAGACAAGCTGCTCCGGTTCGACTTCCTCATTCCCACTCTCCTAACCCAACAGCGCATTGCCGCGATCCTCTCGGCCTATGACGACCTGATCGAGAATAACACGCGCCGCATCGCGATCCTCGAAGAGATGGCCCGGCGGCTCTACGAGGAGTGGTTCGTCCACTTCCGCTTTCCCGGGCATGAGACGGCGGAGTTTGACGGAGACCTGCCGAAGGGGTGGCGGGCGGTTGATCTCGGTGCATTAGTCGACGACCGGCGGGATGCTGTGCAGCCCTATGCCGTGGACCCATCCACACCCTACGTTGGCCTTGAACACATCCCGCGTCGTTCGATCACGCTTCGGGAGTGGTCGGAAGCATCGACCGTCCAAAGCACCAAGCTCCTCTTCCGCGAGGATGACATCCTCTTCGGCAAGATCAGGCCATACTTCCACAAGGTCGTTCTTGCGCCGCTGGGCGGTGTCACATCTTCGGACACCATCGTGCTTCGTGCCTACTCAGCCGATCACCTCGCACTCGCTGCGCTTTGCGCTTCCAGCGATGCCTTCGTGGACCACGCGACCCAGACCTCCAACGGCACCAAGATGCCCCGTGCTGACTGGAAGGTGCTGAAGTCCTACCCGGTGGCACTACCGGACGACGCGCTTCTGGCGAGGTTCAACGGCTTCGTGCTGCCGCTCTTCGCCACCTTGAAGTCACTGAACCGCAAGAATGCCAACCTCCGCGCCCAGCGCGACCTACTGCTGCCCAAGCTGGTCTCGGGCGAGATCGACGTAAGCGGGGCGGAGGCTGAATTGGAGGCGGCGGAATGAGCCATGTATCCCTAGATCACCTGAAGCGCCTGTCGGCTCGCGACGCCTGGTCTAACGAGGCAACGGACTTTACGCCCTGGCTTGCGAGGGAAGAGAATTTCACGGTCTTAGCCGAGGCGCTCCATTTCATAGATGCAGAAGTCGAAGGCACCGAGCACTCGGTGGGTAACTTCTCAGCTGACATCATCGCGAGGGACCGAGATGGCTTTATCCTTGTCGAGAACCAGCTAGAGCAGACCGACCACACGCATCTCGGGCAAATCCTGACATACCTTGCCGGTCTTGATGGTTCGGTGAAGGTCGTATGGGTGTCGACCAAGGTCCGAGAAGAACATCGGGCTGCTGTGGACTGGCTGAACGCCCACACACCTGACGACTTCTCCTTTTTCGCAGTGGAACTTGAGTTGTTCCAGATCGGATCATCCCCCGCAGCGCCACATTTCCACGTCGTCGCCAAGCCGAACGAGTGGAGCCGCCATGTCACACAACGGGCGCGACGGCTCAGCGAAACGGCCATGTCAGACCGCCAGCAACGCTATATGGAGTTCTGGGGGGCGTTCGGTGATTTCCTGGCTGAAAAAGACCCATCATATTCGCGGCGCACGCCCAGCAAGGACTACTGGTGGAGTTTTGGCATTGGACGTTCCGGGTACTCGCTCAACCTGTCCGCTGGTGGCCGCGATCACTGGATTTCAGCCTCCATAGTATGCTCGAACGACGGTGAGAAGATCGTGTTCGATCACTTCCTAAGTCAACGCTCCGAAATCGAAAAAGAGATGGGCGAGGAACTCACATGGCGCCGACTTGAGGAGTACATCGCTTGGGATATCAACCTCACATGGAAAGGGGCTGATCCGATGGATACGGAACGATGGCCCGAGTACTTTCGCTGGTACTGGGAGAAGATGCAGAAGCTCCGGGCCGCGTTCTCACAACGGATCAGGTCTCTCGACATAGATCAGCTTAGAGAAGCATCGGCATCGAACGACGTGGGCAATCCGACGTGACACCGAGCGAAACGGCCCATGATTACGGAGAGGACGCGGCCATCGAGCAGCCCGCGATCCAGCTCTTCGGGTCGCTGGGCTGGGACACGGTGAACCTCTACCACGAGTGGGCCAGCGGGAAATCCCCCGAGGGACGCGAGAGCGAGAAGCAGGTGGTGCTGGAGCCGCGTCTGCGGGCCGCGCTGCAGCGCCTGAACCCCGAACTGCCCGACAGCGCCCTTGATCAGGTCGTCGAAGAGGTCGCCCGCGACCGCGCCCGCATGGTGCCGGTCAACGCCAACCAAGAGCTTTGGGGGCTGCTGCGCGACGGGGTGAAGGTCAAGGTCACGACCCCGCGCGGCGGGCAGGAAACCAAGACCGCCCGGATCATCGACTGGCGCGATCCGGAGGGCAACGACTTCCTCCTCGCCTCCCAGTTCTGGGTGAAGGGCGACATGCATCGGCGCCGCCCGGACCTCACCGGCTTCGTCAATGGCATCCCCCTCGTGGTGGTCGAATTGAAGAAGTTCAGCGTTCCCGTGAAGTCCGCCTATGACGACAACCTCACCGACTACCGGGACACGATCCCTCACCTGTTCACTCCGAACGCCTTCGTGATCCTGTCGAACGGGGCGGACACCAAGGTCGGCAGCACCTTCGCCCCGTGGCAGTTCTTCCATGAGTGGAAGAGGATCAACGACGAGGGGGAGGAGGGCGTTGTATCGCTGGAAACCGCGATCAAGGGCCTCTGCGCCAAGGCCCGACTACTCGACCTTATGGAGAACTTCATAGTCTACGAGGAGGCGAAAGCGGGCCTGACCAAGAAGCTGGCCAAGAACCACCAATACCTCGGCGTCAACGCGGCCATCGAGGAGGTGATCCGGTCGAAGGAGCGACGCGAGGGCGAGGCCGGGCGGCTGGGGGTGTTCTGGCACACGCAGGGCAGCGGCAAGTCGCTGTCGATGGCATTCTTCTGTCAGAAAATCCTGCGGACGGTGTCGGGTAACTGGACCTTCGTGATCGTGACCGACCGGCAAGAGCTGGACGAGCAAATCTACAAGACATTCGCGGCAACCGGCGCTGTGACGACAGCCGGGGTCCATGCCCAGAGCGGGACGCACTTGAAAGAACTACTGCAAGCTGACCACCGCTACGTCTTCACGCTGATCCACAAGTTCAACACCCGCGACGGCACGGCCTATCCGAAGCTCTCCGACCGGAGCGACATCATCGTGATGACCGACGAGGCGCACCGCACCCAGTACGACAGGTTGGCACTGAACATGCGCAACGCCCTGCCCAATGCGGCCTTCCTCGGCTTCACGGGGACACCCCTGATGGCGGGCGAAGAAAAGACGCGGGAGGTCTTCGGCGACTACGTCTCGATCTACAACTTCGCCCAGTCCATCGCCGACGGGGCGACCGTTCCCCTCTACTACGAGAACCGCATCCCCGAGTTGCAGCTGACAAACGACGCCCTGGGTGACGAGTTAGAGGAACTGCTAGAGGAGGCCGACCTCGACGAGGCGCATGCGCGGAAGGTCGAGCGCGAATTCGCCCGAGAGTTCCATCTGATCACGCGCGATGATCGGCTTGACTCTATAGCTGCCGACCTTGTGCGGCACTTCGTGGGCCGTGGCCTCCGCGCCAAGGCGATGATGGTCTGCATAGACAAGGCGACCGCTGTGCGGATGTACGACAAGGTGCAGGCGCACTGGAAGACCTACAGGACTGAGTTGGAAGCAAACCTCGCGACCGCCTGTGAGGAAGATCGCCCCGTTCTCGAAGCTCAGATCGAGTTCATGCGGACCACAGACATGGCGGTCGTGGTCTCGCAGGGACAGAACGAGATCAAGGAACTAGAGGAGAAGGGGCTGGACATCCGCCCGCACCGCAAGCGGATGCTGAACGAAGACCTCGACGAGCGCTTCAAGGACTCCGACGATCCGCTTCGGCTGGTCTTCGTCTGCGCCATGTGGATCACTGGCTTCGACGTGCCGTCCTGCTCGACGATCTACCTCGACAAGCCAATGAAGAACCACACGCTGATGCAGACCATCGCACGGGCGAACCGGAACTTCCCCGGCAAGGAAGCAGGTTTCATCGTGGACTACGTCGGGGTCTTTAGGAACTTGCAGAAGGCCTTGGCGATCTACGGGGGCGGCAACACTGGCTCCTCCGAACCGCCCATCAGGGACAAGAGCGATCTGGTGGAGTACCTGCGGCACATCGTGGCCGCGAGCATGGCTTATCTGATTGAGCGCGGCGTCGATCCTACGGCAATCAAGCAGGCACAGGGGCTGGAGAAGGTCGCTCTGCTGGGGGATGCGGTCGAGAGGCTGATCGATACCGATGAGGCGAAGCGTGAGTTCCTAAGCAAGGCGCGGGCGGTCTCCCGCGTTTACAAGGCCATCCTGCCGGATCGGGCGTCCACGGAGTTCACGGCAGATGTGGTTCTTATTTCGGTGCTGGCCGAACGCATCCGTTCCCTTATGCCGAAGCCCGATATCAGCGCCATCATGCAGGAAGTCGAAGACCTGCTCGACCGCTCGGTTGCCCCGATCCCCTACGAGACACCGGAAGCGCCCGAGGTCATCGACATCAGCCAAGTGGACTTCGAGAAGCTGCGAGCGAAGTTCGACAATGGCAAGCAACGCACCGAGGCCGAGCGACTCCGCGCTCTGCTTAGCCAGAAGCTGACCGCCATGGTCGCCAGAAACCCGACACGAGCTGACTTCCTCGACCGCTTCCAGAAGCTGATCGACAGCTACAACAACGGCAGTCAAAACATAGAGGCATTTTTCCGGGAGTTGGTGAAGCTAGCCGAGGACTTATCCGAGGAAGAGCAGCAGACCATCCGTGAGGGTCTGACCGAGGAAGAGAAGGCCGTCTTTGACCTCCTAACCAAGCCCGAACCGGAGTTGACCAAGAAGCAACGTGAGCAGGTCAAGGCCGTGGCGAGGTCGCTCCTGCAGACACTGAAGGATGAGAAGCTTGTCCTCGACTGGACCAAAAAAGAGCAGGCGCGAGGCGCGGTTCGACAAGCCATCGAGGTGACGCTGGACCGGGGTCTGCCAGATGCCTATGACGAGGCGCTTTTCTACCGGAAGTGCGACAGCCTCTACCGTCACATCTTTGACGCCTACCAAGCAGGGCCTGAGGGCATCTACACCGCCGCCTGACGTTTAGGTTCCACCATTCCAACTAAAGCCTTCGGC
>NZ_QEYE01000044.1 GCF_003122205.1 Maritimibacter sp. 55A14
TGCAGGATCCCGACAATCTGTTCTTCGGTGAAACGTGATTTGCGCATCGTCTGTTCTCCTCGTCATTTTGAACGTTACGAGAACAAACTCTCATTTTGAATGGCCCGGTTTTTTGGGGGCAGGTCAGGACTTCTGTCGCCTCTTTCACGTTTGCGACTAGCGGCGGCATCAGATGTTGCGCTTTCTGGCTTTCCACGACCTTGAGAACCACGTCACCGCCGCGCTCAAGCATACCCATAATGACGGCCTTCTCCTTGCGCCAATGGCCACCAGCGCCAAGCGCAGCGCCGCCATAGTACGTTTCGTCAACCTCAACGATTTCACCACGTCCACCGATAGGCTCATCACCGTCGATAGCGGCCATGTGCTCACGGATTTTCGCAGCCATGCGCCAAGCGGTCTTGTACGTGACGCCAAGCTGGCGCTGCAATTCCTTGCCGCTCACGCCATGACGGGACGTGGTGAACAGGAAGATTGCATAGAACCAGAGTTGCAGCGGAGTTCGGGACTTCTCGAAGATCGTTCCGACCATCGGGTGAATGTGATGGCCGCACCACTGGCAGGAAAAGGCCTGCTCGGATTGCAGTCGATACCACTTCGCGGCGCGTTCGCATTTGGGGCAGACATGGCCCTGACCGAACCGCACGTTGAACAGGTGTTCAAGGCAGGTTTCGTCGTCCGGAAACTGCTTGAAGAACTGGCGAACGTTGGTCGGTTTCATTGGCTATCCCTTCTGTTGAGATACAGATGGGAAGCCGCCTACCGTATGTCAAGGGGATACACCCCAAAACTGGTTAATACAACCACAGCCTGATTCATTGTCCGGACGAATTTCACAAGTTTCAACTCCCCGGAAATGGTGGGGGCGCGAGTCATAAAGCGTTGGAATTCCAGTTCACAATACATTTCTTGACAAGAAAATAACACGCGCCCGCCATTTCCGCGGGCGCGTGCCGGTTGTTCTTCTCGAATGTACCGCCCTGAATCAGGTGGCGCCGCTCGCCTCTAGCGTGTCCTCGAAGGTGCGCAGCCCGGTGCGCGGCGTCTGCACGAGCACCGCCATGTTGCCCGGCTTGTGCTCATTACGCAGCATCTTCATATGCGCCGCGGGTATCTCGGCCCAGGGGAACACCTCGGACATGCAGGGGTCGAGCCGCCGCTCCAACATGAGCTGGTTGGCCTGGCTCGCCTGCTTGAGATTGGCGAAATGGCTGCCCTGCACCCGCTTCTGGTGCATCCAGAGGTAGCGCGCATCCATGGTCAGGTTATAGCCCGTGGTTCCGGCGCAGATCACCACCATGCCGCCGCGCTTGACCACGAAGACCGAGACCGGGAAGGTCGCCTGACCGGGATGCTCGAACACCATGTCGACATTCACGCCCTTGCCGGTGATGTCCCAGATCGCCTTGCCGAACTTCCGCACCTCGCCGAACCATTGCTTGTATTCGGGCGTGTTGACCTTGGGCATTTCGCCCCAGCAGTTGAAATTCTTGCGGTTGATGACACCTTTTGCTCCGCAATCCAGCACGAACTGGCGTTTGCTTTCGTCCGAGATCACGCCGATGGCGTTGGCGCCTGCGGTGTTGATGAGTTGGATCGCGAAGGAGCCCAGCCCGCCCGAGGCGCCCCAGACCAGCACGTTCTGCCCCGGCCGCAGCACATGCGGGCGGTGACCGAAGAGCATCCGGTAGGCGGTGGCCAGCGTCAGCGTGTAGCAGGCGGATTCCTCCCAAGTCAGATGCGCAGGCCGCGCCATGAGTTGCTGGGCCTGCACGCAGGCGAACTGCGCGAAGGAGCCGTCTGGCGTTTCGTAGCCCCAGATGCGCTGGCTGGGCGAGAACATCGGATCGCCGCCATTGCATTCCTCGTCGTCGCCATCGTCCTGGTTGCAATGGATCACGACCTCGTCGCCGACCTTCCAGCGCTTGACCTTGTCGCCCACCGCCCAGACGATGCCCGCGGCATCGGACCCGGCGATATGATACTCGGCCCCGTGAACATCGAAGGGGCTGATCGGCGTGCCGAGCCCGGCCCAGACGCCGTTGTAGTTCACGCCCGCAGCCATCACCATCACCAGCACCTCCTGACTGTCGGGGCGCGGCACGTCCACGACTTCGAGCTGCATGGACTTGTCCGGATCTCCGTGGCGTTCGCGACGGATCGCCCAGGCATGCATCTTCTCCGGCACGAAGCCCAGCGGCGGGATCTCTCCGACCCCGTAGAGGTCCTTCTCGGGCGCGTCGTATTCGACGATCTCGTTTCGGGTATCCAGGGCCATTGTCGGTCCTCCTGCTTCCTCTCCGCTATGCCGCAGCGCAGAATCGAGATGCCGCGGCCTTGCCCCCTAAATCTCACCTTCACCGCAACATCGCAAGAGCAATAATGCCATAAAATGGCACGGCCGGACGTAATTTTATGTCTCAGTTGTTTTTTGATCCCCGGTTTTACTGAGGTTTCCGACCGGTGGCGCTCCGGCATCCGGCATGAGATGGGCGATGGAATTGGCGTAGTAGGCCAGCATGGCAGCCTCTTTCGCATTTGCAGAAAACCGCCCGTCAAGTTCGGTCACGAGATGGCGCAGGCCCATCAGCTTCAACCCGGCGGTCACCGCCTCGGCCTCGGCGCCGTGGTCGATCTGCACTTCCGCTCCGGCGGCGCGCATCCGGGTCAGAAGCTCATGCGCGCGGGCGGTGATCTCCTCCTGAACCAGCGGCGCGTCGGCGCGCGTCAGGATTGCCGCGACGAGCGGAACCGGCAGGACCGGCATCACCACCCCGATCCGGTGCATCAGTTCCGCGCCCAGCCGGGCCACCGCGGCGTCGCCGGTGCCCTCGCGGCCCGCGTAGTCCGACAGCGCCAGCGGCTGGCCGAAGCCGACCGAGGCACGGCCGCGGTGGAACCTGTGGGTCATCCTCAGCCGCGACTGGTGCAGGATGAAGCGCAGGAAGCGGCGCATCCGGAAATGGAACCGCCGCCTGCCGCTGGCCGCTGTTTCCGAAAGCACCCGGTCCTCCAGCACGCGGTCGTAGTTGAGCGCGACGGGCACGAAGACCACGTCGCGCGACTGGCCCGGCCGGTAGCCCGCCACGATGTAGCTCAAAAGCCCCAGCTTGGGCGGACGCAGGCGCCCGTCCAGCGTCAGCCCGCCCTCGGGAAAGACCGCCTGCGTTACGCCGCCCTCGGTCGCCATCTGCACGTAGCGCGCCAGAACCCGGCGATAGAGCCCATGATTGCCCCGGCGCCGGATGAAATAGGCGCCCATCGCGCGGATCAGCCCCTGCAAGGGCCAGACCCGCGCCCATTCCCCCACCGCGTAGGACAATGCGGAGCGGTCGGCGACCAGATGCGTGACCACGACGTAATCCATGTTGGAGCGGTGGTTCATGACGAAGATGACGGTCGCCTCAGGGTCGATGCCCGCCAGCGCCGCGTCGTCATACGCCCCCAGCCGCACGTCATAGACCAGATGCGACAGCCATTTCGCCATGCGCGTGGCGAAGCTGAAATATGCGAAGGCGGAAAAGGCCGGCACGATCTCGCGCGCGTACTGTTCCGCCCGCTGCATCGCCATGTAGAGCGGGATGCGCTCGGCCTCGGAATAGGCGACGACGGCCTCCATCACCTGCGGGTCGTGGGTCAGCCGGTCGATCATGTCGCGCCGTCGCATCAGCTTGAAGGGCTGGATCTTGAGCTGGAGTCGCGCATTGAGCCGGTCGATCGCGTTGAGGAAGCGCCGCCGCAGGTACCAGCGCACCGAGGGCACGAGGATCCGGTCAAGCACGGCGACGCCCGCGAGCGCCCCGCCGATCACCACGGCCCAGACCGGTATTTCCATTACCGCCAGCATCGGCGCAGCGTTGCAGCTTTCCCCGTGCAGGTCAAAGCCCGGCGGATTCGTGCCAATTGCCTCCCCGCCGGGTCCGAATCCGAATTGTGACTGGCGCGAAACACTCCGGTGCGCGACGATTTCCACATTCGCTTCTTACGGGAGGAAAAACCATGAAATCACGCATTATCGTGGCCGCCGCGCTCGTTGCCATGGGCTCGGCCGCTGCCGCGCAGGACGGCGGCATGAGCTTCTTCGTCACCAGCGAGAACCCCGGACAGGGCGGCGATTTCGGCGGCATCGCCGGGGCCGACGCGCATTGCGCAGCGCTGGCTGAGGCCACTGGCGTGACCGGGCGCGACTGGGCTGCCTACCTGTCCACAAGCACCGAGAACGCCCGCGATAGAATCGGCACCGGTCCGTGGATGAACGCAAACGGCGAGGTGATTGCCGAGGACGTGGAAATGCTGCATGGCAGCAACAACATCTCCAAGGAAACCGCGCTCAACGAGCGGGGCGAGATGGTCAACGGCCGGGGCGACTCTCCAAACCGCCACGACATTCTGACCGGCTCGCTGCCTGACGGCACGGTGGCCGAGGGCATGACCTGCGAGGACTGGACCTCCGGCGGTCCCGATACCGCTGGAATGGTTGGACATCACGACCGCAAGGGGTTGAACGAATCGCCACCCATGAAGTCCTGGAACTCCTCGCATCCCTCGCGCGGGGGTTGCGGGCTGGAGGCCCTGCGCGGCACCGGCGGCGATGGGCTGCTCTACTGCTTCGCCACGGACTGAGCGCTACAGGCCCGACCGGGGACCTCATCCCCCCCCGGTCGGGCATTTTGCAGTGCAGCATCTGGACCCGAAAGAATCTTTCGGTTAAGTATTCGCGGACAGAATTTTGTTGCCATCGGTGAGGCTCATGTCCGATCAACCCGTCCGCGACCGCCCCTGGCTCTTCCGCACCTATGCGGGCCATTCGACCGCGCGCGCCTCCAACGCGCTCTACCGCGACAACCTGGCGCGCGGGCAGACCGGGCTTTCGGTGGCCTTCGACCTGCCCACCCAGACGGGCTATGACAGCGACCACGAACTTGCCCGCGGCGAGGTCGGCAAGGTCGGCGTGCCCATCGCCCATCTGGGCGACATGCGGATGCTCTTCGACGACATCCCGCTCGACCGGATGAACACCTCGATGACGATCAACGCGACGGCACCCTGGCTGCTGGCGCTATACATTGCGGTGGCCGAGGAACAGGGCGCCGACATCTCGAAACTGCAAGGCACCGTGCAGAACGACATCATCAAGGAATACCTGTCGCGCGGCACCTATATCTGCCCGCCGCAACCCAGCCTGCGGATGATCACGGATGTCGCCGCCTATACGCGCGAGCATCTGCCGAAATGGAACCCCATGAATGTCTGTTCCTATCACTTGCAGGAAGCGGGTGCGACGCCCGAACAGGAACTGGCCTTCGCGCTGGCCACCGCAACGGCGGTGCTGGACGATTTGAAGGGCAAGGTCGCCGAGGCGGACTTCCCGGCGATGGTCGGGCGCATCAGCTTCTTCGTCAATGCGGGCATCCGTTTTGTCACCGAGATGTGCAAGATGCGCGCCTTCGTGGAATTGTGGGACGAAATATGCCGCGACCGCTACGGCGTCGAGGATCCGAAATTCCGCCGCTTCCGCTATGGTGTGCAGGTTAACAGCCTGGGCCTGACCGAGCAGCAGCCGGAAAACAACGTCTACCGCATCCTGATCGAGATGCTGGCCGTCACACTCAGCAAGAACGCCCGCGCCCGCGCGGTGCAACTGCCGGCCTGGAATGAGGCTCTGGGCCTGCCGCGCCCCTGGGACCAGCAATGGTCGCTCAGGATGCAGCAGATCCTGGCCTATGAGACCGACCTGCTGGAGTATGGTGACCTCTTCGACGGCAATCCGGTTGTCACCGCGAAAGTCGAGGCGCTGAAGGACGGCGCACGCGCCGAGCTTGCGCAGATCGACGGTATGGGCGGCGCGGTGGCGGCAATCGAATACATGAAATCGCGCCTGGTGGAGAGCAATGCCGAGCGCATCTCCGGGATCGAGGACGGCCAGACCACGGTGGTCGGCGTGAACCGCTGGACCGAGGGCGAGCCGAGCCCGCTCACCTCCGGCCCGGAGGCGATCATGGTGGCCGACCCGCAGGCCGAATCCGATCAGATCGCGCGGCTTCAGGCGTGGCGCGAGCGCCGGGACGAGGCCGCCGTGGAGGACGCGCTGGGGGCGCTGCGTGCAGCGGCCAAATCGGGCGAAAACATCATGCCCGCCTCGATCGCGGCGGCCAGGGCGGGGGCCACGACCGGCGAATGGGGCGACATGGTGCGCGCGGCGTTTGGGCAGTACCGGGCGCCCACCGGCGTCAGCCCGCAGCCCTCGAACCGGACCGAGGGGCTGGACGACATCCGCACCCGCGTTCAGGCGGTCAGCGATGCGCTGGGCCGGCGGCTGAAATTTCTCGTCGGAAAACCCGGCCTCGACGGCCATTCCAACGGCGCCGAGCAGATCGCGGCGCGCGCCCGAGACTGCGGCATGGACATCCATTACGAAGGCATCCGCCTGACGCCGGAAGAGATCGTGGCGGCCGCGCGGGAGCAGGAGGCCCATGTGGTGGGACTCTCGATCCTCTCGGGCAGCCATGTGCCGCTGGTCGAGGAGCTGATGGACCGGATGCGGGCAGCCGGGCTGGGACGCGTTCCGGTCGTGGTGGGCGGCATCATCCCGGAGGACGACGCGGCGCGGCTGCGCGGCATGGGCGTCGCCAAGGTCTACACGCCCAAGGATTTCGAACTGAACCGGATCATGTTCGACATCGTCGCGCTGGCCGATCCCGCACCTGTCGCAGCGGAATAGCCCCTGCCCCACCCGGCGGCGAGCCGGACGGGGCGGTGGCACTTGGCATGGCCGGCTATTCAGCCTGCTGGCGCTCGAGTTCTTCCACCAGCCGTGCGCTCAGCTCCGCGTCGGTCTGGGCGGCTTCGGCAATCTGCACGTATTGCTCGACGCTCATGCCCGGCGTCTCGGCAACCCGCGCCATGATCGCTTCATTGGCCTCCTGCATGATCTCCTCACGTTGCGCGTCGTCGGAAACGCCAGCCAGATCCTGCTTGTAGTGTTCCTGGATTTCCGCCACGGCCATCGCCGTGCTCACGAAGGCCCTCACCTGCTTGTCCGTCAGGTCCTCGGCGCTCTGCGCTACCGCCGGGGCGCCAAGCGCCAGAAAGCCGGCAAATGCCGCTGCGATGAGTTTCGGGCTTGTCTGCATCTTATGTCGTCCTTTCGAGGCATTGCCGCATTGCCCATGCGACGGATCGGGAATCGGAAGTCCCCCGCACCTAGGGTCAGGACTCATAGCCAATAGATGACGGTTGCGGCGAGTGCGATGGCGGAGAGGAATACCTTCGGGCATCGGTCATATCGGGTTGCGACCCGTCGCCAGTCTTTGAGCCTACCGAACATGA
>NZ_QEYE01000045.1 GCF_003122205.1 Maritimibacter sp. 55A14
TTTGCGAATTCTTCCGCGGCCGCAGTCGAAACTCCGCTTGCTCCATGCTCTTTGATGATGCGACGCAGGCGCAGCGCTTCTTGTAGGGCCTCGGTCCGCCCGTGTTGCGCAAGCAAGTAAAACGGGTTTGGCTCGATCAGGATGAGGCGGTGAATACGGTCCTTGAAAAGCGCCGCGGCCTTCATTGCAACGCTTCCGCCGAACGAATGTCCGACTATCGAGACTTTGCCGCCATCCGCAGGCAGGAAAGGAGAAATTAATCGCGCCTGATCTTCAAGCGTCTGTGCTCGCTCGCCGTGCCAGGCCGCAGTCCCGCCATAACCGATGAGGTTGACGGCGATCAGGTGGAAGCGATTTGAGAGCAAATCCATCAAGCTACGCCACTGGCGGGCACCGGCCACGCTCGAATGAACAAGGATCACAGGTCCTCCCGATCCGACTTCCAGGAAATCTACTTCAGCCAGTTGTTTCACCGCAGCCACTCCAGGAATAGCGGCATGTGAGCTTGAGGGACGAGGAGGGCGGTGTCAAGTTGAGGTGCTTGAACGGGGCAGAGTGGCAGCGTAGCTTTCGACGATGACCAAATCTAACCTTTTCCGGGGTTTCCGTGACCTGCTCCCCTGAAAAGTCCTCGATTTGAGGTTAGCCTGTTCTCCAACTGAGGAGACAGACGATGAAGAGAAGCCGTTTCAGCGAAGAACAGATCTGACCGTCGGCAGCACTGACCTGTGTAAGGGCGCCGGGAACGACCGGAGCGTAGCCTTGGGAAAACAGGGGCGATCTGCGCGCCTGCAATCAAGGAACGCAATGACGATGACCGGACCCAAAGTTCTCAACCCCCATCCACCCGAGTTCGAACGCTTTCTCTATGCGCCTGTCGGTGAAGACCGGCAGGGATATGTCGTGACGGTTCTCTCGACGCTTGCGCGGCTTGGTCTCGATCCCTGGAACGAAACCGCCGAACTTGCCATGCTGGGGCGCGACGCCGCGCGGTTGCGGCTGGGGAAATTGCTTTCACGGGTCCGAGACGTTCCCGCGCTAGCAAGCGACCACGGGAAGGTCGCGCGGGAGTTGAGCCTGCTGCTGCCGGACAGCCCGCCGAGGCGCTCCCTGAAGCAGGCGGGCGCGACGAGTGCCACGGGCCGTCCGGTGTTTACCGGTGCCGTCTGGGCGATACTCGCGATCGCTTTGGTCCTGCTGCAAATGCTGTTCGTCGGCGGGTCAGGGTCAGGGTCAGGCGAATGACGCTTTCCACACCGCGCGCCGAAACCCCGGGTCATGCGGCGCACAAGGCCGGCACCCTATCGCCACGCGAACAGGGCGTTCTCTGGGACATGGAGGAACACTTTTGGACCAGCGGCGAAGACACTGCGCGCGCGACGACAGCGGCCAACGCCGTCATGATCTTTCCCTATCCGCCCGGCATCCTCCAGGGTGACCATATCTGGAACCATCTTCGGGAGAGAACCGGCTGGCGGTCTGTCTCGATGGCCGAGCGACGAGTGACGCGGTGTGGTGACATAGCCATTCTCACCTACCGTGTCTCGGCAGAGAAGCCCGACGTGCCGATCTTCAAGGCGCTCTGCGCCTCCACATACCTTCATGATGACGACAGATGGCTGAGGATCTCCCACCAGCAAACTGCCGTAACGTGAGTCGAGCCTTCCTGGGGCGTCTTTCAGGTCATGCGTCCGCGCGCACGGCGCTCTTTTGACAACCGGCGCCGTCGCCGCAACCCGATCGGCGACCAAATCGACCTCGGCAGGAGCCCGGACTAATCTGCGTCAGTGCGACAGACCTCTGACGTCGGCTAGATGAGATGTGCCCGCCGAATATTTGGCGGCACGTTTTTCCGAGTGCCCGAGACGTGTGTGGGCGTGCCGATCCTCAAAAGGTCGGCACGCCGGCAGGCCTCTTATTCTCGGAACGTCCATGAAAGGACATTTCCAATGACTCCCGAACAGACCAAGACCGCCGACAAGATGAGATCCGTCAAGGCCGCATGGGACAAGGCACCCGCTGGCCCGAAGAAGGATGCGGCGCTGAAGCACTACCAGGCCGCCGAGAAGGCAAACACAGCAAAAAACAACGCCGAGACCAACAAGGAACTCGACGCTGCGTCCCACGCACTCGTGTGACGCCTGACGTCTGATGTGACCACCGGGACCGCCGGCCGATCGATGGACGGCGGTTCTCTCATTTCAGGAGCGGGCCGGTCTGATCCAGATACGCAGAATCAAACTCCGCGAGGTCCACCAGCCCGTCATGGTCGCGAAATGACACGCGGCCGTCCCGGAAAGTTGCCAGCCCGTTTTCGCGCAGCTGTCGCAAGACGCGGTTCACGTGAACGGCACTCAGTCCCAGCGCATCCGCCAGGTGATACTGCGTCAGCGGGCAGTCGTATCCTTCCTTGCTCCCCATGCCGACCAGCGCCAGCCTCGATCCCAGTTCCAGCAGGAAATGCGCCATACGGGCATCCGCGTCACGCCGGCCGATCCCGACGAGATGTTCGACCACCATCGCCTCGTCCCGTGACGCCGCCCAGAGAATCGCCGTCGCCAGCCGCGGCGTCTGCGCGAAGGCCGCCAGAAGGTCGTCCTTCAGCACTTCTGCGGCCTTGATGTTCACGATCGGCTCGAAACTGTGGTCCGAGGTGCGCAACAGCACGCTGCGCAAGCCGAGGAAATCCCCAGGCACCTGGAAATCGACAATCTGGCGCGTTCCGTCCCGCTGGATCTTGTAGGAACAGACCCAACCCTCGGACAGGATATAGGCGGCCTGATCCGATTGCCCCTGATGCACCATATCGCGCCCTGCGACGAAGGATCGGCGGCGCTGGTGCAACCGCTCAAGCACGGCCAGTTCGGCCTCTGACAAGGCGACGAAGGCCGAGAGTTTGCGGGTAAGTGGGCTGTGCTCTGCTGGTTTCATGGGGCCTCCCGGCATGCTGTTACGCAAGAGCAAAAAAAGGCCCAGAGACTGCTCTGGATCAGTCCAGCATAGAGCACTTCCTGCGAGAAGTACGGATGCATCTGAACCTCGCCTCTGCCCGGTTCAAGATGCCATGGAAGGAATCCCAGATGTCCACCTCGAGCGAGCATACAGGTCAGGCTGCCCTATCGATCTGCGAGGCGCTCCTGCTTGCCATGAACGATAGGGGGTTGTTGCCGGAACACGAGATCGTGGGGGTCCTCCGAGACGCCGCAGCGGCCCATGAGAACGCCACCGGGACGGAGGGGGAAGTGCTGGACCACCGGGCGGTCGCGGCCCTCATCAACGCGATCATCGCTGGCGGGAACTCGGTTCGCAGGGCCTGAGCCGCTTGCGGCGATGGCGCTGCCGACCAGGGCGATCGGATGCGTCCTTCCGCGTTGATGGCTGATGCAGGTAAGTGCTGACCTGAAGGAACCGATGTATCAGGAAGTTAGAGAGATCGCGGCATGTGCCGCTCGCATCTCGCCTTCAGGAGAAATCGACATGAAGACGCCGAGCCTCACTTCATATCTTCTCATCGCGGTTGCCCTGGCCGCGTCCCTCTCGCTCCTAGCGTGCAACACGATGGCCGGCATTGGCGAGGACGTGTCTTCCGGCGCGGATGCGGTGACGGACTCCGCCGAGAAGAACAAAAACTACTGATCATGGACGAGGACCGGGTTGAAGGGTCGGCAAGACAGGCCCTTGGGGCGTTGCACCGCCTCGTCGGTCGCCTGTTCGGCGACCGGAAGACGCGGGTCGAAGGCGCCGCCGAAGAAGAGATCGGCAAGGCCCAGAACACCATGGGCGGCATGAAAGATACACTGCGCTGAAAGCAACCTTTCATCCAACATCTTGTATGGAAGCTAGCAAAGGAGACGCAAATGTTGGGAACGGTACTGCTAATCATCTTGGTTCTTCTTCTGGTTGGAGCGCTTCCAAGATGGGGTCATAGCGCCAACTGGGGCTACGGTCCCAGCGGGACGCTAACTTTGGTCGTGGTGGTGCTCGCGGTATTGATGTTCACCGGCCGGATGTGAACCGCATGAAAGAACTATCCGCACGGGCGGGCAGATCGGTCGGGGGTTGAGGTGCCAGTACGGCACGCGATGCCTCGACATCACGAAACCGCGCGCGACGGTCGCGCCGCGGTGTGCGAACTGGAGCAAACACGATGACTGCGAAAGACGTCAGATTCAGTACCGACGCCCGTGATCGAATGCTGAAAGGGATCAACACACTGGCAAATGCGGTCAAGATCACCCTCGGCCCGAAGGGTCGCAATGTTATTCTCGACAAATCATACGGAGCACCGCGCATCACCAAGGATGGCGTGACCGTCGCGAGGGAAATTGAGCTCTCGGACCATTTCGAGAACATGGGCGCCCAGATGGTGAAGGAAGTCGCCAGCCGAACGAACGATGAGGCCGGCGACGGCACCACAACCGCAACCGTTCTGACCCAGGCCATCGTGAAGGAGGGCATGAAGGCCATCGCCGCCGGCATGAACCCTATGGATGTCAAGCGCGGGATCGACAAGGCGGTTGCAGCCGTCGTTGCCGAGATCAAGGTCATGTCCCGCCCGGTCGGCGACAGCGACGAAATTGCCAAGGTGGGCGCCATTTCTGCCAATGGAGAGGCCGCGATCGGCCGGCAGATTGCCGAAGCGATGGCCAGGATTGGCAAAGAGGGCGTCATCACCGTCGAAGAGAACAAGGGATTGGAGACCGAGACCGAGGTGGTCGAGGGCATGCAGTTCGACCGCGGCTATCTGAGCCCCTATTTCATCACGAATGCGCAGAAGATGGTCGTCGAACTCGAAGACTGCGTTATCCTTCTTCACGAGAAGAAATTGACGTCCCTCGCGTCCATGGTGCCGTTGCTGGAGGCGGTCATTCAGGACGACAAGCAGCTTCTAATTGTCGCCGAAGACATCGAGGGCGAGGCATTGGCGACCCTGGTCGTCAACAAGCTTCGCGGCGGCCTGAAGGTCGCGGCAGTAAAGGCGCCGGGCTTCGGCGATCGCCGAAAGGCGATGCTCGAAGACCTCGCGATCCTGACGGGCGGACAGTTCATCTCCGCCGATCTCGGGACCAAGCTGGAAACTGTCACACTGGACATGCTCGGGACCGCCAAGAAGGTCGCCATCACCAAGGACGACACCACGGTCATCGATAGTGCCGGCGACAAGGCCGCGATCGCAACGCGGATCACCCAGATCCGCGGCCAGATCGAGGAGACGGCTTCGGACTACGAGAAGGAATTGCTGCAAGAGCGGTTGGCCAAGCTGGTAGGCGGGGTGGCTGTCATTCGGGTCGGCGGTGCCACCGAGATTGAAGTGAAAGAGCGCAAGGACAGGGTCAATGACGCGCTCAACGCCACGCGCGCCGCGATGCAGGAAGGCGTCGTGCCCGGTGGCGGAGCGGCCCTTGTTCATGCCGGCAAGATCCTGGCGGGCCTCAAGGGCGATAATCCCGATCAGGATGCCGGCATCAAGATCGTCCGCCGCGCGATCCAGGCGCCGCTGCGCCAGATCGCCGAAAACGCCGGGGTGGATGGGTCGGTCGTCTCAGGCAAGGTCATCGAGAATGCCAGCCCAACCTTCGGGTTCGACGCGCAGTTGGAGGAGTATGGCGACATGCTGCAGGCAGGCATCATCGACCCGGCCAAGGTCGTGCGGATCGCGTTGGAAGACGCCGCGTCGATTGCCGGGCTGCTGATCACGACGGAGGCGATGGTCGCTCAGAAGGCAGAAAGAACCAGTGGGATACCCCGAATGGATGCCATGGGTGACATGATGTAACCCGGCCTTTGTGCGTCGAACCGCGCAAATTCCACTCAAGCCCTGACGTTAGCAGCGCGACAAACTGACCGGTTAGCTCAGGTCGCAACCAACCACAACTCAACCTTGAAGGAAATCAGATGTCCAAAGGCGACAAGAGGCGCGGAAATCGAGAGGTGAAGAAGCCAAAGAAGGTCAAGGAAAAGATCGTGGCAACGGCAGATTTCTCGAAGGGAAAGCCGCCGATCAATATCGGAGAAAAGAAAAAACCGTAGCGAAAGAGGCAATGCGGACCACGTTCCAGCCGTCCGCGATTAGAGTGCCAAACTGTCTCGACGGAGTTTCCAGCCGAGAGCGGCGCAATGGTCCGCAGCATGCTCTCTATTGCGGGCGAATCGAGTGTGGCTGCCATATCGCTGAACGAACGCGGATTGAATAGCCCGGCGTTTCTTAGACACCTTCAGGTCTTCGTTTCCGCTGTCGTTCAAAGTCGACGGGTGACAGCATTCCGTTCCTCGCATGCTTGCGCTTCGGGTTGTAGAACATTTCGATGTAATCGAACACGTCCTGCCTGGTTTCGTCGCGTGTCCTCTAGGGTCAGGACTCATAGCCAATAGATGACGGTTGCGGCGAGTGCGATGGCGGAGAGGAATACCTTCGGGCATCGGTCATATCGGGTTGCGACCCGTCGCCAGTCTTTGAGCCTACCGAACATGA
>NZ_QEYE01000046.1 GCF_003122205.1 Maritimibacter sp. 55A14
TTTGCGAATTCTTCCGCGGCCGCAGTCGAAACTCCGCTTGCTCCATGCTCTTTGATGATGCGACGCAGGCGCAGCGCTTCTTGTAGGGCCTCGGTCCGCCCGTGTTGGGCAAGCAAGTAAAACGGGTTTGGCTCGATCAGGACGAGGCGGTGAATACGGTCCTTGAAAAGCGCCGCAGCCTTCATTGCAACGCTTCCGCCGAAAGAATGTCCGACTATCGAGACTTTGCCACCATCCGCAGGAAGGAAAGGAGAGATCAATCGCGCCTGATCCTCAAGCGTCTGCGCTCGCTCGCCGTGCCAGGCCGCAGTCCCGCCATAACCGATGAGGTTGACGGCGATCAGGTGGAAGCGATTTGAGAGCAAATCCATCAAGCTACGCCACTGGCGGGCACCGGCCACGCTCGAATGAATAAGGATCACAGGTTCTCCCGATCCGGCTTCCAGGAAATCTGCTTCTGCTGGTTGTTTCACCGCAGTGACTCCAAGAATAGCGGCATGTGAACTTGAGGGACGAGGAGGGCGGTGTCAAGTTGAGGTGCTTAAACGGGGCAGGGTGGCAGCGTAGCTTTCGACGATGACCAAATCTAACCTTTTCCGGGGCTTCCGTGACCTGCTCCCCGTGGAGTCCGCGTTTATAAGTTAGCTCTATTCAGGTTTTGGTCCTCTTCTGACCGTTGGTGATACTCCCGCGGAGTTTGCCCGTCGAGGCTCGAATGCGGGCGGTGCTGGTTGTAGTCGTCGCGCCATGCCGCAATCATGCGGCAGGCATGTCGCAGAGACGGGAACAGGTGCTCATCGAGGCACTCCTCGCCACAGGCTCTGTGAGAGTCACTGGCTGGCTTTAGCGGATTTCATGGGGGAGACGACGGCCAGGATCAAGCGCCAGTGTACGGGCGCCTCAGAGAACCCCCTCTTCCAAGTGCCGCGACTCGGCAACGCGTGGTACGATGATCCGGTTGGGTCGGTATGCTTGCCTATTTCACATCTGGCCGGCCCGGTTTTCGGGAGAGACGATCATGAAGCCTGGCATTGTCTGCTTGTGCGCATTCGTTGCGTGCCTTCTTTCAGTTTCACCGCTTGTTGCCGACGATTACGATCTTGAAGAACTCCGCGCCATTTCCGAGAAGTATCGCGACCTGAACGTGGCGCTTGCCGATGGTTACATCCGTGACCCTGCCAATCATTGCGTCACGGCGGCCTCCGAGGGCTATCCCGCGGAACTCGGCGCGATGGGCGTCCATTATCTTCATCCCGCGCTGCTTCAGATCACCGGCGACACGCCGCGTGTGGACGGTGCCGGAACGCACACGGATTTCATGCACCCGGCCATCCTGATCTATGAGCCTCAGGCCGACGGCTCACATGTTCTCGTGGCCATCGAGAACCTTGTCTTTGAAAAAGCCTGGCGTGCCGCGGACCATGCCGAAGCGCCGATGATGAACGGCCGTCACTGGGATCACATGATCGACCGCGAGGACACATCCGCTGACGAGGCGCACGGGTTCATGCCGCATTTCGATCAGCATGTCTGGCTGCATCGCGACAACCCTGCGGGCAGTTTGGAGCCGTTCAATGTCAATGTGACCTGTGAACACCACCAGAGGCTTGATTAGCGGCACCGGCACGCCCGCCGCCCGAACAAGCGCCTCGTCCGGGGCACGAGAAGAAAGCGCGCGACATCGCGGAAAGACGGGATGCGCACGCCGCAAGGTTCGGTGAAGCTCGTGCAGCATTTGAGCGCCGCGGAGCGAGAGGCGGGTGTGGGCGTCCCTGAGCGGGTCAAACATTATGGCCGCGTTAAACGTGAAACCAGAAAGCTCCAGATACTCGGATGATCAAGCATGAAATACGGATTATTTAGCATTAATGCGACAGGTGATTTGGGGTTCCCTGGCGCTGCGCCGACGCAGATGGGGAAGGAGCTCTTCTGCCTCGGGCCGCGGCGCCCCCACTCCTTGCGGATCGGGGGCGCTCCCATCAATCAAACAAGGAAATCCGATGTCTCGCAAGCTCACCTTCGCCGCCGTCGCGCTGACCGCGCTCTGCGTCCTCAGCCCCGCGATGGCCGCCGATGAGGCCAACGTCGCTCCGGGCCTGACCTATAGCGGAGCACCACTCGGCCTGCATGGCGCTGATCCGGTCGCGCTACTCGATCAGGGTAAGAACGTGGAGGGCGACGCCTCCTATGCCGCCGCTCACGACGGGGTCGCCTACTACTTCGCCTCGGAAGAGCACCTCGAAGCGTTCGAGGCGAATCCGGCCCGTTACGCACCGCAGTACGGCGGCTTCTGCGCCTTCGGCGTCTCGGTCGGCAAGAAGTTCGACGGCGACCCGGGCTTCGCCGCGGTGATGGACGACAAGCTCTATGTCTTCCTCAACGAGGATGTCTACAAGGCCTACCTCAAGGATCGGGCCGGCACCATCACCAAGGCCGAAGGAAACTGGAGCGCGATCGAACACACCGCTGCGACGGATCTCTGATCCCAGGCACCGGACCCGGGCCGGCCCCTCGCATGCCGGCCCGGACCTATAACGGAGAGAGACATGCCCACTCCCTTCACGCTCGTGATCCGCGCGATCTGCCCCTATGTCTAACCCATCGCCATCTCCGGCAACGAGAGGGGCGTGGCGTTTGACCGCATGACCGCTGATCTGGCGAACAAGTCCGACTGGTTCCCGGGAGAACTCGCCAGTGGGCTGGGCGCCGGTGGTGACGGCAACCTGCCCGGCGGACCGCAGCCGGTTGCCGGCGACTATGACGACCGCCTGGCCGAGTTCCGCCGCCGCGGAGGCGCGCTGGCGCGTCGGATAGAGCATAACTCTGTTCGGGAAAGGCGGTCTGATTGCGCCGGAGAGACCGTTCCATGTGCTGCTATGTCGAAACCCTTTGCGAGAAGACGACCATCATGACACGGGCAGGATCGCCCCGGATCACATTGGCGCGTTTGCCCGACATTCCGCTTCAGGTCCTTGTCGAGCATATGTCAGACCCGCGCGTGGCCGAGCACATGCCGCTTCTGAAGGACGCATGGAATCGCGACATTGCCGCAGACTTCGTCGCGGCCAAGGAAGCGTGCTGGCACCGTGACGGCCTGGGGCACTGGGCAATTCTTGCAGACAACCGTTATTTAGGCTGGGGCGGCTTCCAGATGGAGGGCGGCGAATGGGATTTCGCGCTTGTGCTGAAGCCCGACGCCTTCGGACTGGGCGCGCGCATCGCCCGCAAGGCCCTTGCCTTCGCCCGCGCCGACGCACGCATATCCGTCGTCACCTTCCTTTTGGCGCCTTCGCGCCGGAATCTCCGCGCGCTCGAGCGGTTGGGAGCAACGTTCGTTGCCGAGGTCGAATATGCAGGCGCGCCATTCCTCAAATACCGGATGGAGATGAAATGACATCCTGTAGATGCCATCCACCTCGTACAAACCCCGCGCTTGCTTCACCGCAATGCCACCGCATAATCAGACCATCCAGATGAGCCGGACCCTGTCTTAGATCAGGCCACCAATTGACCGAAAATCTCTGACGACGGACACAGCCGTCCTTCGAGGTTCCGGGTGTCTTGTTCATCTTTACTCCTTAATGGCTTCGATGAACCGGAAATCCTCCATTGCTCAAACCCCTAAATCTGTCCGGTCGGAGCTAACGTTAGACATAAGGCCAGTGCCCTCTCACCGTAGCCATGCTATGGCTTGCATATGCTGAAAAAGAGAAAGTTTCCCATCGCTGAAATCTATGTGCCCGCAAAGCGTAAAAAGACGCTGGACCCAGCAAAGGTGGAAGAGATTGCAGAGAGCATTATCGAACTCGGCCAGACGACACCGATACGGCTCAGGGCAGGCAAGGGCAGGTTTGTCTTGCTCGAAGGGTTGCATCGGCTAGAAGCGCTTAGAGCCCTCGGCGAGGATAGTGTCGAGGGATATCTCGTCCAGGCGCGCATGCATTAAGGTCCAGACCTCGGTAACGGGGCCGCGTCAGTCAACAGCAAAAAGACGCAGAAGGTGTTCGATCCTCTGGAATATGGTGGGTTATCGTGCATTCGGGCTGTGCGCCGTGCCATTGAGGCGCGGCCATTTGAGATTGATCAGCCCCACCTGAGTGGTCAAAATACGGGACAGATGCCTGTTTTCGTCTGGAAAGGATGAATATCCAGAACCTTCTCGTCAATGACGTCGATCTCGAGCAATGGGTGTAAGCTGTACTTGTCGATGCTATTGGGCCGAAGCGAAGGGTAAAGGAGAGCAGCCTTTCAGGTTGAGATCGGAAGATAAGGCAAGTGCTTGGGCTGCCGACCTTTCGGTCCGGCCCTGTTCGCACAGTAGAGATGAATGCCCCCCCACCCGCCGATCTCCTCATCAGTAAATGACAGACCGTGGGAGGCAAGCAGCGCGTCCATGTCGCGAATGACGTCGCCGCCGCGTTGCCAGAGGCGTACCATCCGGGTACCAGGCCAGTTGCCATCGGAGGGATAGTTCACGTCGATCAGAACGAGCCTGCCACCTGGCGCTAGAACGCGAAGCATCTCAGAAAGCGCCGCATGCGCGTCGGGATATCCTGAAAAGGCCATCTCCGGATCGGCGTTCATTCCCCTGCGAGCATAGACGCGCTCGCCTCCAAGACGAGGGTGGAATGGCGGAAGGTCGGGGAGCCTTCATTCGCGGCACCAGACTTGCTCCGGTAGCGTCACGGATCCCGATTTTCCGCGGTCGCCACTCCGGCGGTCATTGTACGAAGTGACGGGCGGGACCGCCAATCCGAATGCCGGTGGACCGGCCGCCACTGGCCTCGCAACCAAGGATGCCCGCCGCAGGCCCGCGGCAGCGCCGACCTCGACCGCCCGCACCTATCGGTCACGGGGCGCAATCACCCAGGCGCCATCTCGCAGAGCGATATCGGGCGCCTCGCCTCAGGAACTCAGATCGGGGCATCTGGTCTCGAGGGCGTCGAATATGGCCTGGTACTTGGCTCGCCGCCGGGCCCGCTCGACCGCATCCGCGAGCAGATGGATTTTTCCGTAGTTATGCCGGCTGTCGGCATATTTGACGCGCACGGCGATCTCGTCGGCCATGAGCCGCGGCAGATAATCCGAGTGATACTCCTCGCCCGCGCGCCGCGTCATCGCGTCAACGCCATCCCGGACACGCTTCCCGAGCCGCCTCTCGATCTCCCGCAGGCTGACATCGCAATCCTCGACGACATCATGCAGGTAGCCGACAGCCTCGAACTCGGGCCCGAGCGCGGCGACGCTCTCGCCCACATGGATGATATGCGCGCCATAGGCATGGCCCAGCTTGTCGATCTGGCCCTGATGGGCCGCACAGGCAAACGACCTGGCATCGGCGGCGAGGTCGGAGATTGTGGTGGGTCCCATATGATTATGCTTTCATGTCACTTGCGCCGTTCCGCATGTCACGCGCGATGGAGATGCCGCACAGATTGCGCCAACAGGGCCGCCCGCGCAAACAGGCGAGAAACGCGCCCGCGCCCGGGAGGCGTCTTCTATCCTCAATGGCGACAGGTGCAGGTGGCGAGGCCTCCCGCCCGGTTGCCCGGAAACCTCGCATGGCGCTCCGCCCCTTCGGGGGCGTGCTACGGCCGGGAGAATATCACCGTGTCACACCTGCGCCGCCAGTTTACCACGGCCCTTGGCACTTGGCGAGACGAGAGACCCGCAAGCGCGGCGCGTTCTTCCCGGACCGACGCCGCACTGACCTGCCCCTTTTTTCAGGGCCACTCGTAAGTCGAGCTTGTTCCCCTTTTGTGTGTCATCATTCGGCGGCATGAGCAATGGGCGCAGGCGCGGAGCCATCAGGTAGCTCAAGCGGCTGCGCCCA
>NZ_QEYE01000047.1 GCF_003122205.1 Maritimibacter sp. 55A14
TCATGTTCGGTAGGCTCAAAGACTGGCGACGGGTCGCAACCCGATATGACCGATGCCCGAAGGTATTCCTCTCCGCCATCGCACTCGCCGCAACCGTCATCTATTGGCTATGAGTCCTGACCCTAGGAGTTCGACAGTCATCAGTGCGCCGATTAGGTTGCCAATCAGAAAGGGGGACGATGGATGCTCCGGCCAGTCAGTTCGACGACGTCCATACTGGGTGATGTCGGTACCGTTTTTCGCGTATCGGTCGCGATCGTCGTGATCTTCGTCCTGGCGGCGGCAATCGCGCCCGCGGTGGTGGAGCGCGCCGCGCGGGCGGTGCTCCATGCGACGGCGACGAATGTCGGCTGGATGTATCTTCTGGTGATGACGGGATTCGTCTTTTTCGTCCTGTTCCTCGGCCTATCTAGGATCGGTAACATACGACTGGGTGCCGCGGACGAGCAGCCCGAGTTCTCATTTTCGAGCTGGCTTGCGATGATCTTCTCGGGCGGGATGGGCGTCGGCCTCGTATTCTGGGGCGTCGCCGAGCCGATGATGCACTTCAACTCCCCACCAATCGGCAACGGTCTGCCGCGGACGGCCGATGCGGCACAGACCGGCATGCTCTACGCCTTCTTCCACTGGGGACTGCACCAGTGGGCGATTTTTGCGCTGGTGGGACTCGCCCTGGCCTATGTCCGGTTTCGTCACGAAAGCCATGGCCTGATAAGCGAGACCTTTCGTCCACTTTTGGGCACCCGCGTGGATACCGGCTGGGGCAAGGCCATCGACGTGCTGACGGTCGTCTCGACGGTATTCGGCGTGGCCACGACGCTGGGACTTGGTGCACTGCAGATCAACAGCGGAATCGCGCAGCTGACCGGCATCCCCTACGGCTTCCCGGCCCAACTGGTGATCCTCGCTGTCATCGGAATCCTCTTCACGCTGTCGGCGATGACTCCGCTAGACCGTGGCGTAAGGCTGCTGAGTAATGCCAACATGCTGCTTGCGGCTGCGCTTCTTGGAGTGGTGCTGCTATTCGGGCCAACCTCCTTCATCTTCGGGGTCTTCACCCAAACCCTGGGCGAGTACCTGGGCAACGTGATCCAGATGAGCCTTGTCACCTCGCCCTATTCAAATGGAGCGTGGGTTGAGCAATGGACCATGTTCTACTGGGCCTGGGGGCTGAGCTGGGCGCCCTTTGTCGGGAGTTTCATCGCCCGGATTTCGCGCGGGCGAACCATCCGCGAATTCGTCCTGGGTGTGATGATCGTACCGGTGGCGCTGAGCATGCTGTGGTTCTCGACCTTCGGCGGCGCGGCCATCCGGTTCGAGATCTTCGAGAGCGCTGGCATCGCCGACGCCGTGGCTGCTGAGGTTCCAGCCGGGCTCTACGCCCTGCTCGATCAATTGCCTGGCAGTGGGGTGCTGACCGTTGCATCCATCGCGCTTGTCGGCATGTTCCTCGTGACCTCGGCCGACTCGGCCACTTTCGTGCTTGGCATGTTTACGTCGAAGGGCGTACTCAACCCGACACGCGCGGTGCGGGTGCTCTGGGGCTCCCTGCAGATGGTGTTGGTCGTGGTGCTGCTCCTGGCCGGCGGTCTGGAGAGCCTGCGGACGGTTTCGATCATCGCGGCCTTCCCGTTCATGCTATTGATGATCCTGATGGCAGTTTCGCTTTACCGTGATCTTTCGCAGGAGATCGAGGTCCGCGATGAGAAAGCGCAGCTTCTCGAGCAGCGGATCGAACGCCTGTTGCTGCGGGAATCCGAACGCGAGGCGGCCGAAAAAGCCGAGGCCGAAGTCCATCCAACAGCTCCCGAAGACGCTGAGGCGGCGGCATTCCCCGGCTCGGAGGAGGACAGCGCTAGTAACTGAAAATCCGAGGGCGCGGGTAAGTTTGCGCGCTCTTTGTGGCTTTCTCAAGTATGAAAGCACAATGCTTTCAGTTGCGCCTCACCGGTCGCTCTCCTCGCGGCCCGAGCAATACGACCGGTACCTATCCCTCCGGTTCGTTTTTGGAGAACGCCCAAGTGCGTCCGCGTGCATGGCGCGTTTTGCTGCATCGGCATCAGGCGGCTTTGTCCGCATTGCACGAGTTCGCCTATAACTCGATTTCGCAGCCGCAGCGAAAGTCAGCAATGACGGGCCGCGCCGCAGCAATGCGAGGTGCTGGCGAGTGGCCGCATTGGGCCGTCCGCGAAGCTTCCTAGAGCTGCAACCATGGCCCTGCTGCGCCGCATCCGAGGTCGGCAGTGAGCCCAGAGTTACCGATGCTGCGGATCGTATGAACGTCTGCTTTCGTGAACTCGGTCGAAGATGTGCCGAAATGAACCCCGTTCTGCCACGTGTTTTGACACGGCATGCGCCCGCACATGCAATTGCCGCGCCTGCTTGAGGATACCAACATCGACTGCTAAGTTAACGCCCGCTTCGGACAGGCATTCGCCTTGTCTGATGCTCTGTGGCAACGGGTTCGCTGCCAAACACACATGCGTCGCGCGATCTGAATTGGAGCGCCATCGCCGGAAAATCCACATCACTGCATTTCTTGCAAGGAGGAACATATTACCTACGCAAAGCTTTTGAGAGCCGCCCTTGGCGGTGCCGTTGCAATCGTTATTGCCAACATCGTCAGCAACATCCTGTTTTTTCAACTCGGCCGACCACTTCTTTTTGAGAACGAAGCCCAAAGCGCGAAAGTCATCGCGGTTCTGTTCGAGATGGAACCACTTCCCCTCATGTTCACGAACGGCCCGCTATACATGGCCATCGCCGCCGTGATCGGAGTCATACACGGCCTGGTCTTCTATTGGATCGAGCCGGCCCTACCGCGTGGGATCGTCGCGCGTGGACTGGCCTTCGGCGCTATCCTTTGGGCGCTAATGGCGCTCTATTTCGAGTTCCACACGCCATTCAACATGTTCGGTGAACCGGTCGCGCTTGTTGCGGTCGAGCTTGTGTTCTGGATCGCGGTCGTGGCCGTGCAAGGACTTGTCCTGTCCATCATCTACGGGAGGGGTCGGGATGAATTGGCAAGCCCTGTGGAATGACGGTGCGGTCATCTCGATCCACGCACTCGTCGCGCTTGTCGCGATGGGGGCTGGGGCCTTTCAGCTTGCAGCGCCCAAGGGAACGACACCGCACAAAGCGCTCGGCTATTTCTGGGTCGGAGCGATGGCCATTGTCGCGGTAACGAGCTTCTGGATACACGAGTTCCGGTGGTTCGGGCCCTTCTCCATCTTACACGTTCTCTCGATCCTAGTCCTTGCGACGTTGGTCTACTCCATCCGAGCGATCCGCCAAGGACGTGTCACAGCGCATCGGAACTCGATGATCCAGCTATATGCCTTGGCCTTGCTGCTGACCGGAGCTTTCACTTTCATACCGGGCCGGACGATGCATGCCGTCTTCTTTGGTGGATGATCGAACCATACTAACTTTATCCGTTTGGAAGATTGAGCGCACCAATGCGGCCCCGAACCAGCGTTTTTTGCTAATTATGTCGTAAGCGGCCATTGGAGCCACCGCGGCGAAAGCCCGTTTTGTCCGCGCTGACCGGCCACTAAGTGCCCCACTGATGCTGCAATGCGCATGAACGGCGGCTTCGGTGCGGCGACCCGGTGGTCTGTAATTGGCAGGGACGGGCCGGAATTGAAGTAACAGTCGCGTTGGCTCACTTGGGTTCTTGAAAACGCTTTCAATTGGCACCACAGTAACCTCAACACGAGGCACCAAAATCGGGATCTTGTCGGTCCCGATCTCTGTGCGGCGCTAGCTCAGCTGGATAGAGCGCCCTTCTCAAAAGGGGGATATCGTGGGTTCGAGTCCCACGCGCCCCTTTTGAAATCGTCAATGCCTGAGCATCACTCTGGCCTGATCCAACGCTTTCGCAGATGCAGCGAACTTCCGGTCTAATGGGCTGCAGCGCAGCGGCGGCTGTTGGTGCTTGCTATCGGCTCTGGGCCGGAACGAGCCGTTGCTCGCCTGGCCGCGGTTTGCGCACGCGCCGCACCGCCGCAAGTCGGCTCCAAGCCCAAAGTACCGGATGCTGCGCTATCCACGAATGTCGGCTATACCAAAGAAATTTGGAGTTTAGCCTCTCGGCAATCGTCAAAATATCTAAGAATAAGTGTTCCTAGATTTTCTGAAGAGACCGGTAGTATTCATATCGTTGGTATTGAAATTCCTGCGGTGTTTCGCCATTCTTCGTCGCTCTGATTTCCATGTCCTCAAAGATGCTCGTTTCATCGGCTTCGGGAACGGGTACGCCCAACCGTTCAAATGCGTCCAGCACCTGACCAGCCCCACCTGAGTGGTCCGGTTTGAGTGTTAGTGCATGATCGGCCTCTGGTCCATTGGCAGGATGGTTTCCGGGGCCGGTGGGCGGTAGCCCAAGGCACTGTGGGGTCGTCTGGTG
>NZ_QEYE01000048.1 GCF_003122205.1 Maritimibacter sp. 55A14
TCCACAACCAACATCCCACACTGTGCTCCCCGATGACCTCGGGAGCATCATCACCATCAATGTAAGGGGGTCATTTTTAGACGCCGATCACCCCGCTATGGGGTCAATTTTGCACGCCTGTTCACACCATAGGAGACAGATCGCCGGAACGCATGGCCTCGCGGATACGATGGGAAAGGAACCACGCCGTTTTCAGGGTAACGCCGAGAACCCGGTGCAGTTGATTGCTGGAGATGCCCTTCTTGCTGGACACCATCAGGTGGATGGCTTGCAACCACAGGTGCAGAGGCAGGTGGCTTTCCTCGAAGATCGTGCCTTTGCGAACCGTGAACTGCTTGCGGCACTCGCGGCACTTCCACAGGCCGTGGCGCTCCTTGCCTTCCGGGTTCTTCTTGCTCGGCTTCGTGCGGACGCCCTCAAGGCGATAGGCGCGATCCACAACGCCGCAGTGCGGGCACACCGGGCCGTCCGCCCACAGCATCGCCTCAACGTGCGCAAAGGCGGCGGCTTCGTCGTGCATGTAAGGGGCGGAAAGAACGGACATTGGCGGGTTCCTCTGTATCTGTACCAAATCAGATGGGAACCGTGTGTTGGTTTGTCAAGTATAATATCGCCGGGACTCCACATGAGAACAAAAAGTGAATATCCTGCCGGTATGGACTTCGCGGAACTCGGAATCACCTCCAACTTCACCTTCCTCACCGGCGGCTCCCACCCCGAGGATTACGCCTGGGCGGCGGCGCTGGCCGGGCTGCCGGCCTTCGCACTGGCCGATGTCAACTCGGTGGCGGGCATCGTGCGCGCCCATGCCGCCCTGCGCGAGGTCGCCCGCGCCGTGGCCGCGCGCCGCGCGCATGACCGCCGCCACGGCCCCATTGGCCCGCCCGCGCCGCCCGGCCTGGCCGCCGCGCCATCCGCCGATCTGGCCTGCGTGCCGCGGCTGCTGCCGGCCGCGACGCTCGTGACCGCCGGCGGGCTGCGCGTCACCGCCCTGCCCCGCGACCGCGCCGCCTGGGGCCGGCTCGCCCGGCTGATATCCATCGGTCGGCTGCGGGCGCCGAAGGGCGATTGCCGGCTGGAGACCGGCGACCTTCTGGCGGGCTGCGCGGGGATGGAGCTTCTGCTCCACCCGCCGGAGGCGGCCACGTCGCAGCGCGGCGCGCGCGCCTGGCTGAAACGGGCGCGGCGGCTGACGCGCCGCTTCCCCCGCGCCACGGCGCTGGTCCTGGCACCGCGCTATGACGGGCAGGACCGGGCGCGCTTCGACCGGCTGGCGCGGCTCGCCGCCCGGCTGGACCTGCCCACCGTCGCCTCCGCTGCGCCGATCATGCACCGCGCGGCGCAGCGGCGGCTGGTCGATGTGCTGACCTGCATCCGCGAAGGCTGCACGATCGACCGGCTGGGCCGCCGCGCCCAGGCCAATGCCGAGCAGCGCCTGCGCTCCGGGCCGGAGATGCGCCGCCTCTTTGCGGGTCACGAGGCCGCGGTGGCGCAGGCGGGCCGGATCGCCGCGCGCTGCCGCTTCAGCCTCGACGAACTGCGCTACGAGTACCCCTCGGAGGCGCGGGACGGCGAGACCCCGCAGGCCCGCCTCGCCCGGCTGGCCGGGGACGGGCTCGCCCGCCGCTATCCCGACGGGCCGCCGGCGCGGGTGCGCGCGCAGATGGCCCATGAACTGGCGCTGATCGGACGGCTCGGCTACGCGCCCTATTTCCTGACCGTCCACGACATCGTGGATTTCGCCCGCGGGCGCGGCATCCTCTGCCAGGGGCGCGGCTCGGCGGCCAATTCGGTGGTCTGCTACGCGCTGGGCGTCACCTCGGTCTCGCCCGAGATCGGCACCATGGTCTTCGAGCGTTTCGTGTCGGAGGCCCGCAACGAGCCGCCCGATATCGACGTGGATTTCGAGCATGAGCGCCGCGAGGAGGTGATCCAGCATATCTACGCGCGCTACGGCCGCCACCGCGCCGGGCTCTGCGCCACGGTGATCCATTACCGGGGCAAGCGCGCGATCCGCGAGGTCGGCCGCGCGATGGGGCTGGGCGAGGACATCCTGGCCGCCATGGCCAGCCAGATCTGGGGCTGGGGTGGCGGCGGGCTGAGCCCGGCGCGGCTGGCGGAGATCGGGCTCGACCCGACCGACCGCCGCCTGGCGCAGACCCTGCAACTGGCCACGCAGATCCAGGGCTTCCCGCGCCACCTGTCGCAGCATGTCGGGGGCTTCGTGATCACCGAAGGCCGGCTCGACGAGCTTTGCCCGGTGGAGAACGCAGCGATGGAGGACCGCACCGTGATCTGCTGGGACAAGGACGATATCGACACGCTGGGCATCCTCAAGGTCGATGTGCTGAGCCTCGGGATGCTGACCTGCATCCGCAAGGCCTTCGACCTGCTGGCGCAGCATCACCGGCTGGACTGCACGCTGGCCAGCCTGCCGCCGGAGGATCTGGCGACCTACCGCATGCTCTGCCGCGCCGACAGTCTGGGCGTCTTCCAGGTCGAGAGCCGCGCGCAGATGAATTTCCTGCCGCGAATGCGGCCGCGCTGCTTCTACGATCTGGTGATCCAGGTGGCGATCATCCGCCCCGGCCCGATCCAGGGCGACATGGTGCATCCCTTCATCCGCCGCCGCAATGGCGAGGAGGCGGTGAGTTTCCCCTCCGACGCGCTCGGTCAGGTGCTCGGCAAGACGCTGGGCGTGCCGCTCTTCCAGGAACAGGCGATGCAGATCGCCATCACCGGCGCGGGCTTCACACCGGAGGAGGCCGACCGGCTGCGCCGTTCGCTGGCCACGTTCAAGAAGCACGGGAATGTGGCCGATTTTCGCGCCCGCTTCCTGCGCGGCATGGCCGCGAACGGCTATGACGCCGATTTCGCGGAACGCTGTTTTTCGCAGATCGAAGGCTTCGGCAGCTACGGCTTTCCCGAGAGCCATGCCGCCAGTTTCGCGCTGCTGGTCTATGCCTCGGCCTGGCTGAAATGCCACCATCCCGGAATTTTCGCCTGCGCACTTCTCAATGCGCAGCCGATGGGCTTCTACGCCCCCGCGCAGATCGTCCGCGACGCCCGCGAACACGGGGTGGAGGTGCGCCCGGTCTGCATCAACCATTCCTGGTGGGACAACGCGATGGAGCCCGACGGCCGTGGCGGGCTGGCGCTGCGCCTGGGCTTCCGGCAGATCCGCGCGCTGCGCGAGGCCGAGGCGATGTGGATCCCGGCGGCGCGCGGCAACGGCTATCGCCGGGTGGCGGATGTCTGGCGCCGCGCCGGGATCGCGCCGCGCATGCTGACCGCGCTGGCCGAAGCCGACGCCTTCGCCGATCTGGGCCTCAGCCGCCGCGAGGCGCTCTGGCAGGCCCGCGCCCTGGGCGGGGCGAAGCCCCTGCCGCTCTTCGAGCGCAATATCGACGGCGAGGTTCTGGATGAGCCCGCCATGCCCCTGCCCGCGATGACCGAGGGCGAGGAGGTGGTGGAGGATTACGCCGCGTTGCGGCTCACGCTGCGGGCGCACCCGGTGGCGCTGCTGCGGCCGCTGCTGACACCGCAAGGGTCGGGGAATCCGGGCTTTTCCTGATCCGCACATTCGGCCAGAGTGGCGCGGCACATCCGCAGAGAGGATCGACCATGAAGCCATATCCCGCCGCGCTGGGGCTCGTCGCCTGCCTGGCCGCCCCAGCCGCGCTCGCCCATGACGAACACGCCATGCACGGTTTCCCGCAGGCCGTGAAAGCGCGCATGACGCTGATGGAATCGGTGGGACGGAACATGAAGGTGCTGGGCGGCATGGCCAAGGGCGAGACAGCCTTCGACGCCGCCCGCGCCAACGCCGCCGCGGCCGCGCTGGCCGAGGAAGCCGGCGCCATTGCGGCCGCCTTCGCGCCGCGCGAGACGCATCCCGAATCCGAGGCCACGCCGCGGATCTGGGATGACTGGGACGGGTTCATGGCGCGTACCGAGACGCTGCGCCGCGCCGCCGGCGGCGCGGCGGGCAAGCTGGAGAGCCCCGAGGCGCTCAACGCCGCGATGCGCGATCTGGGCGGCGCCTGCAAGGCCTGCCACAAGGATTACCGCGAAAAGAAGAACTGATCCCGTCCGCAGCCGACCCGTGCTGCACTCTGGCGGTTGACGGCCCCGTGCGGTGGTGGGAACGTCGCGCCGGGACCGGATTTTCCGGCGCCCGCCGCTCTGCGGGGCGCGGGCGGCAACAGAAAGACAAAGGGGAAACGCTATGAGAACGCGGGCTGCGGTTGCGCTGGAGGCGGGGAAGCCTCTGGAGGTGATGGAGGTTGAGCTTGAGGGCCCGAAGGCGGGGGAGGTTCTGGTGGAGATCAAGGCCACCGGGCTGTGCCACACGG
>NZ_QEYE01000049.1 GCF_003122205.1 Maritimibacter sp. 55A14
TGCCAAAACTCCTGGCGGCCTGACAAACAGAGCGACCCCAGTCCCACGTTCGCAGCCCCGCGAGCTCCGCCTTCAAACCGTCACAACAGGAAAAGCGTTCTTCAAGACCAACTTCTTCAGCAGCCTGCTAAGTGCCCCACTGATGCTGCAATGCGCATGAACGGCGGCTTCGGTGCGGCGACCCGGTGGTCTGTAATTGGCAGGGACGGGCCGTTCTTCTCCGTCGTTCCCGAAACGATGGTAGGCCCGCGCCGTGCTGCCGCAGGTTCGAACGCGCGGTCACTTCTCGTTCGCAGGAAATGTCAGGCGATGTCTCAAGCCGTCGCGCGCGTGAGATCGTTGTTCAGGATGAACTTATTCGCCTCATATCGGTTTTCGGGATCTCGAACGTCTCCCAATGCCGCGTTCCGGAGAAAGACCATGGACGGTATTAGTCCCGATGAAGGCACGGTCAGACCGTCGCCCTCTCACTGCTCAGGCTCGATGTTCTGATTGAAGCGGAACCGGTTTTCCGGATCGTATTTCGTCTTGATCTCGACCAGCCTCTGGTAATTCGCACCAAAGGTTGACCGCGTCAGGTCATCGCCGTCCTCGCCATGCCCCGGGAAGTTCAGATAGACCCGTCCGTGCTGGCCGAAGGCCGCGGCGCTGTCCCATCCGTCGCGCGACCATGCGATGTTCGCCGCATCATCCCTGGCGTCCGTCCAGACAGCATCCAGCGAGTACATCCAGCCCATCGAGCGATCCCCGAACGCGGTCGCGTCGGGCGCAACCTGGGCCGTCGCGCCGCCGAAGTTCCAAAGCGACGAGAGCGTGGTGTCGGACGGTGCCGCCAGTGCGTTCTTCATCGCGAGGTCGATCATCTCGTTCGGCAGCTCGGTGAGATACCGCGCCTTCCAGTAGCACCGGAAGTCCCCGGCCGGCATCAGCGTGTCGAACAACTGCTGCAAGTCGCAATAGGCCATGCGGCCGGAGAAGTCCGCAACCATCTCTCCCAACTCGCGAAGCGGTTGCAGGAGCGCCTCTCCCTCCGCCGCGTCGCCATTGTAGACGCAAGCCAACGTGTAGACCCGCTTGCCCTGGTATTCCTCCGGGAAATCCTCTCCCCCGGCCGTTGAGAATTCGCAGAGCGATCCGACAAGATCCCCGTGCCTCGCCAGAAAATCGCGCCAGGCGCGGATCGGACCCGGCCCGTCCTCCACCGCGTAGATCGGGGCGGCGAACATGACCTCCGGTCCAACAGGATGCAGGGCGAATTCGAACCGGGTGACGACCCCGAAGTTTCCACCACCCCCCTTGAGCGCCCACAACAGGTCGGGGTTTTGGTCGGCACTCGTGTGCACGAGCGATCCGTCGGCGGTGACGACATCGGCGGCGACCAGATTGTCGATCGACAGGCCATGCCTGGCGCGCAGCCATCCGATCCCGCCGGAAAGCGTCAACCCGGCCACGCCGGTGTCCGAGATCAACCCGCCGGGCGTCGCCAGTCCGTGGGTCTGAGTGGCCGCATCGACATCCCGCCACAGGGCGCCGCCTTCGACCGACGCGATCCGCCGCGCAGGATCGACGGTCACAGCGCGCATTTCACTGAGATCGATCATCATGCCGTCGTCGCAAACCGCATGCCCCGCCACGTTGTGGCCGCCCGCACGAATGGCGATCGGCAGGCCCTTGGCGCGCGCGTGACCCACGGCGGCAATGACGTCATCGGCGTTCCGGCACCGAACGATCATCTTGGGTCGCCTGTCGATCATGGCGTTCCAGACGGAACGCGCTGCGTCGTAGCCCGCCGTGCCCGGTGTCAGGACGGCTCCCGAAATGCCGTCAAGTGAAGAATCTTGGCGTGTTTTCAGAGTGTGCATGAGCAGTTCCTCCCGTTGATTTGTTCAAGGATAAGCGCGCTCCTGTCTCTGAATCAGTGGCAAATTTGCCGATTGCGCGGCATACTGGACGGGCAAACAGGGCAAACACGCCACAACCATGCGATTTCAGACAGGGGAGTGTCATGACCGCCCGACAGAAACCTCTCATCGCGTTGCTCGCCGCCCCGGAAACATCCGCTTCGGTCCTCTACGGCCTCTATGATGTCTTGCAGTCTGCCGGCGCGGTTTACCCGGACATGGTGACCGGCAGGCCGGGCGACGAGATGCTGGATATCCGCATCGTCTCCACCGATGGAAAGCCGTTCCGATGCATCGGCAACATTCCGGTCGAGCCACAGATGGACATCGGCCAGATCCGCACGCCGGATGCGGTCGTCGTGTGCGACATGTATACCTCCATCTACGATGTGCCCAAGGGCCGCTACCCCCGGGAGACCGACTGGCTCAAAGAGATGCATGCAGCGGGAGCGTTGGTGACATCCGTGTGCTCCGGGACCTTGCTGCTGGCGGAATCCGGGCTCTTGAACGGACACCAGGCCACGGCCCACTGGGCCTATCGCGACATGTTCCAGCGCCATTATCCCCAGATTAGGTTCCGGAACGAATCCGTGCTGTGTCTCTCGGCCGAGGCGGACCGGATCGTCACGGCCGGCGGCGTCAGCGCCTGGCACGATCTATCCGTGTATCTGATCGCCCGGTTCTGCGGCTATCAAACCGCGATCGAAACGGCCAAGGTCTTCCTGATCAGCGGGCATTCGGAGGGCCAGTCGCCGTATTCCGTCATGACCCGACCGATGGAGTCCAATGACCGCCCGATATCCGACTGTCAGGCCTGGATTGCCGATCACTACGCGACTGCCAACCCGGTGGAGAAGATGGTCGAGCGCTCCGGCCTGAATGCGCGGACCTTTTCGCGACGCTTTCGCGCGGTCACGGGTCTATCCCCGATCGAATATGTCCAGGCGCTTCGGATCGAGGAAGCCAAGCAGATGTTGGAGACTGACGAGTTGTCAAACGACGAAGTGGGCGCAGCTATCGGCTACGACGATCCGGCATCATTCCGGCGCGTATTCAAACGAGGGACAGGCCTGTCCCCTGCGGCCTATCGAAAGAAGTTCCACCGCATATCTCGGATCGCGAGACCAGATCATTCGATAAACCGCGCAAATGACGAGAGCCAGATGCTTTCCCGGCCACAAGCAAAAGGTGCTTTGTCCGGGTAGCCAAGCTCGAACAGCACGTAGAGTTCGCACATGCAGCGAATGTCTGTTTCGGCGACCCGCGCCGGAAAGATTGTCGCAGTCTCCAAGGTCCGCTAAGGGCCGTTCTCAACGGCGGCATCTCCGACCAATCCAGCTCAGATGCCGCATCACCGCATGGCGGTTCAGATGCAGGTTTCTCGGACGCCACGCGCGACGTTTGAGTGACACACGGCGTTGCCTGGCGTCGGAGAAGCGCTCAAGCGGGAAATCGCGGGTTTGGAATTGGGCGGATCAGCTGGGTCTATGGGGATT
>NZ_QEYE01000005.1 GCF_003122205.1 Maritimibacter sp. 55A14
AGCCGGTGGTGCTGGACCCCGAGAGCGGCACGCCCGTCGAGACGACCGAGGCCGAGGGCGTGCTCGCCATCGCCGACAGCTGGCCGGGGCAGATGCGCACCGTCTGGGGCGACCACAAGCGGTTCGTATCGACCTATTTCGAGCAGTACAAGGGCTATTACTTCTCCGGCGACGGCTGCCGGCGCGACGCCGACGGCTATTACTGGATCACCGGGCGCGTCGACGACGTGATCAACGTCTCCGGCCACCGGATGGGCACGGCGGAGGTCGAGAGCGCGCTCGTGGCCCATGCCAAGGTCGCCGAGGCCGCGGTGGTGGGCTACCCGCACGACATCAAGGGCCAGGGCATCTATGCCTATGTCACGCTGATGGCCGGCGAGACGCCCTCCGACGAGCTGCGCCGCGAACTGGAGAAATGGGTCCGCACCGAGATCGGCCCGATCGCCAGGCCCGACCTCATCCAGTGGACCCCCGGCCTGCCCAAGACCCGGTCCGGCAAGATCATGCGCCGCATCCTGCGCAAGATCGCCGAAAACGACCACGCCTCCCTCGGCGACACATCCACCCTCGCAGACCCATCCGTCGTCGACGAACTCATCGAAAACAGGATGAACAAGGGGTGAGCGCGCTCGGAGAGCCGGGACTTGCCCCGGCGCTCCCCCTGCGGGCCGATGTCAACCTTCGCATCGGCCCCTTTTTCCTGCCCCGCGGGCGGCGCTACATGACCGAGCCGATCAACAGATCGGGCGTGACGGAGGTGAAGTTCTTGAGATCGTCGAGCACCGGCCCGGCCTCGCCCAGCGCGGCATTCATGCTATCCTGATCGGGGAAGGTCATCGTCGCCACCGCGAAATAACCCGGCGGCGTGTCCGGACCGCCCGCCAACCCCTTCGAGGCGGTGATCGAGATCATCCCGTGCGGCCCGAAATGCCTCTCGACCAGCGGCAGATGCGTGGCGGTGTAATAGTCGTAGTCGAAGCTCGCCCCGTCGCTGATCGGGTAGATGGCGTGGACAGTCATCGGCATGCGGTATCCTCCGTTATTGGCATGTCGGCCGCAGCCTAGCATGCGCCCCGGCCCTGTTGAGTCACCTTTTCGTGGTAGACCCGCGCGTCTCGAGCCGCTGGCGCAGCTCCGTCTTCAGAACCTTGCCATAGTTGTTTTTGGGCAAGGATTCGACCGAAAAATAGGCTTTTGGACGCTTGAACCGTGCGATTTGTGCAAGGCAATGTGCATCCAGCGCGGCCTCGTCCAGCACCGCACCCGGCACCGGCACCACAAAAGCCACGACGATCTCGCCCCATTCCGGGTCGCGGCCCCCGACCACTGCCACCTCATGCACCGACGGGTGGCCCAGCAGCACCTCCTCGACCTCGCGCGGATAGATATTCGTGCCGCCGGAGATGATCACGTCCTTGGAGCGGTCCTGAAGCGTCAGGTAGCCGTCGGCATCGAGAAACCCCATGTCGCCGGTCAGAAGCCAGCCATCCTTCAGCGCCCTGGCGCTGGCCTCCGGGTTCTGCCAGTAACCCGGCATGACCGGATCGCCGCGCACCATGATCTCGCCGACCTGGCCCGGTGCGAGCGCCTTGCCCTCGGCGTCCCCGATGCGCAACTCCACCACCGACTGCGCCCGGCCCACCGAGCCCAGCCGCTCGCGCCAGCGCGGGTGGCTGCGGTCGGCCACCTCGCCCCGGCTGAGCGCAGTGATGCACATCGGGCATTCTCCCTGACCGTAGATCTGTACGAATTTCGGCCCGAACCAGTCCACCGCCTCGATGATATCGGCGCGGTACATCGGCCCGCCGCCATAGATGATCGTGCGGATGCCAGGGGCCTTGTCGCCGCGCGCCCGCGCCGTATCGACCAGCCGGCGCACCATCGTCGGCGCCATGAACATCGACAGACGGCCCTGCACGCGGGAGAGATCGAGCACCTCCGCCGCGTCGAACCCGCCAGAGGGCGGGCAGACATGGCGCGCGCCCATATAGACATGGATCATGTTGTAGATCCCGGCGCCATGGCTCATCGGCGCGGCGTAGAGCGCGGCGTCCTCGGCCGTGAACGCGTCCGCGTCGGCCAGGTAGGACAGGCTCATCAGCGTCAGCATCCGATGGGTGATGCAGACGCCCTTGGGCCGCCCCGTGGTGCCGGAGGTGTAGAAGAGCCATGCGAGGTCGCCGGGCGCGCGCGCGGCGGGTGCCGCCAGCGGCGCGCCCGTGGAGAGATCGGCGAACCGGTCCTGCCCCGTGTCGATCACATCCACCCCCTCGGTTGCGGCGTCGAGATCGCCCGCCAGATCGCGCGTGGCGAAGGCCAGCCGAGCGCCCGCGTTTTTCATGATCCAGGCAGCCTCGCGCACATGCAGCTTGGCATTGATCGGCACGACCGCCGCCCCCGCATACCAGATGCCGTAGAAGGCGATCAGGTAGTCGGGGCAATTCTTCATGAAGATCGCCACCCGGTCGCCGGGCGCCACGCCAAGCGCGCCGAGCGCCGCCCCCAGCGCCGCGGCGCGGTCCCGGAAGCCGGCATAGTCGGCCAGCACGCGCTCCCCCAGGCAGAGCGCGGGCCGCGCCGCGTGCGCGATCGCGCTGCGATCCAGCCAATGCGCCAGGTTCATCCCGTCCCTCCGTTCATGCCGCCCCGCCAAGGCGATCATCGCGAAGAACGCGCGAATTGCAATGCGCCGGAACCGGAGGCGACGCGGCGCGCGGATTTCCGGTTCCCTTCCGCCCGGACATGCTGTTTGCTCGGCTCCATGAGCAGCGATGCGATGAAACCGGGGAAGCGCGCGGCATGAAAGAGGATCCGGCACGCGGCACCGGTCTGCCCGCCGCCCAGAGGCGCCCGCGCCAGGATATTGGCTGGCGCGAGGATGTCGGCCTGCCCGATCTGGGCATCAGCCGCCTGAAGGCCAAGGTGGACACCGGCGCGCGCACCTCCGCCCTGCATGCCGAAAACGTCGAACTTGACGAGCGCGACGGAAAGCTCTGGGTCAGCTTCACCGTGCCCCATGCCGGCGCCGCCGGCCGGGTCAGCGCACCGGTTCTGGATGAGCGCGATATCCGCAATACCTCCGGCAGGCCCGAGCGCCGCTACGTGATCCGCACCGCGCTGATCCTGGGCCGGCGGCGCTGGAAAATCGACGTCTCGCTGGCCGACCGGACCGAAATGGCCTTCGACCTGATCCTGGGGCGCACCGCGATCCGCGGCCGGCGCATCAGCGTCAATCCGGGCCGATCCTTCCTGGCGGGCCCGCCGGCGGGCAGCAAACCCGGCCACATGACATTCAAGACATCCGGCAAGACATCCGGCAAGACATCCGAAAAATAACAGGGGAATCGCATATGAAAATCGCCATGCTGTCACGCAGCCCCAACCTCTACTCGCACAAGCGCATCAAGGAAGCCGCAGAGGGGCGCGGCCACACGCTCGACATCATCAACACGACGCGCTGCTACATGAACATCGCCTCGCGGCGGCCGGAGGTGTTCTACAACGGCGAGAAACTCAAGGGCTATGACGCGGTGATCCCCCGGATCGGCGCATCGGTCACCTATTACGGGCTCGCGGTGCTGCGTCAGTTCGAGATGATGGGGGTCTATCCCGTCAACGAGAGCGTGGCGATCGGGCGGTCGCGCGACAAGCTGCGCTCGATGCAGCTCCTGGCGCGCGACGGGATCGGCCTGCCGGTGACGACCTTCGCCCATGACCCCAAACAGACCGACGAGGTGGTGCGCGTCGCCGGCGGCGCGCCGCTGGTCATCAAGCTCATCGAGGGGACGCAGGGCATCGGCGTGGTGCTCGCCGATACCGACCGCAGCGCGAAATCGGTGATCGAGGCTTTCCGCGGCGCCAATATCAACATCCTGGTGCAGGAATTCATCAAGGAGGCGGGCGGCACCGACATCCGCGCCTTCGTCATCGGCGGCAAGGTCGTGGCGGCGATGAAGCGCACCGGGGCGGAGGGCGATTTCCGCTCCAACCTGCATCGCGGCGGCTCCGCGGCGCTGGTCAAGATCAGCCCCGAGGAACGCTCCACCGCGATCCGCGCCGCCAAGTCGATGGGGCTCAATGTCTGCGGGGTGGACATGCTGCGCTCCAACCACGGCGCGGTGGTGATGGAGGTGAACTCCTCCCCCGGCCTCGAAGGCGTGGAGAAAGCCACCGGCAAGGATATCGCGGGCATGATCATCGAGCATATCGAAAAGAGCGCGAAACCCTGGAAGACCCGGACCAAGGGGCGCGGCTGATGCCCGCGCGGGCGGGATTCGAGATCGGCGGCGTCACGGTGGCGCCGGGCACGCGCCGGACGGTCGATCTGCCGGTCAGCGTGCTCTCGGATCATACGCCCGTGAACATGTCGGTCCATGTGATCCACGGCCGACGGGCCGGACCAACCGTGTTCATCAGCGCGGCGGTGCATGGCGACGAGGTGATCGGGGTCGAGATCGTGCGGCGGCTGCTGCAACTGGAAAATCTCGACAGGCTCAGGGGCACGTTGCTGATGGTGCCCATCGTCAACGCATTCGGCTTCATCAGCCATTCGCGCTACCTGCCCGACCGGCGCGACCTCAACCGCTCCTTTCCCGGCATATCGCACGGTTCGCTGGCCGCGCGCCTGGCCGACCATTTCATGTCCCATGTGGTGGCGCGCTGCGACCTGGGCATCGACCTGCATTCCGCCGCCGTGCATCGTACCAACCTCCCACAGGTGCGCATCTCGCCCGATAACGGCGAGGCGCTGAGCCTGGCCAAGGCGTTCGGCGCGCCGGTCGTGCTGGTCTCCGGGCTCCGGCCGAAATCGTTGCGCAAGGTGGCCAAGGAGGAACACGGCATCGACGTGCTGCTCTTCGAGGCCGGCGAGGCGCTCCGCTTCGACGAGATGTCGGTACGCGCCGGGGTCTCGGGCATCCTGCGGGTGCTGCATCGGCTGAAGATGATCCCCGCCAAGGGCATCGCCAAGGCCCGCACCAGCCCGGTGATCTGCGCCGACAGTTCCTGGATGCGCGCGCCGGCGGGCGGGCTCCTGCGCATCTTCCGCTCGGAGGGCGACGTGGTGGCAAGCGGCGACGTGCTGGCCGCGGTCTCCGACCCGTTCGGCGCCGTGGATGCCGAGGTCGCGGCCGAGTTCGACGGCATCATCGTGGGCCGCACGCTCATGCCGGTCGTCAACGAGGGCGACGCGCTCTTCCATATCGCCGAGGCGAAATCCGGCGCCGCAGCCGAGTTGACGCTCGAAAGCCTCGCCGCACAATTGCGGAGCGACCCGCTCTTCGACGAGGACGAGATCATCTGAGCCCGCGCGATTGCGGCCCCCGCGGCGCCACGCTATGACGGCGCAGGACATACCTGCAATCGGGGAAGAGCCATGAAACTGGACGGAATCGGCGCCATCGTGACCGGCGGCGCATCGGGGCTGGGCGCGGCCAGCGCGCGGGAACTGGCCGCGGCGGGCGCGCGCGTCGCCGTGCTCGACATGAACCGCGATGCGGCAGAGGCAATGGCGCAGGAAATCGGCGGGGTCGCGGTCGCGGCGGATGTCGCCGATCCGGACGCCGCCGAGGCTGCCATCGCCGAAGCCGAAGCCGCCCACGGAACCGCGCGGCTGCTGGTCAACTGCGCCGGCATCGCCGATGCCGGGCGGATCGTCGGACGCGACGGCCCGATGGATCTCGGCGCCTTCGAGAAGGTGATCCGCGTCAACCTCCTGGGCACCTTCAACATGATGCGCCTGGCCGCACATCGGATGAGCCTCGCCGAGCCGCTGGAAGACGGCGACCGCGGCGCGGTGGTCAACACCGCCTCGATTGCGGCCTATGAGGGCCAGATCGGCCAGTCCGCCTATGCCGCCTCCAAGGGCGCCATCGTCGCGCTCACCCTGCCCGCGGCGCGCGAATTCGCCCGCACCGGCATCCGCGTCAACGCCATCGCACCGGGGATTTTCCTGACCCCGATGGTCTCGGCCATGCCGCAGGAGTTGCAGGATGCCCTGGCCGCGGGCATCCCCTACCCCGCGCGGCTCGGCGATCCCGCAGAATTCGCCCGCACCGTGCGCTACATCGCCGAGACGCAATACCTCAACGCCGAGACGATCCGGCTCGACGGCGCGGTGCGGCTGCAACCGAAATAGGTGCACCTTTCTCCTGCTCCAAATATCCCCGCCGGAGGCAAAATACCCAGAGCGCGAACATTGGAGTTTCATGCCTCCGGCGGGGATATTTCAAGCAAGAAGAAACGGGCGCCCGCGGGCCCCGGTCCCGCGCCCGCGGGTCCGGGGAGAGAGGCCGCGGCGCCGAAGGCGCCTCCGCGCGATCAGGCGCGCAACTTTTCGCCGCTGGGATCGAAGGGCGGCTCGTGCAGGATGCGGGCCTTGTGGGGCCGTCCCAGGACCATCACCGCCACCTCGTCGCCCGGCGCCGCGGTCCCTGCCTTGACGTAGCCCAGCGCCAAGCTCATGCCCACCGTGTAGCCATAGGTGCCCGACGTGACCCGACCCACCGGACGGTCGCCCTTGAAAATGGGCTCGCCGCCCGTCGCGTCGGCGTTGGAGGCGCCGGTGGCGTCCTCGTCGATATGGATGAGCACGAGCTGTTCGCGCGGCGGCTCCGCCATCACCCTCTCGGCGGCCGCCTTGTGCAGGAAGTCCTTGCCCATCTTGCAGAGCGGACCCAGCCCTACCTCGTGCGGATAGTATTCGGGGCTGTATTCGCGCGACCAGGAACCATAGCCCTTCTCGATGCGCATCGACATCAGCGCGCGGGCGCCCACCGGACCGGCGCCGAACTCCTTGCCGGCATCGAGCAGCGCACGGTAGAGCGTCTCCTGATATTCGGTCGCGCAGTGCAACTCCCAGCCCAGATCGCCGGTGAAGCTGACACGCAGCGCCAGGCAGTCCACCCCGGCCAGTTCGATCCGCTGCGAGCGCATGAAGGGGAAATCCTCGGTTGCCAGCGAGGTGTTGGTCAGCCGCTGCAGCAGTTGGCGCGATCTCGGCCCGGCCACGTTGAAACCGCACATGGCCTCGGTATGACTCTTGAATGTGGTGCCCTGGGGCAGCGGCACCATGTCAAAGAAGCGCTTGTGATAGCGCTCGGCCATGCCTGAGGAGACGATCCAGAACTCATCCTCGGCCACGCGGGTGACGGTGGCGTCGCCCGCGATGCCGCCACGCACGGAAATGAGTGGCGTCAGGCAGGACCGGCCCACGGATTTGGGCATGGTATTGGCGAAGACCGAATTGAGCCAGGCCTCGGCGCCGGTCCCCTTGCAGCGGTACTTGGCGAAGTTCGAGATGTCGATGATACCCGCGCGCTCGCGCAGCATCCGGCATTCCTCGCCCACCGGCCCCCACCAGTTCTGCCGGGTGAAGCCGTTGGTGTCCTTCGCGCCGGGCGCGTCTGCAAACCATTGCGGGTGCTCCCAGCCGTAGTTGAGGCCGAAGACCGCACCCATCTCGCGCTGCATCCCGTAGACCGGGCGCGTGCGCAGGGGGCGGCCCGCAGCGCGCTCCTCGTTGGGATAGTGGATCGCGAAACGGTGCGCGTACTGGTCCTGCACCTTGGCCTTCACGAATTCCCGGTCATTGGCCCAGAGCCCGAAGCGCGCGATGTCCCAGGCGAACATGTCGTATTTCATCTCGCCCGTGGTCAGCCATTCCGCCACCATCAGCCCCATGCCCGCCGACTGGCTGAAGCCCGGAATGATCCCGTTGCAGCAGAAGTAGCCCTTGAGTTCGGGCACCGGGCCCAGGATCACATTGGCATCGGGCGACCAGATCATCGGGCCATTGATCACCCGCTTGATGCCGGCCTCGCCCACCACCGGCACGCGGTCGATGGCGCGCATCATGTTGTCCTCGATCCGTTCCAGATCGTCGGGAAAGAGGTCATGCGCAAAGTCGAGCGGCGTGCCCTCCTCGGCCCAGAATTTCATGTCGCGCTCATAGGCGCCGATCAGCAGGCCCTTGCCCTCCTGGCGCAGATAATACTCGCCGTCGCGGTCGGCGACCGAAGGCAGTCGGCGGTCCAGCGCGTCTATCTCGGCAATGGTCTCGGTCACGAAGTACTGGTGTTCGGTGGGTTGCAACGGCAACTCGATCCCGGCCAGCGCCGCCACCTCGCGGCCCCAGAGGCCGGCGGCGTTGATCACCCATTCGGTGTGGATGTTTCCCTTCGGCGTCTCCACGATCCATGTCCCGTCGGGCTGCTGCACCGTCGCGGTCACCGGCGTGAAGCGGTTGATCTCCGCGCCTTTCTGGCGCGCACCCACCGCATAGGCGTTGGTCACGCCCGACGGGTCCACATTGCCGCCATCGGGCTCCCACATGATGCAGCGGATGCCGTCGAAATTCACCAGCGGGTGCAGTTCCTCGGCGCGTTCGCGGGTGATCTCGCTGAAATTCATGCCATAGAGCCGGGCCTTGGCGGCCTGAAGGCGAAGCTGGTGCTCGCGCGCCTCGGTCTGCGCGAGATAGAGCGAGCCCGGCTGGAATACGCCACAGCTCTGGCCGGTTTCGGCTTCCAGCTCGTTATAGAGCTTCATCGTGTAATGCTGGAGCCGGCTGATATTGGCGCTGTCATGCAGCCCGTGGATATTGGCCGCCGCGTGCCAGGTGGAACCGCTGGTCAATTCGTCGCGTTCCAGCAGAACGACATCGTTCCAGCCCAGCTTGGTGAGGTGATAGAGGATCGAGCATCCGATCACGCCGCCACCGATAACGACTGCCTGCGCATGGGTTTTCATGGGGTTTCCTGTTGGTCTGACCTGTCGCTTCAACTTGCCAGTCTATCCAGCAATCACGCGCCATTTCACGACAAATCTCCCCCGCCCGCTGGCGCAAACGCACTTTCTGGCGGCCCCGAGTTGCCGATAGTGAACACGGCGCGCGGCCCTGACGCCTAGAATTCCGACAGCCTGCGTGTGGTCTCTGGATCGAGAAAACCCGCCACGGTCGCATCGGTCTCCAGCGCCATCGCGCGGCCGATATCCGGCAGCGCCGCGGCATGCAGGACGCGCTTCATCGCGCGGACCGAGAGCGGCGGCAGTCCGGCCAGTTCCCCAGCCACGGCGCGGGCCTCCGCCATCAGCAGATCGTCGGGCACGACGCGCCAGGCGACACCGGCCTCCGCCAGTTCGCGCGCGCCATATTTCCGACCGAAGAACAGCATCTCGCGCGCCTTGGCCAGCCCCGTCAGCGCCGGCAGCAGGGTCGTCACCGCGCCGGTCACGAAGAGGTTGAGCGAGACCTCCGGAAAAAAGCCGCGCGCGCTTTCCGCCCAGAGAGGGAAATCGCAGTTGATCGCCCATTCGAAGCCGCCGCCCACGGCCCAGCCATTTATGGCCCCGACGATGGGCTTGGGTCCCAAGACCATGGCGCGGGTGACGCGCTGGATCGCATCGACCAGTGCCCGCGCGGCCTCCTCGCTTTCTGGATGGATGTGTTCGCGCCGGTCGTCGCCCGCGCAGAAAGCCCGCCCCGCCCCGGTCAGCAGGATCGCCCGCGTTGCCGGGTCGGCATTCGCGTCCTCCACGGCGCGGGCCAGGTCGTCGATCAGCGCCCGGTTCATGGCGTTGAGGCTCTCGGGCCGGTTGAGCGTGATCGTGCGCACCCCGCCGTCGCGCGCGCTCAGCACCGTTGCATATCTGAAATCGCTCATTCCTGCCTCCTGATTACGCGGCGGGTCTTGCCTTCGGTCACCGTGAAGCTGCCCGCCGGACGCAGCCGCACCCGCGCGCTTGCGCCCAGATCGCGCTTGATCGCCGCCTCCAGCCGTTCCGGCAGGCCCGGCGACGCCGCCTGCCCCACCGCCAGTTCCGCCTCCACCGGAAGTGCGTCATAGGGCGGCGGACCCTCCAGGACGATGCGATAGTCGCCGGACAGTTCGGCAAATCCGCCGATCACCGCGGCGACCATCGAGGGAAAAAGGTTGAGCCCGCGCACCACCACCATGTCGTCGCTGCGCCCCACCACCCGGAAGCGGAAGCCGCTCCGGCCGCAGGCGCAGGGCTCCGTCGCATCGACCGCGATGATGTCGCCGGTGCGGAAACGCACCAGCGGCTGGCAGTCGCGCGCCAGATGGGTCAGCACCAGCTCGCCCTCGGCACCCGCCTCCAGCGCGACCGGCGCGCCGGTCTCGGGCGCGACGAGTTCCGGCCAGAGCACGTCTCCCGCCAGGAAATGCAGCCGCGTATCCTGCGCGCATTGCGCCGCGAAGTTGGAGAAGACGTCGGAGACGCCATAATTGGCGTTGCGCGGCTCCATCCCCCAGGTCGCGCGAAGCCGGTCGCGCAGCGCCGGGTCGTCAAGCCCCGGCTCGCCCCCGAACAGCCCCAGCCGCAGCCCCAGATCGCGCGGCGCGAGGCCGGGAAACTTCTCGGCCAGCACCCGCTCCAGCACCGCCGGGTAGGACGGCGTGCAGGAGATCGCGTTGACACCCAGCTCGCGGATGGTGCGGATCAGCAACTCGGTGCCGCCGACGCCGAAGGGCACGACCAGCGCGCCCGTGGCCTCCAGCGTCATGTGATCGGTCAAGCCGCCCATCCACATCTGGTAGTTCAGGCAATGGACGACCGTGTCGCCCGGCCCCAGCCCCGCGGCGCGGTGGCTGCGCCCGCCCACCTCGGCGGTGATGGCGCAATCGCGCGCCGAAAGCGCCAGGTTCATCGCCTGCCCGGTGGTGCCAGAGGTGCGGTGCAGGCGCACGGCCCGGCTGCGCGGTGTGGCCAGATAGTCGCCGAAGGGCGGATCGGCGGCCTGCGCACGGCGAAGCTGCGCCTTGGCGGAAAGCGGCAGACGCGGCAGGTCGCGCAGATCCTCGGGCGGCGCGGCCCCTTGCCAGAGCGCATTGTAGAACCCTGAATGCGCCGCCACATGGGTGCGCTGCGCAGCCCAGGCGGATTGCGCCGCATTGAGCGTCTCGGCCGGCGTCCGGGTCTCCGCCGCGTGCAATTGGCTCATGCCTCCATCCCCCTGCGCCAGATCAGGCTCAGCGTCGCGATCACCGCGTCGCGGTCGGCGGATATCTCCGCCAGAGTCGGATCGCCCGACAGGACCAGCCCGGCCATGTACTGATCGACCATGCCGCCCAGCGCGTAGGCCCGGCGCATCAGCTCGGCACGCGGGGCCGCCTGCCTGCCTTCGCGCGCCGCCTGCCGCTCAACCGCGCGCACCACGGTCATCACCCAGTCCCGGTTGAGCCGCTGGAACGCCTCGCGCGCCTCGGAGAACCCGTCGGGATGGCCGATCAGGCAGCGCATCAGCCCCGGATTAGCCTCGAAAAGGGCCATATAGGCGGCGGTGGGGCCTTCGACCGGGTCCGCATCGACGGCGCGCGCCGCGGCGCGCATCACAGCCTTGGCGAAACCCGCGAAGCCGTCCAGCAACTCACCGAGCAGCGCCTGCCGGTCGGCGAAATAGATATAGAACGTACCATGCGCCACGCCCGCCCCGCCGCAGATCGCGGCCACGGTCAGGTCCTCGGGCGGTGCCGCATCGAGCAGCCGGCAGGCCGCCAGGTGCAGCGCCGCGCGGGTCCGCGCCCCACGCCTCAACCGACCCAGCCCGGCCTCGATCCCGGCGGCATAGGAATGGTCCGCATTCGCGGCGGATCGGGGTGCGGCGCCAGGCTGCATGGGACTCCCTTCATGAATATGACGTCACCTTCATGTTCTATCCCTGCCCCATTTCTGTCAAGCGTCTGGGCGCCCCGGCCCTTCATCTTTCCGGAAATACTCAATCCGCACCGCCGGCCACGGGCGCGGCCATCTCAGGCCTGGGCGGCGACGACCATCATCTCCACCCGGTAATCGGGCGTGGCCAGCCGCGCCTCGCCGCAGGCGCGCGCCGGCGGGTTCTCGGGATCGACCCAGGCATCCCAGACCGCGTTCATCTCGGCGAAATCCTCCATCGAGGCCAGCCAGATCGTGGTCGAGAGGATCCGCGACTTGTCCGATCCCGCGCGCGTCAGCAACGCCTCGACCGACGCCAGCACCGCGCGGGTCTGTTCGGTCACGCTTCCGCCGGGCGCGCCGACCTGGCCGGCCAGCCAGACGGTGCCGTTATGGATCACGGCCTGGCTCATGCGAGCACCGGGGTCGAGACGGGTGATATCGTTCATTGTCATGTCCTTTCGGGATCGGAAAACCGCGCGGGCGAAAGCGACGCCACCACATCGGCGGAGAGCGCCGGGTCGTAGCCCACGACGAGATCGGCGGCGAGCCGCGCCAGCGCGGGCGCGGTCTGGATACCGTATCCCCCCTGCCCGGCCAGCCAGAAAAAGCCCGGCGCGTCGGGCGCGAAGCCGACCACCGGGGTCCGGTCCGGCGCGAAGGTGCGCAGCCCGGCCCAGTTCTGGCCGACACGGGTGACAGGCACGGTCACGGCCTGCTCGAACCGGTGCAACCCCTCGGCCAGGACCATGTCGTCGGCAAAGACGTCATGCGGCTCCACCGGATCCTCGTCGGCGGGCGAGACCATCAGCCGCCCCGCATCGGGCCGGGCATACCAGGTCTCGGCGAAATCTCCGAAGAGCGGCCAGCGTGTCACGTCATGGCCCTCCGGCGCGGGCAGGATCGCGGCGGAGCGGCGCATCGGCACAAGCCCGACGCGCGTCACCCCGGCCATTTCGGCGATGCCATCCGCCCAGGCCCCGGCGGCGTTCACCAGAACCTGCGCGCGCCAGCACCCGGCGCCGGTTTCCACCTCCCAGCAGCCATCGACGCAGCGGATCGCCTCCACCCGCGCACGGGTAACGACTTTGCCGCCCTGCGCCGTCAGGAGGCGCCGGAAACCCTGCAGCATCCGGTCCACGTCGATATCCTGTGCGTCCGGCTCATAGGCGGCGCCTGCGATGCCCTCGGCGCGCAGGATCGGCACATGCTCCAGCGCCTCGGCCGCGCTCAGCCGCGACATGCCCTCCGCCCCGTCGAGATAGGCTTCCATCGCATCTAGCCCGTCCTCGGTCGCGATCAGCAACTCGCCCCGCGCGGACAGGAGCGGCCCGTCCGCGATCTCGCCCGGCGCATCGAAGACCAGCGCAGAGGCGGCGTTGAGCGCGCGCAGCGTCCGGTTGCCGTAATTGCGCAGGAACATCGCCGCCGAGCGGCCGGTGGAATGGTGGCCGATGCTGTCCTCGGCCTCCAGCACGGTAACGCCGGCACCTTCGGCCAGCCGCGCACCGGCGCTGATCCCGGCCATGCCGCCGCCGATGACGAGAATGTCGGTTATGTCCGTCAAGCGCTCTCATACCCTGTCAGGACGCTGGTCAGGTTGTCGCCCAGACCGTCGCTCAGATACCCCCCTTCCTGCACCAGAAGCGCGGGCAAGCCAAGCCCTGCGATGGCCGCGCCGATCCGCGCGAAGCCGGGCGTTGTGAGCGCGAGCCCTTGCAACGGATCGTCGGCATAGGCGTCGAGCCCCAGCGCCACGACCACCACGTCGGCGCCGAAAGCGGCGATGCGCGCCAGCGCGGTGTCGAGCGCGCGCAGATAGCCGTCGTCGCCGGTGCCGCGCTCCAGCGGCAGGTTGAGGTTGCAGCCCAGGCCGCGGCCCTCGCCACGTTCCTGCGCATGACCCCAGAAGAACGGATAGAAGCGCGCCGGATCGGCATGGATCGAGACCGTCAGCACGTCGCCGCGGGCGTAGAACATGCCCTGCGTGCCGTTGCCGTGATGCACGTCCACGTCAAGAATCGCGGGCCTGAGTCCCGCGGCGCGCAGGCGCTCCGCCGCGATCCCGGCATTGTTGAGAAAGCAGAACCCGCCGGCCAGATCGGCGAATGCGTGATGTCCCGGCGGGCGCGCCAGCGCGTAGGCGGCGCGTTCGCCCCCGGCCACCAGATCGGCGCCGGTGATTGCGCTCTGCGCCGACCAGTAGGCGGCCTCCCACGTGCCCTCGGCTATGGGACAGGCCGTGTCGGCCTGATGATAGCCCGCCTGCCCCACCGCGGATTTCGGATAGCCGTCGGCGCGGTTGGCGGGGTGGATGTTGGGAATCACCTCTTCACCCGCGCCCTCGATCCGCCGCCAGCGGGTATAGATGTTTTGCAGGAAGACCAGATATTCCGGCGTATGGACCGCGGCGATGGGGCCCAGCCCGGCATCCGCCGGGGCCTCGAACGTGCAGCCCGCGGCCTCGGCCCCGGCGCGCAGGACGCTGACCCGGCGCGGCTGCTCGGGGCTGGGCAGCACGGTGCCGTTGGCCATGAAATGCTTGGGGTCGTGGACCGTCTGGCGGTCGTCGAGAATCGCTTTCATGCCTCTCCTTTCAGCGCATCGAACGGGGCGCCGGCCAGCGTCATCACCGTCTCGCCCGTGGCGGGCAGGAAGCCCAGCCGGTCATAGAAGGCCCGTGCGCGCGGGGTGGAATGATAGACCGCGAGTTTCAGGAACCCCGCGTCCCAGCGCGCGCCCGCATCGGCGGCCACGGCGGCAAGAAGACGCGGCCCCAGCCCCCGCCCGCGCGCCGCATCCGCCACCCAGAGATCGGAGACGAAGACCCCCGCGCGGCCCCGCGCCGTGGACATGAGCGGCGAGTAGAGCGCGACGCCCATCACCTCCGCCCCGGCCTCCGCCAGCAGGGCGTGCGCGGCGGGCTCCGGCCCGAAACAGGCCCGCGCCAGCGCCGCCGCATTGGCCAGGTGCGGATCGCCCAGCGCGGCGGAAAGCTGTGCCAGCGCCGCGTTCAGCGCCTCCGCATCCCGCGCGCCTGCCTGCCTGATCGCGATGCGCTCCATGGCTCAGAACGCGACCGTGTCCGCCCCCTTGAGACCCAGCATCGCGCGGGCCTCGTCGGGGGTTGCGATCTCGCGGCCAAGCGCCTCGACGATGCCGCGCGCCTTCTCCACCTGCTCGGCATTGCTGCGCGCAAGCCGGCCGCGCGCGATCATCAGGCTGTCCTCCAGCCCGACGCGCACATGGCCGCCCATGCCCGCCGACATCGCCGCCATCGGCATCTGCTGGCGCCCGGCCGCCAGCACCGAGAACATGTAATCGTCGCCGAAAAGCTTGTCCGCCGATCGCTTCATATGGGTCAGGTTCTCGGGCTCGGGCGCCATGCCGCCCAGTACGCCGAAGACGAACTGGATGAAGAAGGGCGGCTCCACCAGTCCGCGATCGGCAAAATGCGCGAGCATGGTCAGATGGCCCATGTCGTAGCATTCGAACTCGAACCGGGCGCCGCGTTGCGTGCCCATCTCGTCGAGCACATGGGCGATGTCGCGCGGTGTGTTGCGGAAGATCAGATCGTCGGAGTTTTCCAGGAACGGCTTTTCCCAGTCATACTTCCACTCGGTGATCTTCGCGGCCATCGGGTAGAGCGCGAAATTCATGCTACCCATGTTGAGCGAGCACATCTCGGGCCGGGCCTCCCGGGGCGCGGCCAGCCGCTCGTCGAGGCTCATCACCGCGCTGCCGCCGGTCGAGAGGTTCACCACCGCATCCGTTCCCGCCGCGATCTGCGGCAGGAAGCCCATGAAATGCTCCGGCGCGGCTGAGGGCCGGCCATTGTCGGGATCGCGCGCGTGCAGATGCAGAATCGCCGCCCCGGCCCGGGCGGCGTCAATGGCCTGCCCGGCGATCTCCTGCGCCGTAACGGGCAGGTAGGGCGACATGGACGGCGTGTGGATCGAGCCGGTGATGGCGCAGGTGATGACGACCTTGGACATCTGTTCACTCGGCCGCCAGCGCCGGCGCGATCTCCGCCATCAGGGTGTCGAGCGACTTGCGCAGACCGGCCAGGATTTCCTCGACCTGCGCCGGGGTGGTGATCATCGGCGGGCAGACCATGAAATGGTCGCCCACATAGCCGCCGCGGGTGCGCCGCGAATAGATGATCAGCCCGTTGCCATAGGCGATTTCCACCAGCCGGTCGAAGACGCCCAGATGGCGCGGCAGCGGCGCCATCGTCGCGCGGTCGGCCACAAGCTCGAAGGCCAGCAGCAGGCCCATGCCGCGCACGTCGCCCACGATCGGATAGTCGTCCATGAGCGCGGCGAGACCGGCCTTCAGCTCCGCCCCGACGCGCGCGGCGTTCTCCATCATGCCCTGCGCCTCGATCTCCTCGAGCACGGCAAGCCCGGCGGCGCAGGCCAGCGGGTTGCCGGCATAGGTGAAGCCGTGGATGAACCCGCCCGCGTCGAGCACCGGCTCGACCAGCCGCTCATGCGAGACCATCGCGCCCAGGGGCGCGTAGCCGGCCGCGAAGCCCTTGGAGACGACCAGGATGTCGGGCGCCACGCCCCAATGGTCTGCGGCAAAGAACGTGCCGGTGCGCCCGCCGCCCGACATCACCTCGTCATGGATGAGGAGAACACCGTAAGTATCGCAAATTTCGCGGATTCTCTGCATATATCCCGCCGGCGGCACCAGCGCCCCGGTGGAGGCGCCGCCGACCGGTTCGACGATGAAGGCCAGCACGGTCTCCGGCCCCTCCTCCTGAATGCGGGCCTCCAGCATGTCCGCATAATGCCGCCCCGTGGCCGGATCGTCCGGGTCCAGCCCATCGAGATAGGCCCGCGGCGCGGGGATTTTCGGCATCGGGCGCATCATCGGGTCGAAGGGCGCGGTCATCGGCGCATAGCCGGTCAGCGCCAGCGCCCCCAGCGTGCAGCCGTGATAGGATGGAAAGCGCGAGATCACCTTCCAGCGCTGCGCCTGGCCCTGGGTCAGCGCGTATTGCCGCGCCAGCTTGATCGCGCTTTCCACCGCCTCCGACCCGCCGGAGACGAAGAAGACCTTCTCCATCCCCTCGGGCGCCAGCGCGGCGGTACGGGCGGCCAGCCGCTCGGCCGGTTCGGTCTCGAAATGCAGGCGGTAGCCGAAAGTGGACTTGTCCATCTGGGCGCGCATCGCGGCCAGCACATTGGGGTTGGAATGACCGATATTGCAGACCATCGCGCCGGAGGAGCCGTCGAGATAGCGCCGCCCCTCCACGTCCCACATATAGACGCCGCGCGCCTGATCGAGCACCGGCCGCCTTCGCCGGGACTGGTAGAAGAGATGGCTTTTGGGCTCCATCATGTGCCCTCCGGAAGCGCCGCGCAATCGCGCGGACGCAACGACACGGCGACGCTGTCGCCCTCGTTGAAGGGCCGCCCGTCGATCATGTTGATGGCCTGCAACTGGGTGTCGCCCACGCGCACGAAATAGCGCACCGCCTGGCCCTGGTAGTCCACCGTCTCCACCGTGCCATCGACGGAGATGGAACCGGCGGGCGCATCGCCGGGACGGGTCAGCAGCAGCTTCTCGGCCCGCACCACGAGCCGCGCCTTGCCCGAGCCGTTGAGCGCGGGCGCGCGGTCGCGCGGGATGGCGATGCTGCCGAAGCCGCCGACCTCGATGGGCAGGGTGTCGCCGCTCGCCTGCCCGGCGGTGGCCGGCAGGATGTTCGAGGCGCCCAGGAAATTCGCCACGAACTCGCTCGACGGAGTGTTGTAGACCTCTTCGGGCGGGCCGACCTGCTCCACCCGGCCGTCCGACATGACGACGATCTGGTCGGACATGGCCAGCGCCTCGGACTGGTCGTGGGTGACGAAGATCGTGGTTACGCCGATCCGGTGCTGGATGCGCTTGAGCTCCACGCGCATGTCCTCGCGCAGGTTGGCATCGAGGGCCGAAAGCGGCTCGTCGAGCAGCAGCACATCGGGTTCGATGACGATGGCACGGGCCAGTGCGATGCGTTGCTGCTGGCCACCGGAAAGCTGCTTGGGATAGCGATCGCCCACATTCGGAAGCTGCACCAGTTCCAGCGCCTCGTTCACGCGGCGCTTCGCCTCCTCCGCGGACACGTCGCGGTAACGCAGCCCGAAGGCCACGTTGTCGGCCACGGTCTTGTGCGGGAAGAGCGCGTAGTTCTGGAACACGATGCCCAGATTGCGCTTGTGGATCGGCACATTCGTGACGTGCTTGCCCTTGATCTGGATCTCGCCCTCGGTCGGGTCGAGAAGCCCCGCCACCATGCGCAGTGTCGTGGTCTTGCCGCAGCCCGACGGGCCCAGCAGGGTCAGGAAACTTCCCTCGGGGATTTCGAGCGACATCCGATGCACCGCGGTGAAATCGCCGAAGCGCTTGACAATATCGGTCAGGGTGACGGCGCTCATGGGCGGCCTCCTGCGGCTGGATCAAATTGGATGGGTCCCGCCCCGGCTCAGGCGGCCGGGACGGGGTTGCGTGACGGAAGAGGCTCAGTAGCCCTTCTGCACGCGGCCGAATTGCTTCGACCATTCCTGTTCGTGGCCGTTCCAGTACTCGGGATCGGCGAAGGTCAGACCGTCGAGCGTGCCGGTCGGGTCGAAGGCCGGAAGCGTGGGGATCTTGTCGCCCAGCTCCACCTTGGTCGGGTCGAGCGCGGGCGGGTAGTTCTGCCCTTCGGCCACCGCGATGGAGGTCGCGGGCTCCAGCATGAAGTTGAGCAACTCCTCGCAGGCTTCCATCGGGCTGCCCTTGATGACGAAGAGGCATTCCTGCCAGCCATAGCCGTTGGGCGGATCCATGTAGCCGATGTCGTGGCCTTGCTCCTGCAGCGCGTAGATGCGGCCGGACCAGCCCTCGGTGACATAGATTTCCTCTTCCGCCAGCAGGCTCATCAGTTCGGCGCCGGAACTCCAGTATTTCAGGCTCAGGTCGCGATGCTTGCGGATCGCGTCCCAGACGGCCTCCATGTCGGTGGCGCCGTTCGGGTCCTGATCCGTCTGCAGCGAGCCGAACCAGATCCGCGTGCGCCAGTCGCCCCAGCCGCCGATCTTGCCCTTGAGCTTCTCGTCGATCAGGATCTTCGCGCCCTTCTCCTTCATCTCCTCGTCGGAGATATGCTTGCGGTTATAGGCCAGCCCCGTGGTGCCGTAATCGTAGGGCACGCAGCTCAGCTTGCCGTCGGTCACCTTGCGGAACACATCCACGAGCTTGGGGATCACGTATTGGAGGTTGGGGATGTTGTCCTCGTTGAGGGTGCTCGACAGACCCAGGTTGTGATAGCGGGCATAGTCGAAGACGCCCGACAGGTGCGCGATGTTGTATTCGCCCTCCTGACTGGCCTTGACGCGGCTCAGATACTCGTCGCCGCCGCCGAACGTGCCGTCCACCACGTTGATGCCGGTGGCCTTGGTGTAGGGATCGAAGGCATGTTCGCGGAAGGCTTCCGAGACAACGCCGCCCCAGCCGTCGAAGCGGACCTGCTCCACCGCGGCATGGGCATATTTGGCGAACGGCGTCTGCACGCCATAGGCCAGCCCCGCGGCGCCGATCAGGCCCAGGAAGGACCGCCGGTCCAGGTCGCCGTTCATGTAGCGTTCGCGAAGTCGCTCGTAGCGTGTTGTATTATCCATCTTTTTCATGTGACTCTCCTTGTCGGTTTCGTTGGTTTCTGGCGCGGTTCTCAGCTGCCGCGCTTGGTTGACGCGCTCCGGGCGATCGCAAGCCCCAGCAGGGGCAGGCCGACGGTCAGCAGGATCATGACCGTGCCCAGGGCGTTGATCTCGGGCGAAATGGAGTTGCGCAGCATCGCGAAGATCTGCGTCGGCACCGTCTCCACCCCGCCGGGTTTCCAGAACAGCGTGCCGGTGATGTCGTCGAAGCTGATCGTGAAGGCAAAGAGCGCGCCGGCCAGCACCGCGGGCAGCATCAGCGGCAGCGTGATCTGAAAGAAGGTCTGCCTCGGGCTCGCGCCCAGGCTCATCGCAGCCTCCTCCACATCGCGGCGGATCGACACCAGCCGCGCCTGCACCACCAGGATGACGAAGGGCAGCGTGAAGATCACGTGACCTGCCAGAAGCAGGGTGAAGCTCTTGTTTATGCTCATGAAATTCAGGAAGAGCAGCAACGCCACGGCCAGCACCACCTCGGGCACCAGGATCGGCGCGATCAGGAGTGTGGAGATCACGTTGGCCCCCGGCACCCGGTAGCGCACCAGCGCGAGGCTCGCCAGCACCCCCAACGTGGTGGAGATGGTCGCGGTCATCAGCCCCAGCACGATGGAGGTGCGAAACGCGCGCAGGATCGCCTCGTTCTGGGACAGTTCGATGAACCATCGCAGCGAGAACCCGGTCATCGGGAAAGAGCCGAATTGCGAGGCGTTGAAACTCAGCAACACCACTACCGCGACGGGCAGGAACATGAAGAGATAGACCAGCAGGGTCCAGGTGCGGATCAGGTTCCAGCCCATCAGCCCAGCCCCTTCATCAGTTGCGCCATGCCCAGATAGCGGTTGTAGATCAGCACCAGCGTGCCGAGGACGGCCAGCAGCATCAGGCTCAGCGCGCTGCCCAGCGGCCAGTTGAGCTGGGTGATGATCGCCTCGAAGACCAGGTTGGCGAACATCGCGTCTGTGGGTCCGCCCAGCACGATGGGCGTGATATAGGTGCCCGCCCCCAGCACGAAGCAAAGCAGCCCGCCCGCCGCCAGACCCGGCAGCGACAGGGGCAGCGTGACCTGCAGGAAGCTCTGCCATTTCGTGGCGCCCAGCGAATTGGCGGCGTCCTCCAGATTGGTGTCGATGCCTTCGAGGCTGACGAAGACGTTGAGCACCATGAAGGGCAGCAGGAAATGCACCAGGCCCAGGATGACCGTGGTCTCGTTATAGAGCATCTGGATCGGCTCGGAGATCACGCCCAACGTCATCAGCGCCGAGTTGAAGGCGCCCGAGACGCCCAGGATGTTGATCCAGCTCATTGTCCGGATGATGTAGCTGATCCAGAAGGGCAGCATCAGCAGGAGCAACAGGATCGCCTTGTTGCCCTTCGATCTGGCGATGAAATAAGCCGCCGGATAGCCCATCAGCGCGCAGACGATCGTGGTGATTGCGGCGATCTTCAGCGTGTTGATCAGGATGTCGCGGTAGAAGGCGTCGCTCAGCGCCTCGCGCCAGTTTTCGAGGTAGAAGCCGACCTGATCGGCCCCCGTCGCGGTGCGCAGCCAGAAGGAATAGACCAGGATGAAGGCCAGCGGCACGAAGAGCAGCAATGTCACCGCGCCCAGTGCCGGCGAAAGCAGGATCCAGGGTTGTCGCGCTTCCCGCGCCTCGACCGACATTGTGGCTATCCCCCAAGTTTCACAGTTGCGTGAAGGGTTGCAAGTGGGCAAACATAAATCAAATAGATAATTGGAATTGTCATTATAGAGGTGATCTATGGTTGAGATTCCCCGCACCGAAGTGAACGAACGGCTCGCGCGGGAGCTGGACTGGAATCTCCTGCGCAGCTTCGTCGTGCTGGCCGAAGCGGGGTCCGTCACCGCCGCCGCCGACCGGCTGGGCCTGACCCAGCCCACCATGTCCGCGGCGCTCAAACGGTTGGAGGAGCGGCTGGAAAAGCGCCTGATCGAGCGCGGGCCGGGGCATTTCCGGCTGACCGAGGCGGGCAAGCTGCTCTACGGCGAAGCGGTGGAGATCCACGGCGCGATCCTGCGGCTGGGCACCGCGATGCGCGATGTCTCCGACCAGGTGCGCGGGCATGTGCGCATCGCGATGGCCAGCCACGTGGTGTGCCCGCTGTTCGACGAGACGCTGACCGCTTTCCACGCCGCCCATCCCAACGCCACACTCTCCATCGACGTCTCCGCCTCCCGCGACGCGCTGGCCGCCGTCACCGCGCGGCGCGCCTCTCTGGCGGTCTGCCTGGTGCGCGACCGCAGCCCGAGGCTGAACTACCTGCGGCTCTTCCGGGAATTCTTCGGTCTGTTCTGTGGCCCGTCCCATCCGCTTTTCGGGCGCGAGGGGTTGCGCATGGCCGATCTCTCGGGGCAGTCCTCGGTCAGTTTCGTCACCGACCGCATGTCGGACGCGCTGCGTCCCGTGACCATGATGCGCGCCGAGGCGGAACTGGAGGAGCGCGTCGTCGGCACCTCCGCCCATCTCGAGGAGGTCCGCCGCATGATCGTGGCGGGCCTGGGCATCGGCCCGCTGCCCCTGCATGTGGTGCGGCGCGACATCGAGGACGGGCTTCTCTGGCAATTGCCGCCCTACGAGAAGATGCCGGCCATCGACGTGCATGTGGTCTGGAACCCGCAGGCCCGCATGAACCGCGCCGAGTCGGCGCTGCTCGACGGGCTCCGGACCCGGATCGAGGCCACGCCGATCGCCGGCCGGACCTATGCCTGACGCCAGCGCGCTCGACATCCCGCCCACCCGGCGCGATAGTCGGCCAGAACACGGACCGAGAGCCGAAGGAGGGAGACGCCATGACCACCGAGAGTGCAAAGACCGTCGTGATCGACAGGTTCGGCGGCCCCGAGGTTCTGCGGCTGGAAGACCGCGCGGTAGGCGCACCGGGACCGGGCGAGATCCGCATCCGGCACGAAGCCTGCGGGCTGAACTTCATCGACATCTACCAGCGCACCGGGCTCTACCCGCTCGAGCTTCCGCACGCCCTCGGGATGGAGGCCGCGGGCGTGATCGAGGCAGTGGGCGATGGCGTGAGCCACCTGAAGCCCGGCGACCGCGCGGCCTATGCCGCGACGCCGCCGGGCGCCTATGCCGAAGCCCGCGTCATGCCCGCCGCGCAGGTCTGCCCCCTGCCCGACGGCATCTCCTTCGAGGACGGCGCGGCGATGATGCTCAAGGGGCTGACGGTGCAATACCTCTTCCGCCGCACGGTGCCCATCTCACCGGGCGACACGGTGCTCTTCCACGCCGCCGCGGGCGGGGTCGGGCTCATCGCCTGCCAATGGGCGCGCGCTTCGGGCATCACGCTGATCGGCACCGCCGGGACGGACGAGAAATGCGCGCTCGCCACCGCGCATGGCGCGAGCCACATGATCAATTACCGGACCGAGGATTTCGCCGCCCGTGTGCGCGAGCTGACCGACGGGCGCGGCGCCGACGTGGTCATGGACGCGGTCGGGAAGGACACGTTCGAGGGCTCGCTCGACAGCCTGCGCCCGCTGGGCATGATGATCTCCTTCGGCAATGCGTCGGGCAAGGTGCCGCCGGTCGATCTGGGCACGCTCGCCGCCAAGGGTTCCCTCAAGATCACCCGTCCCTTGCTCTTCACCCATATCGCCGATCACGCGACCTGCCAGCAGATGGCGGCCGAGCTTTTCGAAAAGGTCGGATCCGGCGCGGTGAAAATCCGCATCGACCAGCGCTACCCGCTGGCCGATGTGGCCGAGGCGCACCGCGCGCTGGAGGCCCGCAAGACGACCGGTGCGACGGTGCTGACGCTCTGAGCCGCCCGCGTGGCCGTCATCCCCAGCGGGCGGCCACGTCCAGCATCCGATTGGCATAGCCCCATTCGTTGTCGTACCAGCCGAAGACCCGCACGAGCCCGCCCCCCGTCACGCGGGTCTCGGGCAGCGCCATGATCACCGATTGCGGCATGGCGCGCAGGTCGGACGAGACGAGCGGCTTTTCCGTCACCCCCACGATCGGCCCTTCCGCCGCCCTGAAGACCGCATTGAGCTGCGCCTCGTCGATGCGCTCGCGCAACTGCACCACCAGTTCCACGGCCGAGACCGAGGCAGTGGGCACCCGCACGGCCGCCCCCTCGATCCGGCCGGCCAGTTGCGGCAGCACCAGGTCGGTCAACCGCGAGGCCGAGGTGGTGGTCGGCACCATCGACAGCGCCGCCGCACGCGAGCGCGCCAGGTCGCCCGTCGGGCTGTCCACCGTCGGCTGGCTGCCGGTATAGCAATGCGTGGTGGTCATGAAGCCGGTCTCGATCCCGAAGGCATCGTCCAGCAGCCGCGCGAGCGGGGCCAGCGCATTGGTGGTGCACGACGCGTTGGAGACGACCCGGTGATCGGCCGAAAGCCCGGCCTCGTTGGCGCCCAGAACCACGGTGAAATCCGCGTCCGGACAGGGCCCCGAGACCAGAACCCGGCCCGCCCCCGCCGCCAGCCCGCGCGCCGCCGCCGCGCGCCGCGTCGAAAGCCCGGTACAGTCCATCAGGATGTCAACACCGCCCAGATCCATCGCCGCCATGTCGGGCTCCGCCGTGAAGGCCAGCCGCCGCCCATCCACGATGAGCGCGCCCTCGGCCTCCTCCACCCGGCCCGGATACCGCCCGAAGACGCTGTCATAGGCGAAGAGATAGGCCGCCGCTTCCAGCCCGGCGATGTCGTTGATCCCGGTGATCTCCAGCTCCGGCCAGGCGCGGCCCTGCGCCCAGGCGCGCAGCACCGACCGGCCGATCCGGCCAAACCCGTTGATGAAGATGCGTCTGGCCATTTCCTGCCTCCGGACAGAGCAATGGACGGGCGCCCGGGCACCCGTCCATCGGAATTGCTGCAGCTGAGCCGGTGTCTCAGAAATCGACCTCGATGGCCAGCCCCCGCTCCCGCGCAAGTTCCACCGCCCTGGCCGCCACCGCAAGATCCTGAAGCCCCACGCCGGTGCCGTCGAAAAGCGTGATCTCCTCGTCGGAGGTCCGGCCGGGATAATCGCCGTTGATCACCTTCCCGATGGCGGTGATCGCCGCCTCCTTCAGGCTGCCCGCCGCCACCGCGTGCTGGCATTCGCCGATGCTCACCGCCTGCGCCACCTCGTCGGTGAAGACGGTGGCGCGGGCCACCAGATCGGCCTCGACCTCCTGCTTGCCCTTCGTGTCGGTGCCCATGCAGGCCATGTGGGTGCCAGGCTTGATCTGGGTCGCTTTCAGGATCGGCTCGAAACTCGAGGTGATGGTGACGATCACATCCGCCTCCGCTCCCATCCGGTCCAGATCGACCGATTCGTAAGGCAGCCCCAGCTCCGCCGCGGTCTCCTCCAGACGGCCCAGCATCTCGGGATGGAAGTTCCAGCCGACCACCCGCTCGAAGTTGCGTTGCGCCGCCGCCGCGCGCATCTGGAAGGCCGACTGGTGGCCCGCACCAACCATGCCCAGCACTTTCGCGTCCTTGCGCGCCAGATGCCTGATCGAGATCGCCGAGGCCGCCGCGGTGCGAAGCGCGGTCAGAAGGTTGCCGCCCACCAGCGCATGCGCCCGGCCCGTGTCGGGATCGAAAAGCACGACCGTGGACTGGTGGTTGGTCAACCCCTTCTCGGCATTCCCCGGCCAGTAGCCGCCGGATTTGAGCCCCATCACCATGCCGGCCCGGTCGAAGCCAGACTTGAAGCCGTAAAGGGCGCCGGCATGGCCGATATCCTCGCGGATCACCGGGAAATTATAGGCCTCGCCCCGCGCCATCGCGCCGAAGACGCCCTCGACCGCGGCAAAGGCGTCCTCGGCCGTGACCAGCCCGCCGATCTCTGCTTCGGGAACAATCAGCATGCACCCGGCCTCCTTCTTCTTGCTTCAAATATCCCGGGGGCCAGGGGGGCAGCGCCCCCCTGCTCTCAATAGGCCCTGCCACGCGCGGAGACCGGCCAGAGCGTCTCCACCTTGCCGCCGCGCACGCCCACATACCAGTCATGGACATTGCAGGTCGGGTCGCAATGCCCCGGAACCAGCCGCAGCTTTTCGTTGATCTTCAGAACGCCCTCCGGATCGGCCACGACGCCGTGCTCGTCCGAGCATTTGACATATTCGACATCGTCGCGCCCGAAGACCACCGGCAGGCCGCTATCGACCGATTGTGCCTTGAGGCCCGCATCGACGATGGCCTTGTCGGGTTTGGCGTGGCTCATCACGCTCGTCAGGATGAAGAGCGCATTCTCCCATTCGCCCCGGTCGATGCGCTTGCCGTCCTTGTCGAGGATGCGGCCGTAATCGGCATCCATGAAGGCGTAGGAGCCGCATTGAAGCTCGTTATAGACACCCGACGTGCCCTCGAAATAGTAACTCCCGGTGCCGCCGCCGCCGACGATGTCGCACTCCAACCCCTCGGCCTTCAGCGCATCGACTGCGTCTTTCACCATCGCCACAGCCACGTCGATCTTGGCCTTGCGGTCTTCGTATTTGTCCATGTGCTGCATCGCGCCCTGGTAGGCCTGGATGCCCGCGAATTTGAGCCCCGGCGCGGCGTCGATCGCCTTGGCAATTTCCACCACTTCAGGTGTCGTGGTCACGCCGCAGCGCCCGGCGCCGCAATCGATCTCCACCAGGCATTCGATCTCGGTCCCGTGCTTCTGCGCGGCGGACGAGAGATCAGCCACATTCGCCGGATCGTCGACACAACAGATTGTCCGCGCGCCCAGCTTGGGCATGCGCGCCAGCCGGTCGATCTTCGCCGGGTCGCGCACCTGGTTGGAGACCAGCACGTCCTTGATGCCGCCGCGCGCAAAAACCTCGGCCTCGCTGACCTTCTGGCAGCACACCCCGCAGGAGCCGCCGAGCTTTTCCTGCAGAAGCGCCACGTCCACCGATTTGTGCATCTTGCCATGCACCCGGTGGCGCACGCCGTGTCCCTTGGCCCAATCGCCCATCTTCCTGATGTTGTGTTCCAGCGCGTCGAGGTCGAGCACCAGGCAAGGCGTCTGGATATCCGCCTCGTCCATTCCGGGAAGCGCGGGCACGTCGAAGCCCACTTCAAGCTCTTTGATGTTCTGATGTGCAGTCATGTTCTTGCTCCTCTCAGCCCTGGGTCCAGGGCAGCTTGCCCAGATCGACATTGCCGCCGGTGATGATAACTCCCACGCGCTTGCCGGCAAAGATATCGGGGTTCCTGATGATGGTGGCCAGCGGCACGGCGCTGCTTGCCTCCATGACGATCTTCATGCGCGCCCAGGTCAGGCGCATCGCGTCGATGATTTCCTGTTCGGACGCGGTCAGGATATCCGTGACATGGTTCGACACGAAATGCCATGTCAGATCCTTGAGCGGCACTTTCAGCCCGTCGGCCACGGTCTCGGGCGCATCGTCGGCGATGATGTGGCCCGCATGCAGGCTGCGTGCCGCGTCATCCGCCTGTTCCGGCTCGGCGGCATAGATATTCACCTCCGGCGCCAGGTTCGACAGGGTCAGGCAGGTGCCCGAGACCATGCCGCCGCCGCCGATCGGGGCGATCACGATGTCGAGCCCCTCGATCTGCTCCATCAACTCGCGCGAACAGGTGCCCTGCCCGGCGATCACCCGCGGATCGTTATAGGGATGCACGAAATCGGCGCCAGTCCGTTCCTGGACCTCGGCAAACACCGCCTCGCGCGAGGAGGTGGAGGGCTCGCATTCAGTGATCTCCCCGCCATAGCCGCGCACCGCATCCTTCTTCGCCTTCGGGGCGCTGTGGGGCATCACCACATGGCAGGGGATGCCGCGGCGCCCCGCGGCATAGGAGAGCGACAGCGCGTGGTTGCCGCTGGAATGCGTGGCCACGCCCCTCTTCGCCTTCTCCTCGTCCAGCCCGAAGACCGCGTTGGAGGCGCCGCGCACCTTGAAGGCGCCGGCCTTCTGGAAATTCTCGCATTTGAAGTAGAGATCGGCGCCCGTCAGGTCGTTCAGGAAGGACGAGGTCAGCACCGGGGTGCGATGGATATAGGGCTTGATGCGCTCATGGGCATCGAGCATGTCCTGAAACGTGGGTATGTACATCTCGCTTGCATCCTTCATCACGCGGCCGCCTTGCTCTCGCTCAGGTCGTGGCTGCGATAGTAGTCCTGCGCCGCGGCGACGCCGGAGCCCAAGGTGACGTCGAGCCCCAGATCCGCCATCACCATTTCGGCGGTGGCGATGCCCGACAGTGCCATGACATCGGTCATGCTGCCAAGATGGCCGATGCGGAAGACCTTGCCCGCGACCTCGCCCAGCCCGACGCCGAAGGCGACGCCGTATTTATCGGCGGCATGGGTGACGATCCTGGTGGCGTCGAACCCGGCGGGGGTGCGGATCGCGCTGACCGTGTCGGAATAGAGATCGGGCGATTGCGCGCAAAGTTCCAGCCCCCAGGCCCGCGTCGCCGACCGGACCCCTTCGGCGATCCGGTAATGCCGGGCAAAGACCGTCTCCAGCCCCTCCTCCAGCAGCATGTCGCAGGCCAGCTTCAGCCCGGCCATCAGCCCGACCGCGGGCGTGTAGGGATAGCCGCCCGAGCCGTAGCTGCGGGCCATGTCGCGAATGTCGAAGAAGGTGCGCGGCAGCTTCGCCGTCTCCACCGCCGCCATTGCTTTCGGCGAAAAGCCGGTGATCGCCAGCCCCGCGGGCAGCATGAAGCCCTTCTGGCTGCCGGCCACGGCAATGTCCACGCCCCACTCGTCCATCCGGAAATCCATCGAGGCGATGGAACTGACCCCGTCGACCAGCAGGAGCGCGGGATGCCCGGCCGCGTCGAGCGCCCGGCGGATCGCCGCGATGTCCGAGCGCACGCCGGTCGCCGTCTCGTTATGGGTAGCCAGGACGGCCTTGATGGCATGGCCCGTGTCGGCGGCCAGCGCCTCGGCATAGCCCTCGGATGGCAGGCCCGCGCCCCAGGGCGCGTCGATCACCTGCACCTCCAGCCCGTGGCGCTGGCACATGTCGATCCAGCGGTGGCTGAACATGCCGTTGCGCCCCACCAGAACCTTGTCGCCGGGCGACAGCGTATTGGTGATCGCCGTCTCCCAGCCGCCGGTGCCGGTGGAGGGGAAGATGAAGACCTCCGCCTCGCGGCTCTTGAGGATCTTGCGCACGCCGTCGCGCGCGGGATGCAGGATATCGCCGAAGAGCGCCGAACGGTGGTCGATGGTGGGCATCGACACTTCCTTGCGGATCGCCTCGGGTATGTTGGTCGGGCCGGGGATGAAGACCGGGTTCTGAAAACTCATGGGGATTGCCCTCCAATGATGGATGCCGGGAAGATAGGCCCGCCAGCGCGAAGAGTAAATTTTTTTGAAAATATAATCCGCATCATGAAAAATATGAAAAACATCGTGATCTCAGTTGGTTGCGTTTTTCATATGACAAAAACGTTTTTCGGTTTACATTTTTGCGACCCGAATCCAACCCCGCAGGCCGATCCCATGGCTGAACGCAAACGCGGCCGCCCCCGCGCCTTCCACGACCGGACCGAGCAGAACACGATCCGCGCGCTCGACCGCGCCATGACCATTCTGGAGGCGCTCTCGACCTCCGAAGGCGCGGCTCTGTCGGAGCTTGCGTCGCGGCTCGACCAGTCGCCCGCAACGCTCTATCGGGTGCTCATCACCCTTCAGGGCCACGAGATCGCGGAACTCGACGAGGCCAGCCAGACCTGGCATGTCGGCCCCGGCGCCTATCGCATCGGCTCGGCCTTCCTGCGCCGCTCTTCGGTGGTGGAGCGCGCCCGCCCGGTGATGCGCTGGCTGATGGAGGCCACGGGCGAGACCGCCAATCTGGGCGTGGCACGCGGCGCGCATGTGCTCTTCGTCAGCCAGGTCGAGACGCATGAGACCATCCGCGCCTTCTTCCCGCCCGGCACCGAGAGCCCGATGCACGCCTCGGGCATAGGCAAGGCGCTGCTGGCGCATTTCCCGCAGGACCGGCTGGACCGGCTGCTGGCACGCATGGCGCTGGACCGTTTCACGGATCACACGCTGACCGGCCGGGAGGCGCTGGTCGCGGACCTGCGCGCCATCGCGGCGCGGGGCTACGCGCTCGACAACGAGGAACGCACCGACGGGATGCGCTGCGTCGCCGCGCCGATCTTCGACGCCACGGGGGAGCCGGTCGCCGGCATCTCGGTTTCCGGCCCGGTCAGCCGCATGACACCGGAGGCCGCCGCTCGAATGGGCGGCGAGGTGCGCGAAGCCGCGCGCCAGGTTACCGCCAGCATCGGGGGCATCACGCCGGCCGCGCGCCCGGCGTGACCGGCCTCAGAGCGCCAGACGCGGATGCCGGTTCACGTCCTTGTAAAGCAGGTAGCGGAACGGCCCCGGACCGCCGGCATAGCAGGCTTGCGGGCAGAAGGCGCGCAGCCACATGAAATCGCCGGCCTCCACCTCCACCCAGTCGGCGTTGAGCCGGTAGACCGCCTTGCCCTCCAGCACATAGAGCCCGTGTTCCATCACATGCGTCTCGGCGAAGGGAATCGCCGCGCCGGGCTGGAAAGTGACGACCGTCACCGCCATGTCGTGACGCATGTCGGCGGGATCGACGAAGCGCGTCGTGGCCCAGCGCCCGTCAGTGTCGGGCATCGGGTCGGGCGCCACATCGGCATCGCTGGTGATAACCGGATCGGGGGCGTCCAGCCCTTCCACCGGCTCGTAGCGTTTGCGTATCCAGTGAAAGCGCGCCGTGCCCGGCCCCGGATTCGTCACCTGCCAGTCGGCCCCCGGCGGCAGATAGGCGAACCCGCCCGGCGCCAGGTCATGCGCGCTTCCGGCGATTCGCAGGCTCAGTGCGCCACCCGTCACGAAGATCACGCTCTCGGCCCCCGCGTCGGGCTCCGGCCGGTCGGAGCCGCCGCCGGGTTCCAGTTCGACCGCGAGCTGCGCGAAGGTCTCGGCAAAGCCCGAGAGCGGCCGCGCCAGCACCCAGGCGCGGCACCCGTCCCAATGCGGCAGGCGCGAGGTGACGATATCGCGCATCGTGCCCCGCGGGATCACCGCATAGGCCTCGGTAAAGACCGCGCGGCCGGTCAGAAGCGTGGTCTGGTCCGGGTGCCCGCCGGGCGGAAACGCGTATCCGTGATCCATGTCGAAACCATCCTGCCTGAGTCGCCGCCATCCTAGCGGGCGGGCCGCGCCAACACCAACGCGCCGCCGCCCCGCGCCGCCTTAAGGTTCTTCAGGCAATGGGTGAAAATCCGTCACGTCATTTTTGATCATTTTTTCTTGTCAGCGCGATGGGCACAAGGCAATCTTGGGACATGTCCACGCCCCGCACGCCCGCGCATGAAGTCATCTATGCCCGCATCCGCGACATGATCCTCTTCGGCGACCTGGCGCCCGGCCAGCCGGTGACGCTGCACGGTCTGGTGGACCGGATGGGCGTCTCCACCACCCCCGTGCGCGAGGCGGTGCGGAGGCTGGGCGCGGAGGGCGCGCTGGAACGGCTGGGCAACCGGCGCATCGTGGTGCCGGTGCTTGATGCCGGACGGCTGGACGAGCTGGAATTCGCGCGCCTGGCAATTGAGCCGCGGCTCGCGGAAATGGCCACTCCGAAGGTCGGACACACCGAAATGAAGGCGCTTCAGGACGCCGACGCGGCGCTGGACAGCGCCATCCGTGCCGGCGACACACCGGGCTACATGCGCCAGAACTACCGGTTCCACTTCACGCTCTACCGGGCGGCGAATGCGCAGGTTCTCCTGCCGATTGCCGAGGCGCTCTGGCTGCAATACGGACCGCTCGGCCGGGTGATCTGCGGACGCTTCGGCACCGGGCGCATGGCCGACCGGCACAAGGAGACGCTGGCGGCGCTGGCCCAGGGCGACGCCGGTGCCGCGGCCCGCGCCATCGCCGCCGATATCCGCCAGGGTTTCACGCTGATGCGCGACGGGATGCGCACCGATGAAAATTTGATCAAATCCGATTGACCCTTTCGCCGGGAGGCGTATCATCGCGCGCGCAATCCACGCATGCGCCGATCGGGGAGATCTTCCATGAACATTCGCGCCAACCACCCGCCCACCGCCGAAATGCAGGCCACGGACGCGGCCCATCACCTGCATCCCTTCACCCATGGCGACGCGCTCAACGCCAAGGGCACGCGCGTCATCACCCGCGCCGAGGGCGTCACGCTGACCGATTCCGACGGCAAGCAGTATCTCGACGGCATGGCCGGGCTCTGGTGCGTGAATATCGGCTACGGGCGCAACGAGCTGGCCGATGTCGCCGCCCGCCAGATGCGCGATCTGCCCTATTACAACACCTTCTTCCAGACCGCCCATCCGCCGGTGATCGCGTTGGCCAAGCGGCTGGCCGAATTGATGCCGGAGGGGCTGAACCACACTTTCTTCGCCGGCTCCGGCTCGGAGGCCAACGACACCAACCTGCGCCTGGTGCGCAGCTACTGGGCGGCCAAGGGCAAGCCCGAGAAGCGCATCTTCATCAGCCGCAAGAACGCCTATCACGGCTCCTCGATGGGCTCCGCCTCGCTGGGCGGAATGCAGGCGATGCACGGCCAGGGCGGCCTGCCCATTCCCGACATCGTGCATATCGACCAGCCCTACTGGTACGGCGAGGGCGGCGACACCGACCCGGCCGAATTCGGGCTTCAGCGCGCGCGGCTCCTGGAGGAGGAGATCGCGCGGCTGGGCGAGGAGAATGTCGCGGCCTTCATCGCCGAGCCGATCCAGGGCGCCGGCGGGGTGATCGTGCCGCCCGAGACATACTGGCCCGAGATCCAGCGCATCTGCGACGCCCATGACATCCTGCTGATCGCCGACGAGGTGATCTGCGGCTTCGGGCGCACCGGCAATTGGTTCGGCTCGGAAACCTACGCGATCCGCCCCGACATCATGACCATCGCCAAGGGGCTGAGCTCCGGCTACGCGCCGATCGGCGGCTCGGTCGTGTCCGACGAGGTGGCGGAGACGATCAACGCGATGGGCGAGTTCTACCACGGCTACACCTATTCCGGGCACCCTGTCGCCGCCGCGGTGGCACTGGAGAACCTGCGGATCCTGGAGGAAGACGGGATCGTGGACCATGCCCGCGACGTGGCCGCACCCTACCTGGCCGAGAAATGGGCGCAGCTCGCCGATCACCCCATCGTGGGCGAGGCGCGCTGCAAGGGCATGCTGGCGGCGGTGGAACTGACGCCCGACAAATCCGCGCGCGCGCCGTTCAGCACACCGGTGGGCCAGGTCGGGCTGCGCACCCGCGAGACCTGTTTCGAGAACGGGCTGGTGATGCGCAACGTGCGCGACAGCATGATCGTCTCGCCGCCGCTGATCCTGACGCGCGGCGATATCGACACGCTGATCGATCGCGCGGTGAAATCGCTGGACGAAACCCATGCCTGGCTGAAGGCCGAAGGGCTGATGACCGCGGGCTGACCCGGCCCGCGCAGGCCGCAGGAAGGGGGCGCGCGTGGACATCCTGACCGTCAACGACCGGCCCGGCCGCTACCCGGAAAGCTGGTACGCGACCACGGTGGACCTGCCGCCCCCCGCCCCGGCCGCGCAAGGTGCTGTCGCCTGCGATGTCTGCGTCGTGGGCGGCGGCTATACCGGGCTCTCGGCGGCGCTGCATCTGGCGCAGGCGGGCCTCGACGTGGTGCTGCTGGAGGCCAATCGCGCGGGCTGGGGCGCCTCGGGGCGCAATGGCGGGCAGGTCAATGTCGGACAGCGGGTGGAGCAGGACGCGCTGGAACGCAGTCTCGGGCGGGACGAGGCCCGCCGGCTCTGGGAACTCGGGCTGCAATCGGTCGAACTGGTGCATGCGCTCTGCGCCGCGCATGGTATCGACTGCGACTATGCGCCCGGCGTCATCCATGCCGATCACCGCGCCCGGTTCGTAGCCCATAGCCACGCCTATGCCGAGAAGCTCGCCCGCGACTATGGCTATGACAAGGTCCGGCCGCTCGACCGGGCGGAGATCCGCGATCTGGTCGGTTCGCCGGGCTATCACGGCGGATCGCTCGACATGGGTTCGGGCCATCTGAACCCGCTGAAATATGCGCTGGGGCTGGCGCGCGCGGCCCGCGCGGCGGGGGTACGGATATTCGAGCAGAGCCGGGTGAGCGGGATCGAGGAGGGCGCGCCGCTCCGCATCCGCACCGAGGGCGGCGCCACCGTGACCGCCGGGCATCTGGTCCTGGGCTGCAACGGCTATCTGGGCGGGCTCGCGCCGCGCGTGGCCGCCCGCGTGATGCCGATCAACAATTTCGTCGCCGCGACCGAGCCGCTGGGCGCCGAGCGCGCGGCGGCGCTGATCCGCGACAACCACGCGATCGGCGATTCGCGCTTCGTCATCAACTATTTCCGCCTCTCCCCCGATCACCGGCTGCTCTTCGGCGGCGGCGAGAGCTACGGCTACCGCTTCCCAAGCGACATCGCCGCGACGGTCCGCAAGCCAATGCTGGAGGTCTTCCCGCAGCTTCGCGGCACCCGCATCACGCATGCCTGGGGCGGGACACTGGCGATCACCATGCGGCGCCTGCCGCATCTGGCCCGGCTGCGCAGTAACATTCTGTCGGCGGGCGGTTATTCGGGCCACGGCGTCGCGATGGCCACCCTGGCAGGCCAGGTCATGGCCGAGGCGGTCGCCGGACAAGCCGGCCGCTTCGACGTGATGGCGCGCCTGCCCTGCCCGCGCTTTCCTGGCGGGCGAGCGCTGCGCAGCCCCCTTCTGGCGCTGGCGATGACATGGTATGCCCTGCGCGACAGGCTCTGACCAGATGGAGGACGGCATGCGCAAGATACAGGTTCAGGGCGTCCACCATATCACGCTGGTGGGCGCGGACCGGCAGACCAGCATCGACTTCTGGGAAGGCGTGCTGGGGATGCCCTTCATCTTCGAACAACCCAACCTCGACCGCCGCTCCGAAAGCCATCTCTATTTCGACCCCGGCGATGGGCGGCTGATCACCGTCTTCTGCGACGACGCGCGCAAGCCGGGTGGCACCGCCGTCCCGCAGGACACTGGCGCGCTGCATCACCTTGCCTTCGCGGTCAGCCGGGCGAGCTTCACGCAGGCCATCGAGCGGCTGGAGGCCCGCGGCATCCGCCATTCCGGCCCCAAGGATCGCGGCTTCATGGATTCGCTCTATTTCCGCGACCCGCTGGGGCTGCTGCTGGAACTGGCCTGCTACCGGTTCACCCCGCCCGCGGGCGCGAGCCATGCGGACGTGCTGATGGAGGCACACCGTATCCGCGTGGCGCGCGGCGACAGCCATATCCAGGACGTCCATCTGGCCGACGCGGTCGCGGCGCTGACCGAGCGCAGCCGCGACAGCCTGTCGGAGGATCGCGGCCCGCGCAATCCCTACGGCTGAGCCGCACCGGGCGTCAGCGCGCGAAGCGGATCGGCAGGCGGAACGGATGCGCGGCACCCGGCAGCCCGTCGGGCGCCGGAGGGAACGGCCCGGCCCGGCGCACCGCATCGAGCGCCACGCCGTCGAGCCGCGGATCGCCGGAGCCCTGTACGACCCGCACCGCGCGCAAGCCCCCGTCGCGCGCCACGACAAGCTCCACCACCACGCGGCCGGACATTCCCCTGACCTGCCGCTTGCTGCGTTCGATCCGGGCGCGGATTTGTCCGCCCCATTCCGCGATCAGTGTGCGCCGAGCGCCGCTCGTGAGGCCCGGCTCGGCGGCCGGTGCCGGCGTGGCCGCGGTTTGGCCGCGTCCCTTACCCGCCGCGCGTTGCGGCGCGGCGGCGGCGGGTTGCGACGCGGCCTCCGACGCATCAGGGCGCGCGCGTGGGCGCAGCGTATCCGCGTCGGCGTGGCGCAGATCGACCGGCGGCTCGGGGGGCGCGGGCGCAGGCTCCGGCGGCTGGACGACGGCCGGATCGGGCGCGCGGCGGGCAGCGGGCTCGGGCGGGGCTCTCTGCTCCGGTATGTCCGGGGCCACAGCGGCTTCGGGCTGCGGGCCTTGCGTCGGAGTGTCCGGCAGCAGGGGCAAGGGTGCGCGGGCGGGTGGCACTGGCGGATCGGCGCGCGGCGGTCGGGGCGTATCGGGCACCGGCGCATCACGGCTCAGCACCGCTACTCTGTCGGCGCGCGGAAGCGTCTCGGGCAGCCGGTCGGGCACCGGGGCGGCCGCATGGTCTACCCTCTCGGCAACCTCGGGCGGGCGCGCCCATTCCGACACCGCGCGCGCCACATCCGGGGGCGCAGCGCCCAGGCTCGCGCTCGCCTGCCCGCCCGCGCCCGCGCCCTGCCGCGACGCGCCGGGATCGGGCGCGTTCACCGCGAAGATGGCAACGTGCAGCCCGGCGGCGAGCGACAGGAAGCCCAGCATCTCCAGTGCCTGTCTCATCGCGCCACCGTCACAAGCTCCACCCGGTCCTGACCGGCCGCCGCCAGCCGCGGCAACAGCGCCGCGACATGCGAGGCCGCGACGCCCGCATCGGCCCGTAGCCGCAGCGGCCCGGCGTCGCGCGGCCGGGTGGCCAGCGCAGCGAAGACCGCCAGGCCGCGCGCAGCACCATAGGCAAGGCTCCCGTCGGCGGCGAGATGCAGGACCGTCCCGGCCTCCGCCCCGGCTGCGGGGGCATCGGCGCGGGGCGGCGTGACTTCGACCGGCGGCGGCGGCGCGATCTCGGCCGTCATCAGGAAGAAGATCAGCAGCAGGAAGACCACGTTGATCATCGGCACGATGTTCTCGCGCGGGCGGGTCTGCGGGGCGGGGCCGAAATCCATCGCGCCTACTCCACCATCAGAAGCCGCGTGTGACCGGCGGAGCGCAGCGCCTCCATCACATCGACGAGGCGTTGCAGGCTGACCTCCGGCGCGGGCCGCAGCACCACCGGGTCGGAAGCGGTTTCGGTGAGCCCCTCCAGCCGTGCCAACAGCGCCGGGCGCGCCAGCGCCACGCCGTTCAGCCTGAGCGTCTCCGCCCCGATCTCCACCAGCCGCGGCGGCCCGGACCAGGCCGCGCCCTGCCCGCCGGTGTCGAGAGCGATCCCGCCCTCCTGCCCGAACCGTGCTGCCAGCATGAAGAAGACGAGCAGCAGGAAGACCACGTCGATCATCGGCGTGAGGCTGGGCCGGCGTGGCCGGCGCGGGGGGCCAAAGGCGAACATCAGCCCGCCTTCCGCCTGCGTGCCGGAGATATCGCTGCACATCCTGTCATACCGGTGCCCCGGCCTGTATGCCCACCCGCGCAGCGGCCAGGAAGAGCCGCGTCGCCAGGTCCTCCATGTCATGCTGGGCGCGCGCGGCCACGCTCTCGAACCAGCCCAAGGCCAGCGCCGCGGGGATCGCCACGGCCATGCCCGCCGCTGTGGTCAGCAGCGCCTCCCATATGCCGCCCGCCAGCGCCGCCGGATCGGCGCGCGTGCCGCTCTCCTCCAGCGTCTGGAAGGCTTCGATCATGCCCAGGACCGTGCCCAGCAGACCCAGGAGCGGCGCGATCGTGGCGATGAGTTCCAGTGCGCGCAAGCCGGTGCGGGCCTCGGCAAGCAGACCGCGGGCGACGCGTGTCGTCTCCTCCCGCGCGGCGGTCTCCGGCAGGCCGTCCTCCAGCGCCGCCATCGCCGCGCGCACCAGCCGCGCGCGCAGGCCGAGACGACCGGCCAGAACCTTCCGCGCGCCATCCCGGTCCCGCCCCTGCCAGAGCGCGACCGCGCGTTCCGCCCGCGCGCCCGCCCAGGCGCCCAGCACCATCAGCCGCCAAGTCTTCCACAGGATCAGCGCCAGGGTCGCGACAGATAGCGCCGCGATCACCCAGATCGCTACCCCGCCCTTGTCGAGGAACGCCGCCAGCGCGCCCGGTACCGCCTGCATGTCCATCACGATGTTCCCCCGCCATGCTCCGGCCCCCAGAGGGCCGTCAGAATTCCGTCCAGCCCGTCGGTCAGCGCCGCCGGGCCGGGCTGCAGCAGAAGCGGCGACTTGATCTCATGGATCCGGCCCTGCCGCACTGCCGGGATCGCGTCCCAGCCCGGCCGCGCAGCGATCTTCTCGGGCCGCACCTTCTTGCCGCACCAAGAGGCTATGATGACATCGGGAGCGGCGGCAATCACCTCGTCGGGTGACGGGATGCGCGCCGAGGCCGACTGCGCGCGGGCGCGGTCCGGGAAGATGTCCTGACCGCCCGCTATGCCCACCAGTTCCGACACCCAGCCGATGCCGGAAATCAGCGGCGCGTCCCATTCCTCGATCCAGACGCGCGGTCGGCAGGGGCGCGCGGTGGCGGCGATGCGTGCCAGCCGGGCTTCGAGCCGCTCCGCCAACGCCTCGGCCCGGTCGCCCGCCCCTACCATCGCGCCGAGGCTGCGGATCATCGCCAGGATGCCCGCCACGTCCCTTTGGTTGAAGGCATGGACCGCAACGCCGGCGCGGATCAGTTCCGCCGCGATATCGGCCTGAAGATCCGAGAAGGTGAGCACCAGGTCCGGCTCCAGCGCCAGTACCTTCGGGATATCGGCCGAGGTGAAGGCCGAAACGCGCGGCTTTTCCCGGCGCACGCGGGCCGGGCGCACTGCGTAACCCGAGACGCCGACGATGCGCGCCTCCTCGCCAAGCAGATAGAGCGTCTCGACCGTCTCTTCGGTCAGGCAGACGATGCGTTCGGGCGGAAAGCGCCTCATCGGATCGTCTCCAGCGGCTGAAAGACGGGCCCCGCCGCGGTTCGTGCGAAATAGCCGCGGACATGGAAGACGCGCGCGAGGTTTTCCTCGGTCAGCACCGCCTCGGGCGGGCCGTCGGCCTCGATCCGGCCGCCATCCATCAGCACCAAACGGGTGCAGTGGCGCGCGGCCAGGCCCAGATCGTGGATCGAGGAGAGCACGGCGCGCCCCTCCCCGGCCAGGCCCCCGAAGACCTCCATGGTGGTGATCTGCGCCGCCGGGTCGAGCCCCGCGATCGGCTCGTCGGCCATCAGCAGCGGCGTCTCCTGCGCCAGCGCGCGGGCGATCAGCACGCGAGCCTGCTCGCCCCCCGAAAGCGCCGTCGCGTCGCGGTCGCGGAACCCCGCCAGCCCCATATGCTCCAGCGCCGCCTCGACCGCCGCGCGGTCCTCGGCACGCAGCCGCCCGCCGGGGGGCAGATGCGGCAGCCGGCCCAGTTCCACCAGCGTCGCGACGCTGACCGGCCAGGTGATCTCGCGCGCCTGCGGCAGCCAGGCCGCCATCCGTGCGCGTTCGGCATCGGCCAGCGCGGTCAGGCTGCTCACCCCCTCATGCGGCAGCAGGCCCAGGGCCGCGCGCATCAGCGTGGTCTTGCCGGCGCCGTTGGGGCCGATCAGCCCCACGAACTCGCCCGCGCGCAGCGTCAGCGACACCGCATCGACTACCGGGCAAAGCCCGCGCCGCACGGTCATCCGGTCGAGTGTCAGAAGCGCGCTCATATTCCGGCCCGCCTTGTGCGCCAGATCAGATGCAGGAAAAGCGGCGCGCCCACCAGCGCGGTCAGCACGCCCAGCTTCAGGTCGCGGTCTGGCGCGATCAGGCGCACCGCGATATCGGCGGCCAGCACCATCGCCGCGCCGCCCAAGGCCGAGGCCGTCAGGAGCCGCGAGGGCCGCGCGCCCACCAGCGGACGCAGGAGATGCGGCACCACCAGCCCGACAAAACCGATGGCGCCGGCAACCGCCGTGGCGGCCCCCACCGAGGCGGCCACGCCCAGCACCAGAACCAGCCGCATCCGGCCCAGCCGGATGCCCAGCGCGCCGGCGGCGTCCTCGCCCAGCGTCAGCGCGTCGAGCCCGCGGCCCAGCGTGGCCAGCATGGTCCAGCCCAGCGCCATGAAGGGCAGAGCCAGCCAGACATGCACCATCGAGCGGTCGGCGAGCGAACCCAGCAGCCAGAAGACGATCTCGGCCGCGGCATAGGGATTGGGCGAGAGATTGAGCACCAGCGCCATCAGCGCCCCGGCCAGCGCGCTGACGGCGATCCCGGCGAGGATAAGCGTCAAGGACGCACCGTAAGGCCCTGCCAACATAAGCAAAATCAGGACCGATACCAGCGCGCCGCCGAGCCCCGAGAGCGGCAGGGCCAGCGCGAACGCCGCCGCCAGCCCGGTTTGCAGCGCCAGCACGGCGCCCAGCGCGGCGGAGGAGGTGACGCCGATCAGCCCAGGCTCGGCCAGCGGGTTGCGCAGATAGCCCTGCATCGCCGCGCCGGCGAGGCCGAGGCTCGCCCCCACCATGACGCCCAGCAGCGCGCGCGGCAGGCGGATCTCGCGCATCACCAGCACCGCCGCCTCGCCCTCGCCGCGCACAAGCGCCGAGAGGCTCTCGCCCAGCCCCAGCGCCGCGGGGCCGGTCACCAGCGAGACCGTGAAGAGCCCGGCCACCAGCAACGCCAGCGCGGGGAGAAGCAGCGCGGGCCTCATCGCCCCGCCTCGCGCAGCCGAACCAGCCCGGCGACCGCGCCCAGCAGATGCGGCGTGCCGCAGACCCAGCGCGCGCCGCTTCGCGCCCGGTGGCCCTGTGCGACCCGCCGCAGCGCGGGGTGATCGAGCAGCGCCTCCGACCGCGACTGCCCGCCATAGCGGCGCGGGGTGACAACCAGATCGGGCCGCGCCAGGACCAGTTCCTCCAGCGCCAGTGCGCCGCCACCCGCGCGCCCCAGCGCGGCGGCGAGGTTGGTATATCCGGCGGCGTCCAGTATCTCGCCCGCCAGCGTGGCGTTGCCCGAGGTGTAGCCGCCCGCGCCGTAAAGCACCGCCTCGGGCCGCAGATCCGGGCTACGGGCGCGCAAGGCCGCCAGCCGCGCGTCGAAATCGGCGATCATCGCCGCGGCCTCGGCCTCGCGCTCCAGCAGCCGGCCCATACGGCGCAGATGCGCGCGCGCGTCGGCAAAGGAGGTCTCGGGCGGGAAGACCTCCACCCGTATGCCCAGCCGGCGCAGCATATCGACGCTGGCCTGCGCAGTATAGCTACCGGCCAGCACCAGATCGGGCTTCATCAGGAAAATCCGTTCCGCCTGCCCACGGTTGAGCGGATAGGCCCGCGCCGCGTCGGCCATGGCCGAACTCATCGGGTCGGCGGCCAGGTGCGAGACCGAGACAAGCTGTCCCGGCGCGGCCAGCAGCATCGCCATCTGATCCGTGCAGAGATTCATCGACACCACCCGCTCGGGCGCCGCCGCAGCCGGAAGCGCCGCGCCCAGCCAGAAGCCGAGCGCGGCGAGAAGCGCGCAGAGATCAGAACGACGCGCGGACACCGGCATAGAACGCACGGTCCGACGTACCGAAGCCGCGAACCACCTGATATTCCTCATCAAAGAGGTTTTCGATGCGGAAATAAACCTCCGCCTCGTCGGTCACCGCGTAGGTGAGCGACGCATCCACCACCGTGTAGTCGGGCAGTTCCGCCGGCGTACCGATATCCAGTAGGTCGGCGACATACTGCACCGTCACCCGGCCCGCGAGCCGGTCGGTGACATCGGCCTCCGCGCCCAGCAGCAGGTCGTGGCGCGGCACGCGCAGCAGCCGCGGGCCCGCGGCGGTCTCGGCCTCGGTATAGGTGTAGTTGCCGAAAAGCGCGATCCGCTCGCCAATGGGCAGCCGCCCGGAAAGCTCGACGCCCGACGTCTCGGTCGTGCCGGGCACCTGCCGGAACTGACCGGTGAAGGGGTTGGGGAAAGTGGTGAGCGTGACAAACTCGATCAGATCGTCGATCTCGGTATAGAAGGCGGTCAGCTTGACGTTGCCGCCATTGTCGAAATGCCGTTCGACGCCGAGTTCGTAGCTGACCGAGGTCTCCTCCTTCAGGCCGGGATTGCCGAACTGGCTGTCGAACCGCTCGAAGAGCGAGGGCGCGCGAAAGCCGGTGCCGGCCACGGCGCGCAGCACCCAGCCCTCGGCGGGCCGCCAGGCGGCCGAGGCGCGGCCGGTGACGCGGCTGCCGAAGCCGGAATGATCGTCGAGCCGCGCGGCTACCGACAGGTCGAGCGTATCGGTAGCCGCCAGAAGCGCCTGCGCGAAGACCGCGCGGGTGATCTGGCTGCCGGTATTCGTGCTGGTGTCGAAGCCCTCGTCGGTCCAGTCGCCGCCGAAGACCAGCTTCAGGCTCTCGCCCAGATCGGCCAGGCCCTTGTAGCTCAACTCCACCCGGTCGCCCACGAAACGGCTGTTCGTGGTGCCGAAGGCCGTCGTGCCCGTGGTGTGCCGGTCATTCTCGAAATAGCTGGCCGCGAATGTGTGCGTGACTGCCCCGGTGGTGAGATCGGCAAAGCCGCGCAGGCCCCAGGTTTCGCCCTCGGTTTCCTCATCGGGGGTGCCGTCGCCGCCGAACTCGTCGAACTCCACCTCGCTGTCCTCGTAGAAACCCGAGGCGCCGACGCGCAGCGTGTCTGTCAGGTCGTAAGCCCCGGTGAAGGAGAGCCGCGTCGCCTCGAACCCGTCGTCTTCGGTGTTGCCCTGGTTCTCGTCGGCCGCCGAGAAGCCGTTGGTCTGCACCCGCGAGAGCGTCAGCGCCATCTCCCCCCGGTCCGCCAGGGTCGAAACATTGAGACTGCCGCGCAGCGTGTCGTAGCTGCCGCCCTCGGCCTCGACGCTGGTCACCGTACCGTTCTCGGTCGCGCGGTTGGTGGAAATGTCGATCACCCCGGCGATCGCCTCGGAGCCGTAGAGCGCCGATTGCGAGCCCTTGATCACCTCCACCCGGCCGATGCCCGCCGTCGTCAGACGGCCAAAATCGAAACCCGTCTGGCCCAGCGAGGGATCGGTCACGTCGATGCCGTCGATGCGCACGCCCAGGTAACGCTGCCCCGACAGGCCGCGCACGCGCACGTTGGTCGCCGCACCCAGCCCGCCATCGGAGGCCACGCTGATGCCCGACATCCCGTCCAGCACATCGGCCACGCGGGTCTTGCCGGCCTTTTCCAGTTCCTCGCGGGTGATGATGCTGAAGCTCGCGCCGGTGCGCGCGGCCTCGGTCGCGTCGAGATTGGCCGCGAACACGATCTCGTCGAGCGTGAAGGGGTCCTGTGCCAGGGCGACGGCCGGGACCAGCCCGGTAACCAGCGCGCCGATCGCGGTGAGTGTCCTGCGCATTTGATGTCCTTTCCTAACGGCACGGGCCGCGTCCGGTTCCTTTGAGAGGTCCTTGGAAAGGTGCGATCCCCTTCCGCAGACGGTGCGAAAGTGTCACCGCTGCGGATCGTCCGCTTCCGCGACGCGCCCCGCGCCCGGAATGGGTGATCACTTCGGCAGGTCTCCTGGCTTGCGGGTCGCTGCTCCGGCCGGCCTTCCCGGGGGTGTCCCAGTGGCATAGTCAACCGTCGCTCGCCGCTTACAGTTGCGGGGGCAGCCGTGGAGTGGGACCGAAATTGCGGACCGCACCACGTTCCCTTTTCACCTGCCGCGCAAGCGGCAGGACCGAAGCGCATTCCGTTTAGCGCATCACATGTGGAAATCAAGCATGAACTGCGGCCGCGCGCGTCAGCCCAGCACGTCGAGCGTTCGCGCAATCACCGCGAAACGGTCGGAAAGCTCAACCAGCGCGACACGGTGGACAAGCGCGGCCTCGATGACGCCGCCCTGCCCGTCCGGCAGATCGCGGCTGGCGCAGGCGGGCGCCAGAACCGTGGTGCGAAATCCCAGATCGGTGGCCGCGCGGGCGGTGGAACTCACGCACATATGGGTCATGAACCCGGCCAGTACCAGTTCCTCGCGGCCTGTTTCGGCCAGCGCCTCGGCCAGCGTGGTGCCGGCGAAGGCGTTGGGCAGGCCCTTCTCGATCTCCGGCTCGCCGGCATGGGGCGCGAGCGCGCCGACGATGCGGCCACGCTCGGCCTGCCGGTCGAATAGCCCCCCGGATCGGCCCTTGTGGGCGATGTGGAGCACCGGCGCGCCTTCCGCGCGGGCGCGCGCCAGCAGCGCCGCGGCCTGCGCCACGGCGGCCTCCGCCCCGGTCACGGCGATCGGGCCGTTGAGGTATTCGTTCTGCATGTCGATCAGCACCACCGCCGTATGGGCGAGGCGCGGCGGGATCTGATCGGCGCCGGCAAGTTGCAGAAGGGTCTGGGGTGCGGACATCGGCCTGGGTCTCCTGGTTGCGGCGCCGGGGCGCATTGGCTGTTGCGGCTGAGCCTATCCCGGCGCGGGGGCGCGCGACAGGGCTTCGCACCGCAGAAATCCTGCCGATCCGTAAGCCCCCCTTACGCGCGACCCGGTTCAGACATCGGGTGCGTAATCCGACGGGTTGACCGCGCCGGGCCGCCCGTCCAGGTCCAGCCGCGCGATACGCGCGGGCGTCTCGGCGATCAACCGGCCGCGCCGGATCACCTTCAGCCGCGTAGCCTTGAGCCGGATCGCCTCGATCGCGTCGCGGGCCTGCAGGATCACCATGTCCGCGTTGCAGCCCGGCGCGATGCCGTAGCCTTCCAGCCCCATGACGGCGGCGGGGTTCGCCGTGACCGCATCCAGGCACCACGCCATATCCGCGCGCGAGGAAAGCTGCCCCACATGCAGCCCCATCGCGGCGACCTCCAGCATGTCGGCGGAGCCCAGCGAATACCACGGGTCCATCACGCAATCAGAGCCGAAGGCCACCGTCAGCCCGGCATCGCGCAACTCTCGCACGCGGGTCATGCCGCGCCGCCGGGGATAACTGTCATGCCGGCCCTGGATCATGATGTTGATGAGCGGATTGGGGACCACCGCCACTCCGGCCTCGGCCATCAGCGGGATCAGCTTTGAGACGTAGTAATTGTCCATCGAATGCATAGACGTCAGATGCGAGCCCGCGACCCGGCCCTGAAGCCCCAGGCGCTGCGCCTCGAAGGCCAGCGTCTCGACATGGCGGCTCATCGGGTCGTCGGTCTCGTCGCAATGCATGTCCACGCGCAGGCCGCGCTCCGCCGCGATCTCGCATAGCCGCGTCACCGAGGCCGCGCCCGCGGCCATCGTGCGCTCGAAATGCGGGATGCCGCCCACCACGTCCACGCCCATGTCGAGCGCGCGGATCAGGTTCGCCTCGGCCGTGGGATCGCGGTAGAGCCCGTCTTGCGGGAAGGCCACGAGTTGCAGGTCCAGATAGGGCGCCACCTGACGGCGGACCTCCAGCAACGCCTCGACCCCTTTCAGGCTGTCATCGCAGACATCGACATGGGACCGGACCGCCAGCAGGCCCTGGCTGACCGCCAGGTCGCAATAGCGCAGCGCGCGCGCCGCGATCTCCTCGGCGCTTTGCAGGGGCTTGAGTTCGCCCCAGAGCGCGATGCCCTCCAGCAGGGTGCCCGAGACATTCATCCGCGGCCGCCCGAGCGAGAGCGTCGCATCCAAATGGAAATGCGGGTCCACGAAGGGCGGCGTGACGAATTGCCCGCCCGCGTCGATCATCTGCGCGGCCTCGGCCTCCAGGCCCGGCTCCACCGCGGCGATGCGCCCGTCCTTGCAGGCGATGTCGATGCCGCCGCGCCCATCCGCCAGCGTTGCGTTTTTCACGATCAGATCGAAACTCATGGCCTCACCTCACCTCTGTCCCTTGAACCACGGCGTCAGCAGCGCCCGCGGGTAATCGGCGCGCCGCGCCGCCACAACCAGCGCGATGATCGACAGGATATAAGGCGCCATCAGGAAAATCTGGCCCGGCACGGCGTTGCCATACTCGGTCTGAAGCCGCACCTGGAAGGCGTCGAACGCCCCGAAGAGCAGCGCGCCCGCCAGCGCCTTCCATGGCCGCCAGGAAGCGAAAATCACCAGCGCGATGCAAATCCAGCCGCGCCCGTTGACCATGCCGAAAAAGAAGGCGTCGAAGGCCGCCATGGTCAGGAAAGACCCGCCGATCGCCATCAGCGCCGATCCCGCCATCACCGCGCCGATCCGCAGGCCGTAGACCGAAAGCCCCTGCGCGTCCACCGCGTCCGGGTTGTCGCCCACGGCGCGGATCGCCAGACCCAGTGGCGTGCGCGCCAGCACCCACCAGACCAGCGCGACGGCCGCAAGCGCCAGCCAGCTCAACGCCGTCTGCTGGAAGAGCGCGGGTCCCAGGAAAGGGATGTCCGACAGCAGCGGGATGTCGAGCGCGCGGAAGGGCACGATCCGCGGCGGGGTGGAGACATCGGGCAGCGCGGTGCGATAGGTGAAATAGGACAGCGACGTGGCCAGCAGCGTCACCCCCAGACCCGAGACATGCTGGCTGAGCCCCAGCGGCACGGTCAGGATCGCGTGGATCAGTCCGAACCCCGCCCCCGTGAGCGCCGCCACGGCGATCCCGCCCCAGAGCCCCAGCCCCAGCCAGACCGCCATCCAGCCGGCCATCGCGCCGGCCACGAATATCCCCTCGATGCCCAGGTTGAGCACGCCTGCGCGTTCGCAAAGCAGCGCGCCCAGCACGCCGAAGATCAGCGGCGTGGCGATGCGGATCGAGGCGGACCAGAAATTCGGATTGGCCAGAATGTCGAGGATTTCCATCATGGCGCCTCTCCGGTGCGGACACGCACGATCCGGTAGCGCGACACGAAACCGCCGATAAGCACGCAAAGCAGCGCGATCGCCACCACCAGGTCGGCCAGGTAGGAGGAGACGCCGATCGCCCGGCTCATAGAATCGGCGCCCACGAAGACCGCCGCGATGAAAAGCGCCGAGGCGACGGTGCCGAGCGGCGAGAGCCGCGCCAGCATAGCCACCACGATCCCGGCATAGCCGTAGCCGGGCGAGAGATCCGCCGTCAGGTAGCCCTTGAGACCCGCCACCTCGCCCACTCCGGCCAGCCCCGCCAGCCCGCCGGAGATCAGCGCCGCGCCCATCAGGGTGCGGGTCACGGGAATGCCCGCGTGCCGCGCGGCGGGCGCGTTCTCGCCTACGGCGCGCATCTTCATGCCCCAGGTCGTGCGCGTCAGCAGGATGTGAAAAAGCACCGCCAGCCCCAGACCGATCAGCAGCCCGGCATGGACCCGCATCCGGTCCATCAGCTGCGGCAGCGTCGCCTTCTCGATCACTGGCGCGGATTGCGGCCAGCCCATGCCCATCGGGTCCTGCAACGGACCTTCAAGCATCATCTGCACGAAAAGCAGGATGACGAAGTTGAGCAGCAGCGTCGTCACCACCTCGTCGGCGCCGAACCGCACCTTCAGGAACGCCGGTACCGCCATGCCCGCCGCCCCGGCGGCGGCGCCCGCCAGCAGCACCAGCGGGATCATCACCGCGGGCGGGGCCGAGATCGCCCCGCTGCCCAGCGCCACCGCGGCCAGCGCACCCAGATAGAGCTGCCCCTCGCCGCCGATATTCCAGAGCTTCGCGCGGAACGCCAGCGCCGCCGCCAGCCCGGTCAGGATAAGCGGCGTGGCGCGCGTCAGCGTCTCGGTGAAGGCGAATGGCGAGCCGAAGACACCGCTCCACATCAGCCTGAAGGCGGCCAGCACGTCGGCCCCTGCCAGCGCCAGCGGGATCGCCGCGAGCAGCAGCGAGACCAGTGCCGCCAGCACCGGCACCGCCACATTCACAACCCGCGAGGGCTGCCGGGGTTCGATCCGCATCATGCCGCCGCCTGCCCCGCCATCATCAGCCCGATCGCGGCGCGGTCGCGGCTGGCGGCCTCCCGCATGCCGCCGTCATGCATCACCACGATGCGATCGGCGAGCGACAGGATCTCGTCGAGATCCTCGGAGATCAGCACGACGCCCGCGCCGCGCGCGCGCGCCTCCAGCAGGCGCCGGGCAACGGCATGGGCCGCGCCCAGGTCGAGCCCGCGCGTCGGCTGGTTGGCCAGGATAAGCCGCGGCGCACGCCCGAAGACCCGCGCCAGGATCAGCTTCTGCATGTTTCCGCCAGAGAGCAGCCGCACCGGCGCGTACGGGCCGGGGCCGCGCACGTCGAATTCCGCACAGGCTTCGGCGGTGCGGGCGCGAATCGCGCCGCGCCGCAGGAAGCCCAGCCGCGAAACCTCCGGATCGCCCAGCGCCTCGATCACCAGGTTCTCGGCGACGCTCATGTCGGGCACGACGCCCTCGTGGTGGCGATCCTCGGGGATGCGGCCCACGCCGGCGGCCACGAAGGCGGCGGGCGTGAAGCGTGCGACCGGCGCATCGGCCAGCCGCATCTCTCCCGACTCGGGCTCAGCGAGACCGGAGAGCAGCGCCGCCAGCGCCGACTGGCCGTTGCCCGACACGCCCGCGATTCCCACGATTTCATGCGCGCGGACCTCCAGCGTGGCGCCGGTCAGGCTGCGGCGCGCGTCCGGGCCGGCGACGCTGACCCCGCGCAACTCCAGCACCGGGGCGCCGGGCGCCATCGGCGGGCGTGGATCGGTCGCGGTTTCGGCGCCGACCATCAGCCGCGCGATACGGGTCTCGTCGGCATCCGCTGTCGCCATCCCACCCACGTTGCGGCCGTGGCGCAGCACCTCGATCCGGTGCGAGAAAGCCAGCACCTCGCGCAGCTTGTGGGAGATGAAGATCACCGACAGCCCGTCCGCGGCCATGCGTCCCACCGTCTCGAAGAGGCTGTCGGCCTCTTGCGGTGTCAGCACGGCGGTGGGCTCGTCCAGGACCAGGATGCGGGCCTCGCGGTAGAGTGCCTTGAGGATCTCGACGCGCTGGCGCTCGCCCACCGAGAGCTGGCTGACCGGCGCATCGAGCGCAACCGTCAGCCCCGAGCGCGCCATGATCGCGTCGATCTTCGCCCGCGCCGCCTGCCGGTCACGCCGCCAGGCCAGCAGCGGCTCGGCCCCCAGCACGATATTGTCGAGCGCCGACAGGTTGTAGGCCAAGGTGAAATGCTGGTGGACCATGCCGATCCCGGCCCGCAGCGCCGCCTCCGGGTGGCCGGCGGGCAACGGCGCGAGGCGCCCGTCGGGGCCAATGATCTCGACATGGCCGGCATCGGGCAGGTAATGGCCGAAGAGCATGTTCATCAGCGTCGTCTTGCCGGCGCCGTTCTCGCCCAGAAGCGCCAGGATCTCGCCGCGGCGCAGATCCAGCTCCACCGCGTCGTTGGCCAGCACGCTGCCAAAGCGCTTGGTCAGCCCCGCCAGCCGCAGCACGACCGGGGATTGCCTGTCCGTCATGTCACTGCCCCCCGCATGCGGAAGGGGGCGCCGTTCCGCGCCCCCGCCCCTGTCAGCCGTCGGATTTCGGCTCGTCGTCGTTGACGTTGACGCGGAACATGCCGTCGAGGATTTCCTGCTTCTTGGCCTCCACGGCCTCCAGCACGTCGGCCGACACCAGGTTCTCGTCCACCGCCAGCGAACCGCCGCCATGGGCCATGAAGCTGTACTGGCCGTAATCGGCGGGCTCGAAACTGCCTGAGGCCACATCCTCGATGGCGCGGTCGATCGTGGGCTCCATGTGCCAGATGGCAGAGGACAGGATCGTGCCGGGATAGTCGCCGGAGGTGTCGATCACGTTGCCGATCGCCTTGACGCCGCGCTCCACGGCGGCGTCGGAGACACCGAAGCGTTCGGCATACATCACGTCCGCGCCCGCATCCATCATGGCAAAGGCCGCTTCCTTGGCCTTGGGCGGGTCGTACCAGGAGTTGATGAAGCTCACCAGGAACTTGACATCCGGGTTGACCGACCGTGCGCCCTCCATGAAGGCGTTCATCAGCCGGTTCACCTCCGGGATCGCGAAGCCGCCGACCATGCCGATCACGTTCGACTCGGTCGCCTCGCCCGCGATCATGCCGCTGAGGTAGGAGGGTTCGTGGATCCAGTTGTCGAAGACCGCGAAATTCGGCTGGGCGGGTCCGAAGGACGAGCCCATCAGGAAGGCGGTATCGGGGTAGTCGGCGGCCACGCTGCGCGCCGCGCGCTCCACCGCGAAGGCTTCGCCCACAACAAGCTCCATGCCCTGTTCGGCATATTCGCGCATGACGCGCTCATAATCCGTGTTGGCCACGTTTTCCGAGTAGGCATAGGTGATCCGGCCTTCCTCCTGTGCGGCGGTCAGCGCCTTGTGGATGCGGCTGACCCATTGCTGTTCCACCGGCACGGTGTAGATCGCCGCCACCTTGAGCTGCGCCGCGGCTGCGCCGGGAAGCGCCAGCGCCGAGGCCGCCGCCAGTCCGCAGACCAGCACCGCGCGCCGGGCCAAGGCTGTGTTGAATAGTCCCATCAGTACCTCCTGTTTCATGTTACTTCCCTCCGCGCCGAAACGCGGAGCGCACTCTGCCGGCGCGATTGTCCTGGCGCCATAGTGAACGTCATTTTACCTTTTGGTCAATTTTTATTTGCTCACCCGGTCCCTCATACACCGGATTCGCGGGAATGGCCGCGCGAATCCACAAGACGATGATGTGCAGATGCCGGATGCAACCGCAACGGGCGAAGCTGACCGCTCGTTGTGCGCGAACCGAAAGCGGGATGCGACTTCCGCATTCCCGGCATCGGCCGGATCATGGAGAGGAGCGCGGCCTGGCGTGTCGTGCCGGTCGGGACCGCCTGACGGGTTCTCAAGGCCACTATCACTCAAGGCCCGAAGCGCGCCCGGTCCCACTCGGCCGGGCGGGCCCATCGCGAGGGTTGAGCGCGGGCGGCGCACGGCCTATGTCTGCGTGGATCGCAACACAGATGAGGCCGCCCCATGCACTCCCCGTTCCGTCCCGCCCTGCCCGAAACCGTCATGGACGCGCGCGACGCGCAGGGGACCGAATTCGGGGACCTGCCGGAATGGGATCTGAGCGATCTCTACGCCGCGCCCGACGCGCCCGAGATGAAGCGCGACCTCGACTGGCTGGAGGCCGCCTGCACGAGCTTCGCCGCCGATTTCGAGGGCAAGCTCGCGGGGCTCGACGCGGCCGGGATGCTCGACTGCGTGCTGCGCTACGAGAAGATCGACCTCATCGCCGGGCGTATCATGTCCTATGCCGGGCTGCGTTATCACCAGAACACCACCGACCCGGAGCGCGGCAAGTTCCTGGGCGATCTCCAGACCCGCATCACCGATTACACCACGCCGCTGGTCTTCTTCTCGCTGGAGGTGAACCGCATCCCCGACGAGACGCTGGAGGACTGGTTCGCCGCCAATGCCGATCTGGCGCGCTACAAGCCGATCTTCGACCGGCTGCGCGCATTGAGGCCCTATCAGCTCTCCGACGAACTGGAGCGGTTCCTGCACGATCAGTCGGTCGTGGGGGCCGCGGCCTGGAACCGGCTTTTCGACGAGACGATGGCCGGGCTCGGCTTCGATGTCGAGGGCGAGGAGATGGCGCTGGAGTCAACGCTCAACCTGCTGACCGACACCGATCGCGCCCGGCGCGAGGCCGGCGCGCACGCCCTGGCGGAAGTCTTCGGGAAGAACGTCACGCTCTTCTCGCGCATCACCAACACGCTTGCCAAGGAGAAGGAGGTCGAGGACCGGTGGCGCGGGCTGCCGACGCCGCAGATGTCGCGCCACCTGGCCAACCATGTGGAGCCCGAGGTCGTGCAGGCGCTGCGCGACGCGGTGGTGGCGGCCTATCCCAAGCTCAGCCATCGCTACTATGCGCTGAAGGCGAAATGGATGGGGCTGGAGACGCTTCAGGTCTGGGACCGCAACGCGCCGCTGCCGGGTGAGGCGCCGCGCCGCTTCGACTGGGAGGCCGCCCGCTCCACCGTACTCGACGCCTATGCGGGCTTCTCGCCGCGCATGGCCGAGATCGCGCAGCCCTTCTTCGAGAAAGGCTGGATCGACGCCGGCGTAAAGCCGGGCAAGGCGCCCGGCGCCTTCGCCCATCCCACGGTCGTGGACGTGCACCCCTACGTGATGCTGAACTATCTGGGCAAGCCGCGCGACGTGATGACGCTCGCCCATGAACTCGGGCACGGCGTGCACCAGGTTCTGGCCGCGGGTCAGGGCGAGCTTCTGTCCTCCACCCCGCTGACCCTGGCCGAGACCGCCAGCGTCTTCGGCGAGATGCTGACCTTCCGCAAGCTCCTGGAGGCCGCCCGCAGCCCGGCGGAGCGCAAGACGCTGCTGGCAAGCAAGGTCGAGGACATGATCAACACGGTCGTGCGCCAGATCGCCTTCTACGATTTCGAGTGCAAGCTGCACGAGGCGCGGCGCGGTGGCGAGTTGACGCCCCACGACATAAACGCGATCTGGATGAGCGTTCAGGGCGAGAGCCTGGGGCCCGTCTTCGAGTTCATGGAGGGCTACGAGACCTTCTGGTCCTATATCCCGCATTTCATCCACTCGCCCTTCTACGTCTATGCCTATGCCTTCGGCGACGGGCTGGTGAACGCGCTCTACGCCGTCTACGAGGAAGGCGATCCGGCGTTCCAGGAGAAGTATTTCGAGATGCTGAAGGCCGGCGGCTCCAAGCATCACAAGGAATTGCTGGCGCCCTTCGGGCTCGACGCCTCTGATCCGGCCTTCTGGGACAAGGGGCTGAGCATGATTTCCGGCATGATCGACGAGTTGGAGGCGATGGAGGACTGAGCCCGCCCAGGGGCACGTCCCGAGGTGCTGTTCCGAAGCGTTAACGGTTGCCCTTGCCGTCATTGGCAAGCTTGGGGACGAGCCGCGCGGTCGCCAGACCGAGGGATGGTGATCCGGCGTCTGAGCAGGGCAGTTTATCCCTGCCACATCCGAACTGGATCGAGACAGAGCGCCAACGGCACCACATCGCCAGCCCGTCCGGGCGGTCTGGCGATCGCGCGGCGGCCTGCGGCCTTAGTTCCGCGCGCGGCAATGGGCAAACTCCGCGCAAGGCCATGTGCCATGTGTTTCGGATCCGGTAGAGTCGGATGTGGCCGGAGCCCGGCGCAGGCAATGGACCTGCATCGGCTAGCGCAGGCTCGGCCTGCCATCCGCGCCGGGCTCCGCATGGTCCGGGGGCCAGCCCGCCCCGGCGACAGCCCAGATCGAGGATGCGCCGGCTCGCCAGCGGCGCGGCATGCCGGCGGATCACGTCGAGTGCGGTGCGAATTCCGGTCATTTCGCGGCTCTCGTCCCGGCCCGCGCAATCCGCGCGCGCCTTGCGGGTTGCCGCAAAAACGAATTGAGAATTCTCAAAACGCCGAAATCATGCGATGTCGGACCCGTCGGAAGAAAGGTCGGGCCAATGGACATCGCTCATCTGCGCGAATGGATCGGCAACAGCGAAACCGCGGAAGAGCGCATCGCGCCCTTCCCGTCCAACGCGCTGGCCGCGACGCTCGACCGGGACGATCCGCCCTATTCGGAGGGCACGCCCCTGCCGCCGCTCTGGCACTGGCTGCATTTCCTGCCGGTCTTCAAGCTTTGCGAGGCGGGCTATGACGGGCACGCCGCGCTGGGCGATTTCCTGCCCCCCGTGCCGCTGCCGCGCCGGATGTGGGCGGGCAGCCGCTTCCGCTTCCTGGCGCCGATGCGCATCGGGCGGGTGCTGCGCAAAACCTCGGCCGTCGCCTCGGTGACGCACAAGGCGGGCCGCAGCGGCGATCTGGTCTTCGTGACCGTGCGCCACGCCCTCTTCGACGGCGCGGTGCAGGGGATCGAGGAGGAGCACGACATCGTCTACCGCGCCGCCGCGGCGCCCGGCGCGCCCGCCCCGACGCCCCCGCAGGCGCCCGAGGGCAGCGCCTTCAGCCGCCGGGTCCACCCCGACCCGGTGCTGCTCTTCCGTTATTCCGCCCTGACCTTCAACGGCCACCGCATCCATTACGACCAGCCGTTCTGCACCGGCACCGAGGGCTATGAGGGGCTGGTGGTGCATGGGCCGCTCCTGGCCATGCTGCTGATGGACCTCTTGCGCCGGGAATTGCCGCAGGCGGAGGTGCGGGATTTCACGTTCCGCGCCATAGCCACGGTCTTCGCCACCCATGATTTCACGCTCCACGGTGGACCGGGAGACGGGCACGGGTGCGTCCGGCTGTGGGTGCGGCGCCATGACGGCGCGCTGGCAATGGACGCGACCGCAACGATTTCAGGGGGACCCACATGACCGAAAGCCATCCCGACATCCGCGCCGCGATCCGCGCGCTCTGCGCAGAATTTCCGCCCGAGTATCACCGCAAGGTGGACCGGGAGCGCGGCTATCCCGAGGCTTTCGTCGAGGCGCTAACCTGCGCCGGCTGGCTGGCCGCGCTGATCCCCGAGGACTATGGCGGCTCGGGCCTGGGGCTGACGGAAGCCGCCGTCATCATGGAGGAGATCAACCGCTCCGGCGGCAATTCCGGCGCCTGCCACGGGCAGATGTACAACATGGGCACGCTGCTGCGGCACGGCTCGGAAACCCAAAAGGCGCGCTACCTGCCCGCCATCGCCAGCGGCGCGCTGCGGCTTCAGAGCATGGGCGTGACCGAGCCGGAGACCGGCACCGACACCACGAAGATCAGGACCACCGCCGAGCGCCGGGGCGACCGCTACGTCATCAACGGGCAGAAGGTCTGGATCAGCCGGGTGCAGCATTCCGACCTGATGATCCTCCTGGCGCGCACCACGCCGCTGGCCGAGGTACGGAAGAAGTCGGAGGGCATGTCGATCTTCCTGGTCGACCTGCGCGAGGCGGTGGGCATGGGGCTGGAGGTCCGGCCGATCCCGAACATGGTGAACCACGAGACGAACGAACTTTTCTTCGACGATCTGGAGATCCCGGCGGAGAACCTGATCGGCGAGGAAGGAATGGGGTTCCGCTACATCCTCGACGGGCTCAACGCGGAACGCGCGCTGATCGCCGCGGAATGCATAGGGGACGGGATGTGGTTCATCGACAAGGTGACCGCCTATGCCGGGGAGCGCCGGGTCTTCGGCCGGCCCATCGGCCAGAACCAGGGCGTGCAGTTCCCCATCGCCGAGGCCCATATCGAGATCGAGGCGGCGAAGCTGATGCGCGACCGCGCCTGCGCGCTCTACGATGCCGGCCAGCCCTGCGGGGCCGAGGCCAACATGGCAAAGTACCTCGCCGCCAAGGCAAGCTGGGAAGCCGCGAACGCCTGCATCCAGTTCCACGGCGGCTTCGGTTTCGCCACCGAGTACGATGTGGAGCGCAAGTTCCGCGAAACCCGGCTCTACCAGGTCGCGCCGATCTCCACCAACCTGATCCTGTCCTACGTGGCCGAGCATGTGCTGGGCCTGCCGCGGTCCTTCTGATGACGTAACGGCACATGGCCGGCTGCCCCTTGTGCCCCGCGCTGCCGGGCCTAGTGTGCTGGCGGTCGGCAGAAAGACGGAGGTCGGCCATGCTGTGGCTGAAACGGATCATTCTCGGAATGCTGGGGATCGCCCTGCTCGGTCTGGCGGGAGTCTTCATCCTGGCCCCCGCCATCGTCGAGAAGGGCCTCAACCCGGTCGCGCCGCACGATCCCTGGCCGGTCTCCACCGAGGCCGCCGCGCTGCATGAACGGCTGGTGATCGGCGACTGGCACGCCGACAGCCTGCTTTGGAACCGCGACCTGACCACGCGCTCCGATTACGGCCAGGTGGACATTCCCCGCCTGATCGAGGGCAACGTGGCGGTGCAGGTCTTCACCGCTGTGACGAAGAGTCCGGCCGGCCAGAACTACGCCAGCAATTCGGCCGACGCGCGCGACAACATCACGCTGCTGGCGGTGGGCCAACTCTGGCCGCCGCGAACCTGGGGCAGCCTGCTGGAACGCGCGCTCTACCAGGCCGCGAAGCTGCACGGTTTCGCCGACCGCGCGCCCGACAGCCTGCGCATCCTGCGCAGCCGCGCGGATCTGGAAGCGCTGCTCGCGGCGCGGGCGCAGGGCGCGCGGACGGTGGGCGGGCTTCTGGGGATCGAGGGCGCGCATCCGCTGGAGGGTGACCTGGCCAATCTCGATCGCCTGGAAGACGCGGGCTACCGGCTGATCGCGCTTCAGCATTTCTTCGACAACGCGCTGGGCGGATCCCTGCATGGCGAGGGCGACCACGGGCTGACCGGGTTCGGCCGCGCCGTGGTGGCCGAGGTCGCGGCGCGCGGCATGGTCCTCGATCTCGCGCATTCCAGCCCGCAGGTCGTCCGCGACGTGCTGGCGATGACCGACATACCGCTCGTGCTCAGCCATACCGGGCTGCATTCGCATTGCGAGGTGAAGCGCAACATCCCCGACGCGCTGATGCAGCGCATCGCGCAGACCGGCGGCGTGATCGGGATCGGCTACTGGGCCGATGTCACCTGTGACGACAGCCCCGCCGGCGTGGCGGGCGCGATCGCGGCCGCGGTGGCGGCGGTGGGGGCCGATCACGTCTCGCTCGGCTCGGATTTCGACGGCTCCGTGGCGACCGCCTTCGACACCTCGGAACTGGCCGCGCTGACCCATGCCCTGCTGGAGGCCGGGCTGGACGAGGAGACGATCGCCAAGGTCATGGGCGGCAACATGATCCGGGTGCTGCGCGCGCGGCTGGACTGAGCCGTTCAGACCGACAGGACCGGCACCAGCGCCGCCAGCAGAAGCGCGGCCATCGCCAGGTTGAAACGACGCAGCCGGCGCGGCGTAGAGAGCCAGCGCGCGAGCCCCTGCCCCGCCCCCGCCCAGAGCGTGACCGAGGGCAGGTTCACCGCGCCGAAGACCGCCGCCACGGCCAGAACGCCGCCCGCCCCGCCGCCGGGCGCGTAGGCCGCAAGCGCCGTCAACGCCATCGCCCAGGCTTTCGGGTTCACCCATTGGAACGCCGCCGCCTGCAGGAAACTCAGCGGCCTGCCGGGTGGCGCACCGGGATCGGGCGGCGTGGCGGTGGCGATCTTCCAGGCCAGCCAAAGCATGTAGCAAAGCGCCAGCGCCTTGAGCGCATTGCGCAACACCGGCGCCCCGGTGAAGAGCGGTCCCAGCCCCGCACCCAGCGCAGAGGCCATGATGACGAAGCCCAGCGACACGCCCAGAAGATGCGGCAGCGTCCGGCGCAGCCCGAAATTGGCGCCCGAGGCCATCAGCATCAGGTTGTTGGGCCCCGGCGTGACCGAGGTGACGAAAGCATAGGCGGCAAGCCCGAGGAGGAGATCGTATGACATTCCGCAATCATATGCCGAACTCAGAGGTAAGAGATTGCTTCTTGCGCGCGAAATGAACATAAACCACAACGAATGGCACGTATGGACAGGATATCCGAAAAAATATTGCAGGAGCTGACGCGCGACGGGCGGATCAGCAACCTTGAGCTTTCCGCCCGCGTGGGGCTTTCGCCCTCGGCCTGCCTGCGCCGGGTGCAGGAGCTGGAGCGCAGCGGCGTCATCACCGGATACCGCGCGCGGCTTTCACCCGCCGCGCTCGGCCGCGGTTTCCTGGCCTATATCGCGGTAGGGCTCTCGACCCACACCAAGGCCGCGCAGGAAGCGTTCGAGCGCGCGATGGCGCGCACGCCGCAAGTGACCGAATGTCACAATGTCACCGGGACGGTGGAGTATCTGCTGCGGGTCGAGGTCGCCGATCTGGCCGCCTACAAATCCTTCCACACCGACACGTTGGGCGCGCTGGCGCATGTCAGTTCCATCACCTCCTATGTGGTGATGGCCTCGCCCAAGGACGAGCGCGGCTGAGCGCGGCGCTCAGAAGGCCGCGATCGCCTCGAAATGGCGGGGCAGGTCGCGCGCCGGCACCTTGACGATGTCCTTGTCGAGCGAGCCTGTGACCTTGTCCGCGAGCTGGCCGAGCCCGCCGCGCAGCTCGCCCAGCATCTTCGGTGGTGCGGCGAGGATCAGCCTCTCGTGCCCGCCCTTCGCGGCCTGCGCGTGCAGCGCGTCGAGCACATGCGCGGCGAAGGCGTCGCGAGCCTGGCGCCGCTCCGATGTGGGCGGCTCGAACCCGTGCCGGGCGGTGCCGGGGGCGGCGCGCGACCGGCCGGGCGTATCGGCGTATTCGATCGCCTCGGAATTGATCGCGCTTGCGTCGAGGCTGGACAGTTCCGCCAGCCCCTTGCCGACCCCGGCGTTTTCCAGGATGCGCGCCTCGCGCTCGTTGGCGATCAGGACAAGTGTGCGAACAGGTTTCATTGCGCTCCCCTTGATAGACTCGCAGGCTTTAGTCTTGCGCCATCCGTCGGGCCGGGCGTTGATCTGGCGCAAGGACCAGACGGTCACCCGCCGTTGATAAGGCCCTTTTCCCTGGCCAGTCCGCGGATCTTCTTCTGGATCTTCTCGAAGGCGCGCACCTCGATCTGGCGGATGCGTTCGCGGCTGACATCGTATTGGCCCGACAATTCCTCCAGCGTGGCCGGGTTCTCACGCAGCTTGCGCTGGGTCAGGATATCGCGCTCGCGCTCGTTGAGCACCTCCAGCGCGGCGGCCAGCAATTCGCGGCGGCTGTCGAGCTCGTCCTTCTCGGCATAGGCTTCGGCCTGGTCGGCATCCTCGTCTTCCAGCCAGTCCATCCACTGGGTGCTGGTCTCGCCATCGCTGCCGACCTGCGCGTTGAGCGAGGCATCGGTGCCCGCCATCCGGCGGTTCATCGAGATCACCTCCTCCTCGGTGACGCTCAGGTCGTTGGCGATCTTCCGGACATGCTCGGGCCGCAGGTCGCCCTCCTCCAGCGCGCCGATCCGGGCCTTGGCCTTGCGCAGGTTGAAGAAGAGCTTCTTCTGCGCGCTGGTCGTGCCCATCTTCACCAGGCTCCAGGAGCGCAGGATGTATTCCTGGATCGAGGCACGGATCCACCACATCGCGTAGGTAGCCAGGCGGAAACCCTTTTCGGGATCGAACCGCTTGACGGCCTGCATCAGCCCGACATTGGCTTCCGAAACGACCTCGGCCGTGGGCAGGCCGTAGCCGCGATAGCCCATGGCGATCTTGGCGGCGAGCCGCAGATGCGACGTGACGAGCTTGTGCGCGGCGCCGCTGTCCTGGGTTTCGGCCCAGCGCTTGGCCAGCATGTACTCCTCTTCCGGCTCCAGCATCGGGAATTTGCGGATCTCCTGGAGATACCGGTTCAGCCCCTGTTCCGGCGACGGGGCGGGAAGATTTGCGTAACTCATTGGCGTCCTGTCCCTGCTCTTGGCCATTTTTCTACCGTTAAAGGTATGATCGGGGGCGTTTGGCTTCAAGTTGACACCGCACGGGCGGTGCATTTCCAACGCTTTCCGGGCATCTGGGGTTGCATCGCAAGGTGAAAAAGACCCTGAAACATGCGTTCACGCGGAAGTGGCGGCGCGAGGATTGGTGAAACCCACGACAACCGCCACTACCCGCCCCGCAGCGCGTTTAGCAATGCCGTCATGTCGGGCGGCAGGGGGGCGGAGAATTCCAGCCTTTCGCCGGTGACGGGATGGACGAAGCCCAGCGTCGCGGCGTGGAGCGCCTGGCGCGGGAAAGAGGCCGTGGCCTCCCCTGCCGCGGGCGGCAGAGCCTTGAGCGCCAGCTTGCGCCGGCCATAGACCGGATCGCCCAGGAGCCCGTGGCCAATATGCGCCAAGTGGACCCTGATCTGATGCGTGCGCCCGGTCTCCAGCCAGCAGTCGAGCAGCGCCGCCGCCCGGCCGAAGTCTTCCAGCACGCGAAAGCGCGTGACGGCGCGGCGCCCGCCATGCGTCACGACCGCCATGCGCTGCCGGTCGGTGCGGTGGCGGGCGATGGCGGCGGTCACGGAGGTCACGCCGCCGGGCTCGAACCCGACGCCGGCCAACCCGGCAAGGCGCGGGTCCGCACGGTCAGGCAACCCGATGCAGACGGCACGGTAGTGGCGCGAGACGCTGTGCGCCTCGAATTGCGCCGCGAGGCCCTGGTGGGCGCGATCCGACTTGGCCGCGACGATCAGCCCGGAGGTGTCCTTGTCGATGCGGTGGACGATGCCGGGCCGCTTCGCCCCGCCGATCCCCGACAGGCTCGTTCCGCAATGGTGCATCAGGGCATTGACCAGCGTGCCCGTCCAGGCGCCGGGCGCGGGATGCACGACCATACCGGCGGGCTTGTCGATCACGATCAGGTCGGCGTCCTCATGCACGATGTCGAGCGCGATCGGCTCGGGCCCGGCCTCGATCTCCTCCAGGTCGGGCAGCGCGATTTCCCAGACCTCGCCTGCCTTGGTGCGCGCGCGCGGATCGGTCACGACCTGCCCGCCGCGCGACACCGCGCCCTCGGCGATCAGCCGGGATATGCGCGAGCGCGACAGCGCCGCTTCCTCTGGCACATCGCGGCTCAGCGCCTTATCAAGGCGCGGCGGGGGATCTGCGGCGATCTCGACCCGCAATAGATGCGCAAGGGGGATGCTCATGGACGAGGCTCCGGAAGACATGGAGATGCCGCGCGGGCTGAAGCTCCTGAAAGGTCTGGTGATCGCGCTGATGGTGACGATGATCGCGGGGCTTGTAACGCTGGTTGCGCTGATTGTCATCCGTTTCCCCGTGGCGCAAGCTCCCGCGCAGCTGCCCGAAGCGATCACCCTGCCCGACGGCGCGCGCGCCGCCGCTTTCACCCAGGGGCGCGACTGGTACGCGGTCGTCACCGAGGCCGACGAAATCCTGGTCTTCGACCGCGAGACCGGCGAAATACGCCAGCGTATCCGTCTGAAGACGCAATGAGCCGCGCCTGAACCCTTGCCTTGCAGCCCGTCGGGGCCGATATTCCGTACATGAGTCTGCCCCCCGGTTTCCTTGACGAGCTTCGCTCGCGCACCTCGATCTCGCAGGTGGCGGGACGCAAGGTGATCTGGGACACCCGCAAGTCCAACCAGGCCAAGGGCGACATGTGGGCCCCCTGCCCGTTTCACCAGGAAAAGACTGCCTCCTTCCATGTCGACGACCGCAAGGGCTTCTACTACTGCTTCGGCTGCAACGCGAAGGGCGACGCGATCTCCTTCGTGCAGGAGACGGAAAACGTGGGCTTCATGGAGGCCATCGAGATCCTCGCCCGCGAGGCGGGGATGGAGATGCCGGCACGCGATCCGCAGGCGCGTGAGAAGATCGACCGCAACGCCCGGCTGATCGGGGTGATGGAGGACGCGGCGCGCTTCTACCGCACCCAGCTTCAGACCGCGGCGGCGGCCGAGGCGCGCGACTACCTCACCCGCCGGGGATTGAAGCCCGAAACGCTGGAACGTTTCGGGATCGGCTTCGCCCCGGATGCGCGACAGGCGCTCTGGTCGCATCTTACCGGCAAGGGCGTGGCCGCCGATCTGGTGATCGACGCGGGGCTCGCGGCCCGGCCCGACGATGGCGGCGCCCCCTATGACCGGTTCCGCGGCCGCATTGTCTTTCCGATCCGCGACGCGCGCGGGCGCTGCATCGCCTTCGGCGGGCGGGCGATGTCCGAGGCCACCCGCGCCAAGTACCTCAACTCGCCAGAGACGGCGCTCTTCGACAAGGGCCGCACGCTCTACAACCACGGCCCCGCGCGCGAGGCCGCGGGCAAGGGCCAGCCACTGATCGTCACCGAAGGCTACATGGATGTGATCGCGCTCTGCGAGGCGGGGCTGGAGGCCGCCGTTGCGCCGCTGGGCACGGCGATCACCGAGGACCAACTCAAGCTCATGTGGCGGATCGCGCCGGAGCCGGTGATCGCCCTCGACGGCGACAGCGCCGGGCTGCGCGCGGCGCACCGGGTGATCGACCTGGCCCTGCCGCTGCTGGAGGCGGGCCAGAGCCTGCGCTTCGCGCTGCTGCCCGAAGGCCAGGACCCCGACGACCTGATCCGCGCGGAAGGAGCGGGTGCGATGCGCCGGCTTGTGGAGACCGCGCAACCGATGGTGCGGCTGCTCTGGAGCCGCGAGACCGAAGGCCGCGTCTTCGACAGCCCCGAACGGCGCGCGGCGCTGGACGCGGCGCTCAAGGCGGTGATCGGACGCATCCGCGACGGCTCGATCCGCACGCATTATTTCGAGGAGGTGAAGCGCCTGCGGGCCGAGCTTTTCGCCGCGCCGCGCCGCGGTACGCAGCCGGGCGGCGGCTGGCAGCAGGGCAAGGGCGGACGCTGGACGCGCCGCACCCCGCCCGCGCAGCCGATGCCGATGACCCGCGATTCGCTCCTCGGCCGCGACGGGCCGGGCGCGGTGGCCGAGCGCCTGCGCGAAGCGGTGATCCTGGCCACGCTCGTCACCCATCCCGCCCTGCTGGAAACCTTCGAGGGAGAACTCGAGGCGCTGGAATGCCAGGCGCCCGAGCACCGCGCGCTGCAACAGGCGCTGCTGCGCCATGCCGGGCTGACCGACCCGGAAGCGTTGCGCGAGAAGATTTCCGGCGCGCTGTGCGCGGATGCCCTTGAAAAGCTGATGGCGCTCAGCCATGTGCAGATCGCCCCTGCAATCCGCAACCCGCAGGACCGGGAGCTTGCCATGATGGCGCTGGCCGAAGACTTGGCGAGGCTGAAGGCAACCCGCGGCGCGCGGCGCGAGATCGACGAGGCGCTGGAGGATGCGGCGGCGATGTCCGACGAGAAACTGACCTGGCGCCTTGGCCAGGCGGCAGAGGCCGTGAACCGCGCGCAGCGTTCCAACACCGACGACCGGGCCGAGTACGACATCGCCCCCAGCGGCGCGCGTATCGACCGCGGCGAACGCGAGGCCCTCGACGCCCTTCTAGGCACCATCGACCTCGGGCGCGCCGGGTCCAAGGAATAACCAAAACCACAGGGTTTTGGAAAAAATGGGAATTGAATTGCGAATCACCTGTGCACAGGATTGATTCGCTGTAAGTCGGGACCAACGAATCAGTCCCGCGCCAGAGGAGTCACGCATGGCCGCCAAAGACACCGAAGCCGCGAAACCCGAAGAGCAATCCGACCCGCATGTGATGCTCGACATGAGCCAGGCTGCGGTCAAGAAGATGATCGCCGAGGCCAAGACGCGCGGCTTCATCACCTACGATCAGCTCAACCAGGTCTTGCCGCCCGATCAGGTGTCTTCCGAACAAATCGAGGACGTGATGTCGATGCTCAGCGAGATGGGCATCAACGTGATCGAGGCCGAGGAGGCCGACGAGGAGGCCGAAGGCTCCACCGAGGTCGTGGAGACCTCCACCTCCCGCGAGGTGACTGTCAGCACCTCCACTTCCGAGACGCTCGACCGCACCGACGACCCGGTGCGCATGTATCTGCGCGAGATGGGCTCGGTCGAACTGCTGAGCCGCGAGGGCGAGATCGCCATCGCCAAGCGCATCGAGGCCGGCCGCAACACGATGATCGCCGGGCTCTGCGAAAGCCCGCTGACCTTCCAGGCGATCACCATCTGGCGTGACGAGTTGCTGTCCGAGGACATCCTGCTGCGCGACGTGATCGACCTTGAGGCGACCTTCGGCTCGGGCATGGAAGACGAGGGCGAGGGCAGCGTCGTGGGCGGGCTCGGCGCGGCCAACACCTCCGCCGCGCCGGCGGCCGAGAAGAAGAAGGCCGCCGAGGAGCCGGAGCTGGACGCCGACGGCAACCCGATCAGCACCGACAGCGACGACGACGAGGACGACGACGAGCAGGCCGGCATGTCGCTGGCCGCAATGGAGGCAGCACTCAAGCCCCGCGTGCTGGAGATGCTCGACCGGATGGCCGCGGATTACACGCGCCTGTCGGAGATGCAGGACAACCGCCTGTCGGCGACGCTGAACGAGGACAGCTCCTTCTCCAAGGCCGAGGAGACGGAATACCAGGCCCTGCGCGCCGAGATCGTCGAACTGGTGAACGGGCTGCACCTGCACAACAACCGCATCGAGGCGCTGATCGACCAGCTTTACGGCATCAACCGGCGCATCATGTCCATCGACAGCGCGATGGTGAAGCTCGCCGACCAGGCGCGCATCAACCGGCGCGAATTCATCGACGCCTATCGCGGCTCGGAGCTCGACCCGAACTGGATGGACCGGATGGCCGAGAAGCCGGGCCGGGGCTGGCAGGCACTGGTCGAACGCTCCCGCGACAAGGTGGAGGAGCTGCGCTCCGAAATGGCCCAGGTCGGGCAGTATATCGGCCTCGACATCGAGGAATTCCGGCGCATCGTGAACCAGGTCCAGAAGGGCGAGAAGGAGGCCCGGCAGGCCAAGAAGGAAATGGTCGAGGCCAACTTGCGGCTGGTCATTTCTATCGCCAAGAAATACACCAACCGCGGCCTGCAATTCCTTGATCTCATTCAGGAAGGCAATATCGGCCTGATGAAGGCGGTGGACAAATTCGAATATCGCCGGGGCTACAAGTTCTCGACCTACGCAACATGGTGGATCCGCCAGGCGATCACCCGCTCCATCGCGGATCAGGCGCGCACCATCCGCATTCCGGTCCACATGATCGAGACGATCAACAAACTGGTGCGCACCGGCCGCCAGATGCTCCACGAGATCGGGCGGGAACCGACGCCGGAAGAGCTGGCCGAGAAGCTGCAAATGCCGCTGGAGAAGGTCCGCAAGGTGATGAAGATCGCCAAGGAGCCGATTTCTCTGGAAACTCCCATCGGCGACGAGGAAGACAGCCAGCTCGGCGATTTCATCGAGGACAAGAACGCCGTCCTGCCGCTGGACAGCGCCATTCAGGAGAACCTGAAGGAAACCACGACGCGGGTGCTCTCATCGCTCACCCCGCGCGAGGAACGGGTGCTGCGCATGCGCTTCGGCATCGGCATGAACACCGACCACACGCTGGAGGAAGTGGGCCAGCAGTTCTCGGTGACGCGGGAACGCATCCGGCAGATCGAGGCCAAGGCGCTGCGGAAGCTGAAGCATCCGAGCCGGTCACGGAAGTTGCGGAGTTTCCTGGATCAGTGAAGTCCTGCACCTTCGATTGGAACTGCGTAATTGCAGCCGAATGTGCCGAGGAACAGGGTATCTACATCCGTAAACTAGTAGAGTTGCATCGGTCTGGTGTTCTCGATGTTGGCATAACGACCGTATCAGCATCGGAGACACTTAAGGAATCGAAATCGTTTCCTGCGAGCGGCAAGCAGTTCAGGCGACGCATATCGGCGCTGGGGTGGGATGATCTCTCGATTGTTCTCGGTCCTTGTGTTGTTGGCTTGAGCTATATTGGCTTATCCAAATTGGCCGACGAAACATTTAACAATGAAATCAATGCACTTTGGAACGTCATCTGTCCGGGCATTGAGCGCAAACTTCCAACATCTGTTTCGCAGGAAACTCTTTGGTCACCTCAATACAAGAAGTGGCGCAATGCTTGGTGCGACGTTCATACTTTGTGGACACACATCAACGATGACCGCGATATCTTTGTAACGACCAACACGAAGGATTTTCAGGGTAATTTCGGTGAACTGAAAGAGCTTGGTTTGCGGGAAGTTGCATCCCCAAATGAGGTGTTGACCTCGACGACCTCCCGCTTGAAACGGTAGGAAAGCGCCCTGCCCGAAATCGTGGGGCGCCTTGCGCGCTGCTGGGCAAGCGTCGGATCGTCCCGGCGGCCTGGCGTTTTGGTAAAGCCAGATCTGGTCCCGCCGCATCGACCGCGAACATCATCTGATCTACCGGGCCAGCGCGACTGCGTTGGAGACTATCCAGTGCCGATATCACGACTGACCCCGAGACGGTCGCGGAAGCTCACCAGTTCTCAGGATCGTTTTCCACGGCCTTGGGTTGCGGGAGAGCACTTCCCGGCCCCTACCCTGTGATATCGAAGCTGCGCAGCCCGTCGCTGGGCTCGGCCTCCTCGGTCTCGATGTTCTGCACCACGGCCGCGCCCGGCCCTTCGTCGAGCGCATGGACCATCGCGGCCACGTCGGCCTTGCGCCCCTGAAGGAAGGCCAGCACCGACCCGTCATCCTCGTTGCGGACCCAGCCCGTCAGGCCGTGCGCCTCGGCCTGGCCCCTGGCCCAGGCCCGGAACGACACGCCCTGCACGCGGCCGGTGATCCGGGTTCTGATCGCCACGCAATCCTTTTCCATCTTTCCTCTCCCTGTCATCGGCCCGCCCTATCCCAGCATCCGGGCCGCCCCTCATGCAAGCCCGTCATGCAAGCCTTGCATCGGCGCGGGGAAATCCGCAGGCTGGCCCCATGCAGACGGTCTTCACGCTCCGGACGGACGGTCCCGGCCTCTACGAGTTCACTTCGCAGGTCACCGGCTGGACGCGCGGGGCGGATGACGGGCTGCTCACGCTTTTCATCCGGCACACCTCCGCCAGCCTCCTGATCCAGGAGAACGCCGACCCGGCCGTACAACGCGACCTGCTGGCCTTCCTGCGCCGGCTGGCGCCCCATGCGGACGACCCGGCGATGGAGTACCTCACCCACCGCACCGAAGGCCCCGACGACATGCCCGCCCATATCAAGGCGGCGCTGCTGCCGGTCAGCCTGTCGATCCCGGTGCGCGGCGGACAACCGGTGCTGGGCACCTGGCAGGGTATCTATCTGGTCGAGCACCGCGATGCGCCGCGCAACCGCGAGGTCGCCGCGCATCTGGCCTGACGCGCGGGCGTCAGTCGTCGAGCACGAAGGTCACCATCATGTTGACCTGAAACTGCGTGACCTTGCCGTTCTCGACCTGCGCCCGTTGTTCCTTGACCCAGGCGCCGGTGATCCCGCGCAACGTCTTGGAGGCGCGTTCTATGCCTTCCGTCACCGCGTCGTCGAAACTCTTGGTGGAGGTGGCGGATATCTCGGTAACTCGTGCAACACTCATGGCGATGTCCTCCTTTTTCTCGACTCCTGAGACCAACGGCATTCCTTCCGTTGCGGTTCCATCCTACCACACCTCACCGCACGGGCCGAAATCCTGCGGCGGACCTCAGCCCAGTGCCGCCGGATTGGGCATCAGGAAGACCTCGCGCACCGCCGCGCGGGCGGGTTGGTCGAGCGCATAGACAACGGCATTCGCCACGTCCTCGGGTTGAAGCTTGTCGGGCTTGGGCTCGTCGAAAAAGGGCGTATCGACCATCCCCGGCGCAATCACCGTGCAGCGGCCGCCCCATTCGGCCATTTCCTCGGCCAGGTTGGCGCCGTAGCCGTGCACGAACCATTTTGTGGCGCCATAGACCGACCCCGCGATGGCGCGTCGCCCCGCCGCCGAGCCGGTCAGCAGCATGTGCCCCTTGCGCTTGCGCAGCTCCGGCATCGCCGCCTTGGCGGTCCAGAGAAGCGCGGTGATGTTGAGCGCGACCATCGCCTCCCATTCCTCGGGGCGGCCGGCCTCGGTCCCGGCGGCGCTGCTGCCGCGGCCGGCATTGGCGAAGGCCGCGTCGAGCCGCCCGAAGCGGTCGACCAGCCGCGCGACGGCGTTCTGCTGCGCGCCCAGATCGGTGGCGTCCCCCGGCAGGGCCATCGCCGCGTCGCCGCCCAGCTCCGCCGCCAGCGCGTCGAGCTTGTCGCGGCTGCGCGCCATGAGCCCCACACGCCAGCCCGCGGCGACCGCCGCGCGCGCCGTGGCGGCCCCGATCCCCGAAGATGCGCCGGTGATGAAAAGCGTTCTGTCGCCCATGTCGTGACCTCCTGAAGAATGATGCGGGCGGGCGGCCGGATCAGACCGGCACGATCACCGCCTCGGTCATCGGAACATCGAAGGGCTGCGGGAAGATCGTGTCGATCACCTGTATCCCGTAGCCGACCCCGATGACATGTGGAGCCGCCCCCGCGGCCTTCAACCCAGCCAGCGTCCTGTCGTAGTAGCCGCCGCCATAGCCCAGCCGGAAATTGCCCTCGCCCAGGCCGACCACCGGGGCGATCACGATATCGGGGCGCAACTCCGGCGCATCGGCGGGTGGGACGGGAATGTTCCAGATACCGCGCTCCAGCGCCATACCGGGTTCCCAGGCGCGGAAGATGAGCGGCGCGGCCTTCTCCACCACCACGGGCAGGGCCAGCCGGGCGCCCGCGTCGCGGCGCGCCGCGGCCCATCCGCGCAGGTCGGGCTCGCCCCGGAACGGCCAGTAGAGCGCGATCACCGCGCCGGCGCTTTCGGGCAGACGGCGGTCCAGTTCCTCGGCCAGCCTGCGGTCTGCGGCCTGCCGGTCGGCCACCGGAAGCGCCTGCCGGGCCGCGATCAGCCGGGCGCGTTCCGCCTTGCGCCAGCGCGCCACGTCGCGCAGCGCCGCGGCATCCGCCCCGTCCTCGAAAAGATGCGCATAGCACGGCGCCTCGCCGCCCCGGTCCTCGTCCTCGGCCATGCTGTTCCCCCGTCTTGTCCCTGCTTATCAGAGCAGCCCACCGGGGCGGCTGCAAGCCCGGTCCGGCCTATCAGCATATAGGGGGCGCAATTCGCCCCTACCCAATCTCTCGCGGGTGACTTATAGTCGATGTGGATATGTGTGGACGACCACCAAGGGAGGGGCCATGCGCTGCCCGTTTTGCGGAAATATCGACACCCAGGTGAAGGACTCGCGCCCCGCCGAAGACCACGTCGCCATCCGGCGTAGGCGATTCTGCCCGGCCTGCTCGGGACGTTTCACCACCTATGAGCGGGTGCAGCTGCGCGACCTGGTGGTCATCAAGAGCAACGGACGGCGCGAGGATTTCGACCGCGACAAGCTGGAACGCTCGATCCGGATCGCGTTGCAGAAGCGCCCGGTGGACCCGGAACGCATGGACCAGATGATCTCCGGCATCGTGCGGCGGCTGGAGAGCATGGGCGAGACCGACATTCCCTCCAACACCATCGGCGAGATCGTGATGGAGGCGCTGGCCCGGATCGACACGGTGGCCTATGTGCGTTTCGCCAGCGTCTACAAGAATTTCCAGGCGGTCGAGGATTTCGAGGACTTCATGTCGGAACTGCGCCCGCCGGACCCCCCCGAAGAAAAGGCATGAGCCAGGCCGCCGACGCGCGCTGGATGGCGCTTGCGCTGTCGCTGGGCGCGCGCGGCATGGGCAAGGTCTGGCCGAACCCGGCGGTGGGCTGCGTGGTCGTGGCGGGAAACCGCCTGGTCGGGCGCGGCTGGACACAGCCCGGCGGGCGGCCGCATGCAGAGACTGTGGCGCTGGCGCAGGCCGGCGCCGCCGCGCGGGGTGCGACCGCCTATGTCACCCTGGAGCCCTGCGCCCACCACGGCGTGACGCCGCCCTGCGCCGAGGCGCTGGCCGCGGCGGGCGTGGCGCGCGTCGTCACCGCGCTGGAGGATCCCGACCCGCGGGTCGCGGGCGGCGGCCATGCGGTGCTGCGCGCGGCGGGCATCGCGGTGGAGACGGGGCCGGGCGAAGCTGCCGCCCGCCACGACCATCGCGGTTTCCTGACGCGCGTGACGCAGGGCCGCCCGATGCTGACGCTGAAACTCGCCACCACGCTCGACGGGCGCATCGCCACCGCGGCGGGCGAGAGCCGATGGATCACCGGGTCCGAGGCGCGGCGCATGGTCCATGCTCTCCGGGCGCGGCACGACGCGGTGATGGTCGGCGCCGGCACGGCACGGGCCGACGACCCGCTGCTCACGGTGCGCGGCATGGGGCCGGTGCGTCAGCCGGTCCGAATCGTCTGCGACACGCGGCTGAGCCTAACGCCCGAGAGCCGCCTGGGCCGCAGCCTGGACGATGCGCCGCTGTGGATATGCCACGGGCCGGAAGCGCCGGACGCGGCGGTGCGCGCCTGGCGCGACGCGGGTGCCACGACGCTGGCCTGCGCGGCGGGGGCGGATGGATGGCTGGATATGGGGGATGTGCTGGGGAAACTCGGCGATGCCGGGCTTACGCGGGTCTTTTGCGAAGGCGGCGGGACACTGGCGGCCTCGCTCCTGGGCGGGGGGCTCGTCGATGAATTGATCGGGTTCACCGCCGGCATGGCGCTGGGTGCGGATGGCCGCCCGGCGACGGGGCCTCTCGGCCTTTCGACCCTGGGGGAGGCGCCCCGGTTTCAGCTTCACGCCTCGCGCGCCATCGGCGGCGACATCATGCATCATTGGGTGACGCAGAGTTAGCGTCGGCGCAGGGTTACTTGGCCGGGTGGCGGCGCGCCCCGTCATGCAGGTCCGACCGGAACAGATCGACCATCTCGGATTTGGTCAGGCCGTTCGACAAGGATTTGAGTTTCTCGCTCCGGGGAATGCGAAACCCGCGCAGCGTGGGGACGGCAATACGCACGATGCCCGGTTTCACCCGGTCGCGCAGATTGCGGTTGATCGACAGATAAGGTCCAGAGACAGACATTAACGCTACTCCGTATCCATGGTTAGCGCCCCCTAGGCGGAAATATGCCACGTCTTAAGGCTTTTTCAATTTCATAAGCACGCGGCAATCGCAGATGTTTCCGCAGGACTGTTTCTCAGGCCATTGTTTTTCTGAACGTTTTCAGGTTGACCGTGGTAAAATTACATCCTCGTGATGTAGCGTCGGACCCAGAATTGCCACAATTGACCGGACCCTATTGTATACGACAGGCCCACAGTTATCTTTTATGGAATTTTTTGTTTCCGAAACACTCGCCTTCCGCGCGACTCACCTGCAAGGCCATCGGCGATTCACCGCCGACGCCAGAGATGCGCCTGCGAGGCGAGCAGGCCCTGAATTTTCGAGAGCGTGCGGTTGCCGGGACCGCCGGTCGTGAAACCGCCGGTCTCCAGCCGGTCGAGCACGACCTCCACGGGACAGGCGCGCCCGGTGAGGGGATCGAAATAGCGCGGATAGCCGATCAGCGCGGCATGAGTCAGGCCGGTCAGACAGGGACGCGCGCGGCGGCGCTCGGGCACCGGCCCGTGATCCTCGGTCAGCCCCCAGCCCGCATAAAAGGGCGCGCCCAGGCAATGCACCGGGACGCCGCGCAACAGCGCCTCGAAACCCAGGAGCGAGGTCATCGTCCAGACCTCGTCCGCGACCGCGAGGAGCGGCGCGGGCGCGGTACCGCGCAGAACGAGATCGGCCAGCGCCAGCGCGTCAGCCTCGTCCACGGCACCCGCCCTGAGACCGGCCTCCACATCCGGGTGCGGCTTGTAGAGGATCAGCGCGTCCGGGCGCGCGGCCCGCACTGCGTTCAGCAGTCCCAGATTGCTGCGCGTCTCGCCCGCACCGCACAGGATCGACGCGTCGTCCTCCACCTGTCCAGGCACCAGCACGACCTTGCGGTCCCGTGGCAGGTCGGGCAGGTCGTGCGCGCCGGTGTTGTACTTGCTCGCGCCGCCCGCGCGCAGGCGTGCGATCAGCGCCTCCGCCCGCGCCCGTGCCGGCTGCGGCAGCGCGTCCGAGGCCGCAATCAGCCGCTCCAGCCGGCTTTCACACGCCGGATCGTAGTAGATGCCCAGATCGTCGGATACAAGCGAGAGCGGCGGCACCAGTTCCGCCCCCAACCCGCGCGAGCGCAGGAAACCGTCCTCCACCCGCAGAAGCGGCACCCCGGCCTGCGCGGCGCGTGCGGCCAGACCCGGCGGCTCCTTCCCCGCCCAGACCATCAGGCGCCGTCCCGTCCGCGCGGCAAGCGCCAGCGCCTGATCCGCGTCGCGGGCGTGGCGCAGCCCCGGCCCGAAACCGCCGAAGACACGCTGCATGTGCCCCCGCTTCCAGAGCCGGATGCCCAGCCCGACATAGCCCGCGCGATCCTCGCGCCAGGCGCGCGCCTCGGCCTCCAGCGTGTCGCAGGCGGTCTCGAAACTCCCCGGCGCATCGGCGTGGAGGTCGTACCAGACGGGCATCTCCAGCATGGCGGCCGCGAAGAGCTGCGCGGGCGTCAGCTTGCGCCCGCGCCGCGCGACCGGCCGGCGATCCGCGCTGAGCCCCCAGCCGGCATAGAAGGGCTGGCCGAAGACCTGCGGCCGGTGCCCGGCCAGGATCGCCTCGAACCCGAGTTGCGAGGACACCGTATAGACCGCCGCCGCCCCATCGAGCAGCCGCCAGGGCGACAGCGGCGCGGCGACGAGCGTGGTGCGCGCATCCGCATCCGCCGGGCCGAAATGGCCGGGGCGCAGGCCGCGCGCGGTCTCCGGATGGGTCTTGATCACGATGCCGGCGTCGGGATGCTCGGCCCGTGCGGCCTCCAGCATCTGTGCGAATGTCTCCGCATCCGCCCCGCCCAGCCGGATCGAGGCATCGCCGCGGGTCTGGTCCACGACCAGCACATAGCCCGGATCGGGCGGGTCGAGCGCGGGATCGCAGGCGCAGTATTTCGACAGATGCGCGGCGCGCATCCGGGCGATGCCGGCCTCGGCCCGCGCGAGGAGCGCGGGATCGTCGAGCGGCGCATGTACCAGCATTTTCTCCAGGTCACTGGCTGCGGAGGCATCGCAATGAAGGCCCCGCCCGTCAAGCATCAGCCCGATCGGCAGGCCGCCCGCGCGTCCCGGCAGGACCGAGCGCAGGAAGGCGTCCTCGACCCGCACGAGCGGCACGCCGCGCTGCGCCGCCACCCAGGCACCCCGGCGCGATGTCGGACCCGCGCCCCAGACCGCGACGCCGTCCCCCGGCCCCGGCAACCCCAGGCGCAGTTCATGACCAGCAAGCGTCAGGATGCGCCGGATGCGCCGGCCGGTCAGAAACCCGCCGCTATAGACGAATAGCCGCCGGGGCAGCACCGTCCCGGCGGCAGGCTCGTCAGGACCCGGCGCCGTCACGCCGCCGCCTCACTGCGAGGCGAGTTGCGTGGCCGAGTTGACCGAGGTGATCGAACCCGTGAGCGCCCCGAGAACCTTGATCCACTGCACATAGGGCGCCTCGGTGACATAGACCGTGTCGCCGTCGCGGATCAGGAAGTCGCGGGCCTCGAACATGCCGTTGGTCTCGGTCAGGTCGAGTACATAGACCATCCGCTGCAACCCGATCAGGTCGTCGCGGCCCAGAACCGCATTGGCCACCGGCGCGGGCTCGTCGCGCAGAACGAAGACGCCGGTCGGATCGGCGAGGTTGGAGTTCAGCCCGCCGACCTGCGCGATCGCCTCCAGCGCCGAGAGATCGGGCGAGTCGAAGGGCACGCGGGTCTGCGCGCCGGTCGCGCCCATCGCGGTGAAAGCGCGCGTGTCCTGTTCCACGATGATCCGGTCGCCGGGCCGCAGCGCGATGTCGAGATCGGGTTCCTGGAACAGATCCTCCAGCCAGACCGTGCCGCGCTCCTTGCCGCGGATCACCGTGACCTTGGTCGTCTCGGACTCCATCGCGGGGCCGATGCCGCCCGCGCGCGCGATCATCGCGGTCAGGGTCCGGGTGGAGCGTTCGATCGGATAGACGCCCTGCCCGGCCACGCCGCCCACGATGCTGATGGTGGACCCGTCGCCTGCGGCGCGCGCCACCATGATCTGCGGATCGGGGGTCTGCGGATCGAGCTTCCGGGTGATGATCCGGCGCAGTTCCTCGGGCGTGTTGCCCGCCGCGCGGATGCGCCCGGCATAGGGAATGAAGATATGGCCGGTGCCATCGACCTGCACCTCGGTCAGCGGCGTGCCGCCCGATCCGCCACCCGGCGCACCGACGCTGAGCAGCCCCTGCTCGACATTCTCGTAGACGGTCATAGCGAGGACATCGCCGGGCCGGATCGTGTCCGACCCCAACTGCCTGGCATTCAGGAAGGCGGGCGAGAAGCCCAGTTCCGGCGTCACCGCCGTTGCGCGGGTCACGCGGTCATTGACCGAAACCACGAAGGCATTGCCCTGCCGCTGCACGGAGCCCGAATAGATCTCGCGCTTGCTGGGCCCCGAACGAGGCAATCCGCAACCCGCCACAGTGCCCGCCAGCACCACGAGGACCAGAATCCTGGCCCCCTTCACCACACGCATTTTCACGGCAAGGCTCCTTACTGCTCGTTCCTGCCTTATGTTTTTCGGAGAGCCTACAGAAAAGGCTTGAAAAAAGCCAGTCACTTAAAGGCGAATCACCGGACCACGCGCAATTGTTGCGCCGGCGCCGCGTCGCCCCGGAAAAGCGCGTCATAGGGATCGTGTTCAGCCAGCAGCATGTCGGTGACCCGACGCAGGAGTTGGCGGCGTCCGCGGGCGGAATAGAAGCCGCCCTGAACCTGGCTGGTTTCCATCAGGTAGTGGCGGTAGCTGCGATAGGCGCGAGTGTCGGGCAGGTCGGGGTCGGCGAAGAACTCTTCCAGCGGCTGGTCGGACAGGAACTCCGGCTTGCAATAGACGGCGCGGCCGAAGGCGCGCACCGGCACCCCGCGCCAGAGCGCCTGTTGCGCCGCGGTAGAGTTGATCGTCACGCAGCTTCGCGCCTGATCCAGAAGCGCCGCCAGCTTGCCGCCGCGCACGAAATGCACGCGCTCCGCAATGCCCAGCGCGCGCGCCTTGCGCATGGCCTCGCGTCGCAGGGGCTGGCGCCCGTCCTCCAGCGGATGGGCCTTGATGACCAGGTGATGATGCGTCGGCGCACCCCGCGCGAAACCTTCGAGGCAGATATCGACAAACCCGGTCATCGAGGTGAAGGGGCTGTGGCTCTGGACAGATGCGTCGTGCCCCAGTTGCAGAAGCACCAGGTGATAGGCGAAGCCGCCCTGCTTGATCCGCCGGGTTGCGATCGTGCGTTGCAGGGCGTGGCGCGGGATTGCCAGCAGGCGCAGGAGATAGAGCCGGAATTCCTGCGCGACGGTCAGGCTGCGATGCGGCCGGAAATTGGCGTAGCGGCGGTTCCGGGTCAGCACATGGAAATGATAGAGCGCGCCATAGAAGACATGCTGGCGCATGTCGCCCCAGCGCGGCGGTGCATCCGGCAGGTCGAGGTCGCGCCCCCTGAGTTGCGCCTGCATCTGCGCAACCGGCATGTCCATGAGCCGCGAATGGCCGTTCACGCCGCCGCGCTCATAGGTCACCCAGTAGGGCCGCAGATAGCCTTCCTCGAAACAGTGGACGGTAATCCCGGCCTGGCGCGCGCCCTGGACCGCAGCGGCATGGACCGGGCGGGTATCGCCATAGAGCACCAGATCGGTGACGCCGTGGCGGGTGAGCAGCGCGCGCAGCGCCGCCGGCCATTCATCGGGTCGGCCTGTGAAAGGGGTATAGCTGGCGTGATCGCGCCAGAAGACCTGATCGCCGCGATTGAAGCCCACGCGGTGGACGCGCGCGCCGGCGCTGAGCAGCATCCGGCCAAGCTGGTCGAAGAACGGTCCGTGCGGGCCCTGCAAAAACAGGAAGCTGCGCCCTGCCCCGGATACCATGCCCATATTGCCGCTTCTCCACCTGCCGCCCCTGCCGCGCCGGAACTGTTGCCCGAACCGCCGGGCCATGTCATCAGAATCGACGAATTTTCCGGTATTTTTCCGGCATTTGTGTAGCCATTTCTGCATATTCCGCGTCTGCTCCTGCCCGAGCGCGGCCAGGATAGGTCCGGGCCGCAGCCTCTTGCCTGCCGGACGCACAGCCGCTACGCCTGCCTGCGGACAGTCACGAAAGGCCCGGCGCCATGTTCACAGGCATCATCACCGATACCGGCACCATCCTGGAGCTGGAGCGGCGCGGCGATCTGCGCGCGCGCATCGCCACCGGCTATGACACCGCCACAATCGACATCGGCGCCTCCATCGCCTGCGATGGGGTCTGCCTGACGGTGGTGGCGCTGGGACGCGACGGGCAGGACTGGTTCGAGGTGGATATCTCCGCCGAGACCGTCTCGAGGACCAACCTGGCGCGCTGGAAACCCGGCGCGCGGGTCAATCTGGAACGCGCGCTGCGCGTGGGCGACGAGCTGGGCGGGCATATCGTCTCGGGCCATGTGGACGGGATCGCGGAAATCACCGCGCTGGCCGACGAGGGCGACAGCACCCGCGTCACGCTGCGCGCGCCCGAGGCGCTGGCGCGGTTCATCGCGCCCAAGGGCTCGGTGGCGCTCAACGGCACGTCGCTGACAGTGAACGAGGTGGAAGGCACCAGTTTCGGGATCAATTTCATTCCGCACACCAAGGACGTCACCACATGGGGCGAGGCGGCGGTGGGCGACGCCGTCAATCTGGAGATCGACACGCTGGCGCGCTACGTCGCGCGGCTCAGGGACTGGGCATAGCGGCGCGCGGCTAGAGCGTGGTCTCCACCGCCTTTTCCTGCGCATTCGCGGGCTGGTGGCGGGAGAGCCGCGCCGCCAGTTTCCAGCACAGGATCGCCAGGATGATCCCGGCATAGCCGTCCACAGCGTAATGCCAGCCGAGATGCACCGATCCGAGCAGGATCAGGAATGTGAAGAGGCTGAGCAGCAGCCCAGCCCAGCGCGCATAGGCGAAACCGCAGAGCGCCAGCAGCGTCGAGGAGGCCAGGTGCATGCTGGGCATCGCCGAAATGCCGCCTGCCAGCCGGTCGTCGCGAAGGTAGCCCTCCCAGAGCAGATCCTGCACGTTCAGCGCCCAGACCGGGCTGACTTCGTTGAATCGGTTGAGCATGTCCATCAGCGGCACGAACGTCTCCCCGAAACCCAGTCCCTGGTAATAGACCGGCCCGGCGGAGGAGAACGCCATCGCGAGGAGATTGCCGCCGATGGCCCAGGTCAGGACGAAAGCCAAAAGGAAGGTCATCCGCCGGCGCTGGTCGGTCACCGAAAAACACACGAGGAAAAGCACGAAATACGTCAGGAAGAGCCAGAAATGGTAGACTCCGTTGATGAAGGTGGTCATCTCCGGTGTGCCCAGGAGTGGCTTGAGTAGCTCATACGGGTGGTAGCCGAAATGCAGCAGCCGGTCGAACTCGGCGAAGGCCACGTCCCAGTCGAAGGGCTGGACATGGGGAATGACGGTCTTGAAATAGGTGAAGCTATCGAAGAAAACGACGAGGCAGAAGAGCGCGAAGGCGCCGCCGATCATGCGCTCGGGGTCGACCAGCACGCCGCGGATCTTGCCCACAAAGGCGTCCAGCGGACGGGCGGGCCGTTCGAACACAGCCATCAACAGAAGCGTCCGGACGCACAGGATCATCAGGAAAAGCGGAATCATCACGCCGAAAAGCGTGGCGAGCGATTGCATCAGGGTGTTGTCATAGGCCAGGCCCAGAAACCGGGCGGTGGTCATCGCCGCCAGGGAATGAACGCCGATGAGCCCGGCGAACAGCCCGTGTCTTTTCATGAAACCCTGGAGATCCGGGTTGCGGCGCCCGGTCTCGGAAGCGGTCATGGTCACGGCGAAACTCCACGACAATCGACAGAACTTTGCGGTCAGTGATCCCGCCCCATTGTGTCACCAGTTGGGCGAAAGCCTGAAACTTACCGCGCATTGTCGCGCCGGGCGGCGGGCTGCCCGCCCCGACGGGCGTGTCCTCGCGGCCCGTGGCTCTGGTCAGTGGCCGCGGAATGTTCTATCTGGCCAAGCGGAAAGCGCAGAGGTGAATCGCCATGAGCACGGACAGCCAGGAACAGGACCGGCAAGACTATTCCGGCGCGATTTCCTCGATCGAGGAGATCATCGAGGACGCGCGCAACGGCCGGATGTTCATCCTCGTTGATCACGAGGACCGCGAGAACGAGGGCGATCTGGTGATACCGGCGCAGATGGCCACCCCGGACGCAATCAACTTCATGGCCAAATACGGCCGCGGGCTGATCTGCCTGGCGCTGACCGGCGCGCGGATCGACGCGCTGGGCCTGCCGCTCATGGCGTCCTACAACGCCTCGCGCCACGAGACCGCCTTCACCGTCTCGATCGAGGCGCGCGAGGGCGTCACCACCGGCATCTCGGCGCATGACCGCGCGCGCACCGTGGCGGTCGCGACCGATCCGGGCACCACCGCGGCCGATATCGCCACGCCGGGCCATGTGTTTCCGCTGCGCGCGCAGGATGGCGGCGTGCTGGTGCGGGCCGGACATACCGAAGCCGCGGTGGACGTGGCCCGGCTGGCGGGCCTCAACCCATCGGGGGTGATCTGCGAGATCATGAACGAGGACGGCACCATGGCGCGGCTGCCCGACCTGGTCGCCTTCGCCCGGCGCCACGGCATGAAGATCGGCACGATCTCGGATCTCATCGCCTATCGCCGCCGCCACGACAATCTGGTCACCGAGACCGACCGGCGTCCGGTGCGCTCGTCCTATGGCGGCGACTGGACGATGCGCGTCTTCACAGACCGCACCAAGGGCACCGAGCATGTGGTGCTGACCAAGGGCGACATCACCACGCCCGAGCCAGTGCTGGTGCGCACCCATTCGCTGCATGCGCTGGAGGATGTGCTGGGCCTGGGCCCCGGCCCCGCCGATCAGGTGGAGCGCGCGATGAAGATCGTTGCCGCCGAGGGGCGCGGCGCGGTCTGCCTGTTCCGCGACCCGCGCGCCACGCTGCTGCTGGACGACGACGAGGACGGCCCGCGCACCGTGCGCCAGGTCGGGCTGGGCTCGCAGATCCTGTCGTCGATGGGGCTGCATGACCTGATCCTGCTCACCGACTCGCCCGCCACACGCTATGTCGGGCTCGACGCCTACGGGCTGCGTATCGTGGGCACCCGCCCGATCACCGAGGAGTGAGCCATGGCCGGACATGAGACACAGGACGCGCTGGCGCTGCCGAAATTCGACAAGCCGGTGAAGCTGCTGATCGTGGTCGCGCCCTTTTACCGCGACATCGCCGACAACCTTGTCAAGGGCGCGCGCGCGGTCATCGAGGCGGCCGGCGCCACCGCCGAACTGGTCGAGGTGCCGGGCGCGCTGGAGGTGCCCGTGGCGATCCGCATCGCGCACCGGCAGTCGAATTTCGACGGCTTCGTGGCGCTGGGCTGCGTGATCCGGGGCGAGACCACGCATTATGAGACGGTCTGCAACGACAGCTCCCGCGCGCTCATGCTGCTGGGACTCGAGGGCGCGCATATCGGCAACGGTATCCTGACGGTCGAGAACCGTGCCCAGGCCGAGGTCCGGGCCGATCCCGCGGAGATGGACAAGGGCGGCGGCGCGGCGGCCGCGGCGCTGCATCTGGTCGCGCTTTTCCGGAAATACACCGGCAGCCCCAAGGGCATCGGCTTCCGTCCCGCATCCGAGGAATTCCGCATCGCCGAAAGCGACAAAACGGGGCCGCAACGCACATGACCGCCCATTCAGACCGTGAGACGATGCAGCGCGCCCGCGCCGCAGCCCGGCTCAACGCCGTCCAGGCGCTTTTCCAGATGGAGGCGACGGGCGGTGCGCTCGACGATGTGCGCCACGAGTTCGAGACGCATCGGCTGGGCGCCACCCTCGGCGACGAGGAGGAACTGGCGGAGGCCGACCTGTGGCTCTTCCGCGCGCTGCTCGAAGGCGCGGTGGAGCGGCAGGCGAAGATCGACCAGATGACGGACCGCGCGCTGGTTGCGAAATGGCCGATCGCGCGCATCGACCCGACGCTCCGGGCGCTGTTCCGCGCCGCAGGCGCCGAACTGGTGGGCCGCGACACGCCGCCGCGCGTGGTGGTCAACGAGTTTGTGGAAGTGGCCAAGGCCTTCTATCCCGAGGGTCGCGAGGTCAAATTCGTCAACGCTGTGCTCGACCACATGGCGCGCGAGGCCAAGCCCGACGCCTTCGCCTGAGCGACGCGCTTGCCGCTGGTCGCGCGAAAGTGATCGCCTCCGGGCGTGGACGTGCTACCTGTGGATGCGAAAGGCCCGGCCGATGCGTCTGCGTGCCACGATCCTTGTCCTTCTCTGCTGCTGGCCGCTGATCGCGGCCGCCGCGCCGGAGCGATACGTGCTCGACGCCGCGCGTTCGGATGTGGACTTCATCTACGAACTGGACGGCGACTGGGTCCGCGGCAGCATCCCGATCATCGACGCCGACCTGCAGCTCGACTTCTCGGCGATCAGCCGGTCGCGCGTGTCGGTGCGGCTCGACGCCACCCGCACCCGCGCGGGCTTCATCCTGGCCACGCAGGCGGTGCGTGGTGCAGGCGGGCTGGACGCGGCGGATTACCCGGTGATCTCGTTTCGAAGCACATCGGTTCGCGCGGACGGGCCGAACCGCGCGCGCATTTCAGGGCGTGTGCGGATGCGCGGGGTCGAACGCGACATGGTCCTGCTGGCCCGGCTCTACCGGCAGCGCGGCACCGAACCGGGGGATCTGAGCCGCATAACCCTGCGCCTGACGGGCGCGCTCAACCGCAGCGATTTCGGCTCCACCGCCTATTCCGGGCTGGTGGGCGACCGCGTCGGGCTCGATATCATGGCGCGGGTGGAGCGGCAGGACTGACGAACCACCGTTTGGGGAACCAAGGCACAAAACCGCCATCCGGTGACGCTGGCGGCACTGCGCGCCGGGTCGCCGCCGGGGCAATCTGCCCGCGACACCCTGCCGGAGCGGCCCGATGCGCCTGCTGATCTCCTTTGCCGCCCTGTTCCTGTCGGTGACGCTGCTCCAGCTCTCCTCGGGCGGGATCGCACCGCTCGACGCGCTCTCCGGGCTGGCCTCGGGCTTCACCGCGGCCGAGGTCGGCCTGCTGGGCTCGGCCCATTTCCTGGGCTTCTTCATCGGCTGCTGGTGGGCGCCGCGGCTTCTGGGCACGGTCGGCCACGCGCGCGCCTTCGCCGCCTTCACCGCCGCCGGCACGATCGGCATCCTGATGCATATGCTGCTGGTCGCACCGCTGGCCTGGGCCGGGATGCGGATGCTGACCGGGCTCTGCGTGGCGGGTTGCTACACGGTGATCGAGGCCTGGATGCAGGCGCGGCTGACCAACGCGACGCGCGGCCGCGCGATGGGGGTCTACCGGCTGGTCGATCTGCTGGCCGGGCTTGGCGCGCAATTGCTGATCGGGGTGCTGGAGCCCGCAAGCTATGTCTCCTACAACCTGCTGGCCATACTCTGCTCCGCGGCGCTCTTGCCGCTGGCGCTGACCCGCAGCGCCGAGCCCGTGACGATGGCCGCGCCCCGGCTGCGTCCGGTCATGGCGATCCGGCTGTCGCCGCTGGCTGCGGCGGGCGTTCTTGTGGCGGGGCTCTCGGGCGCCTCCTTCCGCATGGTGGGGCCGCTCTACGCGCAGGAGGTGGGGCTCGCCACCGGGCAGATCGCGCTCTTCCTGGCCGCCTTCGTGCTGGGCGGCGCGCTGGCGCAATACCCGGTCGGATGGTTCGCCGACCGCTTCGACCGGCGGCATGTCCTGGCCTGGCTCTCACTGCTCTCGGTCGGCGCCTCGGGGATGACGGTGATGCTGGCCGATGGCGGCTCCACCGCGGTGCTGGGCGCAGCGGTGGTCTTCGGCATGGTGACCTTCCCGATCTTCTCGGTCTCGACCGCCCATGCCAACGATTTCGCGACCCCCGATCAGGCGGTGGAACTGAACGCCAGCCTGCTCTTTCTCTACGCCACTGGCGCGATCGCGAGCCCGCTGATCGTTTCGGCCCTGATCGCGGCTCTGGGGCCGGCGGCGATGTTTGGCTTCATCTCGGCGGCGCATCTTGGGCTGCTCGCCTTCGGGCTCTACCGGATGCGGATGGCACGCCGGGCACCGCGCCAGACCCGCTATGTGTACACGCCCCGCACCTCGGCCATCGTGGGGCGGCTCTTGCGCAACGGGCGCGAACGCGCCGCACCGGATCGCCGCTAGAGCCACTTCCCTGAACCCCGTTGTCCGAAGTGCGGCCGCCAGCACATTCGGAGACGAGCCGCGGGGTTGCCAGACCGCGGGATGGCGATCCGACATATGAGCGGCCCACTTTATCCCGGCCATGTCCGAACAGGATCGGAGCTTTGCGCGGACGCCACCGCATCTCCAGCCCGTCGGGGCGGCGCTGGCAATCGCGCGGCGGCCTGCGGCCTCGATCCCGCACGGGGCCAGCAGGTGAACCCCGAGCAAGGCATATGTGGCAGATCGAAGGAAGGCCGCTCTAGAACCCGGCGCGCGGCTGCGCTAGACCGTGCCGGACACGGCATTGGCCAAGGGACAGACATGGCACGCATCCTCATCACCTCGGCGATCCCCTATATCAACGGGATCAAGCATCTGGGCAATCTGGTGGGCAGCCAGTTGCCCGCCGATCTCTACGCCCGCTACGCGCGGGCACGCGGGCATGAGGTGATGTTCATCTGCGCCACGGACGAGCACGGCACGCCCGCCGAACTGGCCGCCGCCAAGGCCGGCAAGCCGGTCGCTGAATACTGCGCCGAGATGTACGAGGTCCAGAAGGCGCTGAGCGACGGTTTCCGGCTTTCCTTCGATCATTTCGGGCGCTCCTCCTCGGCGCGCAACCGCGCGCTGACGCAGCATTTCGCCGCACGGCTGGCCGAGGCCGGGCTGATCGAGGAAGTGACTGAATCCCAGGTCTATTCCGTCGCCGACGGCCGCTTCCTGCCCGACCGCTATATTGAGGGCACCTGCCCCAATTGCGGCTATGACAAGGCGCGCGGCGACCAGTGCGAGAACTGCACCAAGCAGCTTGACCCCACCGACCTGATCGAGCCGCGCTCCGCCGTCTCGGGCTCCACCGATCTGGAAGTGCGCGAGACGCGGCACCTCTACCTGCGCCAGTCGGCGATGCGCGGCAAGCTGGCGGAGTGGATCGACAGCAAGACCGACTGGCCGGTCCTGACCACCTCGATCGCAAAGAAATGGCTCAATGACGGCGACGGGCTGCAGGACCGCGGCATCACCCGCGATCTGGACTGGGGCGTGCCGGTGCAATTCGACGGCGCGCCCTGGTCCGGCATGGAGGGCAAGGTCTTCTACGTCTGGTTCGACGCGCCCATCGAATATATCGCCGCGACCGCCGAATGGGCGGATGCGAACGGGCTGGACGAAGCCGCCTGGCGGCGCTGGTGGCGGCTCGACGAGGGCGCGGAGGACGTGCGCTACGTGCAGTTCATGGGCAAGGACAACGTGCCTTTCCACACGCTGAGCTTTCCCGCCACGATCATGGGCTCGGGCGAGCCCTGGAAGCTCGTCGATTACATCAAGTCCTTCAACTACCTCAATTACGACGGCGGGCAGTTCTCCACCAGCCAGGGGCGCGGTGTCTTCATGGACCAGGCGCTCGAGATCCTGCCGGCGGATTACTGGCGCTGGTGGCTGCTGAGCCACGCGCCGGAAAATTCCGATGCCGAGTTTACCTGGGAGAATTTCCAGGCCAGCGTGAACAAGGACCTGGCCGATGTGCTGGGCAATTTCGTCTCTCGCGTGACCAAGTTCTGCCGCTCGAAATTTGGCGAGGCGGTGCCGGAGGGCGGTCCTGACATGCCCTTCGATGCGGCTACGCGAGACGCATTTCAAGGCTACATGAACAACTACCAACGTCACATGGCCGAAATGGATATTCGCAAGGCAGCGCGCGAGCTTCGCGCGATGTGGGCGCTTGGGAACGAGTGGCTTCAGGCGGCGGAACCGTGGGCCTTGTACAAGCAGGACGAGGATGAGGCCGCCGCGCGAATCCGTTGGTCGCTCAACCTGATCCGGTTCTATGCCATCGTCTCAGCACCCTTCATCCCCGACACGTCCGACCGGGTACTGGAGGCCATGAATTGCGAAGACAGAACCTGGCCGAGCGGCGTCGAAACCGCTCTGACCGCACTCCCGCCCGGCCATGCCTTCACTGTGCCTGATAACCTCTTCCGCAAGATCGCGGATGCCGAACGCGAAGACTGGCAGGCGCGCTTCGCCGGGCAGCGCGCCTGAGGCGGCGCATGCAGGCGGAAATCCGGTTCCATCTTCCCGCGAAGGACCTGGAAGGGTTCCGCAATGCCCAGCATCTGCGGATTTTCCGCCGCATCGAGGAGGCGCTGGCCCCGCGCGGCGCGGCGATCCGGGTGCTGCCGATCGAGCCGCCGCCCCAAACATCGCCCGACGACGGTTCCGTTGACCCGCGCTTTCCCGACGCGCATCTGCATATCCTTTGGAACGGACGGCAGCGACGGCACAACGTGCTGAACGCGGCGCTGGCCTATATCGAACCCTACTGGCATCTCGACCCGCGCGGGGTTCTCTGCGACAGTTCCATCGCCGGGCGCGCCTACGACCCCGGCACCGTGCCCTTCCGCAGGGCCGATCCGCTCTTTCAGGCGCTGCGCCGGCGGCTGGTGGTGAAGCGGCACTCCCGCTACCAGCAGATGCGTGCGAAGACCCCCGTGCCCGAAGGCGCGATCGCGGTCTTCCTGCAGGGCCGCACCCCCTATCGCGACGGCTCCGCCCATTGCAGCGCGGAAGAGATGCTGCGCTGTGTGGCGCGGCACGCGGGCGGGCGGCCGGTCGTCGTCAAGGGCCATCCGCTGGGCAGCGGGATGGACGATATCGCGCTGGTGGCCGACCTGATGGCCGAGGGCCACGACCTGCACCCCACCGACGCCAATGTGCATGACATCCTGGCCGCCTGCTGCGTCACCGTCTCGGTCAATTCCGCCGTGGCGATGGAAGGCTTCCTGCACCGCAAGCCCGCGATCCTCTTCGGCCGCTCGGACTTTCATCACAATGCCGAAACCGTGCGCGACCCGGCGGAGTTTCCCACCGCACTGGACCGCGCCCTGACCCGGCGCGGGGGCCATGCGCAGTTTATCCACTGGTATTTCGCGCAAAACTGCCTGTCGCTGCACGACCCGGATTTCACGGAGGCGGTGCTGGCACGCTTCGCCGCCGCGGGCTTCCCGGCTGAGCGTCTGGGACTGGCGCCCGGCTGATCACACGTCCGCGCGAGCCGGGTTGACCGGCGCGGAAACCGTGCCACCATTTCAAACCATGAGGACACTTCTCGCCCTCCTGATGCTGGGCGCCCCGGCGCTCGGCGACACCTGCCCGCCCCTGCCCGACCGGGCCGGGGAACGGGCGCAGCTTCTGGCCGAGGCGCACGAGGCCCCGGATGCGCGGGCCGGAAGGATCGCCATGAACGCGCTCTGGGAGTTCTGGGCCACCGCGCCGGACGACCGGGCGCAGGATCTGCTGGACCGTGGCATGGAGCGGCGCGCATCCTATGATTTCGAGGCCGCGCATGACGCGTTCGACGCATTGGTTAACTACTGCCCACATTACGCCGAGGGCTACAACCAGCGCGGCTTCGTGCATTTCCTGCGCGGCCAGTACGGCTATGCGCTGGAGGATCTCAACCGGGCGCTGGCACGCGATCCGCAACATGTGGCCGCGATGGCCGGCAAGGCGGTGACGCTGATGAACCTGGGCCGGATCAAGGCCGGCCAGGCGGTCCTGCGCGAGGCGCTGACGCTCAACCCCTGGCTGCCGGAGAGGGGCATGCTGCTCGCGGAGCCGGGCGAGGAGCTGTGACCCCCGCCGGTAAAATCGTGATCGTGCCGTGTGTTTGAAAGCGGCCCGCCCCGTGTCATGCTTGCCGATACCAACCGGACATGGGGAGGCCACCGGATGAAACACCGAATGCTGAGCGCCGCCGTTGCGGCGATGATGGCCACGCCAGTTTTGGCCGCCGAGGGCGAGCGGGTGCAGATCACGGGAGAGATGATCGACACCTGGTGTTATTACTCCGGCGTCATGGGCGGCCCCGACGCGGTGCAGGGCACGGCGCATCATACCTGCGCGCTCTGGTGCTCGGCGGGCGGTATCCCGGTGGGGCTTCTGGCCGAGGATGGCACCGTCTACATGGTACTCAAGATCGAGGGCGATGACGGTTCGGCGGGCGGCGACACGCAGCTCCGGCTGGCCTCGCATACCATCACCGCGGACGGCATGCTCTACACCCGCGACGGCATCAATTACATCGTGGTGGAGGACGTCGTGAGCGACGCCGGCATCACCAATCCCAACCATGAGGATTTCGGCCCCGTGCCGGGCTTCGCCATTCCGGACCCGAACCAATGAGGCAGCTCGGACAGCGCATCGCCGCCCCGCTCGCCGCGTGCCTTCTGGCCGCGCCCGTTGCCGCGCAAGACTTCTCCGAAGGCTCCGAGGCGAAATCCTGGAACCTCGCCGCCGAACAGCCCGCGCGCTTCGAGGCCCGCGTCGTGGACATCCTGTGCGAGTTGACCGGCGACTGCCCGGAAAACTGCGGCGACGGCCGCCGGCAGCTCGGGCTCGAGCGCAGCGCCGATGGCGTCCTCGTCTATCCCAACAAGAACGCCCAGCCCGCCTTTACCGGCGCGGTGGTGGAGCTTCTGCCCTATTGCGGCCGCGAGGTGGAGGTCGACGGGCTGATGATCGACGACCCCGATCTGGGCGCGCGCAACATCTACCTGGTGCAGCGCATCCGCGAGGCGGGCGGCGACTGGGTCAAGGCGGACCGCTGGACGGGCGAATGGGCCGAGGCGCATCCCGACGCGCCGGGCAAAGGCCCCTGGTTCCGGCGCGACCCGCGCATCCGCGCGGAGATCGAGGCGCATGGCTATCTGGGCCTCGGAGAGGAGGCTGACGCGGCCTTCATCGAGGACTGGTTCTGATGCGGCCGCTGGCGCTCTGCCTTTCCCTCGCGCTGGTCGCGGGCGCGGCGGGCGCGCACGATTCCGCCGACGATCACCCCGGTCCGGCGGCGGCGGACGCGCTGCCCTTCGCGCTGGGCGGCCCCTTCAGATTGACCGATCAGCACGGGCGGAGCCGCAGCGAGGCCGACCCGGAAGGCGATCTGCAACTGCTCTTCTTCGGCTATGCCAACTGCCCCAGCATCTGCTCGGCCGCGATGCCGATGATGGCACAGACAGCCGATTTGCTCGCCGCGCGGGGGATCGGCGTCACGCCCGTGATGATCACCGTCGATCCGGCCCGCGACACGCCGGCGGGCATGGCCGAACCGCTGGCCGAGTTGCACCCCGACTTCATCGGTCTGACGGGCAGTGAGGATGCGCTCAGGCGCGCCTATGACGCCTTTCAGGTGGAGCACGAGCTGGTCTTCGAAGACCCGTTCGACGGTCCGATCTACGCGCATGGCAGCTTCGTCTACCTGCTCGACGCCGCGGGTGCGGTGCTGACGCTGATGCCGCCCGTGCTGACGCCCGAACGCGCGGCGGCGATCGTGGCGGGCTACGCGGAACGCGGCGCCTGAGGCTTGCGCCCGGCACCGTTCCGACCTACCCAATGAGGCAGACGCTCCACGGGCCCGCGTGGTGGAATGGTAGACACATGGGACTTAAAATCCCTGGGCCGAAAGGCCGTGCCGGTTCGAGTCCGGCCGCGGGTACCACCGCCCCGGCAGCACCATGCCGACAGGCGCGCTGCGTCAGATCGTCATTGGCAACCGGGGGTGCGAAGGCCTACATTCAAAGGGAACGCTCACGGAATGAACGGAGGCCCCCAATGCCACGTCTTGTGAAACTCTTCATCTTCCACGGCTTCATCGGTGTGGTGCTGGGGGCCGTTTTCACCGGGATGCTTCTGTGGTTCAACGTCGCCAATCTGGGACATCTGGTCACCCATTCGCCGGAGGGCTGGCTGGCCGTGGTCATGCTGGTCTGGTTCAGCGGCATCACCTTCGGCGGCGTGCAGATCGGCATCCGCGTGATGGGCATGGCCGAGCCCGAGGAGGACGGGACCGGCGGCCGCCGCGACCCGATTCCGGAGGTCCAGCCGGTGCCGGTCGAGGTTTACGCGGGCGGCTCTACCCGCCGCTGAGCCTCTGTCCCCGGCGCGAAGACCGGCTCATGCCATGTCGTCCTTGACCGCCTCCATCGCGACATAGGTCGAGGTGTGCGAGACATAGGGAAGCGCCGAGATCTTCTCGCCCATCACGTGCCGGTAAGTGGCCATGTCGCTGGTGCGCACCTTGAGCAGGTAGTCGAAGCCGGCGGCCAGCATGTGACACTGCTCGACCTCGGGGATCTGCACCACGGCACGGTTGAACGCATCGAGCGCCGCCGCCTTGGTGTCGGTCAGCTTCACCTCCACGAACGAGATATGGTCGCGCCCCAGCTTGATCGGGTCGAGCAACACCCTGTAGCCAATGATGACGCCTTCGCTCTCCAGCCGCCTGAGTCGTGCCTGGGTGGGCGATTTCGACAGGCCGATGGCACGCGCCAGATCGGTTACTGTGATGCGCCCGTCTGTGGAGAGCACGCGCAGGATCGCGAGGTCAAATCGGTCGAGATCGGCGGCTTTCATTGTCGTTTTTCCCGGTAGATAATCGCAATTCAGGAAAAGCTCTGCCATATTTGCTGCAATAAGCCAATCGTCCTGCATACCATCGGATATATTGGCGCAAATCCTGGAGGCTCGACCATGACCGACTCGCTTGCCAAAATCCGTTCCGCGATGCGCACCGACACCCTGCCCGACGAGGGTGCGGTGCTGCGCCACCTGATTGCCGAGGCCGATCTGGACGATGCAGCCCGAAGCGCGATCCAGAACCGCGGGGCCAAGCTGGTTGAAAAGATCCGGACCTCTGCCGGCCCCGGCCTGATGGAGGTCTTCCTGGCCGAATACGGGCTCTCGACCGAGGAAGGCATCGCGCTGATGTGCCTGGCCGAGGCTCTGCTGCGGGTGCCCGACGCCGACACGATCGACGCGCTGATCGAGGACAAGATCGCACCCAGCGACTGGGGCAAGCATCTGGGACATTCGTCCTCCTCGCTGGTCAACGCCTCCACATGGGCGCTGATGCTGACCGGCAAGGTGCTCGACGACGAGCACGAGCGCGGCCTGGCGGGCACGCTGCGCGGCGCGGTCCGGCGTCTGGGAGAGCCGGTGATCCGAACCGCCGTCGGCCGCGCCATGCGCGAGATGGGCCGCCAGTTCGTGCTGGGCGAGACGGTGCAATCGGCGATGCGCCGCGCCCGCGCGATGGAAGCCAAGGGCTACAGCTACTCCTACGACATGCTGGGCGAGGCGGCGCGCACCGATGCCGACGCACGCCGCTACCAGCGCGCCTATTCCGACGCGATCGCGGAAATGGCGGAAGCCTGCGACAAGGGCGACATCCGCATGAACCCCGGCATTTCCGTGAAGCTCTCGGCGCTCCATGCCCGCTACGAGGTCGCGCAGCGCGACCGCGTGATGAGCGAACTCGCCCCGCGCCTGGCTGGTCTCGCCCGGCAGGCCAAGGATGCCGGCATGGGCCTCAATATCGACGCCGAGGAGGCCGACCGGCTGGACCTGTCGCTCGACGTGATCGAGAAGGTACTCTCGGACCCGCGGCTGGCGGGCTGGGACGGGTTCGGCGTCGTCGTGCAGGCCTACGGGCCGCGCGCGGGCCATGTTCTCGACTGGCTCTACGCGCTGGCCGGCAAGCTCGACCGCAAGATCATGGTGCGGCTCGTCAAGGGCGCTTACTGGGACACCGAGGTGAAGCGCGCGCAGGTCTTGGGGCTGGACGGCTTCCCGGTCTTCTCGCGCAAGGCGTCCACCGACGTCAGCTATATCGCCAATGCCCGCAAGCTCCTGCGCATGACCGACCGCATCTATCCGCAGTTTGCCACCCACAACGCCCATACTGTGGCGGCGATCCTGGAGATGGGCAGCGACCGGCGCGATGCGTTCGAGTTCCAGCGTCTGCACGGCATGGGCGAGCGGCTCCACGACATCGTCCTGGCCGAGGAGAAGACCCGTTGCCGGATCTACGCGCCGGTCGGCGCGCATCGCGACCTGCTGGCCTATCTGGTCCGCCGGCTGCTGGAGAATGGCGCCAACTCCTCCTTCGTCAACCAGATCCTCGACCCCGACGTACCGGCGTCCGAAGTCGCCGCCGACCCGTTCGCGGCGGTGGCGCAGTATATCGGCGCGCCTGAGAACCCGGTGATCGACCACCCGTCCGCGATCTTCGGCGAGGGCCGGGTGAATGCGCGCGGCTGGGACCTGACAGATCCCGAGGATCTTGCCGATATCGAGGCCGCCCGCGCGCCTTGGCGCGATACCGTCTTCGAGGCCGCTCCGATCATAGCGGGCAAATCAAAGGACGGGCCCGCCCATGACGCGATGAACCCGGCCGATCCAACCGACAAGGTGGGGCATGTGACCGACGCCTCGCCCGAGGATGTGGAGACCGCGCTGGCCGCCGCGACGCCCTGGGAGGCCGGGCCGGCGGAACGCGCCGAGGTGCTGCGCCGGGCCGCCGATCTCTACGAACGTGATTTCGGTCTGGTCTTCGCGATCGTCGCGCGCGAGGCGGGCAAGACCCAGCTCGACGCCGTGGGCGAATTGCGCGAGGCGGTGGATTTCCTGCGCTACTATGCCGGGCAGACCGACCAGCCCAACCCCGCGCGCGGCGTCTTTGCCTGCATCTCGCCCTGGAACTTCCCGCTGGCGATCTTCACCGGGCAGCTTTCGGCGGCGCTGGCGGCGGGCAACGCGGTGGTCGCCAAGCCCGCCGAACAGACCCCGCTCATCGCACATGCGGCGGTGAAACTCCTGCATGAGGCCGGCGTACCCCGCAGCGCGCTGCAATTCCTGCCCGGCGACGGCGGCACGGTGGGCGCGGCGCTCACCTCCGATCCGCGGGTGGACGGCGTCTGTTTCACAGGCGGCACCGATACTGCGATGCTGATCAACCGCGCGATGGCCGCCAAGCTCGATCCCAACGCCCCGCTCATCGCCGAGACGGGCGGGCTCAACGCGATGATCGTGGACAGCACCGCGCTGCCCGAACAGGCGGTGCGCGACATCCTCGCTTCGTCCTTCCAGAGCGCCGGCCAGCGCTGTTCGGCGCTGCGCTGCCTCTACGTGCAGGAGGACATCGCGCCGACGCTGACCCGAATGCTCTTCGGCGCGATGGAGGAGCTCAGCCTCGGCAATCCCTGGGACCTCTCCACCGATGTGGGTCCGGTCATCGACGACGAGGCCCGCAGCCGCATCGTGGAGCATGTCGAACGCGCCCGCAGCGAAGGCCGTGTGCTCAAGGAAATGCCGACACCCAATACCGGCAATTTCGTCGGCCCCACGGTGATCCGCGTGGGCGGAATAGGCGAGATGGGGCAGGAGATTTTCGGCCCGGTCCTGCATCTGGCGACCTTCAAGTCGCGCGACCTGCACCGTGTCATCGACGCGATCAACGCCACCGGCTACGGGCTGACCTTCGGGCTGCACACCCGGATCGACGACCGCGTGCAGGAGATCGTGGACCGCATCGAGGTCGGCAACATGTATGTCAACCGCAACCAGATCGGCGCGGTGGTGGGCAGCCAGCCCTTTGGCGGCGAGGGTCTGTCGGGCACCGGGCCCAAGGCGGGCGGGCCGAACTACGTGCCACGGTTCACCGCGCGGCCCCGGCCCAGCCTGTCGCCGGACGACGCCCCGCCGGCGCCCGTCGATGCCGTGGCCGCGGCGCTCAATGCGCTCGCGGTGCCCGATACGCCGCATGAGGTCCTCGACATGCCCGGACCGACCGGCGAGTCGAACCGTCTGTCGCTCTATCCGCGCAGGCGGATTCTCTGCATGGGACCAGGGCGCGGGGCCGCCGACCGCCAGGCCGCCGAGGTGCGCGCGACCGGCGCCGTGCCGCTCACCGTCTCCGAGGGCGGCGATGTCTCCGGCCAGCTCGACCCCGAGGCACTGGCCAGCCTGGCCCCGCTCGACGGGGTGCTCTGGTGGGGGGACGCCGAGACCGCCCGCGCCTGCCGCGAGGCGCTGGCGCGGCGCGATGGGCCGCTCATCCCGCTGATCTGCGAGGAAGGCGGAGCGTCGCGGCTCTGGATGGAGCGCCATGTCTGCGTGGACACCACCGCGTCGGGCGGCAACGCGCAGCTTCTGGCGGCGGGCGGCGAAGCCTGAGGACCGCCCCCCGCGCGGCGGGCCGGGCGGCGGTCCGCCACGCCCCGGCCGCCGCGCGCCACGGGCTTGACCCGGCCGCCGCCAGGGGGCAGCGTCGGATGTCCGCGCAGCCCCGGAGCGCCCATGATCCCGATCCGCGATCACAATCCCTCCCTCACGACGCCCTGGGTCACCTGGGGCCTGATCGCGGCGAATGTGCTGGTCTTCCTGTCCTACTGGCCGCTCTTCAACGACCCGCCGGCGCTGATGCGCTTCTTCCACGACTGGGCGCTGATGCCCGCGCGGGTTAGCCGGGGCGAGGCGTATCACGGACTGGTCACCTCCATGTTCCTGCACGGAGGGCTCCTGCATATCGCGGGCAACATGCTCTTTCTCTGGATATTCGGCGACAACCTGGAAGACATGTTCGGCCATGCCGGGTTCCTGGCCTTCTACCTCGCCTCGGGCGTAGCCGCGGCGCTGGCGCAATACGCGACCGCCCCCTTCACCACCGCGCCGATGGTGGGGGCCTCAGGCGCGGTGGCCGGCGTGATGGGGGGCTATCTGCTGCTCTATCCGCGGGCCCGCGTCGATGTGCTGATCGTCATCTTCTTCTATGTGCGCATCCTGGCGCTGCCCGCCTGGGTCATGCTGGGGATCTGGTTCGCCTTCCAGCTGATCAGCGGCCTGGGGGCAACGGACGCCACGGGCGGCGTGGCCTACTGGGCCCATGCCGGCGGCTTCCTGGTCGGGCTCGGGCTGACGCTGCCGGTCTGGATCGCGCATGGCGGGCCGCGCTTCTGGGCCGCGGGCGCCGGCGCGCCACCCTGGCCCGAGGCCCGCTACCGCGTCGGCCACACGCATATCCCGCGGGTTCCGCGCCGGCGGCGTTGAACCGCGGCGCGCCGGCGCTTCCACGCCGCGCCGGCCCCCGCTACGATATGCGCGGACCCGCCGCGAAAGGATGCGCCATGCCCGAACCCGCCCCCTTCTCCGATCCCGTCACCGTCACTTGCCATTGCGGCGCGGTCGAGCTGCGCGTGCATCTCTCCGGCGGGCTTGCAACGGCGCGGCGCTGCGACTGCTCCTTCTGCCGGCGCCGCGGCGCCGCCGCGGTGACGGCGCCCCTCGACGGGCTGGAGGTGGTCCGCGGCGCCGACCGGCTGACGCTCTATCGATGGGGGACCGGAACGGCGCGGCATTTCTTCTGCGCGACCTGCGGCGTCTACACGCATCACCGGCGCCGCTCGAACCCGAACGAATACGGCGTCAACCTGGGCGCCATCGAAGGCGTGAACCCGCGCGAACTGGAACCCGTCCCCTGGAGCGACGGCGTCAACCATCCCTCCGACCGCTGATTTCTTCTTGCCGCAAATATCCCGGGGGTGAATGGCCCGGGCACCGGGCCAGAGGGGGCGGGCAGCCCCCTTTCACACGCCCAGGCACCAGCGCATGATGGCCTTCTGGGCGTGCAGCCGGTTCTCCGCCTCGTCGAAAATCACCGATTGCGGCCCGTCCATGACCGCGCTCGTCGCCTCGTCCTCGCGATGCGCGGGCAGACAATGCATGAAGAGCGCGTCGGGCTTGGCCGCGGCCATCAGCCGGTCGTTGACCTGGTAGCCGCGCAGCAGGTTGTGCCGCCGTTCCTTGGTGGACTGGCTGTCATGCATCGATACCCAGGTGTCGGTCACCACAAGGTCGGCGCCCGCCACCGCCTTCATCGGGTCGCGCTCGATCTCCACCCGGCTGCCGGCCTTGCGCGCCGCCTCGACGAAGACCGGCTCGGGGTCGAGCGGCGGCGGGCCGGTGAAGGTCAAATCGAAGCCGAACTGCCCGGCGGCATGCAGGAACGACGCGCAGACATTGTTGCCGTCGCCCGACCAGACCACCTTGCGCCCCGCGATGGGCCCGCGGTGCTCCTCGAATGTCATCACGTCGGCCATGATCTGGCAGGGATGGGTGCGGTCGGTCAGCCCGTTGATCACCGGCACGTCGGAATACTCCGCCATCTCCAGCAGTACGCTTTCGTCGAAAGTGCGGATCATGATCATGTCCACATAGCGCGACAGGACGCGGGCCGTGTCGGCGATGGTCTCGCCATGACCGAGCTGCATCTCGCTGCCCGAGAGCACCATCGTCTGCCCGCCCATCTGCCGCACCCCGACATCGAAGGAGACGCGGGTGCGCGTCGAGGGTTTCTCGAAAATGAGCGCGACCATGCGCCCCGCGAGCGGCTGCGCGTCGTCGGGCGTGCCGCGCGGCCGCCCGGCGCGCGCGGTCTTCATCGCCCGCGCGGTGTCGATGATGTCCCTAAGCTCGTCCCGATCTGTCTTGTGGATGTCGAGGAAATGATTCATGTCGTCTCGCTTCGCTTTGTCGTTGCACGGGCGGGGGCCAGCCCCCACACCCCCGGGATATTTCCGGCAAGAAGAAAGGCAGGGCCGGTGCGGTCAGCCATCGCCGCGCTCAAGCGACGTGGCGGCGCGGTCGAGGCGCGCCACCGCCTCGGCGATCTCGTCGTCGGAAATGGTGAGCGGGGGCAGGAGCCGCAACACGTTGTCGGCCGCCGGCACGGTCAGCAGATGCGCGCCGTAGCCCGCCTGCACCACGTCGGTATTGGCGGCCTTGCATTTCAGCCCCAGCATCAGCCCGGCGCCCCGCACCTCCTCGAAAATCTCCGGGTGGCTTGCGACCAGCCCTTCGAGCCGCTGGCGCAGCGCGCCCGCCTTGCGGCCCACGGTGTCGAGGAACTCCGAATCGGCGACGATCTCCATCACCTTCGCGCCGACAGCGCAGCCGAGCGGGTTGCCGCCATAGGTCGAGCCATGCGTGCCCGCCACCATCGGACTGCCCGCGGCTTCGGTCGCCAGCACCGCGCCCAGCGGGAAGCCGCCGCCGATGCCCTTGGCCACCATCATGATATCGGGCGTAATGCCCGCCCATTCATGGGCAAAGAGCCGGCCAGTGCGCCCCATGCCGCATTGCACCTCGTCGAGGATCAGGAGCGCGCCGGTGCTGTCGCAGGCGTCGCGCAGCCCCTTGAGACACTGGTCTGGCAGCGGGCGGATGCCGCCCTCGCCCTGCACCGGCTCGATCAGCACCGCGGCCGGCGCGTCCTCGAGCGCGGCGTAGAGCGCATCGTGATCGCCCCAGGGCAATTGCCGGAAGCCTGGTATCAGCGGGCCGAAGCCCCTGGTCATCTTCTCCGAGCCCGCAGCCGCGATGGCGGCGGTGGAGCGGCCGTGGAACGCGCCCTCGAAGGTCAGTATCTCGGTGCGCTCCGGCTCGCCCCGGTCGAACCAGTACCGGCGCGCCATCTTGACGGCAAGCTCCAGCGCCTCGGTCCCGGAGTTGGTGAAGAAGACCGTATCGGCGAATGTCGCCTCGACCAGTACCTCGGCGAGCTTCTCCTGCGCGGGGATATGGTAGAGGTTCGAGGTATGCCAGAGCTGTCCGGCCTGCGTGGTCAGCGCCTCGACCAGCGCCGGATGGGCATGGCCCAGCGCGTTGACGGCGATGCCAGCACCCATGTCCAGGTATCGGGTACCGTCGGCCTCCTCCAGCCAGCAGCCCTCTCCCTTCACGAAGCTCAGGGGCGCGCGGTTGTAGGTCGGCAGGACGGCAGGGATCATCTGATCGCTCCTCGGGACAGGTCTGAATAGGGGATGTGCGCAAAGCGCGGCAGGAAAGTCAATCGGAAGGGCGGCGCGCGGCCATGCACATGGGCCCGTCGGCGCAGGGCGCGGCCCAGCGGCGCGCCGGTATGGTGCGGTGTCGGCCGCGGCGGCTCACGACTTCAGCCGGTAACCCCTGGCAAACCAGCGCCAGACCAGCGCGCCGACTGTGAGGATAGCGGCGAGCGCGACGCCGACCCCCGCCCAGGGGTTGACATCCGAGGTGCCCAGCACCCCGTAGCGCATCCCGTCGATCAGGTAGAACACCGGGTTGAGATGCGAGATCGTCTGCATCAGCGGCGGCAGCGTCTCGATCGAATAGAAGGTGCCCGAGAGGAAGGATAGCGGCGTGACGATGAAATTGGTGATCGCGGCCATGTGGTCGAATTTCGTGGCCAGTATGCCCGCCATGATGCCGATCACCGCCATGAAAGCGGCGCCCAGCACCGCGAAACAGAGCGCCCAGAACGGATGCGCCACGCCCAGCCCCAGCCAGGGGAAGAAGACCAGCGCCACGGCGCAAGCCACCAGCAGCCCGCGCGCCACGCCGCCCGCCACATAGCCCAGCACCAGCTCCAACGGGGCGAGCGGCGGCATCAGCGTATCGACGATGTTGCCCTGCACCTTGGCGATCACGATCGATGAGGATGTATTGGCGAACGAGTTCTGGATCACCTGCATCATCAGGATGCCCGGCGCGAGGAACTGCACGAAGGGCACACCCATCAGCTCTCCGCGCCGCGCGCCCAGCGCCAGATCGAAGATCAGCAGGAAAAGCCCCGCCGTCGCCAGCGGCGCCAGAAGGGTCTGCGTCCAGACTGCGGTGAAGCGGCGGATCTCGCGTTCGGCGAGCGTCAGAAGCCCCATCCAGTTGACGCGGCCGAAGCGGCGGACGCCCATGGCGGCTGTTTCCGGCGAATGTGCCATGCTTGCTCCAGGATTTCGGTGTTGCGCACCTTGTATCCGACCGTCCGGTGGTTACAATAGGCAGACCTCGGATTTCTCCTGGGATGGACGGAACGACACGGGCGCAGCCGGGAGACCGGCGTCGCGCGTCAATGAAGAGTTGAGGGGACCCATGTCCTGGACCGATGAACGCGTAGAGCTGCTCAAGAAGATGTGGATTGACGGCAAGAGCGCCAGCCAGATCGCCAAGGAACTTGGCGGCGTCACCCGCAATGCGGTGATCGGCAAGGTGCACCGGCTGGGCCTGTCCAACCGCGCCACTGGCGGCAGCGCCAAACCCGCGGCGGAGGACGCCGCGGCAGCCGCTCCGCGCAAGGAGGCTGCGAAGCCCAAATCCACCGGCGCCAAACCCGCATCGCCGCAGGCCCCCGCCGAGGCGCCGGCCAAGCCCGCTTCCCCCGCGCCCGCCCGCAAGCCGATCGTCAGCGCGGGCCAGCCCTTGCCGCCGCAGCCTTCGGCCAACGAGATCAGCCCCGAGGCGCTGGCCACCGTGCGCGAGGTGGAGAAAAAGGCTCGCAAGCTGACGCTGATGGAATTGACCGAACGGACCTGCAAATGGCCCGTGGGTGACCCCGCGACCGAGGATTTCTGGTTCTGTGGGCTGCCCTGCCAGTCCGGAAAACCCTATTGCGAGGCCCATGTCGGCGTGGCGTTCCAGCCGATGTCCTCGCGCCGCGACCGCCGGGCGAGGTAGGGCGCCACCGCACCCCGCACGCGCTCCTGCACGCTTGGAACGGCCGAGCAAATCGCGTATCGTTGCCAAAACGGGCGCGGGGCGCGCATCGGCAGAAACGAACGGGCAGATGGTAAAGGCAACAGGAGTTCCGCAACTTCCCATCCGGACGCGCGGCGCGCGCAAGCATGACGTGCGCACGCAATTCGCCGCGCTCTGCTACCGCCCACGGGACGGACGCAAGGGCATCGAGGTGCTGCTCGTGACGAGCCGCGAAAGCGGACGCTGGCTGGTGCCAAAGGGCTGGCCGATGGACCGCCAGACCCCCGCCGCCGCCGCCGCCCGCGAAGCTTATGAGGAAGCCGGGGTACTGGGCCGGATGCGCGACGAGGTGATCGGTCTCTATTCCTATCAGAAGGAGATGGTCGAGGACGCGCTGCCCTGCGTCGTGGCGGTCTTCGCGCTTGAGGTGCGGGAGGTCCTCAAGGACTATCCCGAAGCCAGCGAGCGCAAGCGCAAGTGGTTCTCCGCCCGCAAGGCCGCCGCCAAGGTAAAGGAACCCGAGCTTGCCGAGATCATCCGCAGTTTCGCCGGGCGCACCGCGCGGGGGTGATGCCGCGGGGGGCGGTGCAAGGTATTGATAAACGCCCGGCATCGTATATCTATCCGGCACAGGATGTTCGGGAAGACAGGATGATCCGCTACACCCTTCGATGCGACAGGGACCACCAGTTCGAAAGCTGGTTCCGGTCGGGCGACGCCTTCGACAAGCTGCTGGCCGGCGGCATGGTCGCCTGCTCTATCTGTGGCTCGGACCGGGTGGCCAAGGCGGTGATGGCGCCGCGGGTGCGGCCCGCGCGCGACGCCGCGCCCGCCCCGGACGGACCCACGCCGGGGCCGCTCAGCACACCCGCGAGCCCCGCCGAACAGGCGCTGGTCGAACTGCGCCGGCGCATCGAAGCGGAATCGGATTACGTGGGCGGCGAGTTCGCGGCCGAGGCCCGGCGCATCCATGCCGGCGAGTCCGAGCGGCGCGCGATCCACGGCGAGGCACGGGTCGATGAGGCCCGCGCCCTGACCGAAGAGGGCATCCGTTTCACCCCCCTGCCCTTCGCCGCGACCCGCAAGACGAACTGAGCGGGGTGCGGCGGGCCTGACGGTGCTCGCCACAGGCGCAAGGCCGCAGGCCGCCGCGCGATCGCCAGCCCGCCGCGACGGCCGGCGATGTGGGTGTACTTGCGCTAAGCCCTGATCCTGGTCGGATGCGGCAGGGATTACAGCATGTTGCTCTCGATCTGATCCATTACACCCCGGCAGGACATCCTGTCGCTTGCCCTTCCCGCACGCCCCGCGTAAGAGACAGGCGGATTTGAACGGCAGCTCCGGGGACCGCGCCATGCCGCTTCTGGTTATGAAATTCGGCGGCACGTCCGTCGCCGATCTGGACCGGATCAGGAACGCCGCCGCGAAGGTCCGGCGCGAGGTCGAGGCCGGCTATGACGTGATCATCATCGTCTCGGCGATGTCCGGCAAGACCAACGAGCTGGTCTCCTGGGTCGGCGAGACATCGCCCTTCTACGATGCGCGCGAATACGACGCGGTGGTCAGTTCCGGCGAGAACGTGACCGCGGGGCTGATGGCGCTGACGCTTCAGGAAATGGACGTGCCGGCGCGAAGCTGGCAAGGCTGGCAGGTGCCGCTCAGGACGACATCGGCCCACGGCGCGGCGCGGATCGAGGAGATACCGCGCGCCAATATCGACACCAAGTTCCGCGAAGGCATGCGCGTGGCGGTGGTCGCGGGCTTCCAGGGCATTTCGCCCGAGGGCCGGATCACCACGCTGGGGCGCGGCGGGTCGGACACCACGGCGGTGGCCTTTGCCGCCGCCTTCGACGCGGAGCGCTGCGACATCTACACCGATGTGGACGGTGTCTATACCACCGATCCGCGGATCACCGAAAAGGCCCGCAAGCTCGACCGGATCGCGTTCGAGGAAATGCTGGAGCTGGCCTCGCTCGGGGCCAAGGTGCTCCAGACCCGGTCGGTCGAACTGGCGATGCGCTACAATGTGCGCCTTCAGGTGCGCTCAAGCTTCAGCGACGAGCCCGGAACGCTTGTCTGCGGCGAGGAGGAAATCATGGAGAGCAACGTTGTCTCGGGCGTCGCCTATTCCCGCGACGAAGCGGAAATGACACTGGTTTCGGTGGCCGACCGCCCCGGCATCGCCGCGGCGATCTTCGGGCCGCTGGCAGATGCGGGCGTGAACGTGGACATGATCGTGCAGAATATCTCGGACGAAGGGCGCACCGACATGACCTTCTCCTGCCCGGTCGATCAGGTTGGTCGCGCGCAGAAGGCCATGCAGGGCACGCGCGACCGAGGCGAGGTCAATTTCCACGAACTGATCGCCGATACCGAGGTCTGCAAGGTCTCCGTCGTGGGAATCGGCATGCGCAGCCATGCCGGCGTGGCCGCCACGATGTTCCGCACGCTCGCCGCAGAGGGGATCAACATCAAGGTCATTTCAACCTCCGAGATAAAGATTTCCGTTCTGGTCGACCGGAAATACATGGAACTTGCGGTTCAGGCGCTCCATGATGCGTTCGGACTGGAGAAGTCCGCCTGACAACGGATCGAGACGAGGGCCATGCCCGAGACAACCGACCGCGACTCCCGCAGGCTGCTGCGCCGCTTGCGCGATACCCTCGCCGATGAGGGCGAGGGCCAGCAGCGACTGGATCGAATCACCAGCCTGATCGCCGATTCGATGGGCACGGACGTGTGCTCGATCTACCTGCTGCGTGATTCGGACACGCTGGAACTGTGCGCCACCGAGGGGCTGAAGCCCGAATCCGTGCACCAGACGCGGCTGCGCGTGGGCGAGGGGCTCGTCGGCCGCGTGGCGGGTGAGGCCACCCCGATCAACACACCCGACGCGCCGGCCGAGCGCGGCTTCCGCTACATGCCCGAGACCGGCGAGGAGAGCTTCTCGACATTCCTCGGCGTGCCGATCCAGAGGCTTGGGGAGACGCTGGGCGTGCTCGTCGTGCAGTCGCGCGGCACGCGCGACTATTCCGGCGACGAGGTCTATGCGCTGGAAGTCGTCGCGATGGTGCTGGCGGAGATGGCCGAACTGGGCGCCTTCGTCGGCGAGGGCGCAGCGATGGCCGCGCGCCACCAGCAGCAGGTGATGATCCAGGGCGGCACCGGGCAGGAAGGCGCCGCCATCGGGCATGTCCTGCTGCACGAGCAGCGTGTCGTCGTCTCCAACCCCGTGGCCGACGACCCGGAGGCCGAATGCGCGCGCCTGCACGAGGCGATGGACAACCTGCGCGGCAATATCGACGACATGCTGTCGGCGACGATGGGCGGCGCGGGGGAAGAGCATACCAAAGTTCTGGAAGCCTATCGCATGTTCGCCAATTCCAAGGGCTGGGTGCGGCGCATGGAGGAGGATATCGCCCGCGGCCTGTCGGCGGAGGCCGCGGTGGAGAAGGAGCAATCGGCGGCGCGCGCGCGCATGAACCGGGTACCCGACGCCTATCTGCGCGAACGGCTGCACGACCTCGACGACCTTTCGAACCGGCTGCTGCGGCTTCTGACCGGCAAGGGGCGCGCCAGCCTCGACGAGATGCCTGGCGACCCGATCCTTGTGGCGCGCAACATCGGACCGGGCGAGTTGCTTGAGTACGGCCGCGCGCTCAAGGGCGTGGTGCTGGAGGAGGGCTCGGTCGGCAGCCACGCCACCATCGTCGCGCGTGCATTGGCCATTCCGCTCATTATCCATGCCGACCGGATCACCACCGAGGCGCTGAACGGCGATCCGATCCTGGTCGACGGCGATCAGGGCCTCGTGCATCTGCGCCCCGAGGAGACCGTGGCCGCCGCCTTTCTCGACAAGATCGCGATGCAGGAACAGGCGCAGGAACGCTATGCCTCGATCCGCGACAAGCCCGCCGAGACCCGCGACGGGGTCCGCATCGCGCTGCACATGAATGCCGGGCTGATGGCCGACCTGCCCAGCCTGCCGGGCTCGGGCGCCGAGGGCGTGGGGCTCTTCCGCACCGAGTTGCAGTTCCTCACCCGTACCACCGTGCCGCGGCGCGGGGCGCTGGCGGCGCTCTACGGCCGGGTGATGGACGCGGCCCAGGGAAAGCGCGTGGTCTTCCGCACGCTCGATATCGGCTCCGACAAGGTGCTGCCCTACATGAAGCGCGAGGACGAGCCGAACCCGGCGCTCGGCTGGCGCGCGATCCGCGTCGGGCTCGACAAGCCGGGGGTCATGCGAATGCAGTTGCAGGCGCTGATCCGCGGCGCCGCCGGGCGGCCGCTGTCGGTGATGTTCCCCTTCATCGCGCAGGTGCAGGAGTTCGGCGACGCCCGGCGCTTCCTGCTCGACGAGATCGAGCGCGAGCGCGCGCTGGGCCATGTCCTGCCCGAGACGCTGGAGATCGGCGCGATGCTGGAGACGCCCTCGATGGTCTTCGCGCCGCGCTGCTTCTTCGAGACGGCCGATTTCATCTCCATTGGCGGCAACGACCTCAAGCAGTTCTTCTTCGCCGCCGATCGCGAGAACGAGCGCGTGCGCAAGCGCTACGACACGCTGAACGTGAGCTTCTTGAACCTGCTCGAAATGATCGTCAAACGCTGCGCGGAGACCGGCACGCATCTGAGTTTCTGCGGCGAGGATGCCGGGCGACCGATCGAGGCACTCTGTTTCGCGGCGATCGGGATCCGCACGCTGTCGATGCGCCCGGCTTCCATCGGGCCGGTCAAGAGCCTGCTCAGGCGAGCCGATCTGAGCCAGGTGCGCGCCGCCATCGACCAGGCCCGCGCCGAGGGGGTGCAATCGGTGCGCCCGGCGGTGATGGAGTGGCTGAACGCGCAGAGCTGAAGCTGCGCGCGGGCAAGGCCGGGGCGCTGCCCCGGACCCCGGGATACTTTGGGCAAGAAGAAAGCCGGGGGTGGTCAGCCCGTCCAGGGCGCGACCGCACCCTGGGGTGGCGGGCCGGGATCGGGGTCCAACGCGGCGATCAGGACGCGGTCGGGGTTGGTGGGCGGCGGGAAGTCCACGCCCTCGGCGCGGGCGAAACCGAAGCGCCGGTAATAGGGCGCGTCGCCCACCAGCAGCACCCAGTGCCAGCCCAGCGCGCGGGCGCGCGCGAGGCTCTCGCGGATGAGGAGCGCGCCCAGCCCCTCGCCCTGGCGCGTGGGGTGCACCGCGACTGGGCCCAGCAGGAGCACCGGCCGGCCGCCTACGCGCACCGGCCAGCAACGGATCGCACCGCCCACCGCGTCATACTCGTCGCGCGCCACCAGGCAGAGCCCCGCCACCGGCGCCACGCCCTCGCGCAGCCGGTAGGAGGAGAGCGCTTCGCGCCCCGGCGCGAAGCTGAGGTCATAGAGCGCCTCGACCTCCCACCAGTCTTCTGGCGTTTCCTGATGCAGCCGGACCACCCTGCCCCCGGGAGATTGTGTTTTTGACTGGCAACGCCCCTAGCACGCGCGCTAGGTCTTGGGCAAATATCAAAAGGAGCCGCTTCATGTTCTACCGTCCCGCCGATGGCCACGGTTTGCCGCACAACCCGTTCAACGCCGTGGTCACGCCGCGCCCGATCGGCTGGATCTCCACCCGCGGGACCGACGGGCGGGAGAACCTGGCGCCCTATTCCTTTTTCAACGCCGTGGCCTATGTGCCGCCGCAGGTGATGTTTGCCTCCACCTCCGCCAAGGAGGATCGCGGGCACACCAAGGACAGCGTCGCGAATATCGAGGCGGCGGGCGTCTTCTGCGTCAATATTGTGGAGGAGGCCGCGAAGGAGGCGATGAACCTGACCTCGGGAGCCTATGACGGCGATACCGACGAGTTCGAACTGGCCGGCATCACCCGCGCCGAATGCGAGACGATCCCCTGTTCGCGGGTCGCCGATGCGCCGGCCAATCTGGAATGCCGCGTCACCCAGATCGTGAAGCTGAGAGGCGAGGCGAATTTCGTGGTCTTCGGCGAGGTAACGGGCGTGCATCTGCGCGACAATTGCCTGGTGGACGGCATTTTCGACATCACCCGGTTCAACCCACTGTCGCGGCTGGGCTACCGCGACTACACCGTGGTGCGCGAGGTGTTCAGCCTGAGCCGGCCGGGCGAGGGCTGAACGGGTCGCGCCCGGCCGGGCCGGCTTTTCTATCGACAGGCTGCCGCGGAGTTGGCATATGTTGCCCGCATAGGGTGACGGATACGGTTTCATTTGCCGAACAAGCAGAAAATTCACTTCGTCTACACGCGTACCAAGCTGAAACGCGGGAGCACGATGATGCGTGCCCATCAGCTCTGCCAGATCGCGCAGTCGCAGCTTGACGGGAGGTACGAGTTCGGTCTTTTGGCCATGCCCTCCGGGCTGGTTCCGGGTCTGCAGCGGGCCTGGGTGGCGCAACAGCCACCGGGCGGCGTCTATTTCGTCACCAAGTTCTGCACCCGCGATCTGTCGCCCGAAAACGCGCTGCGGCTTCAGCGTAAGGCGGCGGGCGTCTGTTTCGACCATGTGGACCGCGACCTGAGCACTATCGCGACAGCGGGGGCCGATATCCATATCTGCACCTCGCATGCGCAGAAGGCGGCGCTGGAAGCGATACAGGCCGAGCGCCCGATGATCGGCGGCAAGGCGATGCTGCTGCTCCACAATCCCGACGCCCGGCTCTACGGCATGGCGTTCGGCGGGCCGGACTCGTTCCGCGCGGTCTATTGCGGCCACCGCAAGGTGACCTGTCTGAGCGAAGCGATCCTGAAGGAGGTGACCTTTCTGGAGGCCGACACGACCCGCAAGATGGCCCGGCAGATCGTCCGCCTGCCGGAGTTCAATTTCCATTATGGCGTGCGCCGGGAAGACGTGCCCGACAGCAAGGTCATCAAGCCCTTCACCAAGGGGTTCAACGCCGCGCTCTGCAAGTCCAACATCATCGTCAACCGCCAGGCCCCGGACGCGGTGGAGTTCCTCGGCCCGGACTATCCCTATCTGATCGAGGGCAGTGGCGAGGTGGAGATACTGGAGACGCTGGCGCGGGCGAAGGACGATTTCGGCGGGCCGGAATGGCGGCGCGGATTGCAGGTCATGGCCTCGGTCGCAGAGAGGGTGAGCGCCCCGGCGCTCGCCGCTCAGATCGAGGACATCCTCGCGGAACTGGGAGTGAAGGCGCAATGAGACTAGGACGGCCCAAACCCGGGCATGAACAGCATCCCGATTTCCCGAAGATCGACGGGATGCGCTATACCGAGGTGCTGGGCGCCATCGAGGCGCGGCGCGGGATCGACTGGTATCTCGAGATCGGCTCGCGCAGCGGCACCTCGATCGCGCAGCGCAAATGCAATTTCGTCGCCGTGGACCCGTTTTTCGCGATCAAAGCCCCGGTCTTCAACGGCGCGCCGCAGATGCATTTCATGCAGATGACGAGCGACGATTTCTTCGCCAGCGGCTTTCTGCAGAAAGCCGGCATCCGCCCCGATCTGGCCTTCATCGACGGGCTTCACCTCTTCGAGTTCGCGCTGCGCGACTTCATGAATGCCGAGAAGACAATGGGCCGCGACGGGATCATCTGCCTGCATGATGTCTGCCCGTTCAACTATGCCATGACGACGCGCGACACCGCCTATTACGAGAAGCTGCGCCGCCCCTGGACGGGCGATGTCTGGAAGGTGATGGCGGTGCTGATGGAGTACCGACCGGATCTGAAGATCGACATTCTCCCGGCGCACAAGACCGGGCTGGGCTGCGTGACACACCTGGAGGCCGGAAACACCGTTCTGGACGAGAAATACGACGAGATACTGGCGCGCTATCAAGATTTCGAACTCGAGGATGCGGGTGCCGGCAGCTATTACGGAAGCTTCAGCCTGCGCGATCCCGAGGCGTATCTGCACGAACTATGACCCCACCCCGCCTGCGGCGCGGCGCATTGCGGCGGGCGAGACGCCGTGATGGGCGGTGAAGGCGCGGGTGAACGCGCTGCGCGAGGCGAAACCGACGCGCTGCGCCACCCGGTCCACAGGCTCGGAGCCTGCGATCAGCAGGCTGGCCGCGCGCGCCAGGCGCAGGGCGCGCAGGAACTCCATTGGCCCCGTGCCGTGGAGTGCCGCAAACCGTGCCGCGAAGCTCGACCGGCTCATGCCCGCGCGGGCGGCAAGGCTCTCGATCCCGTGCGGCGCGCCGGGATCGGCGAGGAGCGCGTCGAGCGCCGGGCGGAGGCGCGAATCGGCCAGAAGCGGCATCCAGCGCATCACCGGATCGCCGGCACGGAGGCGCGCGCGGAAGAGCCGGATCACGCATTGCAGCAGTAGCGCCCGGATCATCGCCCGGCTGCCCGGCGCCGGATCTGCAAGCTCCGCCAGCAGTGCCTCGACCCCCGCCGCAAGCCCCGGTGCCTCGTCGGCATTGGAGTGGATCGGGGCGCGCAGCAGGTCGACGATCCCGTAGGTGCCGCGCAGCGAGACGGTGGCATGGGCGCAAATCGCGACCATCCGGTCCGGACCGGCGGCCCCCGCCCCGGCGATGTGATGGGCCAGCCGCAATTCCGCGGGCGCGCAGGCGGGCGGGCGCGCAGGCCCCGTATCGCCAGTGTTGCGCAGGCTGTGGGCGAGCCCGGCGGGCACCAGCACGAGGCTCCCGGCACGGATCGGCAGGCTCTCGCCCCGGCCGAAGAGAAACCGGCCCGAGCCGGAGAGCACGTAATGCACCGTCGCCCCGCCATCGCGGCCCAGCCCCAGCGAACAGGCCCCACGCAATTCGCAGAGCGCGAATGGGTCGGCGACGATTTCCAGCCGGTCGAGCAGGTCCGGGCTGTCAGGAGCATGGACGGCTTTCATGCGGGCATGACTGGCACGGATCGGCCTTCAGGGCACGCAGAAAGACTCTCATGGCACGTATTCCGGACGGAGGGGCACATGGCTCCGGCTATGTATAGGACCTGTTCAACAACCCGATGGAGAGAGACCATGTGTTCGGACCACGAAGACCGCCGCCGTGACGCGCCGCATCTCAACCGCCGCCAGGCGCTTGCCACGGGCGTCGGCGCCGCCGCCGCCGGCCTGGCCGCCACGCAGCGCGCCGCGGCCCAGACGGATCCCTATGCCGACCCCGCCGAGCCCGCACTGCCGCCCAGCACGATGGAACTGGACCTCACGCGCGCCGCGCTGGTCGTAACCGACCCGCAGATCGACTTCCTGAGCCCAGACGGCGTGACCTGGGGCGTTGTCGGCGCGAGCGTGGAGCGCAACGGAACGGTGGGCAACATCGAGCGGCTCTTCAAGGCCGCGAAATCCGCGGGCCTCACCGTGGCGATCTCGCCGCATTACTACTATCCGACCGATCATGGCTGGAAATTCGAGGGCGCGCTGGAAAAGCTGATGCACAAGATCGGCATGTTTGACCGCGAGGGTCCGCTGACGATGGACGGATTCGAGGGCTCCGGCGCGGACTGGATGCCGCAGTACGAGCCCTACATCCACGACGGCAAGACGATCATCTGCTCGCCCCACAAGGTCTACGGACCGGAGACGAACGACATGGTTCTGCAACTGCGCAAGCAGGGCGTGGACCAGGTGATCCTGGCAGGCATGTCGGCCAATCTCTGCACCGAAAGCCATATGCGTGAGCTTCTGGAACAGGGGTTCGAGGTGGCTGTGGTCAAAGACGCCACCGCCGCCGCGATGTTGCCCGAGGGCGACGGCTATCTGGCCGCGCTGACCAATTTCCGATACATGGCCAACGCCGTCTGGAGCACCGACGAGGCGGTCGCACATCTGGCCGGCTGACAAGCCGGTGATCGGGCCTGCCGGGCCTTCCCCTCGGCCCGCGAAACGCCTAGCCTTCGCCCGACGGCAATCCGGGCGGAGGCATTTCATGAAAACGATGATCGGCGTGATCGGCGGCAGCGGTGTCTACGAGATCGACGGGCTGAAGGACGCCGAATGGCGGCAGGTGGAAAGCCCGTTCGGCACGCCCTCGGACGCGGTGCTGACCGGCACGCTCGACGGGGTGGCGATGGCCTTCCTGCCGCGGCACGGGCGCGGGCATGTGCACAGCCCCTCCTCGGTGCCCTACCGCGCCAATATCGACGCGCTCAAGCGCCTGGGCGTGACCGACGTGATCTCGGTCTCGGCCTGCGGATCGTTCCGCGAGGAGCTGGCGCCGGGCGATTTCGTCATCGTCGATCAATTCATCGACCGCACCGTGTCGCGCGAGAAGAGCTTTTTCGGCCGCGGCTGCGTGGGCCATGTGAGCCTGGCGAATCCGACCTGTCCGCGGCTGGGCGACGCCTGCGAGGCCGCCGCGAAAGCCGCAGGGGTCACGGTGCACTGGGGCGGCACCTATCTGGCGATGGAAGGGCCGCAATTCTCCAGCCTGGCGGAGTCGCGAATGTATCGCGAAGCCTGGGGCGCCGACGTGATCGGGATGACCAACATGCCGGAAGCCAAGCTCGCCCGAGAGGCCGAGCTCTGCTACGCCTCGGTCGCCATGATCACCGATTACGACAGCTGGCACCCGCATCACGGCGAGGTCGACATCTCGGACATCATCGCGACACTGACCGGCAATGCGGGCAAGGCGCGGGCGCTGGTCGCCGGGCTGCCGGGCCTTCTGGGACCGGACCGGACCCCCTGCCCGCATGGCTGCGACCGGGCGCTCGATTTCGCCATCCTGACCGCGCCCGAGGCCCGCGACCCGGCGCTCGTGGCCCGACTCGACGCGGTGGCGGGGCGGGTGCTGGGCGAAACCGCAGCGGGCTGACACCCGGCTCATTGATAAGGAACGGCTTCATGTCCCTCGAACTCTGGCTCGCCTTCGTCGCCGCCTCCACGGCGCTGCTGCTGATCCCCGGCCCTACGGTTCTTCTGGTGCTTTCCTACGCGCTTAGTCAGGGCCGCCAGGTGGCGCTGTCCTGTGCCGCAGGCGTGGCGCTTGGCGATCTCGTCGCGATGACGGCCTCGCTTGCAGGGCTCGGCGCCCTCGTCCTCGCCTCGGCCACGCTCTTCACGGTTCTCAAATGGATCGGCGCGGCCTACCTGGTCTGGATGGGAATCAGGCTCCTTCGTGCGCCGCGTGCCGGCAGACTGGAGGCGCAGGCGCCCGGCGACAGCAGCGCGAACCGGGTCTTTGCCCATGCCGCGGCCGTCACCGCGCTCAACCCGAAATCCATCGCCTTCTTCATCGCCTTCGTGCCGCAATTCGTGACGCTCGACGCGCCACTCGCCCCGCAATTCGCCGTCCTCGTCGCCACTTTCGTGGGACTCGCCGCGCTCAACGCGCTGGCCTATGCGCTGGCCGCCGACAGGCTGCGCGCCACGATCCGGCGGCCTGCCGTCATCACCGGCCTCACCCGCGCGGGCGGTGCGGCGTTGATCGGCATGGGGGTGATGACCGCCACCCTGCGCCGCGCGCCGGGCTGACGCGCCGCGATGCTGCGCTGGCTCGACCTGATGACCGACCAGGACCGCCGGGCGCGGCTGGGCCGTTTCATCGAGGAACTGACCGACGAGGTCTTCCAGGTCATCCGCTGGGTCATCGTGGTGGGCTTCGTGCGATTCCTGGCCGACAGCTACGGCGCGCCCGTTCTGGAGGCGCTCTATTGGGCGCTCGCCGCGCTGCTCTTCGCCTATCTGGCCGCCCGCTTCCTGCTGCGGCCCGAACTGCGCGTGGTGCCCAACCCGGCGCGGCGCTGGCAGCGGCTGCTGCAAAGCCTCGTCAATCTGGTGGTCTGCGTGCTGGCTTTCCTTGCGGTGCTCTGGCTGGTGGAGACACTCTCGCAGATCGTGGCGCAGCAGCGCGCCGGCGGCTGAGCCCTTGCAGGCGCGCGGCGGATCGGCGAAAGAAAAGGCCGGGGACAGGACAGGACCGGAACATACCGATGGAAAAGACCAAACGCGTCGAGGACTACATCCGCACCATCGCCGATTTCCCGCATGACGGGATCATGTTCCGCGATGTCACCACACTTTTCGCCGATGCGCGCGGCTTCCGCATCGCGATCGACCAGTTGCTGCACCCCTATGCGGGCACGCGGATCGACAAGGTCGTGGGGCTGGAGGCGCGCGGTTTCATCCTGGGCGGCGCGATCGCGCACCAGCTTTCCGTGGGCTTCGTGCCGGTGCGCAAGAAGGGCAAGCTGCCGGGTCCGACCATCGCCGAGGAATATCAGCTCGAATATGGCGAGGCGGTGATGGAAATCCACGACGATGCGCTGGAGCCGGGCGAGCGGGTGCTGCTGGTCGACGATCTTCTGGCCACTGGCGGCACCGCGGAGGCCGGCATCCGGCTGATCGAGCGGCTTGGGGCCGAAGTCGTGGGCTGCGCCTTCATCATCGACCTGCCGGATCTGGGCGGGCGGGGCCGGCTGGCGCGGCTGGGCATGTCGGTCCACCACCTCTGCGAATTTTCCGGGGCCTGATAACCTGTTGGTAAGGAAACCGGGCTAGACCGTGAGGGTCGGCACCTGGCCGGCGCTGCTTGCATATGAGACCAGAACGCCCCGTCCGCCCCCGGATGGGGCGTTCGACCTCCGCGCCCGGCTCGTTCAGCGCAGCATCGCGCCCGGATTCATGATCCCGGCCGGGTCGAGCGCGGCCTTGATCGCCCGCATCGCCGCCAGCTTGGCCGGGTCGCCATAGCGTTCCAGATCCTCGACCTTGAGCCGCCCGATCCCGTGCTCGGCGGCGACCGACCCGCCCAACTCATGCGCCAGGTCATGAACCGCACGCTTGATCGCCGGGCGCACGGCCTCGTGATCCGCGCGGCGACCGCCCTTTGGCGGGAAGACGTTGTAATGCAGGTTGCCGTCTCCTACATGCCCGAAGCAGTTGATCCGGAAGGACCCGATCCGCGCCACCGCCGCGCGGCCGCATTCGATGAAGTCCGGGATCGCGCCCAGCGGCACCGAGATATCGTGCGAGGAGACCGACCCGATGCGCCGGTTGGCCTCCGGTATCGCCTCGCGCAGAGCCCAGAATTCGGCCCGCTGCGCCTCCGACTGTGCGAGGACCCCGTCGAGGATCAGCCCCGCCCCGGTCGCCTCTTCCACCAGCCGCTCCAGCGCCGCATCCACGTCGAGCGCCGCCGGCGCGCCGATATCCATCAGCACCGCCCAGTCCGGCGCCGCGTCGAAGGGCTGGCGCAGGTCGGGCATCGTCTCGGTCAGGAAATCGAAGCTCTGCCGGTGGATCAGTTCAAAGGCCGAGACCGCGCCGCCCAGCCGCTCGTCGGCCAGCGCCAGCAGCCGAAGCGCGGCCTGCGGGTCGGGCACCGCGACGAAGCCCGCGCGCATGGCCGCCGGGCGCGGATGCAGCCTCATGGAGGCCGCGGTGATGATCCCCAGCGTGCCCTCCGCCCCGATCAGCAGGTCGCGCAGGTCATAGCCGGCATTGTCCTTGCGCAGCCGCGTCGACCCGTGCCAGATCGCGCCGTCGGGCAGTACCGCCTCGAGCCCGAGACAGAGCGCGCGCGCAGTGCCGTAGCGCAGCGTATTGACCCCCCCGGCATTGGCCGAAAGGATGCCACCCATCCGCGCCGAGCCCTCCGAGGCAATGGAGAGCGGGAAGAGCCGCCCGGCCTCCTCCGCCGCGCGCTGCACGTCGGCCAGCACCGCGCCCGCCTCGGCCACCAGCGTGTTCTCGCCTGCACGCACCTCGCGGATTGTACGCATCCGCTCCAGCGACAGAAGCACCGGCTTCGGACCCTCGGGCACGATCTGGCCACCCACCAGCCCGGTGCCCCCGCCATACGGCACGATCCCCACTCGGGCCGCCGCGCAAGCGCGCACGACCTCCGCCACCTCGGCGGCGCTCGCGGGCGCCACCAGCAGCGCCTCGGCGCCGTGGAACCGCCCACGCGGCTCCTCCCGGTATCCGGGGGCGTAGTCGCGGAAGGCCGCCTCGGGCAGCAGCCCGCGCAGGCGGCGGGCGAAATCCTCGGTCACCGGGGCGAGCGTCATGGAACGGTCCTGTCGGGACGGGTGTCGCGGGCGCGGGTCACTCCAGCGGCCCGGCCAAGAAGTGCGGACGCAGCACTTGGACCACGGGCCGCTCCGGCAGTTCGCGCAGCGATATCTCCAGCGCGCTCTCGCCGCTCTCCACAATCTCGAACTTCGCCTCCATGCCGGCCAGGAAGCGCCGCAGGTTGCTCTCACCGAACCAGTGCATGGGCAGCACGACCGAGGCGCGCAATTCGCCCAGCACGCGGATCATCGCCTCCTGTGCCATCGTGAAGCCGCCATCCACGGGCGCCATCACCACGTCGAGCCGGCCCAGTGCGGCGTATTGCTCGGGGCTGGGCTCGTGATGGAGATGCCCCAGATGACCGATGCAAAGCCCCGCCACCTCGAAGACGAAGATCGAGTTGCCGTTGTTGCGCCGCCCCTCGAATCCGCCGCGGATATCGGTGGGCACGTTGCGCACCAGCAGATCGCCCAGTTCCAGATGGTGCAGCGTCGGCTCCCCGGCCACGTCCCAGCCCTGCAGGACGTTGGGAATGCGCGGATCGGGGCTCGACGTCCAGTGGCTGGAATGCGCGATGTTCATGGTCACGACATCGGGTACTATGTCGCCATAGCCCAGCGTGCCGGTATAGTCTGTGGCCGCGACGATACCCTCCGGCGTCTCCAGCACGAAGGTCGCATGACCCACATAGTTCAGCCTCACCCGGTCACGCCCCAAGGGCGCGCCGAAGGCGGAATGATGGAGATAGACGATACCGGGCGCGGCATCGGCAAGCGCGACGCAATGGCTCTGGCGCGTCTGCGCCGCAACGCCGGCGGGGAGCAGAAAGGCAAGGCAGGCGGCAAGGGCAAGGCGGATCATGGCTCGCGCTCCTTTCTCGTCCCGGATCATAGCGCGGCCCGTCCCCGAGTCACGCCCGACCTGCGGCTTCGCCTTTCCGAAAATACTCATGATCCCGCGCCCGCCGCCGGATGCCGTCTGCGGGACGGCGTGCATGCGTCTCAGCCCGCTCCGGTGCGCCCGCGCCGGTCGCGGCGCAGGCTGGCATAGAGCACATGGTTGCGCCAGCGCCCGTTGATCTGGAGATAACTTTGCGCCACGCCCTCATACTTGAAGCCGGATTTCTCCAGCACCCCGCGCGAGGCCAGGTTCTCGGGCAGGCAGGCGGCCTCAACACGGCTCAGGTCGAGCTCGGTGAAAGCGTAATGCACCACAGCCTCGATCGCCTCGCGCATGTAGCCCCGCCGGGCGTGGCGCTCGCCGATCCAGTAGCCCAGCGTGCCGGATTGCGCCGGTCCGCGGCGGATATTGTCGAGCGTGATCGCGCCCAGAAGAATCTGGCCCTCTCGCCGGATCAGGAACAGCGGCACCGCAGTACCCCCCGCCACCGACCGGTGCGCCCAGAAAACCCGGTTGGTGAAGGATTTGCGGGTGAAGTGATCCGTGGCCCAGACCGGCTCCCACGGTTTCAGGAAATCCGCGCTCTCGCGCCGCAGTTTCGCCCATTGCGCGTGGTCGTGATGCGCCGGAAGGCGCAGCGTCATGCGCTCGGTCTCGATGCTGACCTTCGGGCGGCGCAGCAGCATCAGGCCGCCAGACGCTCCGTCAGCCGTGCCAGTTCCGGCGCGCCGGTCACCGGACCGTAGAGCGCCATCGCCGCCCGTGCCGATCGGCAGAGCCCTTCCGCAAAGCCGCGCACATCGTCGCGGCCGACCGCCTCGATCCTGGCCACGGTCTCCTCCACCGGGGGCACCCGGTTCCAGATCGAGATCAGCCGCGCCAGCCGTTCGCAGCGGGACGAGGGGCTTTCGAGCCCCATCAGCATCCCGGCCTTGAGCTGCGCACGGGCGCGGGCGACCTCGGCCTCGCTCATGTCAGTGGCCGCACGCCTGAGCTCATCGACCGACAGCTCCGCCAGCGCGCCCAGGTCCTCCGCCCCCGTGCCCGCATAAATCGTCATCAGCCCGCTATCGGCAAAGGCGCCGGCCTGCGCGAAGATCGTGTAGCAGAGTCCGCGCCGCTCACGCGCTTCCTGGAAGAGCCGCGAAGACATGCCGCCGCCGAAGGCGGTCGAGAAAATCTGCGCCGTGTAATAGGCCGGATCGCGATAGCCTGCGGTCTCGAAGGCCAGCGTCATATGCGCCTGCTCCAGCGGCTTCTCCCGCCGCCACTCGCCACCCTTGAAGCGCGCCGGTTCAGCCTGAACCTTGGGCCGCGCGGGCATCCCGCCAAAGAGCCTTTCGGCCTCGGCCACGATACGGTCATGATCGACCGCGCCCGCCGCCGACAGGATCAACTGGCCGGGGCCGTAATGTTCCGACACGAATCCGAAGAGATCGTCGCGGCTGAAACCGCGCACCCGGTCCGCCGGTCCCAGGATCGACCGCCCGATGGGCTGGCCGGGATAGGCCGCTTCCTGGAGCCAGTCGAAAACCACGTCGTCGGGCGTGTCCAGCACTTGCCCGATCTCTTGCAGGATGACGCCGCGCTCCACCTCGATCTCGCGCGGATCCATCGCCGGGTTGAGCAGGATATCCGCGATCAGATCGAGCGCCAGCGGCACGTCCTCTTGCAGCACGCGGGCGTAATAAGCCGTCATCTCGCGCGATGTATAGGCGTTGATATAGCCGCCCACATCCTCGATCTCCTCGGCGATCTGAAGCGCGGTGCGCCGCCGGGTACCCTTGAAGGCCATGTGTTCGAGGAAATGCGCGATGCCGTTCTGTTCCGCCCGCTCGTGGCGGCCGCCGGCATCCACCCAGATGCCCAGCGCCGCCGATTTCAGCGGGGGCATGTGCTCGGTCACGATACGGAAACCGTTCGAAAGCGTGTGGAACTCTACTGTCACGTCTGGGTCCTCTCCCGGATCAGGGCTTCCAGCGATGTAAGCGTATTGGGCACCTTTGTCACCCGTTCCGGCAGATCGAAGAGATCGGCCATCCGGTCGGGCAGCGCGGGACGGTGGCCGGTGGCGGCCTCCACCGCGTCGGGGAATTTCGCCGGATGCGCGGTGGCCAGCGTCACCATCGGGGTCGCGCCGATGCCCTGTTCCTCGGCCACCTTGACGCCCACGGCGGAATGCGGGCAGAGCGTCCGGCCCATCCGCCGCGCCGCGCGCGCGATGATGGCGCGGGTCTCCTCCTCCGACGCCCGGCCGGAGGCGAAGAGCTCGCGCAGCCGGCCCAGCGCGCCCTGGCTCACGTCGAACCCGCCCTTGGCCTTCAACTCGTCCATGAGCTGCGCCACGGCGCGCCCGTCGCGGTCGTAGACATCGAAGAGCGCGCGCTCGAAATTGGAGCTGACCTGGATATCCATCGACGGGCTGATCGAGGGCGTCACCCCTTCGGTCCGATAGGCGCCGCCGGTGAGGCAACGGTGCAGGATGTCGTTCTGGTTGGTCGCGATCACCAGCTTCTCGATCGGCAGACCCATGCGCCGGGCAATATGGCCCGCGAAGATATCGCCGAAATTTCCGGTAGGCACGGTGAAGCTGACCGCGCGATGCGGCGCGCCCAGGCTGACTGCGGCGGTGAAGTAATAGACCACCTGCGCCAGCACCCGCGCCCAGTTGATCGAATTGACCCCGGCCAGCCGCACCGCGTCGCGGAATTCGAAATCATTGAACATGTCCTTCAGCCGCGCCTGGCAATCGTCGAAATCGCCGGCCAGCGCCAGCGCGTGGACATTCGCCTCGGTGGGCGTGGTCATCTGGCGGCGCTGCACCTCCGACACGCGCCCGTCGGGAAAGAGGATGAAGACATCCACCGCCGCGAGCCCCCGAAACGCCTCGATCGCGGCCGAGCCGGTATCGCCGGAAGTCGCGCCCACGATGGTCACACGCTCACCCCGGCGGGTCAGTTCGGCCTCGAAAAGCTGGCCGATGAGCTGCATCGCGAAATCCTTGAAGGCCAGCGTCGGACCGTGAAAAAGTTCCAGCAGGAAATGGTTCGGCCCAAGCTGGCAGAGCGGCGCACGTGCGTCGTGGCCGAAGCCTTGATAAGCGCGCGCGATGATCTCGGCGAACTCCGCATCCGCGAAGCTGTCGCCCACGAAGGGGCGCATCACGCGGAACGCGGCCTCTTCGTAGCTCAACCCTGCCAGCGCCGCGATCTCGCCCGCGGGCATCTGCGGTACCTCGGCGGGAACGTAGAGCCCGCCGTCGCGCGCGAGCCCGGTGAGCATGGCCTCGGAAAAGGTCAGATCCGGGGCCTGGCCCCGCGTGGAGATATAGCGCATTTGCCTCGTGTCCTCAGACGGTTCTCTGTCTGATACGCCACAGGAGATAGAGTGTCATCCCCAACCAGAGCACGGAAAGTGAGAACCATGTGATTGCGTATTCCAGGTGGTCGTTGGCGATGCCCGACATGTCCACCGGCCAGGGCGTGGCGGGTCCGGTGTCGCCGGTTTCGTCGCGCGCGACCAGCAGCACCGGTTCGGTTCCCAGGTGGCGGGCCATCGCGGGCACATCGCGGGCGAACCAGATATTGGCGTCCAGATCGGGCTCCGGCGTGAAGCTGGCGTCGATCTCGTCGGGCCAGTGCAGGTTGCCGGCCACCGTCACGTCGTCCTGGACGGGAAGCGGCGCGTCGCCCCGTGCCTGCGCCACGAAGCCGCGGTCGAGCAGGATGCGCCGGCCGCCGGTCTCGAAGGCCGAGATCAGCCGGTAGCCCGGCCCGACCAGCCTGCGTGAGCCCAGAATGCGAATCGCGCCTTCGCCGATCCGCCCGGACGCGCGGACCGGAAGATAGTTGTGCGCCGCCGCATCCGGCCCGTCGGGCAGCGCCACCGGCGCCGCGGTCATCGCCGCGCGCATCTCCGCCAGCACGCTTTCCTTCCAGGCAAGCCGCTGCATTTGCCAGATGCCCAGCGCCATCAGCACGGCAAAACCCGCCAGCCCGAAGATCGTCGGCAGGATCATCCGCATCCGCATGTCACGCCCCCAATCGAAAAGCGCGGGGCCTGCCGGCCCCGCGCATGAAATTCCCGAGTCCCCGGTGCCGGATCAGCCGCCCCAGACGTAGATCGCGGCGAAGAGGAAGAGCCACACCACATCGACGAAGTGCCAGTACCAGGCGGCGGCCTCGAACCCGATGTGCTGCTGCGGCGTGAAATGGCCGTTCAGAGCCCGCACCAGGCAGACGGTCAGGAAGACCGTGCCGATGATGACATGGGCGCCGTGGAAGCCCGTCGCCATGAAGAAGCTGGCCCCGTAGATATTGCCGGAGAAGCCGAAGGCCGCATGGCTGTATTCATAGGCCTGGAACAGCGTGAAGATCACGCCCAGAACGATCGCCAGGATCAGCCCGTTGGCCAGGTCCTTGCGGTTGTTCTCATGCACCAGCGCGTGGTGCGCCCAGGTCGCCGCCGCGCCCGAGCAGAGCAGGATCAGCGTGTTGATCAGCGGCAGGTGCCAGGGGTCGAATGTCTCGATCCCGGCCGGCGGCCAGACACCGTCCACGCCGGGGCTCAGCCCGTCGGGGTTCATCGGATAGAGCGCGTGCTTGAAGAAGGTCCAGAACCAGGCCGCGAAGAACATCACCTCGGACATGATAAACATGATGAAGCCGTAGCGCAGGCTGATGCGCACCACCGGGGTGTGATCGCCGGCATGGCTTTCGGCCACCACATCCGACCACCAGGCGAACATGACGTAGAGCACCAGAAGCAGCCCGATCAGGAACACCCAGGGATTGGCACCCGGTGTCGCCGGAGCGCCATCAGGCAAGTCCAGCCACTGGAAAAACAGCACCGCGCCGAAGAGCATGGTGAACGCCCCGACCGCGCCCATGAAGGGCCAGATGCTGGGGTTCAGAATGTGGTAGTCGTGGTTCTTTTCATGCGCCATTGGTTTATCCCTCGGTTGGCACGGTCTTTTCAGACTGCTTTTCGTCTTGTTGGAGTCCGGCCTGCGATTGCGGCAGGTCGGTCTCGTGGAAGGTATAGCTCAGCGTGATCGTGTGGGCGTATTTCGCCTCGCGGTCGTCCACGATGCCCGGATCGACATAGAAGCTCACCGGCATCTGCACCCGCTCGCCGGGCTCCAGAACCTGCTCGGTGAAGCAGAAACACTCGATCTTGGAGAAGTAGTAGCCCGCCGAGAAGGGCGCGACATTGTAACTCGCGGTGCCCGCGACGCGGCGGTCGGTGGGGTTGTAGGCCTCGTAGAAGGCCAGCCCCTCCTCGCCGATTTTCAGGGTCATTTCCTTTTGCATCGGACGGAATTGCCAGGGCATGCCGCTTTCCAGCGAGGCGTCGAAGCGCACGGTGATCGTCTGGTCCAGCGCCTTTTCCGGGGCCGCCACCGCGGTGTTGGTCTCCCCGCCGTAGCCGGTGACGCGGCAGAACCAGTTATAGAGTGGCACCGCCGCCGCCGAGAGCGAGCCCATCACCGCCAGGACGGCGAGAAGCGAGTAGACGGTCTTCCTCTGCCCGGTCATTTGTCCTGCTCCGCAAGCGAAGGGCGGATGGTGTGATCGAAGGCTTCCATCATCTGCCCGCTCGACAGTTTCGCGATGGTGATGCCGAAGACGATCAGCACGAAGGCGCCCAGCACGAGACCGACGCCCAGATTGCGCGACCGCCGCCGCGTGTGAAGCTCATGGTCCCGGCCGAGCGCCATCACCAGCCCTCCACCAGCGTGACGCCCGCGCGGTCGAGGCCCGCTTCGGCCATCAGCGCCAGGAAATGCAGGAAGAGATAATAGAGCGACTGCCGGAAGAAGCGCTTCTCGGCGCGGTAGCCATCGGCCCCGGCCTGCACTTCGTCGCGCCGCCAGAGCCGGAGCGCGCCAAGCACGAAGCGCGCGTTGAGAACCAGCGCCGTGGCCAGGAAAACCGGCCCGCCGATGGCGCTGAAGGCGATGCCCAGCGCGAGCGCCGCCAGCAGGAGCGTGTAAACCAGCACTTGCCGCCGGGTCACCCTGCGGCCATGAGTGACAGTCAGCATCGGCACGCCGGCCTTGGAATAGTCATCCTTCATGAACAGCGCGAGCGCCCAGAAATGCGGCGGCGTCCATATGAAGATGAGCGCAAACATCAACGCCGCCTCCAGGCTGACATGGCCGGTGGCCACGACCCAGCCGATCATCGGCGGAAACGCCCCGGCGGCACCGCCGATGACGATGTTCTGCGGCGTCGCGCGCTTCAGCCACATGGTATAGATCACGGCGTAGAAGAAGATGGTGAAGGCCAGCAGCGCCGCGGCCATCGGGTTGGCGGAAAGCCCCAGCATCATCACCGACAGGATCGACAGGCCCAGCCCGACATCGCGGGCGGCCTCGCCGCTGATGCGTCCGGCGGGCACGGGGCGGCGCGCCGTGCGTTTCATCACCGCGTCGATATCCGCGTCCCACCACATGTTGAGCGCGCCCGACGCGCCTGCGCCGATGGCGATGAAGAGGATCGACGCCGCCGCCAGCAACGGATGGACCGCCACCGGCGCGACGAAAAGCCCGGCCAGCGCGGTGAAGACGACCAGCGACATCACCCGCGGCTTCAGGAGCGCGAAATAGTCGCCGAACTGCGCTTCCTGCGCGCCCGCGGCCGTGCCCTGAATGGTGCTCGTATCGCTCATCTGTCCTCCGGGTCAGGCGGCTTGCCGGAAACGGCCCGGACCGCCGGACGGCCGTCTCAGTCGTTCGCCGCCACCTTGACGCTGGCCGCGCCGTCGCCGTACTTGGCCATCGCCGTTTCGCGCCAGGCGTCATATTGTTCCTGGCTGACCACCTTGACGGTAATCGGCATGTAGGAATGGTCCTTGCCGCACAACTCCGAGCACTGGCCGAAATAGACGCCCTCGCGTTCCGGCTTGAACCACAACTCCGCCAGGCGGCCCGGCACGGCGTCCTGCTTTACGCCGAAGGCGGGGACGGTCCAGGCATGGATCACGTCGGCGCCGGTGACCTGAACCACCACGGTCTTGTTGACCGGCAACACCACGGCGGTATCGGTCGCCAGCAGGTACTCGTCCTCGGCAAAGCCGTATTCGGCCAGGTCTTCCTTGGCCAGCATGAAGCTGGAGAAGCCGAAATCATCGTCCACATATTCGTAGTCCCAATACCACTGGTTTCCGATTGCCTTGATGGTGATGTCGGCCTCGGGAATTATCTGCTGCTTGAACAGGACCGGCAGCGAAAAGGCGCCGATGAAAACCAGGATCAGGATCGGCACCAGGGTCCATGTCACCTCGATCAACGAATGGTGCGTGAAGCTCGCCGGATTGGGGTTGGCGCGGCGGTTGTAGCGCAGGATCACGATGGCGATCAGCAGCAGAACGAAAAGGCAGATCGGCGTGATGATCCACAGCAGCATACCGTCGAGCCAGTGCAGATCGCGCGCAATCTCGGTCGCCGCTGGCTGGAAGCCGATGCCTTTCGGATGCGGCTTGCCCACCGTCTCCAGACCCTCGAACGTCTCCTGAGCGTGGGCCATGCCGGTGACGAGGCTGGCCGATGCGGCGGCGGTCAGGCCGGATAGAAGGGAAGTCAGTTTCATCGCGTTTTGTCCTGTCTTGCATCGCGGCTGTCTGGCCGGTTGCGGGCCCCGGCGCCGCGCGCACGGAATCCCCGTTGTGTCCGCTTTCTGAAAAACCATATTAGGGACATGGAGACAAGGCGTTCCTGCCCTCCGGTTTGATCTATGTCAAATCAGCCATCCTGTTGTGAAGAAAGGGAAAGATGCCCCAGACAGCCGAAACTGAGACATTTCGTCCCTTCCGCGACGCGCTCGACGAGGGGCGTGCCGCGGCCATTCTGCGCGATGCGGTGGCCGGCGCCGATGATGGGGAGCTGTTCCTGGAACGCCGCCGGTCGGAGCATCTGGCCTTCGACGACGGCCGCCTGAAGACTGCGAGTTTCGACGCCTCCGAGGGGTTCGGCCTGCGCGCCGTGCGGGGTGAGGCCGCCGGCTACGCGCATTCCACCGAGATATCCGAGCGCGCCCTGACCCGCGCGGCCGAGACCGCGCGCCTGGCGGTCGGCGCGGGCGGCGGGCGGCTCGCCCCGCCGCCGCCGGCCACCAACCGGCATCTCTATTCCGATGCCGACCCGATGGCCGATGCCGCCTTCCCCGCCAAGGTCGAGACCCTGCGCGAGATGGACGCCTTCCTGCGCGATCTCGACCCGCGGGTGGTGCAGGTCTCGGCCAGCCTCGCGGCCTCGCTTCAGGAGGTGCATATCCTGCGCCCCGAGGGCGGCCATGTCCGCGACACGCGCCCGATGGCGCGGCTCAACCTGTCGGTCATCGTGGAGGAGAACGGCCGGCGCGAGAGCGGCAGCGCCGGCGGCGGCGGGCGCTTCGGGCTGGCCGGGCTGATCGCGCCGGATCATTGGCAGGGGATCGCGCGCGAGGCGCTGCGCATCGCGCTGGTCAACCTGCGCGCCGAACCCGCCCCGGCGGGCGTGATGGACGTGGTGCTGGGTGCGGGCTGGCCCGGCATTCTGCTGCACGAGGCGATCGGCCACGGGCTGGAGGGCGATTTCAACCGCAAGAAGACCTCGGCCTTCGCCGGGCTGATGGGCAGCCGGATCGCGGCGAAGGGCGTGACTGTGCTCGACGACGGCACCCTGCCCGACCGGCGCGGCTCGCTGAGCGTGGACGACGAGGGCACGCCCTCGCGGCGCAACGTGTTGATCGAGGACGGGGTTCTGGTGGGTTATATGCAGGACCGGCAGAACGCCCGGCTGATGGGCGTTGAGCCCACCGGCAACGGCCGCCGCGAAAGCTTCGCCCATACCCCGATGCCGCGGATGACCAACACCTACATGCTGGGCGGCGAGGCCACCCGCGACGAGGTTCTGGCGGAGTTGAAGGACGGGATCTATGCGGTCGGCTTCGGCGGTGGCCAGGTGGACATCACCAACGGAAAGTTCGTCTTCTCCTGCACCGAGGCCTACCGGGTGCAGAACGGCAAAGTGGGCGCGCCGGTCAGGGGTGCGACGCTGATCGGCGACGGCGCGACCGCGTTGCAGCAGATCCGCGCCATCGGCAGCGATATGGCGCTCGATCCCGGCATCGGCAATTGCGGCAAGGCCGGACAATGGGTGCCGGTGGGCGTGGGCCAGCCGACGCTGCTGATCGGCGGGCTGACTGTGGGCGGCGCGGCGGCATGACGTCAGGCGCGCCGCGCCTGACCGTCCCGCCGGTGTCCGATTCACGATGCGTTAACCGACTCGCGGCAATCCTGTCTTCCGACCCTGGAGACAGAAGACATGCCAAAACCGATCCCGCCCGGCACCGCCGAGGGCCGCATCGCCTGGCTGCGCCTGATCCGCTCACGCCGGGTGGGACCGCAGACCTTCCAGCGCCTGATGGCCGAACATGGCGACGCCGAGGCCGCGCTCGACGCGCTGCCTGCCGTGGCCGCGGATGCGGGCATGGACCGCTACACCCCCTGCCCCGCCGACGCCGCCCGCCGCGAGTTCGAGGCCGGGATGCGCTGCGGCGCGCGGCTGCTCTGCCTGGGTGAGCCCGACTATCCCGCCGCGCTGGCCGATATCGCCGACGCGCCGCCGGTGCTCTGGGCACTGGGCCATGTGGGGCTGGCGCGCCGGCCGATGGTGGCGCTGGTGGGCGCGCGCAACGCCTCGAGCCTGGGGACGCGGATGGCGCGGTCGCTGGCCGCGGGACTGGCGGAGGCCGGTTTCGTCACCGTCTCCGGGCTGGCGCGCGGTATCGACACGGCCGCGCATCTGGCCAGCCTGAAGACCGGGACCGTGGCCGTCATGGCCGGCGGGGTGGACCAGATCTATCCGGTCGAGAATACCGGGCTCGCCGCCGATATCGCGCGCGACGGGCTGCGCCTGTCGGAACGCCCGGTCGGCTATCACCCGCAGGCGCGCGACTTCCCGCGCCGCAACCGCATCGTGTCGGGCCTGGCGCAAGGGATCGTCGTGGTCGAGGGCGCCGCCCGGTCGGGCAGCCTGATCACTGCGCGCACCGCGCTCGACCAGGGGCGCGAGGTGATGGCCGTGCCCGGACACCCGATGGACGCGCGCGGCGCCGGCTGCAACATGCTGATCCGCGACGGCGCGACTCTGGTGCGCAACGCCGGCGACGTGGCCGAAGCGCTGGCCCGGATCGCACCCGAGGCGCTGGCGCCCGCTGTGCCGGAACCCGCGCGGCAGGCTCCCGCCGCCGCGCGGCAGGTCGCGCCGCAGAGCCCGGCCCGGCCCGGCCCGGGCGGCGGCGCCGACATGGGCAGGCGCATCCTGGCGCTGCTCAGCGCCACGCCGATCCCCGAGGATCAGCTTATCCGCGACCTCGCGCTGCCCGCCCGCGACGTGGCCCGCGAACTGGTCACACTGGAACTCGACGGCAAGGTTGCGCGGCGCGCCGGCGGGATGCTGGCGTTGGCGGTCTGACACCCTCGGCGGCCCCGCGGGCGGCCATGTCCGCGCCGGCACCCGACGCGCGGGCGGACCGCCCCGGACCGGCCGGCCAAATGGCAGGCGGCGCGCAAGTGCCATTGACAATCCCCCCAAAGACGCCATTTTCGCCCGCCACGGGTCCCCACCTGAACAGATGAGGTTTGCTGCATGCCAGTCGTTGTCGTCGAATCCCCCGCAAAAGCGAAGACGATCAACAAGTATCTGGGCAGCGACTACACCGTTCTGGCCTCCTACGGCCATGTCCGCGACCTACCACCCAAGGACGGATCGGTCGATCCCGAACACGGTTTCGACATGAAATGGGAGATCGGCCGCGACAGCGCGAAACATGTGCGCGCCATCGCCGAGGCGCTCAAGAACGACCCCAACCTGATCCTCGCCACCGACCCCGACCGCGAGGGCGAGGCGATTTCCTGGCACCTGGAGGAGGCGCTGCGCAAGCGCAAGGCGCTCAAGAAGGACACGCCCGTCTCGCGCGTGGTGTTCAACGCGATCACGGAATCCGCCGTGACCGAGGCGATGAAGAACCCGCGCCAGATCGACGCGCCGCTGGTGGAAGCCTATCTGGCGCGCCGGGCGCTTGATTATCTGGTGGGCTTCAACCTCTCGCCGGTGCTCTGGCGCAAGCTGCCGGGGTCGAAATCGGCGGGCCGGGTGCAATCGGTCTGCCTGCGGCTGATCGTCGAGCGCGAGATGGAGATCGAGGCGTTCAACCCGAAGGAATACTGGTCGGTCGCCGCGACGCTGCGCACCCCGCGCGGCCAGGATTACGAGGCCCGCCTGGTCACGCTGGCCGGCAGGAAGCTGGAGAAATTCGACATCGCCAGCCGCGAGTCGGCGGAACTGGCCGTGCAGGCGGTCACCTCGCGCGCGCTCTCCGTCACCTCGGTGGAGGCCAAGCCGGGCAGCCGCAACCCCGCCGCGCCCTTCATGACCTCGACGCTCCAGCAGGAGGCCAGCCGCAAGTTCGGCATGGGCGCCAAGCAGGCGATGTCGGCGGCGCAGCGGCTCTATGAGGCCGGCTACATCACCTATATGCGGACCGACGGCATCGACATGGCGCCCGAGGCAGTGATGGCCGCGCGCGACGCCATCAAGGCGCGCTGGGGCGACAGCTACCTGCCCAAATCGCCGCGCATGTACAAGAACAAGGCCAAGAACGCGCAGGAAGCGCATGAATGCATCCGCCCCACCGACATGGACCGCGACCCGTCGAAGCTGGCGCGGCTGGAGAGCGACCAGCGCAAGCTCTACGACCTGATCTGGAAGCGCAGCATCGCCAGCCAGATGGAGGCCGCGAGGCTGGAACGCACCACGGTGGAGGTCGGCTCGGACGACGGCCAGGTCGGGCTGCGCGCGACCGGGCAGGTGGTGCTCTTCGACGGGTTCATGAAGGTCTACGAGGAAGGCCGCGACGATGCGGGCGGCGATGACGACCGGCGCCTGCCGCAGATCGCGCAGGGCGACCCGGCGCCGCTGGTCGCGGGCGGCCAGCGCGCAGCCTTCGCGAAGCTCACCGAGGGCGGTGAGGCAGTCGTCGAGACCGAAAGCGAGTTGCGGCGGGAGCCCAACGCGGTGCTGGCCGGCGAGGACGCGGTGCTGGCCCAGCAGCATTTCACCCAGCCGCCGCCGCGTTATACCGAGGCGACGCTGGTCAAGAGGATGGAGGAGCTGGGCATCGGCCGGCCCTCGACCTATGCCTCGATCGTCACCACGATCCAGGACCGCGGCTATGTCACGAAGGAGAAGAACCGCCTGATCCCCGAGGACAAGGGGCGGCTGGTGACGATCTTCCTGATCAATTATTTCCGCAAATACGTGGGCTACGACTTTACCGCGGAACTCGAAGAGGACCTGGACCGCGTCTCGGCCGGCGACAAGGACTGGAAGGAGGTTCTGGACCGCTTCTGGCGCGATTTCTCCGCCGCGATCGCGGAGACGTCTGAGCTGCGCATCACCGAGGTGCTGGAGACCATCAACGAGGTGCTGGCCCCGCATCTCTTCCCACCGCGCGAGGATGGCGGCGATCCGCGGCTCTGCCCGCATTGCGGCGCCGGGCGGCTGAGCCTGAAGACGGCGCGCTCGGGCGGTGCCTTCATCGGCTGCTCGAACTATCCCGAATGCCGCTACACGCGGCCGCTCTCGGTACCCGGCGGCGAGGATGACGGGGCGATCGGCCCGGACGGCAAGCTGCTTGGCCATGACGAGAACGGCCTGCCCGTGTCGCTGCGCAAGGGCCGCTTCGGGCCATATGTGCAGCGTGGCGAGGCCAGCGAGGAAGATCCCAAACCGCCGCGCGCCTCGCTCCCCAAGGGCGTCGAGACCGATGCCGTCGACCTGGCCTACGCGCTGAAGTTGCTCGACCTGCCTCGCGCGATCGGTCCGCACCCGGATGACGGCGAGCCGGTGGAGGCCGGGATCGGGCGCTACGGGCCCTATGTGCGGCACGGCAAGACTTATGCCAACCTGCCCGAAACGGCCGAGGTCTTCACCGTGGGCATGAACCGCGCAGTGGAGCTTCTGGCGCAGAAGGCCGCGCGCGGCGGGCGCGGACGGGCGTCGGCGGCGCCGCTGCGCGAGTTGGGCGAGCACCCGTCCGAAGGCGGTCCGGTCAATGTCATGGACGGCCGCTACGGGCCTTATGTGAAATGGGGCAAGATCAACGCGACCCTGCCGAAGGAGACCGACCCCGCCGCCGTCACCATGGACGAGGCCGTGGCGCTGATCGCCGAGAAGGCGGCCAAGGGCGGCAAGGGCGGGCGCGGCGCGAAGTCGGGCGCGAAATCCGGGGCGAAGTCAGGCGCGAAATCCGCCCCACGCAAGCGCAAGACCGGCTGACGGGCCGACCCGCCCACGCCGTCAGATTGACGCCTGGGACATCAACCGTTCCGAAATATCCGCGCGCAGCCTGCGCAGCGCGGCGCCGCGCGGCGTGCCCGATTGCACCTGCGCCTCCGCCGTGCGGGTGCTGAACTGAAGCGTCACGTCGCCAGCCGCCCCGGCCACACTGCGCAGGAATTGCAGGGTATAGGCCAACTCACGCGGGGTGCCGCCGGCCAGACGCCGGGCCGCCTGTTCCAGATCCTCGCGATAGGTCAGCCCTTCCGGACAGACCCGCCCCTTCGGAACCGGGCGTGGCCCCGCCGGCGCCGCCGCGCCCGGCAGCCGCGACAACACCGCCTGCTGGAATCCGGCGATCCCCGCCAGGGGCTTGGCCAGGAACCCGTCGGCACCGGCCGCGATGGCCAGGTGGCTGGCCGCGTCTTCGCCGCTTGTGGCCAGGATCACCGGCACGCGCGGCGTGGCACTGTCCATCTCGGCAATGAGATCGAGGCCCGAGCCGTCGGGCAGCCCCAGATCGACGATCGCCACCGCGGGAAAGTATGTCCCCAGATGCCGGCGCGCGGCCTTCAGGCAATCGGCCCGGCGGATGCGCGCGCCGCTGGCCAGGCAGAGCAGACGCACGGCCTCGGACGCGAAGCGGCTGTCCTCGACCAGGAGAACGGTGAGCCCGGCGAGCGGGCGCGCAGCGTTGGCCCGCGGGCGGTGGAATTCGGGAAAGTCATCCATGATCCGGATCCTTTTGAAGCGTGTTCGTGGCATCAGCCTCACCCGGTCATGCCTAATGCCGCGTTAACGGAGCGCCTGCGGCCAATCCCCGCCTTGCCCGCGCCCCGCGAGCGGGCTAGATCGGCGCCATGTCCAGCCTAGGGAGATCCCGATGATCGGCCGCCTCAACCACGTCGCCATCGCCGTGCCAGACCTCGAAGCCGCCAGCGCGCAGTATCGCGACACGCTGGGCGCCCGCGTCGGCACGCCGCAGGACGAACCCGAACACGGTGTCACGGTCGTCTTCATCGAACTGCCCAACACCAAGATCGAGCTTTTGCACCCGCTGGGCGAGGCGAGCCCGATCAAGGGCTTCCTCGAGAAAAACCCTGCGGGCGGCATCCACCACATCTGCTACGAGGTCGAGGATATCCGCGCCGCGCGCGACCGGCTGCTGGCGGCGGGCGCCCGCGTGCTGGGCTCGGGCGAGCCCAGGACCGGGGCGCATGGCAAGCCGGTGCTGTTCCTGCATCCCAAGGATTTCACCGGCACGCTGGTCGAACTGGAGGAGGTCTGAGCCATGACCATCACCGGCGCAATCGTGCTTTTCGCGGTGATATGGTTCCTGTGCCTCTTCATCGCGCTGCAGGTCCGAATCACCAGCCAGTCCGAGGATGGCCATGTGGAGCCGGGCACCCCGGCCTCGGCCCCGGCGCACATCGACATGAAGCGCCGCTTCCTGTGGGTGACGGCCGTGACGGTAGTGCTCTGGGCAATCGCCTGCGCGGTGATCATGGCCGAGATCATCACGATCCAGGATATCGACGTCTTCGGCCGCTACGGCGACGGCCACTACTGACCGGGCCGCGCTCCCGCAGCGTCAGGGCCGGTCGTCGCCCACCAATGCGTGGTAGATATGGGTGAAGGCCGCCACGCCCACCAGTGGCACGATCAGGTTGAGCACCGGCACGGTCAGCGGGATCGCCATAAGGACGCCTGCCGCCCAGATCGACACCATGTGCTTGCGGCGCAGCGCGCGCGCCGCGCGTTCGCCCAGCCGCCGGATCGCGACGAGCTGGAAATACTCCACCCCCAGCAGATAGCCGTTGACCAGCCAGAAGATCACCGGGGCCAGCACCGTGGAGAGCAGATAGATGATCAGCGCCACCGCATTGGCGGCCAGCATGATCAGCAGGAAGCGCAGCGCATCCCGGATCTGGTCGCCCAGCGGCGCGCCCCCGGCGGGTGGCAGATGGGCATAGTGGCGCGCCTCCACCGCGTCGGCCACCTGGTCGAGAAATATTCCCGTGAAGGCCGCCGCGACCGGCACCATCAGGAAGACCGAGAGCAGCGTGACCCCCAGCACCGCCGCGCCCGAAAGCAGATCGTCGACAAAGGTGATCTCGCCGATCCAGGGCAATGTGAAACTCTCCGGCGTGAGCCACTGCACCAGCCCGACAAAGCCCGCATAGAAGCCGATCAGCAGCAGCAGCGTCAGCCCCAGTCCGCGCAGCAGAACGCCCCGGAACCGCGGGTCTCCGATCTGCGACAATGCCTTCGCGATTGACTTGAAGATCATTCACTAACCCATTGTGTTATTGATTCGATATCCGGGCGCGGGCGATCCGGCGGGGTGGCGGTCCGGGTCCCGATATGGATGAAACCCGCGACAAACTCATGCCCGGCCAGCGCCAGGCCCTCGGTCAGGAAGTCCCGGTCCGTGGCGGGCCAGCCGGTCAGCCAGTTGGCGCCCCAGCCCGCCGCCAGCGCCGCGTTGAGCGCCGCCAGGCAGACCGCACCGGCCGAGAGCGTCTGCTCCAGTTCGGGGATCTTCCCGGACGGCTTGGCCGAGGCGACCACCGCCACCGCCAGATGCGCTTCGGCGAATTGCGCGCGGAGCTTGGCCAGCTTCTCGGGCTCCTCGCCGCGCGCCCTGCCCCGCCGCTCCGCCAGTGCCGCGAGCCGGGTCAGCGCGGCGCGCTCCAGCACGATGAAGCGCCAGGGTTCCAGCTTGCCGTGGTCGGGGCTGCGCGCGGCGGCCCGCAGGATCGGCGCGAGTGCGGCGCGATCCGGCACCGGCAGGCCCAGCGTTCTGGCCGGGTGGGACCGGCGCGTCAGCAGGAAGTCGAGCACTTCCGGGCGTGGCTCTGGCATGGGCGCGCGCGCCTCCTTGCGGCTGGAATCCGCATTGGTGTCGACGCTGGCGCGCCCGCTGTCAACCATCGGCGCCGGCCACGGACCCGGTCGCGGCGCCGACAGGCCAGATGTTTATTGCCCATTCATGTTTGTTCGCGTATTGTTCCAATTGAACCAGCGCAGGAATTCCTCAATATGTTGGATATGACACATCCCGCCGCGCAAGACCTGTCCGAATTCCTGGGCGATCGCCGGTTCGGTACGGTTCTGGCCGACCCGCCCTGGCGGTTCACCAACCGCACCGGAAAGGTTGCGCCGGAGCACAAGCGGCTCGCACGCTATCCCACTCTGACGCTTGAAGAGATATGCGCGCTGCCGGTGGCCGACCACCTGGATGACCGCGCGCATTGCTATCTCTGGGTGCCCAACGCGCTGCTGCCCGACGGGCTGCGGGTGCTGGACGCCTGGGGATTCGAGTACAAGTCGAACATCATCTGGCACAAGATCCGCAAGGATGGCGGGTCGGACGGGCGCGGCGTGGGTTTCTATTTCCGCAACGTGACCGAGGTGATCCTGTTCGGCACCCGCGGCAAGAATGCCCGCACGCTGGCCGCCGGACGCCGGCAGGTGAACATGATCGCCTCCCGCAAGCAGGAACATTCCCGCAAGCCCGACGAGCAGTACAAACTGATCGAGGAGTGTTCCTGGGGCCCCTATCTGGAGCTTTTCGGCCGCGGCATCCGTGAAGGCTGGACGGTCTGGGGCAACCAGGCGGACGCCGATTACAAGCCCGACTGGAAGACCTATTCCTACAATTCGGGGCTGGCGGCGGAGTAGCCGCTCAGTCCACCAGCAGCCGGTCGGGCATGCCGATCAGGAGCAGCGGACAGGGATTGCCGACGCCGCGCGTAACGCGGTCCTCCAGCTTCGCCCAATGGGTGGTGGCGGCGCCGAACTTGTCGGCCACGAACTTGCGCGCGAAGGCATCGGTAAAGCTCGTCCCCATCGCTACCTGACGCGCGATCGCGCGACGCTGCGCGGGCGTGCGCGCGGCGATGCCCAGACGCTCCACATCGGCCTCGCTCAGCAGCCCGTTACCGCGCATCCAGGCGCTGATGCGGCCCAGGAACGCCTCCTGCATTGACCGGCCGCGCGTGACGATGACGCCCAGGCTGATCGCCGATTGCGCGTGCAGGCGCTGGAAATTTTCCAGGTCGCGGTCGAAGAACGGATCCTTGTTGTTCCACTCGATCTCCAGCGCCAGCGTGCCATTGGCGGCGAAGCGCACGTGATCGACCTCGTGGCTGATCGCCTCGCGCTCGCGCCCGTCGACGATGGTCTGCACGGTGAAGCTGTGCTTGGCCCAGCCGGCATCCGCCAGCGCGTGGCGCAGGCGCTGGGTCTGGCCGCTCTCCCCGCCGCCGCCGCCGATCAGTTCGGCCATGCGGATGCGGTAACTGGCCAGTGCCTCGACCAGCACCCGCAACTCGTCGGAAAAGTCGAAGGACAGGATCGCCTCGGCATGGTTCTTGGCGAGCACGTCGAACCCGCCCTGCCGAAGCGTATCCAGCATCCCTGTCACTCCTGCGGGATCACCCGCAGCCCCAGTTCGCGCAACTGCTCGTTGGTGGGCTCGGAGGGCGCGCTCATCATCAGGTCCTCGGCGCGCTGGTTCATCGGGAACATGATGACCTCGCGGATATTGGCCTCGTCGGCCAGCAGCATCACGATGCGGTCGATGCCCGCCGCGCAGCCCCCGTGCGGCGGCGCGCCGAAGCGGAAGGCATTGACCATGCCGCCGAAACGCTTGCGCACCTCGTCCTCGCCATAGCCCGCAAGCTCGAAGGCCTTGAACATGATCTCGGGGCGGTGGTTGCGGATCGCGCCCGACAGGATCTCGTAGCCGTTGCAGGACAGGTCGTACTGGTAGCCCTTGACCGCCAGCGGGTCGCCCGACAGCGCCTCCATCCCGCCCTGCGGCATCGAGAAGGGGTTGTGGCTGAAATCCACCGCGCCGGTTTCCGGATCGGCCTCGTACATCGGGAAATCGACGACCCAGGCCAGGGCGAACCGGTCGGCATCGGTGAGGTTCAGCTCCTCGCCGATCACGTTGCGCGCCTTGCCCGCCACGGTCTCGAAGGCCTGCGGCTTGCCGCCCAGGAAAAAGGCCGCATCGCCGACGCCGAGGCCAAGCTGCTGGCGGATCGCCTCGGTCCGCTCGGGGCCGATGTTCTTCGCGAGGGGGCCTGCGGCTTCAATCCCCGGCTCCCATTTTTCGACCAGTGAGACCAGTTTTTTGTATTCTTGGGTCGTATCAGCATTCTGTAGCACGTCTTGCATTTGCTCCAAGAAGTCCGCTTGATTCGAGTGCATTTCCGCTCGCTCACGAACCTTTTCTGTAAGCTCTTCAAGTCTCTGTAATAGTTTAAGAAAACCTGGGTCCTTGTGGCCCTCCTTTGGGTAGCTCTTGATGATCTCAAGAAGTCGATCCCCTTCAGCGACGACTTCCTCGTACTCCTTTTCACCCTCTTTGGCGGGGCGCCAGAAGATATACCCCATCCCCGGCAAGCCCTCTTTCTGGGCGAAGGCGTTCATCCGGTCGCAGAACTTGCGCGACCCGCCCGTGGGCGCGGGGATGGCGCGGATTTGGGTGCCCTCCTGCTCCAGCAGACGCGCGAAGATCGCGAAGCCCGACCCGCGGAAATGCTCGCTCACATCCTGCATCCTGATCGGGTTGCGCATGTCCGGCTTGTCGGTCCCGTACCAGAGCGCCGCATCGGCATAGCTGATCTGCGGCCAGTCGGTATCGACCTTGCGGCCGTCGCCGAATTCCTCGAACACGCCCTGCACCACCGGCTTGATCGTGTCGAACACGTCCTGCTGGGTGACGAAGCTCATCTCCATGTCGAGCTGGTAGAAATCGGTGGGCGAACGGTCGGCGCGCGGGTCCTCGTCGCGGAAGCACGGCGCGATCTGGAAATACTTGTCATAGCCCGAGACCATGATGAGCTGCTTGAACTGCTGGGGCGCCTGCGGCAGCGCGTAGAAGCGGCCCGGATGCAGCCGCGAGGGCACCAGGAAGTCGCGCGCGCCCTCGGGGCTCGACGCGGTGATGACCGGGGTCTGGAACTCGCGGAAGCCCTGATCCCACATCCGCTTGCGCATCGAGGCCACCACGTCGGAGCGCAGCTTCATGTTGCGTTGCAGCTTCTCGCGCCGCAGGTCCAGGTAGCGGTAGCGCAGGCGCGTCTCCTCCGGGTATTCCTGATCGCCGAAGACCATCAGCGGCAGTTCCTCGGCGGCGCCCAGCACCTCGATCTCGCGGATGAAGACCTCGATCTCGCCTGTGGGGATCTTGGGGTTCACCAGATCGGGCGCACGCGCCTTCACCTCGCCGTCGATACGAATGCAGTATTCGGATCGCACGCGCTCCACCTCGGCAAAGGCGGCGCTGTCGGGATCGGCAAGGATCTGCGTCATCCCGTAATGGTCGCGCAGGTCGATGAAGAGGATGCCGCCATGGTCGCGCACCCGGTGGACCCAGCCCGACAGGCGCACGGTCTCGCCCACATGGGATTTGTTCAGATCGGCGCAGGTGTGGCTGCGGTAGGCGTGCATGTCGGACCTCTCGGGGGCGGGTGAATTGCGCGGCAGGTACACCCCGCAATGGCCCGGAAGTCAAGGGCGCGCAGGCGCGCGTGCGGCCCCGCGCGGGGCCCCACGCGCTCGTCTCCCGTTCGGGGCGCGCGTCGCGATGGCCCCGGCCAATACCAAAAGCGGCCGCGCAGCCCCTCCGCACCGGCCTGCCCGGCGCCCGGCGTCAGAGCAGATCAGCATTACATCTGCCTCTGCTCATTGACAGAATCCCGCCGGTCTTCTCGATGAGTCTGGACAGATGCGCCAATTCTTCCCAATATGTCAGTCAGCATGACCGAAGAGGGAGGGCGCGCAATGTGGCAATGGCTGCTTGTGAAGATTCTGAACTCGCTGATCCGCAAGGACGCTCTGGCTGTGCGCATGCCCGACGGAACGCTGCATCGTTTCGGCGCGGACGGCGCGGAGCCCGTGACCATCCACATCCATGACATGGACACCGTGCGGCGGCTGGTGCTCAACCCCGATCTGGCGGTGGGGGAGGCCTATATGGACGGCCGCATGACCATCGACGATGACGAGTTGCACCGGTTCCTGCGGCTGGCCACGCGCAACGCGGATGCCAGCGCCGGCTCGACCCTGCGCGGTATCATGGTTTTCATGCGGATGCTCGCGCGCAACTTCGCGCAATACAACCCGATGGGCCGCGCCCGTGCGAACGCATCGCATCACTACGACCTGTCGGGCGAGCTTTACGATTTATTCCTCGACGCCGACAAACAGTATAGCTGCGCCTATTTTCGAAGCCCAAACAACAGTTTGGAGCAGGCGCAGGCCGACAAGAAGGCGCATATCGCGCGCAAGCTGCTGCTGGAACCGGGCCAGAGCGTTCTGGATATCGGCTGCGGCTGGGGCGGCATGGGCCTGACGCTGGCGCGCGACTTCGGCGCGCGGGTGACGGGTGTCACGCTCTCGACCGAGCAGCAGGCAGTCGCCCGCCGACGGGCGAAATCCGAGGGGCTGGAAGACCGGGCGGAGTTCCACCTGATGGATTACCGCGAGGTGACGGGCCGTTTCGACCGGATCGTGTCGGTGGGCATGTTCGAGCATGTCGGCGTGCCGCATTACCGCGAGTATTTCCGCAACGTGCGCGAGCGGCTCGCCGAGGACGGTGTGGCGCTCATCCACACGATCGGGCGCTCCACCCCGCCGGGCTTCACCAATCCCTGGATCACCAGGTACATCTTCCCCGGCGGCTATGTCCCCGCCATGTCCGAGGCGATGGAGGCGATCCAGAAGGAAGGGCTGATCGTTGCGGATGTCGAGGTGCTTCGGCTGCATTACGCCGATACGCTGCGCCACTGGTACAACCGTTTCATGGCCAATATCGACCGCGCGCGGGAGATTTATGACGACCGGTTCTGCCGCATGTGGCGCTATTACCTGGCGGCCTCCGAGGTGGGCTTCCGCGAAGGCGTGCAGGTGGTGTTCCAGTTCCAGCTTTGCCGCAAGGTCGATGCGGTCCCGCTGACCCGCGACTATCTATATTCGGGGCCGCCATCGGCCAGGAAGAAGCCCAAACCCGCCCGCGACAGGCAGACCGCCTGACACCGCCGGGGTGGTCACTTTTGCGACAGGCGGGCGCGCCGAGGTCTGGACAGCGGCGCGCCACTGCATCATTGCTGCCGGAAACCAGATGGGGAGACCGGCCCGATGTGGACCAGCCTGCTTGACCGTTTCCTGTCCGCGCTGATCCGGCAGGGCAGCCTCGCCGTCACCTATCCCGACGGCAGCCGCCGGGAATATGGCGACGGGACCGGCCACCCGGTTGCGGTGCGGCTCCACGACACGGATATCGTGCGCCGGCTGCTGCTGAACCCCGACCTGGCGGCGGGCGAGGGTTATACCGACGGCACGCTGACCATCGAGGGCGACGACCTTTACGGCTTCCTGTCGCTGGCCAAGACGATGACCGGCGGTGGCCCCTCGCCCCGGCTGCGGCGCGCGGTCAAGAAGCTGCGCAAGCTCAAGCGCCGGGTGTCGCAATACAATCCCGCCGCCCGCGCGCAGGCCAATGTGGCGCATCACTACGACCTCTCGGGCGAGCTATACGATTTATTCCTCGACGCCGACAAACAGTATAGCTGCGCCTATTTCCGCGATCCCGACGACAGCCTGGAGCAGGCGCAGGCCGACAAGAAGGCGCATATCGCCCGCAAGCTGCAGCTGGAGCCCGGCCAGAGCGTTCTGGATATCGGCTGCGGCTGGGGCGGCATGGGCCTGACGCTGGCGCGCGACTTCGGGGCGCGGGTGACGGGTGTCACGCTCTCGACCGAGCAGCACGGCGTGGCCAATGCCCGCGCCCGCGAAGCCGGGCTGGAAGACCGGGCGGCGTTCCGCATCCAGGACTACCGCGCCGTGACGGGGCGTTTCGACCGGATCGTGTCGGTGGGCATGTTCGAGCATGTCGGCGTGCCGCATTATGCCGAGTATTTCGGTAAAATCAGGGAGTTGTTGACCGAGGACGGGGTCGCGCTGATCCACACGATCGGCCGCTACGGCCCGCCGGGCGCGACCAATCCCTGGATCCGGAAATACATCTTCCCCGGCGGCTATGTGCCCGCCATGTCCGAGGCCGTGACCGAGATCGAGAAGGCCGGGCTGATGATCACCGATGTGGAGGTGCTGCGGCTCCACTACGCCGAGACGCTGCGCCACTGGCACGCGCGTTTCACCGAGAATATCGACCGCGCGCGCGAGATCTATGACGACCGCTTCTGCCGGATGTGGCGCTTCTACCTGGTGGCCTCCGAGATGGGCTTCCGCGAGGGCAAGACCCAGGTTTTCCAGTTCCAGCTTGCCAGGCGCGGCGAAGCGGTTCCGCTGACGCGCGACTACCTCTATCCGGCGGCGGCTCCAGCCTGAGCCCCGCCCCGCGCGCCGATCAGGCCGCGAGTTCCGCGCGGATCAGGCCACGCAGCGAATTGCCGACATGGATCGCCCCCGGCGCGGCCAGCAGGTCGCGGGGCCACAGCACCGCCTCGCGCGCGCGCCCGTTCTCCAGCAGGCTGCGGCGCAGCACCCCCGGCAGCACCCCGCAATCGAGCAGCGGGGTCAGAAGCGTACCGTCGCGTTCCACGAAGACGTTGGTGATCGTGCCCTCGCAGACCTCACCGCGCTCGTTCAGAAAGACCATCTCCTGAAGATCGTCGGGCAGCGCCGCGCGCACCCGGTCATAAAGCGCACGCCGCGTGGTCTTCACGCCGAGCCAGGGATCGGCCGAGTGCAGCCGCTCGGCAGCCAGCCCGATCCGCCAGGGCGCATAGGTCAGTTGCAGCGCCGCCTGTTCCAGTTCCGGCGCCCCGTCAGCGCCCACCGTCAACCGCAGCCGCATCGGCACAGGTCCCGCCAGGTTGTCCAGCAGCGCACGCGCCGCCGCCAGGTCCAGCCGGATGCCCAGCCGCGCGCAGGTCCGTTCCAGGCGCGCCAGATGCAGAGCGGCGCGCACCGCCCCCTGTCCGGGCGCATAGCGCAGGGTCTCGACGACCTTCAGATCGCCCGGCAACCCGTCGGGACAGGTCTTGCGAAACACGCTCTCCACGGATCCTCCTCACAATCGGCGCCGGGTCCAGCGCCGCCCCGCCAGGCCGCGGCGTCGCGCCCCGGTCAACGGCCCCACAATAGAGCCCGCGCGACCGCAGTTCCAGTTTTGCGGGCGTGCAGCGCGGCCGTGCGCCAAAAACCATCCATTGCGCCTTGAACAGGCCAACAGGGCAGATATAACCCACGCAATTTGCGCGAATGCCGAATCCGCCCCGTCCGGGGCCGCCGACCAGGGGTCAGTCCATGCCGAAGAGAACCGATATCAGCTCCATCATGATCATCGGCGCGGGGCCCATCATCATCGGTCAGGCTTGCGAGTTCGACTATTCCGGCGCGCAGGCCTGCAAGGCGCTGAAGGAGGAAGGCTACCGGGTTATCCTGGTGAATTCCAACCCCGCGACGATCATGACCGATCCGGGGCTGGCCGACGCCACCTATATCGAGCCGATCACGCCCGAGGTCGTCGCACGCATCATCGAGAAGGAACGCCCCGACGCGATCCTGCCCACCATGGGCGGACAGACCGGGCTCAACACCGCGCTGGCGGTGGCCGACATGGGCGTGCTGGAGAAATTCGGTGTGACGCTGATCGGCGCCAACCGCGAGGCCATCGAGATGGCCGAGGACCGCAAGCTCTTCCGCGAGGCGATGGACCGGATCGGGCTGGAAAACCCGCGCGCCACCATCGCCAATTCCATCGAGGAGGCGCTGGCCGCGATCGAGCATGTCGGCCTGCCCGCCATCATCCGCCCCGCCTTCACGCTGGGCGGCACCGGCGGCGGCGTGGCCTATAACCGCGACGATTACGAGCATTACTGCCGCACCGGCCTCGACGCCTCGCCGGTCAGCCAGATCCTGATCGACGAGAGCCTGCTGGGCTGGAAGGAATTCGAGATGGAGGTCGTGCGCGACCGCGCCGACAACGCCATCATCGTCTGCGCCATCGAAAACGTCGATCCGATGGGCGTGCATACCGGCGACTCGATCACCGTGGCCCCCGCGCTGACGCTGACCGACAAGGAATACCAGATCATGCGCAACGGCAGCATTGCCGTCCTGCGCGAGATCGGGGTGGAGACCGGCGGATCGAACGTGCAATGGGCCGTGAACCCCGAGGACGGCCGCATGGTGGTGATCGAGATGAACCCGCGGGTGAGCCGCTCCTCGGCGCTGGCGTCCAAGGCCACCGGCTTTCCCATCGCCAAGATCGCGGCCAAGCTGGCCGTGGGCTACACGCTCGACGAGCTGGACAATGACATCACCAAGGTCACACCGGCCAGTTTCGAGCCGACAATAGATTACGTGGTCACCAAGATCCCGCGCTTCGCTTTCGAGAAATTCCCCGGCTCGCAGGCCACGCTGACCACGGCGATGAAATCGGTGGGCGAGGCGATGGCCATAGGCCGCACGATCCACGAATCGCTGCAAAAGGCGCTCGCCAGCATGGAAACCGGACTCTCGGGTTTCGACGAGATCGCCATCGAGGGCGCGCCCGACAAGGCCGCGGTGATCAAGGCGATCAGCGCGCAGACCCCGGACCGGATGCGCCTGATCGCGCAGGCGATGCGCGAGGGGCTGGGCGACGACGAGATCCAGGCCGCGACCAGCTTCGATCCGTGGTTCCTGGCCCGTATCCGCGAGATCGTGGAGGCAGAGGACGCGATCCGCCGCGACGGGTTGCCAGTTTCCGAGGACGGGCTGCGGGCGCTCAAGATGATGGGCTTCACCGATGCAAGGCTGGCCGATCTCACCGGACGCGAGGAAGGCCAGGTCCGCCGCGCCCGCACCCGACTGGGCGTGAACGCGGTCTTCAAGCGCATCGACACCTGCGCGGCCGAGTTCGAGGCCCAGACGCCCTACATGTATTCGACCTACGAGGCCCCGATGATGGGCGAGGTCGAATGCGAGGCCCGGCCCTCCGAGGCGAAGAAAGTGGTCATCCTGGGCGGCGGGCCGAACCGGATCGGCCAGGGGATCGAGTTCGACTATTGCTGCTGCCACGCCTGTTTCGCACTCAGCGACGCGGGTTACGAGACGATCATGATCAACTGCAATCCGGAGACGGTGAGCACCGATTACGACACGTCCGACCGGCTTTATTTCGAGCCGCTGACGCTGGAGCACGTTCTGGAAATCCTGCGGGTGGAGCGCGAGGCCGGCACGCTGCACGGCGTCATCGTGCAGTTCGGCGGGCAGACGCCGCTGAAACTCGCCCGCGCGCTGGAAGCCGAGGGCATCCCGATCCTGGGCACCACGCCCGACGCCATCGACCTGGCCGAGGACCGCGAGCGCTTCCAGCGGATGCTGAACGAGAACGGCCTTCGCCAGCCGGTGAACGGGCTCGCCCGGTCCGAGGCCGAAGCCTTCCGCATCGCGGCCGAAGTCGGCTACCCGCTGGTGATACGCCCCTCCTACGTGCTGGGAGGCCGCGCGATGGAGATCGTGCGCGACGACGAGCATCTGGATCGCTACATGAAGGAGGCGGTGATCGTCTCGGGCGACAGCCCGGTGCTGCTGGACAGCTATCTGTCCGGCGCGGTGGAGGTGGATGTCGATGCGCTCTGCGACGGCAGCCGGGTCCATGTCGCGGGCGTCATGCAGCATATCGAGGAGGCCGGCGTGCATTCCGGCGACAGCGCCTGCTGCCTGCCCCCCTACTCGCTCGACGACGCCACGGTAGCGGAGCTCAAGCGCCAGACCGGCGTCATGGCCAGGGCGCTGGGCGTGGTGGGGTTGATGAATGTGCAATTCGCCATCAAGGACGGCGAGATCTACGTGCTGGAGGTGAACCCGCGCGCGAGCCGCACCGTGCCTTTCGTCGCCAAGGCCACCGACAGTGCCATAGCCTCGATTGCGGCGCGCCTGATGGCGGGTGAGAGCCTCGACGCCTTCGCCATGCGCGCGCCGCGCCCGGCAATGACCGAAATGATGAAGCCCGAGCCGATTGGCGACCCGTTGACCCTCGCCGCGCCGGAGACGCCCTGGTTCTCGGTCAAGGAGGCGGTGCTGCCCTTCGCGCGCTTCCCCGGCGTGGACACGATCCTGGGGCCCGAGATGCGCTCCACCGGCGAGGTGATGGGCTGGGACCGGTCCTTCGCGCGGGCTTTCCTGAAGGCGCAGATCGGCGCCGGTGTTTCCCTGCCCGAGGAGGGCCGCGTCTTCGTGTCGATCAAGGACGCAGACAAGACGCAGGACATGGCCGCCACCGCGCAGGCGCTGTCCGATATGGGGTTCGGCATCGTGGCGACACGCGGCACCGCGGCCTTCCTCGACGGCGCCGGGGTGGCCTGCGAGACGGTCAACAAGGTCTATGAGGGGCGCCCCAACATCGTCGACATGCTCAAGAACGGCGAGATCGCGCTGGTCTTCAACACCACCGAGGGCGCGCAGGCGGTGGAGGACAGCCGCGATATCCGGGCCGTGGCGCTCTACGACAAGATCCCCTATTTCACCACCGCCGCGGCCAGCCATGCCGCGGTCCTGGCGATCCAGGCCCGCGCCGGGGGCGAGTTGGGCGTCGAGGCGTTGCAGGGCTGAGGCCGGCCTTCCTTTGACCTGCCCAAATGGGCTTGAGCGGACACTCGTCCGCTGAACCGCGCGGGATCAAGGCCGCAGGCCGCCGCGCGATCACCAGACCGCCTATCGGGCGCGCCAACCCGCAGCTCGTCTCCAAACCCGCCAACGCCCACAGGGGTCGTCGTCACTGCTTCGGGTCAGATTTTCGGGACGCGCCCCTAGATCTCCTGCCCCTTCTCCAGCAACTCGTCGATCAGCTCGCGCTGGAGTTTCTGGCTGTCGCCGCCGCCATAGACCAGCCCGCCCCCGGAATAGAGCGTACCGTAGCTCAGGACGAGGTTGACCACCTGCCCGATGCCCGAGATCATCTCGTCACGTTCCAGCGGCGAGAGCGGATGGATGAAGGCCGCCCAGAGCGCCTCCTGCGCGATGGCGTAACGTGCATCCAGCGCGCTGTCGAAATTGGCCTGCATCATGCGGATCAGCTCGGCCTCCTCCAGCCCCTCGGCCGGACGCACCGGCGCGATGGCGCGCATCCGGTCGGCGGCCTCGTCGAAGACCACGATCACGGTGACCTCGCGGATGGTCAACTGGAAGGCGTTCGGGGCGGACTGCAATTCGGGGTCGAGCGCGTGCAGGATGCGGCCCATGCGCTCCAACGTCATCGGCGGCTCCGCCACGTCATCCAGCACCTCCTCGCCGAATGAGAGCGGCGGCTCGTCGCCGGGCGAATGGTATTCGGGCGCGGTGGCCGCGGGGGGCTCGGGCGCGACGGGATCGGACTGCGCCCCTGCGGTGGCGGGCAGCCCGGCCAGAAACGCGGCGAAGAAATATTTAAGCGGCATGGAAACCTCGCGGATGGACCGATGCGATTCTGGCACAGCCCGCCCGGCAAGGCCACGCACCCTTTGGTGATCGCGAAGGAGGGTCTTACCCGAACGGGCCGTCCCCGTTAGACATGCGGGACAGCAATCAGGAGGCCCGCATGACCAACCCCACCGGGATCGACGCCTACAAACCCGCCGAAATCGCCGCCCAGATGGAACGCGCGGGCGTGGCCAAGGCCCGGTTGCCGCTGATGCGGATGTTCACGCTGGCGGTGCTGGCCGGGGCGTTCATCGGGCTCGGCGCCGCGGCCTACACGATGACGATGACCGGCGCCGATCCCGGCTTCGGCCCGGCGCGGGTGGTGGGCGGGCTGGTCTTCTCGCTGGGGCTGATCCTGGTGATCGTGGGCGGAGCGGAGCTTTTCACCGGCAACGCGTTGATGGTCATGGCGGCGGTGGACCGCAAGATCACCGCGGCCGAACTGCTGCGAAGCTGGGCGGTGGTCTATGCCGGCAACCTGGCGGGCGGGTTGGGGTTGGCCATGCTCTTCGCGCCGACCGGGCTGCTCGACGGGGCAATGGGCGCCACCGCGGCCTCCATCGCCCAGGCCAAGGCCGCGCTGGGGCCGGTCGAGGCCGTCAGCCGCGGCATCCTGTGCAATATCCTTGTCTGCCTCGCGGTCTGGCTGGCGCTGGCGGCGCGTAGCGTGGCTGGCAAGATCCTGGCGATCCTCTGGCCGATCACCGCTTTCGTGGCACTGGGGTTGGAGCATTCCGTCGCCAATATGTACCTGCTTCCGCAGGGTATGTTCGCAGGCGCGGGGATCGGTGCCGCGGCGGCACTGGAGAACCTCGCCCTGGTCACGCTGGGCAATGTGATCGGCGGGGCTGGCGGCGTCGCGCTGGCCTACCGGCTGGCCTATGGTGCGCAATAGGCGCAGGAGCGCGCGCTGCAACGCGCGGGCTTGACTTATCCGCGCCAAGCCGCCATGTGGCTTCAAACCGCCGGCTGCCGCGTGAGCAGCCCCGCGCCTGTCGCCCGGCTCCGCCGCGGCTCCGGCGCAAGACGGCCCTTCCCACAGGTTCCCATGTCACGCAGGGGTCCCGCGACGACGCAAGGCCCGGCGCAATCCCGCCCCGGCGCGTCGCACCCGTTGCACACTCCCCGCGCGCCGGACGCGCACGGGGCCCGATACCGGCGCATTACAGCGTCCCGATTTTCCCAGTGGCGCAGCCCCTGCGCCCGACCTGAAAGGTTCACTTTTGTCTCAATTCGAAGCCCTCGGGCTCTCCCCCCGCCTGCTGAAGTCCCTCGCATCGCTGGGCTACGAGGTGCCCACGCCGATCCAGGCGCAGGCGATCCCGCTGATCCTGCGCGGCCGCGACCTGATGGGCCTGGCCCAGACCGGCACCGGCAAGACCGCGGCCTTCGGCCTGCCGCTGATCCATCACCTGATGGCCGAACATGCGCGCCCCGATGCACGTTCCTGCCGGTCGCTGATCCTGGCCCCCACGCGCGAGCTGGCCAACCAGATCGCCGACAACCTGCGCGGTTTCACCCGCGGCACGCCCCTGACTGTCACGGTCGTGGTGGGCGGCGCGTCGCTCAACGTGCAGACCCGCAACCTGCAACGCGGCACCGATATCCTGGTCGCCACGCCGGGCCGTCTGCTCGACCTGATCGAGCGGCGGGCCGTGACGCTGGCCGCCGCGCGGTTCCTCGTTCTCGACGAGGCCGACCAGATGCTTGACATGGGCTTCATCCACGCGCTGCGCAGGATCGCGCCGCTGCTGGCCAAACCGCGCCAGACGCTGCTCTTCTCGGCCACCATGCCCAAGCAGATGGCCGAACTTTCCGCAGCCTATCTGCACGACCCCGAACGCGTCCAGGTCTCGCCGCCGGGCAAGGCCGCCGACAAGATCACCCAGGAGGTGCATTTCGTAACGCAGGCCGGAAAGACCGCGTTGCTGAAGGAGTTGCTGGCCAAACATCCCAACAGCCTTTCGCTGGTCTTCGCGCGCACCAAGCACGGGGCCGAGCGGCTGATGAAGTCGCTGGTGGCCGAAGGTTTCCGCGCCGCCTCGATCCACGGCAACAAGAGCCAGGGCCAGCGCGACCGCGCCCTCAAGGGCTTCCGCGAGGGCCAGATCCGCATTCTCGTGGCCACCGACGTGGCGGCGCGCGGGATCGACATACCCGACGTGCGGCAGGTCTACAATTACGACCTGCCGGAGGTGGCGGAAAACTATGTCCACCGGATCGGGCGCACCGCGCGCGCCGGCAAGGACGGGACGGCCATCGCCTTCTGCACGCCCGGCGATATCGGCCTGCTGCGCGCGGTTGAAAAGATCATGGGCATCAAGGTTGCCGTGGCCAGCGGCGAGGTGCCGCCGGAAAGCGCCGCCGCCCCGAAAGCGCGCAGCGCCGGACGCGGGAACCATGGCGGAGGAAACACCGCCGCGAAGCCCAGGCGCCAGCGCAGCCGGGCGCGCCGCGGACCGTCACGCAAGGCCGCCTGAGCGCCGAATCCGCAGGCCAAGCCGACGGGGCGCGTGGACGCGCGCCAGGTTAGGAAGTTGGGGCGCGCGTCCGCGCGCTCCGGAGCCGCGGCTCAGGTGGTTTCTTCCTCGAGATGGAGTTTCATGTCGAGCAGGACCTGCTGGAGCGTGGTCGTCTCCTTGATCAGGCGCTTGGCCTCGTTGACGGTGATGATGCCGTCCTCGATCGACTGGTTGTATTCCGCCATCAGCATCGCGAAACGCTGGCTCAGGGCGATGACATCGGAGTTCACGCCGCCCGGCGCGTTCCGCTTGCCGCCCTCATAGCTCAGCGTCACGCCGCGCAGATCGGCCAGCGCATTCGTCAGATGGGGATAGCGGGCGGCTTCTTCCAGCGCGGCGACGGTATCTATGGGCATAAACCGGTCGGCATGTTCGGGCGCGTCCGAATAGTACCGTCCGAGCGTGGCCTTGGACTTTCCGCTGAGCCCGCAGGCAGCTACCAACCCCACATCCTTGACCAAAGCCTCGGTGTGCTTCTTCAGGTACCGGCCGATCAATGGCAACTCCGACATACGCTCACCCCTGGAATTTTCAACCCGACACACTCCCCCCGAAGGGGAAAACAGCGCGTCCATTCCCCTTAATGTCCCCGGAAATGTTTGTCACACATTAAGTGTTTCGGGTCCCCAATCCCGAAACGTGTAGCGAGTGGCCGGCGTCATTTTGTCCGCGCCGGTTTGGGTGGGGTCCGTCGCCGGTCGGATTTTCGACGTTGGGCGGCGGGCCTGTCAGTCCTGGGAGGATCATCATGCCGTCCTCCATCCCCCCGGCGCATGCCGGTCCCTGGGCGGCACAAGGTGGTCCTTCCACTGACACACCCGTCCTCAAGGCGCGCGCATCCGGTGCCGTATGATTACGTATCTGTGTTTGCTTATGCCAGTGTCAGTGCATGCGCGCGCCGTCGGGGACCGGCTGGTCGGGACCGATCAGCACGATCTCCCCCGCCGCGTCGGAAAGGCCCAGAACCAGTACCTCGGACATGAAGCGGCCGATCTGGCGCGGCGGGAAATTCACCACCGCCAGCACCTGGCGGCCGACCAGATCCTCGGGCGCATAATGCGCCGTGATCTGGGCGGAACTCTTCTTCTCGCCGATCTCCGCGCCGAAATCGACCCAGAGCTTGATCGCCGGCTTGCGGGCGTCGGGATAGGGTTCGGCGCGCAGGACGCGGCCCACGCGGATATCGACCTTCAGGAAGTCGTCGAAGGTAATCGCGTCAGCCATTGCGAAGCTCCCGCGACCGGTCCGCAGCAGCCGCCACGGTGCGGGCCATCAGGGGCGGCAGGCCGGTCTCCTCATCCATCAGAACGTCCAGCCCGGCCTGCGTGGTGCCGTTCGGGCTGGTGACGTTGACGCGAAGCTGCGCCGGTGTCTCGTCGGAGCCCTCGGCCAGCGCCCCCGCGCCGGCGACGGTGGCCTGGGCTAGCTGCATCGCCAGATCGGGCGCGAGGCCCTGCGCCTCGCCCGCACGGGCAAGACATTCGATCATGTGGAAGACATAGGCCGGGCCGGAGCCCGAGACGCCGGTGACGGCATCCATCTGGTCCTCTTTCCCCAGCCGCACCACCTGGCCCACGGCGCGCAGGAGCATCTCCGCCAGATCGAGCTGCGCAGCGCTGGCATGGGCGTTGCCGATGATCGCCGTGATCCCGCGGCCCACCGCGGCCGGGGTGTTGGGCATGGCGCGGACGATCGGGCTGTTGGCGCCGAGCGCGGCCTCGAAGGCGGCAATCGGCGTTCCCGCCGCCACCGACAGGAAGAGCGTCCCGCCGCCGCCCATCGCGGCGATCGCGGGCAGCGCCTCGCCCATCATCTGCGGCTTGACGGCGATGAGCACGATGGCCGGCGCGGCGGGCAGATCGGCGTTGACATGCACGCCGGTCCCTTGCACCCAGTCCGACGGCTTCGGGTCGATCACCCAGACCGCGCCGGGCGCCAGCCCGTCCTTCAGCCAGCCCTCCAGCATGGCGGAACCCATCTTGCCGCAGCCCAGCAGCACCAGGCCCCGGCGGCTCAGTTCGTTCATGGTCATGTCAGCCTCTCGTCGCGGAACGTGTGGGCCCCGAGACTAGGCGCGGCCGTAAGCCTCGGCAATGGCGACCTGAAGTGCTTCCTGCGGCGCGCGGTCGGCCCAGCAGACGAGTTGGAAGGCGGGGTAGAAGCGTTCGCAATTCGTCACCGCCACCGAAACCATCCGGTCGATCTGCTCCGGCCCGGCCACGGCGCCGCCCGAAAGCACCAGCCCGTAGCGGTAGACCATCAGCTTCTGTTCGGCCCAGTAGCTGAACGCCCCCGCCCAGCACATGTCGTTGGTGCCGTTGAGCGCCTCGTAGAGCGCGGGCATCGCCGCTTCCGGCGGCTCCATCTCGAAGGTGCAGACCAGACGCAGCGTCTCGTCATAGGCCGACCAGGCCAGGGTCAGCGAATAGGTGCGCCAGGCCCCTTCCACGGCCATCGCGATCTGGTCGTCTGCGATCCGGTCGAAATCCCAGTCGTGATGCTGCGCCAGCGTCTCGACAATGTCGATCGGGTGAATGTCATCGGTCTGGAGATACTGCTCGAGGTTCGACATGGCGGCCTCTGTGTTATTGCCCGTCGCGGGTAGAACACCCACTATAAGCTGGGTCATTGACTAAAGATCGGTGCCTGTATCACCGTCCTTACCATATATGGTGTGCCTTCTTCGAGGCTCTGTAAAGGGAAATTTTGTTAACGGCTCAACGCTGCGCGGTCTGCCAGCGCGGACTGATCCAGGGTCGGTCATTGGCCGGGGCGAGCGGCGCGCGGCCCAGGATATGGTCCGCCGCCTTTTCGCCGACCATGATCGAGGGCGCGTTGAGATTGCCGTTGGTGATGCGCGGAAAGATCGAGCTGTCGGCGACCCGCAGCGCCTCCACACCGATCACGCGGCACTCGGCATCCACCACAGCGCCGGGGTCGTCGCGGCGGCCCATCCGCGCGGTGCCGCACGGGTGAAAGGCGCTTTCGGCATGGGCGCGGATAAAATCGTCAAGTTCATCGTCGCTCTGCACCTGCGGACCCGGCTGGATTTCATGCCTCACGAAGGGCGCGAAGGCCGCCTGAGCGAAGATCTCGCGCGTGAAACGGATGCCGCGCCGGAAATCCTCCCAGTCGCTTTCCGCACTCATGTAGTTGAACCGGATCACCGGATCGTCCTGCGGATCGGCGCTGCGCAGGGTGACCGAGCCGCGCGATTCGCTGCGCATCGGGCCGACATGGGCCTGAAAGCCGTGGCCCTCGGCCACCGCTCGTCCGTCATAGCGTACCGCGATGGGCAGGAAATGGAATTGGATGTCCGGGTAGTCGACACCCGCGCACGAGCGGACGAAGCCGCAGCTTTCGAACTGGTTCGACGCGCCGGGGCCCTGCTTGCCCAGAAGCCACCTGAGCCCGACCCAGCCCTTGCCGAAAAGGTTCCAGTACTTGTAGAGGCTCACCGGCTGGCTGGCGGCCATCTGGACGTAAAGCTCCAGGTGGTCCTGCAGGTTCGCGCCCACGCCGGGCCGGTCGGCGACGACCTCGACGCCGTGTTCGGCCAGATGCGCGCCCGGCCCGATGCCCGAGAGCATCAGGAGCTTGGGCGAGTTGATCGAAGACGCCGCCAGGATCACCTCGCGCCGCGCACGGACCACCTGGCGCCGCCCCCTGGCGATCATCTCGACGCCCGTGGCGCGGCCCTCCTCGATCACGACGCGGGTGACGAACCCGCGCAGGAGATCGCAATTCTCGCGGCGAAGCGCCGGGCGCAGATAGGCGTTGGCGGCCGACCAGCGCCGCCCGCGCCAGACCGTCATCTCGAAGGCGCCAAAACCCTCCTGCTTCTCGCCGTTATAGTCGTCGGTGCGCTCATAGCCCGCCTGCACCCCCGCCTCCACGAAGGCGCGCACCAGCGGGTTGTCGCGCTTGCCGCGGCTCACATGCAGGGGACCGTCGGCGCCGCGCCAGGCCGCGTCGCCGCCATGCCCTCCATCGTGCCAGCTCTCCAGCCGCCGGAAATAGGGAAGCACATCGGCAAAGCCCCAGCCTTCGGCGCCTTCCGCACGCCAATGGTCGAAATCCCGTGCGTGGCCACGCACATAGACCATTCCGTTGATGCTGCTGGATCCGCCGATCACCTTGCCGCGCGGACAGGCCAGGCGGCGCCCGCCCAGATGCGGCTCGGGCTCGGTGCGGTAGCCCCAGTCATAGCGGGCCATGTTCATCGGATAGCTGAGTGCGCCGGGCATCTGGATGAACGGCCCGGCATCGGTGCCGCCATGTTCCAGCACCAGCACCGACCGGCCCGCCTCGGCCAGCCGATAAGCGATGGTGCAGCCCGCACTGCCGGCGCCGACGATGACGTAATCGGCCTCCATCAAGCACCCTCCCATTCCGGTTCGGGCGCAGCGCCGGGCAGCGCGTGCGGAGACCGGTGTCTCAAAATTATTTCTTTCCTTTCATGGCACTTGCGGCGCGTCATTTACGTGCCTCACGAAGTTCGCGGTCGACATGATCCAGCACCAGCCGTGCGGCGGCTTCGCGCTCCATCCCCGCGCCACGCAGGGCGTGCCGCAGATAGAGCCCGTCGATCAGCGCACCCACGCTGTCGGCGATCGTCCCGGCGCGCGCCCCCGCAAGCGGGCGCAGCGCGTACACCAGGTTGGACCGCAGCCGGCGCTGATAGACGCGCAACAGCCGGTGCGCCTCGTCCGAGGTCTGCGCCTGCACATAGAAGTTCAGCCAGGCCGCGATCACCTCGGCACGGAAGTTCCCGGCCTCGAAACTGGCCGCGACGATGGCCTCCAGCCGGGCGCGCGGCCCTTGCGCCAGCTCCAGCCCGATGCGCACCTGCGCCCCGAAGACCGTCAGGATATGACGCATCGCCGCCAGAAAAAGCCGGTCCTTGGCGCCGAAATAGTGATGCGCGAGCGCGCTGGACACGCCGGCGCGCCGCGCGATCTGACTGACCGTGACATCGAGCGACCCCGCCTCCCCGATCTCCTCGATCGCGGCTTTGACAAGGGCTGCGCGTCGGATAGGCTCCATCCCAAGCTTCGGCATGCGGCGTTCCTGCAAATGCGTTGCACACCGAGGCTAGATGGTTTTTAATTGACTCGTCAATCAAGAAAAATGGGAGCACCGCATGACACACATCCGCACAAGCCTTCTGGCCTCCGCCGCCTCGCTGGCGCTGGCCGGGACCGCCTCCGCCGCCTGCGAAACGGTCACCTTCTCGGATGTGGGCTGGACCGACATCACCGCCACCACCGCCGCGACCACAACCGTGCTGGACGCGCTGGGATACGACACCGAGATCAAGGTCCTGTCGGTACCCGTGACCTATACCTCGATGGCCGCCGGCGATATCGACGTCTTCCTGGGCAACTGGATGCCGACGATGGAAGGCGACATTGCCCCCTACCGCGAGGCCGGGACAGTCGATACGGTGCGCGCCAACCTAAAGGGCGCAAAGTATACGCTCGCCACGAATGCCGTGGGCGCCGAGATGGGGATCACGAGCTTCGGCAGCATCGCCGAGCATGCCGACGCGCTGGACGAGACGATCTACGGCATCGAGCCGGGCAATGACGGCAACCGGCTGATCATCGACATGATCGAGTCCGACGCCTTCGGGCTCAAGGAGTTCGGCGTCAAGGAAAGCTCCGAACAGGGGATGCTGGCGCAGGTCGGCCGCGCCGACCGGCAGGGCGATCCGATCATCTTCCTGGGCTGGGAGCCGCATCCGATGAATGCCAATTTCGAACTGACCTACCTGACCGGCGGCGATGACTGGTTCGGCCCCGATCTGGGCGGCGCCACGGTCTACACCAACACTCGCGCGGGCTATGTCGAGGAATGCCCCAATGTCGGCAACCTGCTGGAAAACCTCGAATTCACGCTCGCCATGGAAAACGAGATCATGGGTGCGATCCTCGATGACGGGGCCGAGCCCGGCGATGCGGCGGCGGACTGGCTGAAGGCCAATCCCGGCGTGCTCGACGCTTGGCTCGACGGCGTGACGACGCAGGATGGCGGCGACGCGATGGCGGCTGTGAAGGGCGCGCTGGGGCTCTGATTGCCGGTGCGGCCCGGCGCTGCGGCGGCCGGGCCGGCCCAATGACATGACACGACCGGGGCGCCACCCCGGCAGGAGGGGAGTTTCGCCATGACATGGCTGACCCAGCAGGACATCCCCATGGGTGGAAAAATCCCCGTGGGCGATGCCGCCGCAGCGGTCTTCATCTGGCTGCAGGATAACGGTGCACTGGCTTTCGACGCGATATCCGTCGCGATGGAGGGGCTGATCGACGGCGTACTCTGGGTCTTGCAGACACCGAACCCGCTGATCGTGATCGCGGTGCTCGTCGCGCTGACATGGGGCCTGCAACGCAACTGGAAGACCTGCCTCTTCGTGGCGCTCGGCTTCCTCTTCATCCTCAACCAGGGCTATTGGGAGGAGACCACCGAGAGCCTGACGCTGGTGCTCGCGGCCTGCGTGGTCTGCATGGGCATCGGCGTGCCGATCGGCATCGCCGCCGCGCACCGGCCGCGGCTCTACGCGGCGATGCGCCCGGTGCTCGACCTTATGCAGACCCTTCCGCCCTTCGTCTACCTGATCCCCGCCATCATCTTCTTCGGCATCGGCATGGTGCCGGGATTGATGGCCACGGTCATCTTTGTGGTGCCCGCCCCGATCCGGCTGACGCATCTGGGCATCTCCTCCACGCCCCAGCCGCTTCTCGAGGCCGCGCAGGCTTTCGGCGGCACGCCGTCGCAAACGCTCTGGAAGGTCGAACTGCCCTACGCCCTGCCCCAGATCATGGCCGGGCTGAACCAGACGATCATGCTCTCGCTCAGCATGGTCGTGATCGCCGCGCTGGTCGGCGCGGACGGGCTGGGCGTTCCGGTGGTGCGCGCCCTCAACCGCGTGGACACCGCGCTGGGATTCGAGAGCGGTTTTATCATCGTGGTGGTGGCGATCATCCTCGACCGGATGCTGAAGATGGAGCGCAAATCATGAGCAATGCCGTCGAGTTCGACCGGGTCTCCATCGTCTTTGGCGACCGGCCCGAAACCGCGCTGCCGCTGATGGATGCCGGGCGCGAACGCCCCGATATCCAGGCCGAGACCGGCCAGGTGCTGGGTGTCCACGATTGTTCGCTCGACGTGTCGGAAGGCGAAATCGTGGTTCTGATGGGGCTCTCGGGCTCCGGAAAGTCGACGCTCCTGCGCGCCGTGAACGGGCTGAACCCGGTGGTGCGCGGCTCCGTGCGCGTGCGCGACGAGGACGGCATGGTGGACGTGACCCATGCCGGCCGGGCGACGCTGCGGCGGATGCGGCTCAGGCATATCGCGATGGTGTTCCAGCAATTCGGCCTGCTGCCCTGGCGCAGCGTGCGCGACAATGTCGGGCTGGGGCTCGAACTTGCGGGCCTGCCGGCCGCGCAGCGGCGCGCGCAGGTCGAGCGGCAGCTCGATCTCGTGGGGTTGGGCGACTGGGCCGACCGCCGGGTGGGCGAGCTCTCGGGCGGAATGCAACAGCGCGTGGGCCTCGCGCGCGCCTTTGCCACAGATGCGCCCATCCTGCTGATGGACGAACCCTTCTCGGCGCTCGACCCGCTGATCCGCACCCGGCTCCAGGACGAGTTGCTTGAGCTTCAGGCCAAGCTGGGACGCACCATCATCTTCGTCAGCCACGATCTGGACGAGGCGTTCAAGATCGGTGACCGCATCGCGATCATGGAAGGCGGGCGGATCGTCCAATGCGGCACCCCGCAACAGATTTTCTCCAATCCCACAAATGATTACGTCGCGGACTTCGTCGCGCACATGAACCCGCTCGGCGTGCTCTGCGCCCGCGACGTGATGGAACCTGCCGCCGGGACGCCGGGCCGGTGCATGGCGCCGGATGCCGATATCCGCGCGGTGATGGAGGCGGTTCACGCCACCGGCGCGCCGGTTGGTGTCGCCGAGAATGGGAACCTGCTGGGCCAGGTCACCAAGGACACGGTCCTGGCCAGGCTGCTCGACCCGCGCGGCTAAGTCCCGGAGGGCGCACGCGCCTGCACCCGCAGGTGCCTCCGGCGGGAGTATTTTGGGAAAGATGAAGTCACGGACCCCGGCTTTCATCTTTCGTCAAATACTCCGGGGGTGAGGCCGCAGGCCGAGGGGGCAGCGCCCCCTTCTTTCCCGTGCATATCGCCGCTCAGACCTTGGTCGCGGAGACCGGCGGGGTCAGGGTGCGGCGCTTGAGCTGCGCCTCGCGCCAGGAGATGAAGCTGACCGCCGCGACAATCACCGTGCCGCCCAGCACCACCCAGGGGTCGAGCGCCTCGCCGAAGGCGAAGACGCCCAGCGCGCTCGCCCAGACCAACTGCAGGAAGGTGACCGGTTGCGTCACCGCCAGGGGGGCGGCATGGAAGGCACGCGTCATCGTGTAGTGCCCGAGCGTGGCAAAAAACGCGACGAGAAAGAGCCAGCCGATCTGCCCGAGCGTCGGCGCGACCCAGACCAGCGCGGCCAGCGGCGCCAGCCCGATCGTGACGCCCACTGACAAGAGCCCGACCACCGCCAAAGGCTCCAGGTCGTCGGACAGGCGCTTGGCGATCAGGTAGGAGACCGCGAAGGCCATCGTCGTGGCCAGCATCGCCAGATGACCCGGCGACAGCTCGCGGAAGCCCGGCCTCAGGATGATGGCTGCGCCGATAAGTGCCGCGCCGATCGCCGCCATCCGCCGCGCCGCCAGCGGCTCGCCCAGAAAGACCGCTGCGCCGATGGTGATGTAGACCGGCGAGAGGTAGTTCATCGCAGTGACATCGGCGATCGGGATGCGCGCCATGGCATAGAACCACATCGCCACCGCGGCGGTATGGGCCGCGGCCCTCAGCCCGGCCAGGCGCAGCGCCCGGCGGTCGAGTCCCGCACGACGCATCGGTCCGATCATCGGCAGGATGAAGACAAGGCCAAGCGCGTAGCGCAGGAACGCCGCCTGCGCCGCGGGCACCGCCGGCCCCAGATGCTTGACGATGGCCTGCACCGCCACGAAGCAAAGCCCCGTGGCGAGCATCCAGGCGACGGCGGCGACGGGCCGGTGGGGGCGGGTCTCGGTCATCGCCGCGACCAGAGCGGAATTCCCGCCGCTCCGCAAGCCGCTAACCGACGATGAGCCCGGCGGCGATCATCCACATCACGCCGCCCACCAGCAGATCGAGGATCTGCCAGGCCCGCGGCCGCGCGAAGAGCGGTGCCAGCAGACGCGCGCCGTAGCCCAGCGCGAAGAAGAAGACGAAACTCGCCGTCACGGCGCCGGCGCCAAAGGCCAGCCGGTCGGGATATTGCGCCGCGACGGAGCCCAGCAGCACGACCGTATCGAGATAGACATGCGGGTTGAGCCAGGTCAGCGCAAGACAGGTCGCCAACGCCGCGCCCAGGCTTTGCCGCCCGACCTCGGCCGCGGCCAGAGACTGCCCACCGCGCCAGGCGGCGCGGAAGCTCAGCGCGCCGTACCAGATCAGGAAGGCAGCCCCGCCCCAGCGCATCGCCGGGCCGAGCCAGGGCACCGACTGCGCCAATGTGCCGAAGCCGGTGACGCCCGCAGCGATCAGCAGCGCATCCGACAGTGCGCAGGTCACACAGACGGCGAAGACATGGGCCCGCCGCAGCCCCTGGCGCAGCACGAAAGCGTTCTGCGCGCCGATCGCCAGGATGAGCGAGAAGCCAAGCGCGAAGCCAGGCAGGAAGGCGGCGCTCACGGGCAGTCCCCCGGCGCCGCGATCCGGACCGCGAGGAAAGCGGCGCTTCCATTCATACCGTTTACCCCTCTGAACAAATGCAACCACGCGCCGCCGTCAGGCTAGCCGCCGGAGCCGGTTTTGCAAGACCTCTAGCGGAAATGGACCGCCGCGCGCCGCGGCGGTATAGTCCGGGTATGGGCAAGATCACGTCGCCTTTTGTGCACAAGGCCGTCGCGGCGGCAGGCGCCGGGCCGCGCCACCGTGGTCCCCGATGACAGAGGCCCGCAATTCCGACCGCTCCGCCCCCGATCTGCGACCGGGGGAGCGGGTCGCAGACCTGCCTGCCGAAGGCGATGCGGCGCTGCGTTTCATCGGGCGCATCCGAACCCCATGGCGGGACCGCCGGGACTGCCCGCGGCAAGGGCGGCTGGATGGACTCGAGTGCCGGGTGGAACTTTTCGCGCCCTGGGCCGAGGCGCTGGAGGGGATCGGAGACTACACGCATCTGGAAATCCTCTACTGGCTGGACCGCTCGCGCCGCGATCTGCTGCGGCAGAACCCGAAATCCGATGGCCGGATCTTCGGAACCTTCGCGCTGCGCTCACCGCAGCGGCCGAACCCCATCGGCACCGCGCAGGTGCGGCTGGTGCGGTTGGAGGAGGCGGCACTGATCGTGCGCGGGCTCGACTGCCTCGACGGCACCCCGCTTCTGGACATCAAGCCCGACCGCTGCGAATTCACGCCCAAGGCTCCGCCGAAGGCGGCGGACCGATAGACCGCGCCGGCGATGCGCCTGCCCCGAGCCTTGCGCATGTGCGGTTGGCGGTGCCGAAGGTTTCTTTTTCCGCCCCCCTTGAAGCGGGGCCTCGCGGTGGCAAGGTAACGCGCTGCGCATTGCCACCCCTGAAAGACCGAACGCCATGCAAAACGTCCTTCCCTATCTGATGCTGGCCGGCGGTTTCGCCGCGCTTCTTGCCGGTGGCGAGTATCTCGTCCGGGGCGCTGTGAATACCGCGCGGCGACTGGACATCCCGCCGATGGTCATCGGCCTGACGCTGGTGGGGTTTGGCACCTCCATGCCGGAGCTTGCGACAAGCCTTCAGGCAGCGCTGGCGGGCTCGCCGGGGATCGCGCTGGGCAACGTGGTGGGCTCGAACATCGCCAATATCCTGCTGATCCTCGGGCTGGCAGCGGTCCTGATGCCGATCGCGGTCGCGGCCGAGAGCTTCCGCCGCGACGCCGCCGTACTGATCGCTGCGACGGCGCTTTGTATTCTGGCCGCCCTGTCCGGCACCCTGGACCGCTGGCACGGCGTGGTGTTCCTGGTCGGACTGGGCGGGTTTCTCTGGCTGGCATTCCGCAAGAGTGCGCCGGCAGCGGCGGATGTCTACACGCACGAGGCCGAATTTCTGACCGCGCGCAGCCCGCTCTGGCTGAGCCTGGTACAATTCGCAGGCGGGCTGGCGGTGGTGCTCCTGGGCGCGCGCTTCCTGGTCTCCGGCGCGATCGAGATCGCCACACGCCAAGGTATCAGCGAGGCCACGATCGGCCTGACCGTGGTCGCCGTCGGCACATCGCTGCCGGAGCTTGTGACCTCGGCCATCGCGGTGCGGCGCGGTCAGAGCGACGTGGCCTTCGGCAATATCATCGGCTCCAACATCTTCAACATCCTGGGCATTCTGGGATGCACCGTGCTGGTGGCACCGCTTCCGGTGCCGCCGGACATGTTGCGCTTCGATCTCTGGGTGATGTTGGCGGCGACCTTGCTGATGACCGTCTTCGCCCTCACCGGCCGCCGCATCTCGCGCGGCGAGGGCACCATCCTGCTGGCTCTCTACGTCGCCTATCTGGGTTTTCTCGCGACCTGAGCCGCGACAGCCGACCTCCGGCGCTCCGCATGGCCCAAAATCAAAGGGCCGCACGCGGCGACCCGCGCACGGCCCTTCACACGTCCCGTCGCCCGCCCGGAACCGGTTGGCCCGGACCGGTACGAGCGTCCTGCCCTTACATGGCCGAGCCGCGCGCCGCGTCGAGCCATTCATCGACCTTGTCGCGGTTTTCCTCGATCCAGTTCGCGGCCTGTGCTTCCAGATCCTCGGGGCTGTCCTCGCCCGCGTTCATCTTGGCGTTCTGGGCGAAGATGTCGTCGATCGGAATGCTGACCTGACGCAGCAGTTCAGCAGCCGCGGGATTGTTGGCCAGGAAGTCAGAATTGGCCACCGGCCGAATGTCGTTGGCCGGCCAGCCCAGATCGCAGGGCTGTTCGCCGCGGCAGCCTTTCAGCCCCTCGACGGTGGTCGCGTCGGCCAGGTCGGCCTGGTCTTCGGGCAGCTTGGTTTCCTTCATCTGGAGCCAGACCACGTCCTCGCCCGGCGGCAACTCGCCCACCGTCCAGTTCGGGGTCCAGGTGTAGAAGAAGATCGGCTCACCGTTCTGGTAGCGGCCCAGCGCATCGGCCATGGACGCCGAATACCCGGCCTTGATGGCATTGAAGTCGTCATTCCAGCCATAGGCTTCAAAATGGTGCGAAATCACCTTTTCGCAGCCCCAGCCCGGCGGACAGGCAACGAGATCGGCCTTGCCGTCGCCATTGGCGTCGAAAAGCTTCTGGATCTCGTCCTTGGTGAGGTCCTCGACATAATTGATGTCGTGTTCCTCGGCCGTCTTCTTGTCGATCAGGTAGCCCTGCAAGGCACCACCCTTGGCGACGTATCCGATCTTCTCGGCCCCATCGCTGAAGTCGTCTTCATAGGTGTTGTGCAGCGGGAACCAGCCATTCACCCAGAGATCGATATCGCCCTGCGCCACAGACTGGTAGAAGGGCGGATTGTCGAGCGTGGTGATGCGTGAGACGTCATAGCCGAGCTCCTGCAGGAGCTGGCTGTAGACCTCAGCCTGCCACCAGCCGGTGTCCCAACTGGCGCGCGCCATGTCGATGGTGGTGCCCTCGCCGGGCATGTCCTGTTGCGCGACGGCAGCCGTGGGCAGCGCCATAAGGGCGGCGACGGCAGCGCCGGTGGTCATTTTCAGGAATGCTTTCGCCGTAATCATATCGAAAGTCCTCCTTTCGTTTCATGTCTGCCGTGGCGGCGCATCCGCGCCGCGCGCGGCGCTTCGGCGGCCGTGCCGGCAGCGCGCGGCCGCGCTCTTTCGGGGTCAGGACACGCTCTGCCCGCCGCTTCCCGGCGGGTTTGCCGGTGCCCGTATCCTGAAGAACGCCTTCAGCGTCTCCAGAAGACCCGGTGATTTCGTGGTCGATTCACTGCCCAGCGCCTGGGTGATCCGGTCCAGGATCATCGCCAGCAGCACGATGCCCAGACCGCCCTCGGTCGCGGCGCCGACATCCAGCCGGCCAAGCCCGGTATAGACAATCAGACCGAGCCCTCCCGCGCCGATCAGGGCTGCGATCACGGCCATCGAGAGTGCCAGCATCAGCGTCTGGTTGAGCCCCGCCATGATTGTGCGCAGCGCTAGCGGCAACTGCACCTCCCAGAGCACCTGCCGCGGCGACGAGCCGAAGGCATAGGCCGCCTCGATCAGATCCTCAGGCACCGAACGGATGCCGAGATTGGTCAGGCGGATAATCGGCGGCAGGGCGAAGATGATCGTGGCGATGATCCCCGGCGTCATGCCGACGCCAAAGAGCATCACGATGGGAACCAGATAGACGAATGGTGGGATGGTCTGCATGATGTCGAGTACCGGGCGCAGGCCCTTTTCGAACCCGTCCCGGCGGGCCGCGGCGATGCCCAGCGGCACCCCCACGATAGCGCAGAAGAGCACGGCCGTCAGGATCATCGCGAGCGTCGTCATGGTCTGCGGCCAGACCCCGATCAGATCCACCACCGCCAGGGCGACAAGGGTGAAGAGCGCCAGCCCACGGCTGGCCACAGCCCAGGCGACAAGCACCAGCGCCAGAGTGAAGAGCGGCATCGGAATCGCCTGAAGCGCCAGGTCCAGCCCTTCCAGGACCGTGGTGATCGGCACCTGAACGGCCTGGAAGAGATCGCGGAAATTGGGCACGAGCCAGCCCTTGATCACTGTCTCGACCCAGACATCGAGCGGTATCTCGAAACTATCTGACGGTTGCCACATGTTTCTCTCCCCGATCAGGCCGAAAGGGCCGGCGCGGCTTCGGCGGCTTTTTCCTCGCCGTCCGGCGCGTCCTCCTCCTCCGGCGCGTTCTTGTCCTCTGCGAGCAATTCGAAGACCGCCTCGGGGGTAACGACGCCGACGAAACGCTCCTCCTCATCGCAGACGGCGACGGGCAGGCCCGCGGAACAGGCGTCATAGACCTGGCGGAGCACATCACCGGGACGCGCGCGAGGCATTTCGGGCACCATTGCGCCCTCCAGTGGTCCGCCCCCGCCGCCTGCGGCTTGCGCAAGCGACCGGCGCGTGACCAGCCCGGCCAGCGCGCCGTCGCGCAGCAGGTGGAGCGCGTCGCGTCCGAGTTCGTCGAGGCGCGCGCGCACCGCGCCGGCGTCCGTCTCTGCCAGTTCCAGCGCCTCGGGCGGCTCCATAACACTTGCCACGTCGAAGACGCGGGCACGATCCACATCCTGCGTGAAGGCGGCGACATAATCATCGGCCGGGTTGCCCACGATTTCCTCGGCAGTGCCGACCTGAACGAAGCGCCCCTCCTTCATAATGGCGATCCGGTCACCCAGCGTGAGCGCCTCGTCGAGGTCGTGAGTGATGAAGACGATGGTCTTGCGCAGCTCGCGCTGAAGCTCCAGCAATTCGTTCTGCATGTCCCGCCGGATCAGCGGGTCGAGCGCCGAGAACGGCTCGTCCATCAGCAGGATCTCGGGGTCGACGGCCAGTCCGCGCGCCAGCCCGACGCGTTGCTGCATCCCCCCCGAAAGCGTCGCGGGGCGACGGTCGGCCCAAGCGGCCAGCCCGACCTTGCGCAGCGCCTCCAGCGCGCGCTCGCGCCGTTCGGCGGCCGGCACGCGTGCCACCTTGAGTCCGTATTCCACGTTTTCCAGAACGCTCTTGTGCGGGAAGAGCGCGAAATGCTGGAAGACCATCGCGATCTTCTCCAGCCGCAGCTTGCGCAGGGTCGCCGCATCCGCGCCGCGCATGTCCTGGCCGTCGAAGCGAATCTCGCCCTCGCTGGCCTCGATCAGCCGGTTGAGCATCCGCACCAGCGTCGACTTGCCGGAGCCCGAAAGCCCCATGACGACGAAGACCTCGCCCTCCTCGACGCTGAAATTCACGGATTGCACACCGATGGTCTGTCCAGTCTCGGCCAGCACCTCGTCCTTGGTCTTGCCTTTGCGGATCATTTCGAGGGCCTGGTCGGGATCGTCTCCGAACACCTTCGAAAGGTTTTTTACAACGATCTTTTCGGTCAAGCGTCGCCTCCCGTTCCGATGATCAGGGGTAACGCGATCCTGAAGATGCGTATTTTTACATACGTGGTTGCCACATCCAGGTTGTTCAACCGTTATCCGGGCATCGCCTCGACGGAGGCCTCATAATAGCTTGAATAAACTGGAAGAATTCCACAACGCCAGCACCCCGGAGCGTATCTCGAAAGGCGGGGCGCCGCCTGCGGGATGCGCGGCGGCCTTGACCTGCGTCATTCCACCGGCCCCAAGCGTGCGCCAATCTGGTCCGTACCGCACAAATCCTGCAACGGCGGACATAGTCCCGCCGGGACGCGCGGGACCCGCCACCACGTGAGTCGGACGAACGGAATGGAACAGCTTTCGATACTGGTCACTCTTGCCGGCGGGCTCGCGCTCTTTCTCTTTGGCTTCGACATGCTGGCGCGCGCGCTCAAGCAGGTCTCGGGCGATTACCTGAAGACATTCCTGGCGCGGATGACGCGCAACCGGTTCCTGGGCCTCGCCGCCGGGGCGGTGGTAACGGCGGTCATCCAGTCCTCGTCGGTGACCACCGTGCTGCTGGTGGGCTTCATCTCGGCGGGCATGATGAGCCTGGCGCAAAGCGTGCCGATCATCATCGGCGCCAATGTCGGCTCCACCTTCACGGCGCAGATACTGGCCTTCAACGTCACCGCGCTGGCACTGCCGATGGTGTCTCTGGGGGTGCTGGGCTCCTTCGCGGCGCGGCGCGACGAGCACCGGGAGTTGGGTCGCATCCTTCTGGGCCTGGGCCTGGTCTTCTACGGCATGACGGTGATGGCCGCCGCGATGGCGCCCCTGCGCGAGCATCCGCAAGCCCTGCAGATCATCCGGGCACTGGATGCGCCGCTGCTGGCAGCGTTTGCCGGGGCCGCCTTCACCGCGGTCGTGCAATCTTCGGCCGCAACGACGGGCATCCTGCTGGTCATGGCGGGCGAGGGGCTGATCACGCTGGAGGCGGCGATCGCGCTGGCGCTCGGGGCCAATATCGGCACCTGCGTCACCGCCCTTCTGGCCTCCATCGGCAAGCCGGCGGCGGCTGTGCGGGCGGCGGTAGTACATGTGCTCTTCAACGTCGCGGGCGTGCTGATCTGGATCGGGCTGATCGACCAGCTCGCCGATTTCGCCCGCTGGATCTCGCCGGCCCATCCGGCGCTGGAGGGCGCCGCCCGGCTGCAAGCGGAAGCGCCCCGCCAGATCGCCAATGTCCACACGTTCTTCAATGTCGCCAACGCGCTTCTCTTCATCGGTTTCATGGCGCCGATCACCAGGCTGGTGGAACGGCTGGTGCCCGAACGTTCCGAACGGATCGAGCCGCGCTTCGCGCCCCGGCATCTCGACCCGAAGCTGTTGGCGGTGCCGCCGATCGCGCTGGACGCGGCCCGGCTGGAGTTGCTGCGCCTCGGGCGGTTCGTGCAGGAACTGCTCGCGGCCGCCGTGCCGACGCTGGTTTCCGGCAGCCCGGTGCGGATCGGCCGGCTGCGGGTCATGGACCGGCCCGTCGATCTGCTGCATCGCCAGATCGTCGATTACCTGCGGCAGGTCAGCCTGCTCGACCTGACCACCGAGCAAGCCGACCGGCTGATGGCCTATCTGAGGATCGCAAACGATCTGGAGCATCTGGGCGACCTGATCGCGACGGGGATGGTCACATCCGCGCGCAAGCGCATCGACGAGAATGTCGTGATCGGGCCGCAGACAGCCGCGCGCATCGGGCAGTTGCATGCCCTGGTCGCGGAGGCCATGACCGGCTGTCTCGCGGCGCTGGAGACCGAGGACCGCGACCGGGCCGCCGCCGTCCGGGCGATGAAGCAGGCCGAGACGCAGCTTGTCGAGGAGATATCGCGCCACCAGGCCGCACGCCTGCGCGCCGCCGAACCCCGGCGCCTGCCCGCCTATGCGCGCGAAATCGAACTGATCGAGGGGCTGGACGACGTCTTCAAGACGATCCGGCGCATCGCGCGGACCCAGATGGGGGTGTTCCAGCCGCGCCCGCCGGATGGCGGCTGATCCGGCCGGCGCGGCGGCGGCGCTCAGAAGGCACCCATGGCCAGCCCTGCGGCCAGGGCCTGGCCGATCTCCCGGCATTGGTCGAGTTCGTCTTCGGGGATGGTCTTCTCGGCCAGTATCTCTTCGGGCGTCTGGGCATGGGTGCAGATGATCAGCGGCTTCTGCACTTCCCTCAGCCGCCAGCCCTGGGCGATGCGCGCCGTCTGGCGGGCCGCGTTCGCTCCATCGGAGCCGGCGCAGACCATCTGGGCATAGGGCCGCCCTTCGATGCGCCCCAGAACGGGATAATAGCAGCGGTCGAAAAAATCCTTCATCACGCCCGCGATCGCGGCCAGGTTCTCGGGGGCGCAGAAGATGTACCCGTCCGCGCGTAGAAGATCGTCGGAGCCGGCCTCTGCGGCAGTCTTGAGAATGGTGGGCGTTTCATCTCTCGCGGCCTCGGCCGCCGCCTGCGCCATCTGCCGGCTGCCGCCTGTCTTGGAATGATACACGATCAGAAGCTCTGCCATCGGGCCGATGCTAGGCGGCCTCCATGCGATCCGCAACATATGGCCCCGAGTGGATATGTGCCCGCTTGCCCCCGCGGGGAGCCGAGGACGAAACCCGTAGAGCGATTGCCAGACCTCGCGAACTGGCTGGCGATGTGGTGACGCTACGCAGGGCTTTGGCCTTGTCCGGATGTGGGAGGGACAAGGCGCGCCATTTGTAAATCGGGGCTACGTTTTCGGGCCCGGCCGGAACCCTTCGAAAAACGGAGGCGCCGGCGCGGGATCGTCAGGCCGTGCAAGGTGGTCGCCCCAGCGCAGAGTCGCCTTGCCCTGCCCCGCAACCTCATGCGCCCCGCGCGCAAGGAGCGTGACGCTTCCCGGTGCGCGGACCTCGCCATCAAGCAGGATCGGGGCGTCGCTTTCCAATGTATAGGGACCGGGGATCAGGATTTCGATTGTCGTGCCCTCATCATCGAGGTCCAGTTCCTTGCCCGCGACCCAGATCACCCCCCAATGCGGGATGTAACTCTCCGCCAGCGCCACGCGATCCGCTTCCACCAGTGTCGCGTCGGGTTGCGGCGCATCAGGGTCCACCGCAGCCAGCAGATGCGGGCTGTTGACCAGCAGCAGGGGCACGGTCCGATTCTCAAGCGCCTCGCGAAAAACCGGACGCCCGCGGGAGGCATAATTAAGCATGCCCCAGCTCGACATGAAAAACCCGGTATGCGAAAAACTCGCAAGCGTATAGGAGCGGTCGAAATAGGCGACCGGTTCGGGAAAAATCTCATGAACCGCGGTGATCGTGCGCGCCTGATGGGCGAGACCACGCTCTGGAAGGCCGTGCCACGAGCGCAGGATCCCGACAGACAGGAGGATCACCAAAAGCCCCTGTAGCCACCTCACCCGCGCCAGCGCCGCCATGTTCGCGCCCGCAAGCAGCATGGCCGTCGGCAGGATGAAGACGTAAAAATAGGGGAAGGCGTTGCGGTAAAACACGAACGATCCGATGGGCAGGGCAAGCAGCAGCAGGACCGGAACCGCGCGCCACCCGCCGGACAGGTTGCGCCCCCCAAGCAGCACGACCGCAATCCCCCCTGCGACGAGCGCGCCCGAAAGCGGCGCATGGGAGAGCGCGACATACAGGTAGCCCCATCTGGGGAAAAGTTGCGTTTCAAGCAGCGTGGTCTTGGCCGCGTCGTTCAGCATCCGGCCCGCGATGGCACTGTTTCCGCCGGGAAGGCTCGCCTTGTGGGCGAAATAGAGCACTGCAAAGGCGGCGAATGTGCCGGCGACCATGACCATCAACCGCACGGCCACGCGCCAGCGGTTCTCGGCACGCAAAAGCCGCCACAGCGCAAGCCCGATAAAGGCCGGCGCGTAGAACACGGACTTGACCGTCACCATCGCCGCCAGCGCAGCGAGAAAACAGAACAAACCCATGCGCCATGCGGAAAGCGGACCGAGCAGCAAGACGAGGCTCATCAGCAGCAACAACACCGCCGCCGTGTCGGTGCGGAAACTCGTCCCGTTGACGAGAACATAGTCGAAGGACAGGTAGACCAGCAGGGTGAAGAGCGCCGGAACCTCGTCGAAGAACTCCCGCGCCAGCCGGAAGAGCGCCCAAAGGACACCGCATTGGCCAATCCACAGAACCGCGCGGGCCAGGCGGATTTGCTCGATCTCATCGCCACCGGTCGCGGGCAGCCCGGCCCAGAAATGAACGTGAACTGTCTGAAGCGGCAGGGTCAGTTCGCCCCGCAGATAGCTGTGTACCTGCGAGAGATAAAGGAACTCGTCCCAGTTGATTTCCTGCGTCAACGCAAGGTGCAGGCTGAGCAGCATCGCCAAGGCAATGCCGATCCGGAGCAAGAGCGCGATATCAATCCATCCGGGACCGCGCGCCAGCGAAATGCGGGCAATGGCGCTCATCCGGTCTCTCTGGCGGCTTTTTCGGCCAACGCCTCGACCGGGTCACAGGCGCCTGTCTGAATGACGGATTTCACTGCTTCTCCTGCGCCCCGAAAGCCTCCGGCCACGGCCTTTTCACCTACTATTCCTCTTTCGCCGCGCATCGCGCAAGACGGTGCGGCTACCTTTTCCTCGTTGTGCCTGAGGTGCCACTATCCCGGAATGCGGCTCAGCGCAGGAGAAACTGCATGGGCACTTTGAATTCGAGCTGCGCGCGGCCCATCTCCACGGGAATGCGCGGCAAGGGTTGCGCGCGGCGCAGAGTGTCCGCCATCGCGGCGTCGAGCAGCGGATGACCCGCGCTTTTCGTGATCCGGTAGGCGATGACATGTCCGGCGCCATCCATCCGGAACCAGATCGTCCCGGCGCCCTCGATGCGGCGGTGCCGGGCGGCGCGCGGGTAATGCTTGTGACGCGCGAGCCAGGCCGCGACACGGGCCGCAAAATCCGCGCGCGCCGCCGGGTTGCCGCCGCCGGTGCTGCCCATGCCGCTGCCTGCGCTGCGGCTACGCTGCGTGCCGCCCCGGCCCGCCGTGCCCGCCTTCGCCGGTGACGATACCGTCTGGCTTTCTGCGGTCACCTCACCTTTGGCCGGGGGACGGGCGCGCGGCGGCGGGCTCGGCTCCGGCGCGGCGGCAGCGGGTTCCGTGGCGCGCAGGACTTCCGGCCTGGGCGCGGCAGGTGCCGGCGGCGGGACTGGCGCGGGCCGGGCGTTACGCGGCGCGGCGGGCATATCGGCTTGGGTCGCCTCCACCTTTTCCGCCGGGGCGATTTTCACCGGCCGGGGTGCTGCGGCGGGTGACGGGTTCGACGCGGCAACCGGCGCGAGCGCGGCGTTCCGGGCTTCCGGCATGGGCGGGGCCGTGGGCAGCGGCGCCGGTTCCACCATGGCGGCATCGGGCGGCGGCGCCAGGCTTTCCGCCGCGGGCGGCGGTACGGCCGCGGCCGTGCCCGGCGCGCCGCCCGCCGGCCCCAGACCTATGGCGAGCCCGCCCTCTCCTTCGGCGCGGGCGCCGGTGTCGTCCGGTTGCCAGAAGACCAGCCCCAGCAAAAGCGTATGCGCAAGCGCCGCCCCCAGCAGCGCAAGCGCAGGCGCCCCCCGGCCCGCTGGCGGCTCCTGCAGCGGGTTCCAGGTTGCCACCGCCATCATGGCTTCCGAGGCCGCATGATCAGGGTGATGTCCGCTGCGCCGGCCGACTGCAGCCGCCGCATCATCGCCACCAGGTCGCTGGCGGGCACCTGCCCGTCGGCGCGCAACCGCAGCGGCATCTCCGGCGCCGCCGCCATCCGCTCTGCGAGGTCGGCGAGCAGCGCGGCCTCGGCCGTCTCGCGCCCGTCGAGGGCCAGCCTTCCACCGGCGCCCATCAGGACTTCCGCGCCTTCTCTTTCCGCCTCCGGCGCAGCAGCGGAGGCGCTGGGCTCCACCTCGAAGGGATCGGAGGCCGCAAGCTGCCCGGCCACCATGAAGAACACGAGCAGCAGGAAGACGACATTGATAAGCGGCATGATACGCGCATCGTCATCGACCGGCCCGGCGGCGCGGGCGAGGGACCGATGCTTTCCCCGCCGGATCATCGAGCGGCCTCCAGCAGGCTGACCTGCGCCACGCCCGCCGCCTCCAGTCGGTCGAGCACATCGACCAGCGCCGCGGTGGACACGCCGCCGCGCGGCAATACCAGAAGCCGCGCGGCGGCGCGCCTCGCCAGGGCGGTCTCCAGCGCGTTCCCGTCCACCGGGACGCCACCCAGCCGCACGTCGTTCGGCGCGACTTCCAGGACCAGCGCGCCGGAAAGACCGTCCCCCATGCCCGCACCGCCTGCCGAGAGCGGCATGCCGCGCCAATCCTCGAACCGGGTGGCCAGCATGAAGAAGACGAGCAGGATGAACACCACGTCGATCAGAGGGGTCAGCGAGATCCGCGCCGGCCGGCGCGGCGGATCACTCGGCCGCAGCGCGCCAGAGATCATGGCGAGCCTCCCCCGATCCGTCCGGCGCGGCGGCGAACAGGGCGGCAAGCGCCGAGTCCACCGCCCGCGCGGAGCGTTCGATGCGCCGGTCGAACCAGTTGAAGGCCGCCACGGCGGGAATGGCGACCGCCAGTCCCAGCGCGGTTGTCAGCAGCGCCTCCCATATCCCGCCCGAAAGCAGCGAGGGATCCACCCGCGTGCCGGCGGCTTCGAGCCGGGCGAAGGCTTCGATCATCCCCAGCACCGTGCCGAAGAGACCCAGAAGCGGCGCCAGCGCGCCGATCACTTCCAGCGGACGCATCCAGCCGCGCAGCGCCTCCAGCGCGTCGGCCGCCACCCGCCAGGCTTCCTCGCGCACGCGTTCCTCCGGGCGGTTCGAACAGAGGTCATCGGCCGCGCGTGCGGCGAGACGTGCGGGCAGGCTGTGCCCTTGGCGCAAGATGTCGCGCGCGGCCTCGGTCTCGCCGGCCTGCCAGCGGGCGAGACCGTCGCGCAGCGCGGCGCAGGGCGCCAGGCGCGCCCGGCGCAGATGCCAGAGCTTCCAGAGGATCAGCGCAAGCGCCAGAACCGAAAGCACCAGGAGGATCGCTGCCACCGGGCCGCCTGCGGCCAGTGTCTCATGCGCCGCGGCAAGCGCCGCTTCGGCCCCGTCGATCACGCTCTGCGGTCCCGCTGCGGGGTCCGGCAACGCGGATTCCCGCACCGGATAGGGCGGCACGGCCGTCGCCGGCGTGGGGCCTGCCCACTCGCCGACCGCCACGGCCGGGTCTCGCATCCGTTCTTCCATGACGAACCTTCCCTATCGGATCAGATCGACCGGACCGCGCGCCGAAACCGCCAGGGCCGCACCGCAGGCTTCGCCCTCGGCGGGCTCTGGAGTACAGGACAGGACCTCGTTGACCAGCACGCGCGCGACATCCGCGCAATCCAGCCCGGCCATGTCGAAGACCCTGACCCGCGTCCGGCCAGCGGCGACCGGCCCCAGATCGACGGCGAGCCGGCGATCGATCAACCCGTCCCGGTCGAAGATCACAAGATCCAGCGTCAGCCTCTCCACCGCCGCACCCGTGCTGTTGGTCACGACCATGTAGCTGCGGCATCCCTCCGGCTGATTCTCCAGCCTGTTGAGTTCGACCGCGAGCGTTGCGGGACCGGCCGCGGCACCCCGAGCTGCGAGGCAGAGCGCCGCCAGCGCCATTGTGAGAAGCCGCGCCCGCATGGCTCAGACCCGCGCCGGAATGTCTTCGAGCACTGCCTCGAAACCCTCGAATTGCGGGTGCCCGAGATAGAGCGGTTTGTTCTGCCCGGCATCCTTGTGCGCATCGCGGAACTGTTGCGATTTCGTCCAGGCCTCGAAATCGGCCCGGCTTTCCCAGATCGTGTGGGAAGCATAGAGCGTGTGATCCTCCGCCTCCGGGCCGCGCAGCAGGCGGAACTCGCGGAACCCTGCCATCTCATCCAGCCGGGTGCGGCGGCTGCGCCAGACTTCCTCGAAATCCGCTTCCTTGCCCTTCGCGACGCGAAAACGGTTCATGGCTATGAACATCCGAACTCTCCTTCCTGGGTTTCATGGTATCGGGGGACGACGGTCAACGGCCCGCCGCGCGGGCGCATCACCTGCATGGGCAGCCCGTAGACGCGGGTGAGCAAATCCGGGGCCAGCACCTCGTCCGGCGGACCGGCGGCGACAATCCGGCCCAGCCGCATCAGCGCCACGCGATCGGCCAGTGCGGCCGCGAGGGTCAGGTCATGCAGCACCGCCAGAACACCTGCGCCGTCGTGCGCGGCTGCCCGCGCGGCACGCAGCACCGCGCCCTGATGGGCCGGGTCGAGGCTGGCGGTCGGCTCATCGAGCAGCAACCAGCGCCCCGAACCCAGACAACGGCCCGCAGCCAGTTGTGCCAGCGCCCGCGCCATATGCGCGCGGTGCCGCTCGCCCCCCGACAACTGTCCGATCGGGCGGCCACGATGTCTGGTGAGACCCATCGCCGCGATCGATTCCGCCACGAGCCGCGCGGCCTGCACGGGCGGCAGGTCCGCCGGAATGGCGATTCCGACCAGGACCTCCAACGGGAAGCCTGCGGCCATGGCGGGCGTCTGTTCCAGCACCGCGCGGCGACGGGCCAGTGCCGACGCGGAGAGCGTCGCGGGATCCACACCGTCGATCCGCACGCAGCCTGCATCCGGGCGCAGCGCGCCCGACAGGCAGGCCAGAAGCGACGACTTCCCCGCCCCGTTCGGCCCCGCCAGGGCCAGCACCTCGCCCGGCGCGACCGCCAGGTCGACATCGCAAAGCACCTCGGCCCCGCCGAGCCGCCGGGATATGCCGCGCGCCTCAAGCATGGATCGTCCCGCGCCGGCGCAGGAGCAGCCACAGGAAGAACGGCCCGCCGATCAGGCTGGTGGCCAGGCCGATAGGCGGTTCGGCCGGCGGCACCGCCAGCCGCACACCCAGATCGGCCGCCAGCACGAGCGCCAGCCCGTAGAGCGCCGCGACCGGCAACAGCGCCCGGTGCGTCGGTCCGGTCGTGAGCCGCGCCAGCTGCGGCGCCACGAGGCCGATGAAACCGATGGGTCCCGCGGCCGCGGTCACCGCCCCGACCCCCAGCGCCGTAGCCAGGGCCAGCCGATGGTGTGCGGCGACGACATCCAGCCCGGCATGGAACGCCGCACGTTCGCCCAGTTGCATCAGGTCGAGCGCCCGCGCCGCGCGCAGCACGAGAAGCAGGGTCACGCCTGCGCAGCCCAGCGCCACGCCGACCACCGGCCAACCGGCGGCCCCGAGCCCGCCCATGCTCCAGAAGGTCAGGTCCCGCAATTGCTGGTCGTCGCTGACATAGACCAGCCCGCCGATCAGCGCGCCGGCGATGGCGTTCACGGCGACCCCGGCCAGGATGATCGTAGCGACGGCCCGCTCGCCGGCGCGGCGCACCAGTGCGAAAAGGAAGGCGATGACCGCCGCCCCGCCCGCGAAAGCGGCGAGCGGCAGAAGATAGGGCCGCAGGGCCGGCGGCAGGCCCGCGGCCAGCGCCTCACCCAGCACGATCGCGCTGACCGCGCCCAGCGAGGCGCCTCCGGTCACGCCGATCAGGCCGGGATCGGCCAGCGGGTTTCGCAGCATGCCCTGCATGGCGGCCCCCGACAGCGCCAGCGCAACGCCGGCCGCCAGAGCCAGCATCAGGCGCGGCAGCCGGATGTCGAGCAGGATCGCCCGCTCCATCGGCGCGCCGCCGCCCAACAGCACCGCCGCCACGCGGTCGGCGGCGATCGGCACAGGGCCGAGCATCAGGCCCGCAAGCGCGAGCAGGCCCGCTGTTGCACCCAGCAGCACCAGGGCCGGACGCCGCCGCGCACCGCCGGGGATATGCTGCGCGAGGCTCACAGGTCCAGCCGGTCCGCGGCATCGGGATGCAGCGCGCGAGCAAGATCGGCGATGGCGTGCGGCGTGCGCGGCCCCATTCCCACCAGATAGGCACCCGGCAGCGCGATGGCCCGGCCCACCCGCGCCGCCGGGGTGGCAGCGAATTCGGGCCGCGCGAAGACGGTCGCGGCACTCCCCAGGCTGCGCGCCTGATGGTCCATCATCACCACGGCCTCGGGTGCGGCGGCCAGGATCGCCTCGCGGCTCATCGGCCGGTAGCCCGTCACCTCGGCCCCGGCATTCGTCCCGCCGGCGCACAGGATCATCTCCTCCGCCGCGGTCCCCGCCCCGCCCACGACCGGCGCCCCGGATTGCAGCGACAGGACGAAGAGCACGCGCGGGCTGCGCTTCAACCGCGCCACCTGCCCGGATATCCGCGCGAGATCCGCCCGGAAGGACGCGGCCAAAGCAGTGGCCGCCCGCTCCCGACCAAGCTCGTGACCGGCGAAGGCGATCTTGCGCGGGATCTCCGCGGCTCGTTGCACATCGGGACCGATCGCGACCCGCAGCCCGGCCGCCGCGAGCCGGTCCAGTGTCGATGCCGGTCCCACGCCGTACTCGGCCAACAGCAGATCGGGCGTGAGAGAGAGCAACCCCTCGGGCGCCAGGTCGCGGAAATAACCGACCTGCGGCAGGGCACGCGCGGCCTCGGGCCAGGTGGAGGTGCTGTCCGCGCCCACCACGCGGCCGCCCGCGCCCAGGGCGAAGACGATCTCGGTCAGTGCCCCGCCTGCGACGATCACGCGCATGGGCGCGTCCGCGGCACCGGCACGCGTCGGCAGGACGATCGCCGCCGCACCGCCCAGCAGCAGGGTGCGGCGACGGATTGCGGCGGTAGCTTGCGACTGAATACAGATCATGGCGCCCCTCAGAAACTCATGCTCGCGGCCAGCTTGAAGGTGACGCCGGGTGAATTCAGCCCGTTCGGATGCACCCGGTAGCCCTTGTCGAGGATGTTGTCGACGCCCGCGGCCAGGACCGCCCCTTCCAGCGGTCCGGTTTGGGGTGCGTAGTTCGCGAAAATGTCGAAGACCGACGCGCCGCCCACGGGCTGCGAACCGTCCGGCAGATCATCCGCATCAAGCCCGCGCAGGAACGTGCCGCGCGCGCCGATCTCCAGTGCCGGGAGGGGACGCAGGCCGCCCGTCAGAACCAGCCGGTCCTGCGGGATCGAGCCCAGCTTGCCCGCGCCGTTCCTGCCGTCGCCGCGCGGGATGGTCAGCGAGGCGGAGGTGAACCAGCGGTCGGCATCGTACTCGGCACTGGCCTCCAGACCGTAGAGTTCGGCGTCGATGTTGCGCGACGTGGTGGAGCCGTTCACCGTATTCGCCACCGGATCGAAGGTGGAAAAGTCGATGAAGGTCACGACGGTGTCGATGAAATCGTCCACGCGCGCGTAATAGACATTGGCGGCCAGATCGAGCCGGTCGCCCTGCCCGAGCACCCCGCGGATGCGGTGGCGCGCGCCCAGTTCGATCTGGTCCGCTGTCTCCGGACGCAGGTCCGGCGAAGGCTGGAACTCGTTCACGCCGGTGAATGTCGGCGATCCGGGACCGCCCAGCGGGAAGCCGGGCACAGAGAAATGCACCCCTTGCGGGAACATCTCGGTGAGGGAAGCGGCGCGGAAGGAGCGCGAGGCGGAGGCGTAGATCTGGCTGTCTTCCGCCGGCCGCCAGGACAGCGCGACCTTGGGCGAGAACTTGTCGCCCGAGCGATCCGGGAAACCACCTTCGGGCTCGGTCTCGAAGGCGTCGAAACGCAGTCCGGTGGTGAGGGTCAGCTCCGACGAGAGAGGAACTTCCGCCTGGGCAAAGGCGGCGTAGAAGGTCTGTCGCGCATCCGGCACCTGCGCTCTGGCCACGCCGTCGCGGGTCGCCTCCTGCTCGTCGCGATAGATCTCCACCCCGTAGGCCATCGTCACCGGCAGGCCGAGGTCGAGTTTCGAGATGTTGGTGGCCTCGAAACCCAGTGTCTCGAAATCGGTGGTGTCGAAACGCCCGTCAAAGATGCGGTCCTCCTCCACCTTTGTGTTGTTGTAGTAGAGCAGCGTATCGAGGTTGATCAGGCTGTTGCCCGACGGGTTCCATTCGAGGTTCAGCCGCGTGGTATCGTAATCCAGGTCGCGATCGACGCTGGTGGTCGCGCTGCCCTGGGCGTTGGTGTTCGGCGGTGTACGGCCTTCGTCCTGATAGTGCTGGTGGCTGAATTCCAGCCGCAGCCCCTCGGACGGTTCGAGACCGAATTTGGCCAGGTAATTCTGGCTGTCGATCGCGCTGTCGATGATGTCGTCGCCGTTGCCGTCCCGGATGTCGTCGGAACGCGGCCGGTAGGCACCGAAGAGCAGCACGTCGAAAGGGCCTGACTTTGCAGCCACCGTGCCCGCCGACAGGAACTCGTTGCCGTTCGAGTTGTAGCCGAGTTTCGCCTGCGCGCCCGTGGAACGGCCCGGCGCGATGATATCCGCGGCATCCTTGGTGTCGAGGAAAACGACGCCCCCCAGCGCCCCCGACCCGAAGAGCGTGGACGCCCCGCCGCGCAGCACCTCGGCCTGTTTCAGGATCATCGGGTCGGTGAAGAAGCGGCCGCGATGGGCGAGATTGAAATTCTGCCGCGCGCCGTCGAGGCGCAGCACGACCTGTTCATCCTGGAAGCCGCGGATGTTGATTTCCTGGCTGACGCCGCGCGGGCCGCCTTCGATCGTCAGGCCCGGCTCGTCGCCGATCAGTTCCTCGTAGGTCGATGGCTGGCGCCGGATCACCTCCTGCTCGCCCACCACGCTGGCCGCGTTGGGCGTGTCAAACAACGCACGCTCGTCGCGCGCGCCACCGAAAATCGTGATCACAGGCAGATCGAGCGTCTGCTGCGCCATCGCGCCGCCGGCCTGCAACGTGCAGCAGATTGCCGCCGAAACCGAAATTTGAACATAGTTCTTCATGCGTTTCCCACCCTTCCCGTAAACGCCGGCGACCGGCGCTTCGCGGTTCTGGCTGCCCTGGCGCACCTTCGGCGGCCTTGGGTGGCGAAACCTCGGCTCTCCCCTACAAAAATCCGAGTCTAAAAGTCAAGTATTATAAGCCGTAACGAATCTACGACCCCAAGCCTCCCTGCGGGACAAATCGAGCCCAACGCGCGGCGCCCTGCGGCAACCGGATCCTTTGCGGGACGAACTGTTCCCGTGTTCAGTTCGGGGCCGACCGCACGGACTTTCGGTTCCCCCCGGCGCGACAACAGGATCCACTGTCACGTCGATCCCCCCGGCCTTCCGGGTATCTCGTCGCGACACGGTATCGTCGAGCGGCGTTTTGCTCTACGCTGGAAACCGGGAGGATGACTTACCTGGCAAAGCTCAGTCAGCATATCGATCGTGTCGTGCAGGCGGCCACCGACCCCGGTGCCGCCGCGCGATCGCGTCTCACGGCGTCCTGGCGCCGGTCGCTTGTGCATCACGGGCTCGACCCCGGACACAGGCAGGACGTGCAGCGCGTCACCGAACCGGCGCTCGCCGAGCGGCGCGCGCGCAGCGAAGCCATGCTGCGTGTCGCCGCCACGAAGATCGACGCATTGTACCAGCTGTTGGGCAGCTCTGGTTGCGGGGTGCTATTGACCGATGCCGAGGGTATCGTGCTCGACTTGCGGGCGGCCGACGGCGATGTCGGGGTCTTCGAGGCCTGGGGTCTCTGGCCCGGCTCCGACTGGTCGGAGGCCTCGGAGGGCACAAACGGGATCGGCACCTGCATCGCGGAGACACGCCGCGTGATCATCCACCGTGACGATCACTTCCACGCCCGGAACACCGCGATGAGTTGCATGGACGCGCCAATCTTCGGCCCGGATGGCGAATTGATAGGGGCGCTCGACGTGTCTTCGGCGCGGGCCGACCAGACCGAGAGTTTCAACCGGCTGATCGCGGCAATGGTCGTCCAGACCGCGCGGCAGATCGAGACCGACACGTTCCGAGCCAGTTTCCCCAAGGCGCGCATCCTGGTGACCGAAGCGCCCGAAAGCGATGCGGCGGCGCTGCTGGCCATTGATCGGGACGACCTGGTGATCGGTGCCACTCGCGGCGCGCGGCGCGCGTTCGGGCTGGCACAGACGGGGCGGCTGACCCCGGTGCCGACCGCCGACCTGCTTGGCCGCGATGAGGGCCCGACCGGGTTCGAAAAGGCCGAACGGGCGGCCGTGAAACGTGCGCTCGCCCGCGCGAGCGGCAATGTGTCCGAGGCCGCGCGCGCTCTGGGCGTGGGGCGCGCGACGCTCTATCGGCGCATGAAACGGCTGGGAATCGACGAGAACCGGTAAGCCTGTTTCAGTTCTGAGACACCCTGCCCTCACGACCTTCTCTCACCCTGCTGACGGCGTGGCCGGTTTGCGCCATTTCTTTTCCATCGCCTGCACGTCAGGTGCAGGGACTTTTGGAGGAGGAGATATCCCATGAACGAGATGACCAAGATGGCGGCCGAAAACACCTCGCCCTTCCGGCTGCGCTACGACAACTTCATCGGTGGAACCTTCGTTGCACCCGTCGGCGGCCAGTACTTCGACAATATCACGCCGATCACCGGCGCCAAGGTGTGCGAGGTCGCCCGATCGGGTGCCGAGGATGTCGAACTGGCGCTCGACGCGGCCCATGCCGCCAAGGACGCCTGGGGCAGGACTTCGGCCGCCGAGCGATCAAACATCCTGCTCAGGATCGCCGACCGGATCGAGGAGAACCTCGACCTGATCGCCACCGCAGAAACCTGGGACAACGGCAAGCCGATCCGCGAGACCACCGCCGCCGACATCCCCCTCTCGGTCGACCATTTCCGCTATTTCGCGGGCGTGCTGCGCGGCCAGGAAGGCACCATGTCCGAGATCGACGCCGACACCGTCGCCTATCACTTCCACGAACCGCTCGGCGTGGTCGGCCAGATCATCCCGTGGAACTTCTCGATCCTGATGGCCGCGTGGAAACTGGCCCCGGCGCTGGCCGCCGGCAACTGCATCGTGCTGAAGCCCGCCGAGCAGACCCCGGCCGCGATCATGGTGCTGATGGAACTGATCGGCGATCTGCTGCCCGCGGGTGTGCTGAACGTGGTCAACGGCTACGGCGCCGAGGTCGGCGCGCCGCTGGCCAAATCCCCGCGCATCGCCAAGATCGCCTTCACCGGCTCCACCGCAACGGGCCGCAAGATCATGGAGGCCGCCACCGTCAACCTGATCCCTGTGACGCTGGAGCTGGGCGGCAAGTCGCCCAACATCTTCTTCTCCGACGTGATGGCGCAGGATGACGCCTTCCTCGACAAGGCGGTCGAGGGCTTCGTCCTCTTCGCCTTCAATCAGGGCGAGGTCTGCACCTGCCCTTCGCGCGCGCTGATCCAGGAGGACATCTACGAGGAATTCATCGCCCGCTGCATCGCGCGCGTGAAGGCCATCAGGCAGGGCGACCCGCGCGATCCCGAAACCATGGTCGGCGCCCAGGCCAGCCAGGAGCAGCAGGAGAAGATCCTCTCCTACCTGACCATCGGCGTGGAGGAAGGCGCGGAAGTGCTGACCGGCGGCGACGCGGCCCGTTTCAACGGCGATCTGGCGGGCGGCTATTACATCCAGCCCACGATCCTCAAGGGCCACAACAAGATGCGCGTCTTCCAGGAGGAGATCTTCGGCCCCGTCGTGTCGGTGACGACCTTCAAGGACGAGGCCGAGGCGCTCGCCATCGCCAATGACACGATGTATGGCCTTGGCGCCGGCGTCTGGACCCGCGACGGCACCCGCGCCTATCGCTTCGGCCGCAGTATCGAGGCCGGCCGGGTCTGGGTGAACAACTACCACGCCTACCCGGCGCATGCGGCCTTCGGCGGCTACAAGCAATCGGGCATCGGGCGCGAGACCCACAAGATGATGCTCGATCACTACCAGCAAACCAAGAACATGCTGGTCAGCTACAATCCCAACAAGCTCGGCTTCTTCTGACCGGGTTCGCGAACCGCTTCGGCCGACCGGTCTTTCCGGTCGGCCGATACGCATCAGCCCGATCGTGACGGGCTGCCTCCCGCACCCGAATGTGCGAGATTGGACTGTCTTCCATCCCGACCGGGCGGGGCTTGACCGATTACGTGGCCTCGGGAGGAACCGGCAGATAAAGATCGCCACCTTCGCGGTACTTTTTCGCCATCGCCTCCATGCCCTCTTTCTGCGCCTCGGCACGAATGTCGTGGCTGATCCGCATGGAACAGAATTTCGGCCCGCACATCGAACAGAAATGCGCCACCTTGTGGGCCTCCTTCGGCAGGGTCTGGTCGTGGAAATCGCGCGCCGTGTCGGGGTCGAGCGACAGGTTGAACTGATCCTCCCAGCGGAATTCGAAGCGCGCGCGCGACAGCGCATCGTCGCGGCGCTGTGCGCCGGGCAGGCCCTTGGCCAGATCGGCGGCATGGGCCGCGATCTTGTAGGTGATGACGCCGGTTTTCACGTCGTCGCGGTCGGGCAGGCCAAGATGCTCCTTGGGCGTCACGTAGCAAAGCATGGCGCAGCCATACCAGCCGATCATCGCAGCCCCGATGCCGGAGGTGATGTGGTCATAGCCGGGGGCGATGTCCGTGGTGAGTGGCCCGAGGGTGTAGAACGGGGCCTCGTGACAGCACTCAAGCTGCTTGTCCATGTTCTCCTTGATCTTGTGCATGGCAACATGGCCCGGCCCCTCGATCATCACCTGACAATCTCTGGCCCAGGCGATTTTCGTGAGTTCGCCCAGGGTTTCCAGTTCGGCGAACTGCGCTTCGTCATTGGCGTCGGCGATCGAGCCGGGCCGCAGACCGTCGCCCAGCGAGAAGCTGACGTCATAGGCACGGCAAATGTCGCAGATCTCTTCGAAATGCTCGTAGAGAAAGCTCTCCTTGTGGTGATGCAGGCACCACTTGGCCATGATCGACCCGCCGCGCGACACGATCCCCGTGACCCGGTTCACCGTCATCGGCACCATGTGGAGCCGCACACCCGCATGGATCGTGAAATAATCCACCCCCTGCTCGGCCTGCTCGATCAGCGTGTCGCGGAACACCTCCCAGGTCAGATCCTCGGCGATGCCGTTCACCTTCTCCAGCGCCTGATAGATCGGCACCGTGCCGATCGGCACGGGGCTGTTGCGGATGATCCATTCGCGGGTGTTGTGGATGTTTCGCCCCGTCGACAGGTCCATGACCGTATCCGCGCCCCAGCGTATCGCCCAGACCAGCTTGTCGACCTCCTCCTCCATCGAGGAGGCTACGGCCGAGGTGCCCATGTTGGCGTTCACCTTCACCAGGAAGTTGCGGCCGATGACCATCGGCTCACTTTCGGGGTGGTTGATGTTGGCGGGTATGATGGCACGTCCCGCAGCGATCTCGGCGCGCACGAATTCTGGCGTCACGTAGTCGGGGATCGCGGCGCCGAAATCCTCCCCGTCGCGCACCGCACCGGGGGCGTCCGCGCGGCGCTGGTTCTCCCGGATCGCGACGAACTCCATCTCCGCCGTGACGATCCCCGCTCGGGCGTAGGCAAGTTGCGTCACGGCCCTGCCCGCCGTGGCGCGCATCGGTGGGCGTGGCGACGGGAAGGCGGGTGTCAGCCTCTCGGCGGAGACGAATCCGTTGTCCGCGTCTTTTACCGGCCGACCCGCATAGGTCTCGACATCACCGCGAGCCAAAATCCAGTCGTGCCTGAGCGACGCCAGACCACACGCGATATCGGTCTCAACTGCCGGGTCCGTGTAGGGCCCCGAGGTATCGTAGACCGTGAGTGGTGGCTCGCCAGCCGAGGGATGCGTGTCGATCTCGCGCATCGGCACACGGATCTCGGGATGCAGGGTGCCGGGCACCTGTATCTTACGGGAGGCCGGCAGGGCGCCGGTCGTCATCTTCGGGGGGCGGATGGTCATGGGGCATCTCCTTGAGCGCTTACTCAAAAAGACCCATGGCGTCAGTCCGGGCAGGAAAAGGCGCGAGACGCCTCTCTGGGCCCACCGCGTCCCGCGGAAAATGGCCCGTGCTCCCTACGCCAGCATCACCTGGGTCAGGTTCAAAGGGTCGCGTCACTGCGCAAATGCGCCGTCAGCCTCTCAGCCCCCTCAGCGGGGCTCCCCTGCGATAGGTTCTCAGTAGTTCATCGCATGCGTACCGTCAATGCGTGGCACGCCTGATCAGGCGTCGAGGCCTTCGCAGGTACACTCGTTCAAATCGGCACCCGAGAAATCGAGAGCCTCGATATAATCCGCTATCACAAGTTCGAGGGCGTCCCGGACGCAGCGCTCCCCGCCGGCGGCCAGAGCCCAGAGAGGCAACCGCCCAAGGCCGACCGCGCAGGCGCCCTTTAGCCTGTATTTCAGCACGTCCAGCCACCGCGGGCGATTGCGGCCCTGGCCGCATCCAGCGTCGCGGACAACGCGCCGCCGGTTTCGAGATGCACCCAGTCCGGCGCCGCGGCACGGGTCGCGAGTTGCTTGCGCACGACCTCGGCATCGGCGTCGGAGGCATCGCCTCTCCGTTCCGTTACGCGCGCCACGAGAATATCCTCATCGGCCTGCAGCCAGAGCCCCGTCATCGCCACACCGGCCCGACGCGCAAGCTCGGCGACGCGGCGACGGTCCTCCGCCCTGGCATGGACCGCGTCCAGAATTACCGAATGCCCGGCCTTCAGGATCCGTTCGGCATCGTCGAGCAGATGGGCGTAAACCCGCCGCCCGGCCGCCTCGGAATAGGCGGCGTCCGGCAGGTGCGACATCGGATCGACACCGAAGAGCGCCTTGCGCTGAAGGTCGCTGCGCAGGTGGATCGCGCCGGGCGCGGCACCGATGCCCGGCGCCAGTTGCCGGGCCAGGGTCGTCTTGCCCGTGCCCGAATAGCCGCCGATCGCGACCAGGCGAGGCGGCGGAGGTGCCAGATAGTCGAGCGCGTGATCGAGATATTTCCGGGCTGTCCCGAAATCGGCCGCGGCATCGTCTGCCAGCTGCGCGGCCTGAACCGAAACCATCGCGCGGATGCCGGCCCGCAGCCCCAGAAACAACGGCAGGGCCGCCAGCCCATCCAGATGGTCGGGCTGGTCGGCACGGATCAGATACGCCCCCAGGACCGCATTCGCCGCCACCGGGAACCCGCAATGCAGAAGGTCCATGAGCGCAAAGGCCAGATCGTAAAGCACGTCGAGCGTGCCCAGACGCTCGTCGAATTCCAGCGCGTCGAACGGCACCGGCCGGCCATCCAGAAGCACCATGTTGCCCAGATGCAGATCGCCATGCCCCCGCCGGACATGCCCGGCGCGTCCCCTGTCGGAGAGCAGCGTCGCCTGGGCGTCGATCCGGGCGGCAACACGGGCCCGAAACCTATTGATACGGGCGGCGCCGAAGACATCCGTCATGCCCGAGAATGCGCTGTCCAGTTCGCCGGCGATCTCGGCCACGAGCGCCCGGCCATCTGCGTCGCGGATCTCCGCGCGGGCATGGAGTTCCGCGATGGCGCACCCGATATCCTCCGCAATGCCCAGCGTCAGCTCGCCACGCCCGGCCACCTCCGACAGCTCCGCGCCCTTCGGAAAGCGGCGCATGTGCAGGCACCATTCGGCCACCTCGCTTTCGCCGCCCAGCTTCAACCCGCCATCGGCGCCCCGCGTCACCGGGACGAGGCCGAGATAGATCTCCGGCGCCCCCGGCTTGTTGAGCTCCAGCTCGCGCCGCAGCATCGCCCGGCGCGCGTCGAGGGTCGAGAAATCCAGGTAGTCGTAGCGAACGGGGCGTTTGACCTTGTAGGCGTGCTCGCCGACCAGAAAGACCATCGCGGCATGCGTCCGCACCACGTCAACCCGCCCGTTCGTCCCGTATGTTTCCGGGGCCGACAGAAAAGATTCGATCTCGTCGAAGGACACGCGCTGCGCTCCTTGCTGGCAAACCTGTGTGCGCCGGAAGCACTTCCCGCCGGCGCGCGAACCGATACCCCGGAACACCGGCCACCGCCTTGACCTGCATCAGGGGGCGCCGGCCGCCACGCCCGCATGGTTGATCTGTGTCAACGTCACGTATCCGCATCCGGCGTAATAATAGGCACGTATCATCGCACAGAGGATCTGCAAGCTAAGGGCAAGGAATGTCAGTTCTCATCATCTATCAATCAGTCGAAGGCCAGACCCGGAAGATCGCGCGGTTCGCCCGCGATATCGTCCAGAAGGCGGGCGGGGAGGTCGTGCTCTTCGATGCGGCGGACAAGACGGCGCAACTCTCGCTGGAGGGGGTGGACAAGGTAATCCTCGCGGCCCCGGTGCATGAGCGGCGGCACCCGCGCGAGTTCGAGTTGCTGCTGAGCGCCTCGAAGGACGACCTGATGGCACGCCCGAGCCTGCTGCTCTCAGTCAGCCTCAGCGCCGCCTTCCCGGAGGGCCACGAGGAGGCGAAGGAATACCTTACCGAGATGGAGATGCGCACGGGCTTCAAGCCCGGCGCCGAGGCGTTGATCGCCGGGGCGGTCCGGACCGAACGCTACGATTATTTCGCCACGCAGGTGATCCGGCACGTCGTCCTGCGCGGCCGGGACTACGACCCGGATCAGGGCGCGCACGAATTCACCGATTGGAACGCCCTGGAGAACACCCTGCGGGAGTTTCTGGACGCCAGACCGGCATAACGATACGCGCCGGGGGTGCTGTCATTTGTGGACGGCCCCTTTTTTGCAAGGGTTGATTTGAGCTGATGCTGATCTTTTCGGGTTGCGGTCATTTGTCCGGCCTCTGTGCGCGGTGCATCTGACCGCGGGCCCTGATGAAGTCCGCGTGCCGGATCCCTATCAGACAGGCGAGCTTTGAAGCCCTGACAGCACCTCGGGGTGTCCCGGCAGCGGTTCCGTTCGATCATCATCATTCACATCTGCCTTGCAGAGCCCGTCGCCCCCGTGAGGGGACGCCGGTATTCGGGTCAGGTTGCGGGTGCGGCCCTGTAGGTTTCTCCTCTTTTGAGCAGCGCCCATGCGGTTCGGGCGGACCTGTTGGCGATGGCGACGGTGACAAGCCGCTTCGGCTTACGCTCCAGGAGCGATCTCACCCAGGCGCCAGTCCGGCTGTCGATGGTCGCCGCCCTCCGGGTGACGGAGGTCGCGCCGACCACGAGTAGCCGACGCAAATACCCGTTGCCCATCTTCGAGACATGGCCCAGTCGCTCTTTGCCGCCCGACGAGTTCTGTCGCGGCACGAGGCCGAGCCAGGCGGAGAACTGGCGGCCGGATCTGAAGACGGTTGCATCCGGCACGCTGGCGGCGAGCGCCGTGGCCGTGATCACCCCCACGCCCGGGATCGTCTCGAGCCGCTGACTGGCCTGATTCTGCCGGTGCCATGCCAGCAACTTCCGTTCGATCGCCCGGATCTCCTGTTGCAGGGTGTCGAGCTGGTCGCCCAGGACCAGGAGGCCAGATCGGGCGATCTCCGGCAGCTCGAACTCATCGCCATCGCGGAGGCGTTTGATGAGATCGATCACCTTGCGCGGTCCCTGTGCGGTGATGACCCCGAACTCCGCCAGATGTGCCCGGATCGCATTCAGGAGCATCGTCCGCTGACGCATCAGCAGGTCGCGCGAGCGGTGCAGGACCAGGACGCTCTGCTGTTCCTCGGTCTTGGCTGGCACAAAACGCATGTTGGGCCGGGACACGGCTTCACAGATCGCCTCGGCATCTGTCGCATCGTTCTTTTGACGTTTTACGTAAGGTTTCACATAGGCTGGCGGGATCAGCCGAACATCGTGGCCGAGCGCCGCGATCTCGCGTGCCCAGAAATGCGCCATCGGGCAGGCTTCGATGCCGATCAGGCAAGGTGGCGGTGCCATCAGACGGATTCGAACTGGTCTCCACAAGGACAGTGTGACTGTCGGCACTGTCAGAAGAAACGCGTCTGGTCGTCCTTCCCCGCGCTCCCCACTGACGAGAGGATGCAAAATATTGTTCTGTAAGTAGGTTTCACCTTCAGAGAGGCGCAGAGCTAACCAATCGGGCATGTATGATCCTACCAGTGCGGTTTAATCTGACAAGGCCACCAGGGTCGTAGCAGGTCATGAAAGCGGCGACCCTTATCAAGACGGGCCGCCGCTTGAGCACTACTGCGCTCTGCATCACCTTTTCAGTGCATCAGTTGCTCACGTCGGCATTTGCCCCCACTTGCGCCTCGACGCCCGCACGCAGGTCGGCCATGCTGTGCCCATATTCAACGGTGCCGGCACTGGTCTTCTTGAGACCTTCCGCATTGACCGCGATTTGCCCGGCTGACAGACCGGCGCTTTCATTGACGGCAATGATGGCTTGTGTGCGGCCATCTTCCGCTTCACGCGTGGCCTCGATCTCACCGATCAGCTGGCCGTCTGCCGAAACAATCGGGGTGCCAGCCTGCAGACTCGCGGCGGCGTCTGTCGCAGCATCGGTTGCTGTGGCGATAGTGCCCGCGGCACCCTGCGTATCAGCTTCTACACCTGCGTTGACATCCGCCCCTGTGCTGGTACCGACATCTCCAACACCATCGACGGCACCACTCACGCCCGCATCGACGCCGACACTTCCACCCGCTTCAAGGGCATAGGCTGACATTGCCGTCGCACCAGTGAGAACTGTAGCCAGTGTAATTGTACGGAAAGTCATTTTGGCCTCCTTCATCCGTTTACTTCAAGTGCGCTCAGATGAGCGCTACAACCTTCGCAGCGGGCCCCATCATGCAACTGCACTTGATAAGAACGGTTCCACATTCAAGCGACCGATGTCGCAAACAGGTTTCTGCAAGCGGCTGCCCGCTTAAACTACATCAAACCTTTGGCAGGATTTTGCCCCACAACAGCCGGACCCGTTCTGGCCCCCTGCCCTGCCCTGCCTCTCGCCCGCTCAAGGGCTTAACTTTGTCGGTCCAGTCAGACCAATGCGAACCAGTCTCCGCAAGGACAGTATGACTGTCCCTATGCTGCGCCGAGTTGACGCCACTCGGCGAGAGCGGCGGCGCGGTGCTGCTTGAAAATGTCCCGACTGGAGAGGCTGCGTTCCTGGTTGAAATGATTGTAGACCGAGGCGTGGACGGCGGCGAACTTCTGCAAACATCGTATCCGCCGGAACCGCTGCATCGCCCGCTCCCGCCTTCGGAACGGCAGATGCGAGGTCTCCGCGCGATTGTTCAGCCAGCGACCCGTCTCCTGCCGGTCCACAGCGCCGATCTCCTTCAAGGCGGCGCCGTAGGAGCGAAGCCGATCGGTCACGATGACCTCGGGTCGGCCATGTTTCCTCATTGCTTTCCTGAGGAATTTCAACGCTGCCTTTCGGTCGCGCGTCTTTGTTACGAGGCTCTCGAGAACCTCGCCTTCGTGATCGACAGCCCGCCACAGATACCACCGCTCGCCGTTAACCCTCACGAACATCTCATCCAGATGTCACCGCCAGCGACTGACAGCGCGCATGCCGTCGGCTCGGCTGCACCGGATCTCGGCTGCAAAAATAGGACCGAACCGGTGCCACCAGAACCGGACCGTCTCGTGGCTGACGTCGATCCCGCGCTCGTGCAGCAGATTCTCGACGTTGCGGAGCGAGAGCGGAAAGCGAACGTACAGCATCACCGCCAAGCGGATGACTTCTGGGCTGGTTTTGAAATACTTGAACGGGGAGCGTTTGGACATCAGCAGAGGCTACGCCGGCTCCCTGCCCCACTCAAGGCGATTTGCTCTGCCAGCGCCCGCTTGGGCGGCCTCACGCCTTCGCGTGGTGCTCCCTCACAAGTTCTAGAAACCTTCTTGCCGGCAGCGGCTTGTAGCGTGTCGGCGGGGTGACGGCATAAATCCCGCCGGACCTGAGCGACCAGTCGGGCAACAGCCGCACCAAGGTGCCGGCAGCCACCGCAGGCCGTACCAGAAAATCCGGCAGGATCGCGAAGCAATCCCCGGCTTCAACAACGTTCAGGATCGCGGGCGACGTGTTCAGCCTGATCCGCGCATCCGGGGATACCGTCTTCGTCCTGCCTGCCTTTCGAAAGGTCCAGTCCCAGTGATCCTTCAGTGCCGAATTGGCCACGAAGGGGAGATTTTCCAGGTCTTCCGGGCGGCGCACACCGGCGCTGGCTGAACCAGGGGAACCGATTGCCCATTCCTCGAAGGTGCCGACCTTCTGAGCCAGGTTCGAGGAATCCGCCAGCCAGCCCACCCGAAAGCTCATGTCGAAGCGCTGTTCGACCAGATCGATTTGCGCATCATCGAGCGCCAGATCGATCGAAATCAACGGGTGATCCCGTACGAACCGGGCAACCAGCGGCGCCAGATGCAGCGTGCCGTAGTCGAGCGGCGCCGTGATGCGGAACCGCCCCTTGGGTACGGTATTGCCCTCGCGCGCCAGACGAAACGCCTCCTGCGCGAGTTCGACGGCCGCCTTGCCCTGCTCATAGAACTTCTGCCCGGCCTCGGTCGGATGCATTTGGCGGGGGTTCCGGATCAGCAGCGCCGTGCCAAGTTCTTCTTCAAGAAGCAGAATCTGCTTGCTGACCACCGCCTTGCTGACGCGCAGGCGATCGGCCGCCGCAGTGATCGTGCCCTCTTCCATCACTGCGATGAAGTAGGCCACCCGATTGAGGTTGTCGTTGTCGCGCATTTTTCGTCAACTCTTAACTTACGTTACTTCCACAAACATTCACTTTTTTTGACGATAGTTGCAACGTATCTCTGGTCTCGAGAGCGATTGGAGACCGTATATGACCCGTTTCACCTACATCTACGACACCTATTGCGGCTGGTGCTACGGCGCCGCCCCAGCGATCCGCGCCCTGATCGAAAGCGGCGCCGACATCACCGTTCAGCACCGGCATCTGTTTCAGGGGGCCAATGCCCATCGCATGGCCCACGGCTTTGGTGTTTCTGCGCAGCGCTTCGACAAACGCATTGCGGCGCTGAGCGGACAGGAATTCAGCGACACCTATGTACGCGAAATCCTGCAATCGCCGACAGAAGTGCTGGACTCCGGCCTGACGGCTGCAGCAGCGGCGCTGATCCATGACCAGGGTGCGGTAGCCGAAATGGAGCTGTCCCGCGCGCTTCAGCGCGCCCGGTTCGTTCAAGGCCGCTCGGCCGCCGATGCCGGTCACGTCGAGAGTATCCTGCGAGATCTGGGCGTGACAGCCCCCTTGTCGCATGGCGTGTCCAGGGCCGCCGAAACCAGCGCGGCCGCCGCGCAAACTCTGCGGCAGGCCGGACTACACGGTGTGCCGGCGCTGTTCCGCCACCAGGCGGGCCGGACCGAGACCATCGATCTGTCGACCTATTACCAGTCCCCCACCCGTGTCGCGGCGCTTGCCGCCTGAGCATGAGGAAATACCTATGAAACTGCTTGTAATCGGAGCGACCGGCATGATCGGTTCGCGTATCGTCAAGGAAGCCCTGGCCCGCGGACATGAAGTCACCGCCGCAACACGGAACCCCGACAATATCACCCCTCAGAAGGGCCTGACGGCCATCTCTCTCGATGTCCGCGACGAGGCCGGCCTGGCAGAGGCCGCCGCAAAGGTCGATACGGTCATCGCGGCGGTCAGCCCGCGCAGCACCGCGAACGCAATGGACGAGGCGCAGAGCTATGCCGACGCCCTGATCGCCGGTTTGGGCGATACGCGGCTGGTGCTGGTCGGCGGCGCCGGATCCCTGAACCTGCCCGACGGTACTCCGGTGGCTGCCGTTGTCCCCGAGGCCTATAGCGCCGAGGCGAAGGGAATGCGCGCCGCATACGAAAAGATCGCGGCGAGCAACCTGAACTATACGGTCCTGGCGCCCGCAGGTCAGATCGCGCCGGGCGAACGAACCGAGGTGTTCCGCCTGGGCGGTCGTACCCTTCTCACTGACTCCGAGGGCAACAGCCGGATCAGCGCAGAAGACTTCGCCGTGGCGCTGCTGAACGAAACGGAAATTCCCGCGCACCAAAGACAGATCTTCACCGCCGCTTACTGATCCGACGAGGGGCAACGGCGACGTGCTGCGATTGATGCGGCACGTTCCCGGACAACCCGCAAAGGGCTCGGGCGACATTTGAACTTTCTTCTCAAGGTTCATGGGGGGGGGCGAAGTCCACTCTTTCAACCCACGTGAGTTCAGTTCGCTCTCGCAGAGAATGACCATTTGGCATCGGTTGTGAGCGATGCTGAGGGATGGAGCGAGGTCGGCGGGCTCCAAGCAAACCTGCGGCAGCGCAGCGGGTCGAGCCAGGTGTTTTCCTTCGGGCTGTTTTCGGAGATGCTCGAGGGAAAGACCCGAAGGAGGATTCATGTCGACAGTTTTTTTCCATCGTCTGATCCCCAGCAACGCGCTGCGCGATATCGGCCCCGAGGACACGCCCCGCGTCACGACCATGGAGCTGTTCTTCGACCTCGTTTACGTCTTCACCATCATCCAGCTGTCGCACTACCTGCTTACCCACGCGAGTTGGCTGGGCGCGCTGGAAGCCGCAACGCTATACGCCGCCGTCTGGTGGGCATGGAACTACACGGCCTGGGCGGCGAACTGGGTCAACCCCGACCATCCGAGCGGTCGCGGGCTGATGATCGTGCTGATGGGTTGCGCCCTGCTGATGGCCGTTGCCGCGCCTCAGGCGTTCGGCGCGCGCGCGGGCCTGTTCGCCGCCGCCTATGTCGCGATGGCGTTGATCCGGGCGGGATACATGGCCTTCGTCTTCCGTGGGCAGGTCATGGGGCGGAACTATGCGCAACTCGGCGCGTGGAGCGCGGTCTCGGGCCTCTTCTGGCTGGCCGGGGCGCTGGTCGAGGAAGCGCGGCTGGCCCTCTGGATCGTCGCGGTCCTCATCGACTACGCCGGGCCCTACGCGGGCTTCTGGGTGCCGGGAAAGGGCGCCACGCCAATGGCGAGCTGGCCGCTCAAGGGGCTGCACCTCTTTGAGCGCAACCAGCTCATCTTCATCATCGCGCTCGGGGAATCCATCCTGCTTCTGGGCGGTTTCCTTGTCAGCCATGACCTGCATGCCGACACCTGGCTGGCCGCTCTTGTCGGTTTCCTTCTGATCGTATCGCTGTGGTGGATTTATTTCGTCGACTTGTCCGAACCGGGCGAACACCGTTTCAAACATGCAGCCGACCACACGAGCCTTGCCCGGGCGGGGCTTGCCTATGCCCATGGCATCGCGGTCTGCGGAGCCATCGTCGTGGCCGTCGCGATCGAGATGATCGTGGCGCATCCCGGCGACGCGATCCACGCGGAAACGGCCATTATTGCCTTCGCCGGGCCTTCGCTGTTCCTGCTCGGATGCACCGTCTTTCACCGCGTGACGGCGGAAAGGCTGCGCGCCGCCTACCTCGTGTCCGTGGCCGCGCTGGCGGCCTGGACCTGGGGGGCGCTTGAGCTGCATCTCACCGGGCTCTGGCTCGGCGCCGGAGTGCTGGCGATCCTGGCCGCAACGGCGGCTATCGGGCACAGGAAGGCGGGCTGACATGCTGTCCTGGCCCGTCGCCCGCAACCGGATCGCCGCCAATGCCATGCTGCTGGCCGCGATCCTGATTCACAACCTGACCTATCCGCTGTCGGCCACGGGTGGCATCTGGCCGGCGCTATTTTACGCCTTCTATGCGTCGATCTTCGTCGTGGCGACATGGGCCCTGGTCGCGGACAGTCTGCTTCGCCTCTGCGTGGCGGCGAGCGGCGCGGCTGTGTTCGTCGCCGGTTTGGCGAATTCATACGCGCCATCGGACTCGGCGGCGCTTGCGATCTATCTCACCTCGATTGCATACCACCTGGGCGCAATCGTTGTTCTCGCGCGCTATACCTTCGGTGCCCGGACCGTCATGACGGATGTGCTGTTGTCGGCAACCTCTCTCTACCTCGTGATCGGTTCTGGATTCGCAGCCCTTCTGTCACTGGTAGAATGGGTTGCTCCGGGGTCGTTTGTCGCCAGTTCCGGCGCCCCGATCGACTGGCAACAGATGATCTATTTCAGCTATGTGACGTTGACGACCCTGGGCTACGGCGACATCACCCCGGTGGGGTTCTACGCGCAGTCCTTCGTGACATTCGAGGCCATCGGAGGGACGCTCTACACCGTGATCCTGCTGTCGCGTCTGGTCGGTCTGCACGCGAGCCGAGCCTAGCGTCAGTTCCGACGCGCCTTTCACTCCGCGGGCAGGTATACCGCAGCCAGAGCAGGCCTCGCCGCGCCAATAATGTCGCCGGTGAGAAACAAGCGCAGACTGACATTGTGGCTCGGAGTCGATGTCGTAATGCCGCGGAGCAGCAGGTCGTCCTGGGCGGATCGAGATCTGCAATTCCACATGAGCGGCCCTAAGCCAACGTCCTCAAGAGCCGTCACAAAGGACTGCTTTGGAAAATTTGGCAAACAGGCTTTCGGATTTTGTGCGAACAATCCTTGGTTATGTTCCAGATTGATCGAGGTCACGGGAAATAGGAAGTAATCTGAGATTCCGGCGACGTAACCGCTTTGTGCAAGATCATCGCCAGCGTCTCCGCATCATCGTGCCTGAAGTTGCGAATCCTCATAGCCCCACCCTCGCAGCTGTCGTGACGGTCTCAGCGTCCCGGTGGACCAGGTGCGGTGCAAATGCCGGAGTGCAGATCGCCACGTATTCCGTCGGTGTGTCGGGGGTGCTGTAGCGCACCCACTCCCCGGCCTCGCAGATCATCGCCTCTCCGGCACCAAGGACTTCGACGTCTGTTTCGGTTTCGACGTGCAGCGCGCCCGAGATGACAATCGTGATCTCCCTGAAGTCCGGGCGCTGTCCCGGCTCGGACCAACCAGTCGGGCTTTCCATGCGGGCGACGGAGAGGCCGGTCGCGCCACTCATCCGACCGACGTACTCGAAGATGGATTTCTCGACATCTCCGGCGGCGCGAAGACGAGTCGGGTTTCGCACTATCTGCATTGGTTGACTCCGTTCTTTTACTTTCGTTGGAAAAGGGGCGCCATCCTCAGCCGCAATCGCGGCGAAGGGGCTGAGATTTCACCGAGGCGACACCATTGCGTCGTCCACTCGAGCCTTTGCGGCTTTGAGAACCTGGACGAGGCCTTGGATGTGTTCCTCGCGCGTCTGCCAATTCGTGACGCTGATCCGGAAGGCGGCGCGACCTTCCCAACTCGACGGGCCGAACCAGACCTTCCCGCTGCCCACCGCGGCCTTGATCAGCGCGCGAGTCTTGTCGTCGCTATCAAGCCGCGCGAGCACCTGGTTCAGTGCCACCGAATTTAGGATCTCGAAGCCATTGGCCCGAAGCTCTGAAGCAAGGTGCCGGGCCAGTTCGCAGTGTCGGGTCATCATGTCGTCGATCCCGTCCCGCCCGAGCGTGCGCAGCGCTGCCCAGATCGGGATCCCGCGAGCGCGACGCGAGAACTCGAGACCTTTGTTCGCCGGCGCATCAATGTTGGAGGGCGCATAGGACGCGTCGGCGTTCATTGCGGCGTAAAGCGCTTCGCCGTCCCGGCAGATTGCAACAGCACCCTCGTAAGGCGTGTTGAGCCACTTGTGGCCATCCACGGTCCAGCTGTCCGCTCCCTCGATGCCTTCCGTGAGATGTTTGCGAGCGCGCGTGGCCCGCGCCCAGAGACCGAACGCACCGTCAACGTGAACCCACGCCCCGGCGGCCTTGGCGCGGGGAACGAGGCGGTCGAAGGGATCGAACTCCCCGGTGTTCACTTCGCCTGCCTGCAAGCAGAGGATGGTACGTCTATCCATCGTCGGCAGACGCTCGGGATCGACCCGGCCGGAGCTGTCCACAGGTGCCCGGACGAGTTGATCCTGTCCGAAGCCCAGCAGTCGCAGCGCCTTGATCACGGTGACATGGATGCGCTCGGACACGATGACGCGCAGTTGCGGCGCGCCCGTCAGCCCGCCCCGTTCAACATCCCAGCCGGCGCGCCCGAGCAGCCGGCCCCGGGCCGCCGCGAGGCAGGCAACCGCGGAGGCACCGGACGTTGTACCGAAATTCGTGATCGCATCACGGGGGAGGTCCAGCACGTCGAGGATCCAGCGGCCCGCGACGGTCTCGATCGCATGGGCTGCGGGGCCCGACAGAGGGACCGTCGCGCTCTGATCCCACGCCGAGGCGAGCCAGTCGGCTGCCTGCGCCACTGGCAACGTGCCGCCGACGACAAAGCCGTAGTAGTTCGGTCCGTTCGAGGTGACGGTGGCCGGCGACCCGACCTTGTCGAGCAGCGCGAGCGTGTCGGCCGCTTCGGTTCCGGTGTCGGGCAGGCGTTCATCGAAGGCGCTCAGACCTGCAAGCGCGCGGTCGTCAGGGAATACACGCCGCGTTTGGGCCTCGGAGATATATTTCAGAGCGCGGTCGTGTGCATCGGTTAGCAGGTCATGTCTGTTCATGTGGTCGGTCCCATTTTCGGTTTCCATTTCAGGCTGCGGCGGAGCGCCAGGTCTCTGCCTCGTCGCAGAATGACGATATTTGCTTGGCCGGCCTTTGCGACTGATGCGGGCTTCCGCCCGGGCTTGCAGCGCAACGATGGCCGCGCACGTATCGTTCTGGTTTACAGGTTTCATACTTTGATCCTTTGAAATTCGACCGGTTTCAACCGGCACTACCGAGGCCTGCGGATTGGAAGGAACGCCGGAACACGCCTGCGATAGTCCCGGTAGGTCTCTCCCAGTTCGGCGACGAGATCAGCTTCCTCGAAGATCGTAGCGATCAGGACGTAAACAGCCGTTCCCAGCGCGAAGACGAGTTGGCCCATGGTCATGTGCGGCGTGATCCACGGGACGAGCATCCAGCCGAGACTGATCGGATGGCGAAGCACTGCATAAAGCCAGCGTCCGGTGAAGCCCGCGCCACTTGCGGGCTCCTCCGTCACCCGCTCCCACGCCTGGGCGAGGCCGAAGAAACGGAAATGACCGATCGGGAAGGTGGCGCTGAACATTAGGCCCCAGACCCCAAGATACGCGGTCCAGAGAAGACCGGCGCCGAGCGGGTCGGTCACGTGCCAGACGGTTCCAGGGCTCGGCTGCCAGAGCCAGACGAGGAGCACGGTCAGGCCGGCAGTCATGTAAAGATACGTCGCCCGTTCCAACTCGGGCGGGATCAGCCTCGTCCAACGTCTCTTGAACCAGCACCGCGCGGTAATGGAATGGTGCAGGCCGAAGCCCCACAGGAGCGCGAGGTTGACCGCAGCGGACGGCCAGAAGGCGCCGGGTGTACCCGCGTCGATCGCCCAGGGCAGCGGCAGGTCGGCGAGAAAGGTGATGATCAGCGCGATGCTCGCCAGTCCGATCAAGTAACCTCCTGCAGCGTAGAGGAGGGTCAGAGTTTTCCTCAACATGTCATTGTCCTTTCGATAACGATGATGGATCAGGCAGGCTGCGGCGCGCGATGGCGTCGCAGGCGGAGAGCCGTGAGCGCGGATGCGATAACGCTTCCGCTGGCGAGTGCGAGCCAGATGCCGGTGACCCCGAGACCCGCGACGGTCAGCAGGAGAGCCGTCGGCAGGGTTACGCCCCAGTTACCGAGGAGCGAGAAGACCATGGGCATGCGGGTATCCTTGAGCCCGCGCATCAGCCCGGCTGCCACCGCCCCGAGCGGCACGAGCAGTTCGGAGAGCGCGAGAAGCATAATGAGCCCGGCTGCCGTTTCGGCAGTTGCAGGGTCGTGGAGGACCGCATCGGACAGAGGGATGGCGACCGCGCCGAGGATCGCTGCATGGGCGAGGCCCGCCGCCAGCCCCAGACGTGTGCCTGCAATGAAGGGGAGCCGCCGATCACCCGCCTCTGCCCGGCGCGCCATGCGGATTGTGGCCGCCTGCTGCAGTCCGATGGAAACGGCATAGACAAGACCTGCGAGTCGGATTGTAAGCGCATGGGCGGCCGCCGTTTCGGCCCCGAAGCGGGCTGCGAAAAGTGTGGCGCCGAGGAAGACGCCCAGTTCCGCGAGCATCGTGAAGCCGATGGGCAACCCCACGCGCAGGGCCTCCCGCAATTCACAGATTGCAGCGAAATCAAGCCCCCGATCGCCGTTTCGGCTGCAGGCGAAACATAGCGCGACCGTGATCCCAAAGGCGACGAGCAACGAGGAAAGGCCAAGACCCGTGATCCCGAACCCGCTCCAGGTACCCGCGCCGTGCATCAGAACCCAGTTCAACGCGGCGTTCGCCGGAATGGCGCAGGCCGTGATGCGGGCAATGAGGCCCGGACGTTCCAGCGCCAGCAGGCGGTTCCGGAACATGGCCACGACGAGCATTGGCGCGAGCGTCACCGCCATCGCGCGGGTATAACCGCGGCCCTCTTCAAGGAGCATTTCGGGGATGCCAAGGCGGCAGAGATAGCCTGGCGCGGTCCAAACGATGGGCACAGCCACGAACGCAAGAAGCACTGCGAGCATCCATCCCGCGGCGCGCAGGCGACGGAGCCTGCCCGCGTCACCCGCCTCGGCGGCTGCGGCATAAAGGGGCGCGAGCCCGCCGATAGTGCCAGCCGCGAAAACAAATACGATGCTGTAGAAGTCGCTTCCGACCGCTACGGCGGCGAGTCCCCCGGCCCCGAAGCTCGCGGCCATCAAAGTGTCGGTCACGCTCATGGCCATGTTGACGAGCGCAACGAGGGTCATCGGCGCCGCAAGTCGCAGAAGCGCGCTGGTTTCGGCACGCAAGGGAGAGGCCGGGCGCAGACGCGCGCCCGGAAGTGCTGTGTCGGTCATCGATCTTTCTTTCGGTTGGGAAGGTCCGCGCGGTTTTCAGATCCGGGCAACGAACCAGACGTTCATCGGATCATGCGGCAGAACATGGCGGTCGACCTCGACGAAGCCCGCTTCGCAGAGCATCGCTTCAGCCGTCTCCCAACCCCACATCGTGCCGAGACCTTCGCCGCCCTGCCCGATCGAGACCGGGGTGCAATGCGTCAATGAGATCGCGTAGAGAAGCGAGGCCATGGGAAAATCGAGATTGTTCTCAAGCTTCGCGGATCCGCCGATGTCCTGCACCAGGTAGGTTCCGCCTTGCTTCAGCGAAGCTTTGAGGCCGCGTATCAAGGCCTCAGGGTCCTTCTGATCGTGGATCGCGTCGAAGGAGGTGATGAAGTCGAAGCGCCCGGGCTCGGTAAATCCAGTCAGGTCTCTCGTCTCAAAGGTCACGTTCCCGAGGCCGAGCCGCCTTGCGGCCGCCCGGGCCCAGTCGATGGCGTCGCCGCAGAGGTCGTAGCCCGTGAAGCGGCTGCTTGGATAGCGCTTCGCCATCTCGATGAGCGCAAGACCTCGGCCGCAGCCGGCATCAAGAACCTCGATCCCATCGGCGAGCCTGTCTTCGATACCGCCCGCCAGCGGCAGGACATGGTCAAAGAGCGCCTCAGCCACGGTCTGCCCGCTGTCTTCAGCCATGATCTGATGAAAACAGGGATAGTCACCGTAGCCTGTCCCCTCTCCCGTTTCGAAACAGGCGATGGTCCGGTCCTGCATCTCACCCATGAGTGCGACGTGCTGGGCGTAGACGGCGAGGTTGCCGAGCGCCGCGCCGCGCGTGAGACAGGCGGCGCGCTCGACCGGCAGATTGTAGCGCAATGTCTCGGGGTCGAAGTCAACGATTCCGCCCGTCACCATGACGGCGAGCCATTCGCGTACGTAGCGCTCGGCCAGACCGGCCGCGGTGGCGATTTCGAGGCTCCCGGCCGGCGCCATTTCTGCCATCGTGTCGAAAAGCCCCGTCCTATGGCCCAGCGACAGAGATACGGCAACGGCGCCCTGGTCGATGACCCCCGCGATGGTCTCGGCAAAACGCTCGGCGTTCGAGGCGGAGATGTTCTGAAGTTCTGCGGTCATGTCGTATGTTCCCGTTCAGCGGATTGATGCCTTTGCGATAACCTCGCGAAAGGCCGTCCGGTAAGGGCGGGACTGGACAAGAACGGGGCGATCCCGCCATTCTGAGCCATGGACAACGAAAAAAATCTCGGTCCCAAGATCGCCCTTCTGGCGCTCCCCGAGAGCACGCCAGCGGCCATCTACGGTCTCTACGAGGTCTTCCTGTCGGCCGGTCGGACTTGGGAACAGCTGACCGGCGAACCCTCGGACGTGCGCCTGATGACGCCGCGCATCGTCACTGCGGACGGGCGTCCGGTTGACACGGCCTATGGCCTGAATATCGCCCCGCACGAGGCGATGGGAGAGGCCGATATCGTTATCGTTACCGACCTGGTTCTCAATGACGACAAGCCGTTCGCCGGTCTATGGACGCGCCAGATCGATTGGTTGCACGATAGATACGCCTCCGGTGCCACGATCTGTTCGGTCTGCACGGGGACCGCAGTTCTGGCCGAGGCGGGGCTTCTCGACGGCCTCGAGGCAACGACGCACTGGTCGCTCACGGACGTACTGCGGCGGAGCTATCCGGAGGTGCGGATCGTGGCGCAGAAGATCCTTGTGCCCGCCGGTCCGGAGCACCGCATCATCACCGGCGGCGGCGCGACCGCCTGGGAGGAACTCGCACTCTATCTCGTCGCGCGGTTCTGCAGCCCGGCCGAGGCCGTGCGAATCGCGAAGATCTTTCTCTTCGGAGACCATTCGGAGGGACAGCTGCCCTTCGCCGGCGTCCAGCGCCCCCGCCGTCACGACGACGCAGTTATCTCGGAGATCCAGTGCTGGATCGCCGACAATTATCACCGCGCCAACCCAGTCGCAGCAATGGTAGCACAGTCGGGCCTGACCGAGCGCACCTTTATGCGCCGCTTCCGTGCAGCCACAGGCTTCGCGCCGATGGAATACGTGCAGACCATGCGGGTCGAGGAGGCGAAGCATCTGCTGGAGACCACGGAGATGCCCGTGGACCAAGTGGCAATAGAGGTCGGTTACGAGGATCCGAACTTCTTCCGCCGCCTGTTCAAGCGCCGCGTCGGCGTCACGCCCGCACGATACCGGCAACGATGCTCCAAGCTGCGCCTGCTCGAAGGAAGGGTTTGAGGCTATGAGGACGCGGCAACCGATCGACAAATTGAAGAGCGCGGCGACGGCTGCGCCCCGGCAGGTGCACGTCGTCATTCTACTCACACCGGTACTGTCAGAGCGGTGCTGTCATTTGTGGACGGCCCCTTTTTTGCAAGGGTTGATTTGAGCTGATGCCGATCTTTTCGGGTTGCGGTCATTTGTCCGGCCTCTGTGCGCGGTATATTTGACCGCGGGCCCGGCTCTCCGAAGGCTTCGGAACAAGCAAGCTTTCCCAAACGTTAGTTCCACGGGGAATGTCTGATGTGCTGAGACACATTGCGGAAACGTGACACCACTTCGGCACCGTCACGCAGTTGTCTGGGTCGCAGCCACCATGCAAGCGCCGGCCGAATTACCTGGCGTCGCCAATGGAGCGCGGAATGGTCCGGATCGGGGCCTTCAGCATGAAAGGAGAATCGAATCAGCATGAAAGGAGAATCGAAATGGATAGGTTGAACTTTGTTCTGATCCTGGTCACCGGGCCGGTGCTGGTCGGTGGCCTCGTGACAATTGTCCTGTCCCTCGGACTCGACACGGTAATCTGGCTGATCGGCGCCATTGTGGTGGGTCTCGCGTTGACCTATCCCGCCGCCCTGCTGACGTCGCGGTATATCAAGCGCCGCGATCCCTACTGGCATCACACCGAAATAAAACGGATCAAGGATCTGGTCCCGGACCCGGAAAAGCCGGAAAGCTGAATACGTAGCCATTTGTGGGTGCCGTCAGACGGATTCGAACTGGTCTCCACAAGGACAGTGTGACTGTCGGCACTGTCAGAAGAACCGCGTCCGGTCGTCCTTCCCCGCGCTCCCCACTGACGAGAGGATGCAAAATATTGTTCTGTAAGTAGGTTTCACCTTCATGACCTGCTCCCCTGAAAAGTCCTTGATTTGAGGTTAGCCTGTTCTCCAACTGAGGAGACAGACGATGAAGAGAAGCCGTTTCAGCGAAGAACAGATCATTGGCATTCTGAAGGAGCATCAGGCCGGGCTCAGCGCAAAGGAACTTTGCCGCAAGCACGGGATCAGCGATGCGACCTTTTACAAGTGGCGGTCGAAGTATGGCGGCATGGAGGTGTCTGACGCGCGGCGGCTAAAGGCACTTGAGGCCGAGAACGCCAAGCTGAAGAAGATGCTGGCCGAGCAGATGCTCGACGTCGCGACGCTCAAGGAGATGCTTAGAAAAAACTTCTGAAGTCTGGTTCAAGGAGACGTGCCGTGAACTGGGCCATGAAGGAGAAGAGCTATTCGCAACGGCGAGCCTGTGCCCTGGTCGGGATCGATCCGCGTGTCTATCGTCGCAAATCAAAGCGCCCGGCAGACACCGAACTGCGCACCCGGATGAAGGAGCTGGCTTCTGAACGGCGACGGTTCGGATACCGGAGGCTGCACATTCGGCTCAGGCGGGAGGGCTGGGAGGTGAGCTGGAAGAAGCTCTACCGTCTCTACCGCGAAGAAGGGTTAACCGTCCGTAAACGGGGCGGTCGCAAGCGTGCGGTGGGCACCAGAACATCAATGGCGATCCCGCAGGGGCCAAACCAGCGGTGGTCGCTCGACTTCATGTCCGATGCGCTTGAAGATGGGCGCAGGTTCCGCGTGCTGAATGTCATCGACGACTTCAGCCGGGAGTGTCTGGCAGCGGTGGTGGACACATCCATCGGCGGCGCGCGTGTCGCCCGCGAACTGGACCGCATCGCAGAGTTGCGCGGCTATACGCCACGACGGTCGCCAACTCTTAACGGTGCTCCTGTCTTGCTTCGGCGCGCCGGAAGACCGCAAGGGTCACGACGAGACCGGCAATGAATAGCGAATGGCCAACCATCGTCACGCCGAACACAAAATAGCTGCCAATCGCGAGCGAGAATATGGCGCTCCACATCCACGCGAGGATCTGCATCAGCATGTGAGCTGTCATGAGTGGGAACCGCCGAAGAGGGTTTTGAGTTTCATCCATGACAGCGTTCCAGGCCGTAAGTACGAATTGCTTGCTTTCCATGATGTTATCCTTTCATGCGATGTAAATCCGTCTAAATGCAGGAGGCGGCCGCTCGCACGGGTTGCCGCACTGATGCATCCATGCCGCCCAGTTTCCGCACAAGGTCCGAGCCAAGCGGAGATACCAACCTATTCGAGTTACGCGGAGACACGGCGCCGCGATAAACGGCTTCTGTTCATCTCGTCTTTCCTTTTGGAAAATGCGGCGGGGGCGCCCCCCCGCCGTCAGAGGGATCACATCGGCGGCAGGATCACCTTGTCGATGACATGGATGACGCCGTTCGAGGCCGCGATGTCGGCGGTGGTTACGGCGGCGTCGTTCACCTTGACCCCGTCCTCGGTCATGATCGTCACCTCGGCGCCGTTGACGGTGGTGGCGGTCATGCCGTTGCTCAGATCGCCCGACATCACCGCGCCGGGCACCACGTGATAGGTGAGGACCGCTGTCAGCTGGTCCTTGTTCTCGGGCTTGAGAAGATCGTCGACCGTGCCTTCCGGCAGCGCAGCGAAGGCGGCGTCGGTCGGCGCGAAGACCGTGAACGGGCCTTCGCCCTTGAGCGTGTCGACGAGGCCCGCCGCTGTCAGCGCCGTCGCAAGTGTGTTGAACTCGCCCGCGGCGGTCGCCGTCTCGACGATGTCCTTGGAATGACCATCAGCAACGGCTGGGGCGCCGGAGATCGCGACCATGGAGGCCACGGAGATAGCTTTGAAGGAGGTGCGGAGATTCATGAGTCATCCTTTCGATGCGACCGTGCCGGGACCATCCCGACCGGTTATGATTGTTTTCTCTAACCGAAAAATATTATCCTTACACGCATAATTTCTTTAAAAGCACATAATGTGCGTGATATGAAAATTACCGGCAGCCTGGTTTCGTCAGGCGAAAACGGGGAATGGCAAGATGCTATCGGAAACGCTGAACAACAGGCTGGCCGCCTACCGAATCGGGCAGAAGATTCGCGGGCTGCGGACGGCAAAGGGACTCGGACTGATCCAGCTCGGGGAGCATTCCGGGCTGTCGGCCGGGATGCTATCGAAGATCGAGCGCGGACAGCTCTTCCCGACTTTGCCCACGCTCATGCGCATCGCGCTGGTCTTCGGCGTCGGGCTCGAGTATTTCTTCGCCGATGGCGAGGTCGTGCCGATCGTCGAGATAGTACGCCGCAAGGACCGGCTCAGCCTTCCGAATACACCTGAGGGCGCCGCGAGCTTCTACTTCGAAAGCCTGGATTTCCCCGTCACAGAGCGCCTGCTCGAGACCTATCTCGCGCGGTTCCAAAAGGGCGGACCGCCTTCTGCGCCGCATGCCCACGCCGGCGTCGAGGTCGTCTATGTGATGGCCGGCACGCTCGGCATCGAGATCCATGGCAAGACGCATCGGCTCGAAGCGGGAGATTCGATTTACTTCGAATCCGATTTCGAGCACGGTTATGTCTGCCTGGGCAACAAGTCCTGCGAGGCGATCATCGTCGTCACCGCGGGGCCGTCCGGCTGATCTGCCAAAGTGTCCAACTGAAAACTAAAGCGTTTCGAGATCAGTTTGAGACATATCCGGCAGCCTTGAAGTAGTTCCAGCACTCTGCGGGGTCGTATAGGTCACAGATTTCGCCAATGGCTTCGAATACGGCGGTGAAAGAGCGTGCGCCGACGCGCCGGAGATGGGCCTTGAGCTTGGAGAAGGGTATTGTCAGAAGAACTTCGTTTGCTAGGGTCAGGACCCATTGATTTCAGCCGAGCATCGTGATTCACCGCCTGAAAACAGAGCGGTGACATGTCTGATCTTTACTGGCTGAGCGACGCGCAGATGGCGCGTCTGGAACCCTATTTTCCGAAGT
>NZ_QEYE01000050.1 GCF_003122205.1 Maritimibacter sp. 55A14
TAAAGTGGTGAGCCGTGCAGGGCTGTGCGGGGCAAGGGAAATCAACGGCTTGCGCTGGCGAACCGGAAAATCCTACCCCTTGATTTGATTGGGCTTTTCGGGTCTCTGGCGAACCGTTTCAGGAGCCCTAGAAATCAAAAGGCCGCTGACTGGGCTGGCACCCGCGTCAACGGCCAAATCGAAAAGTTTGCTCAGGAATCCTACCAGATCGCGCCCGTGGTCGCAATCGCGGGAGGGGCCGATGTCTGAGCTTCTGCCCTTCTGCAAGATCAAGCTGCAATACCTGCTGGAGATGGTCACCGACCACGATCTGGACGACAACGCCCTGCGCGTGGCGCTCTACCTGGCACTGGCACATGCCGATCACGAGACCGGCGAGAGCCGCCCGTCCTTCGAGACCATTGGCGCGGCTATCGGCAAGCACGCCAAATCGGTCAAGCGGGCGCTGAACAAGGTAGAGGCGGCGGGCTACATGACCGTTGAGCGCGGGACCAATAAGGGGAAGTCCTCGCGCTACCGCCCGACCGAAGCGGCCCTGAAACGGGCCACTGAACGCCGCCGGGAGGGGGACAAGGTTGTCCCGCTTAGCCGCGCCAAAGGCGGGCAATCCTGTTCGCAAAGCGGGACAGACCTGTCCGGCAAAGGGGGACAGGATCGCCCCCCGAACAGAGAACAAGAACTTAGAAAAGAACAAGGGCGCGCGTCCGCGCCGGATTTGCCCGATGAAGGGCAATCCGGCGGAACGCGCCCGGAACGGGTGTTCGTCCCGAGGGGCATCTGCTTTGTCCGGGACTGGGACGCACGGTTGGCACGGGAGGGCATGACCACGCTGGAACGCAGCCTGCCCCTGTCACCGCACGAACAGCACTTGGGCTTCTGGCTTCCGGCCCGGACACCGGCCCCAGTGGACAGCGCGGAATGGCAGGCCCAGTTGCGTCTTCTGCGAGATGTCATCCGCCAGGCGCAGGATGCATCGCGTTCCCCGCAGGGTGGCGACTGCGCCGCGTCTTCTGCGTCCCGCATCGCGTCCTTTGCACCGCGTCTCAAGCATCCCGCATCGCGCCTTTCGCAGGATGTCGTACCGACCGTGGGGGAGAACCGCCATGCGATCTGAGGAAACAGCAAGGCGACCCATGTCATACGCTGGCGCGGATGACACGGGACCTTGCGAGGGGCGGCAAGCCTCCCCTTCGAACCCCACCGGCGCGGGAAAAGCCCGCGCAAAGGAGCCGCTGACGGAGACCTTCGTCTTCCGTTGCACGGCGGTCGAGAAAGCCCAGCTGCGGGCCAAGGCCGAGGCCGCTGGCCTGCCCGCCGCAACGCTCCTGCGCGAGGCGCTTGGCCTGACCGAGGCCCGCCGCCGCAAGCCTATCTCGCGCGTCGATCCGGCGCTGGTGCTGGCCGTGGGGCGCATCGGCGGCAACCTCAACCAGATCGCCCGCTGGCTGAACCACGCCATGCTGGTGGGTCGCACCGACCTAGACACGCTGACCGTTGCCCGCCGCCTTGTGGTGATCGAACGCCAGCTTGCCGCGCTCCTCGATGAGGCGCGGCGGTGCTGATCAAGTTCTTCCCCAATGGCAAAGGCGCGGGCGCAGGGCCGGTCGGCTACCTGGTGGCCGAGCGCGTGCTGGCCTATGACGGCAACCGCGACCTTATCCGCGATGCCGATGGTCAGCCCCTGACCGTGATGCGCGATCCCCTGCCCGAGGTGCTGCGCGGCGATCCAGCCCGCACCGAGGCGCTGATCGACGCCAGCCGCCACCAGTGGACCTACCGGGCGGGCGTGATCAGCTTTGCCGCCGAGGACGCGCCGAGCGAGGCGCAGCAGTCAGAGGTCATGGACGCTTTTGAGCAGCTGGCCTTCGCCGGGTTGGACGGCGAGCAATATGACATGCTCTGGGTTCGTCACGGCCACGAGGACCGCGTCGAGCTGCATTTCTGCACCCCGCGTCTGGAGCTGACCACCGGGCGCAGCCTCAATATCGCTCCACCGGGCTATCAGGACGCCTTCGATTCCTTGCGCGACCTGATGAACCAGCGCCACGGCTGGGCCGATCCGATGGAGCTGGAGCGCGCCCAGGAGGTGCGCGACACGATTGAAGCGCCGACCCGCGCCCAAGGCCGCGATGAGTTGCATGCGTGGATCCTCGATCAGGTCAGCGTCGGCCTGATCACCGACCGCGCCAGCATGCTCGATGCCCTCGCCGACGCGGGCTTCGACCTGCCCCGCATCGGCAAGGCCTACCTGACCGCCCTGGACCCAGAGACCGGCGAACGCTGGCGCCTGAAAGGAGAGATTTTCCATGAAAACTGGCAAGCCGACCCGACTGAGCGAGAAGTTGAACGCGGAGCTGGACACGATACGCGAGGACTACGCCGCCTCGATGGCGTCTCAGCTGGAGAGCTTCAGGACCGATTTGACAGCCATTGCGAGCGACGCGCGGCATACCATCGAGAACGATACGCGCCACTTCCTGAACGACAGCAGGAGCTTGTTCGAGACGAGGACAGAGCAGATCAGGCGCTGGCTGACGATCTCGCCTTGGGTGATCTCGGGGCTGATCGTAACGGGGATCGCCTCGATGATGGCCGCGAGCTGGTTCTGGACGGTCCTGCTGACACGCTCGGAGATGGCGGAGCTTGGCCTGACGCGGATCGACCAGGGGGAACAGACCTGGCTGACGCTGGACCCCGACAGGACCGAGCTGAAGACCTGCACGCTGGCCGGAACGCCGGTCATCTGCATCAAGATCGAGGAGAGATGAATGACGACGCCCCTGACAGCCTTGGAGCGCGACTTGCTCGCCTGCGTCGAGCGGTTGGTGACGGCCTGCGAAACCTCAGCCGCGGAATTGACCGCCTTGGAGACACGCTCGACCGGCAGGATCGAGACGCAACTGGCTGGCTTGGCCGACTGCGTGACCATGCTCATTCGTTCGCAGGCCGCATCAATGACGGCCTTGCGGGGCTTGTTGAACGAAGAGGCGACCTACAACGCGCTGGACGATCAGTTGCAGAAGAGCTTGAGCTTAGCGAAGGCCGCCGAAGAGAGGCTGAGACGGAGCT
>NZ_QEYE01000051.1 GCF_003122205.1 Maritimibacter sp. 55A14
TTGAGCACATTCGCCATCCGGCAGACATGGCCGTGCAGCTCCGCATAGGTGATGTGCCGCGCCGCGTCGCCGGGATCGTCGGGCTCCCAGATGATCGCGGTCTGCGCACCGCGCGTCTCCAGATGCCGGTCCACGCAATTGGCGCAGACATTGAGCGTGCCGTCCTCGAACCACCTGATCGACACGTCCGGATAGGCGAAGCTCGTGTTCTTCACCGTCCCGTAGGGCCGCATCCAGTCCAGACGCCCCCCAGCCTCGCCCCAGAACCCCTCGGGATCCGAAACCGAGCGCGCATACATCTCCTCGTAGCGCGCAGCGTCGATATGGGCGGATGTCAGCAGGTTTGCGGTGACGGGGGTGTTGTCGGTCAACTCGGCCACGTGTCCCTCCTCAGACGTTCTGGCATAATTCTCACGCCGCGCAGCCCCTCCCGAACTCGCAGGCGGCGTCTATTTACCATTATTTGCCAAAATCCGATATAGCCCTGCAAATAAACATATTTTCTGTAAATTCATACACGATATATGATGTAATTTTGTGAATTCCTTTACTTACGCTACGTAAAACACTTGCAGGAAAGGCGCTTAGGCCAGCCATGCGGCCCGCCGCGCCGAGCCGGGCACCGGACATGGGGGCGCAACGCGGACTGCGACAAATCGGCATGCCGACTGCGACCGGCACGCTTTCGGTCGCCCGGGAGGCGAATCGTGCCGCCACCTGCCTGCCGCCACCTGCCCGAAAACCACGATTTCGGCTCTGGACACGCCGCGCAAGCTGTCCTAGACAATCGCAGCGTTCGGGCCGAGGCCCACGCGGGCCCGGGTAGCTCAGTGGTAGAGCAGTGGATTGAAAATCCTCGTGTCGGTGGTTCGACTCCGCCCCCGGGCACCACTCCCCAAAGGTAAGCCTCTGTTTCCCTTCAGTTTTAACGACTGAGAGCTGGAGGCGTAGACCATGCTGGAGACCAAATCTGCCCCTTTCACATTTGTGAAGCAGGGTATCTTTTACTTCTCGCGTCGGGTCCCGAGCGACCTGTCCCACCACTACAAAGCAAGCCGGATCATGTACTCGCTCCGCACGAGGTCAGCTGCCGTAGCCACTTCGAGAGCGCAACGTGCGGCACAGCAGCTCGACGAACACTGGTATCACCTGCGCATCCGTGACGTTGAACTTCCTGGAAAGCATCTTCTGCGAAGCCAAAGTGGATCGCTCTCCGGCGCACCCTCACCCTTCGAGACCGCAGCAGAAGGCGCAGTGAAGCTCTCAGAGGCCGTGGGCATCTACCTACGCCTTAAGGGGCAAGGGCGTCCTATCACCTTCCACAGGGCAGCTGAGCGTTCCTGCGGCTATGTGATCGACGTCTGCGGCGACAGGGACATCACCGCCTACAACAAGGCCGACGCCAACGCCTTCCGCGACGACCTGATCAAGCGCGGGCTGGCAGGCAGCAGCATCACCCGCATTTTTGGCACCGTCCGGTCGGTGATCAACTTCGCCGCCAGCGAGGTCGGGATCGACATCACCAATCCCTTCGGTAGGGTCTACTATGATCGGGCCGCGGGCGTTGAGGACAGGGAACCTCTACCCGTTGATGTCATCCGCACCCTGCAGGCCGAGTGCCGCAAGCTAGACGACGATCTCCGCTGGTTGGTCGCTTTGGTTTCCGACACTGGGATGCGCCTTGCCGAAGTTGTTGGTCTGCTGAAAGAGGACCTTAGGCTGGATGATCCGATCCCGCATGTCGTTGTGCGAGAGCATCCATGGCGGCGGCTGAAGACAGCGGGTAGTGCCCGGAAGGTGCCTCTGACGGGGGCAGCGCTCTGGGCAGCTCAGAGGGTTCATGAGAGCGTCACTGAGAGCGAGTTCGCCTTCCCGAGATACAACAAGGGCCAGCAGACCAATGCTAACTCAGCGAGCGCCGCGCTGAACAAATGGATGAAGCCATACGTGACGGAGAAATGCACGATGCACAGCTTCCGCCACTCGATGCGGGACCGGTTGCGGGCGGTCGAGTGCCCCGCAGACATCGTGGACCAGATCGGTGGCTGGCAGACTGAGGGCGTCGGGCACGGCTACGGAAACGGCTATCCGCTGGAGGTGTTGGCGAAGTGGATGGAGCAGGTATACCTCGTCACCGGTTAGGTTGACTCGAACGCCTCTTGTGGTCTTCCGGCCACCAATAATGGACAGGTGCGAGCCAGTAGCTATTGGTATCCTGTTCATGTTGGCTCCTGTCCGCTGCAAGGTCCTTGGACCAGTGCCCAGAGAAGCCTTGTCTGGCGCAGACTGCGCAGATTACCGCGTCCCGCTCGTGTTCATTTAGTCCCGCAGCTTGGATACCCCAAGTCCCGAATAGCTCGCGATAATCTTCGCAGCCGAGCGCCTTGAGTAATGCCTTGGGGTGGCTCTCAGTCACGCCGAGGTCGGAATAATGCTGACGCAAGAGTTCGACGGTGATAGCCCCTTGAGCGAGTGCCGCGCCTCTCAAGGAGTTGACCGACTGCACCGTCCCGGATGCAATCTGATAGGTCCTACGTATCCATTCATCTGCCCTGCGCCCGCCTCCGGGTCCTGCACTCCACCACAAAGGCGCATCGACTCCAATAGCAACGGGGCTGCAATCACAACCGAGAAAGACATCTACGGCTTCTGCCGCAGAGGAAACGCTGGATGTATGAAGTCGCCCATCGCTGAACAGAATAGCAATGCCAAAGCTTCCCGCACCACCCGGGTCGGCGCCAAACCAGCACGAGGGTCTCTCCAGCATGGTCTACGCCTCCAGCTCTCAGTCGTTAAAACTGAAGGGAAACAGAGGCTTACCTTTGGGGAGTGGTGCCCGGGGGCTGCTGTGGCTCCCGGTTCTATTCCCGTTACAGGCACCCTCGATGGGCTTCCCTTCAATGAAACAAGGGGTATCCGGAAGGTGGAATCCTCGTCAAGGGGCACCCGTTGGTCTA
>NZ_QEYE01000052.1 GCF_003122205.1 Maritimibacter sp. 55A14
GATGCAGGTTTCTCGGACGCCACGCGCGACGTTTGAGTGACACACGGCGTTGCCTGGCGTCGGAGAAGCGCTCAAGCGGGAAATCGCGGGTTTGGAATTGGGCGGATCAGCTGGGTCTATGGGGATTTGAAGCGGTTGATTGCCCAGGTTCTTGTTGCGCAGGTTGGGCTGACTGCACTCTTGCAGGCAGCTTCGGCGCGGGTCTTGCGAGCTTTGATGAACATGCGTCGCACCTCGCGGATATCGACACCTTTCGCACCACTACGATCCGGGCTGCGGGCATGCCGGTCGGGTCGCAAGCGGTGTCGCGAACGGCGGGGATTGGAATTCCGGTCTTTGGCGCGCGTGTCATGCAGCGGCCCTCGCTGTTCCTGGCGGCGCTCTGGGATGTCGTTGCGGCGCGATCGTTTCGACGATGATCAGTTGCCCACCGCAGCAGGGGCATGGCAGCGCGAGGACGCCGCGGTGCGCAACGGTATCGTCAACAGTGTCATCACAAGCGCGACCCCGTTCTGCTCCGAGCAGTTCCCTGATCCTGGCGATATTGGCGGCACGGTTGCCATTCCCGAAGAAGCCGTAGTGGCGGATGCGATGCTGCCCCTTGGGCAGGACATGGATCAGGAACCGGCGGATGAACTCGTCGGCCTTCAGGGTCATGGTGGTATGCCGCCCGGGGCCGTTGACGCGGTAATCCTTGACGCGGAAGGTGACGCTCTGGTCGTCCACGCGGATCAGGCGGCTGTTGGAGATCGCGACACGGTGGGTGTAGCGCGACAGGTATGCCAGCACGGCCCCGGGTCCGGCGAAGGGCTCCTTGGCATACACGACCCAATCGATCTTGCGCAGCGGTTGCAGGAAAGCGTCGAAGGCCGCACGATCAACAAGCTCGGCATGGCCGCCGAAGAAGTGCAGCTTCCCGGCTGTGTGCAGCCGGGCCAGCCCGTCCAGGACGAGGCGGCGGTACAGGCGGGACAGAACCCGAACGGAGAGGAAGAAATTCCTGCGGCAGGCGATCCACCTGGTGCTGTCCGCAGACAGGCCGCCGCCCGGCACGATCATGTGGACATGCGGATGATGCGTCATCGCCGAGCCCCAAGTATGAAGCACGGATGTGACGCCGACCCGGGCGCCGAGGTGTTTGGGGTCGGTGGCGATCCTGATCACCGTGTCCGCGCTCGCCCGCATCAGCAGATTGTAGAGCTCCCGCTTGTTCTGGTGGGCGATGTCAGCGACCGGTTTTGGCAGCGTGAAGACGAGGTGGAAATACCGCACGGGCAGCAGTTCGGCCTCCCGCGCCGTCAACCATGCCTTTGCCGCACCCGCCTGACATTTTGGACAGTGCCTGTTCCGACAAGAGTTGTAGGCAATGTGTTCACGCCCACAGTCTTCACATCGCGCGACATGGCCGCCGAGCGCTGCCGTGCGGCAGCGCTCGATGGCGCTCATCACCTTCAACTGATCGAGGCTGACATGGCCCGCGTTAGCCGCCCGCCAGGCAGGCCCATGGGCGCGGAAAATACCCGCAACCTCCAGCCGTGACTGAGGCAAGGCGGTTTACGAAGCGCCTCTCTTACCCTTCTTGCGCTTCGCAGCGGTCAAATCGTCCAGCGGGCTCGCCACCGCCGAGATCATGCCGGTAGCAACGCTGGCATAGCGCGCAGTCGTGGTCAGTTTGGTGTGCCCGAGCAGCGCCTGAATGACCCGAATGTCCACGCCGCGTTCCAGAAGATGCGTCGCAAACGAATGGCGCAACGTGTGCAGCGTGACCGGCTTGGTGATGCCTGCCGCCCGCGCCGCCTCCTTGAACAGCCGTGAAATCTGGCGGGCGGAGAGATGCCTGCCACGATAGCCGGGGAAGAGAACGCGATCGGGCCCGGGCACGCCCGTGTCCTGGCCGGTCGGGCGTTCGGTCCACCACTCGCGCAACAGGCCCAAGATATCCGCGGGCAGCATCACGTTGCGATCCTTTCGGCCCTTGGCCTGCACGATGCGGATGATCTTCTGTTCCCCGTCGATGTCGCCGACCTTCAGCCGGACGACCTCGCCCGCGCGCATGCCGCACCCGTAGGCGAGCGAGAGCATAACGCGCGCCTTCAGGCCGGGTGCCATGGCCAGAAGGCGTTTGACCTCATTGCGGCTCAGCACAAGCGGCACCTTCACAGGCTCCTTGAGGTGAAAAACCTCGGCCGCCAGATCATGTCGCCGCAGGGTGACCCGAAGCAAAAACTTCACCCCGGTCATCGTCTGGTTGCGGGTGCAGATACTCGTCCCGCTCTCGATCAGATGCCGCTGAAAATCCCTCACATCATCTGGTGTCGCTGTCTCCGGCGAGCGCCCGAGCCAGGCCGCAAATCGCTTGCAGGCGCGCAAGTGGCTGGTCTGCGACGCCGTTCCGAGGTTGCGTGCCGACATATCCGCAATCATGCGCGCGCGAAGGAGTGTCGTCGGTGTGGAATGCTGAACATTCATGGGAAAGCCCTCTGTCAATCGAGGCAAAATCACCTCGGCCAACAGCACACACCCGGCATCGAAAACCGCGAAGCAAATCCCAGTTCAGCGCAACGCCCACCACACAGAGCCACTATCGCATAGCGATTTAGTGCCAGAG
>NZ_QEYE01000053.1 GCF_003122205.1 Maritimibacter sp. 55A14
TGTCAAACGGCATCCAATATTGACCTCCTATAGGCGTCCAAAAATGACCCCCCTTTGGGCATGGGTAGCTGGCCCGATACGGTGTAGCCATCACACAGCGCAGCCGTATCGGGCCAGCGGGGTGCGGGGCGTCATTCCCGGGTTTTGAAGCGCCAACTCTCGTTGCCGGTTTCGACGATGTCGCAGTGATGAGTGAGGCGATCGAGGAGCGCCGTCGTCATCTTGGCGTCCCCGAAGACCGTGGGCCATTCGCCGAAGTCCAGGTTCGTCGTCACGATGATCGAGGTGCGCTCGTAGAGACGGCTGATGAGGTGGAACAGCAGCTGGCCACCGGTCTGGGCGAACGGCAGGTAGCCGAGCTCGTCGAGGATCAGGAAGTCCAGGCGGCACAGCAGGTCTGCAGAGCGACCCTGGCGATCTGCACGGGCTTCAGCATCGAGCTTGTTCACCAGGTCCACGACGTTGAAGAACCGACCACGTTTGCCACGACGGATGCAGGCTCTGGCGATGCTTACGGCGAGGTGGGATTTGCCGGTCCCGGTGCCGCCGATGAGCACGACATTGCGCTGATGTTCGAGGAACTCGCCGGAGGCCAGATCGCGCACCAGTGTCTCGTTGACCGGCGTGTCTTCGAAGGAGAACTCATCGACTTCCTTGGCCAGCGGCAACTTGGCGATGGTCATCTGGTATTTGATCGAGCGCGCCTGCTTCTCACTGATCTCGGCGTTCAGCAGATCGCCGACGATCTGTTGCGGTTCGTGCTGACGCTTCACCGCCGTGGCGATGATCTCGTCATAAGCCGCCTTCATTCCGTAGAGTTTGAGCTGGCTCATCGCGTCCAGCACCTGCGATCTTTCCATGTTCGGGTCTCCTGAGGCTGTCGTAACGTTTGCAATCGGCCGCGGGCTCGCAGGTCAGCCGCAGGCCATCCGGTGTCGCGATGTTCAGCGGCGACGGCGGCTCGCGATGCCGGGCCAGGATGTTGAGAACGACAGAGGATGCTGGGGCTCCTTCCGTCAGCGCCTCAGCGCAGGCAGCCTCGACCGCCTCCAGCCCGTCCGTCGGGATCATGCTCAGGATCTGGACCATTTGGCGGTCGCCGTTTGGCACCTTGCCAAGCTTACGCTGCACACGCCTGATGGCTGGCGGCAGTTCCCAGTCTTTGAAGGGTGCGCCATTCCTTAGGGCCCCGGGCTTGCGGGCCAGGACCGGAATGTAGTGCAGCGGATCGTAGATCGCCTTGTCCCGACCAAAGGCACGGCCGTGTTCGCCGACGATCTTGCCGTCCTGCCAGAACTCGACGCGCTCGGCGTAGGCACGGACCTCCACCGGGCGGCCGACTGCGCGTCCGTCGACCGAGTAACGGTTCTTGTCGAACCGCACGAGGCATGTCTTCGAGACTGAGGCCGGCACGGCATGGAAGCCGTCGAAAGGGCCGACATAGGGCACCAGGCTCGCGCGTTCATCTTGGAACACTTCCCAGATCGTTCGATCCCGAAGCTCCTGGTGCGGATGGGACTTGGCCCAAGCGACGCAGCGATCCTCGAGCCAAGCGTTGAGCTCGGCGTAACTCTTGAACCGCGGCCGCGGCACGAAGAACCGCCGCCGGACAACGCCGACCTGGTTCTCGACCTGGCCCTTCTCCCAGCCAGATGCCGGGGTGCAGGCGACAGGGTCGACCAGGTAGTGCCCACACATCTGCTGGAACCGCCGATTGTAGGCGCGCTCGCGGCCGACGAAGATCGTGTCCACCGCGGTCTTCATGTTGTCGTAGATGCCCCGCGCACAGGCCCCACCGAAGAAGGCAAAGGCCTTGTCGTGCGCATCGAACACCATCTCCTGCGTCTCGCGCGGATAGGCCCGGACAAACAGCATCCGGCTGTGGCAGAGCCGGACATGCGCGACCTTCACCGTGGTCGTCACCCCGTCGATCACCACGATCTCATGGCTCCAGTCGAACTGGTAGGCTTCACCCGGATCGAAGGTCAGCGGCACATAGGCGGCGGCAGATGCCTCCTCTTCCTCCTTGGACCAAGAGGCCGCGTAACGTCGGACAGCATCGTAGCCGCCATTATACCCGAGGGCTCTGAGCTCCTCGAAAATCCGGATGCGGGTCAGTCGCTCGCGCTTTGGCTTCCGCGCATTCGCCGCCAGCATCTCGTCGAGCTTGTCCTTCCAAGGGCCGATCTTCGGCTGTGGCTGGACGCTGCGCTCGTAGGTCAGCTCCGTCGCACCCGACCGGATCACCTTGCGCACCGTGTTCCGTGACACCCGCAGATCCCGGCAGATCTGCTTGATGGATTTCTTGTCCTGAAAATACGCCCGACGGATCTTCGCAATCGTCTCCACAACCAACATCCCACACTGTGCTCCCCGATGACCTCGGGAGCATCATCACCATCAATGTAAGGGGGTCATTTTTAGACGCCGATCACCCCGCTATGGGGTCAATTTTGCACGCCTGTTCACA
>NZ_QEYE01000054.1 GCF_003122205.1 Maritimibacter sp. 55A14
GCGACAGCCTCTACCGTCACATCTTTGACGCCTACCAAGCAGGGCCTGAGGGCATCTACACCGCCGCCTGACGTTTAGGTTCCACCATTCCAACTAAAGCCTTCGGCTTCCTGTCAACGACGACGTGGAAGACTGACGCTTTACTCACTACAGCAACATCAAGGAACCACCCATGCTTCTGACACCCGTCAGGGCCTCGGCGCCCATTACTATAGCTTCATCCTCCCTCCACGACCCCCCTATAGTACAATCTCCCATAAGACTTACCCTTCAGGGAAACTGTACTACCCCTGCCCAAACCACCCTATCTGACGTTGCAATGCGTAGCTTGAAGACTGAGTTCGACCGCATCGGGCACTACCCCTCCCATGGTCAGATAGACGCATTGCGTGGCGTGGTCGGGACGCTGGAAGCTATGGCCGAGCGTCTCAGCAACGACGTGGTCTACCTGTCCAGCCTCGACCCCGGGGTCGGGAAGACCATGTCTGTCATCCACTTTGTCCAGACGTTGTTGAACTCACCAAGCCATCAGCATGTTGGTGTCTTGATCTGCTTTCCCCGGATCGACGAGATACACAGGGTGGTCTACGAGATGGGTCTTGCTGAGACCGACTATGCCGTCTTCACGCAGGACCCGACTGCCAATAGCTTGTCTGCAACAGCGGCTAATGAGGCCCGTGTCCTCTTCACCACCCATCAGATGGTGTCTTCCCGCTGCCGTGGGCGTCGCTTCGTCGAGGTTGAGGCGTTCCACTTTATGGCTTCACCTCGGGAGGTCCGTATATGGGACGAGGGGATGCTACCCGGAGAGGTGGTCTCCGTCTCGACCGACGATGTGGCTTCCCTGCTGAAGCCTGCCCAGAGATACCTGCCACCACTTGCCGAGTGTCTGGAGGTTCTCAAGGCCGAACTGCATCAGCGGAACCCGGGCGACACCTTCCAGTGGCCAGACCTGGAGGTTTCCTGCGAGCTTCATAGGACAGCCGTCGTTGACGCCATGCGGCACGATCTCAGCGATGCTCAGGCCAAGGCGTTGGACGCGCTGCGCTGGATGTCGGGAAAGGTCGTCAGGATCGCCAACCAGAATGGTCGCATCAGAACAGCACTCGACATCCGAGACACGCTGCCAGATGACTTCGCCCCGGTCCTCGTCCTCGATGCATCCGGACGGGTCCGTAGCACATATGACCTGTGGGAGAAGCGAAGAGGCGACCTCGTAAGACTGAAGTCGGCGGCTAAGGACTACTCGGACTTGACTGTCAACGTCCTCGACCGTGGCGGTGGGAAAGACAGCTGGCGGAGGAACGAAGAGGGCCTCCTGTCTGAGGTCGCCATGATGATCGACACCAAGCCCAGCGAACCGTGGCTCGTGATCCACCATGGAGACGCTTGCAATGGCAAGTTCCCGCAGGCCTTGCGCTCCCGCCTCGCCACAGATGTGTCGCGCGTCAGCTTCCTGTCCTGGGGTCAGCATCAGGGAACCAATGACCACGCCGACATCCCCAACGTCGTTCTGGCGGGTACGCTCTTTCTGCCTGAGAGCGCCTATCAGGGTCTGGCCCATCTTTGCTCGGGCACGTCGGTGAACGAGGAACTCTCTGACGAGGTGATCGACATCATCCGCATCGGAGAACACCGCGACCTGGTCTTGCAGGGCCTCTGCCGTGCGTCTGTCCGTGGTAGCAACGGGGCGAGGTGCCGACCTTGCAACGCCTACATCATCGCCTCGAAGGGGTCTGGCATACGCAAGGCTCTGCCTGAGGTCTTTCCCGGTTGCCGGGTCTCAAGCTGGAAGCCGAGGGGTAAGCAGTTGAAGGGCAAGGTGGCTGAAGCTGTGGTTCACCTGGAGCGGCGCCTCCGTGCCGACCCTCAGACAGTGATCACCTTCGCCGATCTAATGAGAGTCACGCGGTATGCTAACAAGGCGAACTTCAATAAGCGCATCCGCAGGCATCCAGACTTCATCGCGGCCAGAGAGAGACTTGGGTTGAACGAGATGGCTACCGAGGGGGCGAAGCACGACAACGCGCTGCAGCGACCTTTCGGACCTGATCCCGATGCAACCTATGTCGCGGACCTTTAGGGGTCATACACCTGAGCGCCCTATTGATTGGTACGCCTTGGGACTTCCCCCCATGGGCACGGCGAACCCACCCTGGGGGCCAAGGCTTCAAACACAAGCAAGAGCAAGACATGCGGGCAGGCAGAAGATGTGAGTGCGCCCCCGCTGGGAACCGCAGCAAACCGCTGGGGGTACTCATGGGTCACAGAGGCCACCGTAGACCAAACCGTAGACCAACGGGTGCCCCTTGACGAGGATTCCACCTTCCGGATACCCCTTGTTTCATTGAAGGGAAGCCCATCGAGGGTGCCTGTAACGGGAATAGAACCGGGAGCCACAGCAGCCCCCGGGCACCA
>NZ_QEYE01000055.1 GCF_003122205.1 Maritimibacter sp. 55A14
GACTGACTATCACTGTGCATCGACGCAATTGAAGTCAGTCATGAAGAGGTGCCGACACATGAACAATTCGACCAGGAAAAGCCCCACCGCCGATCTGATGAAGATGGCGATCGGTGTCTCCGGCAAGAGCCAGCGCGAGATCGCCCAGGAGGCCGGGTTCGAGAAGCAGAACGTGATCTCGATGATGAAGAACGCCGAGATGAAGATCCCGATCGACCGTATCCCGGCGCTGGCAGAAGCCTGCGACACGGACCCGTTGCCGATCCTGCGATCCGCAATGGAAGAGTATCACGGCGCGGCCTGGAAGGTTCTGGTCGATGCTTTCGGGGAGCCGCTCAAACAGGAAGAGCGGGATGTGCTCGATCTCTTCCGGATCGCCAATGATGGCCACATGATCACGATCCATTCCGAACTCGCCGACATGTTGCTGACGCTGTTCATGCTGATGCGGGAGTAGGGGGCTGTTTCCCGCCGCGAGAAGGATGGAATTGAGGGGCCAAATCCCGTATAATGACGGCCCTGAAACGGCTATCCGCGGCAACTTTTCGGAGCAGGCAATCCTTATACGTGGAGCAACGCTTTCGACGCTCCGATGGTGCGCATAGGCCTGCCTGCTATGGTGTAAACTGCGGCGGCCGTCTGCGGGCAAATAACCCTTTCAACGCGCGCCCTATTAGCTTGCAGCTGAGCGCTGCGCCGTCAGGCAGCGGGACCGTCAGGGAACGATAGGCAAGGAGCGGGTGAGGAGGGGCGCTGGGGCAAAGGGAAGGGACGAGGAAAGGCAGGGGTGAGGGGAGGCAGGATACCCCCCAGCTCCTGGTACACAGAACCTCTCCAGGTGTCTCTTCCCGGAGGGTGCTGATCAGGATGCCTTGGACGCTCCTGTCCTTCGTATGTCCCAGTACCCTGTCAGCCTTGCAAGGGCATCCTTCACGCGCCGGTTCAATGGCTCATAGGCAAGCAGGTACCCTTTCTTGCGCAGTACGTCCGGCTTGGCTGCAATCTCGTGGTTCACGCATCTCTGCCGTTCCATGTCATTCCATATACGTTGCACCAGGTCGACACCGTAGACACCGCTTCGCTTGAAGACCTCGATCTCAAACCCACCGGCACCAGGCGAACGCTTCTTTCCCAATGTCTTCGCATCGACAGTCGGCAGGTGGAAATCGAAGCACATCTTTCGTATTTCACTGAACCGGAAGCCGAAGAGGTCGCGGGCAGTCTCCAATCCAAGCCCTCCCGGCACCGCGCCTTCCTCTTTGGTGTGCTTCAAGGTCATCTCGATGCGTGCACGGTGCTCGTGATCCGCCAAGCTCAGTGCCGTTCCCTTGAGGGGGTTCTTTTGATCTGTCTTCTTGTCCATGATCCGCGCCATCGCTCCGAACTCGCGCGCCCCGGCATAGGCCGTCCAATCCACCGGGGGCTGGGTATGTGCGCGCAGGTTCAGTGGCAGCGCCGTCGCCCGGGGGACGCCCAGCCGCGTCGCTTCCTTCATCAGCGTCTTGTTTGGCTTTGCCAGTTTCACCGAGACGGTCTTGCGTGAAGATCCCTTGCCGCGGGCGTCGCGGTGGAAGGCTCTGGGTTTTCCACGCACACTTTCCGTCAGGATGGGATCGAACTTCACATGTCTTCGCAGCAGTTCCACCATCTGCCAGCGGAGAAGATCGCGCCGCGCCTGATCGTGATCCGGATCGTAGATGGGATAGAAATCGACGGAGACCTCGATGCCTGCGATCGGGAAGAGCCCGCACTCTTGCTTTTGGACGGCATACTGCTTTGGCAGTTCCCTCATCAGCCAGGCGAGCTCGCGGGGTTCGGGTTGCTGTAGCTGGACGATGAATTTGGTGCCTTGGTAGCCTCTTTTCCACTTGCGATCACGCATTTTCCACTTGGGGCCATACACAGCGCAGGTGGACCGAGACCCGATCTGCCCAAGAAGCCTCATGATGCGGCGATGCATGTTCACTGCCTGGTGCTCGCTCACGGTCTCCATCCGGAAGGCGATCCAGTCGATAACCGCATCGACGCGGTAAAGGCCCAGATCGATGTCCGGCTCCAGCAACATCCGACCCGCATACAAGGGCTGCTTGTTCTTATGTGGAGAGATCGAATATCCACATTCCGGTGGCTCCAAGTCGGAGGGCCAGTCGAAAG
>NZ_QEYE01000056.1 GCF_003122205.1 Maritimibacter sp. 55A14
CCGCACCCCGCTGGCCCGATACGGCTGCGCTGTGTGATGGCTACACCGTATCGGGCCAGCTACCCATGCCCAAAGGGGGGTCATTTTTGGACGCCTATAGGAGGTCAATATTGGATGCCGTTTGACAGTCATTGCCTCCTTGAGCAACTCAAGGATCATCAGATCATCATCGACGGCAAGTATCTTCATACAATAGACCCCTGGTAGCCACCGTCCGCGTAGGCGCCATCTTCCCTGCAAGTCCGCAGCATCTCCTGGGGATCCTTTCCGCACAAAGGCATGAGCCGGACTCCGCCTGTGCGTCAACGATACATCTTCCAGTTGTTGAAACAAGCGAGATGAAGGCGCTGTCAGCTAGGCACCCAGCATCCGCTCCATGAGCTTGATCTTCAGCTCTTTCATCAGCCCGGCATCGCCGATCAGGTCTTCAGGGCGCTCCACGCCCTCCAACAGTTCGTCCAGTATTTCTTTCGAGATGGTCATTCATGCTTCCTTTTGGTGAAGCATGGACCGGATCAGTCGTACACAGAAGATCTGACACTCTCTTCGTAGAACAGCGCGCCCTGCGCCAGCTGCCTTGGCCCCATCATCGCCGCTCACCTCCCCTATCTCGCAGAAAGTGAAACAGCGATCAGGAGACGAAACAAGCCGAGTTTCCCAACGGAATAGGCTCGGAGCGGTCATCTGACGTCATAGCATCGTCTTTCAGTCATTCATCTCGCGAATGCATTCGGCCCGAGCAGACGCCGATGCAGTCGCCGGCGAACCTCGTGAAATGGCTTCAACCCTCGCAGACATAGGCAATCGTTCTAATCCGCCCCTCGGCCAGGTTGCGCACCTGGTTTCGCACCATTACCGGATAATCAGACCCCAGGAACGCGTTGAAGGAGACGGGGGGTGGTCCTGAGTCAGTCAGTTGCTTCATCCTTTCCTCAAACCAGTTGAGGCTTTCCTCGCTCGAGTCCTGGATATCAAGTATCCGGAACCCGGCTTCTGTAAGGAGCGATTGCATGTCACCGTCGCTGGCCAGATGGCTGATCGCGGGTTCACGGGCCCAGGGCACCGGAAAATGAACCTCTCCGCCATCGCCTTGGATTACATCGTAAGCCGCAAAACGTCCGCCGGGTTTCAGTGCCCTCCGCGCCTCCGCGTAGAGCTTGTCCTTGGCCGGGATGTTCATTGCGACATGGATGGTCATCACAGCATCGAAATGGTTATCGGGAAACGGCAAGTCGGTGGCATCGCCTTGCTGGCAGTTCACCTTGCCCGTCAATCCCAGCCATGACGACATGACGTTCGCCGCTTTGCAGAACTCCGCGGTCAAATCGATTCCCTCGACGTCGCATCCGTAGGTTTCTGCCAGCGTTCGGGCGGGGCCGCCTAGGCCGCTGCCGAGATCGAGAAGCCTCGAATTCATGCCGAGGTTCAACTGCGCGCCGAGTTCGAGCGTCGCCTTGCGCCCGCGAATGTGAAATTCGTCAATGGCGGCGAGATCGGTCGTTGTCAGATCGTCGAGGCTTTTTCCCGCCTCCTCGAGCCCCGCAGCAATCTTGTCGGCCAGGTTGCCCTCGCCCTTGTAGTGCCCTTCCACATCCGCGTTCATTTGTCCCTGCCTTTCCATGCGGCCGCCTGCGACCTTCCTTCTACCAGCCGGAAGCGCCCGGTCCTTCCCGTTCCATTCAACGTCAGAGGATCTGACACCCGAAGGTTCAGTCTAGCGAGGGGCGTGAGTTTCACCAAATCGCGTCTGAAAATCCGCTTTGGGCTCTGTCTGATCTTGCGGCGGTGCGGCGGGCGACCCCGACCATCTTGCCCGCCGCCAGACGCTCGCGGCCCGAAGTGGACCTAGGGTCAGGACTCATAGCCAATAGATGACGGTTGCGGCGAGTGCGATGGCGGAGAGGAATACCTTCGGGCATCGGTCATATCGGGTTGCGACCCGTCGCCAGTCTTTGAGCCTACCGAACATG
>NZ_QEYE01000057.1 GCF_003122205.1 Maritimibacter sp. 55A14
GGGTCTGCGAGGGTGGATGTGTCGCCGAGGGAGGCGTGGTCGTTTTCGGCGATCTTGCGCAGGATGCGGCGCATGATCTTGCCGGACCGGGTCTTGGGCAGGCCGGGGGCCCACTGGATGAGGTCGGGCCTGGCGATCGGGCCGATCTCGGTGCGGACCCATTTCTCCAGTTCGCGGCGCAACTCGTCGGAGGGCGTCTCGCCGGCCATCAGCGTGACATAGGCATAGATGCCCTGGCCTTTGATGTCGTGCGGGTAGCCCACCACCGCGGCCTCGGCGACCTTGGCATGGGCCACGAGCGCGCTCTCGACCTCCGCCGTGCCCATGCGGTGGCCGGAGACGTTGATCACGTCGTCGACGCGCCCGGTGATCCAGTAATAGCCGTCGGCGTCGCGCCGGCAGCCGTCGCCGGAGAAGTAATAGCCCTTGTACTGCTCGAAATAGGTCGACACGAACCGCTTGTGGTCGCCCCAGACGGTGCGCATCTGCCCCGGCCAGCTGTCGGCGATGGCGAGCACGCCCTCGGCCTCGGTCGTCTCGACGGGCGTGCCGCTCTCGGGGTCCAGCACCACCGGCTGCACGCCGAAGAAGGGGCGCGTGGCCGAGCCCGGCTTGGCCGCGATGGCGCCGGGCAGCGGCGTGATCATGTGCCCGCCGGTCTCGGTCTGCCACCAGGTGTCGACGATCGGGCGGCGGCCCTGGCCCACCACCTCGTTATACCAGTTCCAGGCCTCCGGGTTGATCGGCTCGCCCACCGTGCCCAGCACCTTGAGGCTGGAGAGGTCGCAGCGGTCCACGAACTCGCGGCCCTGACCCATCAGCGCGCGGATCGCGGTGGGCGCGGTGTAGAACTGGTTGACCCCGTGCTTCTCGCAGACCTCCCAGAACCGCGCCGCGTCCGGCCAGGTCGGCACGCCCTCGAACATCAGCGTCGTGGCGCCGTTGGCCAGCGGCCCGTAGACGATGTAGCTGTGGCCGGTGACCCAGCCCACATCCGCGGTGCACCAGAAGATGTCGCCGGCGTGGTAGTCGAAGACCAGCTCCTGCGTCATCGCGGCATAGAGCAGGTAGCCGCCGGATGTATGCACCACGCCCTTGGGCTTGCCGGTCGAGCCGGAGGTGTAGAGGATGAAGAGCGGGTCCTCGGCCCCCATCTCCTCGGGCGGGCAGTCGGCGGAGGCCGCCGCGGCCAGCGCGCCATAGTCGAAGTCGCGCCCCTCCACCCAGGTGGTCTGGCCGCCGGTGCGCCTGACCACCAGCACCTTGGGGTCGTGGGTGGCGTGCAGCAGCGCCGCGTCGGTATTGGCCTTGAGCGCCGTCTTGCGCCCGCCGCGCGGCGCCTCGTCGGCGGTGATCACCAGCTTGGCGTCGCTATCGTTGACCCGGTTGCCCAGCGCGTCGGGCGAGAAGCCCGCGAAGACCACCGAATGGATCGCCCCGATCCGCGCGCAGGCCAGCATCGCATAGGCCGCCTCCGGGATCATCGGCAGGTAGATCACCACCCGGTCGCCCCGGCCCACGCCCAGATCCTTGAGCACATTCGCCATCCGGCAGACATGGCCGTGCAGCTCCGCATAGGTGATGTGCCGCGCCGCGTCGCCGGGATCGTCGGGCTCCCAGATGATCGCGGTCTGCGCACCGCGCGTCTCCAGATGCCGGTCCACGCAATTGGCGCAGACATTGAGCGTGCCGTCCTCGAACCACCTGATCGACACGTCCGGATAGGCGAAGCTCGTGTTCTTCACCGTCCCGTAGGGCCGCATCCAGTCCAGACGCCCCCCAGCCTCGCCCCAGAACCCCTC
>NZ_QEYE01000058.1 GCF_003122205.1 Maritimibacter sp. 55A14
AAGGAGATCGTGGTCCTGATGCAACAGCATATCCCCCACTGGAACTTCGAGAAGATAGAACGCGGTGGCCATATGGCTCCGCTGACCAGCCCGGACAAAATCAACCCTTTGGTGGAGCGGGCGCTGCACTGAACGGCAGCTACGCGAGCGCAGCCGATCCTGCGGCGATCCAGCGTCAGGCACAGGCAGTGCAGCGCCAAGGGCGTCAAGACCGGCCCAAACCTGCCGTTCATCGGCAGCGCCGATGCCGCGCTGTAGCTTTCGCATTGCGGCCATTCGTGCATAGTGCAGAATTATCGTGGCGCAGATGACCGCTGAGCGGACGAAGCTGCCGTAAATACTACGACAGTCAAGGTCCACTTTCGATCTGTCAGGCCGCCACTAAATCAACTTCGGCCGGCGAGAACCCGAAAGACGCGACCATCTTTCGATGAGCATCAGTCCCAAGAAACTGTGAAAGAATTGCATCGACCTCATTCAGGAGGTTTGCGTCGTTTAAACCGAACGCGAAAGACCCGAATGCAGGAGGCTTCTCTTTGTTCGGCACAAGGATCAATTCCAGTCCCCAATCCGGGTTCTGCTCGATGAAGCCGCTATGCGCTCGGCCGACGCTGGCATAGGCATCGGCAGTGCCCTCGCGAACAGCCTGTGCGGCTTCGGTATAAGTCTCAAATACCGCGATTCGCTCTGCGCTGACGCCAAACCCAACCGCAGAGCGATGCTGAAACTGATCGCGAATGACCGCCAGCCGGACGTGCGGATTGTCCGCCACCGATTGATAGCCGCTGAGGCACAACGGATTATCCGCCGCCACCAGTAACCCATCCGGTAGCGCCCAGATGGGACGGCTGAACTGTGCGCTCTGCCTGCGTTCATCGGTCCCGAACAGACCGGTCGTCATGCGCCAGCGACCATCACTAAGACCGGGCAGGAGTTCAGCAAACTCCGTCTCGACCGGCTCGAAAGTCACTATCCCGAGTTCGCGGAACACGTGCCGAGCAAGTTCCACATCACAGCCTGTGACGCGGCCTGCGGCATCGACGTAGTTGAATGGCGGTTCGATCAGGTAAGCAAACTTCATTGATCATCCTCTTTTGTGTCCGGGCCATAGCTGGCGATCTTGATCGCGAGGATGCTTTCGCACTTTTCGAGAGTTGCGCGTTTGGCCTTAAGCGTGTTTGCGTGATCCATCAGGATTTGCCGCCGCTCTGTGATACCGGCATCACCCGCTTTGGCGAGTGTCGTAAATCGCCGCATTTGCGCAAGCGACATGCCTGTTTCTCGCAGCCAATAGAGCAGGGTTAGCCAGTCGATTAGTCGGGGCGTGAACCGACGATGCCCGTCTGGACCACGCTCGATTTCTGGTAGCATTCCCGATTTCTCGTAGAACCGTATCGTGTGTGCGGACAGCCCGCAGGCATCAGCCGCTTCTGCAATTCTCATCTTCGCAAAGCTCCTCTGACCCCTGTGTAGCGAGTTAGAGTAACTCTAAGTCAACGCTGAAATTTGGAAAACAGACGTTCATCCAGACTGCAGCATCGCGCAGTTTGGGCTCTGGCACTAAATCGCTATGCGATAGTGGCTCTGTGTGGTGGGCGTTGCGCTGAACTGGGATTTGCTTCGCGGTTTTCGATGCCGGGTGTGTGCTGTTGGCCGAGGTGATTTTGCCTCGATTGACA
>NZ_QEYE01000059.1 GCF_003122205.1 Maritimibacter sp. 55A14
TCGACATAGCTGAACAGCGATCCCGCCGCCTCGTCCGTCCCGCGCATCGCCACCTCCTGTCGCAACCGTGACAAAGGTGAATCATGTTCTCAAAACCGCGTCGACCCCGGTGTTTTTCAGCAGCCTGTTAGTGGCCGGTCAGCGGGACAAAGCGGTCGTCGAGTTGCCCGCAAATTTTATCCGATCCTAATTATAATTATGTATAATTGACGTACGTAAACATCCTGCTTCGCTCTCGCCTACTTGATCCGACATACCTGCCACAAACTCTTCGTTTGGAATGCCATGCTTTCTTTCCACGTTGCTCGAGCCCTGAAATCATTCGATCAATTATTGTCTCGGCGGATAGTACTTTGGCTTCAGTCGCTCGAAACTTCCTGATCTAGGCTCACAGAATGGACACGCCGCGCCAAGAACACTCAGATCTCCAAGAGAGTGATCCAGTGTATGCCACTGAAGCACCCGGCGGCCGCCGGTACTGTCTTTATCGCTACGCGGATGTGTCGGCGGCATTCAAGGACAAGCGTTTCGGAGCTGCTCCGGCCCCACCGCACCTTCTTCGCGCCTTGCGCTGTGTCGGGCTTAGCGCCCTCGCGAATGCCGTCGAGTCGGGCTTTCTGGTCTCACTGAATCCTCCCGACCACACACGGTTGCGGAAAGTCATCGAGCCCTTCTTTCTCGTCCGAGCAATCCCGGCATGGAAGCCGCGCGTGGAAACCATCGTCGAAGACCTGCTCGCTCCGATGGGCAAGTCCCAGCAGTTCGATTTCATCGCCGACTTCGCGGCCCCCTTGCCGACACGTGTCATCGCCGAGATGTTCGGCTTCCCTGAGCAAGACGTGGCCCCGCTCAAGCGGTGGTCCGATGAAATGGCGGCACTTGTCGACTCTGACCTCCAGCGTTCCGCATTCCCGCGCCGTTTGGCAGCTTTCCTGAAGTTCCGGCGACGCGTTCTACAACTGGTGAAAGAGCGCAGCCAGCATCCTCGCGACGATTTGCTCTCGGCGCTGGCCAACGCCTACCTAGTTCGCGGCGAATTGACGAAGGACGAAGTCGTCGGCACAGCAGTGTTTGTTCTGACGGCCGGGCATGCGACAACCACGCATCTAATTGGTTCGTGTTTATTGATCTTGCTGAAGAATCCGGGGGTCGCGGCCCGCCTCAGAGAAGACCCTGACCTCATCGATCGGGTGGTTGAGGAGACGTTGCGCTTGGAAAGCACTATTCAGCGGACGGGACGTGTCTTGCTGGAAGACGTGGAAATCCATGGCCTGCGGCTTCCCAAAGGCACCAAAATACGCCTTATGATCGGTGATGCCAATCGTGACCCACTCCGGTTTGAGCATCCCGGCCAGTTCGATATCGCACGCCATGACAAGCGCCACCTGGGATTTGGCAGTGGAATTCACCAATGCATTGGACTGCACCTGGCGCGTCTCGAAGCCAGAATAGCCATAAGTGTCAAACGGCATCCAATATTGACCTCCTATAGGCGTCCAAAAATGACCCCCCTTTGGGCATGGGTAGCTGGCCCGATACGGTGTAGCCATCACACAGCGCAGCCGTATCGGGCCAGCGGGGTGCG
>NZ_QEYE01000006.1 GCF_003122205.1 Maritimibacter sp. 55A14
GGACAGTCATGGCTTACAAGACGGATATCGAGATCGCGCGGGAAGCGAAGAAGAAGCCGATCCAGGAGATCGGGGCGAAGCTGGACATACCGAGCGAGCATCTTCTGCCGTTCGGTCATGACAAGGCGAAGGTCTCGAACGAGTTCATCCGGAGCGTTCAGGGCAACGCGGACGGCAAGCTGATCCTCGTGACGGCGATCAACCCGACGCCTGCGGGCGAGGGCAAGACGACGACGACGGTGGGTCTTGGCGACGGTCTGAACCGGATCGGCAAGCGCGCGGCGATCTGCATCCGCGAGGCGTCTCTGGGCCCGTGTTTCGGGATGAAGGGCGGGGCCGCGGGGGGCGGCTATGCGCAGGTCGTCCCGATGGAGGAGATGAACCTGCATTTCACCGGGGATTTCCATGCGATCACCAGCGCGCACAATCTGCTCTCGGCGATGATCGACAACCACATCTACTGGGGCAACGCGCTGGAGATCGACGAGCGCCGGGTGGTCTGGCGGCGGGTTCTGGACATGAACGACCGGGCGCTGCGCGACGTGGTCACCTCGCTGGGGGGCGTGGCCAACGGCTTCCCGCGGCAGACCGGCTTCGACATCACCGTGGCCTCGGAGGTGATGGCGATCCTGTGCCTGGCGACGGACCTGGCGGATCTGCAGCGCCGTCTGGGCGACATCATCGTGGCCTACACGCGCGAGAAGAAGGCGATCACCTGCCGCGACATCAAGGCCGACGGGGCGATGACGGTGCTCCTGAAGGATGCGATGCAGCCCAACCTGGTGCAGACGCTGGAGAACAACCCGGCCTTCGTGCATGGCGGCCCGTTCGCCAATATCGCGCATGGCTGCAACTCGGTCATGGCGACGACGACGGCGCTCAAGGTTGCCGATTACGTGGTGACCGAGGCCGGTTTCGGGGCCGATCTGGGGGCCGAGAAGTTCATGAACATCAAGTGCCGCAAGGCCGGCCTGGCGCCCTCGGTGGTGGTCGTGGTGGCCACGGTGCGGGCGATGAAGATGAATGGCGGCGTGGCCAAGGCCGACCTGGGCGCGGAGAACGTGGAGGCGGTGAAGAAGGGCTGCCCGAACCTCGGCCGTCATATCGAGAACGTGAAGAGCTTCGGGGTGCCGGTGGTGGTGGCGATCAACCATTTCGTGACCGACACCGAGGCCGAGATCGCGGCGGTGAAGGAATATGTCTCCGGGCAGGGCTCGGAGGCGATCCTCTGCCAGCACTGGGAGAAGGGCTCGGAAGGGGCGGCCGAACTGGCCACCCGCGTCGCCGAGATCGCCGATGCCGACATGGCCAATTTCGCCCCGCTCTACAGCGACGAGCTGTCGCTGCTGGCGAAGGTCGAGACGATCGCCAAGCGCATCTACCGCGCCGACGAGGTGCTGGCCGACCAGAAGGTGCGGAACCAGCTGCACGAATGGGAGGCGGCGGGGTACGGCCACCTGCCGGTCTGCATGGCCAAGACCCAGTACAGCTTCACCACCGACCCGAACCGGCGCGGCGCGCCGACCGGACACTCGGTGCCGATCCGCGAGGTGCGCCTGTCCGCCGGCGCCGGCTTCGTCGTCGTCATCTGCGGCGAGATCATGACCATGCCGGGCCTCCCGCGCGTGCCCTCCGCCGAGGCGATCATGCTCAACGACCAGGGCCAAATAGAGGGGCTGTTCTGACATCATGGCAAGGATTTACACCATAACCCTGCCGGTTCGCGGCGACGGCAAAGGCGACAATGTCTTCGCCCACGCCGCGGCCCTGGCCAGGCGCTTCGGCGCGCATGTGCAGGTCCTGCACTGCCGGCCGACCCCCGAGGATCTGATGCCCTATGGCGTCGTGGTCCCGAATTTCATGCGCCGCCAGATCGAAGATGCGGCCAAGAAAGCCTCGGAGGTGGAGGAGGACAAGCTGCGCGAGGAGTTCCGCGAACTTTCCGTCAAGCTGGGCCTGACGGAACAGGACCCCGATCCGGGCACGGCGACGACCGGCTTTGTGGAATATACCGGCAAACAGGTGGATGCCGTGCGCCATTACGGACGGCTGGCCGATCTGGTCTGCGTTCCTTCGCCCGACCGCAAGCGCAATCTCGGCGAGAACACGCTGAAATCCGCGCTCTACTCCACCGGCCGGCCGGTGCTGATCTGCCCGCAGCGCGACAGCATCCCGGACGATCTGGGAAGCCATGTCGCGATCGGCTGGAACGGCTCGCTGGAGGCCACGCGCGCCGTCGCCATGGCGATACCGTTGATCGAGGCGGCGTCGAAGGTGACGATACTGACCACCGGCAAAGAGGTTCACGCGGCCACGGCCGAGGAGCTTGTCGCCTATCTCGCCCTGCGCGGGGTAAGCGCGACAGTGAGTCGTTTCGAGCGGCGCGGCAATATCGGCCGCAGCCTGCTGGAACTGTGCAAGTCGGAAGGTGCAGATATTCTTGTCATGGGCGCCTATCACGAAAGCTACGAGCGCGAAACGATCTTCGGCGGCAACACGCAGGTTGTCGTGGATGAAGCGACCATTCCGGTCGTTCTGGTCCATTAGGAACGAGGGCCAGATATAAGAACGCCCGGACGGCCTCGAGCGGAAGAAAGCTGCCGGGCGAATCATCAAGCGGACAGAGATCCGCGAAACGGCCGCCGATCGGCGGCGCTAAACGGCCCTGAAGGGGTCACATACTTGGGAGGAAAGACATGAAGCTCATTAAAGTACTGGCAACCAGTGCCGCGGCTCTCGCGGTCATGGCGCCGGCGGCATTCGCGGAATGGCAGCCGCGCAAGCCCATCGAGTTCATCATCATGGCCGGCAAGGGCGGCGGCGCCGACCAGATCGCGCGCCTGCTGCAGGGCCTGATCGAGAAGAAGGACCTTTCGCCGCGCCCGTTCATCCCGATCAACAAGCCGGGCGGCTCCGGCGCCGAGGCGCTGCGCTACCTGCAGGACAAGGCCGGCGACAACCACACCGTCATGATGACGCTCAACAGCTACTACACCACGCCCGTGATCCAGGAGGGTCTTGGCGTGGACATCACCGAGTTCACGCCGATCGGCCTGATGGCGCTGGATACGTTCCTGCTGTGGGTCAACACGGACCGCGAGGACATCACCGATCTCGACAGCTATGTCGCGACGGTGAAGGAGGCCGGGCTTGACTGGAAAGTCGGCGGCACCGGCTCCGGTCAGGAGGATTCGATCCTAACCGCGATGATGGAGGCCGAGTTCGGCTATGAGGTGACGTATGTCCCCTTCCCGGGCGGCGGCACCGTGGCCAAGAACCTCGTCGGCAACCACATCGATTCCACGGTCAACAACCCAGCCGAGCAACTCGAATTCATGCGGGCCGGCAACTCCAAGCCGTTGGTCCAGTTCACGGATGAGCGCATGGCGGCCTTCCCGGACGTCCCGACCGCCAAGGAACTGGGCGTGGACATCGAGTACTACATGCAGCGCTCGGTGAACGGCCCTCCGGGCATGGATCCGGAAGCGCAGGCCTGGTACGAGAACCTCTTCCAGGAGCTCTATGATTCCGAGGAATGGCAGAGCTTCTGTGCCTCCGAGGGCCTGGACTGCGCAGGCATGATGCGCGGCGAGGAACTCGGCGAGTTCCACGAGAAGCAACTTGCCGCCCATATCAAGCTGATCGAAGAGGTCGGCGCAGACAAGATCACCGGCGAGTGATCGACCCGCCGGGCCGGGCACAAGACCCGGCCCGGCCCCCCGCCGGATGTATCTGAAACCCTGAAATCGGTCGCCCTTGCAACGGCGAAACGGGTGAGGTGCATCTTGCGGTCAATGACGAAATTCACGCAACGCGGCATTGGAGCGCTAGAATGACAGTCCGAACCGCAGAACTCTTGATGGCCATCGCGACGTTTCTGGCGTCCCTTGGGCTCATGCTGAATGTCTATGTGTCCGATCTGAACATCGGATGGGTCGAGGGCCGCGGACCCGGCGCCGGGATGTGGCCCTTCTGGCTCGCCTTCGTCATGGCGCTCGCGTCCTTCGCCACGCTCGTGCGCTGGATCCGCGGAATCACGCCGGAATCCCGATCGACCGAGGACTACGTCGACCGCGACACGCTCTTTCTTGTCGTCATCTCGGCCGTTGCGCTGCTCGTGCTACTGATCCTGTTCGAGATCATCGGCGCCTATTTCTCGCTGATGCTCTTCATGTTCTTCTATTTGCGCACGATCGGCCGCCACGGCTGGGTGGCCACCTGGTCGCTGGTGATCGGTACGCCGATCTTCGTCTATCTCCTCTTCGAGGTCGCGCTCACGAAGTACCTGCCCAAGGGGCTGCCGTTCTTCGAGAACCTCTTCCTCTATGTCGATGACATCCGCTACTCGCTCTTCTGAGCGGCGCGCCGAACAAAACAGGTAGACCATACCATGATGGAAACCGTTCTCTCTTCACTCGGTTCGGGGCTGCTGCAGTCATTTGAGCCGCTCAACCTCTTCATGATCTTCGCCGGGTGTCTGGCCGGGCTATTCGTGGGCGCCATGCCCGGGCTCGGTTCGGTCAACGGGGTGGCAATCCTGCTGCCGGTGACGTTCCTGGTGCCGCCCACCGCGGCGATCATCTTCCTGGCCGCTCTCTATTACGGGGCGATGTATGGCGGCGCGATCAGTTCGATCACGCTGGGCATACCAGGCTCGTCAACGGCCGTTGCGACAGTCTTCGACGGGCGACCGATGGCGCAGGCCGGCAAGGCCGACCAGGCCCTGACGGCGGCCGCCATCGCGTCTTTCATCGGCGGCACGATCTCGATCATCCTCTTCACGCTCTTCGCGCCGCCGCTAGCCGTCTTCGCCCTGAAATTCGGCCCACAGGAGGAATTCGCCCTCATGGTGCTGGCCTTCGCCACCTTCATCGGGCTGGGCGGGGACGACATTCCCAAGACGATCTTCTCGATCATGGTCGGCCTGGTGCTGGCGGCGGTCGGCTTCGACATCATCTCGGGCAAGCCGCGGCTGATCTTCTTCGACATGGTCGATTTCCAGCGCGGGATCGAGTTCCTGGTCCTGGCGATCGGCATCTACGGCATCGGCGAGATGCTCTGGACGCTGGAGAGCACCAAGGGCGCGATCACGCTTCACAAGGTCGATACGAGCTGGAAGAAGTTCCGCCATAATCTCGGGCAGGTGCGGGAATATATCGGGACCACCACGCTGGGCGCGATGATCGGCTTCTTCGTGGGCACCCTGCCCGCGGCGGGGGCGACGCCGGCCTCGCTGATGTCCTATGGCCTGGCCAAGACCTTCTCGAAGGACCCCGACAGCTTCGGCAAGGGCAACATCGCCGGTGTGGCTGCGCCCGAGGCAGGCAACAACGCGGCCTCCACGGGCTCCATGCTACCGATGATCACGCTGGGCATTCCCGGCTCGCCCACCACGGCGATCCTGCTGGGCGGGATGATCATCTGGGGGCTGCGGCCCGGCCCGCTACTGTTCACCGAAAGCCCGGATTTCGTCTGGGGGCTGATCGGGTCGATGTATGTCGCCAACACGGTCACGGTGTTGCTCAACCTCGCGCTGATCCCGGTCTTCATCCGGGTGCTGGCGATGCCCTTCACCATCCTGACGCCGATCATCTTCGTGCTCTGCGTCGTGGGCGTCTTCGCGACCACCGACCGGATGTTCGACACCTGGCTGATGCTGATCTTCGGGGTCGTGGGCTACCTGATGCGCAAGCTGAACTACCCGGTCGCGCCGGCCGTGCTGGCCATCGTGCTGGGGCCGTTGGCCGAACGCTCTCTGCGGCAGTCGCTGATCTCCAGCCGGGGGGACGCGATGACCTTCCTGGAACGGCCGATTTCGCTGGCCTGCATCCTGGTCGCGGCGGCGCTGGTGGCCTATCCGATCGTCAACGGGATGCGCCGCCGCCGCAGGGCGCGGGCGGCCCAGGAGTAACGAGCAGCGCACCGTCCCGCCCGCGCGGCGGGGCGGCGCAACAGGTGACGGAGTTTGCGCCGTCGCATGACGTGCATCGCCCCGCACGGAAACCGACAAGCGGGACGGTCGCGGACGGCGCAGAACCCGCAGGCCGGGCAGGGGGCCATCCTGCCCGGCCGCACGTATGAAAGGAACGTTATGGCCGATGCGGAGGAGCAACTCGACGCCTGGAACCCGGGACTGACATCGGAGATCCCGCGAAGGCTCCTGCCGCAGGTGACGCTCTACCGTCCCGAGAATGCGACCGTGGGCTACGAGGAGGCGCGCGATGCCGCGGATTTCTGCGGATTGAGGCCGCAGGACATGATCGCGCTCAATGCCGGGCGGCTGGTGATCCACGAAATGCTGATCCGCGTGACCGCCGATCTGCATGTGCCCGACGGCCCAAATTACGAGGAACTGGGCCTGAACCTGCGCAGCATGGCGGCGCGCATCCTCAACAAGCATATCCAGCCGCGGATGGGAGATCTGGAGACGCGCTTCGCTGAATTGCGTGCAGAGGCCCAGGTGCGGCTCGCGGAGATACTGGAGCGCGATATTTTCGCCCGCCACCAGCGCGGGCAGCAGGACGCGCCGGGATTCTTCGCCCGGCTCATGGGCCGCAAGCCCCCGCCGGCCGAGACCGAACGCCCGGAGATCCTGGCGCTGGCGGAGTGGAAAGCAGCCATCGGCGACGCGGCCGATCCGCTGGAGACCGCCTGCCTCGACGCGCTCCGCGCGATCGTTGGCGGCATGGTGGGCCAGCGCGGGCGGCTCTTCGCGGATCGCGAGACGATCCTGCGCCTTGCCGCCAACCGGGTGTGCAACGATTTCGGCAGTCGGCGGATCGGCGAATGGATCACGCCGATCATTGCCGAAGCGGCGGAGACCGAAGGCTACCGGATGCTGCCCTTTCAGGACAAACCCTTCATCATGAACGTCAAGGGCGCCTCGGCGGCGGGCAAGAGCACGATCCGCCCGCTGCAGAAGGAACTGGCCGAACGGCTTGAAATTCCCTGGCAGGATTTCGCGCTGATCAGCCCGGATTACTGGCGGAAATTCCTGCTGGACTACAAGAGCCTCGGGCCGGATTACAAATATGCCGCCATGCTCACGGGCCAGGAACTGGAGATCGTCGACAAGAAGCTGGACCGCTACATGCAGGACAAGGCGATGCGCCAGGAAATGCCGCATCTGCTGATCGACCGCTTTCGCTTCGACAGCTTCTCCTCGCCCAATTCCAATCAGGCCGACGGCAAGCTGCTCAGCCGTTTCGGGGATACCGTCTTCCTGTTTCTCATCATCACGCCGCCCGCGGAAACGGTGGAGCGTGCCTGGACTCGCGGGCTGACCACCGGGCGGTTCAAGGCGGTGGACGATCTGCTTTATCACAATATCGAGGCCTATATGGGGATGCCGCAGCTCTTCCTCTCCTGGGTCAACAAGAAGCGGCAGAAAATCCATGTCGAGTTTTTGGACAATTCCGTGCCGTTGGGTCAGCGCCCCCGGACCGTTGCCTTCGGCTGGAACGGTGAGGTCACGATCATCGACCCCGACTGCATGCGCGCCATGAACCGCTACCGCAACATCAATATCGACGCGCGCAGACCCGAGGACGTGTTCCTTGAGGCGAAAAATCCCGGCAAGGATATGCTGGCCGAATGCGTGGAGGCGGTTCCGAAGGTGACATTCGCCGATCCCGCGACGCTGGAGATACGCGGCCAGACGCAGGATGGCGTCTGCATCTACGAGGCGGACGGGTATTTCGAGCGGCTTGGTCTGGCCGGGATGCCGAGGCGGCCCGACGGGGACGCCCTTGGCAGCCCGCCGAACCCGGCACGCATTGATGCAGAGCGCGAGAGGCGCTTCACGGTCGGAGACTGGGACGGGGGCTGACCGCTCAGCCCTGCGGAGCCAGCAAAATCTTGCCGTGATGGCCGGCGCTTTCCATCATCGCATGGCCCGCCGCCGCCTCCTCGAAGGGAAAGACCTTGAAGGTCTGTGCCGAAAGCGCGCCCTTTGCGAAGAGCGGCCAGACCGCCTCTTCCAGGTCGCGGGCAACCGCGCTCTTGAACGCGGCGGGACGCGAGCGCAGGGTGGAGCCCGTATAAACCAGCCGCTTGAGCATGATCGGCATCAGGTTGATTTCCACCTTCGAGCCGGCGTTGAAGGCAATCTGCACGATCCGGGCATCGGGGCTCGCGGCCTTGACGTTTCGCGCCACGTAGTCGCCCCCGATGATGTCGAGGATCAGGTTCGCGCCGCCCGCCTCGCGCACCACATCGACGAAATCCTCGTCGTTGAAATTGATTGCGCGCTCGGCGCCGAGAGACCGGACATAGTCACAGTCGTCGGCCGTGGCGCAGGTGGTGAAGACGCGCAGACCAAGCGCCGCGCCAAGCTGCACGGCGGTGGAGCCGATGCCACCCGCGCCGCCATGGATCAGCAGCAGATCGCCCGCGTTGCGCGGCAACTCAAAGAAAAGGTTGCTCCAGACAGTGAAATAGGTCTCACAAAGCCCGGCGGCGTCCTGCTCGGACATCCCGCCGGGAAGGGGCAGGCAATGGGTCGCGTCCACCGCGACATATTCCGCGTAGCCCCCGCCATTGGTCAGCGCGCAGACGCGGTCCCCGACGGCCCAGCGTCGGGCGTCTTCGCCAAGCGCCACGACCTCACCCGAGACCTCGAGCCCCAGAAGGTCGGAGGCGCCCTTGGGCGGCGGATAATGCCCGCGCCGCTGCACCAGGTCGGGGCCGTTCACCCCCGCCGCCGTCACCCGGATCAGAACCTCGCCCGCGCCGGGCTGCGGCAGATCGCGCGTGCCTGTCTCCAGCACCTCCGGGCCACCGGGTTCGCGCATCTCGACCGTCTTCATCCTGGTTGGCAGCATGTCCTGTCTCCGCTTGGAAATCGCTGGATAATCGGGGCGGCGGCACTTATCCTGAGGCCGAAATTATGGCCTACCCCGAGGGATGGCAACCGGAAAGCCCCATGCTGCGATGACCGAAATCCGCGATCTCAAAATGCTGGTGGCGCTTTCGCAATACCGCCATTTTTCCAGGTCCGCCGATGCCTGCGGCATCTCGCAGCCCGCCTTCTCGGCGCGGATACGGAAAATGGAAGACGGGTTCTCCATCCCGCTGGTGCGGCGCGGAAACCAGTTCATGGGTTTCACCCGCGAGGGGGAGGTCGTGCTGAAATGGGCCCGCAAACTGCTGGCCGACATGGACGGCATGAACCAGGAGATCGCGTCGCTGAGCGACAATCTGGGCGGCAGGCTGGTGATCGGGGTGATCCCGACGACGCTGCCCTTCGCGGCAAGGGTCTCGGCCAATCTGCGGCGGCTCCATCCCAACCTGATGGTGGAGATCCTGTCGCTCTCCACCGGGCAGATCAAGGCGCAGCTCAACGACTATTCGATCGACGCCGGCATGATCTACTTCCGCGATGCCGAACCGGGCATGGCCGAGCGGCTCTATGACGAGAGTTACGTGCTGATCGCGCCGGGCGAACTGGCGCCGCGGAGCAGCGGCACCGCAACCTGGTCCGAGGCCGCCGCGCTGCCGCTTTGCCTGTTGACGCGGGACATGCGCAACCGTCAGCTCGTCGATGACATTTTCGCGCGGATTGAAAGGGTTCCGCAGGTGGTGATGGAGGCGAATGCCTTCACCGCGACGCTGGCGCAGGTGGCCAGCGGCAGCGCCGCGACAATCGCGCCGCTCAGCGTGGCCGAGACCTTCTTCACCTCCGACGCGCTGGTGCGCCTGCCGCTCGTGGAGCCGGAGGTCACCCATGCCATCGGGTTGTCGGTCAAGGACCAGGATCCCATCCTTCCGGTGATCGGCGCATTGCGCGTGGCGGTACGGGCGTCATTATAGCCAGGACAGATGGCGCCTTCGGAAATTCGTATTTGAATGTATGATGACTTTCCGCGATGTTCAGGCAACGAAGTGGAGGCGCTTTCATGAATGCACAAACACCGGGGGCCGGGGTCTGGAAATCCGGCCGTGGCAAGGGTCGCAAGACACCGAAGGGCCGCCAGATCGAGGATGCGGCGCTGGGGGAAGTGCGGACCCTTCTGGGCGACCGCCCGCGCCGGCGCGACCACCTGATCGAGTTCCTGCATCTCATCCAGGACGAATACGGCCATCTTTCCGCGGCGCATCTGCGTGCGCTCGCCGAGGAAATGCGCGTCGGCCAGGCCGAGGTCTACGAGGTCGCCACCTTCTACGCGCATTTCGACGTGGTGAAGGAGGGCGAGACGCCGCCGCCGGCGCTGACCATCCGGGTCTGCGATTCGCTGTCTTGCGAACTCGCCGGGGCGCAGCAGTTGCAGCAGGCGCTGGAGGATGGGCTCGACCCGGCGCAGGTACGTGTGGTGCGCGCGCCCTGCATGGGGCGTTGCGACACCGCGCCGGTGCTGGAACTGGGCCATAACCATATCGACCACGCCACGCCCGAGAAGGTAAAGGCCGCAATTGCCGCGGGCGAGACGCATCCGCATATCCCCGACTACGAGGCGCTCGGCGCCTATCGCGCCGGGGGCGGCTACGAGACGCTGGCGGAGTTGCGCAAGGGCGGCGATTTCGAGACCGTGCAGCAGACGCTGCTCGATTCGGGCCTGCGCGGGCTTGGCGGCGCGGGCTTCCCCTCGGGCCGCAAATGGGGCTTCGTGCGGGACGAGAGCGGGCCGCGCTACCTGGCTGTCAATGGCGACGAGGGCGAGCCCGGCACCTTCAAGGATCGCTTCTACCTAGAACGTGAACCGCATGTTTTCCTTGAGGGAATGCTGATCGCCGCTTGGGCGGTGGAAGCCGAGACCTGCTTCATCTACATGCGCGACGAATATCCGGCGGTCCTGAAAATCCTCGCCGACGAGATCGCCGGGCTGGAGGCCGCCGGGATCATCGCGCCGGGTTTCGTGGAACTGCGCCGCGGCGCGGGCGCCTATATCTGCGGCGAGGAAAGCGCGATGATCGAGTCGATCGAGGGCAAGCGCGGGCTGCCGCGCCATCGTCCGCCCTTCGTCGCGCAGGTCGGCGTCTACAACCGCCCGACACTGGTGAACAATGTCGAGACGCTCTACTGGGTCGCGCGCGTCCTGCGCGACGGCAAAGAGGTTCTCGCGGGCGTGGAGAAGAACGGCCGCACGGGCCTGCGCTCCTACTCGGTCTCGGGACGGGTCAAAAAACCTGGCGTGCATCTGCTTCCTGCAGGCTCCACCATCCTTGACATCATCGAGGCCGCCGGGGGTATGCTGGACGGGCACGAATTCAAGGCCTACCAGCCCGGCGGGCCGTCCTCGGGGCTTCTGCCGGCGACGCTGGATGACGTGCCGCTCGACTTCGACACGCTTCAGCCGCACGGCACGTTCATCGGCTCCGCCGCGGTCGTGGTGCTGTCGGACAAGGACAGCGCGCGGGCTGCCGCGCTGAACATGCTGCGCTTCTTCGAGGATGAGAGTTGCGGCCAATGCACGCCCTGCCGGTCCGGTTGCGAGAAGGCGGTGAAGCTGATGCAGGCCGACAGATGGGATCAGGGACTTCTTGAGGAACTCTGTCAGACCATGGCCGATGCCTCGATCTGCGGGCTTGGACAGGCCGCCCCGAACCCGATCCGGCTGACCATGAAGCATTTCGGCGACGAGATCGGCTGACCGCGCCGCACGCAACGCCCAGCGAAGGAACTTTCCGATGGCTGATGGAAACGCACTCAAGACGATCACATTCACCCTCGACGGCGAGGAGGTCACGGTGCCCGATGGCTGGACCATCTGGGAGGCCGCGCAGGGCAGGGGGCTGGTGATCCCGCATCTCTGCCACAAGCCGGCGCCGGGCTACCGCCCCGACGGCAATTGCCGGGCCTGCATGGTCGAGGTGGAGGGCGAGCGCACGCTCGTCGCCTCCTGCATCCGGCAGGCCGCCGAGGGGATGGTCGTCAAGACCGACAGCGACCGGGCGGAAAACTCCCGCAAAATGGTGATGGAGCTTCTGCTGGCCGACCAGCCCGCGCAGGAGGAGGCGCATGACGCGTCCTCTCATCTGTGGGAGATGGCGAAGCTCAACGGCGTCAGCGAGAGCCGCTTTCCCGCGCTGGAAGAGACGCGCGTGCCGCTGCTCGACGACAGCCATGTGGCGATGCGCGTCAATCTGGACGCCTGCATCCAGTGCAATCTCTGTGTGCGCGCGTGCCGCGACGTGCAGGTCAACGACGTGATCGGCATGGCCGGGCGCGGCCATGACAGCTTCCCGGTCTTCGATTTCGACGACCCGATGGGCGAGAGCACCTGCGTGGCCTGTGGCGAATGCGTGCAGGCCTGCCCCACCGGCGCGCTGATGCCCGCCACGGTTCTGGACGACCGGCAGCAGGGCGACAGCGCCGATTTCGACAGCGAGGTGGAAAGCATCTGCCCCTTCTGCGGCGTGGGATGTCAGGTCTCGCTCAAGGTCAAGGACGGCCGCGTCAAGTATGTCGAGGGTATCAACGGCCCGGCGAACGAGGGGCGGCTCTGCGTGAAGGGCCGCTTCGGGTTCGATTATATCCATCACGACCACCGGCTGACGAAACCGCTCATCCGGCGCGAGGATGCACCCGTCAAGGGTCTGAACGTGGACCCGTCGAACTGGAAGGACTTCTTCCGTGAAGCAAGCTGGGACGAGGCGCTGGATTTCGCCGCCGGCGGTTTCAAGCGGCTCAAGGACGAACATGGCGGCAAATCCGTCGCGGGCTTCGGCAGCGCCAAATGCACCAACGAGGAAGCCTATCTCTTCCAGAAGCTCATCCGCCAGGGGTTCGGTCACAACAACGTGGACCACTGCACGCGGCTCTGCCACGCCTCGTCGGTGGCCGCACTTATCGAGAATGTCGGCTCCGGCGCGGTGACCGCTACCTTCAACGAGATCGAAAACGCCGATGTGGCGATCATCATCGGCGCCAACCCGGTCGAGAACCACCCCGTCGCGGCGACCTATTTCAAGCAGTTCACCAAGCGCGGCGGCAAGCTGATCGTGATGGACCCGCGGGGCGTGGGCATGCGCCGGTTCGCCACCCATATGCTGCAATTCAAGCCCGGCGCGGATGTCTCGATGCTGAACGCGATCATGCATGTGATCGTCGAGGAAGGGCTCTACGACCAGCAGTATATCGAAGCCTTCACCGACAACTGGGAGGCCGAGAAGGCGCATCTAGCGCAGTTCCCGCCCGAGAAGATGCAGGAGCTTTGCGGCATTCCCGCCGAGACGCTGCGGCAGGTGGCGCGCGAATTCGCGACCGCCAAGGCCGGCATGATCTTCTGGGGCATGGGGATCTCCCAGCACATTCACGGCACCGACAATTCGCGCTGCCTGATCAGCCTCGCACTGATGTGCGGGCATATCGGCCGTCCGGGCACCGGCCTGCACCCGCTGAGGGGCCAGAACAACGTGCAGGGCGCGTCCGACGCGGGGCTCGTCCCCATGTTCCTGCCCGATTACCAGAGCGTCACCGATGACGGGGTGCGCCGCGCCTTCACCGAAGTCTGGCAGTCGGGCGATTTCAGTGCCGAGAAGGGCCTGACCGTGACCGAGATCATGGACGACGTGCATGCCGGCAATACCCGCGGGATGTATATTCTGGGCGAAAACCCGGCAATGTCGGACCCGGATGTGGAGCACGCCCGCGATGCGCTGGCCAAGCTGGAGCATCTGGTGGTGCAGGACATCTTCATCACCGAGACGGCCAATTATGCCGACGTGATCCTGCCCGCATCCGCCTTCTTCGAGAAGTCCGGGACGGTGACCAACACCAACCGGCAGGTCCAGATGGGCCGCCCCGCCGTCAGCCCGCCGGGCGAGGCGCGCGAGGACTGGGTGATCACCGTCGATCTCGCCAACAGGCTGGGGCTCGGCTGGGAGTATGACAGCCCGGCCGACGTCTTCGCGGAGATGAAGAAGAACATGGGCTCGCTCGACAACATCACGTGGGATCGGCTGGAACGCGAGAACGCCGTGACCTATCCCTCGCTCAGCCCCGAGGATCCGGGCCAGGCGATTGTCTTCGGCGACGGTTTTCCGCGGGCGGAGGGTCGCGCGCGATTCACACCGGCCAGCGTGATCCCGCCCGACGATCTGCCCGACGCCGATTATCCGATGGTTCTGACCACCGGGCGGCAACTGGAGCATTGGCATACCGGCTCGATGACCCGGCGCGCCAGCGTGCTCGACGCGGTGGAGCCCGAGGCCAACTGCTCGATGCACCCTGCGACGCTGCGCAAGATGGGGGTGGAGCCTGGCGAAATGGTGCGGCTGACGACCAAGCGCGGCTCGATCCGGATCATGGCGCGCGCCGACCGTGCAATCGCGCCCGACATGGTGTTCCTGCCATTTGCCTATGTGGAGGCGGCGGCGAATATCCTGACCAACCCGGCGCTCGACCCCTATGGCAAAATCCCGGAATTCAAGTACTGCGCCGTGCGGGTCGAGGCCGACCAAAGCATCGCCGCGGAGTGACGGAGGACGCCGCGAAGCACGGCGGGGCGGACGCGCTCCGCGTGGGCGTGGCGGGCACCGGAGCGATCGGCTTTGCGGTCATGGCCGCGCTCGACGCGGGCGGCATCGCGGGCTGCAGGCTTGTGGCCTTCGCGGCCAGTTCGTCCGGGCGCGGGGGCGAGATCAACGCGAAGCTCACGCATCCGGTGCCTATCCGGGCGCTGGCCGATCTGGCACAGGATTGCGATCTGGTGGTCGAATGCCTGCCGCCGGATCTCTTTGCGCAGATCGCCAAGCCCACGCTTGAAGCCGGGCGCGTGCTGGTCGTGCTCTCGGCCAGCCAGATTCTGGAGCGCGCCGACCTGATCGTGCTGGCGCGGCGTACCGGCGGGCGCATCGTGGTGCCCTCGGGCGCGATCCTGGGGCTCGACGCGCTGCGCGCGGTGCGGGAGGGAACCATCGCCTCGGTCCGGATCGTGACGCGCAAGCCGGTGGCGGGGCTGGTTCGGGCGCCCTTCGTGCGGCGCAGCGGTATCGAGTTGGAAGGAATTTCCGAGCCGGTCCGCATCCTGGAGGGATCGGTGAGCGAAGTGGCGCGGGAATTCCCGGCCAATGTGAATGTCGCCGCGGCGGTCAGCCTGGCGGGGATCGGCCCCGAAGAGACCCGCATGGAGATCTGGGCCGACCCGGCGCTGACGCGCAACCGGCACGAGCTGCGGGTCGTCTCGGACAGTTCAGATTTCACCGTCACGATCGAAAATCGTCCCAGCCCGGAGAATCCGGCCACCAGCCAGATCACCGCGCAGAGCGTCATCGCCTATTTGCGCGGGCTCGGCAGCCCGTTGCAGGTCGGCATTTAGCCCGTCGCGTTGGATCGGAGCCCCCGCCCATCCGGCGATGGCCCCCCGGATCAAGTCCTGGGGGCGCGCGCGAATCCGAATCGGCGCAGTTCGCCATAGTTTCTGCGGAGGTGTCCCTAGCCGGGCGCGCGCCGCAAAGCCTGCGCCATGCAGTGGATGCCGCCGCCGGTCTTCGATATTTCGGCCGTGTCGACCGCAGCCACCTCGAAGCCCAGCGCGCGCAGCTTTTCAATGAGCATGGCGGAGGTGGCGGGCGCGATCACCCGCCCGCCTCCCAGCGCCATGAAGTTGCAGCCCAGCGCCATCGTGTCGGGGAAAGGCACGTCAATGATCTCGTGCCCCTTGGCGCGGAGCCAGGCGACGATGGCGGGGTCGGTGCAGGTCTCGCAGACCGCGGTCAGCTTCTCGGCAATGGGCACCACCATCAGGTCGATATGAACGTAATATTCGTCGATGAAGGCCAGCCGCGTCTCCCAACCTTCGCTGTCGAACCACGCCTTGACCTGGCGCGCGCCTTCCTCCTGCGTGCGCGCGCCGCCGCAGCCGATCAGCACGCAGCCCTCCTCGATCACGTTGAAATCGCCACCCTCGAACGTGCCCGCAGTCACCATGTCGTAGATCGGGATGCCCAGCGCCTCGTAGGCGCCGATCGCGGCATAGTTCTCGCCCCGCCGCCACCATTGCGCCATCGCGGTGATGATTGCGCCATAGGGCGTCATCACGCTGCTGTCGCGGGCATAGACCTGCATTGGCAGTTCCGGCTCCGGATCCAGCATGTGGACCGTGACGCCGAAATGCTCATAGGCCGCGACCAGTTCGGCGTGCTGGGCCTGCGCCACCTGGATGTTGCAGGGCGCTTCGCGGAGATGCTTGCGCGACAGCGACGAGGTCGCCAGATGCCGCAGATGTGCGGGCGAGCCCAGAAGTACATCGGTCAGCCGGTCGGTCTCGTTGGCCAGCCCCCAATGCGAAAGCGGAGCGGTCCCGCCGCCCGGCGCGCGGCGTTGCAGGCAGAAGTCTTCGGTCTGATGTGCCGTGTCGGCGGACATGGTCGTCTCCCGGTCTGCTGGTCCGCGCCAAGGCTAGCGCGCTCGCGCGCGCAGAGCAAAGCAATCCGCTCGGGCCGCGCGGGCGTGACCTCCCCGCGCGCCGTGCTAGATTGCGGGAAGACAATCAAGGGAGCTACGCCATGCGCAGACTGATCGCCGTTCTCGTGTTGATCCTGGCTCCCCATGCCGGTGCGGCGGCCTCGCTCGACAGCTCGGTGGGGCAGCTCGACATCTCGCCGGTGGTGCGCGGACTGGAAGAGCCCTGGGGGCTGGCCTTCCTGCCCGGCGGTAGCTTCCTGGTGACAGAGCGCGGCGGGCGGCTGCTGCATTTCGACCCGCAGGGCGAACGCAGCACCGTGAAGGGCACACCCGAGGTCTGGGCGCGCGGGCAGGGCGGCCTGCTCGATGTGATGGTGCCGCGGGATTTCTCACAGACGCGGGAAATATTCCTGAGCTACTCCAAGCCGCAATCGGGGGGCGCGGGCACGGCGCTGGCGGTGGCGCGGCTCTCGCCGGACAATACGCGGCTGGAAAGGCTGCGCGTTCTCTTCGAGATGCAGCCGGGCACCAGCGGCGGGCGGCATTTCGGCAGCCGCATCGTCGAGGCGCCGGACGGCACGGTCTTCCTGACGGTGGGGGAGCGCGGGGACCGGCCGGCGGCACAGGATCTCGGCCGCCATAACGGCTCGGTCATCCGTATTGCGCGCGACGGCACGGTGCCGCCCGACAACCCCTTCAGTGACCGACAAGACGCACGGCCGGAAATCTGGTCCTACGGGCATCGCAACCCGCAGGGTGCGGCGCTCGACGCGCAGGGCTGGCTCTGGGTGGTGGAGCATGGCGCGCGCGGCGGCGACGAGGTCAACCTGGTGCGCAAGGGGGCCAATTACGGCTGGCCGGTGATCAGCTATGGCCGGCACTATTCGGGGCAGAAGATCGGCGAGGGCACGTCGAAGCCGGGCATGGAGCAGCCCGCGCATTACTGGGACCCGTCGATCGCGCCCTCGGGCATGATCGTCTATTCCGGGCGGCTCTGGCCGGAATGGCAGGGGGATTTCTTCGTCGGCTCGCTGAAATTCGACCTGATCTCGCGGCTGGAGCGCGAGGGCGACACCCTGCGCGAGCCCGAGCGGCTGGAGGCGCCCGAGACCGGGCGGGTGCGCGACATCGTGGAGGCGCCCGACGGCACGATCTGGTTTCTGTCGGTACGGCACGGCACGGTCTACCGGATCGCACCGGGCGGCTGAGCGCCGTCAGGTGGCCAGGCGGCTGGACTGGGTTCCCCGCTCGCGATAGGGCGTGGTGTTGTAATGCGCCCGGTAACATTTCGAGAAATGCGAGGGCGAGGCGAAGCCGCAGGCCAGCGCCACGTTGATGACGCTCATATCGGTCTGCATCAGCAGGTTGCGCGCCTTCTGGAGCCGCAATTCCATGTAATAGCGCTTGGGGCTGCGGTTGAGATAGCGCCGGAAAAGCCGTTCGAGCTGGCGCGTGGACATGCCCACCTTCTTGGCCAGGATCGAGGGCGAGACGGGTTCCTCGATATTGCGCTCCATCATCTGGATGACGGACGAGAGCTTAGGATGGCGCACGCCGATGCGCGTCGGGATCGACAGCCGCTGCGTGTCCTGATCGGTGCGGATCGAGGTGTAGATGAGTTGGTCCGCGACCACATTGGCCAGCGACTCGCCGTGATCGTCGGCGATGATCTTGAGCATCAGGTCGATGGAGGAGGTCCCGCCCGCGGTCGAGAGCCGATGGCCGTCCATCACGAAGACGGATTTCGTCAGTTCCACCTCTTCGAAGGCCTCGGCGAAACTGTCCTGGTTCTCCCAGTGGATGGTGGCGCGCTTGCCATCGAGAAGACCCGCCTTGGCCAGCACGTAGGACGCGGTGCAGAGCCCGCCCACGGTCACGCCGCGGCGCGCCTCGCGGCGCAGCCAGTTCAGCACCGGTTTGGTTGCGGCCTTCTGGACGTCGTTGCCGCCGCAGGCCAGGATCACGTCGTCGCGCCCGACCTCGCCAAGGTTCATGTCCAGTTTGAACTCCGCCCCGTTGGAGCACCTCATGAACTCGCCGTTCTCGCCGGCCAGCGACCAGGTATAGAGCGTCCGGCCCGCCTGCGCGTTGGCGATGCGCAGCGGTTCGATGGCCCCGGCAAAGGACAGGAGCGTGAAATTCTCCAGCAGCAAGAAGACGAAATGTCTCGTCCCGGCTTCAGACTTGCCTGCCATGAAGCTGTGCTCCTCCAAGTATCCGCCGACCGGAATGCCACCTCCCGGAACCGGCCTGCGATCCGCGAACCGAAAGCAGGTTTATCGACCGGGATCAAGTAAGACTTGTCCCAGCATACAGACAATTTCGGCGCTGGCCATGCGCGAGCGGGATGCCTATATATAGGCCCTCATTCTGAAGATTTGCAGGAGCAGGCCCAATGACACGCGGCTGGAAGAAATCGGACTGGAGGACCAAGCCTCGGATCCAGATGCCCGACTATACCGACGCCGCCGCACTGAAGGCAGTCGAGGAACAATTGTCCAAGTACCCGCCGCTTGTCTTCGCCGGCGAGGTGCGCAATCTCAAGCGCCAGCTTGGCGAGGTGGCCGAGGGCCGCGCTTTCCTGCTGCAAGGCGGCGACTGCGCCGAGAGCTTCAACGAATTCAGCGCCGACAGCATCCGCGACACATTCCGGGTGATGCTTCAGATGGCCGTCGTGCTGACCTATGGCGCGAAATGTCCGGTTGTGAAAGTGGGGCGCATGGCTGGCCAGTTCGCCAAGCCGCGCTCCGCCCCGACCGAAACGGCGGGCGGCGTCGAGCTGCCCAGCTACCGCGGTGACATCGTCAACGACATCGCCTTCACGCCCGAGGCGCGGATCCCCGATCCCAACCGGATGCTCCAAGCCTATACGCAGGCGGCGGCCTCGCTCAACCTGCTGCGTGCCTTCAGCCAGGGCGGCTATGCCGATATTCACCGCGTGCATTCCTGGACGCTGGGTTTCACCGAAGGCGACGAGGCCGAGAAATACCGCGACCTGGCCAACCGGATCTCCGACGCGCTCGACTTCATGACCGCGGCGGGGATCAATGGTGAGACATCGCACAAGCTGCATACGGTCGATTTTTACACCAGCCACGAGGCGCTGCTTCTGGAATACGAGGAGGCCTTGGCGCGGGTGGACAGCACCTCGGGCCTGCCGGTGGCGGGCTCGGGCCACATGATCTGGATCGGCGACAGGACCCGGCAACCCGACGGCGCGCATGTGGAATTCGCCCGCGGTGTGCAGAACCCGGTGGGCCTGAAATGCGGCCCGTCTATTTCCACCGATGATCTGAAGGTGCTGATCGAGCGGCTCAACCCCGAGAACGAACCGGGCCGCCTGACGCTGATCGCGCGGTTCGGCGCGGGCAAGGTGGGCGAGCATCTGCCGCGCCTTATCCGCGCGGTGGAGGAGGAGGGCGCCAAGGTCGTCTGGTCCTGCGACCCGATGCACGGCAACACGATCAAGTCGGAAAGCGGCTACAAGACCCGGCCCTTCGAGGCGGTGCTCTCGGAAGTGCGGGAGTTCTTCGCGATCCACAAGGCCGAGGGTACCTATCCCGGCGGCGTGCATTTCGAGATGACTGGCAAGGACGTGACCGAATGCACCGGCGGGGTGCGCGCGGTGACCGACGAGGATTTGTCGGACCGCTATCACACCGCCTGCGATCCGCGGCTCAATGCCAGCCAGTCGCTGGAACTGGCCTTCCTGGTGTCGCAGGAATTGTCACGCCAGCGCGAACCCAAGCGCGCGACGGGCTGACCGGCGCGCGGCGGGCGGTCAGTCTTCCTCGCGCATGTAGACCAGGCGCAGGTGCGGACCGGTTTTTCCTTCGGTCGGGGTGAAGCGTGGTGCGGGTTCGGCGAAACCCGGTGCGGCATGGGGGGCCGGGGCTCCCGAGACGATCCGGGTGATCCGCTGGCGCGCGATGGCGAAACGGCGAGGCGGCGCGCCGATGATGCCGTCGGTGACGAGACAGCCCAGCGCACGCGTCATCTCGCCCAGGTCGCTCCGCATCGGAAGCAGGATCATCCGCGCACTGAGCGACATGCGCCCCTGCGCCCGCGCGACAAGGTCAAGCTCGATGATCTCCCGTCCGGCGAAAAGACGGTCGAGCAGGGCGCCGAAGCGTCCGCGATCGGCCGGCTCCAGCAGGCTTGCGGGGGACATGCCGCGTGTCTCCATCCCCATCAGGTCGCACAGGTGCATCCCGGCGATGCGGATGCGGGTGGTGCCCGGTCCGGCGCGTTCCAGAATGAAGGTGTATTCCAGCGCGTCCTCGATCCGGCGCGGATCGAGTTCCGAGCGCATCGGCGCGGCGCGCCCGGCGCGCAACGTTTCCCAATAGTCGAGAACCTGTTTGAGACATCGGTCACTCATCGCGCGCCCCCGCCGAGGAAATGACAGAACCTTGCGGTTCCCGCAAACCGGCTGTTGCATATCACAGCGTACCCTTTCCCTTTCCGATCCGGGTCGCGGCGTTGTCGAAGCGCAGCAGGTCTGTTAACCCTATGATCGAAATACTTACCCAAGTGTTAATTTGCCCGATTCCGGCGCGCAACGAGAGGCAAAAAGTCTTAAATGGTTAATTCCATGACCGGGTTCGCCAGTGCCTCGGGTACGGCGGAGGGACTCGACTGGACCTGGGAGATGCGCGGCGTGAACGCGCGCGGGCTGGATATCCGGCTGCGCCTGCCGGAGGGAATACCGGGGCTGGAACCGCGGGTCCGCGCCGCCGTGGTGGAGCGCGTGGCGCGCGGCAATGTCACGATCGGCCTGCGGCTGCGGCGCGCGGAGGGCGCGGCGGTCGGGCGGCTCGACAGCGACCGGCTCGCCGCGGCGCTCGATGCACTCTGTACCGTGCGCGCGGAGGCGGAGCGGCGCGGGCTAGCCCTGGGGCCCGACACGCCCGCCTCGGTGCTGGGCCTGCGCGGGGTCTTCGAGCCCGGCGGCGAGGCCGACGCGGAACTGACGCCAGACATGCTGGCCGCGTCGCTTGACACGCTCCTCGCGGATTTCGTTGCGATGCGCGCCGAGGAAGGCGCGGCTTTGCAGCGTATCCTGATTGGCCAACTCGACATGGTGGCGGAATTGCTGACCTGCGCGCAGGATGCCGCGGCCCTGCGCGCCGAAGAGACCGAAGAGAATTTCCGCGCCGCGCTCGCCCGCGTGACCGGCAATGCCGAGGGCGTGGAACCGCAGCGCATCGCGCAGGAGCTTGCAGTCATGGCCGTCAAGGCGGACGTGACCGAGGAGTTCGACCGGCTGGACGCGCATGTCGCCGCGGCGCGGGACTTGCTGGGCGCGGGCGGCCCGGTGGGCCGCAGGCTCGACTTCCTGACGCAGGAGTTCAACCGCGAGGCCAACACGCTCTGCTCCAAATCAGGGCACGAGGCGCTGACCCGCATCGGCCTTGACCTCAAGGCGGTGATAGATCAGATGCGCGAACAGGTTCAGAACGTGGAGTGACCGATGTCCGACCGACGCGGCCTGCTTATCATCCTCTCCTCGCCTTCGGGCGCCGGCAAATCCACGCTGGCCCGGCGCCTGCGCGATTGGGACCCGACGATCCGCTTCTCGGTCTCCGCCACCACCCGCAAGCCCCGCGCGGGCGAGGCTGAGGGCAAGGATTACCATTTCCTGAGCGAGGACGAGTTCAAGCGCCAGGTCGCGGCGGGCGAGATGCTGGAACACGCGCATGTCTTCGGCAACTTCTATGGCTCGCCGCGCGGACCCGTGCAGGCGGCGATCGACGCCGGGCGGGATGTGCTTTTCGATATCGACTGGCAGGGCGCGCAACAGATCCGGAATTCGGCGCTGGGGCAGCACACGCTTTCGATCTTCCTGCTGCCGCCGTCGATTCCGGAGCTGCGCCGCCGGCTGGAGAGCCGCGGCCAGGACAGTGCCGAGGTGATCGCCAAACGGATGCAGAAGAGCTGGGACGAGATCAGCCACTGGGACGGCTACGATTTCGTGCTGGTCAACGACGATCTGGACGAGACCGAGGCGCGGCTGAAAAGCATCGTCACCGCCACGCGCCTGCGCCGCAGCCAGCAGCCGGGGCTGACCGAGCATGTTCGCAAGCTGCAGGCGGAGTTCGAGGAGCAGTCATGACGATATACGCACTGGACGGGATCGAACCGAAGCTGGGCGCGGACGCCTGGGTCGCGCCGGACGCCAATATCATCGGCAACGTGGTGCTGGAGGATGCTGCATCGGTCTGGTTCGGCTCGACACTTCGCGGCGATAACGAGCAGATCACGCTGGGGCGCGGCAGCAATATCCAGGAAAACTGCGTACTGCACACGGACATGGGCTATCCGCTGGTGATCGGCGCGGATTGCACGATCGGCCATAAGGTAATGCTGCACGGCTGCACGATAGGCGAGAACAGCCTGATCGGCATGGGTGCGATCGTCCTCAACGGCGCGCGGATCGGGCGCAATTGCCTGATCGGCGCGGGCACGCTGATCACCGAGGGCAAGGAATTTCCCGACGGCAGCTTGGTGATGGGCACGCCCGGCAAGGTGGTGCGCAGCCTTGATGAGGCGGCCATTGCGGGGCTACGCGCGGCGGCGGCGCATTACCGCGAGAACGCGGAGCGCTACCGCGCCGGAATGACCGAGATCGGCTGAGCCGGAGGGCTCAGAACCGGACTTCGATCGCGCCCTCCGTGATTTCCGCCGCCAGCGCCGGACGGTGCGCGCTTCCCAATTCCCGCAGCAGCCCGAAATGCACGTCCGCCGGGGTTAGTGGCACCTCGGCGTGCGGATCGGTCAGCGCCTGCCAAAGCTGCATGCGAATCCGGAACTTCTCGGCCCGGGCCACGACCCGCCAGCCCGCCGGACCGCGCATGGCGCGAATCTCGCCGCCATAGGGCATCGCGCCCTCCAGGCACATGAGCGCCAGGAAGGCCAGTTTGACATCCATGCGCGGCAGGTTCTCGCGCGGCTCCCAGATGACGCCGATCCGCGATCCGCCGAAGCTTTCGTCGATGATGCGCGCCAGATCGTTGCGCGCCAGGGTTGCATCTGGCACGGCCATTCCGAAGGCGATGCGGAAGAAGCGGATGCGGGCATTCGCGTGGCTCACGCTCTGCGCGATGAGCGACATTTCCGGGCTTTGCGGAACACCGCCCAATTCCAGAAGCTCCAGCCCATTGCCGATCGCGCCCAGCGGGCTTATCAGGTCATGACAGATGCGCGAGCCGAGCAGCGCCGCCAGTTCCGTGCTGTCAGCAGGCATGGCGCATCTCCAGCGCCAATTTGAAAGGGCGCCCGATGAATTCGAACGATTTTCTGGAACCCGGTATGCTGGTGCGCCATCCGGACGCGCCGGAATGGGGCACTGGCCAGGTCCAGTCGGTCATCGGCGGCCGTATCACGGTGAATTTCCAGGAAGCAGGCAAAGTGGTGATAGACGGCGCGCGTGTTGAGCTCATTGTAATCCCCGACCCTTGATGTGGAACAACCGTTCCAGTTATCAGAGTAGGGACAACTCTGGGTGGTGTCCAGCTTCGATGCCAGCCGACGCATGTTGCATTCGGGCGGCTGCGAGCCTATCAGGTGGCTGACCTCAGGGATGGGAGCGGACAGTCCGCCGACATGCACTCCGACGACCGCCATTTCGAGCTTCGGCTCGCCCGTTCAGAGCGTGACCTGAAGGCCGCGCAGCGCCTGCGCTACGAGGTCTTTGTCGAAGAACTCGGCGGCGACGGGCCCGGCGTGGATCACGCGGCGCGGCTGGAGAGCGACCGGCACGATCCCTACTTCGACCACTTGCTGCTCATCGACCGGCGGCGCGATGCCGAGGCGCTGGAGGACGTGGTCGGGGTCTACCGGCTGCTCAAGGGGGCGGATGCGGAACGCGCCGGCGGTTTCTACAGCGCCGCCGAATACGACCTCACGCCGCTGCTGGCGAGCGGACGCAGCCTGCTGGAGCTTGGCCGATCCTGCGTGCATGCAGACTATCGCGGCGGCACGGCGATGTATTATCTGTGGAACGCGCTGGCCGCCTATGTGCAGGAGCACGGGATCGAGATCATGTTCGGGGTGGCCAGCTTTCACGGCACCGATGTGGACGCACTGGCGCAGCCGCTGGCCTTTCTCTATCACAACTACCTGGCGCCCGAGGATATCAGGGTGCGGGTGCACGATCATGTGCGCACCGAGATGAACCGCATCCCCGCCGACCGCGTGGACCGCCGCACGGCGATGCAGGAAACGCCGGCGCTCATCAAGGCGTATCTGCGACTGGGCGGTTTCGTGGGCGACGGGGCTTATGTCGATCATGCGTTCAACACCACCGATGTCTGTCTGCTGATGGACACCGCCCGCATGTCCGAGCGGCACCGCAGTTTCTACGTGCGCAGCCGCGGGAGCTGACCCGATGAACCCCACATGGCAGTCGGAGGAGCCGCCCGAGATGCCGCAGATCGACGCGGCGGGCTGGGTCAGGGCGCTGCTGCGCGGCATCGTGCTGGGTGTCGTGGTCTATGGCGGGCTGGCGGTTTTCCTGCTTATCCGGCTTTTCGAGTGGCCCTTCGGCCGGCCGGTCACGCCCTGGATCACGCAAGGGGTCTGCAAGGCGTCCTTCGCGATCCTGGGGATAGGGTTTCGCTGGCGCGGTCGGCCCATGACGGCGCGCGGCGCGGTTGTGGCCAATCATGCGTCCTGGCTCGATATCTTCGCGCTCAACGCGGCGCAGCGCATCTTCTTCGTCTCCAAGGCCGAGGTGCGCGGCTGGCCGGGGATCGGCCCGCTGGCGCGCGCGACGGGCACGGTCTTCATCGAGCGCGACCGCCGCCATGCCAGCGCCCAGAAAACCATCTTCGAAGACCGGCTGCGGCGCGGCGACAAGCTGCTCTTCTTTCCCGAGGGCACCAGCACCGACAGCACCCGCGTCCTGCCGTTCAAATCGACGCTTTTCCAGGCATTCTTCGCGCCCGAGATCGTCGAATTCATGCATGTCCAGCCGGTCACGGTGGTCTATCACGCGCCGCGGGGCGCGGATCCCCGCTTCTATGGCTGGTGGGGGGACATGGATTTCGGGCGCCATCTTCTGAAGGTGCTGGCCGCCCCGCTACAGGGCGAGGTGGAGGTCGTCTTCCACACGCCGGTGCGGGTCGCGGAGTTTCCGCACCGCAAGGCGCTGACGCTCTATTGCGAGGCGCGGGTGCGCGAGGGCATGGATCTGGAGTGAGGCTGGCTCAGTCCAGCGGCGCGACGAGGCGCAGCAGGGCGGCCAGAGGGTCTTCCTCGGACCAGATCTCGGGACCGATCCCGAAGAAATCGGCCACCGGCGCGAAGTCTTCGATCAACTCGTGCGTCAGCGCGCCTTCGGCCACCACAGGCAGCTCGATCATCTCCGACCACCAGCGGAAGAGATCGCGTTCCGCTACCGTGCCGTCGCCCAGCGGCGTCGCGCCCACCGGCCCGAAGGAGACATAATCCGCGCCCGCCTCGCCGGCGTTCAGACCGGCATGGCGCGAGGCGCCGCAATGCGCCCCGATGATCGCGTCGCCGCCCAGGTCCTTGCGGACCGTGCGCAGGTTCCGGCCGCCATCGGGCAGGTGCACGCCGTCGAGGCCCAGCCGTTCGACAAGCCGGAAATGCGTGTCGATAACCAGCGGGATGTCGCGGTCATGCGCGATCGGGCGCAGCGCGTCGGCGGCGCGCGCGATATCGTCCTCGTCGTCGGCGGCCAGCGCCAGGCGCAGGCAGGCGATGTCGCGCCCGTCCATGACCCGCGCGAGCGTGTCGGGAAAGCTCGACAGCGCGATGGCGGGCGGGGTGATGAGGTAGATCTGCGGCTGTTCTGCGTCGCTCATGGCGGGTACTTCTTCAGGATTCCGGCCCTCTTAGCGCGGATCGCGCGGCTTGGCTACTTCGGCGGCAGCGTGGTCACGAAATTCTTTGCCAGCCCCAGCCAGGTGGCGCGGGCCGCGTCGTCGGCCAGCACCTCCAGGTCCGTTTCTATGATCCCGCCCATCTTCCGCCCGGTGAAATCCATCGGGCGCGCGCCGGGGATCGCAAGTGCGGCAGGCTCGCTGGCCTTGCCGACACGGTACATCGCGCCGCGCGCATGGATCCCGCAGAGCATGTGGCCGTGCCAGAGGAAACAGAGCCCGCCGAACATCCGGCGTTCCGTCAGCCCGTCGAGATCGGCCAGATCCTCGCGCATCGTCTCGGCGGCGCCTTCGTCGTAAGCCATTGCCGTGGCTCCCTTGCATGGGCGGGGTGGCCAGCGTATCACGCCTGCGGCGGGGGCGGGAGAGGGCGCAGGCATGACGGGCGACGACAGGGACGAGACTTGGGACGGGCCGCAGCCCGCCTTCGTGCTGGTCAATCCGCAGATGGGCGAGAATATCGGCGGCGCGGCCCGCGCGATGTGGAATTTCGGGCTGGAGCGGATGCGCGTCGTGGCCCCGCGTGACGGCTGGCCCAACCCCAAGGCGGTGGCGATGGCCAGCGGGGCGGGGCGGCTGCTGGACAGGGCGGGGCTCTTTGCGGGCACGTCCGATGCCGTCGCCGACCTGAACTTCGTCTTCGCCACGACCGCGCGGCCACGGGAACTGACCAAGCCGGTCGTCTCGCCCGAACGCGCGATGGAACAGGCCCGCTCGATGATCGCCGAAGGCCAGCAGGTGGGTGTGCTCTTCGGCCCCGAACGCGCGGGACTGACCAATGACGACGTGGCGCGCGCGAACGCCATCATCTCGGTACCCGTGAACCCGGCCTTTCCGTCGCTAAACCTGGCGCAATGCGTCTTGCTGACCGCCTATGAGTGGCGGCGGCAGAGCGCGGAAATAATCCCCGAAGCGGCCGAGATGGCGCGCACCCGCTATGCCAGCGCGGGTGAGGTCGCGAAGCTGGTCGAGCGGTACGAGAACACGCTGGAAGCGGCGCATTTCTTCTGGCCCGAGCACAAGGCGGCCAGCATGCGCCGGGCGCTGCGCAACATGTTCGGGCGGTTGCCGCTGACCCTGACCGATGTGCAGATGCTGCACGGGATCATGCGCCGGATGGCGCGGCGCGACGGCACGGGCAGAGACGGCGACGAAGAGACCTGACGGCTTGAAGGGGGCAGGGGCGCGGCCTATCGTCTGCGCGACGGTCCGGGGAGAGGCAGATGAGCGGCAAGCGCAGTATTTTCGAGGAAGTGGACAAGGCGGATCGCGGGCAGGACGCACCGCAGGGCGGCGTGATCGACCGTGCCCGGCGCGGGGCGCGCGGGCCGATCCGCGCCTGGCTGATCCTGCTCTTCGCGCTGGTGGTCGCGATGATCGCCGTGGGCGGTCTGACCCGGCTGACCGACAGCGGCCTGTCGATCACCGAATGGAAGCCGGTCACCGGCGCGCTGCCGCCGCTTTCCGCCGCCGAGTGGCAGTCGGAATTCGACAAATACCGCGCCAGCCCGGAATACCGGCTGGTCAACAGCGGCATGACGCTGGAGGCGTTCAAGACGATCTACTGGTGGGAATGGGGCCACCGCCAGCTTGGCCGGGTGATCGGCGCGGTCTGGGCGCTGGGGTTCCTGTGGTTCCTCCTGCGCCGGCGCATTCCCGCGGGCTGGACCGGGCGGCTGCTGGGGCTGGGCGCGCTTGGCGGGCTTCAGGGCGCGATCGGCTGGTGGATGGTGTCGTCCGGGCTGACCGGGCAGATGGTGGACGTGGCGTCCTACCGGCTGGCGGTGCATCTGGGTCTGGCCTTCGCGATCCTGGCGCTCATAGCCTGGTACGTGCTGGCCCTTGGCCGGGAGGAGCGCGACCTGATGCAGGCCCGCCGCAGCGCCGAGACCCGCCTCAAGGGACTGGCGACGGGGCTGCTGCACCTGGCCATTCTTCAGATACTCCTCGGCGCGCTGGTCGCCGGCATCGACGCGGGCCGCGGCTTTCCCACCTGGCCGCTGATGAATGGCAGCTTCTTCCCGGCTGACGCCTTCTACGTGCCGGGCGGCGGCGCGGGCTGGCGGGCCTTCTTCGAAAACCCCGGCCTCGTGCAGTTCGTGCACCGGATGACGGGCTATCTGCTGCTGGCCTTCGCGATCTTCGCCTGGTGGCGCAGCCGGTCGAGTGCGCGCGTCGCCACGCGCCGCGCCTTCGACTGGGTCGCGGTTGGGCTCTTCGGGCAGGTCGTGCTGGGCATCGTCACGGTGCTGTACGCCGCCGCCTGGCCGGTTGCGATCCTGCACCAGTTGGGCGCGGTGGCGGTCGTCGTGCTGATCCTGCGCGCCCGGTTCCAGGCGCTCTATCCCCGCGCGCAGGCCCTGCGATGAGCGCCTTCGACGATCTGATGGCCTTCCAGCGCGAGACCGAGGCGCTGTCGGGCATCGCGGGGCTCCTGTCCTGGGATCAGGAAGCAATGATGCCGCGCGGCGGTGCCGCCCAGCGGGCCGAGGCGATGGGCGCGATAGAGTCGGTCCTGCATGCAAGGCGCACCGACCCGCGCATGGCCGACTGGCTGGCCGCGATCGACGATGCCGCGCTGGACGCGACGGGCCGCGCGAAGATGCGCCATATCCGCCGCGACCATGCCCGCGCGGTGAAAGTGCCCGCAGCGCTTGCCGCCGAGATCGCCCGCGTCACCTCGCGCGCGCAGGGTGTCTGGGCCGAGGCGCGGGCGGCGGAGGATTTCGCCGCCTTCGCGCCGGTCCTGGCCGAGGTCGTCGCGCTCCGCCGCGAGGAAGCGGCGGCGCTGGCCGAGACGGGCACGCCCTATGACGCGTTGCTCGACGATTACGAGCCGGGCGCGACCGGGGCGGAGTTGGAGGCGCTCTTCGGGCGGCTGCGCCCGCGCCTCGTGGCGCTGCAAGACGCGGTTCTGGACCGCCCGCAGCCCGAAATGCCGCGTTTCGAATTCGCGCCGGAGCATCAGATGCACATCGCGCGCGAAATGGCGGCGGTTTTTGGGTACGACTTCACTCGCGGGCGCATCGACAAGTCGGTGCATCCCTTTTCCTCGGGCTCCGGGGACGATGTGCGGATCACGACCCGCGTCGATCCGCGCGATCCGTTCAACTGCTTCTACTCGACCATCCACGAGGTCGGCCACGCGACCTATGAGCAGGGGATCGACCCGGCATATCGCCTCACCCCGCTTGGGCATGGCGTGTCGATGGGCGTGCATGAAAGCCAGAGCCGGATCGTCGAGAACCAGCTTGGCCGCGGGCGGCCCTTTACCGGATGGCTCTACGGGCGTATGCGCGACCTCTTCGGCGATTTCGCCATTCCGGATGCCGAGACGTTCCACCGCCTCGTCAACCGCGTCCATCGCGGCTTCATCCGGACCGAAGCCGACGAGGTGCAGTACAATCTGCATGTGCTGCTGCGCTTCGACCTGGAGCGCGCGCTGGTCGCGGGTAGCCTCGCGGTGAACGATCTGGAGGATGCATGGAATGCCCGGTTCGAGGAGGATTTCGGTTATGCGGTGGACCGGCCCGCGAACGGCGTGCTTCAGGACGTACACTGGTCGGTCGGGCTGTTCGGCTATTTCCCGACCTACACGCTGGGCAATGTCTATGCCGGCTGTCTCTACCAGGCGCTGCGTGATGCGGTGCCGACGCTCGACGTGGATCTGGCGCGCGGCGATGCCGGGCCGGCGATGGCCTGGCTCCGGCAGAACGTGCAGCGCCATGGCGGGCTTTACACCCCCCGCGCGCTGATCGAGCGCGCCACCGGCCACAGCCCGACCGAGGCGCCGCTGCTGGACTACCTGGAAGCCAAGTTCGGCGCCGCCTGAGGGCGGGCGGCTATTCCGGCCAGTCGGGCTTGCGTTTCTCGATGAAGGCGCTGATGCCCTCCTCGGTGTCGCGGTGGAGCATGTTCTCCACCATCACCGCGCCGGTATGGGCATAGGCGGCTTCGAGCGGCATCTCGATCTGCTCGTAGAAGGCGCGTTTGCCGATCTTCACCGCGCTCGACAGCTTGGCCGCCACGATCTCGGCAAGTTCGCGGGCCTCGCTTTCCAGCATGTCCGGGGCCACGGCGCGGTTGATGAGGCCCTGACGTTCGGCCTCCACCGCCTCGATGAAGCCGCCGGTGGTCAGCATCTCGAAGGCTTTCTTGCGGTGGATGTTGCGCGACAGCGCCACCATCGGGGTCGAGCAGAAAAGCCCGATATTGACCCCGTTGACGCCGAAACGGGTGCCCTCGGCCGCCACCGCCATGTCGCAGCTCGCCACGAGCTGGCAGCCCGCCGCGGTGGCAATGCCGTGGACCTGCGCGATCACTGGCTGGGGCAGGGCGGGGATGGTCGTCATCATCCGCGCGCATTTGTCGAAGAGTGCCTTGAAGGCGGCGCGCCCGCCATCGGGGGACTGGCGCGCGGCCGTCATCTCCTTCAGGTCGTGGCCGGCGCAGAACGCCTTGCCGTTGCCGCGCAGGACGACCGCGCGGATGGAACGGTCCTGCGCCAGCGCATCGAATTCGGATTGCAGGGCATCGAGCATCGCATCGGAGAGCGCGTTGAGGCTGGCCGGTGCGTTCATGGTCAGCGTCCGGACATGCCCGGCATCGTCGCGCAGAAGGATCGGATCGGCCATTCAGCCCCCCCTTGTACCTGGATGGATTTGCGGCAAGTCTAGCGCCCGGCAGGTTCAAGGGAAAGGCAGGACATGGCAGTAAAGATGACCGGCGCCGAGATGGAGGCGCTTCTGGTCCGCGAGTACCCGCAGGTGGCCGGGGATTTCAAGGTCGAGAGCGTCTCGGAGACCAGGCTGGTTTTGCGCATGAAGGTCAATAACAGCCATCTGCGGCCCGGCGGTACCGTCTCGGGGCCGTCGATGTTCACGCTGGTCGATCTGGCGATGTATCTCGCCACCATGGCGCTGATCGGGCCCAAGGTGCTGGCGGTGACGACCAATTGCAGCATCGACTTCATGCGCAAGCCCAAGCTGGGCGATCTGTTGGGCGAGGCGCGGGTTCTGAAACTGGGCCGGCAACTGGCGGTGGGCGATGTGGTGATCTATTCGGAAAGGATGGACAAGCCTGTGGCGCGGGCCAGCCTGACCTATTCCATTCCGCGGGAGACGTGACGGAAACCGGCCGGATTATGGGGTATTTTGATACCTAATTTTCAACACATTGAAAATACGCGCATAAATCCGCCGAGGATGCCTTGACTGCGTCGCGCAATAGGATAGAACGCCGCCTCAGTTGACTTCGTGGCGCGGGGCTCCGCGCGCGTTCCATCTATCCAGGGCAGACCAGATGAAAACCTTTACGGCAAAACCGGCCGATATCGAGAAGAAATGGATCCTGATCGACGCTGAAGGCGTCGTTCTGGGCCGTCTCGCTTCGATCATCGCCATGCGGCTGCGCGGAAAGCACAAGCCGTCCTTCACCCCCCATATGGACATGGGCGACAATGTGATCGTCATCAACGCGGACAAGGTGCAACTCACCGGCAAGAAGCGCGACGACAAGATCCATTACTGGCACACCGGTCATCCCGGCGGCATCAAGAGCCGCACCGCGGGCCAGATCCTCGAGGGCGATCATCCCGAGCGTGTCGTCACGCAAGCGGTCAAGCGGATGCTGCCCGGCGGCAAGCTCAGCCGCCAGCAGATGACCAACCTGCGCGTCTTCGCCGGCGCCGAGCACTCGCACGACGCCCAGCAGCCGGAAGTGCTGGATGTCAAAGCGATGAACCCGAAGAACACCCGGAGTGCGAAGTGATGGCCGAAGAAATCAAATCCCTCGACGACTTGAAATCGGCGGTCGATACCTCCGCGATGGAAGATACCGCGGCACCCGAGGCCGCGATCGAACGCACCCCGCAGCGCGACGAATTGGGCCGCTCCTACGCGACCGGCAAGCGCAAGGACGCGGTGGCCCGCGTCTGGATCAAGCCGGGTTCCGGCAAGGTTGTGGTCAACGGCAAGGAGATCGGCACGTATTTTGCGCGTCCGGTGCTGCAGATGATCTTGCGCCAGCCCTTCACCGTGGCCGGTGTGGAAGACCAGTTCGACGTGCATGCGACCGTCAAGGGCGGTGGCCTGTCGGGACAGGCCGGCGCGGTCAAGCACGGCATCAGCCGCGCGCTGCAACTCTACGATCCCAGCCTGCGCGCGCCGCTCAAGGCGGCCGGTTTCCTGACCCGCGACGCCCGCGTGGTGGAGCGCAAGAAGTACGGCCGCCGCAAGGCCCGCCGCAGCTTCCAGTTCTCGAAGCGCTGATATCCGGTCCGATGGACAAGGGCAGGGGGCCGCGCCAGTCGCGGCCCCCTTCTTCTATGCGCAGTGTCAGTCACCGCAGCGTCACGGGCGCGTCATATTGCTGGAATGGACAGGGCGATTGCGCTATCCGGATGGCACGTGTGATCGGGTATCGGAACGGGGATATGGACCGGCGCGCATTGGCCACGCGGGAAATCAGCTATGCCTCCTCGGCGCAGACGCGGGGCGGACGGGCCGTCATCCGTGCCGTCGAGAACGCGACCGGGCGCCTGCGGCTGATCCGGCGCGCCGAAGGCTATGAGCGCGAGGTCGCCACGGGCCGCGATTTCTGGGAGGTGATGGTCGGCCGCTACGGGCTCTCGCTGGAGTTGACCGGCGGAAGCCTGGAAAACATCCCCGCCGAAGGCCCGCTCGTGGTGATCGCGAACCATCCATACGGCATCCTGGACGGGCTGATGCTGGGCCATATCCTGAGCCGCACGCGCGGCGATTTTCGCATCCTGGCGCATCGCGTTTTTCGCCGCGCCGAGGAGATCAACCGCGTCATCCTGCCGATCAGCTTCGACGACACGAAGGACGCGATCCGCCAGAATATCGAGACCCGCCGCGACGCACATGACATCCTGGGCCGGGGCGGCTGTATCGGCGTCTTTCCGGGTGGTACCGTTTCCACGGCACCCACGCCCTTCGGCGCGCCGATGGACCCCGGCTGGCGCAACTTCACCGCGCGGCTGATCGCGAAATCCGGCGCCGCGGTGGTGCCGGTCTTCTTCGAGGGTGCCAATTCGCGGCTTTTCCAGTTGGCCAGCCACGTCCATTCGACCCTGCGGCTGGCACTTCTGATTCAGGAGTTCCGAAAACGGGTGGACAATCCGGTGCGTGCCGGCATCGGCGCACCGATCCCGCGGGACAGGATGTCGCTCCATGACGGCAACCCGCGCGCTATGATGGATTTCCTGCGTGCAGAGACGTATAAGCTGTCACCGAGCCCGTTGAAAACGCTCGGCTACGGCTTCGAGTTCGAGGAAAGACACAAGCACTGATGGCAGTAGGCATTTTCGATTCGGGCCTGGGCGGGCTCACGGTTCATGAGGCCATCACCCGTGCTTTGCCGGACCTGCCGCTGGTCTATTTCGGTGACAGCGCCAATGCGCCCTACGGCGTGCGCGATCCCGACGATATCTATGCGCTGACCTGCAAGGGTGTGGCGCGGCTCTGGCAGGAGGGGTGTGATCTGGTCATCCTGGCCTGCAACACCGCCTCGGCCGCCGCACTACGCCGGATGCAGGAGGCCGGCCTGCCCGAAGGCAAGCGCGTGCTGGGCGTGTTCGTGCCGCTGATCGAGGCTGTGACAGAACGGCAATGGGGCGACAACTCGCCGCCGCGGGAGGTGGCTGTGAAGCATGTGGCGCTTTTCGCGACGCCCGCCACCGTGTCGAGTCGCGCCTTCCAGCGTGAGCTGGCATTCCGCGCCGTGGGCGTCGATGTCGAGGCGCAGCCCTGCGGCGGGCTGGTCGACGCGATCGAGCAGGGCGACCTGATCCTGGCGGAGGCGCTGGTGCGCTCGCATGTGGAGGCGTTGCAGCGGCGGATGCCCAGGCCGGAGGCGGCAGTGCTGGGATGCACCCATTACCCGCTGCTGGAGGAGATTTTCCAGGACGAACTCGGCCCGCATGTTCGTGTGTTCAGCCAGGCGAGCCTGGTCGCGGTCAGCCTGACCGACTACCTGGAGCGGCATCCCGGGATGCGCGGCTCCGGCGCCGGCGACATCTACCTGACCACGGGTGACGCGGCGCGCGTCTCGCGCCAGGCCACGCGCTTCATGCGACGCAAGATCGCGTTTGTCGCGGCCTGAATTGCATCGCGCCGCGCGCGCGCCTACATCACCGTTAACCAAGGAAAGTCACGCTTCATGACGACGCAGAATATCGCCATCCTCGGGGCCTCCGGCTATACCGGCGCCGAACTCGTCCGCCTGATCGCGACACATCCCTCGATGCGCGTCACGGCGTTGGCGGCGGACCGCAAGGCGGGTCTCGCGATGGGCGATGTCTTCCCGCATCTGGCGCATCTCGACCTGCCGGCGCTGGTGCGGATCGAGGAGATCGACTTCGACGGTGTCGATCTTGTCTTCTGTGCACTTCCTCATGCTACGAGCCAGTCCGTTATCAAGGACTTGCCGGGCGATGTTAAGGTTGTTGACCTGAGCGCCGATTTCCGCCTGCGCGACATTGCCGCCTATGAAGCGTGGTACGGGCAGCCGCATATCGCGCCGGAATTGCAGGAAGAGGCCGTCTATGGCCTGACGGAGTTCTACCGCGACGATATCCGCGTGGCGCGGCTGGTTGCCGGCACCGGCTGCAACGCGGCGACGGGCATGTATGCGATCCTGCCGTTGCTGGCGGCGGGCGTGATCGACCCCGACGAGATCATCATCGACCTCAAGACCGGGGTGTCGGGCGCCGGGCGTTCGGCCAAGGAAGGCCTGTTGCACAGCGAGGTATCGGAGGGCGTGCATGCCTATAACGTGGCCAAGCACAGGCACCTGGCCGAGTTCGACCAGGAGTTCAGCCGTGCGGCTGGGCGCGATGTGCTCGTGACCTTCACGCCGCATTTACTGCCTCAGAACAGAGGGATACTGGCCACGGTTTATGTGCGGGGCGAGGCAGATGACATTCAGGCCGCACTGGAAGCGCGCTACGGCGCGGAGCCGTTCCTGCACGTCCTGCCAATGGGCGGGACGCCGGCCACGCGGCATGTGCGTGGCTCCAACCTGGTGCATCTGGGCGTGGTCGCCGACCGGGTGCCGGGCCGCGCCATCGTCTTCGCCGCGCTTGACAATCTGACCAAGGGCTCCAGCGGGCAGGCGATCCAGAACGCCAACCTGATGCTGGGGCTGGAAGAGACCGCGGGGCTGATGCTGGCCCCGCTCTTTCCATGAGGTAGGACATGCACGGGCTCAAGAAGAAACGCAGAATCCAGTTGATCGTGATCGCCTTCGTGGCCCTTGCCGTGGCCACCGGGCTGGTCGGCTATGCGCTGCGCGACGGCATCAACTTCTTCCGCAGCCCCTCGGAGGTGGCGGCGACCCCGCCCCCCGACAGCGAGGTGTTCCGCCTGGGCGGACTGGTGGAAACGGGCACGCTGACCCGCGGCGCGGGCGAGACGGTGAGCTTCAGCGTCACCGATGGCGGCGCGTCGGTCCCCGTCACCTATCGCGGCGTGCTGCCCGATCTCTTCGCCGAGGGGCAAGGCATGATCGGCACCGGTTCCTACGTGAACGGTATCTTCGTAGCCACTGAAATCCTTGCCAAACATGACGAGGATTACATGCCGAAGGAAGTGACCGACGCGCTCAAGGAACAGGGCGTCTACAAGCCGGCGAACGCTGCGGAAGGCGGATATTAACATCGGCTTAGGGATCATGGACGCGCAACTGGGCAAGGATGCGCGGCATGAAAACGGTAGAACAACTGGCACGTGAGATCGTCGCCCGCGAGGGCGGCTTCGTGGAGGATCCCGACGATCCGGGCGGGGCGACGAATCATGGGGTCACGATCGGCACGATGCGTCGGCTAGGGCTCGACCTGACGGACGACGGGCAGGTGGATGCGGGGGATGTGAAACTCCTGACCCAAGCGCAAGCCGTGGAGATATTCGTCGAGCATTTCTTCCGCCGACCCCGCATCGACGCGCTGCCGGCGGCTGTTCAGGCATCCGTCTTCGACATGTATGTGAACGCGGGCGGGAATGCCGTGAAGATACTGCAACGGCTGCTGCGTGACATGGGGCTGGAGGTCGCCATCGACGGCGCGGTCGGGCCACGGACCATCGCCGCGGCGGAGGCTGCGACCAACATGGCGCCGGAGCATCTGACCGACGCCTACGGGATCGCGCGGCGCAACTACTATTACGCGCTGGCCGATCGGCGCCCGGCCTCGCGCAAGTTCGCCCGCAGTCGCGACGGTGGCAAGGGCGGATGGATCCGGCGGGCCGAGGAATTCATCGCGCCGCGCTATCACCTGACAGAGGCCGAACACAAGGCGCGGGTGGCGTCATGGGCGTGATCGGGACGGTTCTGGGCGGGCTCTTCGGGGCCGGGCGCAATGTCATCACCGAGACCGCCGAGGTCTTCACCCCGAACGCCACGCGGCGGATGGAATTGGGGCACGAAGCCTTCACCGCCGTTCTGGATCAGGCAGCGGCGGAGTACGCGCAGGCCCCGGCGGGCGGGTTCGACCGTTTCGTCAACGGGCTGAACAGGCTGCCGCGCCCGGCGCTGGCGCTCGGCACGCTGGGGCTCTTCGCCTATGCGATGGCCGATCCGCCGGGCTTTGCGGAACGCATGCAGGGGCTGGCCCATGTGCCCGAGCCGCTCTGGTGGTTGCTGGGCGCGATCGTGAGCTTCTATTTCGGCGCACGGGAGATGCATTACCAGCGCCGCCCGCGGCCGGAGACCGCAATGCCGGCGCGCATCGCCGGATCGGACAGTTCGGACAACCCCGCGCTGGCCGACTGGGAAAACTCCCGCCCCCGAGACCAATGATCGCAATGTGATTTCCCGCTGATCGGGTTATGTCTATGCTCAATGGGGCGTAGCCATGCTGGAGCGGCAACATGATCACTGAACTTGGGCATTTCGCGCTTGTGCTGGCCTTCCTGATCTCACTGGTGCAGGCCACCGTGCCGATGATCGGAGCGGCCCGTGGATGGGGCGGCTGGATGGACGTGGCGGTGCCTGCGGCATCGGCACAGTTCTTTCTGGTCGCCTTCTCCTTCGGGGCGCTGACCTGGGCTTTCGTGACCTCCGATTTCAGCCTCGATCTGGTGGTGGCCAACAGCCATTCCGCGAAGCCGATGCTCTACAAGGTGACGGGCGTGTGGGGCAATCACGAGGGCTCGATGCTGCTCTGGGTGCTGATCCTGGTACTGTTCGGCGCCATGCTGGCCTGGTTCGGCGGGAACGTGCCGCCACGGCTCAAGGCGCGCGCGCTGGCGGTGCAGGCGATGATCGGCGCGGCCTTCATGGCCTTCACGCTGCTGACGTCGAACCCGTTCCTGCGCTCGGCCGTGGCGCCGCTTGACGGGCAGGATCTGAACCCGCTCCTGCAAGACCCGGGCCTGGCCTTCCACCCGCCCTTCCTCTACCTGGGCTATGTCGGGCTTTCCATGTCCTTCAGCTTCGCGGTCGCGGCGCTGATCGAGGGGCGGGTCGACGCCGCCTGGGCGCGCTGGGTGCGGCCCTGGACGCTGGCGGCCTGGATGTTCCTGACCGTGGGCATCGCGTTGGGATCCTGGTGGGCCTATTACGAACTGGGCTGGGGCGGCTTCTGGTTCTGGGATCCGGTCGAGAACGCCTCCTTCATGCCCTGGCTCATCGCCGCGGCCCTGCTGCATTCCGCGATTGTGGTGGAGAAGCGCGAGAGCCTGAAAAGCTGGACCATCCTGCTGGCGATCATGGCCTTCGGCTTCTCGCTGATCGGCACGTTCATCGTGCGTTCCGGCGTCATCACCTCGGTCCATGCCTTCGCCAACGATCCTGAGCGCGGGGTATTCATCCTGGCGATCCTGGGTGTCGCGCTCGGCGGGGCGCTGACACTTTACGCCGCACGGGCCGGCGCGCTGGAGGCCAAGGGTGTCTTCGGCCTGCTCAGCCGCGAATCGGCACTGGTGCTCAACAACATCCTGCTGGCGGTGGCCTGTTTCGTCGTCTTTTTCGGTACGATCTGGCCGCTGGTGGCGGAACTTGCCTTCGACCGCAAGCTGTCGGTCGGGGCGCCCTTCTTCGACATGGCTTTCACGCCCTTCATGATCGCCATCGCGATGGCCCTGCCGATCGGCGCGATCATGCCCTGGAAACGTGCGCGGATGGGCCGCGTGATGCGCCCGCTCTGGGGCGCGGCGGCGCTGTCGGTGGCGCTCGGGGCACTGATCTGGGCAATGCAGACTGGCGGCTCGGCCCTGGCGCCGGTGGGCGTGGCGCTGGCGGCCTGGCTGCTTCTGGGCAGCGCCGTCGATCTTTGGCAGAAGGCGGGGAGCGGTAAGGCTGGCCTTGCTGGCAGCCTGCGACGGCTGGCGCGGCTGCCGCGCGCCGACTGGGGCAAGGCGCTGGCGCATGGCGGGCTGGGCCTGACGATCTTCGGCGTGGCCACGATCACCGCCTGGCAGGTGGAGGATATCCGCGTCGCGCAGGTGGGCGATCGGTTCGACGTCGCCGGTTTCGAGATCGCATTCGACAGCGTGGAGGAGGTCGAGGGACCGAATTACCTCTCCACCACCGGGCATTTCACGGTCCGCCGCGATGGCTCCGACATCGCCCGTCTGGCGCCGGAGAAACGGGTCTACCCGGTGGCGGCCATGCCCACGACCGAGGCCGCGATCCATCAGAGCCTGGCGCGGGACATCTATCTGGTGATCGGTGACGCGCAGGCGGGCGGGGGCTATGCGGTGCGCAGCTACATCAAGCCCTTCGCGAACTGGATCTGGCTGGGCTCCATCATCATGGCCCTGGGCGGGCTCCTCAGCCTCAGCGACCGGCGCTACCGGGTGGCGGCTGGCGCGCGGCGCGCGGCCCCCGGCGCAGTCGCGGCGGAGTAGGGGCGATGAAGCTCCTGATCCTGATCCTGCTACTGCTGGCCATGCCGGCCTTTGCCGTCCAGCCCGACGAGATTCTGGACGACCCCGCGCTGGAGGCGCGCGCGCGCGACATCTCCGCCGGGCTGCGCTGCCTCGTCTGCCGCAACGAGAGCATCGACGAGTCCAACGCCGATCTGGCACGCGACCTGCGGCTTCTGGTGCGCGAGCGTCTGGTGGCGGGCGACAGCGATGCGGAGGTCGTCGATTTCATCGTAGCGCGCTACGGGGAATACGTACTGCTCCAGCCGCGCGCGACGGGCTCGAGCATCGTGCTCTGGGCGGCGGGGCCGGTCATGCTGCTGATCGGCCTGGGCATCGGCGTGGCGTATCTGCGCCGCCGCCGGGACGCTGCGCCCCCGCCCGCCGAGGCGCTGAGCCCCGAGGAGGAGGCGCGCCTGAAGGAGATCATGAAGGACTGACCCCGCGTCGCCCTTTCGCCGGGCATAATCTTCGCTAAGCTGCCCACCGACCGCAGACAGGAACCCCGCCCGATGCAATACGACACGATCCGATATTCCCTGCGCGACGACATCGCGATCGTCACCTTCCGCCGTCCGGAAGTGATGAACGCGCTCAACACGCAAATGCGCGCCGAACTGACCCATGCGGTCAAGTCCGCGGGCGAAGAGGCGCGGGTGCTGGTGCTGACGGGCAAGGGGCGGGCCTTCTGCTCGGGCCAGGATCTGGGCGACCGGGCGGCGGTCTCCAATATCGACCTGGAGCGGGTGCTGCGCGAGGAATACGAGCCGCTCCTGCGCGAGATCACCGATTGCCCGATTCCGACAATCTCCGCCGTCAACGGTGCGGCCGCGGGGGCAGGGGCCAATCTGGCGCTGGCCGCCGATGTGGTCATCGCCGCCGAATCCGCGAGTTTCCTGCAAGCCTTCGCCCGGATCGGGCTCATCCCCGATGCCGGCGGCACCTACTGGCTGCCGCGTCAGGTCGGGCTGGCGCGCGCCATGGGGGCGGCTTTATTCGCCGAGCCGGTGAGCGCCCGGCAGGCCGCCGAGTGGGGCATGATCTGGGAGGCGGTGCCGGACGCGGATTTCGAGGCGCATTGGTACGCGCGCGCTGCGCAACTGGCGCAGGGGCCGACCGCGGCCTATGCGCGGATCAAGCAGGCGATGCGGGCGAGCTTTGCCAACGACCTGGAGGCGCAGCTCGATCTGGAGGCGCATCTACAGGGCGAGGCGGGCAGAACCCGCGACTTCAAGGAAGGCGTTCTGGCCTTTCTGGAAAAACGGCCGGCGCGTTACGAAGGGCGCTGAGCGTTCATTCGGTGCCCCGGTAGGGCTCCACATATTGCAGGGCCATGTCCCAGGGGAAGAAAATCCAGGTGTCCTGGCTGACCTCGGTGACGAATGTGTTGACCTGCGCCCGGCCCTGCGGCTTGGCATAGACGGTGGCCACATGCGCCTTGGGCAGCAGGGCGCGGACGACCTCCAGCGTGCGGCCGGTGTCCACGAGATCATCGACGATCAGAACACCCGTGCCATCGCCCATGAGATCCATATCCGGCGACTTGATGACGCTCGGTTCGCTCTGGGTCTGGTGGTTGTAGGATTTGACCGAGATTGTGTCGACGGTGCGGATGTCGAGCTCGCGCGCGACGATCATCGCGGGCGCCATTCCGCCGCGGGTGATCGCCACCACCGCGCGCCAGCCGCCATCCACGGGGCCGTGGCCGTCGAGCCGCCAGGCCAATGCGCGCGCGTCGCGGTGCAATTGATCCCAGCTTACATGGAAGCCCTTCTCGTGCGGCAGCCGGTCGTTCATGTTACTGCCCGTCCGGCTTGACCGGCGCCACCGCGTCCATGTCCGGCGCGTCGGCCCGCTTCATGCCCACGATATGATAGCCGGCATCGACGTGATGCACCTCGCCGGTCACGCCCGAGCCCATATCGGAAAGCAGGTAGAGCGCCGAACTGCCGACCTCGCTCTGGTCGATATTGCGCTTGAGCGGTGCATTCAGTTCGTTCCATTTCATGATGTAGCGGAAATCGCCGATGCCCGAGGCCGCCAATGTCCGAATCGTTCCCGCCGAGATCGCGTTGACACGGATGCCTTTGGGGCCCAGATCGGACGCGAGATAGCGCACCGAGGCTTCGAGCGCGGCTTTCGCGACCCCCATGACGTTGTAATGCGGCATCACCTTCTCAGCGCCGTAATAGGTCAGCGTCAGCATCGAGCCGCCTTCGCGCATCAGCTTCTCCGCCCGCGCCGCGACCGCGGTGAAGGAATAGACCGAGATATCCATGGTGGAGCGGAAGTTCTCCGGCGTGCAATCGACGTAGCGGCCGCGCAGTTCGTCCTTGTTGGAATAGCCGATCGCATGGACGACGAAATCCAGCCCGCCCCATTCTTGTTCCAGCGTCTCGAAAAGCGCGTCCATGGACGCGCCGTCGGAGACGTCGCAGGGCAGCACATGCTTCACCCCGATGGAGGCGGCCAGTGGGTCCACCCGTTTCTTGAGTTGTTCACCCTGGTAGGAGAAAGCCATTTCCGCGCCCGCTTCCGCGCAGGCGCGTGCGATGCCCCAGGCGATGGACTTGTCGTTCGCGACGCCCATGATGAGCCCGCGCTTTCCCTGCATCAACCCGGTTGACATTGACATCCCCTGAACGACCTTAATGTACGGAACCGTTTAGGCGAAAGCGCGCAGCGCATCAAGGCTGGTCACGGCCTGTGTGGCGCCTGTGGCGGGGTTGCGCCGGGCATTGCGTCCGGTTCGGGATCGGGAGGCAGGCATGGCGGATCGCAGCGGTATCTTCGGCGGTGACGATCCTTTCGCCATCGCGCGCCGCTGGCTGGACGAGGCCGAAGCGACGGAACCCAACGATCCCAACGCGATAGCGCTGGCGACGGTGGATGCCTCCGGCATGCCCAACAGCCGCATGGTGCTGCTCAAGGAGATCGAGGCGGCGGCGTTCGTCTTCTATACCAACTACGAGAGCGTGAAGGCGCAGGAGATCGAGGCGGCGGGCAAGGCGGCGTTTGTGATGCACTGGAAATCCTTGCGCCGGCAGATCCGCGTGCGCGGTCTGACCAGCCGCGAGGAAGGCCCGAAGGCGGACGAATATTTCGCGTCGCGCTCGCTCAAGAGCCGTCTGGGCGCCTGGGCCTCGCGCCAGTCGCAACCGCTGTCGTCGCGCGCTGCGCTGATGGCGGAAGTGGCGAAGGTGACCGCACAGCATGGCCTGTCGCCGCCCCGGCCGCCCTTCTGGGGAGGGATTCGGATTACGCCGCTGGAGATCGAGTTCTGGGCCGATGGCGCCCACAGGTTGCATGACCGTTTCCGCTGGGTTCGCGCAGAGGTGGAAGCCCCTTGGAACATTGCCCGCCTGAGCCCGTGAAATTCACGCATCGCGAATTGCGGGCTTGCGTCACCGGCCAATTTCTCCCTTGAATCGGTCTTCCGGTTAACCAATACAGGTTAACGGGGGTGACGTTTAAGCGTATCCAGCGCTTGCAATGGAGGAAAACCAGACTTGACCGATGAGGAAAAGATTTGGGGACAGGTCAAATGGTTCGACGCGACGAAGGGATTCGGTTTCGTTGTTGCCGATGAAGGCGGGCCGGACATCCTCCTTCACGCAAATGTGCTGCGCAATTTCGGCCAAAGTTCGATCGCGGACGGCTCGGTCGTGTACATCGCCGTGCAGGCGACCGAACGCGGCAAGCAGGCGACGGAAGTCTTCGAGATATCCGCCCCGCGCGACGCGGAGGGCGGCGCCGAACCGGCCACATCGCCCGAACTGCCGGCTGATCTGAGTGACGTTCCGTTGGAGCCCGCGCGGGTGAAATGGTTCGACAAGATCAAGGGGTTCGGCTTTGCCAATGTTTATGGCCGGCCCGAGGATGTCTTCATCCATATGGAAGTGCTACGCAGTTGCGGCATGGCCGATCTGATTCCGGGCGAGGCGATCTGCATTCGGGTCATCGAAGGCCCGCGCGGCCAGATGGCCGGCGAAGTCCGCAGTTGGGAATTCGGCCAGAAGGAAGCCGAAAAGTGACACGTCTTCTTCTGCTGTTGCTGGTACTCGTCCTGGGCGGTCCCGCGATTGCCGAAAGCTGTGCGCCCGACCGTGTCGATCTGCGCGGCGACTGGGGCCGCGCGAGTTTCACGGTGGAGGTCTCCGACACGCCCGAGACCCGCGCCCGCGGCCTGATGTATCGCAAGAAGATGGACCGTTTTGCAGGGATGCTCTTCGTCTTCGATGCACCGATGCACGCGCGGTTCTGGATGAAGAACACGCTGATCCCGCTCGACATGCTGTTTCTCGGGCCGGACGGCCGGGTGCGCCGGATCGTGGAGAATGCCGAACCGCAGAGCCTGGAGCCGCGCGACGGCGGACCGGGCGTGGCCTATGTGCTGGAGATCAACGGCGGGACGGCGGCACGTCTGGGTATCGCGCCGGGCAACGCCCTCAGGCATCCGCGAATCGACTCGGAAACCGCCGCCTGGCCCTGCCCGTGATGGCATCGGCTCTTTCCAAGGGGCCGCGCTGGTTGTAGAGACAGCGCGTCGGGGCGTGGCGCAGCCTGGTAGCGCGACGGTTTTGGGTACCGTAGGTCGTGAGTTCGAATCTCGCCGCCCCGACCACTCCCTTTTCGGACTTCCAGACCCCCTTCCGCGCGCCGCCATCTTCAGGCCCGGCCGAAGGAATTGCGGCTAACGCGCCGGGCTCCAAACGAAAACCCCGACACTGCCGCGCCGCGCGGCCGCACGGCCCCTTTACGGCGACTCGGCGCGGCCCCGACGAATACCCTCGGGTCAACTGGAAAATTGGCCGTGATCGAAAACTTTTCCGTTGACCGAAGTGCCCAACATACGTCAATTTGTGTGGGCCGACGCGATAAACACCATATCTAGTGTGAGGGCCGTCAGCATCTCTAGGGGGCTGCATCCCGCCGGTCAGGGTAGACGACCGGATCAGGCGGGCACCTGCCGGAGTACAGGCAGGAAGACAGAACCGGAGACGATGAGGACAGGGAGGCACTGTAGCCTTTCGAAAAACGACCCGAATGCCGGCACGGCGGGACAACCGCGGGCCGGGAACAGAAGAATTGCGACTATGGGGCAGAAATGAAGATTGACCGCAGATTCACCACCGAAGCCGCCGACGCCTACGCGGCGCTGGAGTTCACCACGACGGCGTCTGAGATTCGCAACCCGGACGGCACGGTGGTGTTCCGGCTCGATGAAATCGAGGTTCCCAAGTCCTGGTCGCAGGTCGCCTGCGATGTGCTGGCACAGAAGTATTTCCGGAAGGCCGGTGTGGCTGCGCGGTTGCGTCGGGTGAAGGAAAAGGGCGTGCCGGAGTTTCTGTGGCGCTCCGTGCCCGACGAGGCGGCACTAAAGGACATGCCCGAGGACGAGCGCTATGGCGGCGAGACCTCGGCCAAGCAGGTCTTCGATCGGCTGGCCGGCGCCTGGACCTACTGGGGCTGGAAGGGCGGCTACTTCACCACCGAGACCGACGCGCGCGCCTATTTCGACGAGATGCGCGTCATGCTGGCCCGCCAGATGGCCGCGCCCAACTCGCCGCAATGGTTCAACACGGGGCTGCACTGGGCCTATGGCATCGACGGTCCGGGGCAGGGCCATTTCTACGTCGATTTCAAGACCGGCAAACTGACCCGCTCCAAATCCGCCTATGAGCATCCGCAGCCGCATGCCTGCTTCATCCAGTCGGTCAAGGACGACCTGGTGAGTGATGGCGGCATCATGGATCTCTGGGTGCGCGAGGCGCGGCTCTTCAAATACGGCTCGGGCACCGGCACCAACTTCTCGTCGCTGCGCGCCGAGGGCGAGCGGCTGTCGGGCGGCGGCAAGTCCAGCGGTCTCATGGGCTTCCTGAAGATCGGCGACCGTGCGGCGGGTGCGATCAAGTCGGGCGGCACCACGCGGCGCGCGGCCAAGATGGTGATCTGTGACATGGATCACCCCGATATCGAGGAATTCGTCAACTGGAAGGTCCGCGAGGAGCAGAAAGTGGCGAGCCTGGTGGCCGGCTCCAAGATCCACGAGGCGCATCTCAACGAAATCTTCGCGGCGATCGGCGCCTGGGACGGGCTGGCCAAGGACGCCGCCGATCCGGCAAAGAACGCGGCCCTGAAATCCGCGATCCGGGCGGCCAAGAAGATGCGCATTCCGGAGACCTACATCAAAAGGGTGCTGGATTACGCGCGGCAGGGCTATAGCGCGATCGAGTTCCCGACCTATGACACGGACTGGGATTCGGAAGCCTATTCAAGCGTTTCCGGGCAGAACTCCAACAACTCGGTGCGCGTGACCGATGCCTTCCTGAAGGCGGTGCGCGACGATGCCGACTGGGAACTCTTGCGCCGCACCGACGGCAAGGTCGCCAAGACCGTCAAGGCGCGCGCGCTGTGGGAGGATGTGGGCCACGCCGCCTGGGCTTGCGCCGATCCCGGCATTCAGTTCCACGATACCGTCAACGACTGGCACACCTGCCCCGAGGACGGGCCGATCCGCGGCTCCAACCCGTGCTCGGAATACATGTTCCTCGACGATACGGCCTGCAATCTGGCCTCGATGAATCTGCTGAGCTTCTATCGCGATGGCGCGTTCCGGTCCGAGGATTACGTGCATGCCTCGCGGCTCTGGACGCTGACTCTGGAAATCTCGGTGCTGATGGCGCAATTCCCGTCGCGCGAGATCGCGCAGCGCTCCTATGACTTCCGGACGCTGGGACTGGGCTACGCCAATATCGGCGGGCTGCTGATGACCATGGGCTATGGCTACGATTCCGACGAAGGGCGCGCACTCTGCGGTGCGCTGACGGCGGTGATGACCGGCGTGGCCTACGCGACCTCGGCCGAGATCGCGGGCGAGGTGGGGCCGTTTCCGGGCTATGCGCGCAACGCCGATCACATGCTGCGGGTGATCCGCAACCATCGGCGCGCCGCCTATGGCCATGCCGACGGCTACGAGGCGCTGGCCACCAAGCCGGTGGCGCTGGACTACAACAATTGTCCCGATCAGGGGCTCGTCGCGCTGGCGCAGTCCGCTTGGGACGAGGCGCTGCGGCTGGGCGATCTGCACGGCTACCGCAACGCGCAGGCCACCGTGATCGCGCCCACGGGCACGATCGGGCTGGTTATGGATTGCGACACGACAGGGATCGAGCCGGACTTCGCCCTGGTGAAGTTCAAGAAGCTCGCGGGCGGTGGATACTTCAAGATCATCAACCGCTCGGTCCCGGCCGCGCTGGAGGCGCTTGGGTATTCTCCCGCCCAGGTCGAAGAAATCGTCTCCTACGCGGTCGGGCATGCCAGCCTCGGCAATGCGCCGGGTATCAACCACACCGCGCTGCTGGGGCACGGCTTCGGCGAGGCGGAGATCGCCAAGATCGAGGGCGCGCTGCCTTCGGCCTTCGACATCCGCTTCGTCTTCAACCAGTGGACGCTGGGTGAGAGCTTCTGCACCGAAGTCCTTGGCATACCGACGCAAAAGCTGAACGACCCCACTTTCGACATGCTCCGCCACCTGGGCTTCTCCAGGGCGCAGATCGAGGTTGCGAACGATCATGTCTGCGGGACCATGACGCTGGAGGGCGCGCCGCATCTGAAGGCCGAGCATTACCGGGTCTTCGACTGTGCCAATCCCTGCGGCAAGAAGGGCCGCCGCTTCCTGGGCGTGGCCAGCCATATCCGCATGATGGCGGCGGCGCAGAGCTTCATCTCCGGCGCGATCTCCAAGACGATCAACATGCCCAACGACGCCAGCATCGAGGATTGCCAGCGCGCCTACGAGCTCTCGTGGTCGCTGGGGGTCAAAGCCAATGCGCTCTACCGTGACGGCTCGAAGCTCAGCCAGCCGCTGGCCGCGAGCCTGGTGGAGGATGACGAGGAGGCCGAGGAAATCCTCGCCACCGGCAGCAACCAGCAGAAGGCGCAGGTGCTGGCCGAGAAGATCGTCGAGAAGGTCGTGGTCAAGGAGATCATCAAGTCCCACCGCGAGAAGCTGCCCGAGCGCCGCAAGGGCTACACCCAGAAAGCCATCGTCGGCGGCCACAAGGTCTATCTGCGGACCGGCGAATACGAGGACGGCAATCTGGGCGAAATCTTCATCGACATGCACAAGGAAGGTGCGGGCTTCCGCGCGATGATGAACAATTTCGCCATCGCGGTCTCGGTCGGGCTCCAATACGGCGTGCCGCTGGAGGAGTTCGTGGAAGCCTTTACCTTCACCCGGTTCGAGCCGGCGGGCATGGTGCAGGGCAACGACTCGATCAAGAACGCGACCTCAATCCTCGACTACATCTTCCGGGAACTGGCGGTCAGCTATCTCGACCGCACGGACCTGGCCCATGTGAAGCCCGAAGGCGCCGCGTTCGACGATCTCGGACAGGGCGAGCAGGAGGGCAAGCCGAACGTCGCCAATGTCTCCGACACCTCCGCCTCGCGGTCGATCGAGTGGCTCAAGCAGGTCTCCTCTACCGGTTATCTGCGCAAGCGTCTGCCGCAGGAACTGGTGGTGTTGCAGGGCGGGATGGACGTGGCCGCCACCGCCAGCGCCGCGGCGGTGTCGATGGATGCCGATGTCGCGCTCCAGGCCCTGGTGCCGGACACCGGCGGGGCCACACGGATCGACGCCCGCACCAAGGCCAGAATGCAGGGCTACGAGGGCGATCCCTGCGGGGAATGCGGAAACTACACGCTGGTGCGCAACGGCACCTGCATGAAATGCAACACCTGCGGGGGGACCAGCGGGTGTAGTTGAAAGGACATACGGGTCACGGGGCGGGTGCGCTCGCCCCTGACGCTCGCCAGGCCGCAGGCAGAAATATTCCGAGCGGTACAATGATGAGCCTGGTCAGCGAGACTTAACGGGGCGCCTTCGGGCGCCCCTTTTTCCTTCCCGCATCGCCGGACGTCACCCGGATGTGACGCGCGCGTGCCTTGCCGCGGGGCAGGGGGCGCCTAGTATTTCGGTCAGAGACCCAAACCTGCCCGGAGGATGCCCGATGTTCGCTACGCTCGACCGCCGCCATCTCCTGGCCCTCTCGCTGGGCGCAGGGGCAGCCGCGTTCCTGCCCGCTCTGCCGCTCGCCGCTGAACCCGCGCCGATCCTGCCACGCCTCGCGGTGCTGCGCGGGGGCGTGCGCGTGCCGATCCTCGATGCGCTCGGTCCCGCGCCGAAGCTCACACGCCGCATCTTCGATCTCTCCATGCCCGAGCGCGGCATCTCGCTGCGCCGCTTCCCCGAAAGCCTGGCCATGTTCGCGCAGTTCGATGCGACCGGGGAGGGCTTCCTGGAGAAATACGAGGCGATGCTGGGCTGGACCGCGCTGACCGCGGGCTGGGCGATGGGGCTCGATGGCCCGGCCGAATTGCGCTACCGGACCGATGACGGTCGGTGGGCGCGGCCGCAGCTCTTCTGGATGCGCCAGGCCGAACGGCGCTACCTGTCGGGCGTGGCGGAGCGTTACCCGGAGGGCCGCGCGGCCAAGCGCGCGATGACGACCTTCATGTACCGCCATGCCAAGACCAGCGGCGATCCGGTCTGGATCGACGGCCGCCGCGTGGGCGGGATGATCAGCGGCGGCGGGGGCGAGCGCAACAACTGAGCGCCGGTGCGGGCCTCATTCCTCGCGCCCGTGGGCCTTGAGCCGCGCATGCAGATCGCCCGCCTGCGGGTCGCCATCCTCCAGCGCGAAGATATAGGCATGCGTCCAGTAGAAACAGGCCGCGTCGATATCGCCCATCTCATCGGACTTGCCGCCCGCCTCGGCGTAAAGCCGGACCAGCGCCGCCTGGTCGCCCCGCGAATGGGCGTCCAGCAGCGCGTGGTCCAGCGCCGCGTCGCTGCGCGTCATTCGGCGGCCATCTGCCCGCGTGCGGCGCTCAGCCGTTCCGCCACCCAGGCATGGAAGTTATGCGTGGGCCCGTCCATCGCGGGCGAGAAGCGGCCGCCGTCGAACGCGTCGCCGTGGCGGCCCTTCTGCATGCCTTCAACCACGCCGATATCTTCCTCGAAGACCGTCTTCCACAGCACGGCATTGGCCTCGCGCAGGCCGGGATCCGTCGCGTCAGTGGCATAGTAAAGCTCGATATGCTCGATCGTCCTCTCGGGACCCTTGGGTTCCAGGAGGATCGCGAAGGCGTGGTCGCGATGCACCCCGAAGAGCACATTGGGATAGAAAGCCACATATTCCGCGCCTTCGTTCCATTTCGGCGACAGCCCGGCGAAATCCGGAAAAAGCTCGCCGTTGCGGCCCCGGAACTGGCGGTAGACCATCGTGCCCTGGCCGGAATAGGCGCCGGGCTGCTCGATATTGTAGTGATCCTCCAGCCGCGAATAGCTGTTGAGGCCGGGATGGACCCAGGGCAGGTGATAGCTTTCGCAGTAATTCTCCACCGCCAGTTTCCAGTTCGTGTTCACCTCCAGCTTGAACCCCGACTCCGGGCCGCCGTGGAAGACCGGCTGATCGAATTCCTTCCAGCGCTCCATCAGGTCGGAGGCGTACGCGGCGAAGTCCGGCGCGTCGCCCGAGATGTTGACGAAGACGACATCGCGCCAGACATGGCTGCGCATCTCCACGAGGCCCAGCGTATCCCGGTCCACCGCCGCATGGGTGTTGTGGCCCGGCCCGCCGACATGGGGCGTGGCCACCAGCTTGCCCTTCAGGCTGTAGGACCAGCTATGGTAGGGGCAGCGGATCATGCCCCTGAGCTTGCCCTTGCCCTGCACCAGGATCATGCCGCGATGGCGGCAGGTGTTCTGGAAGACGCGCACCTCGCCGTCATTGTCGCGTACGATCACCAGCGGCAGGCCCAGGAAATCCACCGGGTTGGCATCGCCCGGCTCCGGCACGTCCTTGCCGAAGCCCAGCCCGGCCCAGGTGCCGTGGAGGATCGTCTTCTTCTCCTCCTCGAACATGGCCGGATCGACGTAATGCGCGTTGGGCAGGCCATTGGCATGGGTGACGTCGCGCAGGACGGCGGACAGGTCATCGTGACGGGGCATCAACTCACCTCTGTGCTGACTTATGCGGTGAGGCTAGATTTGCGGCTCCGTCGCTGCGTGTAAATTTCCGACACGGCGATCTTGAAACGCGCCGCAAACAAACTTTCCGGTCACGACCATTCATCGCCCAGAAGCGACATCACCGTGTCGTCTTCGCCCAGCGCGAGTTCCGCACGCAGCGCCCGCCGCGCGCGCGAAAGGCGCGACATGACGGTGCCCGGCGCGATGCCTTGGGCGCGGGCGAGGTCGCGGTAATTGTCGGTGCCCTGTGCGATCATCGTCAGCAGCGCCCGGTGATGCGGCGCGAGCCGCGCGATGGCGGCCCGCACGTCGCGGCAGGCCAGCCCCGCGCTGGCGGCGTGCGGGGTCTCCGCGGGCGGCTCCTCCTCCAGTGGCTCGCCCTGTCGCGCCGCGCGCCGGTAGCGGTCGCGCCAGAGATTTCGCAGCACGCTGAAGCCATAGCGGCGCGGATCGCTGATCCGCCCGTCCGACCGAAGCCGCGCCAGCAGCCGCAATGCGGCGTCCTGCGCAAGGTCGTCAGCCTGTTCGCGCGGGCCGCCCAGATGTCGCGCCACGGCGCGAAACTCAGGGGCAAGGCGGGCCACGATCTCATCGGGGGAGGGGGGCAAACCGGCCGGGCGCATGACTCAACACTCCATCCTCTTGGATGGCTCAATAATGGTAAATCCACGCGAAAACAGCAAGTTGGCGAATTTCCGCCAGAGCGTGTTCCGGGGCCGGATCCTGCCGGATTTCCGCAGGATGCCGCCGATCCGTGCATCCTGGCCCGGCGGTTATCGGCTCAAGTCGCGGGATCGGACGGGTTCCGTTCCAGGGCAGGGAATAGACGGCGCTCCGGGGCGTCTACTTGGGTGGAAGGCACGTATCGGCCTTCCAGACGGTTCTTGAAAGGAGACCTAATATGACTCTGCGACTGATCACCCTGACCGCCGCCATCGGCCTTGGCGCCGCCTCTCTCGCCTGGGCCGAAAGCGCCGACAGCGACGGTGACGGAATGCTCTCGCTGGGCGAGGTGCTGGCGGCCTATCCCTCCATTGACGAGGCCACCTTCACCGCCATGGACGGCAATGGTGACGGGGTCCTCGACGAGACCGAGATCCAGGCCGCCAGGGAGTCGGGCACGCTGCCCGCCCAACAGGACGGCTGACGCAGACGAAACCGCCCCGGCCCGCGTGCGGGCCGGGGCGTGCGTTTCTCACCCGTGCAATCAGGCCTCAGGCCCCGCGCGAGATGGCGGCGACGCCGGTGCGCGCCACCTCGATCAGGCCCAGCGGGCGCATCAGTTCGGCGAAGGCGTCGATTTTCTCGCTCGTGCCGGTCATCTCGAAGACGAAGCTCTCCAGCGTGGAATCGACGACATTGGCGCGGAAGATGTCGGCCAGCCGCAACGCCTCCACCCGCTTTTCACCGATGCCTGCCACCTTGATCAGCGCCAGTTCTCGCTCCACCGCCGGACCCTCCACCGTCAGGTCGTGGACCTCGTAGACCGGTACCATGCGCCCAAGCTGCGCCTTGATCTGCTCGATCACCGCGGGCGTGCCGGTGGTGACGACGGTGATGCGCGAGCGGTGGCCCTCGTGGTCCACTTCGGCCACCGTCAGGCTCTCGATATTGTAGCCGCGCCCCGAGAAGAGCCCGATTACCCTCGCCAGCACCCCCGCCTCGTTGTCGACGATCACGGCCAGGGTATGGGTCTCCATCACCTCGGCATTGGGGTCGCGCAGGTCATAGGCCGAATGCCGCGACGTGCCCTTCTTGATTTTCAGCGGAGACATCTGCCCATCACCTCGTCTTCATCTTTCCTGAAATACTCCCGGGGCGCGCGGGGGGCAGGCAGCCCCCCGCTCCTCCGTCTCAGACAAGCACCGCGCCCGACGACCCGATCGCGTCCGAGGTCGAGGCCTCGCCCAGCAGCATCTTGTTGTGCGGCTCGCCGCTCGGGATCATCGGGTAGCAGTTCTCGTGCTTTTCCACGACGCAGTCGAAGATCACCGGCCCGTCATAGTCCAGCATCTCCTGGATCGCGTCGTCCAGATCGCCGGGCCGGTCGCAGCGGATACCCTTGGCCCCGAAAGCCTCGGCCAGCTTGACGAAATCGGGCAGGCTTTCCGACCAGCTATGCGAATAGCGCTCGCCATGCAGCAGTTCCTGCCACTGGCGCACCATACCCAGGCGTTCGTTGTTGAGGATGAACTGCTTGACCGGCAGCCGGTACTGCATCGCGGTGCCCATCTCCTGCATGTTCATCAGCCACGACGCCTCGCCCGCCACATTGATGACCAGGCTTTCGGGATGCGCGACCTGCACGCCGACCGAGGCCGGCAGCCCGTAGCCCATCGTGCCCAGCCCGCCGGAGGTCATCCAGCGATGCGGGTCCTCGAAGCCCAGATATTGGGCGGCCCACATCTGGTGCTGGCCGACCTCGGTCGTGATATAGCGGTCACGCCCCTTGGTCAGCGCCTCCAGCCGTTGCACGGCGAATTGCGGCTTGATGGTCTTGGCGGAGTTCTTGAAGCTCAGGCAATCGACGGCGCGCCAGTCCGCGATCTGCGTCCACCATTTCGCGACCCCCGCCTTGTCGGTCTTGGCGCCGCGGGATTTCCAGATCCGCAGCAGATCCTCGAGAACGTGGGTCACGTCACCCACGATCGGGACATCGACATGGATCGACTTGTTGATCGAGCTGGGGTCGATGTCGATATGGGCCTTGCGCGATTTCGGGCTGAAATCGGCGACCCGCCCGGTAATCCGGTCGTCGAAACGCGCGCCGACATTGATCATCAGGTCGCAGCCATGCATCGCCAGATTGGCCTCGTAGGTGCCGTGCATGCCCAGCATCCCCAGCCAGGCCGGCCCGCTGGCGGGGTAGGCGCCCAGACCCATCAGGGTCGAGGTGACAGGGAAGCCCGTCGCCTCGGCCAGTTCGCGCAGCAAGCGGCTGGCCTCGGGCCCGGAATTGATGACGCCGCCGCCGGTGTAGAAGACCGGGCGCTTCGCCGTCTCCATCATTTCGGCCAGTTCCGTGATCGCGTCCACATCGCCCTTCACCTTGGGCGCGTAATGGCCCATCCGGGCCTTCTGCGGCGGGGTATAGGTGCCGGTTGCGAACTGCACGTCCTTGGGCAGATCGACGACCACCGGGCCGGGCCGGCCGCTCGTGGCGACCTGAAACGCCTGGTGGATCGTCTCGGCCACCTTGTCGGGGTCCTTGACCAGCCAGTTATGCTTGGTGCAGGGGCGGGTGATGCCCACCGTGTCGGCTTCCTGGAAGGCGTCATTGCCGATCATGAAGGTCGGCACCTGCCCGGTGAGCACGACAATCGGAATGCTGTCCATCAGCGCGTCGGTGATCCCGGTCACCGCGTTGGTCGCGCCGGGCCCCGAAGTGACCAGCACCACGCCCGGCTTGCCGGTGGAGCGGGCATAACCCTCGGCCGCGTGGACCGCGCCCTGTTCGTGGCGCACCAGGATGTGGCGGATGTCGTTCTGCTGGAAAATCTCGTCATAGATCGGAAGCACCGCGCCGCCGGGATAGCCGAAGACCACGTCCACCCCCTGATCCTTGAGGGCCTGAACCACCATTTTTGCGCCGGTCATGACCTTGGTCATCGCTTTCGTCTCCGTTTTCCGTGTCGGTACGGGCGCCGGGGCGTCCGCATAAAAAAGCCCCCGAAGTTTCGGGGGCGCATGGGGTACGGGCAGGTTGCCGTTACTGGCCCATGCGCTGTCGTCCTGCAAGTACGAGAATGCCCATCTTCTCTCCGGTATGTGTCGCGGTTGCTCCGGTTTTCCGCCCAGACCTTATGCACGTGCAGCAAGGGGCGTCAATATGACCGGCTGGAGAAAATGTCGCAAACGGCGCCTCTGCGGCAATTTTCTTTCCGAATTTCCGGGCGGCCCTCAAAAATCGACGCCGGTGCCCTGGAGCACGCCATGCTCCAGCGCGTAGCGTGTGAGCCCGGCGGTCGAGGAGATGCCCAGCTTGCGCTTGATGTTCTTGCGATGCGTCTCCACCGTGCGCACCGAGATGTCGAGCCCCAGTGCCACCTCCTTGTTGGACTTGCCCTGGGCCAGTTCAAGCAGGATCGTCTGTTCGCGGCTGGTCAGCGGCTCACGCCCGTCGGCGGTGGCGGGCTTCAGCCGCGCACTGGCCCCGGTGCAGAGATACTGCCGGCCCGCATGGACGGCGCGGATCGCCACGCAAAGCTCCTCGGTCGGCACGTCCTTGAGCACATAGCCCATCGCGCCGTGGCGCAGGGCCGTGGTGATGTATTCGGGACTGTCATGCATCGACAGGATCAGCACCCGCGTTCCTGGCGTGCGTTCCTGGATGATCTCGGTCGCCGAAAGCCCGCTGACGCCCGGCATGTTGAGGTCGAGCAGGATCACGTCCGGCGCCAGGTCGCGGAACCGGTCCAGCACTTCCTGCCCGGAAGAAAGCGTCGCGATCACCTCTATATCCTCGTAGGTTTCGAGTATCGCGCGGATGCCTTCGACGACCATCGGGTGGTCATCGGCGATCAGAATCCGGATCGGTGTCATTGTGCTGGAACCTTCATTGGTTTTTCGGGGGGCAGCATGTGGCTGAGCGGGACCTTAGCCTCGATCAGCGTGCCGTCGGAGGTGGAGAGGATGCGCAGCGCGCCGCCCAGCCGGTCCATGCGTTCCTGCATGTTGCGCAGGCCCAGGCCGGGGTTGTGATTGTCGCTGCCTTCGGCCATGCCGCAGCCATTGTCGCGGATGCGCAGCGTGGCGCCGGATTTGTGGCCGAAGGCCTCCAGCGTGACGCGGGTGGCGCCGGAATGGCGTTCGATATTGGTCAGCGCCTCCTGCGCGATCCGGTAGAGCGCAATCTTCGCGTCCTTGTCCAGACGGTTGCGGAAGACCACCGTCTCGAATTCGGTCTCGATGCCGGTACGCCTGGCGAAATCGTCGGTCAGGGTCTGAAGCGCGGGACCCAGCCCCAGATCGTCCAGCACGCCCGGACGCAAGTCGCGGCTGATCCGGCGGACCTCCTGGATGGCGCCGTTCAGCCCGTCCATCGCGCCGGTGATCGTTTCGGAGGCCCGCGCGTCGCCGGAGCGTACGCGCCGCGCCGCCAGTTCGAGCGCATAGCGGACGGCCACCAGGATCTGGCTGATGCTGTCGTGCAACTCGCGTGCGACGCGGCCGCGCTCCTCCTCCTGGGTGTCGAAGATGCGCTGGGTCAGTGCCTTGAGCTTGGCGTCGGCCAGCCGCCGCTCGCGGATGTTGATGAAGAGCCCGGAGCCGAAGACGAGCAGCAGCGCGCCCACGGTGATCGCGCCGATCCACAGGAAGGTGCGCCGGACCCGCGCCTCGGTCGCCGCGCGGGCGGAGGCCACGCCTTCCAGCACGTCGTCGATGAAGATGCCGGTGCCTATGGCCCAGCGCCAGTCCTGGAGCCCCACCACATAGGCCACCATGCGCGCCGTCTCGCCGGTCGAAGGCTTGGGCCAGTCGTAGCTGTGATAGCCGCCGCCGAAGCGCGCGATCCGGAGCAACTCGTCCACCACCGGCGTGCCGTTCACGTCGCGCAGGCCCAGCCAGTTGCGGCCGATCAACTCGGTCTGGCGCGGGCTGACGAGGTTGTTTCCCTCGTAATCGTAGACGAAGAAGAACCCGTCCTGGCCGTAGATCATGGCCGACAGGATCTGCGTGACCTTCAGCTTGGCGGCCTCGTCGTCGGGCAGGGCGGGGCCGTAGACGTCGTAGAAGGCGGTGCGCGCTATGGAGATGTAGTTCTTCAGCTCTGCCTTCTTGGCGGCAATGAGCTGGCGTTCCAGCGTCGCGATCTCCTGATTGGCGAGTTGCCGCGACTGCACCGCGACCAGGATCGCGATCGACGCCGCGGCCAGGATCAGCGGCACAGTGGCCAGCGCAAAGAGTTTCTGCCCGTAGCTCAGCGCAAGCATCCTGCGCATTCTGGAAGCAAGGCTGGCCATGTCTTCGGGTTGTCTCTCGGCGGCATCCGGGGCGGCGCAATCATGCGGAATAGGCCCTCGGGCGTCAACTTGGGACAGTTGCGCGAAAAATCGGCGATCGCGGCTTTCGCGGGCGGCTTCACAGCCATGTGAGCCCGCTTTCTACGTGTTACTAGGTATTTCATTGTGAATAAGCCCGCGCTAGGGTCACGACACTAAGGATCCGCCCGGCCGAACGGGCTGGGCATGCCATTGGGAGGAAACACATGGATCGCCGTTCTTTTCTGAGGACTTCTGCGCTTGGTGGCTCTGCCGCCGCGGCCGCGACGCTTGCCGCGCCGGCCTATGCGCAGGGCCAGCGCACGCTGACGCTGGTCACCACCTGGGGCCGCGGGCTGGCGGGCGTGCATGACGCCGCGCAGCGTTGCGCGGACAACATCACCGCGCTGACCGACGGTCAGCTCACCATCGACCTGAAGGCCGCGGGCGAGCTTGTGGGCGCCTTCGAGGCGTTCGACGCCGTGACGTCCGGCCAGGCCGACATGTATCACGGGGCCGACTATTATTTCGTGGGCCAGCATCCGGGCTATGCCTTCTTCACCGCCGTGCCCTTCGGCATGACACCGCAGGAGCTTATCAACTGGTACTACCATGACGGCGGCCACGAGTTGCATGACGAACTGGGCCAGATCTTCGGGCTGAAATCCTTCCTGGGCGGCAATACCGGCGCGCAGGCGGGCGGCTGGTTCGCCAAGGAGATCACCGGACCCGAGGATTTCAACGGCCTCAAGTTCCGGATGCCGGGGCTCGGCGGCAAGGCGCTCGGAAAGCTGGGCGCGTCGGTGCAGAACCTGCCCGGCTCGGAAGTGTACCAGGCGCTTGCTTCCGGCGCGATCGACGGGACCGAGTGGATCGGCCCCTGGGCGGACGAGAAGGCGGGCTTCCAGGAGATCACCAAAATCTACTACACCGCCGGCTTCCACGAGCCCGGTGCCGGCCTGTCGCTGGCCACCAACCGTGCAGTCTACGATAGCCTCTCGCCGGCGCATCAGAAAGCCATCGAGGTGGGTGCTGCCGAGGCCAACCAGTGGAACCTGGCGCAGTTCCTGACCCAGAACGGCGCGGCGCTCAAGCGTCTGCAGGGTGCGGGCGTCCAGATCAAGGAGTTCCCGGACTCGGTCTGGGATGCCTTCGGCGAGGCCAGCCAGGCCGTCCATGACGAGAACCTGGGCGACGATCTCTACAAGAAGATCTACGACAGCGCGATGGCTTCCATGAAGTCCTCCTCGGCCTGGATCAAGACGTCGTCCGGCGCCTATACCGCGCAGCGCGACCGCGTGCTGGGCTAAGGCGGACACACCTACGCAAGATGCCCGCCCCCGGTTCTGAGCGGGGGCGGGACATCGCGGAAACCGGCGCAGACCGGACCGCGCGGGGTATCTGGGGGAAGTCATGCTCGACGCGCTCGGTTGGATCCTGTCCAACATTCTTCAGGCATTCGTGAATGTCGGCTATGCCGTGACACATCCCGGCATGTGGCTCGACTGGTCCGACAAGGAATCTCTGATCCGCTTCATTTATTACGGCGGCTCGCTGGAGTTTTTCTTCGCCATTCTGGTGGCTTTCCTGATCCTCACGGGGTTGGGGATCTGGCGCAAGGGCATCATGTGGGCCTGCGTGCGGGTGCTGGAAGGCATCGGCAACACCGCCGGCCGGCTCGCCGCGTGGGCGGGGCTGATCATGGTTCTGCAGCAGATCATGATCGTCTTCCTGCAACGGGTCTTCCGTGTCTCGGAAATCTCTGTCGGCCCGTTCGGCACGGTCTTCACCCGCGATCTGAGCTGGTATTCCGAAGAACTCAAGCTCTACAACGCGATCGTGGTGGCACTCTGCGTCTCCTACACCTTCATCCAGGGCGGGCATGTGCGGGTCGATCTGTTCTATGCGGGCGCGTCGCGGCGCGCCAAGAAGATCATCGACATGTGCGGCGCGATCCTCTTCATGATGCCGGTCGCGGTACTGACCTGGCTCTATGCCTGGTTCTTCATGTGGCGCCATCTGATTACGCCCAAGGTCTCGGCCACCGACAAGCTGGACCTGATGCTGCGCAAGGCGCAGATCGTGAAATGGAATGTCGAGACGATCGGCTTCTCGCCCAACGGCTTCGACGCCTATTTCCTCTTCAAGGTGCTGATGGTGGCCTTCGTGGCGCTCGTCTTCCTTCAGGCCGTGGCCTTCTTCTACCGCTCGCTGCTGGAGCTGCGCGAAGGGCCGGAAGCGGAGGGCAGATATCTCGACAAGGATACGCTCGGCGAGGGCGAAGAAGCCTATGAAGGCTCTCACTAAAAGGGGCGGGAATACATGCTATTCGGTCTAGACGGCGTAGAGATCGGCCTGATCATCGTCTTTCTCTGCCTCTTCTCGGGGATCATGTCGGGCTTTCCGGTGGCCTTCGCCATCGGCGGCGCCGGGATCATCTCCTTCGCGATCGTCGCCGCGCTCGACAGCGCCGGGCTGCTGATCCATCAGGCGGTGGATACCGGCAGCGACGCCTATCGGGCGCTGGTCGCGGACGGTGTGTCGCGGCTCGACATATCGAAGTTCCGATATCCCGACATTCCCGTGACCGAGACACCGCTCTTCCCGCGCGGATGGGAGGATGCGCTCAATCGCAACCTCTCATTCATCGTCAACCGCATGAACGAACGCGTCTTTGCCGGTGCGGCGATCGAGACGTTGCTGGCGGTTCTGATGTTCGTGCTGATGGGCATCACGCTGGAGCGGTCCAAGATCGCCGAGGACCTGCTGACCACGATGGCCCGCGTCTTCGGTCCGTTGCCGGGCGGGCTGGCGGTGTCGGTCGTCGTGGTGGGCGCGTTCCTCGCGGCCTCCACAGGCATCGTGGGCGCGACGGTCGTGACCATGGGGCTTCTGTCGCTGCCGACGATGCTCAGAAACGGCTATTCGGCGGAACTGTCCACCGGGGTGATTGCCGCCTCGGGCACGCTGGGGCAGATCATTCCGCCCTCCATCGTGATCGTGCTTCTGGGCACCCTGGCGGGCGACCTCTATTCCACCGCGCAGGAGACGCGGGCGATGGCGGCGGGCTGCTCGGACGCGCTGACCTATCTGGGCGAGGCCGCGGTGGTTTCGGTGGGCACGCTCTTTCAGGCAGCGCTGCTGCCGGGGATATTGCTGGCCTTCCTTTATGCGGCCTATGCGTTCGGCTACGCGCTCTTCAACCCCTCCAAGGCGCCGCCGGTCATCTCGGACGAGCCCGCAAAGGGCGATATCATCACCCGGAGCGAGGCGCTGACCTGGTTCCTGGGCGTGCCGATCCTGCTGATCGGGCTGACAGTCGCGGCCTTCTCCGTCGGTATCGCGGGCAGCCAGGACACCACGGTTTCGGGCTATTCGGTAGCCGGAACCGAGGCGGTGCTGCGCACCAATGTCTCGGACCAGTGCCAGGCCGCGATGATCGAGTTGCACGGGCAGGAGAAATGGGATCTCGCCGTGGCCCAGCAGGCCGAGATCGAGGCTACGGGCGGGGCCGTCACGGCCCATCGGCTGAGTGTCGAGGAACTGGCAGCACAAGAGGCCGAGAAGATCGCAAATATCGCCCCGCTGGGTACCGGCGTCGTGGTCTCCTTCCTGGTGCTTGCGCTGGTGCTGACCACGGCACGCGGCATCGCGCCCACCGCGGATGTCCGGCCGATTGCGATCGGGCTGGCGGGCGTCGTGCTGGCGCTACTGGCCGACGTCTTCCTGATCGGGCCGCTTATGTCGCCGGGCGCCATGTTCCTGATCCTGGCGATCCCCATCGCCATCACGCTCTGGGGTTGCCGTTATGCCGCCGGGCTGCTGGCACAGAACGACCTGCTGCGCGTGGTCTTCCCGCCGCTGGTGCTGATCGTCGCCGTGCTCGGCTCGATCCTTGGCGGGATCACAAACCCCACGCCCGCTGCGGCGCTCGGCGCGGGCGGGGCGATCATGCTGGCGGCCTACCGCAAGCTCCAGGCCGAGCAGAAGTCCGGCAAGATGATCCTGATCGCCACGTTCGCGATGATCGTCATGCTGCTGGCGGGGATCAATTTCGATCTGCGGGTGAATATCGAAGAAGTATCAGCGCAAAGCTGGATCGCCTACCTGATCGCGCAGGCGTGCTACACCATCGCGTTCCTCGGGCTGATCTACGCCTGCTGGGTGCTCTACCGCACATCCGTCCTTTCGCCGGTGGTTCGCGAGACGGCCAAGGTCACCTCGATGGTCTTCACAATCCTGATCGGCTCGCAGCTTCTGAACCTCGTGGTGATCTCCTTCGGGGGCGAGCATTACATCCAGGATTTCCTGCGCTCCTTCGACCGCGAATGGGTGGTCTTCCTTATCGTGATGCTGGTCCTCTTCATCCTGGGCTTCGTGCTCGATTTCCTGGAGATCATCTATATCGTCATCCCGATCGTGGGGCCGGTGATCTATGGCGGGTCCATGGACCCGAAATGGGTGACGATCATGATCGCGGTCAACCTGCAGACCAGCTTCCTGACGCCGCCCTTCGGCTTCGCGCTCTTCTACTTGCGCGGTGTGGCGCCGCCGCAGGTGACGACGGGCCATATCTATCGCGGCGTGCTGCCCTTCGTGCTGATCCAGGTACTCGGGCTGCTGTTGCTGTGGCTTTTCCCCGATGTGGTGACGATCCTGCCTCAACTGATACCGTCCGGCTGAAAAGGCAGTCCGCGCCGGAAACCGAAACGGCCGCCCACGCAAGGGCGGCCGTTTTCGCGTTTGTGCGGTTCCGGAGGGGGGTCAGACCTTGGGGGTCTTGGGCAGCACTGCGCTGGTGTCGGGAAGGCTGATATTGGCGACCTGCTCGACGATCGGATCGACCTCGAGCGGGTGGGCCTCGGCCGCGTGATCGGCCGGGTTGCCGATATCCTGCCAGCGGCCGTTCTTGTAGATCTCCAGCGCGCCGAACCGGGCCTTGTAGGCCATCTTGCGGCTGCCGGGCACCCAGTAGCCCAGATAGACGTAAGGCTGTCCGGTCTCACGGGCGATTTCGATATGGTCGAGAATGATATAGGTGCCCAGGGAGCGCGGCGAGGCTTCGGGATCGAAGAAGGAATAGACCATCGACAACCCGTCCGACAGGACGTCGGTCAGGCAGACCGCCACCAGGTCGTCGGGCCCGCCGGTACCGGTGCGGCCGCGGTATTCCACCACGCGTGAGCGCACCGGCGTCTCCTCGATCATGGCGGCGAACTCGAAAATGTCCATGTCGGCCATGCCGCCATCGGAGTGGCGGACATCCAGATAGCGGCGGAAGAGATCGTATTGCGCCTCGGTGGCCCAGGGCGAGCTGGCCTCCCGCCGCAGGGCCGAGTTGCGCCGGATCGCGCGCCGCTGGCTTTTCGTGGGCCGGAAATCGGCCACCCGTACCCGTGCGGAGAGACAGGCGGAACAATCCGCGCAGGACGGCCGGTAGAGCACGTTCTGCGAGCGGCGGAACCCCTGTTGCGAGAGCGTGTCGTTGAGCGTGGTCGCATGCTCGCCATGCAGCGCCGTGAAAAGCTTGCGCTCCATCCGGCCCTCCAGATAAGGGCAAGGCTGCGGCGCCGTCACGTAGAATTGGGGCGCTATGGGCAGTGTATGACGCATATGACCGTTTGCCGTTGTGAGTGGGCAAAGCCTAGCAAGCGTTTTTTGTTGTCACAACAGTTTTAAGCCCCGGTAAACCCGGCCGGGTTCAGTACCGGTCTGCGGGCCGGTTTATCGCTGTCGTGCCCAGGGCCATGTCGTGCAGTCCCTGGCCGCGCGACGTGGTCGCCATCAGCACGATGCTGATCAATTGCGGCAGCACGAAGGCGGCGATCACCGAGTAGACGAGCGTGTGCAGCACGGCCTCGACCGTGTCCAGCCGGTGACCGCGGCCGCCGCGTATCTCGATGGCCATGATCTGCATCCCCGGCGTGGCCGAATTGCGCGCCAGGAAGAAGGACCGATAGGCGAAATGCACCGCAACGAAAATCGCGGGGAACATGAACAGCGTCAGGAACAGCGTCGCCGCCACGACCAGAAGCGAGGCGAGGCTTATCAGGATCGTGTCCGCGACCCACGCGATGAGCCGTTTCATGGGCACGTCGCGGTAGAATTGCGGATCCGTCTCGGGATCGGGAAGGGCGGTAAACTGCATATCCATTACGCTGATCTGGGGAAGGCGGTTCGAAAAGTAAAGACCGCCCCGGAACAGGGGCGGTCCAGCGGCGCGCAGGCGACCGGGGTCAGCCGTTTGCGCCGGTTTCGGGCGCGGGGCTTTCGGCCTGCGTGCGGTCCTTCATGAACTGGTCGAACTCGGCCTTGTCGCGGGCGTCACGCAGACGCTGGAGGAAAGCCTCGAAGGCTTCCTGTTCCTCTTCCAGCCGGCGCAGGGTTTCTGCCTTGTAGCTGTCGAAGGCGGAGTTGCCGCTGGGCCGAATGCCGTGACGGCGGCAGCGGTCGGATTGCGGGCTGCGGCGAGAACAGGCGAACATGCGTTTGCTCCATATCATGTAGGCAAGAAGGGCCAGCCCAACGGGCCAGAAGAGAATGAAACCCAGAACCATCGCGGCGATCCAGGCGGGCTTGCCGCGCTCGTCGAGCCAGGTTTCAGCCTGGGCGGGCCATGTCGTGATCGTGCTCATCGGGTGCTCCTTGAGGCTTCGGCTATGTGAATGTTAATCACATTTACATAACTGGTGGAGCGGCATTCGTTTTGCAATAGGGGGATGCGGATTTTTTCGCAGGCTCAGGCGTCGGGGGACAGAAGCCCGAGACCGCGCAGATATATCCCGATGCCGCTCTCCAGCAGTTCCTCTGGCGTGAAAGGACCCTTGGCGCCCGGCGCGCCGCGGGCGAAAAGCTCGACCACGCCGTGGCTCATCGCCCATATATGGGCGCTGAACATCGCCGCGGGCGGGCGCCGGTCGGGCGGCAGATGCTCGGAAAGCGCCTGTGCGGCGCGGTTGAGCGTCTCGCGTGCCCGTGATGCCGCGAGCGCCAGTTCCGGATTGGCGTTGATCGACAGCCCGCTCTCGAACATCGCGATGTAATGGCCGGGATGTTTGCGCGCGAAGGCCAGGTAGGCCCGCCCTGTCGCCTCGAACGCGGCCAGGGCGGAAGGCCGGCCGTCGTCATAGGCCGCGTCCATCACCTCGGCGAAAATCACGAAACCCTGCCGGGCGGCCTCGGCGATCAGATCCTCCCGGCCCTTGAAATGGCGATAGGGCGCGGCGGCGGAAACGCCGGCGCGCTTGGCGGCCTCGGCCATGGTGAAACCCTGCGGGCCGGTCTCCTCGATCAGCGCCAGGGTGGCATCGACCAGGGCCTGCCGCAGATTGCCGTGATGATAGCCGCGCTTAGACATCCCAGATATCGGGCCCACCGCAGATCTTCGGATCCGGTGCGCGGGCGACCCCGGCATCCTTGCGGGCATAATCGAGCCGCGCCAGCACGTGGCGCAGCGCGGCCAGGCGCGCGCGCTTCTTGCAGTCAGACCGGATCACCGTCCATGGCGCTTCCGGGGTGTGGGTGCGCGCGAAGGTCTCGGCGATGGCGGCTGAATAGGCGTCCCAGCGCGCCAGCCCTTCGACGTCGATGCGCGAGACCTTCCATTGCTTGAGCGGGTCGCGCTCGCGCTTGAGGAAGCGGCGCAACTGCTCGGCCCGCCCGACATTGAGCCAGAGCTTGATCAGGGTGATCCCCTCATGCACCAGCATGTCCTCGAATTCCGGTACCTGATGGAAGAACTGCTCGCGTTCGGTCGGGGTGCAGAAGCCGAAGACATGCTCCACCACCGCGCGATTGTACCAGCTCCGGTCGAATAGCGTGATCTCGCCGGCCGCGGGCAGATGCGGGATGTAGCGCTGGAAATACCATTGCGTGGCCTCGCGGTCGGACGGCTTCGAGAGCGCCACGACACGCGCCACGCGCGGGTTGAGGTTCATGCGGAAGCGCTTGATCGTGCCGCCCTTGCCGGCCGCGTCGCGCCCTTCGAAGACGACCGCGATGCGCGCGCCGCTGTCCTGCGCCCAGCGCTGTAGCTTGACCAGCTCGATCTGCAGCGCATCCATTTGTGGCTCGTAATCCTTGCGCCTCATCTCGGCGTCATAGGGGTAGTCCGGGTTGAGGATTTCGTCCTTGCCGCCATCGCGAATCGCATCGCGCACGGCTTGCGGCGCGGCCTCGTCGAGATAGCGGCTGATGGCGCCGTCGAAGGGCAGTTGCATCGATCTCTCCCGGTCTCGTGGGGCCAGTATGGCGGTTATCGCGGGCTGTGCAATCGGGCGCGCGTGGCGACCCGCCGGATGGCCGCCAGCGTATCCTCCGTGGCGGCGTGGTGGGGCATGTGCCCGATCCCGTCGAGCACCGTCAGTCTTGCATCGGGCAACTGCCGGGCCAGCGGGCGGGAATGCACGTCGATGGGCACCGTGTCATCGGCGGTGCCGTGCAGGATTTCCACCGGCAACCGAAGTGTGCCGTAGCGCGGCGACATCGCAGCGAGGTGGGGCCTGAGCGCATTGACCTGCCGGATGTTGTGGCGCAGCGCGCCCCGGCGGATCGAGAGCGGCGCACCTATCGTGTCGAAATAGCCCGGCGGCGGGGATTGCGGGGCGAAGACGGCCCGCACCGAGGCTTCGAGCCGCGCGCGGGGCAGGAATGCCGTGATGAGCGGGATCAGCACGCGCTGGCCGAACCCGGTGCCCAGATGCCGGTAGAACGGCGCCAGCCGTCCGGGCCATTCCTGCGCGGCGCCCGCCAGCAACACCAGCCCGGCGGTCCGCTCCGGCGCCTCCAGCGCCCAGGCCAGCGCCACCGCGCCGCCATAGCTGTGCCCGAGAACGAGCGGGCGCTCTACCCCCAGCGTGCGAGCCGCGCGGATCAGGACGCGCGCCTGTTCGGCGGGGCTTTCGCCCAGTCCGTGCAGCGGATCGCTGTAGCCCAGGCCGGGTCGGTCGAAGGCGATGATGCGGAAGTCGCGCGCCAGCGCGTCCACGAAAGGGGCCATGATCGCGCGGGTGTTGCCGCCCGCGCCGTGGAGCAGGACCAGATCAGGACCCTCGCCCGTCACCTCGACATGCAGCCGCGCGCCGTCCACGTCCAGAAAGCGTCCGCGCGGGGGCCAGGCGGCCTCGGCCTCGGCTTCGCGCTGCCCCGCGCGCCGGTCCACCCAATACGCGAGCGCGGGCGTCGCCGCGGCCAGCGCGGCGAGTATGGAAATCGCCCTAGCTGCCAATGAGTGTCATGTCGAACGGCGTGGACTGGTAGATCTCGTTGATCCAGTTTCCATAGAGCAGATGAGCGTGGCTGCGCCAGCGGTTCTGCGGCATCCGCGAGGGATCGTCGCCGGGATAGTAGTTGCAGGGCACGTTGATGGGCGTGCCGTTCGCCACGTCGCGGTCGTATTCTTCCTTCAGCGTCAGGCTGTCATATTCGAAATGGTTGAAGATGTAGAGCGCCCGGTGCGCCACGTCCTCCACCAGTGCGGGGCCGACATCGTCGGAGCCCAGCAGCGTCTCCAGCCCCTCGGCGGCGTCGATTTCGTCCTGCCGCATCTCGGTCCAGCGGCTCACCGGGATCACGCAATCGTCCGAGAAGCCGCGCAGATAGGGCGAGGCGGGCTTCAGATTGCGGTGCCGGAAACAGCCGAACGCCTTGCGATCGAGGATATGTTTCTTCACGCCGTGGAAATGATTGATCATCGCCATCCCGCCCCAGCAGACGCCGAAGGTGGACTGCACGTTGCGCTGGGTCCATTCGAAGACCTCCATCATCTCGTCCCAATAGGTCACTCCGTTAAAGGGGAGATGCTCGATGGGGGCGCCGGTGATGATAAGGCCGTCGAACTTGCGCTCCTTCACGGCCTGAAACGGTTGGTAGAACGCCTCCATATGGCTGACCGGCGTGGTCTTGGACTGATGCTCGGTCATGCGGATCAGCGTCAGCTCGATCTGAAGCGGCGTCGCGCCGATCAGGCGCGCGAATTGCGTCTCGGTCTGGATCTTCTTGGGCATCAGATTCAAGAGTCCGATATGCAGCGGGCGGATGTCCTGCCGGGCGGCGCGGCCTTCGCCCATTAGCATCACGCCCTCGCGCTCCAGCACGTCGCGGGCGGGCAGGGTCTCGGGGATGCGGATCGGCATGGACGGGTTTTCCTGGCAGAATGTGCGGAACAGCCGGATTAGCCCGGCGCGCCGCGCGCTTCAAGGGCGTTGGCGATCAAGGCTTCGAGATCGGCAGGGGTGCCGACCTTGGCGATCGCCTCGGCATCGACCGCCACGCCCCAGTTCCGCGCCATCGCCGCATAGCGGGGCGCTCGATGCGCCAGCGCCTGGGAATAGGTCCAGGTCACGAAGTCGTCGGGGTCGACCTCGTCCTCGGTCACCTTGTTGGTGCGGCAGTACTCCTCCCATTTCGCGTGCAGGAAGGCGGGGTCGTAATACATCGGCTTGGGCGCGCGGCGGAAGCGGCGGATCAGTTCCTCCGCATGGGCCTCGGAGCCGCGGATCCAGACCAGCAGCAGATGGTCCGAGAGGCAGCGCAGCACCTCGTCCTCGGGGTCGTCGGGGTCCACCACCTCGCAGATCGAGCCGCTGCTGTCGCAGACGAAATTCCCGTAGCCGTAAAGCTCCTGCGCGCGGGCGATGAAATGCGGCGTGTCGAGAAGCGCCGCGATCTCGGCCCGGCGGTGCTGGTCCTGCCGGCGGGTGTAGTCCGCAAACCGGATGCCGCCCTTTTCCGGGTTGCCGGGCTTGCCCAGATAGGTCGAGAGCGGGGCGAGATTGTTGAAGGTGATGTTGGATGCGATATAGACACTGTCGCTCAGCAGCAGGTCGCGCAGCAGTGGCACGCGCATCGCCTCGCGCTTGAAATTGTCGGCGATATGCTCGCCCATGTAGCGGGTGCCGATGCGGTAATCTATCGAGTAGTGGAACCAGCCGCCGGCGTCGCGCAGCATGTTCGATACATAGGTCTTGCCCAGCCCGGACATGCCGAAAAAGAGCACCCGCTTGGCGCTGCAATCCCGCCAGTCCTCTGCCGTCTCATAGAACATCGCCCTGCCTGTCTTGCGCACGGTTTCGGCACGGGTCTAGCCCAGCGGCGCGGCCGTCTCAACTGAAAGCGGATCGGGAACGGAAAAAGGCCCCGCCGGAATGGCGGGGCCCTCGAAGCCGGATGCGGACGGGATCAGAAGTTGAATCCGACCTTGAAGCCCGCCGAAATCGCGTCGTTGTTGGTGAAGGTGGCGCGCTGGGTATCGGGCGTGCCGGTTTCCGGCAGTGCGTCCTCGAACCAAGTGTAGCGGATGCCGGCGGATAGGCGCACCTTCTCGGAAAGCTGGTAGCGGCCGCCCAGGGCCAGGGCCATCGATCCGTTCGTGGGCGCCAGCGGCGACACCAGATCGTCCGGTCCGCCCTCGTCATAGGTGAAGCTCAGCGAACCCGAAAACTGATCGGTGAACTTGCGTCCGACGCCGATCGTGTAGGTGGTGGCGTCGTCGATCTCGGCCAGGTTGGTGGGCGCGCCGACCGCGCCCGAAAGACCTGCGGGGATCAGCGTGAAATCTTCCCAGGTCACGTAGCGGATCGAAGCGAAGAGTAGCGTGTCCTTGGCGATGCCGGTCTGGAAATCGATCGTCCAGGATTCCGGAATTTCCGAGGATGTGGTGGTCACTGGCGCGATCGGCGCGCCGCCGATCGTTTCGGTGGTCGCGAAGTCCAGGTCGATGGACGAACGGTAGGTCACCGCGAAGCGGAGCGCGATCGCCGGTATCTCGTAGGCCGCGCCGGCGACGAAGCCCCAGCCGCCATCCTGTGCGAAATCGGCGTTGTAGCCGCTGATCGGGCCATAGGCGAGACCGGAGAGGCCGATGTTGCCCTCGGCGCGCAAGAAGCTGGGACCACCATAGATCGAGAAGCGGTCGGCGAACTTGTAGCGCAAGATGCCGGTCAGTTGCACGGTGTCGGCGGTGGCGTTGGTCCCGCCCAACATCGTGGTGGCCGGGCTGCCGCCATAGAGAATATCGACGCCGTAAGGCTGGTCGAGCAGGAAGGCAAAGGAGAGCTGCTCGTTGATGTCGGCCTTCACGCCCGCGCCCAGCACGAAGAAACTGTCGCCGACATTGCTGATCGAGTTGCCCAGCGTGTCGCTGCCGGTCAGGCTCGGATCGGCATAGCCCAGCGACAGTTCGGCATAATTGCCCTGTTCGAACAGAATCCCGATAGGTTGGCCCGAACGGTCCAGACCGCCTGCATAGGCTGAAGTCGACGTGACTGCCAGCGCGGCTGCCAGCGCGAACGAATATTTCATGACCCTCTTCCCTGAGTATTGTTTTGTTCTGCGATGACGGTAATGCGAGCGGATTTGAGGCGTCAATGAATTACGCCGCGTCACTTGGTCCGGACCGTCGCGGAGCACATCTTTTCCGGGAAACAGTTGCCGTGCACACACACTCAAGAGGGTCACGGGCGATCACGGATCAATCGCGTTTCCGTGAGGATGTTCAGATAGTTCGCCCCGAAGATCACCGCCGCGCCGAGGAAGACGAGCGGCGCCAGCGGCTCGGCATAGAGAGCCATGCCCAGGATGGCCACGAGCGGCAGGCGCAGGAAGTCGAGCGGCATCACCACCACCGCCGGCGCGAAGCCCAGCGCGGTGGTCAGGCAGAAATGCGCGAAGAGGCCGGCGACCGCGATGATCACGACCCACGGCAGCATCTGGAGGCTGGGCAGGGCAATGTCGCCGTCGATGCCCGCGCAGGCCAGCCCCAGAACCAGTTGCACGGCCGTCAGCCAGAAGAGGATACAGGTGGTGGTGGCGCCGCTGGTCAGCTTCTTGGTACAGATCGCGGTGGCGGCGAAGGCGAAAGCCGCGAGCATGGCGGCGACGGTCCCGAACTCCAGCGGCACGGCGCCGGGGCGCGCGACCAGCAGGATCCCGAGGAAGCCCAGACCGGCGGCCAGGATGCGCACCCGCGTGAGCCGCTCGGCCAGGAAGAAGGGCGCGGCCAGCGCGACCCATATCGGTTGCGAGAATTCCAGCGCGAAGACCTGCGCAAGCGGGATCGTGGCCACCGCGAAGAACCACAGGTTCTGGCCAATGAAATGGAAGATGTTGCGCAGCACGTGCAGATGCAGCCGCGCGGTGGTGACCTGGCGCAGCGTACCCGCAGCGGAGGCGATGGCCAGCACCAGAACGAAGCCGATGAGCGAACGGTAGAGCATGATCTCGAACGTATCGAGGTCGAGGCTCACCTCGCGGCCCGCGACGGCCATCGAGGTGAAGGAGATGACCGCGCCGGTCATCCAGACCACGGCCTTGATTGGTTGCGACTGATCCGGCACGCGGGGCCCTTTCGGCGTTCACGCCCGCCGCAGATCCGTGTGCGGGCATCCGGCAGGTAGAGCCGATTTTGCGGGCGATGAAAAGACCGGCCGCGCCGGCGTCAGCCTTCGATGCTGTAGCGGCGTGGCAGGTGGCCGGTCGCGCCCCACCAGCGGCTGGCGCGCGTGCGGCGCTGATGCGCCTCGAAGGCGGCGCGGCCGGCGAAATGCTCGCGCACGTGGAAAAGGCAGGGATCGGCGGCGTCCTGCGTGACGCTGAATTCCAGGCAGCCGGATTCGGCGCGGCTCAGGCGTATATGCTCGGGCAGGGCGTCCAGCACCGCGGCGACATCGTCCGGCGTGGCCCGCAGATGGCCGATCAAAGTGACTTCGCCGTTCATTCCCATTCGATCGTGCCCGGCGGCTTGGAGGTGATGTCGTAGGTCACGCGGTTGATGCCTTTGACCTCGTTGATGATGCGCGTCGCGGTCTCGCCCAGAAACTCGTGGCTGAACGGGTAGTAGTCGGCCGTCATGCCGTCGACGCTGGTGACCGCGCGCAGCGCGCAGGCAAAATCATAGGTCCGCCCGTCGCCCATGACGCCCACCGTGCGCACCGGCAGGATGGCGACGAACGCCTGCCAGATCTCGTCATATAGCCCGTGGCGGCGGATCTGGTCGATGTAAACCGCATCGGCCTTGCGCAGGATGTCGAGCTTCTCGGCGGTGATCTCGCCGGGGCAGCGGATCGCCAGGCCGGGGCCGGGGAAGGGGTGACGCCCGATGAACGACGCAGGCAGGCCCAACTCATGGCCCAGCGCGCGCACCTCGTCCTTGAAGAGCTCGCGCAGCGGCTCCACCAGCTTGAGGCCCATTTTCTCGGGCAGGCCGCCCACATTGTGGTGGCTCTTGATCGTGACCGACGGTCCACCGGAGAAGCTGACGCTTTCGATCACGTCCGGATAGAGCGTACCCTGCGCCAGGAACTTGGCCCCGCCCACCGCCTCGCTGTGTTTCTGGAACACGTCGATGAAAAGGCGGCCAATGGTTTTTCTCTTGGTTTCCGGGTCGCTTACGCCCTCAAGCTCACCCAAAAAAAGCGCTCGCTCGTCAGCATGGATCAGCGGCATGTTGTAGTGGTCGCGGAACATGGTGACGACCTCTTCGGCCTCGTCCTGCCGCAAGAGCCCGTGATCGACGAAGACGCAGGTAAGCTGATCGCCGATCGCCTCGTGGATCAGCACCGCGGCAACCGAACTGTCGACCCCGCCCGAAAGGCCACAGATCACCTTGGCGTTGCCGACCTGCTCGCGGATCTTGCGGATCGCCTCCTCGCGGTAGGCGCCCATGGTCCAGTCGCCGGTGAAACCCGCGTCGCGGACGAAATTCTCATAGAGCGTCCGGCCGTTCGGCGTATGGTGAACCTCCGGGTGGAACTGCACCGCATAGAACCGCCGCTCAAGGTCCGCGGTGATCGCGAAAGGAGCGTTGGGCGAGGTGCCGTAAACCGCGAAACCCGGCGCGATTTCAGCCACATGGTCGCCGTGGCTCATCCAGACCTGTTCGCGCCCTTCCAGGAACCAGCCATTGAGCAGGTCGATGCGCGCCTCGGTCGGGCTGACATAGGCGCGACCGAACTCGGCAGTGCCGTGGCCGCGTTCCACTCGCCCGCCAAGCTGCTGCATCATCACCTGCTGGCCATAGCAGATACCCAGCACCGGCACGCCCAGCTCGAACACCCGCTCGGGCACGCGCGGCGAGCCTGCATCGAGCACGCTGGCGGGCCCCCCCGACAGGATCACCGCCTTCGGAGCGAAATCGGCCAGAAATCCGTCCGTCACCTTCTGGAAGGGATGGATTTCGCAATAGACGTTCAGCTCCCGCAGGCGGCGCGCGATGAGCTGCGTGACCTGGCTGCCGAAGTCGATGATGAGAAGGCGGTCATGGGACGTTGTGATCATGTCCGGCTGATAATCCGAGGGCCGGATTTGCGCAAGCCCCCGGCGGCGCTCACCAAGTGTAGCCGAGCCCGACCGACTACTTGTTCTGGTTCATCTCCAGTTCCATCGGTTTCGCCGGAGGTCGTGCCGTTGCTCAGCCCGCCCGCCCCGTTGTTTTCACAGTCCGGTCGGGCGAGAATGCGGCCACGCAGAAACTGCCCATAGTGTCAGCCCACCGGCCGATTGCGGGATTTTGGGGCAGCGCCGCGGCGGCAAGGCTCGACAGGACACGCGCGCGGAGGCGCGTCCGGCGTGCAATCGAGATCATTTCACAACTCATCTTTACACGCGGCCGAAGTCTTCCCGCCGGCTTTCGGGCGCGGGCCTTATTGAGATTGGCAGAATTCGAGCAAAAGCCCGCGTATGGGTCGGCGACCGGGGCCAGAATGTCGCACATGGCGAATGGAGGGGCGCAAATCTTCAGAACCCGGTTCGCTTTTGAGATAGAAAAAGGCCGGATCAAGGCATCTTGCCGGGCCGTCAGGGCCGCGGCGCAGTTCTCGGGAGACGACAGACATGGCCGAAGGCGAAGCCGCAACGGAACGGGCAGGGCGCCGGGCGCGCTCAGGTGGCGGCGCGGCGCGGCGCGCGGAACGGACGACGCGGAAGATCGAGACCGCCCGGTTCATCGAACGCAAGATCCCCGATCTGGAGATCCTGGGTGAGGACGCGCTGCGGATTATCGAGGAGAATGCCGAGACGGTGCTCGAAGAGATCGGCGTGGCCTTCGTCAACAACCCGAAGGCGCTGGAGCGCTGGCGCGCCGCCGGCGCCGAAGTCATGGGTGAGCGGGTGCGCATCCCGCGCGGCATGGCGCGCAAACTCTGCCAGACTGCGCCGTCCAGCTTTACCCAGCACGCGCGCAACCCCGAGAAATCGGTGGAGATCGGCGGCCGCAACCTGGTCTGCGCCCCGGTCTACGGCCCGCCCTTCGTGCGCGATGGCGACAGTGGCCGACGTTACGCCACGATGGCCGATTTCGAGAAATTCGTGAAGCTGGGCTACATGTCCAAATGGCTCCACCATTCCGGCGGCACGGTGTGCGAGCCGACGGACATCCCCGTGAACAAGCGCCACCTGGACATGCTCTATGCCCATATGACGCTGAGCGACAAGCCTTTCATGGGCTCGGTCACCGAAGCCTCGCGGGCGCAGGATTCGGTCGATATGTGCAAGGTCCTCTTCGGTGAGGAGTTCGTCTCCGAGAACGCGGTGATGACCTCGCTCATCAACGTCAACTCGCCGCTGACCTTCGACGAAGTGATGATGGGCGCGCTGGAGGTCTATGCGGCCAACCACCAGGCCTGCATCATCTCGCCGTTCATCGTGGGTGGCGCGATGGCGCCGGTTTCGGTCGTGGGCACGCTGACCCAGGTGCTGGCCGAGGTCACGGCCGGGATCGCCTATTCGCAGCTCATCCGGCCCGGCGCACCGGTGATCTTCGGCGCCTTCGTCACCTCGATCGACATGAATTCCGGGGCGCCAACCTTCGGCACGCCCGAGGCCACGCAGATCCTGAACGGTGCGGGGCAGCTCGCGCGACGGATGAACCTGCCGTTCCGGTCCGGCGGCGCGCTCTGCGGCTCCAAGCTGCCGGATGCGCAGGCCGCCTACGAGACGACGAACACGCTCAACGCGGCGCTGCTGTCGGGGGTGAATTTCATGCTGCATTCCTGCGGCTGGCTGGAAGGCGGGCTGGTCGCGTGCTTCGAGAAATTCGTGATGGATGCCGACCAGCTCGGTGCGCTGCACAAGCTGGCGGCGGGCGTGGCCTCCGACGAGAATGCGCAGGCCATGGACGCGATCCGCGAGGTCGGTCCGGGCGGCCACTACCTGGGCTGCGCGCACACCCAGGCCAATTACCAGTCGGCCTTCTGGCGTACTGAGCTGTTCGACTACAAGCCCTATGAGACCTGGTACGAGGACGGGGCGCGAGACACCTACACGCTGGCGACCGAGAAGGTGAAGGCAATCCTTGCGGACTACCAGCAACCGCCGCTCGACCCGGAGATCGACCAGAAGTTGCGTGCTTTCATCAAGTCCCGCAAGGACGCCGAGCCCGACAGTTTCATGTAGGGCCCGGCCGGTGTCGCCCCGCTACGCCCGCGCATCGCCGCGCGGGCGCGGCAGCAGGCGCGCCTCGGCCATGATCGCGACCAGAAGTTCCACATGGCGGCAGGCGCTATAGGTGGCGTCGCCCAGCTTGCGCGTACTCTCCAGCTTCTCCTCCTCCTCCATCAGCGCGGCCAGCGCCCTCTCCGGGCTGGGCAGGCGGCCGGTCCGCGCGATCCGGCGCAGGTCGCGGTCGCGCACGTAATGCTCCAGCCCGAGGCGGGCGGCGCGGATGAGCAGTTTCGGGCGGCGCAGGGCGCAGAAGGCCCGGTTGAGTTCGGTCATGGCGGTGTCTCCTTGAAAAATCACACCGAGACGGAACCACAACCGGAGCGGGTGTTGCGCCCTCGCGAAACCAGCGTGCGGTGCCTAAGATATTGTTAATTTTTTAGTAGCAATTGGCTGGATATCCCCACGAATTAACCGCTGCGTAACCAAGGCAACGCAGGGTTGCGTCCGCCTGTTCAAGACATCGGGGGACGCAGGAACATGCCGCCAGTGCAGGATGTACCGCATCGCGCCGGGCCGGCCGGTTTCCCCGCGTGGCTGCCAAGCGCCGCGCGCCGCTACCTTCAGCATACCGGCTACGGCCATTCGCTGCGCCACGTCGCGCGCGCCGAAGGCTGCGCGCCCTCGACCGTGCTCAGGCAGGTCCGCCACTTCGAGAGCCGCCGCGACGATCCGCTGATCGACGAGGCGCTTGACCGGCTCTGGCGGGCCTCCCTGCCCCCATTCGTATCTGCAACCAGAGAGGAGCCGCAGCCAATGCCGCAAACCGCCCGTTCTTCCGCGATTTCCGACGACCAGACCATCGAGCGGGAGGCCCGCCGCATCCTGCGCCGGCTCTGCGAATCCAACGCTTTTCTTGCCATCGCGCCGGATATGGACAAGGCCGTGGTGATGCGCGAGACGACCCCCGGTCGCCCGACGCGGACGGCCGTGGTGGATCGTACCGTGGCCCATGCCTTCGTGCTGAAGGACTGGATCGGATGTTTCCGCGCGGGACGGGTCGCCTCTTACGAGATCACCGCCGCCGGCAAAGCTGCGCTGCGGCGGCTCCTCGCGCAGGACCAGAAACGCAGACAGGGCGCGTCCGGATTCGCCGAGGCACCGGATGTCTTCGGCGAGCAGCATCGCAATTGGGCCGAGCGCGACGTGATGGACCGGGCCACCGGCCGGAGCCAGCGCATCCGCTACAACCTGGCGGAATCGCCGCTGACCGCGCTGGCGCGGCGCAAGGACAAGGACGGCACGCCGTTTCTGGCGCCCGAGTTGGTGGAGGCCGGCGACCGGTTGCGCTAGGATTTCGAGGTGTCGCAGATGGGGCCGCGCGTGGCGCAGAACTGGGACCGTTTCCTGACCGCGGGCGATCCGGGACAGGCCGCGCCGTCCGGCGCCGAACCCCCGCGCGGGGTGCAGGCCGCGCGCGAGCGGGTGCAGGCCGCACTGGCCGATCTGGGACCGGGGCTGGGCGACATCGCGCTGCGCTGCTGCTGTTTTCTGGAGGGGCTGGAGACAGCCGAGAAACGCATGGGCTGGTCGGCGCGGTCAGGCAAGATCGTGCTGCGGATCGCGCTCCAGCGGCTGCGCCAGCATTACGTGGAACGTCATGGCAGTTTGGGCCCGATGATCGGCTGACGGGACAGGGCGCGGGGCCGGGTCAGCCCCGCGCCAAGCCTTCAGCGGTTGTTCTCGGTCAGGCGGCGGCGGACATATCTGTCCACGCTCTCGATCATGCCGGCCATGTAATCGTCCTCGAAGAAATGGCCGGCGCCTTCGACCTCTTCATGGGTGATGGTGATGCCCTTCTGCTCGTGCAGCTTGTCCACCAGCGCGCGGGTGTCGGCAGGCGGGGCGACACGGTCAGCCAGCCCGTTGATGATCAGCCCGGAGGACGGGCAGGGGGCCAGGAAGGAGAAGTCGTACATGTTGGCGGGCGGCGAGACCGAGATGAAGCCGGTGATCTCGGGCCGCCGCATCAGAAGCTGCATCCCGATCCAGGCGCCGAAGGAAAAGCCCGCGACCCAGCAATGCTTCGCGTTGGGGTTGAGCGATTGCAGATAGTCGAGCGCCGATGCCGCGTCGCTCAACTCGCCCACGCCCTGGTCGTATTCGCCCTGACTGCGCCCGACGCCGCGGAAATTGAACCGCAGCACGGTAAAGCCCATATTGTAGAAGGCGTAATGCAGGTTGTAGACAACCCGGTTGTTCATCGTGCCGCCGAATTGCGGATGCGGATGCAGAACGATGGCGATCGGTGCGTCCTTTTCCTTCTGCGGGTGATAACGGCCTTCCAGCCGGCCTTCCGGCCCGGGAAAAATCACTTCAGGCATGGGAACCCCTGTTTTCGGTGAGGGCGGAGGCCGGAGAGGGGTCAATATTCTTGACGATAACTCTCAGGCATTCTAGAATCGTTCTAAACAAGGCCAATGGCCCTCCGCACGCCAGTTCACAGGGATTAGGCTGCGCGGGGCCGTTCGTCAACTCCGTCCACGGTGGATTGTCCATGAAACTCAGCACTAAAGGCCGTTACGCGATGGTTGCGCTCACCGATCTGGCCCTGGCAGGGCCCGGCGCGCTGGTATCGCTGTCCGAGGTATCCCGGCGCGAGGATATCTCGCTGCCCTATCTGGAGCAGCTATTCGTCAAGCTGCGGCGGGCCGGGATCGTCGACTCCGTACGCGGGCCGGGCGGCGGTTATCGGCTGGCGCGCAGCCCTGACGCGATTCGGGTCTCAGAGATACTGGAGGCCGTGGACGAGACCGTCAGCGCCATGCACATGGGGGCGGGGGCGTCGGGAGGGCTCTCGGGCAGCAAGGCGCAGTCGCTGACCAACCGGCTGTGGGAGAGCCTTTCGGCACAGGTTTACGTGATCCTGCACCAGATCCGGCTCTCGGATATTGCCGGAAACGCGCTCAAACCCTGTCCCGCCGTGCCCGCGCTCTTCGAGGTCGTGGACGAGGCATGACGCGGGACCGGACCTATCTCGACTGGAACGCCACCGCGCCGCTGCGCCCCGAGGCGCGCGCGGCGACGCTGGACGCGCTCGATCTGGCGGGAAACCCGTCCTCGGTTCATGCCGAGGGCCGCGCGGCGCGCGGGCTGGTGGAACGCGCCCGCGGGCAGGTGGCGGCGGCACTGGGATGCAAGCCCACCGAGGTGATCTTCACCTCCGGCGCGACCGAGGCCGCCTCGGTCCTGTCGCGGTTCGGGGGCGTCGCGGTCGCGGGCACGGCGCATGACTGTCTCTGGGCGCATCGGCGCGACGCGCCGCAAATTGGTGTCTACGCGATGGGTCTGGCCAACAGCGAGACCGGCGTGCTGACCGAACCGCCGGCCCGCGGGGCCGACGGGTGGCCCTGTGCGGGCGGCCGCGCACAACTGCTGATGCTCGACGTGGTGCAAGCCGTGGGCCGCGTGCCCTTCAGCTTTGCCTGGAGCGGGGCCGATATGGCGATCGTCTCGGCCCACAAGCTGGGCGGACCCAAGGGTGTGGGCGCGCTGATCCTGCGCGACGGGCTGGATATCCCGGCGCTGTCGCTGGGGGGCGGGCAGGAACTGGGGCGGCGGTCGGGTACCGAGAACGTGGCCGGCATCGCCGGTTTCGGCGCCGCGGCCGAGGCCGCGCAGCGCGACATGGAGGCCGGGGTCTGGGTGCGGGTCGAAAAACTTAGAAAGATTCTAGAAGACGCACTGGCCAGCGGCGGAAAAGAGATTATTTTTGTCGGGAAAGATGACCCGCGGCTGCCCAACACTTCCTGCTTCGCCGTGCCCGGCTGGAAAGGCGAGACCCAAGTGATGCAGATGGACTTGGCGGGCTTTGCGATCTCGGCGGGATCGGCCTGTTCCAGCGGCAAGGTCAAGACCAGCCGCGTGTTGCTGGAGATGGGTTTTGATGCCACGACCGCGGCATCGGCCATCCGGGTCTCGCTGGGACCTGGGACGAGCGAAGAGGACGTGGCGCGCTTTGCCGAAGCCTGGCTGGCGCGGCTTGCGAAACACAGGGCCCGCGCGGCCTGACGACGACAGGACCGGCCCAACGGGGCCAAGACAGGAGAACGGACAGATCATGACCGTAGTCGAAGGCACAGAGATTCGTGAAGGCGTGGACCGGCAGACGGTGGAAACCGTCAAGTCGGTCGGCGAGCGCTACAAGCATGGCTGGCAAACCGATATCGAGATGGAGTTCGCGCCCAAGGGGCTGAACGAGGATATCGTGCGGCTCATCTCAGAAAAGAACGGCGAGCCGGAGTGGATGACCGACTGGCGTGTCTCGGCCTACCGGCGCTGGCTGAAGATGGAAGAGCCCGACTGGTCGATGGTGAAATACCCGCCGGTCGCCTATCAGGAACAGTACTACTACGCCCAGCCCAAGAGCATGGCTGAGGACAAGCCGAAGTCGCTGGACGACGTGGATCCGAAGCTCCTGGAGACCTACAACAAGCTGGGCATCCCGCTGAAAGAACAGATGATCCTGGCCGGCGTCGAGGGCGCCGAGAATGTGCCCGCCGAAGGCCGCAAGGTGGCCGTGGACGCGGTTTTCGACAGCGTCTCAGTGGGCACGACGTTCCAGGCGGAACTGAAAAAGGCCGGCGTCATCTTCTGCTCGATCTCCGAAGCCGTCCGCGATCACCCGGAACTGGTGAAGAAATACCTGGGCTCGGTCGTGCCGCCCACCGACAACTTTTTCGCGACGCTGAATTCGGCGGTCTACTCCGACGGCTCCTTCGTCTACGTGCCGCCCGGTGTGCGCTGCCCGATGGAGTTGAGCACCTATTTCCGCATCAACGCCGAAAACACCGGCCAGTTCGAACGCACGCTCATCATTGCCGACAAGGGCTCTTACGTAAGCTATCTCGAGGGCTGCACCGCGCCGATGCGCGAGACCACGCAGCTACACGCGGCGGTGGTGGAGTTGATTGCCGAGGAAGACGCCGAGATCAAGTATTCCACGGTCCAGAACTGGTATCCGGGCGACGAGGACGGCAAGGGCGGCATCTACAATTTCGTCACCAAACGTGCCGATTGCCGCGGCGACCGGTCCAAGGTCATGTGGACGCAGGTCGAGACCGGCTCGGCCGTGACGTGGAAATATCCGTCCTGCATCCTGCGCGGCGACGACAGCCAGGGCGAGTTCTATTCCATCGCCATCACCAATAACTGGCAGCAGGCCGATACCGGCACCAAGATGGTGCATCTGGGCAAGAACACCCGCTCGCGCATCGTCTCCAAGGGGATCAGCGCGGGGCAGGCTCAGAACACCTATCGCGGGCTCGTCTCGATGCACCCGAAGGCGCGGAACGCGCGCAACTACACGCAGTGCGACAGCCTGCTGATCGGCGACAAATGCGGGGCGCATACGGTGCCCTATATCGAGGTGAAGAACAATTCCGCGCGGGTGGAGCACGAGGCCACCACCTCCAAGGTCGATGACGACCAGATGTTCTATTGCCGCCAGCGCGGCATGGACGAGGAAGAGGCCGTGGCGCTGGTCGTGAACGGCTTCTGCAAGGAGGTGCTGCAAGCCCTGCCGATGGAGTTCGCGATGGAGGCGCAGCAGCTTGTGGCGATCTCGCTTGAGGGCTCGGTGGGCTGATGGCGGCTGACCTCCGGCATAAGCACGCGCAACGGCTGCGGCTCGGGCATCCGTCCCGGATGATTCCGGAGACGCGCCAGGTCACACTGCTTGTCCTGGGCCATTTGCTCGTCTTCATCGCGGCCATGTCCCATGACGAGATCGTGGCCGGACTGGCGTCCGACGGCTGGTTCCTCGCCCTCTACGCGGAGCGGTTCGAGCTTGTAGTGGGGCTCGCACTCTTCCTTTGCTGGAGTGTGCTGACCCTGCGGCTGGTGGCGGTGGTCCAGAAAGGCGTCAGCCGCGAGGCCGCCCCGCGAGACGGCGATGACGGGAAGGGTGCAGACCAATGATCGTGACCACAACGCCGACCGTCGAGGGCCACAGCATCAAAACCTATCACGGTATCGTCGTGGGCGAGGCGATCCTGGGCGCCAACGTGATCCGCGATCTCTTCGCGGGGATCACCGATATTCTCGGCGGGCGTTCCGGCGCCTATGAGCAGGAACTGGGTAAGGCGCGCGGCGTTGCGCTGGCAGAGATGGAGGACCGCGCGGCGGCGCAGGGCGCAAACGCCGTGGTCGGGGTCGATCTGGACTATGAAGTGATCAACAACATGCTGATGGTGTCGGCCTCCGGCACCGCGGCGAGCATCGAGAAGAACGGGTGAAGAATTGGGAAATATGCTGGAAATCAAGAATCTGCACGTCAAACTTGAAGAAGAGGACAAGCAGATCCTCAAGGGCGTAGATTTAGCCCTGGAACCCGGCAAGGTCCATGCGATCATGGGGCCGAACGGGTCCGGCAAATCCACGCTGAGCTATGTGCTGGCGGGCCGCGACGGCTATGAAGTGACCGAAGGCTCCATCACTTTGGGCGGCGAGGATATCCTGGAGATGGAACCGGAGGAACGCGCGGCCGCGGGCCTTTTCCTGGCCTTCCAGTACCCGGTCGAGATCCCCGGCGTGGGCAACATGACCTTCCTGCGCACCGCGCTCAATGCGCAGCGCAAGGCGCGCGGCGAGGCCGAGATGTCCTCGGCCGATTTCCTGAAACTTATCAGGGAGAAGGCCAAGGAACTTGAGATCGACGCCGATATGCTCAAGCGGCCGGTCAACGTGGGCTTTTCCGGCGGTGAGAAGAAGCGCAACGAAATCCTGCAAATGGCGGTTCTGGAGCCGCGCATGTGCGTGCTCGACGAAACCGACAGCGGGCTCGATGTGGATGCAATGAAGCTGGTGGCCAACGGCGTGAACGCGCTGCGCGACGCCGGGCGGTCCTTCCTGGTCATCACCCATTACCAGCGGCTGCTGAACCATATCGAGCCGGACGTGGTGCATATCATGTCCGAAGGCCGGATCATCAAGACCGGAGGCCCGGAACTGGCGCTCGAGGTCGAGGAGCACGGTTATGCCGATCTGAAGGCGGAGGTGGCCTGATGGCGGCGCTGGTACAGGCGAAACTTGACGCCGCGATGGCTCGTCTGGACGGGCGGCCGCTGCCGGCGGGCGCGAAATGGGCCCGCGATGCCCGCGAGGGGGCGCTTTCAAGGCTGCGCGCGCAGGGCCTTCCGGGACGACGCGACGAGTACTGGAAATTCACCAACCCGCAAACGCTGGTGCAGCCCGAAGCCCCGCAGGCTGCGGTCTTCGTCAATGAAGAGCCCCCGCTCTTCGATGGTATCGACCGGCTGAAGGTCGTCTTCCGTGACGGCGTGCTGGACCGGGTCGCCTCGGACGCCCTGGCGCTGGAGCATCTGGAGATCACCACCCTGGCCGAAGCCACGGCGACGGACATCCACTGGGCCAGGGACCTTTACGGCGTGCTGGAGGAGCGCGGGCAGACACCCGTCGACCGGCCGCTCGCGGCGCTCAACACGGCGCTGGCGGAGGACGGGATCGTGATCCGTGCCAGCGGCGCCGCGCCCAAGCCGGTGAGCCTGATTTATCTCCATGAATCAGAGAGCTCCGACGCGATGCTCCACCATGTCATCCGGGTGGAAAAGGGGGCGGTCCTGACGATTCTGGAGAACGGACCGGCAGCCGCGCGCTTCACCAAGGTGATGGAGGTGGACGTGGCCGATGGCGGCAGGTTCCACCATGTCCGCGCCCAAGGCCGCGACCATGAGCGCCGGGCGGCCACGCATCTCTTCGCCCGGCTGGGCGCGGAAAGCGTCTTCAAGTCCTTCACGCTGACCGTCAACGGCATGATGACCCGCAACGAACAGGTGGTGGAACTGACCGGCGACCGCGCGACGGCCCATATCGCGGGTGCGGCGGTCGGCGACGGCGAATTTCATCAGGACGACACCGTCTTCGTCACCCATGACGCGCAAGATTGCGAGAGCCGCCAGGTCTTCAAGAAGGTGCTGCGCAATGGCGCGGCCGGGGTCTTCCAGGGCAAGATCCTTGTCAAGCCCGACGCGCAGCGCACCGATGGCTACCAGATCAGTCAGGCGCTGCTGCTGGACGATGACAGCCAGTTCTATGCCAAGCCGGAACTCGAGATCTACGCCGACGACGTGCAGTGCAGTCACGGCTCGACCTGCGGCGCGATCGACGAGGAGCTGCTCTTCTACCTGCGCGCGCGCGGTGTGCCACGCTCCGAGGCACAGGACATGCTGGTGCTGGCCTTCCTCGCGGAGGCTTTCGACGAGATCGAGGACGACCGCCTGACCGTGGCGCTGAGCGAGCGGCTGACCGGCTGGCTGGCGCGGCGCCGGGACTGAGTGATGTCGACGGCGCGCCGTGTGCTGCGCAGCTACGTCGCGCCGTGCGCGGTGGCGCGGCAGAACCTCGCGGAAGGGCCGACCGAGGCGCGGGTACTGGCCTGGCTGATGGCGGCGCTGGCGCTGATCTTCGCGGCGCAACTGCCCGAATTGGCGCGGCATGCGCATCTCTCGGGCGGCGAGCCGCCTTTCGAGGCGCTGGCCGCCGGGGCGGCCTTGGGCAGCCTGCTGCTCGCGCCGCTGCTCTTTTACATGCTGGCCGCGTTCGGCTGGACCCTGCCGCGCCTCCTCGGGCGCCGGATCACCGGTCTGGTAGCGCGGGTCGCGCTTTTCTGGGCGGTTCTGGCGGCGGCTCCGCTAATGCTGCTGCGCGGGCTGGTGGCGGGGTTCATCGGCCCCGGTCAGGCATTGGAGATCACCGGTTTCCTGGCGGGGCTGGCCTTCCTCGTATTCTGGGGCGCGGGGCTGAGGGAAGCCGTGCGCGCGGAAGGCGGCGTGGCATGAGCCGCACCCCGGATCATTGCCGCGGCACAGCGCCACCGCGCACCGGGCGCCCTTGTTTGCCCCCTGCAGGCGTTCTACCTTCGAGGGCAGGGACCAATACAAATCCGGGCAACCCATGCTAGACACTTTCACCGGCCTCGCGCGGCTGACATTGAAAGCCCCGCGGGAAGGCGCGCGCGCCGTGCTTGCATGGCCACTGAACAGGACGGAGCTGTGGCAGATCGCCGGCGTTCTGGTCGTCGCCAGCGTGATCGTCTCGCAGGTCTCCAATTTCCTGATGCCGCTGGGCGGTGCGGGGCCGATGGCCACGATCATGGCCTCGCCGTTCCTCAATGCCGGTATTCAGGCCGGCCTGCTGGTCGTCACCGTCACCGCAGTGGACCGGATCGGCCGGGCCTTCGGCGGCAAGGGCGATTTTCTTGGGGCGCTGAAGCTGATCGTCTGGCTTCAGATGATCAACCTGGCGATTCAGATCATCCAGTTCTTCGCGCTTCTGGTCGCGCCTCCGGTCGCCGGGCTGATCGGGATCGCCTCGCTGCTGCTCTTTTTCTGGCTGCTGACGCAGTTCGTCACCGAACTGCACGGCTTCGAGTCGGGGTTTCACGTCTTCGTCGGCATCGTGATCTCGGCTTTCGCCATCATCCTCGGGCTCAGCGTCGTGCTGGCCCTGCTCTCCGTGCTCATACCTGGGGGAATGCCAAGTGTATGACGTGAACACTATCCGAAACGACTTCCCGATCCTCTCGCGCGAGGTGAACGACAAGCCGCTGGTCTATCTCGACAACGGTGCCTCGGCGCAGAAGCCGCAGGTGGTCATCGACGCGATCACGCAGGCCTATGCGCAGGAATATTCCAACGTGCATCGGGGCCTGCACTTCCTGTCCAACCTCGCGACCGAGAAATACGAGGCCGTGCGTGGCAAGATCCGCGGCTTCCTGAACGCCGCCTCCGACCAGGAGATCGTGTTCACCTCCGGCACCACCGAGGCGATCAACCTCGTCTCCTATGGCTGGGCCGCGCCGCGGCTGGAGCCGGGCGACGAGATCGTGCTGTCGGTGATGGAACACCACGCCAACATCGTGCCCTGGCATTTCCTGCGCGAACGTCAGGGCGTGGTGCTGAAATGGGTCGAGGTGGATGGCAATGGCGATCTCGATCCCCAGGCGGTGCTGGACGCGATAGGTCCCCGCACGCGTCTGGTGGCGGTCACGCATATGTCGAACGTGCTGGGCACGCGGGTCGATGTGAAGGCGATCTGCCGGGGCGCGCGGGCCGAGGGCGTGCCGGTGCTGGTCGATGGCAGCCAGGGTGCGGTGCATGGGCCGGTGGACGTGCAGGATATCGGGTGCGACTTCTACGCCATCACCGGGCACAAGCTCTATGGTCCGTCCGCGTCGGGCGCGCTCTATGCGCGGGCCGACCGACTGGCCGAGATGCGCCCCTTCATGGGCGGCGGCGACATGATCCGCGAGGTGACGCGCGACACCGTCAGCTACAACGATCCGCCGATGAAATTCGAGGCCGGCACGCCGGGCATCGTGCAGACCATCGGGTTCGGCGTCGCGCTCGACTACATGATGGGGCTGGGGATGGAGAATATCGCCGCCCATGAGGCGCGGCTGACCGATTACGCGCGCCAGCGGCTCGGGGGACTGAACTGGCTGAGCGTGCAGGGCAATTCCGCCTCCAAGGGGGCGATCTTCTCCTTCACGCTGGACGGCGCCGCGCATGCGCATGACATTTCCACCGTTCTCGACAAGAAAGGCGTGGCGGTGCGCGCGGGCCATCACTGCGCGCAACCGCTCATGGCGCATCTGGGCGTGACCGCGACCTGCCGGGCCTCCTTCGGGCTCTACAACACCGAAGCCGAGGTCGATACGCTGGTCGAGGCGCTGGAGCTTTGCCACGAACTTTTCGCCTGAGTTTGCGATTGCAGGGCGCAGGGCGAGCGGCTATACCCCCGCGCACGGAGCACCCGTAGCTCAGCTGGATAGAGCGCTGCCCTCCGAAGGCAGAGGCCAGAGGTTCGAATCCTCTCGGGTGCGCCATTGCCCTTGCTTTTGTGCTTCGACGCGTCCCGCGCTTCCCAAGTACCGCGGCTCTTGGCTATAGATGGGTCAGGCCGCCCGCGTCCGGCGCCGCCGCCATACCGGCCGGCGGTCGCCGGCATGATGGCGCGGCCGCTAAAGCAGAGGGCCGCGATGACATCTGATCTGATCCTGGCAGTTGACGGCGGCGGCTCCGGTTGCCGCGCCCGCCTTGTGAACGGAACAGGCGTTCTGGCGGAGGTTACCGGCGGGCCGGCAAACCTGATGGCCGGGGACGGCCGCGCGCCGTTCGAGGCGGTTCTGGCCGTGGCGCGTGACGCGCTCGCCACCGCGGGTAAGGCGCCCGCGGCGCTGGCCGATTGCCGGGCAGTCCTGGGGCTCGCCGGGGCCACACCTGATGCCCGGTCGCGGTTTTTTGCCTTCGCCCCTCCATTCGCAGAAACATGTATTGTATCAGATGGCTACGCGGCACTCTTGGGCGCGTTCGGCGGCGAGGACGGCGGCATCGTGATACAGGGAACCGGTGCGGCCGCCGCAGTGTTGGTCGAGGGGCGGCTGACCGAGATCGGCGGCTGGGGCTTCGCGCTGGATGATTTCGGCAGCGGCGCCGATATCGGGCGGCGGGCGCTGCGCGCGGCGTTGCGGGCGCATGACGAGCCGGGCGCGCCGCCGCCATTCGCCGCCGCGGTGCTGAAGGCGGCAGGGGCAAGTCCGCAAACCGTCATGGACTGGGCGCAGGGCGCCGCGCCGCGCGATTTCGCGCAGCTTGCGCCGCGGGTCTTCGACGCGGCCGAGCACGGCACGCCGGAGGCCGAAGCGATCCTGGCCCGTGCGGCGGAGGAGACGGCGCGGCTGGTGCGGCTCTGCGCGGCGCATGGCGCGGAGCGGGTCGCAGTGCTGGGTTCGGTGGGGCGCCGGATCGCGCCGATGCTGCACGCGGACACCGCCGCCTTGCTCGTGGAACCCGCCGGCGACGCGATGAACGGCGCGGTGATCGCGCTGCGTCAGGGCCTGGGGCATTGCGCATGAAGAACGGTGTGGAACACTTTGCGGCCGATAAGATTTTCGACGGTGATACCATGCACCGCGATGCCGTTCTCCACGTCTCGGCGGGCGTGGTGCAGGGCATCCGCCCGCGCAATGAATCCGGGGGATCGCTCACCGATCTGGGCGATGTGACGCTGGCGCCGGGCTTCATCGACTGGCAGGTCAATGGCGGTGGCGGCGTAATGTTCAACGACTCCCCCTCGGCGGAAGGGATCGCCACCATCGCGCGCGCCCATGCGGCCTGTGGCACCACGACGCTCCTGCCGACGCTGATCACCGACGCGCCCGAGGCGATGGACGCCGCCGCCGCCGCCGTTGCCGCGGCCCGCGCGGCGGGCATGGCCTCGATCGCGGGCATTCATTTCGAGGGACCGCATCTGAGCCTTGCCCGCCAGGGTGCCCATGAGGCGGGCTTCATCCGCCCGATGGAGGAGTCCGATCATGAGCGGCTGGCGCGTCGCGATCTGGGCGTGGTGCTGACGACTCTTGCCCCGGAAAGTGCGAGCCTGGCGGATATCCGGCGGCTCGTCGATGCGGGCGTGCTGGTCAGCCTGGGGCATAGTGACTGTGACTACGAAATGGCCTGGCGGGCCTTTTCGGCGGGTGCGCGCGCCGTCACTCATATCTTCAACGCGATGAGCGGGCTGGGCCATCGCGCGCCGGGGCTCGCGGGCGCCGCACTCGACCATCCCGGCGTGACCTGCGGGCTGATCGCGGATGGCCATCACGTCCATCCCGCCGCCTGCCGCATCGCGATCCGGGCCAAACCTGCCGGGCAGGTGACGTTTGTGACCGACGCGATGGCCTGCGTGGGCGGCGGCACCGACGGCTTCACGCTCAATGGCCGGCCGGTCCGGAGGCGTGGCGGGCGGCTGGAGCTGGAGGATGGCACGCTTGCCGGGTCCGATCTGGATATGGCTTCGGCCCTGCGCTACGCCGCGACACATCTGGGTCTGCCGGTGGAGGAGGCCCTGCGCATGGCCGCACTCTATCCCGCGCGCTTGCTGCGTCTGGAAGATGCGCGCGGCCATCTGCGCCCCGGCGCGCGGGCCGACATGGTGGCGCTCGACGGCGAATTGCGGCCCCGCGCGGTGTGGATCGGCGGCGTGGCACAGCCCGCTGCGCAATCGCCGGACCGCCCCGACCGGTTGGCCTAGTACGGTGCGTCTCCGAATGTTCCAGAGACCGCGAGGGCCATCGTCGCCGCTCTGGTTTCGGACTTTCGAGACGTGCCTCTAGACCTTCCGCGCGTAGGGCGCGCCCTTCACGGTGTAATCTCCCAGCTCGATATCCTGGCCGGTGACGACCCGTGTGAACATCTCCATGTCCAGGTTGCGCCCGGTAACGATGGTGCCGACCGGCCCGCGCGGCGCGTCGAGCTTGTCGGCCAGCATCGCCGCGATGCCCACCACGCAGGCGCCTTCGGCCACGATCCGGTCCTCGTAATAAAGCGTCTGCATGGCGTGGTATATCTCCTCCTCGGTCACCAGAACCGTACCGTCCAGGTGGTCGCGGCAGAGCGGGAAGGAGAGCTTGTTCGCCAGACCGATACCGCCGCCCAGGCTGTCGGCGAGGCTCGGCACTTCCTCCACCTCCACCGGGCCGCCCGCCGCGATGGAGAGGTGCATCGCGGGCCCCCGGTCCATCGACACGCCGATCACCCGGATGCGCGGGTTGATCGTCTTGGCCGCGACCGCGACGCCCGCCGCCAGCCCGCCGCCCGAAAGCGGCACCAGCAGCATGTCCAGATCGGGGCGCGCCTCCAGCATTTCCAGCCCGATCGTGCCTTGCCCGGCGATCACCCGCGGGTCGTCGAAGGGCGAGACCTCGGTCAATCCTTCCTCGGCGACGAGCCGCTCGGCCTCGGCCTGCGCGTCGTCCTGGCTGGTGCCGATGATGCGAACCTCCGCCCCCAGCGCGCGGATGCCGTCCACCTTGGCCTGCGGGACCAGTTTCGACATGCAGATCACCGCCCGGATGCCGCGGTTGCGCGCCGCGAAGGCCACGCCGCGGCCGTGGTTGCCGGTGGAACAGCAGGTCACGCCCGGCGTGTCCTCGGGGAGCGCCATCACCGCGTTCATCGCCCCCCTGAGCTTGAAGGCGCCGATGGGCTGCATGTTCTCCAGCTTGAGCAGGAAGTCATGACCCGCGACCTCGGTCATATAGGAGGAGGGCACGAAGGGCGTGGAATCGGCCACCCCCCGGATCGCCTTGCGGGCTGCGAGTATGTCTCGGAGTGCGAAATCCATGGCTTTGCCTTTCTCTGAGCGGCTTCTGTGCAGCGTCTATCCCAGTGCGCGGGGCGAATTCAACTGCGCGCGAGCCGGTCCAGATCGCTCAGATAGGGAAGGCGGGCCTGCGCGGCAGCAACCCGCGCGGGGTCGAGATCGGCCATGATCAGCGCCTCCTGCGCCCCGGCCTCGGCAGCGGTGCCGCCATCGGGGGCGACGATCCGGCTGCCGCCCAGATAGCGCAGCCCGTCTTCCGTCCCGGCATGGTTGGCATAGGCCAGCCAGACCCCGTTCTCGAAGGCGCGGGTGGGGATCAGCTTGCGCGCGACGACAGGCCACTGATCGCTCAGCGCCGTGGGCACCAGGACGATCTGCGCCCCGGCGCGCGCCGCGTCGCGCACGGTTTCGGGGAACTCCACCTCGTAGCAGATCAGAAGCGCCAGGCGCAGACCGCCCCAGTCGAAAAGCGTCTGTTCGGCGCCATCGGCGAACCAGTCGCCCTCGAAGGAGCCCGGCGCATTGAGCCGCTTGCGGTGATTGGCCAGCAGCGTCCCGTCCGGCCCCGCCACGGAAGCGGCATTGTAAAGCGCGCCGTCCGCACCGCGTTCGGGATAGCCAAAGGCGATGGCGCAGCCATGCCGGTGCGCGATCGCGGCCACCGCTTGGAAGCCGGGCCCGCCGCAGGGGTCGGCGCGGTCGGCCACCGCACCGCCGATATTGTAGCCCGACAGGAAAAGCTCAGGGCAGACGACCATATCCGCGCCGCGGCCCGCGAGTGCCGCGTCGAGCCGGGCGAGCCGGGTCTCCAGGCTCTGCCCGCCCGCGGCGCATTGCCAGATGCCGAGCTTCATGAGGCGGCGCTTTCGCGGATCGAGAGGCGGGGCATTGCACGGGTCCTTATGTCGCTCGGGATGCCATTCAGAGGCACGATCCGGGGCCGGCCTGTCTTGTCCGTTCCCGACATGGCACGCCGCTCAGGATTCCTCAGCCGGGCCAGCCATCGGCGCCGGTCAGCGCGTCGGTCAGCAGCGAATCGGGCTCCTCCAGCGGAGCGATCACGTTGAAATGATGCCGCCCCGGCGCGTGGACCAGCCGCGTACAGGCGCCGAGGCCGGTCCAGATATTGGCCAGAAGATCGGTCTGGCGCACAAATTCCGGCAGTTCGCCCGCACCCGCCCAGGCGGTGACGCGCGCACCGGGCCGGGGGGTAAGCAGAGCCGGGCTTTCCGCCTCCGCCTCGGCAGCATCCAGGCGGATATCGTCATTTATCGCGGTTTTCAGGAGCGGGCGCAGGTCATGCACGCCGCTGATCGTCAGGACATGGTCGATCCGCGCCGCAACCTCCGGCGTCAGGGGCGTGTCGGTGCAGACCATCCGCGCCACAAGCTGCCCGCCTGCGGAATGCCCGGCCAGCCGGACCGGCCCGGCGACACGTTGGGCGGCTGCCGAGACGGCCTGCCCGATCTCCTGCGTCATCCGGGACAGGCGGGCCTCGGGTGCCAGCGTGTAGGAGGGGATCGCCACCGCCCAGCCCTGCGCCAGCGCGCCGGTGGCCAGATGCGACCAGAAGGTCTTGTCGAAGCGCCGCCAATAGCCGCCATGCACGAAAACGGCGAGCCCCAGCGGGCTGCGCACCGGATGGAAGAGGTCGAAGACCTGCCGCGGTGCTGTGCCGTAGGGTAGATTTTCCTCCATCCGCCCGGCCGCGGCCATGTCGGTGCGGAATGCTGTCGCTGCGGCCTGCCAGCGGTCGGGATAGGTCGCGGAATCCGAGACATGATCGACATTGGAATAGGCCTGGTCCCAGTCGGTGATCATCGGTTCAGACTCCCTGTCGCGCTTGGGCGAACCATGCCGCCCGGCCGAGGCAACGGCAAGCCCCTGATGGACGGTGGTTCAGCCTGCCCGCAGTCGATGGGCCAGACCGGCGGCGCGGTGCGCAAGGCGCTCGATCGCGGGCCAGTCTTCGGCCTCCACCAATGCGCGCGGCGCCGTCCAGGACCCGCCCACGCAGAGCACGTTGGGCAGTGCCAGATAATCCGGCGCGTTGGCCTCGGTCACGCCGCCGGTCGGGCAGAAGGCCAGTTGGGGCAGCGGCGCCGCGATGGCCGCCAGCGCGGACGCCCCGCCCGAGGCCGCGGCGGGGAAGAATTTCAGCATGTCATGGCCCTCCTCCAGAAGCCGCATCATCTCGCTGGGCGTGACCGCGCCGGGCAGCAGCGGCAGCCCCGCGTCGAGCGCTGCCTCGATCAGCCGCGGGGTGGCGCCGGGCGAGACGCCGAAATCCGCGCCCGCCTCGACCGCGCGCGCCACATCGCAGGGCGTCAGAAGCGTGCCCGCGCCCACCACCGCACCCGGCACCTGCGCCATTTCGCGCAGCGCGGCCTCGGCGGCGGGGGTGCGCAGCGTGACCTCCAGCACACTCAGGCCCCCGGCCAGCAGCGCCTCGGCCAGCGGCCGGGCGCGCCCGGCGTCATGGATTTCCATGACCGGGATCACCGGGGTCCGCGCGCAGATGCCGCGCAGCACGGCGGCGCTTTCACGGGGCGTCATCGCGGCCATCAGACCACGACCCCCGCGCCCTCGGTCGCCGGGCCGACCGAACGGCGGAAGACCTCGAAAAGCTCGCGCCCCAGACCGCTGGCATTGGCCGAGAGGTCGGGTGCTGCGGGCTCGCGCGCCTCCACGCCTTCGGTCAGCACTTCCAGCCGCCCCGCATCGGCGTCCAGCCGGATCATGTCGCCGTCGCGCAGCCGCGCGATCACCCCGCCCTCGGCGGCCTCGGGGGACAGGTGGATCGCGGCCGGAACCTTGCCCGAGGCACCCGACATCCGCCCGTCGGTGACCAACGCCACCTCGTGGCCTCGGCTTTGCACGACTGACAGGACGGGGGTGAGCGCGTGCAACTCCGGCATGCCGTTGGCGCGCGGACCCTGGAAGCGCAGCACCACGATGCAGTCGCGGTCCAGCGCGCCGTCGCGGAACGCCTGTTTCACCGCTTCCTGATCGTGGAAGACAAGCGCCGGGGCGGTGATCGCGCGATGCTCAGGCGCGACGGCGGAGATCTTGATCACCCCGCGGCCCAGATTGCCTTCCAGCCGCGCGAGCCCGCCAGTGTCCTGAAACGGGGTGCCGGCAGGGCGCAGTATCCTGTCGTTTCGGGTCGTGCGCGCGCCGTCCCCCCAGACCAGCGCGCCGTCCTTGAGCTTCGGCTCGCGCGTGTAATGCGACAGTCCGTCGCCCGCGACGGTGCGCACATCCTCGTGCAGGAGACCCGCGTCCAGCAATTCGCCGATCAGATAGGCCAGCCCGCCCGCTGCGTGGAAATGGTTCACATCGGCAAGCCCGTTGGGATAGACCCGCGCCATCAGCGGCACCGTGGCGGAGATATCCGCAAAATCGGCGATGTCGAGCACGATGCCCGCAGCCCGCGCCATCGCGACCAGATGGATCACCAGATTGGTCGAGCCGCCGGTGGCCATCAGCCCTGCGATGCCGTTGACGAAGGCGCGCTCGTCCAGGATCTCGCCCGCCGGGCGGTAATCGTTGCCGAGTGCCGTGATCTCCAGCGCGCGGGCGGTGCCCGCATCCGTCAGCGCGTCGCGCAACGGCGTGTTGGGGTTGACGAAACTCGCGCCCGGCAAGTGCAGGCCCATCAGTTCCATCAGCATCTGGTTGGAATTCGCGGTGCCGTAGAAGGTGCATGTGCCCGGCCCGTGATAGGAGGCCATCTCGGCCTCCATCAGCGCGTCGCGGTCCACTTCGCCCGCGGCGAATTGCTGGCGGACGCGCGCCTTCTCGTCATTGGGCAGGCCGCTGGTCATCGGGCCGGCGGGCAGGAAGACGGCGGGCAGGTGCCCGAAACTCGCCGCCGCGATCACGAGGCCCGGCACGATCTTGTCGCAGACCCCCAGGAAGACCGCGGCGTCGAAGGTGTTATGCGACAGCGCGACCCCGGCGGCGAGCGCAATCACATCGCGCGAGAAAAGGCTGAGCTCCATCCCCGTCTGGCCTTGCGTGATGCCATCGCACATAGCCGGCACGCCGCCCGCCACCTGCGCGGTGCCCCCGGCGCGCCGCGCGGCCTCGCGGATGCGGGCGGGGAACCCCTCGAACGGCTGATGCGCCGAAAGCATGTCGTTATAGGCGGTCACGATGGCCAGATTGGGTGCGCGGTGTTCGGCCAGCATGTCCTTGTCGGGTCCGGTCGCGGCATAGGCATGGGCCTGGTTGGAGCAACTGAGATGTGCCCGGCGCGGGCCGTCTTCGGCGGCGCGCCGGATTTTCTCCAGATAGGCCGCGCGGCTCTCGCGGGAGCGGTCGCGGATCCGCTCGGTCACGGCATGGATGCGATTGTCGAGGGGCATGGGCTCTCCGCTGCGGTCTCCCCTGCATGTTGGCGCTAACAGGCGGGGAGATCAACCGCCTGGCGCGCCCGCCTTACACAGGCAATCGGATCGGGAACCGCTCACGCAGCGCGCGATCCAGATCCGGCGGGAAGGCCGCAGGCGCGGGCTGCGAGAGGATCTCCAGCTTGCGTGCGGTCGCCGCCTTCAACAGATCGGGCTTGCCCACCTCGGCCCATTCCTTGGGGCTCGTGCGGTCGCCCAGGGCGGGGTAGATGTAGTCGCGCTGCATGAGCGAGAGTGTCTGCGCATGGCCCAGGTAATGACCCGGCCCGCCCAGGCACACCGCGCGCATTGCCTCCAGGCTGACGCTGTCTTCGGTCACCTCGACGCCGCGCACGCAGCGCAGTGCCTGCCCGATCAGGTCGTCGCCCAGGATCAGGCTCTCCAGGCAGAAGCCCAGCAGCGAGGCATGCATCCCCGCGGCCTCGTAGACCATGTCGAGCCCCGAGAGCCCGGCCATGACGTTGGAACACATCTGCTCCCACCCGGCCTGCATGTCCGGCAGCTTGGCGTCCGCGATCCCCGCCGCCGCGCCGCCCGGCAGGCCATAATAGCCGTGCATCTGCGAGCAGGCCGCCGTCAGCAGCGCCTGTTCGCCCGAGCCGCCCGACATCGCGCCCGAGCGCAGATCCGACACGAAAGGCCAGGTCCCGAAGATCGCCGGATGTCCGGGGCGGATCGCGTTGACATAGACCATCCCGGCCAGGCATTCCGCAATCGCCTGCACCACGGCGCCGGCGATGGCGGCGGGCGCGGTGGCCCCTGCCTGCCCGGCGGAAAGCAGCAGAACCGGCATCCCCTGGGCGATGCAGCGCTCCATCACCAGACAGCTTTCGGTGGCGAATTTCATCGGCGGCACGACGAAACAGTTGGAGTTGGAGATGAAGGGCCGCGCGCGCCACGCGTCCTCGCCCCCGGCGATAACGTGGATCAGCTCGAAACAGCCATCCACGAAGCCCCGTTCGGTGAAGCTGACGCCGACATGTTTCGTCGTGCCCCGGCAACAGGCGTAGATCGTGTTGAGATCCATCTCGAAATTGTCCGGGATGTCGCGCGCCACCATCGGCCGTTGCAGGAAATGGATGTTGTCCAGCCGGTCGGCGATGCGCGCGGCGTCGTAGATGTCCTGCACGGTGCTGTCGCGGTAGGTGCGGCCTTCCACATCGACCAGATGGACCGCCGCGCCGGCGGTGCCGTAATGCACCCGCCCGCCGCCGATGCGCAGATCGCGCGACGGCTCGCGGCCGAAAAGAGTGATCTCGCGTGCGGCGACCGCAAGCATGTCCTCGACCAGCGCGCGGGGAAAGCGGATGCGCCCGTCGTCGCCCTGAACGGCGCCTGCGCCGGTCAGCGCCAGCACGCCGCTTGGCGGCGCATCGGCCAGGCCGATTTCCTCGAGCGCCTGAAGTGCTGCCTCGTGGATACGGGCCATCCCCGCGTCGGTCAGCGGCCGGTAGGTGCCGCCGGACATGCCGGGCTGGACGGGGCGGATGTCTTCGGCCAGGGGAGCGGCGCGCAGGGCGACGCGCGCGGCACGGCCCCCGGCACGGCGAGTGGTGTCTTTGCTCATCTTGATATTCCAGTATTGGAGTTGGGATCAGGTACGGGCGGCGCGCGTGGCGCGACGTCCCGGCCGACCGCGCGCGGCCAGCCCCCTTGCAGCACCGATCGTCCGTGCGACCAGCGCGATCAGCCAGTCGTGGTCCGACATCGGCCGTCTCCCTGCCACTTTTCGGCATTTGAGCGGCGCGTGGCGCCCCTGTCTGTTCTCTTTGCGCCAGAACGTCGGTTTTGGAGTAATTTCCTTTTCGGCGGAAACCTGCGCAGCGCGGCGGGCCGGTTTCGGCGCGCTGCCGCGCATGGTGACGGCACGGGTTACATTCACCCGCACGGTCACCATTTCTGCCGAACGCAACAAAGCAGTAATCCGGGTGCATTCCGCGCCCGGTTACAGGAGGGTATCATGCGTATCTTGACCATTCTGACCGCAACCACCTATGGCCTCGGCTCTGCCGTGGCCCATGCCGGCAGCACCGCGCCCGCGCCGCAGGAGCCGATCGTTACGCAACCCGCCCCCGCCCCCGCGCCGGTCCGGACCGGAGGCGACTGGGGCGGCTTCTATGGCGGTGTGCAGCTCGGCTTCGGCGATTTCGACGCCGACGGCGCCGGGCTCAATGCCAGCGACGAGGGCGTCGTGGGCGGTATCCACGGCGGCTACAATCATGATTTCGGCAATTTCGTCCTGGGCGGCGAGGCCGAGATCGACGGCGCCGATGTGGATTTCGCAGGCGGCGGCGGGGTTGACACGATCACCCGGCTGAAACTGCGTGCCGGTCCCGATCTGGGGCGCACCTTTCTCTACGGCACGGTGGGCGCGGCCTACGCCGATGGCAGCGCCGGCGGGTCCGGTTTCAGCGAATGGGGCTACACCGCCGGAGCGGGGCTCGACTACCAGCTCACCCCGAACTGGATCATTGGCGGCGATGTGCTCTACCAGGAGTTCGAGGACGTGACCCCTGCGGGCGACGATCTGGACGGCACGGTGGTGCGGGCACGCGCCTCCTACCGCTTCTGATATCACCTGCCGGTGCCGGACCAGGGGCGGCGCCACGCTGCGCCGTCCCAACCACCCGGCGCCCATCGCGGCGTGGTGACGGGCCGGACGGGTCAGCGTCACGAACGGCGGCGTGCGCGTGAGCGCGCCGTCACAAGGCGCGGAGCATGACTTTCAAGGGGCGAAAGCCGCCCCATCTGCTGACGGGAGAGGACGATCCCGCCCTCGCAACCCGCAGACAGATCGAAAGGACATGACCCATGCGCCGTCTCAGTATTCTTGCCCTCGGAACCCTTCTCGCCGGCCCGGCTGTGGCGGCGGACGATTTCGCCAGTCCCGGCGCCGGCGCGGAGCCGACGCGGCTGTCCTTCAACGCGCCGGAGAAGCCTCGCTTCGGCGTGGTCAAATCGACACGTGGGATCGGCGACTGGACCGGACCCTATGTCGGTGTCCAGATCGGCTGGGGCGATTTCGACACCGATGGCGGCGGGCTCAGCGGTGACGACGACAGCGTGCTGGGCGGCGTGCATGCCGGCTACAACCACGATTTCGGCAGATTCGTCATCGGCGCCGAGGTCGATGCCGACATCACCGATATCGATGTCGGCACCAATGGCGAGCTGGACACGCTGGTCCGGCTCAAGCTCCGCGCGGGGCCGGATCTGGGGCGCTACTTCGTTTACGGCACGGTCGGTGCGGTCTATGCCGATGGCAGCGCCGGCGGCTCGAATTTCGACGAGCTTGGTTGGCTCGTCGGCGGCGGCGTGGACTACCAGTTCAACGACAACTGGGTGCTGGGCGCCGATCTGCTCTATCACGAGGTGGACAACATCACCGCCACGGGCGGCGATCTGGACGGCACCACGCTGCGGGTCCGCGCCTCCTACCGGTTCTGATCCTTCGGGGCGGTCCCCACGCCGGGGCCGCCTTTCGCATCACACCGCCCGGCGCAGTCGTGACCGGGTTTTCACATGACCCGGCGGACGCCTTCCCGAACAGGGCGCGCCCTCCTATCTGATGATCAGTGCCGGAAATGCGATCTCCGCGCCTGCCTGCCAGAAAGGAGGATCCGATGCGCCTTCTCGTCTTGACCCTCTTCATCATGGCCAGCCTCAGTTCCGCCATCGCGGCGCGCAACGCCGCGCGCGGGGCGGGGCCTGTGATCGCGGTCGCCCATGTGCCTGCGATCGACCTGCATGACACCGACCGGCGCCGCAGCATCGACCTGCGCCGCGGCGCGCACCCGCATCTCTGAGCCGCAACCGTTCATGTCCGGGGGCACCGGCGCGTGAACGGAAATCACGGCAGGCCGATCCGCCGTGTGGGCCGGATCACTTGCGCGCCAACGCCTCTTTTCCGAGCCGGGGCGCTTCCCATTTCGAAGGCATGAAGGCGCGGAGGCGCCGCGCCGCAGATGCAAAGGAAAGGACGAGACCCATGCGTATTCCGACCCTCATCGCGCTGGCCGTCGCGGCCGCGCTTCCGGCCGCAGCGATGTTCGCGGGCACCACCGCACAGATCAACCCCGCCGGTGCCGCCGCGACCTACGCACACGCCATCGACGCGGACAAGATCACACGCCCCGATCCCTGATCGCGGACCGCACGGAAACCAGTCCGGAACGGGCAGCCGTGGTGCTGCCCGTTTTCTTTTCAAGTGTTTGAAACAATGCTGTGATTTCACCTTTTCATGAGTCGGCGTGAGGGCCTTTTCACAGGCGCGGGACAGGGGGTTTCACCACGGAAATCAGACCCCAGATGAGGGTCATCAAAGGCGCGGATCATCCGGCCGACCTGACCTGAAAAGGAGACAGTACCATGCGTATTCTGAGTGCACTCGCCATCGTTGCCGCCACCGCCGGAACCGCCTTCGCGGGCGGCGTGTCCAGCCCTCTCAAGGGCGGTTCGGAGGTCTTCGACGCACCGCATATCGACCCCTGGAGTTCCGAATACCGGGATGCGCCGCATATCGACCCCTGGACTTCCGAGTATCGTTACGAGAATGACTCCCCCTCGGAGATCGACCCGATGAACGGCATCGGCCGCTGACCGGCCACGCTCACGGAATGGATGACCAGCGGGCGGCCTTCGGGCCGCCCGTTTTCGTTCGCGGTTCAGTCGTCACTCCCGGCCAGTTCTCCCAGCACATCATGAACCGCCAGCACATCGGCGTGGGTCGTCGCCCAGCCGCCCACCGCGACGCGGATCACCGGGCGGCCCGCATGGCGGGTCAGGGTGAGGTAAATCCGCCCGTCATCGTTCACCCGCTCCAGCAGCGCCTCGGTCCGGGCATCGGCATCGTCCCCGGTCAGCCGGAAGCTCAGGAGCGACAGGGGCGAGGCGGTGACGATCTCGAAGCGCGGATCGTCCTGCAACCGCCCGGCCAACTCGCGGCTCCAGGCGACATGGTCGCGGATGCGCGCGCGCAGCCCCTCCAGCCCCTCGGCGCGCAGCAGGAACCACAGCTTGAGCGCCCGGAACCGGCGGCCGAGCGGCACCGTCCATTCGTTGAAATTCGTGATCTCCTCCGCTCCCGGCGTTTGCAGGTAGTCGGGACGCAGGCCCATCGTGCGGATCTGCGGGCCGGGATCGGACAGGAACTGCACGGCACAGTCGAACTGCGCGCCCAGCCATTTATGCGGGTTGAAGACGATCGAATCGGCCAGGTCCACGCCGTCCCAGAGCGCGCGGAATTCCGGGCAGATCATCGCCGAGCCGGCCCAGGCGGCATCGACATGCGTATAGAGCCCCTCGGCCCGCGCGACCTCCAGCACCTCGCGCACCGGGTCGATGGCGCCGACCGAGGTGCCACCGACGCAGACCACCACACCCGCCGGCAAATGCCCCGCGTCGCGATCCGCGGCGACGGCGCGGGCCAATGCGTCGGGGTCCATGCCCAGATCCGCGCGAACCGGCAGCTTCATCAGGTTCTCCTGCCCGATCCCGGCCATGCGTACCGCCTTGTCGATCGACGAATGGGTCTGGTCGGAGGCATAGATACGCGGGCGCGCCTGGCCCGCCAACCCCTGCGTCAGCCCGGTCCAGCCCAGCGCGCGTTCGCGCATGGTCAGCACCGCGCAGAAGGTGGCCGTGGTGGCGGCGTCGTGGATCGTGCCCGTGAAATGCCCGGCCAGCCCCAGCGCGTCGCGCAGCCAGCGGACCATGACCTGCTCGATCTCGGTCGCGGCGGGCGAAGTCTGCCAGAGCATGCATTGCGCGGCCATCGCATTGGCAAGCTGCTCGGCCAGCATCGAGGCCGGGGCGGCGGCGGCCGGAAAATAGGCGAAGAAGCGCGGGTGCTGCCAATGGGCCATGGCATCGGGCACCAGCGCCTCGAAATCGGCGAAGATCGCCTCCATCGGCTCAGGTTCCTCCGGGGCGCGGGCGGGCAGGCGGGCGGCCACGTCGCCCGGCCGCACAGATGCGCGCACCGGGCGGTCGCGCAGCCCCGCGTGATAATCCGCCGCCCAGTCGGCTGCGCGTTTCGACCAGTGCCGCAACTCGTCCTGGTTCATTGGCCAGCCTCCAGCAGCGCGTCGATCTCGTCGCCGGAAACGCTCACCCCCAGCGGGCTGAAATCTCCGGACGCGAACATAGCCTGCGCGGCGTCGCGGATCACCCGATGGGTGGCGCGCGCCAGCGCCGAGCCGAGCGAGATGCGCGCCACGCCCGCCGCCGCGAACCGGGCGCGGCTGACCCCGGTATAGGGCCCGGCGGCAAGGGCGTTGACGGGCTTAGAGGTGGCCGCGCAGATGCGCGCCTGATCCTCCATGCTGGCGGGAAGCGGCGCATAGAGGCAATCCGCCCCGGCTGCGTCGAACGCTGCCAGCCGCGCCAGCGCCTCGTCGATATCGTACTGACCGTTCATGATCCCGTCGGCGCGGGCCACCAGAACGAAATCGCGGGGCAGGGCGCGGGCGGCCGCGGCGGCGGCGCGAATGCGCTCCACCGCTAGGCCGCGTGCATAGGGCGTCTCGGCCGGCAGGTCCGTGTCCTCGATGGAAATGCCCGCGAGCCCGGCCTCGCAGGCCAGGCGCACCGTATCGGCCACGGCGTCGGGATCGTGCGCGAAGCCGTTCTCGAAATCGCCGGAGACGGGCAGCGGCGTGGCGGCGACCAGCGCCTCGGCATGGGCCAGCGCCTCGTCCCGGCTGACATGGCCCATATCCGGGCGGCCCAGCGTGAAGGCATGGGCGGCCGAGGAGGTGGCAATGGCCTCAGCCCCGAGCGCGGCCAGCATCCGCGCCGATCCGGCGTCCCAGGCATTGGCCAGGATGAAGGGATCGCCGGGGCGGTGAAGGGCGCGGAACGCCGCGCCGGGATCGGATCGGGTCATGGGATCATCCTTTCTGCAAAGCGCACCAGCCGGGTCAGCGCCGTCTCGAAGGCCGCATCCGGCAGGGTCATGGCCACGCGCACATGGCCCGAAGCGGCGCGGCCGAAACTTTCGCCCGGCATCACCGCGATCAGCTCTTCATCGAGCAGGGCGTGGCCGAAGGCCTCCCCGCTCAGTCCCGTGGCGCGGATGTCGAGCATCAGGTACATCGCACCGGACGAGGGCACCAGCCGCAGCGCGTTGTGGCCCTCCAGGATGCGCCGTGCGATCTCGCGCCGGCGCCGGAAGGGGGCGGCGACCTCGGTCTCGATCTGCGGCATTTCCTCCAGCGCGAAACGGGCGGCCTCCTGAATATAGCCCGGCACGCCGTAGGTGGTGACGGTGGCCAGGTCGATCAGCCGGGCGATTGCCGCCTCCGGTCCCACGATCCAGCCCACGCGTGAGCCGGTCATGGCGTGGCTTTTCGACATCGAGCCCACGACCAGCGTCCGTTCGGCCATGCCCGGCAGCGCACGCGGCGAGACATGCGCGCCTTCCCAGACCTGGGTATCGTAGACCTCGTCGGAGATCAGCCACAGGTCTTGGGCCTGCGCCGCACGGGCGATACCGTCGAGCGTCGCGCGATCATAGACGACGCCGGTCGGGTTGTTGGGCGAGTTGACCAGCAGGCTGACCGCGCCCGCCGCTCGTTCCGATATCGCCGCTTCCTGCGGGCGGAAGAAGTCGCGCGGGCGGGTGGGGATTGCCACCGCCTCGGCTCCGGCGGCGCGGATCGTGCCGGGATAGGTGGTGTAATGGGGGTCGCAGTAGAGCGCCCGGTCGCCCGGATCGCAAAGCGCGACATGCGCGGCATAGAGCGCGGCCTGACCGCCCGGTGTGATCAGCACGTTTTCCGGCCCGGTCGGCACGCCGCTCTGCGCCGCCACCCGCCGCGCCACGGCCCGGCGCAGGTTCTCCATACCGGGCACCACCGCATAGCCCGTATTGCCGCCCCGCGCGTCGCGGTGCATCGCGTCGAGGATCGCGGCATCGGTGCCGATATCGTGCTCGCCGATGGTCAGTTCCAGCACCGGGGCGCCGGCATCCTTCATCGCGCGGGCGCGCAGGAAGAGCCCCCAGCCATCCGCGCCGCCCGCATTGATACCCTCGATCCGTCCGGATAGCCGCACGTCATCCTCCTGTCCGCCAAAGGCAGAAGGCAGCATGGCGCGCACGGATTGGCAAGGGGGATTATGCTTGCGCGGCGGCGCGGGCTTGGGCATAAGCGGGGCCATGAGAATGGCGTCGCTCATCTGCGGGATTTGCATTACCGGCTGACATACCAGGCGGGCCATTCGCGTGTTTTCACCAAACATCCAAGCTGATAGGCCCGCCGGGCGACCTGGCGTAAGGACGGCTTGATGGCTGAGATCAGATTGTGGAACACCAGAACCAGGGCGAAGGAGCCGCTGGTCCCGCTCGATCCCGAGAACCTGCGGATGTATGTCTGCGGCCCGACCGTCTATGACCGGGCGCATATCGGCAACGCGCGGCCCGTGGTGGTCTTCGACGTACTCTACCGGCTGCTGCGCCATGAATACGGCGCGGATCACGTCACTTACGTGCGCAACTTCACGGATGTGGACGACAAGATCAACGCGCGCGCGGCCGAGATGAAGGGGCGGGGCGACACCCGCCCGCTGGTCGAGATCATCCGTGAACTGACCGACGAGACGATCCGCTGGTATCACGAAGACATGGACGAGCTGGGGGCGCTGCCCCCGACGCATGAGCCGCGCGCCACCGACTATATCGGCCAGATGGTGGCGATGATCGCCGTACTGGTCGAGAAGGGCCATGCCTATGCGGCGGAGGGCCATGTGCTCTTCGACGTCAAGAGCTACGGCGATTACGGCAAGCTGGCGCGCCGGTCACTGGACGACATGCGGGCCGGTGCAAGGGTGGAGGTCGCACCCTACAAGCGCGACCCGATGGATTTCGTGCTCTGGAAGCCCTCGACCGACGAGGAGCCGGGCTGGGACAGCCCCTGGGGCCGCGGCCGCCCCGGCTGGCATATCGAGTGCTCGGCCATGGCGCATGAATTGCTGGGGGAGAGTTTCGACATCCACGGCGGCGGCATCGACCTGGCCTTCCCGCATCACGAGAACGAGGTCGCGCAATCGGCCTGCGCCCATCCCGAGGGCGATTTCGCGAAGATCTGGATGCATAACGGGTTTCTGCAGGTCGAGGGGGAGAAGATGTCGAAGTCGCTCGGCAATTTCTTCACGGTGAAGGATCTGCTGGACCAGGGCATCCCCGGCGAGGTGATCCGGTTTGTGCTGTTGAGCACGCATTACCGGCAGCCGCTCGACTGGACGGAGCGGAAGGTGGCGGAGGCGACGCGGTTTCTCGCGAATCTTTTTGCTGACGATCATATCGTCGGGATGCTCGACGTCTTCAAGTCGGGGAAACTTCACGGAAAACTGCCTGATCCGGATGGCGACATCGTTGATGCGCTCGCTGACGATCTGAATACCCATCTCGCCCTGCAGCTATTCCGCAAGAAGGTGCACAGGCGGAACAAGGCGCGACGCGACGAGGCGTTGCAGTTGATTGCGGATGGCCGGCTACTAGGATTCTTCAGTGACGGCGACCGACCGTCGCCGTTAGTGGCGCAGCCCAGAGAGGCATTTCAGCACGCGGAAAGAATCGAAGGCCTCCTTCGCGAACGGGCAGAGGCGCGGAAGGCCAAGGATTTTGAACGCAGCGACAGAATACGCGACGGTCTTCTCGCCGCTGGACTGGAATTGCGGGACACGAGTCACGGGACGGAATGGGTGGCCAAGCCCGATTTCAACCCCGCAAAACTGGAGGCCCTCAAATGACCTGTCGCGCGACAGAGGGCAGCGCCCGGCCCGCGCGGGGCCTGACCGCCGGGTGGGCGCTGCAACGGTTGAGGGTGGCACTTTATGGTGCCAGATACATCGAGCGATTGTGCGGGTTGGCAACGTTGCAAAAGCGCCCGCCCGAGGGGGCGGTCGGGCGCTGCGCGGCGGCGCGTTCCGCGCCTCGATTCCGCGCAAGACCCTTGAACACAGGGGAGGCGCGTCATGGCTAAGGACCGCCTCTATATCTACGACACGACGCTGCGCGACGGGCAGCAGACGCAGGGCGTGCAGTTTTCCACCCCCGAGAAACTGCGCATCGCCACCGCGCTCGACGCGCTCGGCGTCGATCACATCGAGGGCGGCTGGCCCGGTGCCAACCCCACCGACAGCGAGTTCTTCGCCGCCGCGCCGCAGACCCGCGCCACGCTCACCGCCTTCGGCATGACCAAGCGTGCCGGGCGCTCGGCGGCCAATGACGACGTGCTCGCGGCGGTCCTGAATGCCGGCACACGTGCGGTCTGTCTGGTCGGCAAGACGCATGATTTCCACGTCGAAACGGCGCTTGGCATCTCCCTCGACGACAACATTCAGAACATCGCGCAATCGGTTGCGCATATTGTGGAAAACGGGCGGGAGGCGATCTTCGACGCCGAGCATTTCTTCGACGGCTACGGCGCCAACCCGGCCTATGCGCTGGACTGCCTGCGCGCCGCCCATGACGCGGGCGCACGCTGGATCGTGCTTTGCGACACCAATGGCGGCGCGCTGCCTGAGGCCGTGGGCCGTATTACGGCTGAAGTCGTCGCGGCGGGCATTCCGGGCGACCGGCTGGGCATCCACACCCATGACGACACCGGCAACGCCGTGACCAACAGCCTGGCCGCGATAGACGCGGGCGCGCGGCAGGTGCAGGGCACGCTCAACGGGCTGGGGGAACGCTGCGGTAACGCCAACCTGACCACGCTGATCCCGACGCTCCTGCTCAAGGAGCCCTATGCCAGCGGGCTGGAGACCGGCGTCACGCCCGAGGCGCTGGCCGGTCTCACCCGCATCTCGCGGCTGCTCGACGACATCCTCAACCGCGTGCCCGACAAGTCCGCGCCCTATGTCGGGGCCTCGGCCTTCGCGCACAAGGCGGGGCTCCATGCCAGCGCCATCGCCAAGGATCCCGCGACCTACGAGCATGTGGACCCGGCGTCGGTGGGCAACACGCGCGTCGTGCCGATGTCGAACCAGGCCGGCCAGTCGAACCTGCGCGCCCGGCTCGCCGAGGCGGGGATCAATGTCGAGCCGGACGACACGCGGCTGGCGCGCATCCTGGAGATCGTGAAGGAACGCGAGGATCAGGGCTATGCCTATGACACCGCACAGGCCAGTTTCGAACTGGTCGCGCGGCGCGAACTGGACCAGCTGCCGACCTTTTTCGAGGTCAAGCGCTACCGCGTCTCCATCGAGCGGCGCAAGAACAAGTACAACCGCATGGTCACGCTCTCGGAGGCGGTCGTCGTGGTCAGGATCGGTGGCGAGAAGGTGCTGTCGGTCTCCGAGAGTATGGACGAGGAAGGCAATGACCGCGGCCCGGTCAACGCGCTGGCCCGCGCGCTCGGCAAGGATCTGGGACCCTATCAGGCGATCATAGACGACATGCGGCTGGTCGATTTCAAGGTGCGCATCACCGATGGCGGGACCGAGGCCGTGACCCGCGTCATCATCGACAGCGAGGACGGGCAGGGGCGGCGCTGGTCCACCGTGGGCGTTTCGGCCAACATCGTGGATGCCAGTTTCGAGGCGCTGCTTGACGCGGTGGAATGGAAACTGGTGCGCGACGGCGCCGCTGCGCCGTGAGCGGAGCGGATTTCGACGCCTGCGCCGAACTGGTGGAGCGCGGCGATCCCGACCGGTTTCTTAGCGTGATGACCGCACCGCCGGCACGGCGCGGCGCGCTCATGGCGCTCTATGCCTTCAATATCGAGGTCAGCCGCGCGCCCTGGGTGACGGCCGAGCCGATGATCGCGGAGATGCGCCTGCAATGGTGGCACGACGCGCTGGAGGAGATTGCCGCGGGCGCCAGCCCCCGCGCGCATGAGGTGGTCACGCCACTGGCCGAAGTGGTCGCGGAACACGGCCTGCCGGTCGCTGCGTTGAGTGGTCTTGTGGCGGCACGGCGGGGCGATATCTATCCCGATCCGCCCGCCGATCGCGCCGCCTTCGACGCCTATCTCGACGCGACCTCGGGCAACCTGATGTGGCTTGCGGCAAAGGTGCTGGGTGCGGCGCCGGAGGCCGAGGCGCCGGTGCGCGACTTCGCCTATGGGGCGGGGCTCGCGGCCTATCTGCGCGCCGTGCCGGAACTGGAGGCGCGCGGGCAGAGACCGCTCCCGGATGGGCGCGAGATCGCCGTGGCGGACCTGGCGGGCGAGGGGCTGGCGCGGATCGCGGCGGCGCGCCGGGCGCGGGGCCGGGTGGGACGCGCCGCGATCCCGGCGCTGCTGGCAGGCTGGCGGGCGGATGCCACGCTCCGCGCCGCGCGGCGCGATCCGAACCGCGTGAAATCCGGCCGCCTGACCGAACCCGAAGCGCAGCGCCGATTGAGCCTTTTCCTGCGCAGCCTGACCGGGCGCTGGTAGTCTCAGGCCGGGCGCGGACCGCGCATCACCAGCCAGATCAGCGCCCCGCCCGCCAGCGCTAGGAGCGGCACCATCGCCATGTTGACCGCGGTCCAGCCGGCCTCGGGCGTGCCGCCGGTGCAGTTCATCAGCACGCCCGACGAGAAGGAGGCCAACGTCACCCCGCCGAAAACGATCAGGTCGTTCATGCCCTGGGCGCGGCCACGCTCGGCCGCGGAATGGCAGCCCGCCAGCATCGAGGTCGCGCCGATGAAGCCGAAGTTCCAGCCGATGCCCAGCAGAACCAGCGCGACGAAGAAGTTTTCCAGCTCGACGCCCGCCAGACCCACCACGCCGGCGGAGGCCAGGATGCCCAGCCCCAGCGCCATGATCCGCGTCACTCCGAAGCGCGCGATCAGATGCCCGGTGAAGAAGGACGGCACATACATCGCCAGCACATGGGCCGAGACGATATCGGCGGCACGGCCCGCGTCGAAGCCGCAGCCCACCACGGCCAGCGGTGTCGAGGTCATCACCAGGTTCATCAGCGCGTAGGAGACCATCGCGCAGGTCATCGCCACGGCGATGCGCGGGTCGCGCAGCAACTCGGGCCAGGACCGGCCCTCACGCGGGGCGTCGCGGGCTGGTGTGCGGGGCTTCGGAATGTCGAGCAGCAGGAAGAGCAGCGCGCCCAGCAGGTTCAGCACCACCACCGCCAGGTAGGTTCCCATGAAGGGCACCACGAAGGCGTCGGTGGTCGCCTTCATGAGCTGCGGACCCACGATCGCCGCAGCCAGCCCCCCTGCCATGACGTAAGAGATCGCCTTGGGCCGGTAGGCGTCGCTTGCGGTGTCGGTCGCCGCGAACCGGTAGAAGCCGTGCGCCGACATGTAGATGCCGCTGAGATACGAGCCCAGCAACAGGAGCGGGAAGGAGCCCGTCATCAGCGCATAGGCGCCGACGCCACCCCCCGCCGCGCCGCCGAGCGCGCCCGCGAAGAACCCCGCCCGGCGGCCGAAACGCTGCATTACCTGCGACAGCCAGGGGGCCGTCGTCATCGACCCAAAGACGATCATCGTGATGGGCAGCGTGGCCCAGCAGGGGTTCGCCGCCAGCGACTGCCCGGCCAGCCCGCCGACGATGAAGATCATCGCCATCTGCGCGCCCAGCGTCGCCTGCGCCAGTACCAGCACGGCGACATTGCGCCGCGCGCGCTGGTCAGGATCGAGAGGGGCGGTCATGTCGGTCATGGCATCTGTCCTATCCGCGCGCCGCCGGGTCGGCAAGCCCGACTCTTCTGACCCTTCTCCGTGTGCCCGACTCTTCCCGATTGGCGCGCGTGCCCGTGCGCCCTATAGTCCGGGCCATGAGCGCGCATGTCCCCAATCGGAGCCCGGAATGAAGCTGCTGTTGCTGGCCGGCAGCGGCGAGGCGCGCGAGATCGCCGCCGCGCTCTCCGCGCGGTCCTGGCCCGAAACGATCGCCTCGATCTCGGGCGGGGCACGGGACGGCCCGCCGCTCGCCCTGCCCACGCGGCGGGGCGGTTTCGGGGGCCGCGCGGGATTCGAGGCATTTCTCGACGCCGAGCGTATCGGTGCGGTGCTCGACGCCACGCATCCCTTCGCCCATCGCATCACTCGGCGCACGGCCGAGATCTGCGCGGCGCGCGAATTGCCCTACTTGCTGGTCGAACGCCCGCCCTGGCGGCCAGGTCCCGGTGACCGTTGGACGATGCTCACGCACGAGGCGGAGGCGGCGCGCCATATCCCGCCCGGTGCTACTGTCTTCCTGGCCACCGGGCGCGGCTCGCTGCCGGGTTTCGCCAATCTGGCGGGCCGCGAGATCATCTGCCGCCAGATCGAGCCGCCGGAGGCGCCCTTTCCCTATCCGGGCGGGCGCTATCAGCAAGGCACGCCGCCCTTCAGCGAGGCGGAGGAGATCGCGCTCTTCAAGCGGCTCGGTGTAGATTTTCTGGTGGTGCGCAACGCAGGTGGAGAGCGCAGCGCCACCAAGCTCGCCGCGGCGCGCGCGCTGGGGCTTCCGGTGCTCATGATCGCCCGACCTTCGGCGCCGGACTGCCCGAGGGTGGAAACTGTGGCGGAGGCGCTCGATTGGGTTGCGCGCCTGGGGGCGCTGGCATGACCGGGCGGATCATCGAGACATCCGCGTGCGTGGCGGAGGGCGCGGCGCATCTGGCCCGCGTCGAGCCGCGTTTCGCGCAGGCGCTGGAGGAAACCGGGCCGCTGCCGCTGCGCCGCCGCCGCGACGGGTTTGAGGCGCTGCTCGACGCGATCGTCAGCCAACAGCTTTCGGTCGCGGCGGCCGAAGCGATCTGGCACAAGCTCAAGGTCGCGCGCCTGACCGGCCCGCGCAAGATCCGCTGGGCCAATGACGAGGAACTGCGCGCCTGCGGCCTGTCACGCCAGAAGATCGTCTATGCGCGGGAACTGGCGGGCAGCGGCGTGAACTACGCCGCGTTGCGCGGGATGCCCAGCGACGCGGTGATCGCGGAACTGGTGCGGATCAAGGGGATCGGCCAGTGGACGGCGGAGATCTACGCGATGTTCTCGCTGGGGCGGGCGGATGTCTTCGCGCCCGGCGACCTGGCGTTGCAGGAAAGCACGCGGCTCCTATTCGAGATGCCCGAGCGGCCCTCGGAGAAGGCGCTGCGCGCGATGGCTCAGGACTGGTCGCCCTGGCGGGGCGTTGCGGCGCGGCTGCTCTGGGCTTATTACCGGGTGGCCAAAGACCGCGAAGGGATACGCTGACATGCGCAAGCTGCACTCCGACCGCCGCCCGGCCGCCTCCGGAAATGCCCGCAGCCTGGTGATCTTCCTGCACGGCTATGGCGCGGACGGGGCCGACCTGCTGGGCCTGGCCGATCCGCTGGCGCCGCATATGCCCGATACGGTCTTCGTGGCGCCCAATGCGCCCGAACGCAGCGCCGCCAACCCGATGGGCTATCAGTGGTTCCCGATCCCCTGGCTCGACGGCTCAAGCGAGCAGGCTGCGCAGGAGGGTATGGAACGCGCTATCGAGGATTTGAACGGATTTCTGGATGCCACGCTTGAGGACGAGGGTATAAGCGCCGAGAACACAATCATTTTCGGCTTTTCCCAAGGCACGATGATGGCGCTTCACGTGGTCCCGCGCCGCCCGCCCGCCGTGGCCGGGATCGTGGGGTTCTCCGGCCGACTGCTGGCGCCGGAACGGCTGGAGGCAGAGGTCGTGAGCAAACCGCCCGTGCTGTTGGTGCATGGCGATCAGGACGAGATGGTGCCGCCGCAATCGCTCAACGAGGCGGGGCGTGCGCTCGACGCCGCGGGGTTCAACGTCTTTGCCCATGTGATGCGCGGCACCGGACACGGCATCGCGCCCGACGGGTTGAGCGTGGCGCTGCAATTCATGCGCGAGCAGCTTTACGACTGATCCGGAAAATCCGTTTCAGCTCAATCCACTGAATGCTGTTCTTCACAAGATAGGGGCCGCCCGTGACGGACGGCCCCTGAAAGTGCGATGCCCAGCCCTCAGCCGGCGAGCGCCTGATTGAGGTTCTGATCCACCTTTTCCAGGAAGCCCATCGTGGTGAGCCATTTCTGGTCGGGGCCCACGAGCAGCGCCAGGTCCTTGGTCATGAAGCCGGACTCGACGGTCTCGACGACCACGCGCTCCAGCGTCTCGGCGAAATTGCGCAGCGCCTCGTTGCCGTCGAGCTTGGCGCGGTGCTTGAGCCCGCCGGTCCAGGCGTAGATCGAGGCGATGGAATTGGTCGAGGTCTCCTCGCCGCGCTGGTGCTGGCGGTAATGGCGGGTGACGGTGCCATGCGCCGCCTCGGCTTCGACGATCTTGCCATCGGGGGTCATGAGCTGGCTGGTCATCAGCCCGAGCGAGCCGAAGCCCTGCGCCACCGTGTCGGACTGCACGTCGCCATCGTAGTTCTTGCAGGCCCAGACGAAGCCACCGTTCCACTTCATCGCGCAGGCCACCATGTCGTCGATCAGCCGATGCTCGTAGGTGATCCCCTTCTTCTTGAACTCCGCCTCGAATTCTTCCTCGTAGACCTTCTGGAACAGGTCCTTGAAACGCCCGTCATAGGCCTTGAGGATGGTGTTCTTGGTCGACAGGTAGACCGGCCAGCCCATGCTGAGGCCGTAGTTCATCGAGGCGCGCGCGAAGTCGATGATCGACTGGTCGAGATTGTACATGCCCATCGCGACGCCCGCGGCGGGCGCGTCATAGACAACCTTCTCGATCACCTCGCCGTCGTCGCCCACGAATTTCATCGTAAGCTGTCCCTTGCCGGGGAAGCGGAAATCCGTCGCCCGGTACTGATCGCCGAAGGCGTGACGACCGATCACGATGGGCTGGGTCCAGCCCGGCACCAGCCGGGGCACATTCTGGCAGATGATCGGCGCGCGGAACACGACGCCCCCCAGGATGTTGCGGATCGTGCCGTTGGGGCTGCGCCACATCTTCTTGAGGCCGAACTCCTCCACCCGCTGTTCGTCGGGCGTGATCGTCGCGCATTTCACGCCGACGCCCACTTCCTTGATCTTCTCGGCGGCATCCACGGTGATCTGGTCGTCTGTGCGGTCGCGCTCCTCGATGCCCAGATCGTAGTAGAGCAGATCCACGTCCAGATAGGGCAGGATCAGCTTCTTCTTTATGAAGTCCCAGATGATGCGGGTCATCTCGTCGCCGTCGAGTTCGACGACCGGATTGTCGACTTTGATCTTGGTCATGCGCGTGCCTCTTGTGTCAGGTCGTGAATCGGATGGCTGCTCTATAGCGTGAAAGGTCACGGCTGGAAAGATGGTATGCGACTGTATACTGAATTGGCGTCATCCCGCCACCAGCGCCCCGACCATATAGGCGACGATGGCCGATGCGCCGCCGACCAGCACCGTCTCGCCGACGCAGCGCCGCAGCCGCTCGGCGGTGGCGAACCAGCGCAGGAGCCCCAGCGCCATAAGCGCCAGCACCGTGGCCCCCACCGACAGGCCGAAGCGCGCGGCGTCGGGGGCGTGCAGCAAGTAGGGCAGGAGAGGGATCGTCCCGAAGGCCACGAAGGACAGGAAGGTGGTCAGGCCGTTCGCTGCCGGGTTGTCCTCGCGCGGGTCGGGCATGCCGAACTCGTAGCTCATCATCAGATCGGCGGTCAGCTCTGGATAGCGGATCAGGCGCGCGGCGACCTCTTCCGCGTCCCATGTGCCCATGCCGCGGTCGCGCAGGATCGCGTGCAACTCGCGCCGTTCGCCCTCGGGGTCGGCGGACAACTCGGCGATCTCCTCGGCATGTTTGCGCATGTAGAGATCGCGCTGCGAGCGCCCCGACAGGAACTCTCCCATTCCCATTGAGAGCGCATCGGCAAAGAGATTGGCCAACCCGAAGACCAGTACGGCCAACGCGCCGATCTGAGCCGCGCCCTCCATCGAGGCGCCGGTGAAGCCCGCGACGATGGCAAAAGTCGTGACGATCCCGTCATTGCCGCCATAGACGATGGGTTTGAGGTATTCCTGCACCCGGCCCATGTTGTGCGCGTCGCGCCGGTGCGCGGCCCAGTCGATGCCCAAGGCGTCTCTCCCCTCCGGTTGCGTGTCGCGTCAGGATAACCGCGATGGCGGCCGCGCACATTGACCTTTCTCAAGAAAGTGGCGGGCAAGGGGGATAATGGGAATTTTCATACCGGCCGGCTTGCGATAGATTTCGCCTATGACCGTGACCCTTCGCCAACTGCGATACTTCATCGCCCTCGCCGAGACCGGCCATTTCGGCCGCGCAGCGGGGTTGGTGCATGTCAGCCAGCCCGCGTTGTCAGTGCAGATCCGCGAATTGGAGGCGACGCTCGACGCGCAACTCGTCGATCGCCAGCCGCGCGGCGTGGTGCTGACGCCCACCGGGCATGAGGTGCTGCGCCATGCCCGCGCGATGATGGACAACCTGCGCACGCTGGAACAGGCGGCGCGCTGGCGGCGGGGTCTGGCGGGCCAGTTGACGCTGGGCGTGATCCCCACGGTCGCGCCCTATCTTCTGCCGGTGGCGCTGCCGCTCCTGCGGGCCGAGAACGTGATGCTGGATCTTCGGGTGCGCGAGGCGCAGACCGAGGCGCTGATCGCTGATCTGATGGCCGGGCGCCTGGACGCGGCGGTGATCGCCTTGCCGTCCGGACAAGGGGGGCTGGTAGAAACGGAATTGTTCGAGGATCGTTTCCTGCTGGCCGGCTCGCAGTCCCAGATCGCCGCGCTGCGCGAGACCGGCGACAGGTTGCGCCCGCGGGAGATCAAGCCGGACCGGTTGCTGCTGCTCGACGAGGGGCATTGCCTGGCCGATCAGGCACTCGAGGTCTGCGGGCTGGACCGCCCGGCGACGCGGGTGGATCTGGGAGCCTCGTCGCTGGCCACGCTGGCGCGGCTGGTGTCCGAGGGGTTCGGTCTGACCTTCCTGCCGGAGATCGCGCTGCGCGCGGAAACCGCGGGCACGGACGGGCTGGCGCTCATGCGCTTCGCCGAACCGCAGCCGGGACGCAGGATCGGCCTGGTGCGCAGGGGCGCATCGCAGCCCGAACCGTGGTTCGAGGAATTGGCCGGTCTCCTGCGTGATGCGGGCGAACGGCTGCTTTCGCAGGTCTCACAGCAGTGTGGCGCCGCCTGAGCGCGGCGGCTAGTTTGCCGCCGTCGCCATGTTCGACGCGATATTGGCCGCGAGCGACTCGGTGGGTTCCGTAAGCGCCGTACCGACAATGAGGCCGAGCACCGCCACACCGGCTGTGAGAACGACCCAGTCAACGGTCACGGCCCCCGATTCCTCCTGAAGAAATTTTTCAAATGTAAGCCGCATGGCCTTGTCCCTTTCCCTTTGTCACACCGTGGTATCCAATCAGCAGTGCTTGATATGGTTATTCCACCCAACCGTGACGCGAAATCGTGGGAATTCAGGTCATTCTGTGGCTGCATACACCATAAACACGGCGTAAATGAGTCGCTGATCCACTAATCTTGGACAATCCCTGCCACGCGGCATAAATAGTGCGATGCGACCGACGAAAGGACGAGCAATGGCCCCGCGCGATCTCAAGCTCCCCGAACAGCGCCATCCCGAGAAGGCGCACCGTCCGGACAATGCCCAGCCGCGCAAGCCGGACTGGATTCGGGTGAAAGCCCCGACATCGGCGGGCTACAAGCAGACCCGCGACATCATGCGCGAGAACAAGCTGGTCACGGTGTGCGAGGAGGCGGGCTGCCCCAATGTCGGTGAATGCTGGAGCGCCGGCCACGCCACGATGATGATCATGGGCGAGATCTGCACCCGCGGCTGCACCTTCTGCAATATCGCGACGGGCCGGCCGGATACGCTCGACCTCTTCGAGCCGGGCCGGGTGGCCGATGCGGTGGCCAAGCTGGGGCTCAACCATGTGGTGATCACCTCGGTGGACCGGGACGATCTGGAAGACGGCGGGGCGGAGCATTTCGCCATGACGATCCGCGCGATCCGCAAACGCGCGCCGGAAACCACGATCGAGATCCTGACGCCGGATTTCCTGAAATGCGCGCCGGAGGTGCTGGAAACCGTCGTCGCGGCCCGGCCGGATGTCTTCAACCACAATCTGGAGACCGTGCCGGGCCTCTATCCCGAGGTGCGGCCGGGCGCGCGCTATTTCCATTCGCTGCGCCTCCTGCAACGGGTGAAGGAACTCGATCCATCGATGTTCACGAAATCCGGTATCATGGTGGGGCTGGGAGAGGACCGCGCGGCGGTCGGGCAAGTAATGGATGACATGCGCGCCGCGGATGTCGATTTCCTGACCATCGGGCAGTATCTGCAACCCACGCCGAAGCATCACGCGGTGGACCGTTTCGTGACGCCCGAGGAATTCGCCGCCTATGAGAAATCCGCCTATGGCAAAGGCTTCCTGATGGTCTCTGCCACGCCGCTGACCCGGTCCTCCTATCACGCGGGCGAGGATTTCGCCCGGTTGCGCGCGGCGCGTATGAAGCGGTTGGGGCTCGAGGCATAGCGCCCCGCGTGCGTCACGGCCGGCCCGGTACCGCCTTCAGATAGGCCGCGATCGCGGCGCGATCCGCATCCGCCAGGCGCGAGAGCGCGGCGATCACCTCCACCATCTCGCCGCCGGCGCTGTCGTATTCCGGCGTGAAGCCGGTCTTCAGGTAATAGGCAATGTCCTCCGCCGACCAGTCGAGCGCGCCGGGCGTGATGTTCGGAATGCGGCCCTCGCCATCGGGGTCGGGCGCGCCGGCCAGCCAGTTCTCGCGGTCGAGCCCGCCCAGCGGGCCGCGCGGGGTGTGGCATGCGCCGCAATGGCCCAGCGCCTCGACCAGGTAGCGCCCGCGCCGGGTGGTCTCGTCCAGCCCGTTCTCAGGCACCACCCAGTCCGCGCGCAGGTGGAGCCGTTTCCAGAGGCCCAGCATGGGCCGCAGGCTGTAGGGGAAGCGGATCTCGTGCGGCGTGTTCGGTGTGGCTGCGGCGGGCAGCGTGTCGAGATAGGCTTTCAGATCGGCGATGTCGCGGGCCGAGGCATGTCGGTAGCTGGTATAGGGGAAGGCGGGATAATAATGCCGGCCATCGGGCGAGACCCCGTCGCGCATCGCACGCAGCAGGTCGCGCGCGCTCCAGCCGCCGATCCCGTGTTCGGGGTCGGGGGAGATGTTGGGCGCCACGAATATGCCGTAGGGCGACGCCAGGCGCCGCCCGCCCGCCAGAACCAGCCGCGCCGCACCCTCGGCCCCCGGTTCGGCGTGGCAGCCCGCGCAGCCGCCCGCATCGAAGACGGCCTTGCCCGCCGCCGGATCGCCCGCGCGCCTGTCCAGAACGTTCGTCCCGGCGGGCAGGGGGCGCGTCAGGACCCAGCAAACGGTGAGCGTGGCGGCGAGGGCGGCGAGGAGGGCGGTCCGGTATCGCATGGGGCTCGGTCAGGGGCGCGCGCCGCGCGCGCCGCCATTGGTGGTCAGCCAGTCGGGCCAGCCGATGAAATACTCGATCCCGCCCAAGAGCAGGCAAAGCGCGATGATCGAAAGGACGATCTTCACCCGGCGTTCCGAGGGCGGCCTGTGCGCCCATTTCGCCATCCTCAGCATCCAGCGGATATTCATCGCCCCCACATCAGCCCGTGAACCGGACCCTGCCGATGAAGGGCAGGTTGCGGTTGCGCTGCGCATAGTCGATCCCGTAGCCGACCACGAACTCGTCGGGGATCTCGAAGCCGGTCCAGTCGGCCCGCACATCGACCTCGCGCCGTGAAGGCTTGTCGAGCAGCGCGCAGACCTTGAGCCGGGCGGGCCCGCGCGCGCGCAGCAGGGTCAGCACATGGGCGAGCGTGAAGCCGGTATCGACGATATCCTCCACCACCAGCACGTCGCGGCCCTCGATCTCGCCGCGCAGGTCCTTGAGGATACGCACCTCGCGGGAGCTTTCGATGCTGTCGCCATAGGAGGAGGCTTCGAGGAAATCCACCTCCACCGGCAGGTCCAACTCGCGCACCAGGTCGGCGATGAAGACGAAGGAGCCGCGCAGCAGCCCCACGACCACCAGCTTGTCGGTGCCGGCGAAACAGTCGTGGATCTCGCGCGCCAGCGCCTCGACGCGGGCGGCGATGGACTTGGCCGAAATCATCTCGTCAATCAGATAGGCGCCATCCGGCATGGCCTTCCCCCTTGCATTCCGCGGCGCATCCTAGGACAAAGACCGCCGCATTTGTAAGGGGCAAAGGGCGGGGCGCATGCCGACACATGGCGAAAAACGCAAGCTGCCGTATTCCGCGCAGCAGATGTACGACCTTGTCGCGGATGTCGGCCGTTATTCCGAGTTCCTGCCCTGGTGCGCCGCCGCGCGCATCCGCGGCCGCCGCCCCTTCGAGGAGGGCGAGATCCTGGATGCCGACCTGGTGATCTCCTTCAAGGTCTTCCGCGAACGCTTCGGCAGCCGCGTCACGCTGCGCCCCGCGCGCACGATGATCGACGTGGAATACCTGGACGGGCCGTTCCGGTATCTCAACAACCACTGGCATTTCACCGACCGGCCCGAGGGCGGTTGCGAGGTGGATTTCTTCGTCGACTTCGAATTCCGCTCGCGCACGCTTCAGGCGCTGATCGGCGTGGTCTTCAACGAGGCGATGCAGCGCATCGTGGCCGCCTTCGAGAAACGCGCCGAGGCGCTCTATGGCCGCCCCTCGGAGTGACATCAGGGCGGATACCGCTTTTTCCATTTGAACAAGCGTTCCGAATCTGTATTCTTCCGCCATGCCTTGGGAAAAGACATATGATGACCGGGACGTCGTGGAGCGCGCCATGCGGGCCTTCTGGGCGCAGGGCTATGGCGGCACGTCTGTCGCGGATCTGGTCGCCGCGACGGGGATCAACCGCGGCAGCCTCTACAGCGGCTTCACCGACAAGCGCACGCTCTTCCTGACCGCGCTGCGCCATTACGACCGGGTCCAGCGTGAGGAGTTTCTGGCGCGTCTCGCGCGCGAGAACCCGCCGCGCGAGGCGATCCTCGCGGCCTTCGCCGCCGCCGCGCGCAGCCCCGACGACACGCCGCCGGGATGCCTGCTGGTCAACACCGCGCTGGAGGTCTCGCCACATGACGCGGAGGTGCGCGCCGTGGTCAACGAGGCGCTGGCCGGGGTCGAGGGGTTCTTCGCCGACCGACTGGAGGCACTGGAAACCGGCACCGGAACGCGCGCCACGGTGCAGGCACTTCTGGGTCTTTTTCTGGGGCTTCGGGTTCTCACCCGCGCGGGCGCGCCGCAATCGACGCGGGAGGCCGTCTCGGCCCAGGTGGCGGAAATGCTTGGGTAAAAAAAATTTCACTGATTTGGAACGAACGGTCAAACGCAAGCAAAAGGGAGATAGACAGATGACGGTATCCTATGTGGAACGCGACCAGGCAGGTCCGAAGACGCTGCAATTCTACGATGCGGCCGAGGAGCGCTTTCAGGCGCTGCTCAACATCTTCAAGGTCTTCGGCCACCAGCCCGAATACGGGCGGGTCTTCACCGACACGATCATGGCGATCCTCAAGGACGGGGTGATCGACTGGAACACCAAGGAGCTGCTGATCCTCAAGGCTACGCAAGGCAACGACTGCCAGTATTGCGTGGTGCAGTACGAACGGCTCTGCGACATGCTGGGCATCCCGGCCGAGAAGATTGCCGATCTCGACGGCACGAAGTACCGCGACAGCCCGCATTTCACCGAAGGCGAGAAGGCGCTGCTGGATTTCTGTGTGCAGATCGGGGAGGACGCGAACCGTGTCTCCAAAACGCTCTGGGACCGGCTCCACGCCCATTGGACCGATGCCGAGATCGTCGATGCTGCCTTCGTCATCACCACCTATATCGCGGTGTCGAAATTCGGCGACGCGCTCGGCGTGGAACTGGAGCCGATGTTCGAAGGCGTGACCCCGCAACTGACCATCAAGCACTGAAGACCGGCCGGACCACACCACTCACGGAAAGCCGGTGCCGGGCCGGGATGCGCGCAGGCTGATCCCGGCCCGGCGGAAAGGAGGAAGCCCATGCAGATCGAGATTTTTACCGGTCCGGGCTGCGGATATTGCGAGCGCGCCAAGGCGCTGCTGACCCGCAGGGGCCTGGACTTCCGCGAACGCGACATGAGCGATCCGGCGGTGCGCGCCGAGTTCGCCGAGCGCCTGCCGCGGCAGAAGGCTATACCGCAGATATTCATCGACGGCGCCCATATCGGCGGCTTCGAGGATCTGGAGATACGCCTGGGCTAGGGGGCGCGGCGCGCAGAACACGCGCCGCTGCCCGGATCAGGAGGTGAACTCGTAGGCCCGCTCGCCATGCGCGGTCAGGTCGAGTCCCGTCACCTCCGCCTCGGGATCGACACGCATCGGGGTCACGAGCCCCGCCAGCCTGGCGACAAGCACCGTCATGACCACCGTGAAGACGCCCACGACGGCGAGCCCGCCCAGTTGCGCCGCCCAGGCGCCCTGACCGAAGACGGCGATCATGAGGGTGCCGAAAATGCCGCCCACGCCATGCACGGCGAAAACATCGAGCGTGTCGTCGATCTTGAGCCTGAACTTGATCAGGTTCACCGCTTCCTGGCAGAGGATGCCCGCCACGCCGCCGATCGCCAGCGCCTCCAGCGGGCCGACGAAGCCCGACGCGGGCGTGATCGACGCCAGCCCGGCGATGGTGCCGGTCACGATCCCCACAAGCGACGCCTTGCCGTATTTGATCTTTTCCCACAGCGCCCAACTTAGCGAGGCGGTGGCAGCCGAGATATGCGTGACGGTCAGCGCCATCGCCGCGCCACCATCGGCGGCCAGTTGCGAGCCGCCGTTGAAGCCGAACCAGCCGACCCAGAGCATCGCCGCGCCGATCATCACGTAGCCGGGATTGTGCGGCGGCTTGGTCTTGTCGCGCCGCGCGCCCAGCATCACCGCCAGCACCAGCGCGGCAAGCCCCGCGGTCTCGTGCACGACGACGCCGCCGGCGAAGTCCCGCACCCCGGTCGCACCGAAGATGCCGCCATCGGCCATCATGCCGCCACCCCATATCCAGTGCACCACCGGTGCATAGCAAAACAGCATCCAGAGTCCCGAGAAGAGCATCACGAACCCGAAGCCCACGCGCTCGACATAGGCCCCCACGATCAGCGCCGGCGTGATGATGGCAAAGGTCATCTGGAAGGCGAAGAAGAGCACTTCGGGCAGCGTTCCCGACAGGCTCTCGGCGGTGACACCGGCCAGGAAGGCCTTGCCAAGCCCGCCCCAAATCCCGCTGTCGGCCGGCCCGAAGGCGATGGAATAGCCGAGCGCCAGCCAGAGCACACTCATAAGGCAGGCGATGGCGTAGCATTGCATGAAGACCGACAGCACGTTGCGCGAGCGCACCAGCCCGCCATAGAAAAGCGCCAGTCCCGGCAATGTCATGAACAGCACCAGCGCGGTGGCCACGATGATCCATGCAGTATCTGCCCCGTTCATCGGCCTCTCCTCCCGTTGTTTCCTGCGTTGGGCCGAGGAAGCGGGGAGCGAACGGGGGCGCAAGCGAAGATTGCCCGAAGATTGGGCAGAGCGGGGTGCAAATCGGCGTTTGCCTGAAAATTGTGCGCTATGGGGCGGCTGCGGCTATGGTGAAGGCAGTTTCAGGACGCCGCGTGGGCGCCCTCCAGCAGTCGGGTGAGTGCGTGGAGCACCGTCGCTTCGCGCACCTTGGCCCGACCCAGCGGGCCGAAATCGCGGGTTTCCGAGAAGATGGCCGCCCCGTCGCGGGCGAGGGCGAAGCAGACCCGGCCCTCGGGCTTGTCGTCGGACCCGCCGGGGCCCGCGATGCCGGTGACCGCCACGGCGAGTTGCGCGGCCGAGCGCGCCAGCGCGCCTTCGGCCATCTCGCGCGCGACCGCCTCGGAGACCGCGCCATGCCCCGAGAGCGTCTCGCCCGAAACGCCCAGCATCTCGACTTTGGCAATGTTGGAATAGGTCACGAAGCCGCGCTCGAAGATGTCCGAACTGCCGGCGATATCGGTGATCGCAGCGGCGATCATGCCGCCGGTGCAGCTTTCCGCGGTCGCCACCATCAACCCCTTCGTGCGGGCGGTTTCCAGAAGATCGCGGGCCAGAGCTTGTGTCACAACAGCACCCCATGCGCCAGCGCGGCTAGGACGGCCACGACGATGGCGGCCATGATACCAGCGATCACGTCGTCAAGCATCACCCCCAGCGCGTCGGCACGCCGGTCGGCGCGGCCCACGGGCCCCCATTTGGTGATGTCGAAGAGCCGGAAGAAGAGGAAGGCGCCCAGGATGCCGGGCCAGAGCTGCGTCACCTCGGCGCCCGTGTGCCAGGCCCCGGCGGAGACCGGCAGCAGCGCGATCCATTGTCCGGCAACCTCGTCGATCACCACCTCGGACGGGTCGTGATCGGCCTTGCCGCGGGTCCATGCCTCGGTCGCCCACCAGCCCAGCGGCAGCACCGCGAGCGTGGCCAGCAGCAGCAGCGGGAAGCCGCCCAAACCATGCAGCACCCAGGCCGCGGGCAATGCGGCGAGCGAGCCCCATGTGCCCGGCGCGGGGCGCAGATGCCCGACATAGAAGAAGGTCGCGACAAGCCGGCTCATGCATGCACCAGCGCGGCGGTGGCGGTGGCGGCGATGCCTTCCTCGCGCCCGGTGAAGCCCAGCCGTTCCGAGGTGGTGGCCTTAACCGAGATACGTCCGGCCTCCAGCCCCGTGATCTCGGCCAGCCGGGCGCGCATCGCTTCGGCATGGGGGCCGATCCTGGGCGTCTCGCAGATGATCGTGCAATCGATGTTGTTGATGGCGAAGCCGCGCCGGGCCGCGAGGTCCACCGCATGGCGCAGGAAGACATGGCTCTCCGCGCCCTTCCACTTCGGGTCGCTCGGCGGGAAGTGGCGGCCGATATCGCCCTCGGCCAGCGCTCCGTAAAGCGCATCCGTGATCGCGTGCATCGCCACATCCGCGTCGGAATGGCCCTGAAGCGCGCGCCCGTGCGGCACCGCCACGCCGCAAAGCATCACGTGATCGCCCGGCCCGAAGCGATGCACGTCATAGCCATGTCCCAGCCGCAGATCCATCGCGCCCCCCATCAGCCGTTCAGCCCGCGCGAAATCGTCGGGGCCGGTGATCTTCATATTGGCCTCATCGCCCTCGACGATAGCCACGTCAAGACCGGCGGCGCGCGCCACCGCCACATCGTCGGCGGCCTCGCCCGCATGGGCACGGTGGGCGGCCAGAATGGCCTCGAAATGGAAACCCTGCGGCGTCTGCGCACGAAAAAGGCCCTCGCGCGGCTCCACGCCGGTCACGCGGCCCTCTGCCCCGCGCCAGAGCGCATCCGTCACTGCCAGCGCCGGGGCGGCGGCCGGGGTCTCCGTCAGCGCCACCAGCACCCGGTCGATGACCACATGAGGCAGCAGCGGGCGCGCCGCGTCATGGATCAGCACAAGGTCCACGCCACGGCCCGCCAGCGCCTCCAGACCCGCGCGGACCGAGGCAGCACGGGTCGGACCCCCGGTGACGGTCCGCACCTCCCCACCGACATGCGCGGCGAAGAGCCCGTCATCCTCCGGCCCCAGGACCATCACGATCTCGGAGATCAAGGGATGGCTGCGGAGCGCGCCCAGCGTATGCGCCAGCACCGCCTTGCCCCGGATCGGCCGGTACTGCTTGGGCAGCCCCGCACCGGCGCGCACCCCGCGTCCGGCGGCGACGATCACCGCGGCGATGCGCGGACGGGGCGAGGGGGGCTCGGTGGTCATCCGTCTTCTCTAGGGACGAACGCGACGCGGGGCAACGCCGTGCCGCATTGTGCGGCAGACGGAATCGGGTTAGGAAATCGCCACGAACGCACAAGGATTGGGCATTTGACCATTCTATTGGCAGATACGCCGCTGGACCCGCCCGTATTTCTGGCCCCGATGGCCGGAATTACCGATCTTCCCTTCCGAAAGCTGGTCGCGCGCTTCGGCGCGGGGCTTGTCGTCTCGGAAATGGTGGCCTCACAGGAAATGGTGGAAGCGAAACCGTCTGTCCGCGCCCGCGCCGAGTTGGGATTCGGCGACGAACACACCGCAGTGCAGCTTGCCGGGCGCGAGGCGCACTGGATGGCCGAGGCCGCCCGCATGGCCGAAGCGCAGGGCGCTCGGATCATCGACATCAACATGGGCTGCCCGGCCAAGAAGGTGACTTCGGGCCTGTCGGGCTCGGCGCTGATGCGCGATCCCGAGCACGCGCTGCGTCTGATCGAGGCGGTGGTGGGCGCTGTGCGCGTGCCGGTGACGCTGAAGATGCGGCTGGGATGGGACGGAAACTCGCTCAACGCGCCGCAGATCGCCGCCTGGGCGCAGAGCGCGGGCGTGCGGATGATCACGGTGCACGGGCGCACACGCTGCCAGTTCTACAAGGGGCGGGCCGACTGGGCCGCGATCCGCGCGGTGCGCGCAGCCGTGAGCATCCCGGTCGTGGCCAATGGCGACATCACTGGCCCGGACGCGGCGCGCGCGGCACGTGCGGCCTCGGGCGCGGACGGGGTGATGGTGGGGCGCGGCGCGCAGGGGCGGCCCTGGCTGCTGGCACAGATCGCCGCGGCGCTGCACGGGCATCCCGCGCCCGAGATCCCGCGCGGCCCGGCGCTGGCGGACATGGCCGTGGAACATTACGAGGCCATGCTGTCCTTCTACCGGCGCGATCTGGGCCTGCGCGTCGCGCGCAAGCATCTGGGCTGGTACATGGATGGAGCCGGCGCTGTTCCGGCCCTGCGCCGCGCCGTGCTGACCGCGACCGAACCCGGCGCGGCACTCAACGCGTTGCGGCGGACGCTGACGGACGGGCGGGTTGCGGCATGAACGGGCTTTCGGAAGATACGATCTGGGCCTCGCTGCCGGTTCCCGCGCTGATCGTCGCGCGCGACGACCGCATCATGGCGATGAACCCGGCCGCCGAGGCGTTCTTCAACGCGCCGGCGCGGGCGCTGCTCGACGCGCCGGTCTGGGACCGCCTGATGGTCGACGCGCCGATCGAGGAGAGCTTCGCGCGGGTGCGCGAGGGGCATGCGGCACTCTTTCTCAATGACGTGGATATCGGCACCGGCGCGCGTGCGCCGCAGCTTTGCAACATGCAGATCGCCCCGATGGCCGACCGGTCGGGCCGGGTGCTGCTGCTTCTGGAGCCGCGCGAGGTGGCCGGGCGCCTGGGCCGCGCGATGGGGGTCAAGTCGGCGGCCAAATCGGCGATCGGCATGGCCGAGATGCTGGCCCACGAGATCAAGAACCCGCTGGCGGGCATCACCGGGGCGGCCCAACTCCTCAGCATGAGCCTGAGCGGCGACGGCATTGAAATGACGGACCTTATCGTGGCCGAGGCGCGGCGCATCCTCGGCCTGCTCGAGCAGGTGGAGCAATTCGGCAACCTGCGTCCGCCGGACCGGCGCGTGGTCAATCTTCACGACATCCTGGACCGGGCGCGCAAATCCGCCGCCGTGGGCGTGGCCGCGGATATGGATATCCGCGAGGATTACGACCCTTCACTGCCGCCCACATGGGGCGATGCGGACCAGCTACAGCAGGTGTTCCAGAACCTGCTGAAGAACGCCGCTGAGGCCGCCGGGCCGGAGGGCGGCACGATCACCCTGCGCAGCTTCTATGAGCACCGGCTGCGGTTGCGCAAACCCGATGGCAGCGCCGGCGCAGTGCCGCTTCAGGTGGAGGTGATCGACGACGGGCCGGGCCTGCCGCCCGAGATCGCGGGCGAAGTGTTCGAGCCTTTCGTGTCGGGCCGCGAGAATGGCACCGGACTGGGGCTGGCGCTGGTCTCGAAGATCGTCTCGGACCATGACGGCTGGATTGCCGTCGATTCGGTGCCGGGCCGTACCGTGTTCCGGGTCTCTCTCCCGGTTGCGCCGAAAGGTGAAGAAGCACAATGAAGCCGTTGACCAAAAAGGAACAAATCTGATGGATGGCACGGTTCTGGTCGCTGACGACGACCGCACGATCCGCACGGTTCTGACCCAGGCCCTGACGCGGGCGGGCTGCAAGGTTCACGCGACATCCTCGCTGGTGACGCTGATGCGCTGGATCGGCGAGGGCAAGGGCGATCTGGTGATCACCGATGTCATGATGCCCGATGGTAACGGGCTGGACATGTTGCCCAAGATCGGCGCGGAGCGCCCCGGCATGCCGGTGATCGTGATCTCGGCCCAGAACACCATCATGACGGCGATCCAGGCGGAGGAGGCCGATGCCTGGGACTACCTGCCGAAACCCTTCGACCTGCCGAATCTGATGAAACGCGCCGCGCGTGCCTTGCAGACCCGGCGCCAGCGTCCCGCGCCCGACGAGGCCGCGCAGGAGGCCAGCGAGTTGCCGCTGGTGGGCCGCACGCCGCAGATGCAGGCGCTCTACCGGCTGGTGGCGCGGGTGATGAACGCCGATCTTCCGGTCCTGATTTCTGGTGAAAGCGGCACCGGCAAGTCACTGATTGCGCGCACGATTCACGATTTCAGCGACCGGCGCGCACAGCCCTTCGTCACGGCGTCCGCCGCCGATCTGGCGGGCATGGACGGCCCCTCTGCGCTGGTGGCGCGGGCGCGCGGCGGCACCATTCTCTTCGACGAGGTGGGCGATTTCGACGCCGAGGCGCAGCTTCGCATCACCCGGATGCTGGACGGGTTCAGCGACACCGCGCCGCGGGTGATGGCCACGACGCAGCAGGATCTCTCTGCGCGGATGGATGCGGGCGCCTTCCGGCAGGATCTCTTCTACCGCCTGGGGGGCATCACGCTCGACGTGCCAGCGCTGCGCGAGAGGGTGGATGACATCCCGCTCCTGGCCGAGCATTTCCTGGCCCGGATCGCGCGCGAGGGTTTCTCCGTCAGGCATCTGTCGGAGGGCGCGGCCAAGCACCTGCGCGCCTATAGCTGGCCCGGCAACGTGCGCCAGCTTGAGAACACGATCCGCAGGCTGGCGATCACCAGCCCGGAGAGCGAGATATCAGCCGGGGACGCCGAGTCGGTTCTGGCCAACCAGCCGGCGATGGAACCCGTGGGAAGCGCCGGCGAGGGCGACAAGCTCTCGTCCTCCGTCGCCGCCCACCTGAAACGCTATTTCGATCTGCATGGCGGCGTGTTGCCGCCACCGGGGCTCTACCAGCGCATTCTGCGCGAGGTTGAGTTTCCCCTGATTGAGATCGCCCTGGATGCAACAGGCGGAAATCAGGCCAAATGTGCCGATCTGCTGGGCATCAACCGCAATACCTTGCGCAAAAAGATTACAGAGCTTGATATCCGCGTGACACGCCGCCGCAAGTTGATGTAGATTGGCAACAGTAACAGTGGCCGATTGGACCCGGCGGCGAAGCCGGGCTCCGTCAGGCGTGGCAGGCGCGACATGAGGGTGGTGTGAACAGCCCCGCAGGCAGAATTCTTTCGTGGAGCCGGCTCAACCGAATGCGCAAGGAGCGTCGGGTCCAGAACGCCTTGACGCTTGGCCTCGTGCTGTTGGGGCCCGCACTGGCCCTGACCACGTTCCTGGTGCTCAGCGTCTTCGATCCGGGCGCCAATGCCTCCAGCCTGCGCACGGTGCTGCTGGCCGATCTGGTCTATGTGCTGGTCATCGCGGCGCTGGTGCTGCAGCGCGTGGCGCAGATGGTCGCCGCGCGCCGGGCGCGTTCGGCCGGATCGCGGCTGCACCTGCGCCTGACCGGCGTCTTCGCGATCGTCGCGCTGATCCCCACGGTTCTGGTCGCGGTCTTCGCGGTTCTGACGGTGAATTTCGGGATCGAAGGCTGGTTTTCAGACCGGGTGCGCGACGCGCTCGGAAATTCGGTGGCCGCAGCAGAGGCTTACGAGCAGGAAAACCGCGACGACCTGATCGAGGACGCCACCGCGCTCGCCAATTTCCTGGAACGCGCCAAACGCTCGACAAGGCTGCTTTCCGACGGCGAGTTGCGGCAATTGCTGACCCAGGGACAGGCACAGATCCAGCGCGGCCTGCGCGAGGCCTATGTCATTGATGGCGGCGGCGAGTTGAAGGCGCGCGGCGAGCGCAGCTATCTCTTCAACTACGAACAGCCCAGCCCGGATGAATTGACCGAGGCCCGCGCCGAGGGCGCTGTCGTTCTGGAGGACTGGGACAATAACGAGTTTCGCGCGCTGATCCCGCTGGACGGCTGGGTGGACCGGTTCCTCTACGTTTCGCGTAACGTGGACGGCCATATCCTGGGGCTGCTGGACGACACGCAGGCGACGGTGCGGCTTTACCACCAGCTCGAGAGCGAGCGCGGCCGGCTGCTTTTCGAGTTCGGCTTGCTCTACCTGGGATTCGCGGTGATCCTGATCCTCGCGGCGATCTGGCTGGGCCTGTGGTTCGCCGAACGTCTGGCGCGGCCGGTGGGCCGGCTGGCCGGAGCCGCGCAGCGCGTCGGCGCGGGTGATCTCGATGTGCAGGTACGGGTAGCCGACGGCGACGACGAGATCGCGATGCTGGGCCGGCTCTTCAACCAGATGACCCGCCAGCTCAAGGGCCAGCGCGACGCGCTGCTCGACAGCCACCGCCAGACCGACCGGCGGCGGCGGCTTTTTGACAGCGTGCTCGCCAGCGTGACAGCAGGGGTGATCGGGCTCGATTCGGCGGGCCGGATCGAGTTCATGAACCGTTCGGCCCACCGCCTGCTGGCGCTGGAGGACGGGCAGGGCGATCTGGGTCCGGTCCAGGCCGCGGTGCCCGAGTTCGGTGCGCTCTACGAAAATCTCGTGGAAAGCCGCCGCGAGGTCGCGCAGGAAGAGATCCGCATGACCCGCGGGGGCAAGGCCGAACGGCTGCTCGTGCGCGTGGCGACGCGGCGCGCGGGCGACGGCCGGCTGGAGGGCTACGTGGTCGCCTTCGACGACGTCACCGATCTGGTCAGCGCGCAGCGCATGGCCGCCTGGGGCGACGTGGCGCGGCGCATCGCCCATGAAATCAAGAACCCGCTGACGCCGATCCAGCTATCGGCCGAGCGCCTGAAGCGCAAGTTCGGCCCCATCGCGGGGGAGGAGGCGGGCGTGCTGGAGCAATACACGGATGTCATCATCCGGCAGACCAACGACCTGCGGCGCATCGTCGACGAGTTCTCCCGCTTCGCGCGGATGCCCGAACCCGAGCGCCGCGAGCATGACCTGATCCGCATCCTGCGCGACGCGGTGCTCTTGCAGGAAAGCGCGTTGCCGGAGGTGCGTATCACGCTGGACTGCCCTGATGGGCCGCTGACCGCGGAGCTGGACGAGACGATGATTGGGCAGGCGTTGACGAATTTGATAAAGAACGCCGGGGAAGCCATTGACTCCTATACGGAAGCGTCGGGCGAAAGCATTACGGGGGAGATCCGTGTCGCGCTCGTCCAGGACGGCGACGATGTGGAGATCACCATCTCGGACAACGGCATCGGACTGCCCGAGAACCGCGCGCAGCTTTTCGAGCCATACGTGACCACGCGGGAAAAGGGCACCGGGCTGGGACTGTCCATCGTCAAGAAGATCATCGAGGAGCATGGCGGGACGCTGGAACTGGCGGATGCGCCGGTAGTCGAAGGCCACGCCCATCACGGGGCGATGGCCAAAGTGACATTGCCGCTCGCCTGGGCGCAGACCCAGAACGAGGGCGGACGACAAGTGGCCTGATACGGCCGGAACGAGGAAGGCAGATATGGGCGATATTCTGATTGTCGATGATGAGCGCGACATTCGCGAACTGGTCTCGGACATCCTGCGGGACGAGGGCTACACCACGCGGCTCGCGGCGAATTCCGACGAATGCATGCGGGAGATCAACGCCGACGCGCCGGCGCTGATCGTTCTGGATATCTGGCTCAAGGACAGCCGGATGGACGGGATCGACATCCTCAAGACCGCCAAGCGCGACAACCCGGACATTCCGGTTGTCATCATCTCCGGTCACGGCAATATCGAGATCGCCGTCGCCGCGATCAAGCAGGGCGCCTATGACTTCATCGAAAAGCCCTTCAATATCGACCAGTTGATGGTCGTGATCGGCCGCGCGATGGAAGCCTCGCGGCTGCGGCGCGAGAACATGGAACTCAAGCGCCGCGATGTCATATCGTCGGACATGATCGGCTCATCGGCTGCGTTCAAGGCGCTCAAGTGCCAGCTCGACAAGGTGACGAAATCGAACGGCCGCGTGATGCTCAGCGGCCCGCCCGGAGCCGGCAAGGAGGTCGCAGCGCGTTACATCCATTCCAATTCCGCGCGCTCCGGCGGACCGTTCGTGTCGGTCAACTGCGCCTCCATCGCGCCGGAACGGATGGAGGAGGTGCTTTTCGGCCGCGAAACGCCCGAGCGCGGGATCGAGCCGGGCCTGCTGGAACAGGCGCATGGCGGGGTGATCTTCTTCGACGAGGTTGCGGACATGCCGCTTGGCACCCAGTCGAAGATCCTGCGGGTGCTGGTGGAGCATCAGTTCCAGCGCGTGGGCGGGGCCGACAATGTCCGGGTGGACAACCGCGTGATCGCCTCGACCAACCGCGACCTTCAGGCCGAGATCGCCGCCGGGCGGATGCGCGAGGAGCTTTATCACCGGCTCAACGTGGTGCCGATCGAAGTGCCGTCGCTGGAAGAGCGGCGCGAGGACATCCCCGAGCTTGCGCGGCATTTCATCGACGAATTCCACCGCGTACAGGGGCTGCCGATGCGCAGTTTCACCAGCGAGGCTGAGGCGCTGATGCAGACCATGCACTGGCCGGGCAATGTGCGTCAGCTCAAGAATGTGATCGAGCGGGTGCTGATCCTGGGCGACACCAGCGACGAGATCGGCGCGCGCGAGCTGCCCGCCGGCGAAGGCGCTCCCGAGGAGGGCGGGGGTCTCGCGCTCAACGGCTCCGTCGCGACGCTGCCGCTGCGCGAGGCCCGCGAGCTGTTCGAACGCGAATACCTGTTGACCCAGATCAACCGCTTCGGCGGAAACATCTCCCGCACCGCGAGCTTCGTCGGGATGGAGCGCTCGGCCCTGCACCGCAAGCTGAAATCGCTGGGGGTCGTGACCTCCAACAAGGCCGGCGCGCGCATCGCGCGGGTCGAGGGCAACTCCTCCGAGGACGCGTGATCCCCGTTGACCGTTCCGGCAGCGTCTGCTTAGACAGAGCCGGGATCGCTGGCAGGAGACCGCGATGAAGGTCATCATTTGTGGGGCCGGTCAGGTCGGCTGGCAGATCGCGCGGCACCTGTCGTCGGAACGCAACGACGTTACCGTGGTGGACAACAACCCCGAACTGGTGCGCCGCGCCTCCGACAGCCTGGATGTGCAGGGCATCGCCGGCTTTGCCTCCTATCCCGACATCCTGGAACGCGCCGGCGCGCGCGACGCCGACATGATCATCGCGGCGACCTATTCGGACGAAGTGAACATGGTCACCTGCCAGGTCGCCCATTCGATCTTCGCGGTGCCCCGCAAGATCGCCCGTCTGCGCTCGGAAAGCTATCTCAACGCGATCTATTCCGATCTCTATCGGCGGGACCACCTGCCCATCGACGTGGTGATCAGCCCCGAGCGCGAGGTGGCCGAGGCCGCCTTGCAGCGCCTGGCCGCGCCCGCCACCTTCGACACCGAGAACTTCCTTGAGGGCAAGGTCCAACTCATCGGCATTGTGCTGGAAGATGACTGCCCAGTGGTCAAGACGCCGCTGCGTCAGCTCTCGGAACTCTTCTCCACGCTGCTGGCCATCGTGGTGGGGGTGCGACGCGAGGGCACGCTTTTCACGCCCGAACCGGGCGATCAACTCTTTGCCGGCGATCAGGTCTATGTCTGCACGCATATCGACGATCTGGGCCGCACGCTGGAGATCTTCGGCAAGGCCAGCCGCAAGCAGGAACGCATCATCATCATCGGTGGCGGCAATGTGGGGCTGACCGTCGCCAAGCGGCTGGAGGTCCGGCCCGACCGGGTGCGCGCCCGCGTGATCGAGCGCGACCGGACGGTGGCCGAGTTCGCCGCCGACGCGCTGGAACGGACGATCGTGCTGAACGGCGACGGGCTGGATATGGAATTGCTGGAAGAGGCCAATATCAGCCGTGCCGACGCGGTGCTGGCGGTCACGGACGACGACAAGACCAACCTGATCGCCGCCGTTCGCGCCAAGGCGGCGGGCTGTCCGCTGGCAATCAGCCTGATCAACGATCCCACGCTCACCTCGCTCATGGAGCCGCTCAATATTGACGCCTTCATCAACCCGCGCACGACCACCGTGTCGTCGATCCTGCGCCATATCCGCCACGGGCGTGTGCGTGCGGTCTATTCCATCGGCGACGCCGAGGCCGAGGTGATCGAGGCGCAGGTGCTCTCGACCTCGCCGATCTCGGGGCAGGCGATCCGCGACATTCCCTTCCCCGAAGGCGTGCTGGTGGGCGCGATGATGCGCCGCGGCAAGGTCATGCGGCCCACCGGCAAGACCCGGATCGAGGAGGGCGACGTGATCGTGCTCTTCGCGATGGCGGCGGACGTGGCCGAGGTGGAACGGCTGCTTCAGGTCTCGATCGACTTCTTCTGATGGACCGGATCCTTCAGCTTCCACTCTTCCTGATCCTGGCTCTGGTGGGCGTGCTGGCCATGTACATCCCCGCCGCCCACGGCTTCGTGCGCGGCGATTACGACACCGCGCGCGTGTTCTTCTATTTCGCTACGCTCCTGCTCTTTCTCTGCCTGATCGTCGGGTTGGCCTCGGCCAATTACGACCCCCGCGTTTCCGCCGGCAGCCACCTGCTGGCGCTTCTGGGCGGGCTGGTGGTGCTGCCGGTCTTCCTGGCGCTGCCGATGTCGGAACTGGTGCGCGACACGCATTTCCTGAACCTCTATTTCGAGATGGTCTCCAGCCTGACCACGACGGGGGCGAGCGTCTTCGACGCGCCCGAGCGGCTCAATCCCAGCCTGCATCTGTGGAAGGGGCTGGTGGCCTGGCTGGGCGGGTTCCTCTTCTGGCTGAGTGCCATTGCCATCATGGAGCCGCTCAACCTGGGCGGCTTCGAGGTCTTCGCCTCGATGAAGACCGGCAAAGCCGCGCAGGGCATGGCGCGCATCCGGGTGGCGGACGCCTCCGAGCGGCTGGTCCGATACGCGCGCGAGCTATTTCCGGTCTACCTGACGCTGACGCTGCTGCTCTGGATCGGACTGCTGATCCTGGGCGAGGGTTCGCTCATGGCGCTGATCCACGCGATGTCCACGATTTCCACCTCCGGGATATCGCCGGCCGGAGGGCCTTCGGGCGGCTCCGCAGGGCTGGGTGGCGAGTTCCTGATCTTCTTCTTCCTCTTCTTCGCGGTCTCGCGCGCGACCTTCAGCAACCGGCTCGGTCCGCGCACGCTCACCCGGCTTCGGGACGACCGGGAATTCCAGCTTGCGCTGATCTGTCTCGGCGTACTGCCCCTGGCGCTGGTGCTGCGCCACTGGCTGGGCGCGCTCGAGGTGGAGGAGCAGGAAAGCCTGGGCGCCGTGGCCCATGCGCTCTGGGGCGGGCTCTTCACCGTCATGTCCTTCATGACCACGACGGGGTTCGCCAGCGCCGACTGGGCGGCGGCGCGCGATTGGTCGGGTCTGCAAACGCCGGGGCTGATCCTGATGGGCCTGGCGCTGATGGGCGGTGGTGTTGCTACAACGGCGGGAGGGATCAAGCTGCTGCGGGTCCATGCGCTCTACAAGCACGGGCTGCGCGAGATGGAGAAGCTGGTGTATTCGTCCTCGGTCGGCGGCGCGGGCATCCACGCCCGGCGCATCCGCCGCGAGGGCGCGCATATCGCCTGGATTTTCTTCATGCTTTTCATGATGTCGGTGGCGCTGGTGATGATCGCGCTGTCGCTGACCGGCGTCTCATTCGAGGAGTCGCTGACCTTTTCCATCGCCGCGCTCAGCACCACAGGGCCGCTCGCCTCGGTGGCAGCGGAGACGCCGCTCAGCTACGGCGATCTGAACGCGGCAGGCAAGCTGGTGATGTGCGCCGCGATGATCCTGGGGCGCATGGAAACTTTGGCGATCATTGCGCTTCTGAACCCGGATTTCTGGCGCTGAGTGGCGCAACTGCGACACAATTGCCAAATTAGACGGGCGATTCGGGTGGAAATCCTCCCGCCTGCCATCCATATTCTTCCGGAACGACAAAAAGAATGCGCTGCACAGGCAGGGCAGTTCCCGTGAAGTAAAGGCAACGAAGAATGGCCGCTGATAAGCAGAGTTTGCAGGACGCTTTCCTCAACAATGTCCGCAAGACCAAGATTCCAGTGACGATTTTCCTGATCAATGGTGTGAAACTTCAGGGCGTCATCACCTGGTTCGACAATTTCTGCGTGCTCCTGCGCCGCGACGGGCAATCGCAGCTCGTCTACAAGCACGCGATTTCCACGGTGATGCCCTCGCAGCCGATCAACCTTTACGATGGCGACGACGACCAGTAGGTCCGGGCGCTGACCGTGCGCGCCTACGTTATCCACCCGGATATCCGCAACGATCCCGGCCGCCGGAATGCCGCCCATGCGCTTGACGAGGCCGTGGCGCTGGCCGCGGCCCTCGACGATATCGAGATCGCGGGCAGCGACAGCGTATCCCTGCAATCGCCGCGGCCCGGCCTGCTCTTCGGCAAGGGCAAGATCGAGGAGTTGCGCGCGCGCTTCGAGGAGGCCGATGTCGGGCTGGTGCTGATCGACGGGCCGGTGACGCCCGTGCAGCAGCGCAACCTGGAACGCGCCTGGAAGGTCAAGATCCTGGACCGCACCGGGCTTATCCTGGAGATATTCGCGGATCGCGCGCGCACCCGCGAGGGTGTGCTTCAGGTCGATCTGGCGGCGCTGGAGTACCAGAAGACCCGGCTGGTGCGGTCCTGGACCCACCTGGAACGGCAGCGCGGCGGGCTGGGTTTCATCGGCGGCCCCGGCGAAACCCAGATCGAGGCCGACCGCAGGGCGCTCAACGACGCGATCATTCGTATTCGCCGCCAGCTGGCCAAGGTTGCCAGGACGCGCGGCCTGCACCGCGCGGCGCGCAAGAAGGTGCCCTATCCGGTGGTCGCGCTGGTGGGCTACACCAACGCGGGCAAGTCCACCCTTTTCAACCGGCTGACCGGGGCGGGCGTGATGGCCCGCGACATGCTCTTCGCCACGCTCGACCCCACGATGCGGGCAATCACGCTGCCTTCCGGGCGCGAGGTGATCCTGTCGGACACGGTGGGGTTCATCTCGGATCTGCCGACGCAGCTCGTCGCAGCCTTCCGCGCCACGCTGGAGGAGGTGCTGGATGCCGATCTGATCCTGCATGTGCGCGACATCAAGCACTCCGAATCGGACGCGCAGGCCCAGGATGTGCGCGACATTCTCGATACGCTGGGCATCGACCGCGACAGCGCGGAGGGGATGATCGAGTTGTGGAACAAGATCGATCTGGTCGCGCCGGAGCGACGCCAGGCGCTGGAAACCGCGGCGGCGCGCGATCCGCAGGTCTTCACCGCCTCGGCGGTCACGGGCGAGGGCATTGCGGCGCTGCTCGACGGCGTGGACCGGGCGCTGGCCGAACCCGTCAGCCGGGCGGTGTTGCATCTGGGCTTCGGCGAGGGACGCAAGCGCGCCTGGCTCTACGAGCAGGGCGTCATCACCTCCGAGGAACAGACCGACGAAGGCACACGGCTCGACGTCGAATGGACCGAGGCGCAGGCCCGGCGTTTCGCCAGGCTCTGAGCCGTCACCCGCGCCTCAGAGCCGAAGGTCGACCCGCGCCTCGGGCAGCCCGTCGCGCATCTCGAAACGCATCGCCACGGCCTCGCGCTCGGCGGGCGTGAGGCGGCGGTAGATCCCGTCGGCCCGGTTGCGCGGGTCGTCCGCGATGTAGAACTGCGTGGTGACGACCTGGTCCCCGGCGAAGAGCTTGACATGGATGTGCGGCGTGCGGCCGGGATAGGGCACGGGTTTGATCGTGGTGAAGACATAGGCGCCGTCGGCGCCGGTGACCATCTGCCCGAAGCCCTGGAATGCGGCGTCGCGCATCCGCCCGCCACGGTCGCGGCGGTGCAGGTAGCGCCCGTTCACGTCGCATTGCCATATCTCCACCCGCGCGCCGGAAACGGGCCGCCCGCGCCGGTCAAGAACACGGCCCGCCAGCCGCACCACCTCGCCGCCGGCCGCGCGCACCGCGCCTGCGACGCGCACCAGGTTGTTGTCGGTGTCGCGCAGCTGCATCGCGGGGGGCGGGTAGAATGGGCCCTCGGTGGCCTCGGGCGTGCGCGTGGCCGCGGCGAGCCGCGCGGGTATCAGCGAGATCGCCGCCGCACCGGCGGCGCGCGAGAGGATGAAACGTCTGCTTCGGTTCGCCATGATCCGTGGTCTCTGGCAGTTCTGCGGACAACATAGCACGGTCGCGCACCCGGTCGATGGCTCTGGCCGATCACAACTCCATGAGGCTCAGCGCGGCTCCAGCCGGGTGATGCCCACCGCCGCGGCCCGCGCCAGCGCCGGGTCGAGCGACATCGGGATATATTCACCCCGCCGCCACAGCTCCCCCAGGTCGTCGTAATGGCGCGACAGGAAATGCCCCGACTGGCCGGTGGCGGTGACGAAGACCGAGCTGTCGGGATCGGCGAAATCGTAGACGCCGCGATAACCGCCGGCATGGACATTGGCGAAGGGGTTGTCGCCGCTGCCCGCCGTCAGCCCGCGTTGCAGCGTGTTGTCGCCGCCGCTCGTGGACTGACGGATATTCACGAACCAGCGCAGGAGCGGCAATTCGCCCAGTACCGCGTGGTCGTGGCGCGCGACATGGACATCGCCCCAGCGCCAGCTCTCGATCGCCGGGCCATAGCGTTCCGCGAGCCAGAGCAGCGCCTCATCCAGCGCCAGCCGCGAGACGTCCGCGCAGGTCTCCTCCTGCGTGGACTGGATCACGTCGCACCAGACGGCAGCGCCCTCGACATCGCGAAAGACACGTTCGACAAAAATTGGGTCGGGATGGGTGAAGGCATCGGCGAGCGGCCCCAGTTCGTCGCGCGCCAGCCGGTCCTGGAGTGTCCTGAGCCAGGCCGCGAAGATCAGCGGTTCGGGCAGATGCTCGTTCATCTCGCCGTTCCAGTCGGCCAGAAGCCGGAGCGCATCCTGGCGCTGGCGCTCGGGCGTGCCTTTCGGGGCGGGCTCGCCGCTGTACCACAGGTCGCGGGCCATCAGGGGCAGCAGCGCGCGGGCGGTGAAGGAGACGGTGTCGAGCTGCGCCTCGATGAAGCTTTCCCGCGTATGCACCTCGCGGTTCTGCATCAGCCGCCGCCAGCGCTGGATGCGCTGCGTGTCGCCCCAGTCATAGCTCACATGAAGCGGGAAGCTGCGGTCGATGATCTTGTTGTTGGTGTTGCCCACGATGCCCCCTGCTGGCCGCGCGAAGCGCGGGTTGACGGCATAGGGCAGGGTGCCTTGCCAGCGGTTCTGCGTCTTCCAGCCAGGCGCGGGCAAGCGGCCCAGGCTCTGATGGCCGGGCAGGCGTTCGGGCATCGCGCCGATGAGTTGCAGGGCCACGCTCTCGTGGTCGGCGAGCGTCACGTTGAGCGACGGCGCGACATGCAGCGATCCGGCCTCGATCGCCTCCGGCACCGAGCCGGACTTCATCAGCCGGATGCCCGCCGTCATGGACGTGTCGTCGGGCGTCAGCATGGTCCAGCCCAGCGATGCGATATGGCCCGCCGGCGTGACCTTGCCCAGATCGTACTGGCCGGGGGGCAGGACCGGACCATTTTCCGTCCAGCGCAGGGTGATCGTGATGGGCGCCTCGTCCTTCACCTCGATCAGCGACTTGCGGGTGGTGAAGGGGGTGTAGCCGTCCGGCGTCAGATATTCATCGCGCCGGTCCGGGTTGAGTTTCTCGATGAAGAGATCCTGATCGTCGAGATAGGAGGAGGTCATTCCCCAGCCGAGGGCCGCGCTGCGCCCCGTCAGGATCAGCGGTACGCCGGGGATCGACCCGCCGATCACCCCGCCCGATGTCAGCTCCAGCCGCGCCAGATACCAGATCGTGGGCGCGCTCAGCCCCAGATGCGGGTCGTTGGCCAGCAGCGTGCCGCCCGCCGCCGACCGGCCCGGCGCCGCCGCCCAGGCGTTGGAGGCGCCCGCGAAGCCGCGCCGCGGGAACGGGTCGAGCGGATCGGCCGGCGCAGTCCCGGCGGCGCTGGCCTGCCGCTCGAGACCGGGGAAGAGCGCCGCATATTCCGGCAGCGCAGCAACGCCGTCACCCGGCGCGTCGGGCAGGATGTCGCGCAGCCGCTCGGGCGAGAGCGCGAGGCCCACGCGGGCGCGCAGCACCTCCTCCTCCAGATGCGTCGAAAGCCGCACCGCCATCAGCTTGAGCACCGCCAGGCTGTCGGCGGGCTGCCAGGGGGCGATCTGGTTGGAAAAGAGGAAAAATTCCGGCGCGCCGCGGCCCAGGGCCTCGGCATTGACGCGCGTCAGCCAGGCGTTGACGCCGGCCGCATAGCTCTCCAGCGCGGCGCTTGTGGCGGCGTCCTGCGCCTCGACCGAAGCCTGCGCCAGCCGGTAGAGGTCCAGCCTGCGCATCAACTCGTCGATCTTCAGCGTCCGGCGGCCGAAAAGCTCGGACAAGCGTCCCTGCGCCGTGCGCCGCAGCATTGTCATCTGCCAGAGCCGATCCTGCGCATGGGCAAAACCCAGCCCGAAGAACACGTCCGGGTCGCCCGCGCCGAAGATATGCGGAACATTGTGGTTGTCGCGCACGATCTCCACCGGACCGGAGATGCCGCTGACCACATGGCGCGCGGAATAGTCGGGAATGGACCGCGAGGCCATCCAGGCGAGCACCGCCGCGGCCAGTCCGGCCAGCACCGCCAGCCCGACGAAGAGGCGCAGCAACCAGATGAAGATTCGTGCCATGCGACTCGTGCCCGTTGACCCCATGCGTGGGTCCGTTAGTTAGAGAGAAACGCCTGCGCACGCAAACAGATGAACGACCGGGAGGAAGACATGGCGAGAATCGCGTTTCTGGGGCTTGGGGTCATGGGCTATCCGATGGCGGGGCATCTGGCCGCCGCCGGCCATGATGTGACAGTCTACAACCGCACTGCCGCCAAGGCCGAAAAGTGGACCGGCGAACACAAGGGCGCTGCTGCGACCACGCCTGCCGAGGCCGCAAGCGGGGCCGAATTCGTGATGACCTGCTTGGGCAATGACGACGACCTGCGCGCGGTCTGCTCCGGGCCGGACGGCGTGTTTTCGGGCATGGATAAAGGCACGATCCTGGTGGATCACACGACCGTCTCCGCCGATGTCACCCGCGAGCTTTCCGCGCTCGCCGCCGAGGCCGGATTGGGCTTCGTGGACGCCCCGATCTCGGGCGGGCAGGCGGGCGCGGAGAACGGCCAGCTTTCGGTGATGTGCGGCGGCGAGGTTGATGCCTATGCGCGCGCCGAGCCGGTGATCGCCGCCTATGCCAAGATGTGCCGTCGGATCGGCGGCAGCGGTGCGGGCCAGATGACCAAGATGTGCAACCAGATCGCCATTGCCGGGCTGGTTCAGGGCCTCAGCGAGGCGCTCCATTTCGCCGAGAAGGCCGGGCTGGACGGGCGCGCCGTGGTCGAGGTGATCAGCCAGGGCGCGGCGGGTAGCTGGCAGATGTCGAACCGTTACGAGACGATGCTCGACGACGAGTTCGAGTTCGGCTTCGCGGTCGACTGGATGCGCAAGGATCTGGGCATCTGCCTGGGCGAGGCCGACAACAACGGCGCGAGCCTGCCGGTCACCGCACTGGTCGACCAGTTCTACAAGGATGTGCAGAAACTGGGCGGCGGGCGCTGGGACACGTCCAGCCTGATCCGCCGTCTGCGCGCGGTGGAGGGTTGAGGCGGAAGGCGGACCGAAGCGGCTTCAGGCCCGCCCGTCAGCGGATGATGCGGGTGTATTTGTTGCCCTTGAGCGTCGCGCCGATGATCAGCCCCGATTGCCCGTAGACTACCGCGATGACGGGCGACAGGCTGGTCGTTGTCTCCACCCCGATATTGCCGCCCTGATCGGGCACCGCGTATTCCACGTCGCCGCCTACGGCCCAGCCGTCGGAGCCCCGGAAATCGGCAAGCGCCGCCGGGGTCATGAAGAAGAGCGTATGGGCGAATTGCTGCGCCCCGATCTGCAACCCGAAGGACGCCTGCGCGGTGGAGTAATAGTCCACTGTCACGCCATCGACCAAGAGCGCGCCCTCGCCATAGGCGCCTCCGATGCCGAAGCCGGCCTTGGTGATGCGGGGCATGACAAGCATGCCGCTCGACTTGTCGCGCAACTCCTGCGTGCCCGGAATTTCTGTGTACATGAAGTTCAGCGCGTTGCGCACCCGCGCGTCGATGATCTCGCCCTTGTTGGTGCGCGTGCCGTTGCCGCAAGCTGCGGTCGTGGCGGTAACCGCCAGGGAGCCCGCGATGAATTGACGGCGATTTGTCCTGCTCATGATATAGGCCCTCTTCGCTCATCTCGGTTGCTCCGAGACTTTGGTCACAAACTATAGTGTATCAATCCCGCCCTGTCACCACGAAGCGGCACGGGGCACAAGCGAATTATCGCCGGTTTCAGCCGCCCTGCAGGATCTTGGCGGCGCGCGGGGCGAAATAGCTCAGAACGCCGTCGCATCCGGCGCGTTTGAACCCCGCCAGGCTTTCGAGCATCGCGCGCTCTCCGTCGAGCCAGCCGTTCAGCGCCGCCGCCTCGATCATCGCGTATTCGCCGGAGACTTGATAGGCGAATGTGGGCGCGCCGAAGGCATTCTTCACGCGCCGGCAGATATCCAGATAGGGCAGCCCCGGCTTGACCATCACCATATCCGCGCCGTCCGAGAGATCGCGCGCCACAAGCCGCAGCGCCTCGTCCGAATTGGCGGGGTTCATCTGGTAGGTCTTCTTGTCGCCCTTGAGCGCGCCCGTTGCACCCACCGCATCGCGGAACGGCCCGTAGAAGGCCGAGGCGTATTTCGCGGCATAGGACATGATCACGGTGTCGCGGTGTCCGGCCGTCTCCAGCGCGCTTCTCAGCACGCCGATGCGCCCGTCCATCATATCCGACGGCCCCAGGATGTCGGCGCCGGCCTCGGCGTGGCTGAGCGCCTGCTTGACCAGCACCTCCAGCGTCTCGTCGTTGAGCACCACGCCGTCGCGCACCAGCCCGTCATGGCCGTCGCTGTTATAGGGGTCCAGCGCCACGTCGAGCATCACCGCGACATCCGGCACGGCGGCCTTTATCGCGCGCGTGGCCCGGTTGACGAGGTTTTCGGGATTGTACGCCTCCGCCGCGTCCGGGGTCTTGAGGGCGGGATCGGTATAGGGGAAGAGCGCCACGACCGGAATGCCCAGCGCGGCAGCCTGCCGTGCCGCGGCCACGGCCCGGTCCACCGAAAGCCGTTCGACACCGGGCATGGAGGCCACGGGCTCGGCCAGGTCCTCGCCGTCGCGCAGGAAGACGGGCCAGATCAGGTCCGAGGGCGCCAGCGCCGTTTCCGCAACGAGCGCGCGCAGCGCGGGCGTGCGGCGCGGGCGCCGGAACCGGGTGGCGGGGAAGGGCGCGGAAAGGGGCTGCATGCTGAACCTCCGGACAGTTTTTTACTGAGTTGCACATCCGGGCGCGGTGCCACAAGAAGAAAGCCGGAAAGCGGTGGGATTCACGGATCAACCGCATTAGTGTCACGCATAACGCGGCCGGGGACAGGAATTGGACTTCTACGCCAGGGTATTCGAGCTGATCGACATGCGGTCCTTCAGCAACCTGTGGTACTGGATCATGCTCGCCGTGGTCTGGTCGACCGCGAGCCATTGGGTGATCGGCGTGCCCTTCGACATGGTCGCCCGCGCGCGGCGACACGGCGGGCAGGCGGCCCACGATGTCGAGGCGATGGTGGCGATCAATGTCGGCCGGCTGACCTATATCGCGGATACCGCCGGGCTCTGGCTGATGGCGCTCGGGACATTCCTGCTGGCCGGTCTCGCCACGATGGGCTTCGGCTACAGTGTCGAGTTCTGCCAGGCGCTCTTCCTGATCGCCGCGCCGATGTCGCTGGTCGGACTGCTGTCGATCCGCTTTGCGCGCCGGCTGCAACGTGAGACGCCGGAGGGCGATCTGCTCTACGCGCTCTTGCGCCGGCACCGGCTGGTCACTCAAGTGATCGGCATGTTCTCGATCTTCGTCACCGCCTTCTGGGGCATGTGGCACAACATGGCGACCAGCATCCTGGGCGGTTGACATTCGCGCCGGGCCCCGTAGCTCCCCCGCATGGACGATATGACGGCATCACGTGAAGACATAACGCTGGGCGGCGCGCCCGAGGGCTACGACGCCCGGCTCCTGGCCCGCGAGCTGGATCGCGGCGGCGTGCCGGTCGTCCATGTCGCGCGCGACGACAAGCGGATGGAGGCGATGCGCCGCGCGCTGGCCTTCTTCGCGCCCTCCGCCACGGTGCTGAGCTTCCCGGCCTGGGACTGCCTGCCCTATGACCGTATCTCGCCCAATGCCGAGGTCTCGGCCACGCGGATGGCAACGCTGGCGGCGCTGGCGCATGGGGTGCCGGGCCCCTTCATCCTGCTTACGACGCTGGGCGCGGCGATGCAGTGCCTGCCCGCCCGCGAGATCCTGCGCGAGGCCAGCTTCACCGCCCGCGTGGGCAAGCAGATCGACGAGGAGGCGCTCCGCAGCTTCCTGGTGCGCATGGGCTTCTCGCAGGCCCCAACGGTGACGGAACCGGGCGATTACGCGGTGCGGGGCGGGCTGATCGACGTCTATCCGCCGGGCGAGTCCGGGCCGGTGCGGCTCGATCTCTTCGGCGATGTGCTCGACGGCGCGCGGCGGTTTGATCCGGCTACGCAGCGCACCACCGAGACGCTGGAGCGGGTGGAGCTTGCGCCGGTCTCCGAAGTCATCCTCGACGAGGCCGCAATCACCCGATTCCGCCAGAACTACCGGATCGAATTCGGCGCCGCGGGCACCGATGATCCGCTTTACGAGGCCGTGACTGCGGGGCGCAAGCATCAGGGGATGGAGCATTGGCTGCCATTTTTCCACGAGCGGCTGGAGACGCTTTTCGACTATCTGCCCGGCGCCGCGGTGACATTCGACGACCAGATCTCCGCCCTCCACCTGGCCCGGTGGGAGGCGATCGCCGACCAGTACGATGTCCGGCGCGAGGCTATGGACCGGAAGAAACGGATGGACACGATCTACAAGCCCTGTCCGCCGGAACTCCTCTATCTCGACGAGGCGGCTTTCGAGGCCGCGCTGGGGGGCCGGCGGGTGATCCGGTTCAACCCGCTTCCCCAGGGCAGCGGGCCCGGCGTCCTGGATGCCGGCGGGCGGATCGGACGCAATTTTGCGCCGGAACGCCAGCAAAGAGAAGTCAGTCTTTTCCGTGCCTTGGCGCTTCATGTTCAGGCACAGCGCGAAGACGGAAACGTGGTCATTGCCAGTTGGTCGGAAGGCGCGCGCGACCGGCTGGCGGGCTTGCTGGCCGACGAGGACCTGCCGGATGCCCCGACGCTGCGCGACGCGCGCGGCCTGCCTGAGGGAAAGGGCCATGTCTTCCTGACGGTCTGGCCGCTGGAGCAGGGCTTCACCGCGCCCGGCCTGACGGTGATCTCGGAACAGGACGTGCTGGGCGACCGGCTGATCCGCGCGCCACGGCGCAAGCGCCGGGCCGAGGATTTCCTGACCGAAGCCGCCAGCCTCAGCCCCGGTGATCTGATCGTGCATGTCGATCACGGCGTGGGCCGCTATACCGGGCTCGAGACGGTGGAGGCGATGGGCGCGCCGCATGAATGCCTGGCGCTGGAATATGCCGGCGGCGACCGGCTCTTCCTGCCGGTGGAGAATGTCGAATTGCTCAGCCGCTACGGGCATGAGGAGGGCATCCTCGACCGGCTGGGTGGCGGCGCCTGGCAGTCGAAGAAGGCACGGCTCAAGGAACGCATCCGCGAGATGGCCGACCGGCTGATCCGGATCGCGGCGGAACGCGCGCTGCGCTCGGCCCCGATGCTGGAGCCGCCGGGCGACATGTGGGACGCCTTCGCGGCGCGCTTTCCCTATCAGGAAACCGACGACCAGATGGCCGCCATCGAGGCGGTGCTGGAAGATATGGGCTCGGGCAGCCCGATGGACCGGCTGATTTGCGGCGATGTCGGCTTCGGCAAAACCGAGGTGGCAATGCGCGCGGCCTTCGCCGCCGCGCTCTCGGGCGTCCAGGTTGCCGTGATCGCGCCCACGACGCTGCTTTCGCGCCAGCATTTCAAGAGCTTCGAGGAACGCTTCCGCGGCTTCCCGGTCACCGTCCGGCAGCTTTCGCGCTTCGTCGGTGCGCGGGAGGCCGCCGAGACCCGCAAGGGCATCACCGAGGGCAGCGTGGACATCGTCATCGGCACCCATGCGCTGCTGGCCAAGTCGGTGAAATTCCACAAGCTCGGCCTGCTCGTCATCGACGAGGAACAGCATTTCGGCGTCGCCCACAAGGAGCGGCTGAAATCCATGCGAACGGACGTGCATGTCCTGACGCTGACCGCGACGCCGATCCCGCGCACGCTTCAGATGTCGCTCTCGGGTGTGCGGGACTTGTCGATCATCGGCACCCCGCCCGTGGACCGGCTGGCGATCCGCACCTATGTCAGCGAGTTCGACACCGTCACCGTCCGCGAGGCGCTGCTGCGCGAACACTACCGCGGCGGGCAGAGCTTTTTCGTCGTCCCGCGGGTCCGCGACCTGGGCGAGATGGAGGAATTCCTGGCCCGCGAAGTGCCAGAGGTCAGCTACGTGGTCGCCCATGGTCAGCTTGCGGCGGGCGATCTGGACGGGCGGATGAACGCCTTCTACGACGGCAAATACGATGTGCTCCTGGCCACGACGATCATCGAATCCGGGCTCGACATTCCGACGGCGAACACGATGATCGTGCACCGCGCCGACATGTTCGGGTTGGCGCAGCTCTACCAGATCCGAGGCCGGGTCGGGCGCTCCAAGACCCGCGCCTATGCCTATATGACCACCAGGCCGCGTGTGCCGCTGACCCCCGGCGCGGAAAAGCGGCTGCGCGTGCTCGGCGCGCTCGACAGCCTCGGCGCCGGGTTCACCCTGGCCAGCCAGGACCTCGACATCCGCGGCGCGGGAAACCTGATCGGCGAGGAACAGTCCGGGCAGATGCGTGAGGTCGGGTTCGAGCTGTACCAGTCGATGCTGGAGGAGGCGATCGCGCGCATCAAGGCGGGCGAACTGGAAGGGCTGAGCGATACGGATGACCAGTGGGCGCCGCAGATCAATCTGGGCGTGCCGGTGCTGATCCCGGCCGATTACGTCCCCGATCTCGATGTGCGGCTGGGGCTCTACCGGCGGCTCTCGGGCCTGACCACGAAGGTCGAACTGGAGGGCTTCGCGGCGGAGTTGATCGACCGGTTCGGCAAACTGCCCAGGGAGGTCAACACGCTGCTCCTGGTCGTGCGCATCAAGGCGATGTGCAAGCGCGCCGGCATAGCGCGGCTGGATGGCGGCCCCAAGGGCGCCACCGTGCAATTCCACCGCGACAAGTTCGCCAATCCCGCAGGGCTTGTGGAATTCATCCAGGCCCAGCACGACCGCGCGAAGATCCGCGACAACAAGATCATCATCCGCCGCGACTGGCGCAAGGAGAGCGACAAGATCAAGGGCGCCTATACCATCGCGCGCGACCTGGCGGAGAAGGTGAAACCGGTGACGCCCAAGGGAAGCTAGGTCAAATCGCCTGCCCGGACGGGCGGTCCGGCGGTCGCGGGGCGGCCTTTGTCCCGTGCGGGGGCAACGGGCATACCGCCGCTCAAGGCCATGTGTTGATTTTATGGGGACCGCTCTAGACGCGCCGTCGCAGAACCATGGCCGGCGCGCCACGCGCCCTGAGCCACAGCGCGGCCGCCAGCGCGGTGATCGACAGTTCGATGGCGAAGCTCCAGTGCAGCATGAAGGAGAGGATGAAATGCCCATGCGCCATCGGCACGTCGATGAGCGAATAGAGCCGCTCGCCGAAGGGCCAGGCCCACATGATCCCGCCGCCCACGCTGTCGAGCGCGAGATGCAGGAAGACGCCGGCCATCAGCAGTGTGGCATGGGGCAATAGGCGGTGCGCAAAGATCCGGCAGGCCGCAATCCCCGCCAGCCCGAGGACCAGCCAGAAACCCGGCGCGTGAAACCAGTAGAGATGGTGATCGATCCGCCCGCCATCGACGAGCCAGTACCACGCCAGGTCGAGATCGGGCAGCACCGCACCGGCCAGCGCCGCCATCATCAGCCCGCCGCGTGCCCCGACGCCGCGCCCCAGCAGGTAGCCCGAAGGTAGATGCGCGATCATCATCGGCCGGCCCCTCCGGCGGCGGCCTTACCGGTCAGTTCGTCGATCACCTTGCCCCAGAGATCGCTGGGCTGCGCGCCGGTCAGCACATACTGGCTGCCGACCACGAAAGTCGGCACGCCGGTCACGCCGCGCTCGCGCGCATGGGCGTCGCGGGCGCGAATGTCCTCGGCATCGGCCGAACCGGCCAACAGCGTGCGCGTCATCTCCGCATCCATCCCGCAGCTTCCCGCGATCTCCACCAGCACCTCATGCGCGCCGATGTCCCGGCCCTCCATGAAATAGGCCCGGAATAGCGCCGCGACGACCGGCGTCTGACGCCCCTCCAGCCCCGCCCAGTGGATCAGGCGATGCGCGTCGAGCGTGTTAGGCGCGCGCTCGATCTTCGACCAGTCGATGGAGAGGCCCGCCTGCTCGGCGGCCTCCGCGATCCGGCCATAGACCTGCACCGCGCCCGCCTTTCCGCCGAACTTGGCCTCCAGATAGGTCTGCCGGTCCATGCCGCCGGCCGGCATGTCGGGGTTCAGCTGGAAAGGATGCCACTCGATGGCGAAGGGATGGTCGGGATGCGCCTCCAGTGCCCGGTCAAGCCAGGTCTTGCCGATCAGGCACCACGGGCAGATCGGATCGGAGATGATGTCGAGCTTGATCATTCGGGCCCTTTCCATGTCTTGCGAAGCGCGCCCCGGCGCAGCTTGCCGTTCGCCCCCCGCGGCAGCGCCGCCACCCGGAGGAATATTCGCGGGCATTTGTAGCGCGCCAGGCGCCCCGCGCACCACCCCGCCAGCGCCTCCTCCGCAATATCGTGATCGGCGGTATAGAAGGCGGCGATCACCTCGGCCCCGGCCTTGACCGGCACCGACGTTGCGGCAGCTTCCCGTATCTCGGGATGTTCGGCCAGCGCCGTTTCCACTTCCAGCGGCGAAACCCTGTAGCCGCCCGCGTTCATCATGTCGTCGCACCGGCCCAGATAGGCGATCGCGCCGTCCGCCTCCATGCGCACCATGTCCCCGGTGACGAACCATTCGCCGCGAAACCGCGCCCGCGTCTCGGCCTCGGCGCCGCGATAGCCCAGCATCAGCCCCGGATCGCGCGCCGAGACCGCCAGCAGGCCCGGCTCGCCCAGCGGCACCGGCGCGGTGCCGCGCGGGGCCAGGACCGCGACGCGGCGGCCCGTCTGCGGACGGCCCAGCGTCCCCGGGCGCGCCGGGGCGGCCGGGCTCCCGGAGATGAAGGTCGAGCATTCCGACATGCCGAGCGCCTCGTGGATCGCGGTGCCGGTGCGCGCGCGCCAGTCCCGCGCGACCTCCGCGGGCAGCGCCTCGCCGGCCGAAAGGCCGTGCCGGAGCCGCGGAAGGTCGAGGGGTGCGCCGGTCTCCAGGATCTGCCGGAAAACGCCCGGTGCGGCGGCGAATATGCTGGCTTCGTGGCGGCGCAGGAGCAGCGGCAGGCTGTGCCGGTCCGCGCCCGCACCGGGGATGAGCGCGGTCGCCCCCACCGACCAGGGATCCATCAGCCCGGTGCCCAGCGTGTAGGTCCAGTTGAAGGCGCCGGCATGCATCAGTCGGTCGTCGGGCCCCAGCCCGTACCAGCCCTCCAGTATCATCCGCCGCGCCCAGATCGCGCGATGCGCATGGACCACCGCGCGGGGCCGGCCCGAGGTGCCGGAGGTGTAGACGATATAGCCAGGCCGCTCCGGATCGCCCATCGCATAGGGCGCGGGCGCCCCGTCATGCATCGCCGCCAGCGCCACGGCGGGCATGACCGGGCAGGGCAGGGGATCGGGCAGCGCGAGGCCCTCGCCCTGCACGATCAGCGCCGGCGCGAGGCCGGGCAGCAGCGCGGCCAGTTCGCGCGCGGTGAGCTGCGCGGAAACCGGCACCGGCACCAGATCGGCAGCAAGGCAGGCCAGGAAGAGGATCGGAAATTCCACATCGTTGCCCAGCCGCATCAGCACCCGGTCGCCGGGCGCGAGCCCCCGGTCCGTGAGCCCGCCCGCCACGCCGCGCACCGCGCCCTCCAGCCGGCCATAGCTCCAGCGCCGCGCACCGCGCGCATCGACCACTGCCAGCGCCACCTTGTCGGGCTGCGTGCCCGCGCGCGCCAGCACATGCGCGGCCATGTTGAAGGGCGCGGGGCAGGGCTCGGGCGCGCCTGCGTCGAAAACCGACAGCCCCGCCGCCGTTCCCGCACCGTCCCGACCGCCCATCGCGCCCGTCCTTTCTTCTTGCTCCAAATATCCCCGCCGGAGGCATGCGCCTCCGCCGCCGGGCGCCCCTTTCTCGCTAAGTCGCGCCCGGCGCAGTTGCAAGCCCCCGCGACCCGGCCTAATCTTGGCGCCCATGACAACGCAGCAGTCCCATTCCCTCCTGCGGCTGGCGCGCGAATGCGGGGGCGTGGCGCAGGTCGCGCCGCTCAATCTCGGCCAGCGCGTGCGCGAGATCCGCAAATCGCGGGGCTGGACGCTGGAAAAGGCGGCGCGACAGGCGGGGCTCGCGCGCTCCACGCTTTCGAAGATCGAGAACCAGCAGATGTCGCCCACATTCGAGGCGATGCGCAAGCTGGCCGACGGGCTGGGCATCTCCCTGCCACAGCTTTTTACCCCCTCGCCGGGACTGGAGAGCGCACCGCGCATGGATGTCACCCCCAACGGCGCGGGCAAGCCGCTGCTCACCCCCACCTACGAGCACGAACTGATGGCCGGCGGGCTCGATCCCAAGCGCATGCTGCCCTACCGCACCCGCGTCCGGGCGCGCTCGCTCGACGCCTTCGACGGCTGGGTGCGCCACGAGGGGGAGGAATTCCTCTATGTACTCACCGGCGTGATCCGGCTCTATACCGAGCATTTCGAGCCTGTCGAGATGCGCCGCGGCGACGGCGTCTATTACGACGCGGCAATGGGCCATAACGTGATTTCGGTCAGCGACGACGACGCGACGCTGCTCTGGGTCACGTCGCTGGTCTGAGCGGCGCGCGCGGCGCGTCTACACCGATCCCGCCTCGCCCGCCACATGGCGCGAGAGGCGGGCCGCGCAAAGCCAGCTCAGCCCCGCCATCGCCGCCGCCGTGGCGAGGCAGAGCGCGAGCCCGCCCGCCTGGTAGCTCAACCCCGACAGGACCGTGCCCGCCAGCCGCCCGGCGGCGTTCGACATGTAGTAGAACCCCACATCCATCGTTACCCGCTCGGCCTGCGCGAAGGCCAGGATCAGGTAGGAATGGAGCGACGAGTTGATTGCGAAGACCAGTCCGAAGACCAGGAGCCCCAGGACCAGCGTGACTGTCAGCCAGCCCGGCGTGCCCGTCGCCGCCATCGCGGCCAGCGCCAGCGCCGCGGGCACCAGCACCAGCGCGCCCGCCCAGATCCGCGCTAGAGTCACGATCCGCGCCAGAGGCAGGCGGGCCGCGCGCAGGAGCTTCGGCGCGCCGGCCTGCATCGCGCCGTAGAGGATGATCCAGAGCGCCATGAACCCGCCGACCTGGAAGAAGGTCGCTCGGTCGCCGGCCGCGCTTCCATCCGACAGCACCGCGTAAAAATAGATCGGAATGCCCACCACGAACCAGGTGTCGCGCGCGCCGAAGAGAAAGAGCCGCGCCGCCGAAAGCCGGTTGATATTGGCGTCCCTGGAGATGACCTCGGCAAATTTCGCGCCCCTTCGGCCCGCCGGAAGCCCGCGCGGCATCAGCAGCGCCACCGCCAAAAGGACCATCGCCAGCGCCGCCGCCATGCCCAGCACCGAGGCGCGGAACCCCGCGAGCGCCAGCAGTGCGGCACCCAGCAGGAACCCCAGCCCCTTGACCGCGTTCTTCGAGCCGGTCAGCAGCGCCACCCAGCGGAAAAGCGCGCCCTCCTGCGCTGGGGCCAGCAACTTGACCGCGCTTTTCGACGACATCTTGGCCAGATCCTTGGCCACGCCCGAGGCGCCCTGCACCGCCATCACGAAACCGACCGAGGCGGCGAGCGTCCAGCCGGGATCGAGCTGCGCCAGTGCCAGCAGCGCGGCCACCTGTATTCCGAGCCCCGCATAAAGGGTCGAGGTCAGCCCGAACCGCGCCGCGATCCAGCCCGCCGAAAGGTTGGTGACTATCCCCGCAACCTCATAGAGCAGGAAGAGCCAGGCCAGTTGCAGCGGCGTGAAGCCCAGCACGTGGAAATGCAGCAGCACCAGCATCCTGAGCGCGCCGTCCGTCAGCATGAAGGCCCAATAGGCCGCCGTCACCGCGCCATAGGCCGCAAGCCCGTCGCGCATCACGCCGCCCCGGCGATCAGCCGCGCCAGATCGGCCAGCCGGCAGGCATAGCCCCATTCGTTGTCATACCAGGCATAGAGCTTCACCTGCGTGCCCGCCACGACCATGGTGGAGGGTCCGTCGATGATGGCCGAGCGCGGGTCGTCGGTGTAATCGGCCGAGACGAGCGGCCGCTTCTCATAGCCCAGGATGCCCTTGAGGGGCCCGGCCGCCCAGGCTTCGAAAAGCCCGTTCACCTCGGCCACGTCGGTCTCGCGCACCATCTCGAAGACGCAATCCGTCAGGGAGGCGTTGAGCAGCGGCACCCGCACCGCATGCCCGTCGATCCGGCCCGCCAGTTCCGGATAGATCAGGGTGATCGCGGTGGCCGATCCGGTGGAGGTCGGGATGAGCGAATTGAGCCCCGACCGCGCCCGCCGCGCATCGCGCGCCGGACGGTCCACGATCGTCTGGGTGTTGGTCACGTCATGGATCGTGGTGATGGAGCCGTGGCGGATGCCGATCTCCTCGTGCAGCACCTTGACCACGGGCGCCAGGCAATTCGTGGTGCAGCTTGCGGCCGTCACGATGTGATGCACGGCCGGGTCGTAGAGATCGTGATTGATCCCGTAGACGAGGTTCAGGGCAGGGGCCTCTTTCACCGGGGCGGAGACCAGCAGCTTGCGCACTCCGGCTTCGAAATAGGGTTGCAGCCGCGCCGGGGTCTTGTGCGCCCCGGTGCACTCGATCACCAGATCGACGCCCATCTCCTCCAGCGGCAGTTCGGCGATGTCGCGCGCGCCCGTCACGCGCATCCTCTGGCCATTGACCGTCACCCCGTCCACGTCATGGACGATCCGTGCGTCCCAGCGGCCATGAACGGTGTCGAATTCCAGCCAGAGCGCGTGTTGCTCCGGCGTGCCTGCGATGTCGTTGATCAGCACAATCTCGCCCGCCGGATCGTCCGCCAGCGCGCGCAGCACGAGCTTGCCCATCCGGCCGAGGCCGTTCACTGCGATTCGCATCACGCGGTCTCCCCGGCCTCAGCGCCGATCTCGTCGACGGATTTCTGCATCGCCACCCGGTCAAGCTCTGAAAAGGGCAGGTTGGCGAAGGCCGCGATCCGGCGGCGCAGCATGGCATAGGCATCGGCGAAGGCGAGCGCGCGCTCGGCCTCGCTGCCCTCCGCGCGGGCCGGGTCGGGCATGCCCCAATGCGCGGTCAGCGGCAGGCCGGGCCAGGGCGGGCATTCCTCGCCCGCGGCCCGGTCGCAAACCGTGAAGACGAAATCGAAGGCGGGCGCGTCGGCGTCCCGGAATTCTTCCACGCCCTTGGCTCCCAGCGCCGCGGTGTCATGGCCGTTGCGCTCCAGCAACCGTTGCGCCTCGGGATGGAGCGCCGCGCCGGGCTGTGTTCCGGCCGACCAGACCTTGAACCGCCCGCCCCCCAGATCCCGGAGGAGCGCCTCGGCAAAGATCGACCGGGCGGAATTACGGGTGCAGATGAAAAGCACGTTGAAGGATGTCTCGGGCATGAGGGGTGTCTCCTTTTCCCGCGTGAAGACATGGCGCGCCGCCGGCGCGCAGAGATCCGGCCGGCCCCGGCAGCAATCGGCGACCAGGAAATCCACCAGCCCGCCGAGTGCCACCAGATCCGCGCGATACTCGATCGCCTTGCCGTGCCGCGTGCCATGCACCAGCCCGGCCTGCGCCAGCGCCGAAAGATAAACCGAAAGCGTGTTGGGTTTGATCGCCAGCGCCTCGGCCATCCGGCCCGGCCGGACCGGCCGGGGCGCATGCCGGACGAGCAGCCGGAACACGGCCAGGCGGCCGGGATGGCCGAGGGTGGTGAGGATGTTTGCCTGCCGGTTCAGTTCCATAATTCATGAATACTGGAATTATGTCTGCCCGCAAGTGAAGCTTTTATGGCGGCGGCCCGGCCCGCGTCACTCCACGGTGATCACAATCCGGTCAGAGGCCACGGGCGGGTCGTGCGGCGCATGATTGGCATCGCCCAGGACCAGTTGCAGGCTATGCTCGCCGGGGCTCAACATCAGTTCCACCTGCGTCTCCCCGGCGCCGAAATGCCGGTGATAGGCGTCTTTCGGGATGCCCGCGGCAGCCTTATCGGCAGAATAGGCCGACCGGTCGATGAACAGGTGGTGATGGCCCGCACCCTCGGCCTCGGTCCCCGCGGGCGCCACGCCCATGCCCTTGAGCCCGAAGATCACCGTCACCGGGCTCGACACGCGCGCGCCGTCCTCGAGGTTGACGAAATATAGCTCCGCGCCCTCGGGCGCTTGCGCGTCCCCGGCGAAAGCCGGCGCGGCCAGGCAAAGCGCCACCGCGCCGATGCGTGCAAACATGTTCATGGTCGGTCCTTTCTTTCGGATCGTGAATAGTCGGGCTGGCCCGCCGGAGCAATCGGCCGCCATGCCGCGCACGCAAAGGTGACATGCCGTGCGGCCTAGCCGAACATCTCCGACAGCCCCACCGTGCCGCATTCCCCGAGATCGCCGCGATGGGACAGCAGGAAGCGGTCCGCGGCATGCCGCCCCGCCTCCTTCAGCCGGTGCAGCACCACCGGGTTGGGCATCAGCTTCGTGGCTACCGAAAGCTGCGTCATCAGCGCATCGTCGGCGATCATGTGGACCAGCACATCCTTCATGCTGCGCGGTTCCACCGCGCCCTCCGCGATCAGCCGCTTGACGAAGGCGATCGCCCGCAACTCGCGCAGCAGAGAGGAGTTGAAGCTGATCTCGTTGATCCGGTTCTGGATGTCGCGGGCTGCCTTGGGCACCGCATCGCGACGGAGCGGATTGATGTTCACGATCACGATGTTGCGCGGCAGATCGGCCGCGAAAAGTGGAAAAAGCGCCGGGTTCCCGGTATAGCCGCCGTCCCAGAACGCCTCGCACCGCCCGGTCGCGGGATCGTCCCATTCCACCGCCCGGAAAAGCGTCGGCAGGCAGGCCGAGGCCAGGATCGTGTCTGTGCATATCTCCTCGCCGGTGAAGACGCGCACCTTTCCGCTGCGCACATTGGTGGCACAGATGTGAAGCGCCGGTCCCGACATCGCGCAGACGCTGTCCCAGTGGAACCGCTCCACGATGCGCCGCAGCGGGTTGTCGCCGGGCAGGGCATAGGGGCTCAGGATCCGGCCCATCGCATCTGCCCAGTTGAAGAAGGGCGAGGCGTCGAGCACGCGTGCAAGCTGCTCCACCGGTGGGCTCACGGCCGCCATCCAGTCGGCCAGCACCGGATCGCTCAGCGCGCCGATCTGCCTCCAGAGCCAGTCCAGATTTTCGCGTGCGCCCGCGCGCCCGCCCTCCAGCAGCCCCGCCTTCAGCGCCGCCCCGTTCAGCGCCCCCGCCGAGGTCGCCGATATCCCGGCGATCTCGATCGCCTCATCCTCCAGCAGCCGGTCCAGCACCCCCCAGGTGAAGGCGCCATGCGCCCCGCCGCCCTGGAGCGCCAGGTTGATCGCACGCGTCCGGCTCATGCGCGGCCCTCGCGCCCGGGTCCGTATTCTTCTTGCCGAAAATATCCTCGGGGGGCGCGGGGGGCAGACAGCCCCCCGCCCGTGGCCGCGCTCACAGCGCGGTCCACCCGCCATCGACCGAGATGGTCGTGCCGGTGATCTGCGCGGCGGCCTCCGAGCACAGGAAAACCGTGGTCCCGCCGATCTGCTCCACCGTGGCGAAGTCCTTGGACGGCTGGCGCGCGAGCATGACGTCGCGGATCACCGTCTCGCGGTCCATGCCGTATTCCTTCATCGTGTCGGGGATCTGCGCCTCCACCAGCGGGGTCAGCACGTAACCCGGACAGATCGCGTTGCAGGTGATGGGCTCTTCCGCGGTCTCCAGCGCCGTGGTCTTCGAGAGCCCAACGATCCCGTGCTTGGCGGCGATATAGGCCGATTTGAACGGCGAGGCCGTCAGCCCGTGCGCGGAGGCGATGTTGACCACGCGCCCCCAGCCTCGCTTGCGCATATGGGGCAGGGCGGCGGCGGTCGTGTGGAAGGCCGAACTCAGGTTGATGGCGATGATCGCGTCCCATTTCTCGACCGGAAAATCGGGGATCGGCGCCACGTGCTGGATCCCGGCATTGTTGACCAGGATATCGCAGCCGCCGGCTTCCTCGATCAGCGCGCGGCAGCGGTCGCCCTTCGACATGTCGGCCTGGATGTATCGGCAATTCACATCGTGCTCGCGGGCGATTCGCGCGGCCAGGTCGTGGTCTTCCGGATCGTCGGTATAGGAATTCAGAATCACCTGCGCGCCCGCCCGCGCCAGTTCCTCTGCGATGCCCAGCCCGATCCCGGAATTGGAGCCGGTGACGACCGCGGTCTTACCCTTCAGCGACATATGCGTGATCCTTCCATAGATGGCGTTGCGCTGGCCGCAGCGTACATGCTGCGACTGCGAAATGTCCATCTGCGCACCAGGAAGTGATGACCAAAAAAAACGCCCGCACGAGGCGGGCGTTGAGTTATTGAGGCAGGTTTCATACAGGCAAGAAACCTATCGAGCAGTGCCCTCTTTATAGGCGATCAGATGCTTGAGGCCAAGTTAAAAGTTTGAAAAACGCATGCCCGGTCAGTAGCCTACCCTTCACCGCTCGCGCAGATGCTTCAGGAGAGTTCCCGCATGACATTGCCCGATCTGCCGCGATGGGCCGCGAGGCTGGGCCTTTGCGCGCTTCTCCTCATTGGCGCCCCGGCCCGTGCGGAACCGCAGCATGGCATAGCTATGTATGGCGCCCCCGCGCTACCACCTGATTTTGTGGCACTGCCTTACGCCGACCCCGACGCCCCAAAGGGCGGGCGGATCGTCTTCGGGGAAACCGGCGGCTTCGATTCGCTCAATCCCTGGATCGTGAAGGGGCGGGCGCCCAATGCGATCCGGACGCTGATGTTCGAAACACTCCTGGGAAGAAATTGGGACGAGCCGTTCTCGCTATACGGGTTGCTCGCGGAAACCGTGGCAACCGGGCCGAATCGCGACTGGGTGGCCTTCACCCTGCGCGAGGCCGCGCGCTTCTCCGATGGCAGCCCGGTCACGGTCGAGGATGTGATCTGGTCAATCGAGACGCTGGGCACCGGGGGTCACCCGCGCTACCACGCCGCCTGGTCGAAAATCGAGGCGATCGAGAAGACCGGACCGCGCAGCCTGCGCGTGAGCTTCAACACCCCCGATCGGGAATTGCCGCTGATCATCGGGCTGCGGCCGATCCTCAAGAAGGCCGATTGGGAGGGCGTGGATTTCGCCGCTTCCAGCCTGCGGGTGCCGGTGGGCTCGGGCCCCTACCTGATCGGCGGGTTCGAGCCTGGCCGCTTCATCAGCTTCCGCCGCGACCCAGATTACTGGGGCCGCGATCTGGCCTTCAACCGCGGCCGGCACAATTTCGACGAGATACGCCATGAGTATTTCGCCGACGCCAACGTGATCTTCGAGGCGTTCAAGGCGGGCACGGTCACGACCTACCGGGAAGCCTCGGCCACGCGCTGGCGAACCGCCTATGACGTGCCGGCGGTGCACTCGGGCGAGATCGTGAAATCGGAAATCCCTCATCAGCGGCCCAGCGGCATCGCGGGCTTCGTGATGAACACCCGTCGGCCGGTCTTCGCGGATTGGCGGGTGCGCGAAGCGATGATCCTGGCCTTCAATTTCGAGTTCATCAGCCGGACCCTCAATGACGGGCTTGAGCCGCGCATCACGTCCTATTTCTCCAACTCCTTCCTGGGCATGGATCACGGCCCGGCCGAGGGGCGGGTGCGGGAATTGCTGGAGCCATTCGCGGGCAGCCTGCCGCCCGGCGCGCTCGAAGGCTACAGCCTGCCCGTGGCCGATGGGAGCCGGCGCAACCGCGCCAATCTGCGCCGCGCGGTGCGGCTCCTGGCCGAAGCGGGCTGGAGCGTGCGCGACGGCGCGTTGCGCGACGCCGCCGGGCGGCCCTTCCGCTTCGAGATCCTGTTGCAGGTCGGCGCGCAGGAGATCCAGGCGGCGGTCGATATCTACACCGGCGCGCTGGCGCGGCTGGGCATCACCCCGACGGTCAGCGTGGTCGATGCCGCGCAATACCGCGAGCGCACCAATTCATACGATTTCGACATGACCCCGATGAGCCGCGGCCTGTCGCTTTCGCCCGGCAACGAGCAGCGGCTCTACTGGGGCTCGCAGGTGGCCGACCTGCCTGGCGCGCGCAACTGGATGGGCATGAAGAGCCCCGCCGCCGACGCGATGATCGACGAGATGCTGACCGCGCGCAGCCGCGAGGGCTTCGTCGCCGCGGTCAAGGCGCTCGACCGGGTGCTGATGGCCGGGCGTTACGTGGTGCCGATCTGGCATTCCGACGTGTCGCGGATTGCGCATGCGCGGGAACTGCATTATCCCTCCAAGCTGCCCATATATGGCGACTGGCTGGGTTTTCAGCCCGATGTCTGGTGGTATGCGGAGTAGGGACAGGAATGGCACGGATATTACTGATCGTGAGCCTTGCGCTTTCGGCATGCGGCACCGTCGAGGGGATGGGGCAGGACATATCGAGCGGCGCGCGGGCGGTCCGGAACGCCTTCTGAGCCGGTCGGGCCGCTGCTATTCGGCGGCCGTGGGCCGGTTCGCCGGGATTGCGGGGCGCGTGGGATCTTTCGGATTCGGGTAGACCAGCCCGGCCGAGATCACCAGCTTCGCCGCGTCCTCGACTCCCATTTCCAGGAAGATCACGTCACGTTTCGGCACGAAGAGCAGGAAACCCGATGTCGGGTTCGGTGTCGTCGGCAGGAACACCGACAGCATCTCGTCATCGACGTGGATCGACCCCTTGATCTCGCCCTTCGCGGAGGTCGAGACGAAGGCGATGCACCAGATGCCGCGGCGCGGATACTCCACCAGGCAGGCTTTCTCGAAATTCGATTCCGTCTGGCTGAGCACCGTCTCGGCGATCTGCTTGAACCCGTTGTAGAGCGTGCGCACTATGGGCATGCGGTCGACAATCCGCTCGCCCCAATGGATCAGCGAGCGGCCGATCAGCCCCTTGGCCATCCAGCCCACCAGCATGGTGAAGACGAAGAAGATCACCACACCCACGCCGCGCACATCGACGCCGATATAGGTGGAGGGCTGGTATTTCTTGGGCACGAATGGCAGCACCCAGGCGTCGATCGCGCCGATTGTCCACCAGACCAGGTAGAGCGTCAGCGCCACCGGCGCCACGATGATCAGCCCGGTCAGAAAATTCGCGCGCAGCGCCGCGAGGCGGCCCGGTCTGTGGCGCCTGGCGCCGTTTTCCGCGTCTTCGTTCTTCATCGGGCGTCCGTTGCAAGCATCTGCCGTGACTGCTGCAATCTAGGCATGTTGGGCGTTTTGTACAATATCGGGCGGCGAAAGGGGCGGCGGCGGGTCAGCGCCCGGCGAGTTCGCAGGCAATCGCGGCTGCCAGCCGCGCGTTGTTGAGCAGAAGCGCGATATTGGCCTCCAGGCTGCGCCCCTCGGTCAACTCGAAAAGCCGCGCCAGCAGGAAGGGCGTCACCGCCTTGCCGCGGATGCCCTCGGCCTCGGCCTCGCGCTGGGCGCGGGCGATGAGCGGCGCAAGCTCTTCCAGCGGGATCTCGGCTTCCGGCGGGATCGGGTTGGCGACGAGCTGGCCGCCGGGCAGACCGAGCGCCGCGCGCAGGGCATGGGCGCGCGCGATCTCGGCGGCGCTGTCCATCCGCGCCGGCGCCGGCAGGCCGGAGCGGCGCGACCAGAAGGCGGGAAACTCGTCGCTGCCGTGGCAGATCACCGGCACGCCAAGCGTTTCCAGCACCTCGAGCGTCTTGGGCAGGTCGAGGATGGCCTTCGCCCCCGCCGCCACCACCGTCACCGGGGTCTGGGCAAGCTCGGCCAGATCGGCGGAGATGTCGAAACTCGTCTCCGCACCGGCATGGACCCCGCCGATGCCGCCGGTGGCGAAGACCGAAATGCCGGCCAGCCGGGCGCAGATCATCGTCGCGGCCACGGTGCAGGATCCGGTCTGCCGCCGCGCCAGGCAAAGCGCGAGATCGGCGCGGCTGAGCTTGGCGGCAGCCACGTCGCGAGCGAGCGCGGTCAGCGCCTCGGGTTCCAGCCCGACGCAGATACGTCCGTCAATGACCGCGACAGTCGCCGGCGTGGCATCCGCGGCGCGCACGGCCTCTTCGGCTGCCTTCGCGGTTTCCAGGTTGCGCGGCCAGGGCATGCCATGCGTGATGATGGTGCTTTCCAGCGCCACCACCGGCGCATTGCCTGCAAGGGCCGCGCGCACGGGCTGGCTGACGATGAGAGGCGCGTCGGTCATGTCTCCGTTTCTGGACCGCCGCACGCGCCGTGGCAAGGGGGCGCGGGGCAGGGGCTTGCATCCGGATCGAGGGTCTTGTAAAGGCCAAGCCACTTCACAGGCGGGGGCTGGGCCCTGCGGGGAGACATCCCGCAACGGTCCGCCGGTTGGGCATATGCCCTGATCCCCCGCCCAGGCGCAAACCGGAAAGGAAACCTTATGGCGCTCCCCGAATTCACATTGCGTCAGCTTCTCGAAGCTGGCGTCCATTTCGGCCACCAGACCCACCGCTGGAATCCGCGGATGGGCCCGTTCATCTATGGTGAGAAGAACGGCATCCACATCATCGACCTGACCCAGACCGTGCCGATGCTGGATGCGGCGCTCAACGTGGTGCGCGAGACGGTGGCCAAGGGCGGCCGCATCCTCTTCGTGGGCACCAAGCGGCAGGCGCAGCGCGCGATTGCCGATGCCGCGGAGCGCTCCGCGCAATATTACATGAACCACCGCTGGCTGGGCGGCACGCTGACCAACTGGAAGACCGTGTCGAATTCCATCTCGCGGCTCAAGGCGGTCGACGAACAGCTCGAAGACGGCGCCGGCGGGCTGACCAAGAAGGAACGCCTCGGCATGGAACGCGAGCAGACGAAACTCCAGTCCTCGCTCGGCGGCATCCGCGAAATGGGCGGCGTGCCCGATCTGCTCTTCGTCATCGACGTGAAGAAGGAACAGCTCGCCATCGCCGAGGCCAACAAGCTGGGCATTCCGGTCGTCGCGGTGGTGGACAGCAACTGCTCGCCCAACGGGGTGGACTACATCATCCCCGGCAACGACGACGCGGCCCGCGCCATCGCGCTCTACTGCGATCTGGTCGCGCGCGCGGCACTCGACGGGATGTCCGCGCAACTCGGCGCCGCCGGCGTCGATGTCGGCGAGATGGCCGAGGGCCTGGAAGAGCAGGCCGTCAAGGACGAGCCCGAGGCCGCGCAAGAGACCCCGGCCGAAAGCTGAGGCCGACCGCGCGTCGCGCAATCGACATGCGGCCGGTGCAGACTGCACCGGCCGCTTATGCAATCGAGCATTTCAGGAGACGATCATGGCAATCACCGCAGCACAGGTGAAAGAGCTCCGCGACCAGACCGGCGCGGGCATGATGGACGCAAAGAAGGCGCTGACCGAAACCGATGGCGACATCGCCGCCGCGGTGGACTGGCTGCGCACCAAGGGCCTGGCGAAGGCGGCGAAGAAATCCGGCCGGACCGCGGCCGAAGGGCTTGTCGGCCTGGCCGTCGAAGGCGGCAAGGGCGTGGCGGTCGAGGTCAATTCCGAGACCGACTTCGTTGCCAAGAACGCCGAGTTCCAGACCATGGTGGGCGACATCACGAAGGCCGCGCTCGGCGCCGCCGATCTCGACGCGCTGAAGGCCGCCGATCTGGGCGGCAAGTCCGTGGAGGAAGTGATCACCGGCAAGATCGCCACGATCGGCGAGAACCTGGCCCTGCGCCGCATGGCGAAGGTCGAGGGCGACAGCGTCGCCGCCTATGTCCATAACCAGATGGTCGACGGCATGGGCAAGATCGGCGTGCTGGTCGCGCTCAAGGGGCAGGACAACGGCATTGGCCGGCAGATCGCCATGCATGTCGCCGCGGCCAACCCGGCGTCGCTCTCGGAAGCCGATATCGACCCCGCTCTGGTCGAGCGCGAGAAAGCCGTCCTGACCGAGCAGGCCCGCGAATCGGGCAAGCCGGAGGCGGTCATCGAGAAGATGATCCAGGGCCGGATGAACAAGTTCTTCGAGGAGGTGACGCTGCTGAAGCAGAAATTCGTCATCAACCCCGATATCACCGTGGGCCAGGCGGCGACCGATGCGGGTGTCGAGGTGCTGGGCTTTGTCAGGCTGGAGGTCGGCGAGGGCATAGAGAAAAAGGAAGAGGATTTCGCCGCCGAAGTCGCCAAGGTGGCCGGAAACTGACATCCCGGATGTTGATTTGAAAGCGAAAAACGGTGCCGCCTTGCGACGGCACCGTTCCCCTCGGGCAGCACGTGTCTGGGGATGAGAGACAGGCGACCCGGATTACCGATGAAGACCGGGTGCGACCGGAAAAAACCGGATCGACCCCCGGTTGTCGGAGGAACCGGCAGGCCCCCCCGAAAACACCGGGGCTGAACCTGCCGGAATGTTCCATGGCTATAATGCCACCACTCACGGAACGGTGACAGGATGCCATGTTCTTTTGGGTAAATAAAGTGGGGGATTCCGGCACAAAGGTCTGGAATTCCTTACCCATTGGCGAATCAACAATTCAGCCCGGTATCGTGAAGAACTGGTTCTGGACGGACGCCTTCAGAATCGCCTGCGCCGTGTTCTCGGCGTCGAGCGCTTCCCGCGCGCGGCGCAGATGTTTTTCAACTGTCGCTTGCGTGAGTCCCAGCAGGCAGGCGACATCCTGGGTTGTCTTTCCGTCGGCCACCCATTGCAGGACTTCGCGCTGGCGCTCGGTCAGCTTGCGCCCCTCGGAATAGGGCAGTTGGGTGATCCGCATATGCGCGACATTGCTCAGAAGCACGATCTCGTCGCCGGATGCCGCCCAGATCAACTCGACGTCTTCCTGGTTCAGATCGGTCCGCGCGCGCAAGCCCACCGCGGCGCGGCAGCGCGTGTTGCCTTCCTCGAAACTGATCGTATAGCCGGCGTGCAGCCCCATGCGCCGGTTCATCTCGACCACCTCGATCTCCTTCTCGCTGAGGCTCCCCTCACTCTGCCAGCGCTCGATCTTGCCCCAGCTACAGGCGCCCGTATGGCGCGCCGCCCAGCGGATCATCGGGCCGTGGTTGTAGAAGCCTTCGTCGAGAAACAGTCGGATATATTCCTGTTCGTGGTTGGTCAGGATGACCGCATCGCGTAAATCGCCGAAATTGTGCTGCCCCATGAACCGGGTATAGCCATAGAGAAGCCTGTCGAACCCGTAATCGGCCATGCGTTCAAGATAGAGCAGCCAGACCTCCTCGATGCTTCTGGCATTGGTGATCGCGGTCAATTGGCCGACGAAGTTCTTCATGTCGCCGCGTCCGTTGCGCCTGAGAGATGCGATGCCAGCGCATCCATCGCCAATACGTATCCGGTCGCTCCGAAGCCGCAGATCTGGCCGAGCGCCACGGGCGCGATATGACTGTGATGGCGGAAAGCCTCGCGGGCGTGGATGTTCGACAGATGCACCTCGACCACCGGCAGCCCGACCGACGCGATCGCGTCGCGCAATGCAACCGAAGTATGCGTGTAGGCGCCGGCATTCAGGATCAGCCCGTCATGCGTTCCCACCGCCGCATGGATCGCCTCCACCAGCTCGCCCTCGTGGTTGGACTGGCTGAAGGCCAGCTCGACCCCGAGCCGTTCAGCATGCGTGCGGCACATGACTTCGATATCGTTCAATGTCGTGCGCCCGTATATCTCGGGCTGACGCCGCCCCAGAAGATTGAGGTTCGGTCCATTGAGAATGGCCAGCGATTTCATAACGTTCATCCCTAAACTGTCGGCAGGATATTGCTCATGGCAGGACCTGTCGAGTGATATGCTTGTCGTGTTACAAATCGGCGCCCGGACGCCGGTTCTGTTTGTATCGAAGTCTCTGGTCATATCGGCCCCGGATGGGCTAAAGCCAGTGAAAGAGCCGAGGGGGTGACGGATGGACAGCTATGACGTGGTCATTGCCGGCGGTGCGGTCATGGGCAGCGCATGCGCCTACTGGTTGTCGCATATGGACGGATTTTCCGGCCGCGTGCTGGTCGTCGAGCCCGATCCCGGCTACGCCACGGCCTCCACCGCGCTTTCCGTAGCGTCGATCCGCCTGCAGTTCTCCAATCGGATCAATGTGGAGATATCGCGCTTCGGACTGGAGTTCATCCGCAACGCCTCGCGCTATCTGGGCAAGGAGGGCGGGGTGCATGATTTGTGCCTGCGCGAGAACGGGTATCTTTTTCTGGCCGGTAGTGATGCACAAGACGAAATTCTTCGCAATAACTGCGCCTTGCAGCGCGATCTTGGTGCCGAAACCGAGCTCCTGGATCCTGCGGCGCTGGCTGCGCTGTTTCGGTTCCTGAACCTTTCCGATGTCACCTCGGGCTCGTTCGGGCCTCGCCATGAAGGCTGGTTCGACAATATGGGCCTTCTGGGCGGCCTGCGTCGAGCAGCCCGCGCGCGCGGTGTGGACTACGTGACCGACCGGGTCACGGGGCTGCAACAGGATGGCGGCCGGATCACCGCGGTCGAACTGGCTTCGGGGCGGCGGGTCGCCGCAGGCGCGCTGGTGAATGCCGCCGGCACACGTGGTGCCGAAATCGCCCGTATGGCAGGTAAGGATATTCCCATAGAGGCCCGGAAACGGACGGTTTTCATCATTGATGCCCCGAATGCGGTTCACCCGGATGCGCCGCTTCTGGTCGACCATACGGGCTTTTACCTGCGGCCCGAGGGCGATCAATGGCTGTGCGCGACCATCCCACAGGACGATCCCGCCGTGGACCCCGACGATTTCGAGCCGCGCTATCAGGAATTCGAAGACCTGATCTGGCCGCGGCTCTGGGCACGGGCGCCGGGCTTCGATGCGATCAAGATCCTGCGCATGTGGGCGGGGCATTACAGCTACAACCGCCTCGACGCCAACGCGATCGTCGGCGCGCATCCGGAGATTTCGAATTTCTACTTCGCCAATGGCTTCAGCGGCCACGGATTGCAACAGGCGCCGGCCGTGGGTCGCGGGATCGCGGAACTGATCTGCCACGGGGAATACCGCAGCCTCGATCTGTCGGAGCTTGGTGTGGCGCGCATATTGGAGAACCGTCCGTTCCGGGAAATCGCTATCGTCTAGGGACTTGGCGCGCGATGCTTACCGGACGGCACAGTCACATATTTTACATAATTCATATTATACGCATCAGCCCAATGCGTATCCGGCGCCGCGCACCGTGCGCAACGGGTCTTCCCCGCCATGTTTGCAGAGCGCTTTGCGCAGCCGACCGATATGCACGTCCACCGTCCGCGTATCCACATAGATGTCGCGCCCCCAGACCCGGTCGAGAAGTTGCTCGCGGCTCCAGACGCGGCCGGGTTTCTCCATGAAGGCTGCCAGCAGGCGGAATTCGGTCGGCCCCAGCTTCACGGCATTGCCGTCGCGGAAGACCTTGTGCTGTTCGGAATCGAGCGTGATGTCCCCGAAGCTCAGCTCCTGTCCCACGGTCGCGGGCCGCGTGCGCCGGAGCTGCGCGCGGATACGCGCCAGAAGCTCCGAAACGGAATACGGCTTGACCACGTAGTCGTCCGCGCCGGTCTCCAGCCCGCGCACGCGGTCCACTTCCTCCGACCGGGCCGAGAGCATGATCACCGGGATCGCGCGGGTCTCGTTGCGGGTCTTGAGCCGCCGGCAGACCTCGATGCCCGAGACATTGGGCAGCATCCAGTCCAGCACGATGATGTCCGGCGATTCCTCGGCCGTCAGCAAAAGCGCCTCCTCGCCATTGGCCGCACGCGCGGTGCGGAAACCTTCGGCCTCCAGATTGTAGGCAAGCACCTCACGCTGGGCCGGTTCATCCTCCACCACCAAGACGAGCGGTGCGGTCGGGACAGCCATCAGTCGTCCTCCCCACCGGGATCATAAGGCGTCGTGCTGGTCTTGTCGCCCTTGGGGCGGTCATCTTCGGGCCGCGCGCCGGTGACGAGATAGATCACTTCCTCGGCGATCGAGGTCACATGGTCGCCCATGCGCTCGATATTCTTGGCGATGAAATGCAGATGCATGCAGGCGGTGATATTGCGCGGGTCTTCCATCATGTGGGTCAGGAACTCGCGGAATAGCGAATTGTACATCTGGTCCACTTCACGGTCGCGCTCCCGCACGTCCTGCGCCAGGTCTGCGTCCCGCTGGATGTAAGCGTCCAGCGCATCGCGCAGCATCAACTCCACCGCACGGGCCTGGCGGCGCAGGGCACTGGCCGCACCGCTGACCGGCTGCATCTCGACCAGGATCGAGGTGCGCTTGGCCATGTTCTTGGAATAGTCCCCCACCCGTTCGAGATTGGCGGCGATCTTCATCACCGTCAGCACCGTGCGCAGGTCGCCCGCCGTCGGCGAGCGCAACGCCAGCAGCCGCGCGGCCTCCTCGTCCACCTGCTCTTCCAGATTGTCCACCTGGCGGTCGCTCTGCACGACGCTGCGCGCCAGTTCCTCGTCGCGCAGCTCCAGCGATTTCGCGGCCAGCGATATCTCCGTCTCGACCATGCCGCCCATCTTCATGATGAGCGCCTGGATCCCTTCGAGGTCGCGGTCGAAGCCCGAGACGATATGTTTCTGTTCCATCATTTTGCTCTCCGTCAGCCGATCCGGCCGGTGATATAGCTTTCGGTCCGCGGGTCTTCCGGGTTGGTGAATATGTCGCCGGTGTCGCCGTATTCGACCAGATTGCCGAGGTGGAAGAAGGCGGTCTTCTGGCTGACCCGCGCAGCCTGTTGCATCGAGTGGGTCACAATCACCACCGAATAGTCGCGGCGCAGCTCGTCGATCAGTTCCTCCACCTGCGCGGTGGCGATGGGGTCGAGCGCCGAACAGGGTTCGTCCATCAAGAGCACCTCCGGCGCCGTGGCCACCGCGCGGGCGATGCAGAGCCGCTGCTGCTGACCGCCGGAAAGCCCGGTGCCGGGCTCATCGAGCCGGTCCTTGACCTCGTCCCAGATCGCCCCGCGCCGAAGCGCCTTTTCCACGATCTCGTCGAGCTCGGCCTTGTTGCTGGCCAGCCCGTGGATGCGCGGGCCGTAGGCCACATTGTCGTAGATGGACTTGGGGAACGGGTTGGGCTTCTGAAAGACCATGCCGACCTGAGCGCGCAACTGCACGGGGTCCACGCGTTTGGCGTAGATATCGGCGCCGTCCATCTCGATCTTGCCTTCGACACGGCAGATGTCGATGGTGTCGTTCATGCGGTTGAGGCAGCGCAGGAAGGTGGATTTCCCGCAGCCCGACGGGCCGATGAACGCGGTCACGGTATTGTCCAGGATATCGACGCTCACATCCTTGATCGCATGGGTCTCGCCGTAGAAAACCTGCACGTCGCGGGCCGATATCTTGATCGTCTTCTGGTCCACCTTGCGCTCCAGTCTGGTCATGTCGTTCATAGCTTGGACCCTCTCTTTACCATTTCCGCTCGAATTTGCTGCGCAGGAAAATGGCCAATGCGTTCATGGCGATCAGGAAGCCCAGCAGCACCAGGATCGCGGCCGAGGTGCGCGAGACGAAGCCGCGCTCGGGGCTGTCGGCCCAGATGAAAATCTGCGTGGGCAAAGCGGTGGCGCTGGAGAACGGCGTCTCCGGCGCAGAGGTGATGAAGGCGTTCATGCCGATCAGCAAAAGCGGTGCTGTCTCCCCCAGCGCCTGCGCGAGACCGATGATCGTGCCCGTCAGAATGCCCGGCATGGCCAGCGGCAGCACGTGGCCGAAGACCACCTGCTGGCGCGAGGCCCCTACCCCCAGCGCTGCCTCGCGGATTGAGGGCGGAACCGCCTTGAGCGCTGCGCGCGTGGCGATGATGATCGTGGGCAGCGTCATGAGCGCCAGCGTCATACCGCCCACGAAAGGCGCCGAACGTGGCAGGCCGAACCAGCCCAGGAAGACCGCCAGCGCCAGGAGCCCGAAAACAACCGACGGCACCGCGGCCAGGTTATTGATGTTGATCTCGATCAGGTCGCTGATCCGGTTCTTCGGTGCGAATTCCTCCAGGTAGATGGCCGCGCCGATGCCCACGGGAAAGGCCAGCAGGAAACAGGTCATCAGTGCGTAGAACGAGCCCAGAAGCGCACCCTTCAGCCCGGCAAGCTCGGGGAAGCGCGAGTCTGCATTGGTCAGCAGCGCGGTGTTGAGCGGCTTGCTGATCAGCCCGGCTTCGGCCAGTTGGTCGAATCGGGCGATCTCGTCATCCTTGAGCCGGCGGTGTTCCTCTGGCGTGTCGCGATCCAGAAGCCCCTTGGCGAGCTGGTCGTAATTGTCCGAGACCGGCACCTCCACCCGGATCGTCTGGCCGATCAGGTCCGGGTTCTCGACCACCCGGTCGCGGATGATGAACTGCGCCCCGTTCGAGACGATGCCGGTGGCGCTGCGCAGATCCGCCCTGTCCTCGATCTCGGGGAAGAGGTTTGCGACCGCTTCGCCGACGATGGCGCGGAAATTGCCGCGCGCCGGATTGTCGGCGCGGATATGCGCGGGGTCGAGACGGACCTCCATCGCGACATGGGTCTGGCGGAAAGCCTGGTAGCCGGTGGAGAGGAGCGAGCCGACCAGGATGAAGAGCATCGCGAAGGCCACCGAAATCGCGGCGAGTCCCAGCCCCTTCAGCCAGAACTGCCGGCGCTTGCGGCGGGCCAGCCGCGCACCGATGGCCGGGTCGGACCAGTTGATCCGCAGCGTGGCGGACGTGTCGCCGCGTTCGGCTTGCATGTCGGTCATTATCGGGTCCTCAATCGTAGATTTCGCGGTATTTGCGCACGATGCGCAGCGCGAAGATGTTGATGCCGAGCGTCACCAGGAAGAGCATCATGCCCAGGGCGAAGGCCGCCAGCGTCTTGGGGTTGTCGAAGGCCGTGTCGCCGATCAGCAGCGTGACGATCTGCACCGTCACGGTGGTCACGCTGTCGAGCGGGTTGATCGTCATCTTGGCGATCAGCCCCGCGGCCATGACCACGATCATCGTCTCGCCGATGGCGCGGCTCACCGCCAGAAGAACGCCGCCCACGATGCCGGGGATGGCGGCGGGAAAGAGCACTTTCGTCACCGTCTCCGCGGGCGTGGCGCCCAGCGCCAGCGAGCCGTCGCGCAGCGATTGCGGGACCGCCGAGAGCGCATCGTCGGCGAAGGAGGAGATAAAAGGCACCAGCATGATCCCCATCACCCCGCCCGCCGCAAGTGCGGTGTTGGGCGCGATCGCGATGCCAAGCTCGGCACCCGCCGCGCGCAGCGCCGGGGCCACGACGAGAATGGCGAAGAAGCCGTAGACGACCGTCGGCACGCCCGCCAGCACTTCCAGAACCGGCTTGACGACGGACCGGACCCGCGGCGTGGCGAACTCGTTGAGGTATATGGCCGAGAAGAGCCCGATGGGCGTCGCAATGAACATCGCCACCACCGAGATCACGAGCGTGCCCAGGAAGACCGGCAGCATCCCGAAGGCGCCCACGGCGGCGACCTGGTCCTCGCGGATCGGGATCTGCGGCTCCCAGTTGGTGCCGAAGAGGAACTCGTGGACGGGCACCATGCGGAAGAAGCGCCAGGTCTCGAAGACCAGCGAGACGACGATTCCCAGGGTCACGAAAATTGCCGCCGTGGCGCAGGCGATCATGATCCAGTGGACGATCCCCTCCACCCCCTGACGGGCGCGGAACTCGGCCGAGACGGTGCGGCGCGCGTAGACCAGGGCCGCCGCCATGATCCCGACCAGCCCCGCGATCATCAGCCAGCCGGCGGTGGCGCGCAGGCCGGTCATCCGCTCGGCCGCCTCCAGCTTCCACGGCTCGGGTTCGCCGAAGACGCGCCCGCCGGCGATCGACCTGATCTCGGCCAGAACGAGTTGCCGCTCGCCCGCGCCAAGTCCCTCCAGCACCCTGTCCGGCAGGCCGGACATCACCAGCCAGTCCACCACCGATCCCTGAAGAAGCAGCCACAGCACGATGAAGAAGAAGGCCGGTACGATGACCAGCAGCGCGGCGAACCCGCCGTGGAAGGTCGTGAGCGAATGCAGCCGCGCACCGTCGGCCCGGATCGCCTTCGCCGCGCGCAGGTTCAAAACGTATCCGATCGTCGCGGCGGCAAGCAGCAGAACGAAGGCGAGCAGGGTCATGTCGACGCGTCCCCAATTCGATGAATTGCTGCCCGAGGCGTGTGCCCCGGGCAGCATTTAGTCAGGCAGTCCGCAATCAGGACTTGGGTTCCATCGCATCCGCGTTGATGACCGCATCCTGAAGTTTCTGGCGGCGCTCGTCGCTCAGCGGAACGAGACCGCGCTCCGACAGGTAGCCGCCCGGCGCCAGCGCCGCATCGGACATGTATTCCTCGATGAATTCCTGGAAGTTCGGGATCACGCCGCGATGCGCGTTCTTGGTGTAGAAGTAGAGCGGGCGCGACACCGGGTAGGACTTGTCGGCGATGGTGTCGAAATTCGGCGCGGTGCCGGCGATCTTCACGCCTTTCAGCTTGTCCTCGTTCTCGAACAGGAAGGAATAGCCGAATATGCCCATCGCGTTCGGGTCGGATTCCAGACGCTGCACGATCAGGTTGTCGTTCTCGCCGGCCTCGATGAACGGGCCGTCGGTGCGCATGCGCGAGCAGTTTTCCTTGACCCAGGATTTATAGGCCTTCTTGTCCAGCGCCTCTTTCTGCGCCTTCACATGACCAAGCGCCTCACAGCCCTCATGCATCGCCAGTTCGACAAATGCGTCGCGGGTGCCCGAGGTCGGCGGCGGGCCCAGGACCAGGATTTCGCTGTCGGGCAGGTCGGGGTTGATTTCCGACCACTTGGTGTAGGGGTTGGCGATCCATTCGCCATCGACCTCAACCTCGGCGCCGAGCGCGGTGTAGACCTCTTCCAGCGACAGGTCCCAGTCGAAATCGTTGCTGCGCGACACCGCGATCGAGAGCCCGTCGAAACCGATCAGGGCCTCGGTGACGTCGGTGACGCCGTTCTTCTGGCACAGTTCCCATTCCGACGATTTCATCGCGCGGGAAGCGCCGGTCAGGTCGGGATGGCCTTCCCCGATCCCGGCACAGAAAATCTGCATGCCGCCGCCGGTGCCGGTCGACTCCACGATCGGCGACGGCGCGCCGGTCTGGCTGGCGAATTCCTCGGCCACGGCCTGGGTGTAGGGGAACACCGTGGACGAGCCGACGATGCTGATCTGGTTACGCGCGGCAGCGGCGGTCGCGGCAACGGCCGTGATCGCGAGCGCGGAGGCGGTCAGTTTTGCGAGAGACATATCTTCGCTCCTCAGGTTCAGGGTCTCGGGACACGCGAGCCGTGCCCTCGGCCCGCTGACTAGTCCCCGCCCGCTTACCTTTTGTGACACTTGCGTAACGGTTTTATGACACCTGCCGGCCCACTTGCCGACCCTGCGTCAGGGTGCCGCGCCAAGGACCGGAATAATCACGGAAAAGGTGCTGCCCCTGCCCGTCTCGCTTTCGATCTGGAACCGGCCGCGATGACGGTTGACGATATGTTTCACGATCGCCAGTCCCAGCCCGGTGCCGCCCTTCTCGCGCGACCGGTCGCTGTCGACTCGGTAGAATCGCTCGGTCAGGCGCGGGATATGCACCGGGTCGATGCCCTCGCCGTGGTCGGTCACGTCCACGCGCAGCGCCGGTCCCCGCAGTCCGGCCATCTGGTCAAGCCGCGTCGCGCGCAACTCCACCACCCCGCCGGAGCCGCCGTATTTGACGGCGTTCTCGATGAGATTGTGGAAGACCTGCGTCAGCTGGTCGGCATCGCCCGGCCCGCGCAGTTCGCCCTCCGGCAAGGCCACGTCGAGCCGCACCCCGGCGGCTTCCGCCATCGGGCGCAGTGCCGCGATCGAGCCCCGGATCACGCCCAGCACGTCGATCTCGGCGCGCGGACGCACGCGCTCATCGACCTCGACGCGGGTGAGCGACAGCAGATCGCCCACCAGCCGGTTCATCCGCGCCGCCTCGCGCTGCATGATCTCCAGGAACCGGTCGCGCGCGGCCGGGTCATCGCGGGCGGCACCCTGCAGCGTTTCGATGAAGCCTGTCAGCGCCGTCAGGGGCGAGCGCATCTCGTGGCTGACATTGGCGATGAAGTCGCGGCGCATCTGCTCGGCATCCGCGACATGGCTGATGTCCTCGAAACTCACCACGGCGCCCTCGAAGCCGGCCTCGGCGGCCGAAACCGGCAGCGCCAGCAAGCGGTAGGTGGTCTCCGACGAGACGCCGGCGCGCAGGTAATTCGCCTCGGCCCGGCGGCGCAGGCGCAGCGCCGTCCCGATGCAATCGAGCGCCGCCGGCTGCCGGATAGCGGAGACGTAATTGCGCCCTTCCGGGTCGCTTCCCAGCAATTCCGCGGCCGCCTGATTTGCTACGAGCACCCTGTCAGTGTCGCCGACAATCAGAAGCGGTTGCGGCAATTGCGCGATGACCGCGCGTATCTGGCCAAACTCCATGTCCCCTGCCCCGTTCCGCTCGTTATCTGCACATCCATGCTGTGTATCATTTATGTAAAGGCTGCACGACAATTCGGCCACAGGGGCTTTTCAACACGCCGGGCGTGATTTAGTCGCGCGCTTCGAATGTATGAGCCGCGCCTGCGGGCACGGCCAGGATATCTCAGGAAAGACCAAGATGACCCGGCCACTGTCGCTGCGCCGAGGCGCGCAATGGATGGACAACGAACTCGGCGAAGCGGACCCGATCCGGGCCGTAGACGGCCTGACGCTGGCCGTGGGCTGCCACGCGGATATTCCCGATCTGCTGCGCGCCGGGCTGCTTCCGGACCCGCGCCGCACCCGGATCGCCGGATTCCGTGCGCTCGTGCGCTCCGGGACGGGTCTGGGTACTGCCACGACCGTTCTGACGCCCGTCATCGGCGCGGAATTCGACGCGATGGACATGGCTGGGCTGCTGGATTTGCACGGGTTCCGGGGGCGCTATCTCGCCTACGGGCTCGACTTGCCGAAGCCCGCGCTCCTGCGAGACGAGATCCGTGCGGCCTGGCCGCGCGTGGCTTTCAATCTCGTGGTGCTGGACCGGGTCGCGCCTCTGGCGCGCCGCCACTAGTCCTGCCCGGAACTCTCTTGCGCAGGCGCCTCAGTGGAGAGCGCCGCGCCGATCGCGGCTTCGAACTCGGCTTTCAGAAGCTCGATATCCTCGATGCCGACGGAGATACGGAAGAACCCCTCGGTCATTCCCAGCGCATCGCGCTCCGCCGGTCGCAGGCCCCGGTGCGACGAGCTTGCGGGATGCGAGAGCGTGGTGGCCACATCCCCCAGCGTCGGCGCGAAGGCGATATTCCCGGCCGCGCGCACCAGACGGTTGGCCACCTCGCGCCCGCCGGGAACCCGGAACGAGACGATATTGCCGAACATGCCCGCGAAAAGCCTGTTGGCGCGCGCGTGATCGGGATGACGCATGAGGCCGGGATAGATCACCTCCTTCACCCCGTCGAGGCTGTCGAGAAACTCCGCAAGCTCCGCGGCGTTTTCCTGCGCGCGGTCGTAGCGCAGCGCGAAACTGTGCAGGCCGCGCTCCGCCAGCCAGCAGTCGTAGGGGCTGGGCGTGAAGCCCCATGTGGTCGCGGTATCGCGGATCTCCCCGCGCAACTCCGGATCGCGGGCCGCGACATAGCCCAGCGTCGCGTCCGAATGCCCCGCCAGGAGCTTGGTGACGGAGTGAAAGAGGATATCCGCGCCATGCTCGAACGGGCGGAAGGCGCGCGGGGTGGTGAAGGTGTTGTCGACCACCAGAAGCACCTCCTCGCGCGCCGCGATCTCGGCGATGGCAGGGATGTCGGCCACGCGCAGGGTGGGGTTCGATACGGTCTCGACCACGATCATCCGCGTCTCGGGGCGGATCGCGTCGGCAATGGATTGCGGGTCGGTCGGGTCGGCCAGGCTGACGCCGAAACCCATCCGCGGCAATTCCTGGCGCAGCATCCGCATCGACCTGCCGTAGAGCTGGTTGCCTCCGATCACGTGATCGCCCTCGATCAGAACGCCCATCAGGATGGCCGAGAGCGCCGCCATGCCCGAACCGGTGAGCAGGCCGTCCTCCGCCCCTTCGAGCCAGTCGATCTTGGCGGCCAGCACATCGGCGTTCGGGTGGCCTTCGCGCGCATAGGTGTGGCCGGGCACCCGGCCCTCGTAGATCGCGTCAAGCTCGTCGGGGCTTTCGGTTGTATAGACGACGGAGGGCTCAAGCGGCGTGACCAGCGGTCGGCTGGCGCTGCGCGCAAGGCGCGTCCGTCTGACGACGGACCTGCTGTCCTCGAAATTCCCCATGCTCACTTCCCCAAGCAGCTAGCCAAGTAATGACCATGCTGCCGCATTCCTGACAAGGAAAATCCACAAAGCGAAAAGACAACCAAGCGCAGTTTCTGAAATTGTAGCACAGCCAGAAACTATGGGTGCAATAGATCGGGGACCGCATTGCGATTGTGTCGAAAATGGGGCGAATGCCGTCTTGATTGCGCCATTTTCTTCAGGGGGCGCAATACAATTTTGACGCGAGAAAACGCCGGGCGGTTTCCCGCCCGGCGTTCATTTTCCGTCAATCCGGTCAGATCAGGCGAACTTCCTGATCTCGCCCGATTTCAGGCGCGACACGTAGCTGTTCAGCTCGCGCTTGACGATCGGCATCAGGAAATAGAGCCCGATGATATTGACCACCGCCATCGCGAAGATCGCCGCGTCGGAGAAGTCGATGACCGGGCCCAGATTGGCCGCGGCGCCGATCACCACGAAGACGCAGAAAATCACCTTGAAGACCAGTTCCGTCGTCTCGCCCTCGCCGAAGAGGAAGGTCCAGGCCTTCAGCCCGTAATAGGACCACGAGATCATGGTGGAGAAGGCGAAGAGCACGACCGCCAGCGCCAGCACATAGGGGAACCAGCTTATGGCGCTGCCGAAGGCGGCGGAGGTCAGGCTGACGCCCGAATTGCCGTCCACGGTCTGGATCATGGTGCCGGCTTCGTTCAGCAGGTAATTGCCATCCGGTCCGGCCACGAGCTGACCAGTGATGATGATCACCAGCGCCGTCATGGTGCAGATCACCACGGTGTCGATGAAGGGCTCCAGAAGCGACACGAAACCTTCGGTGATGGGCTCCTTGGTGCGCACCGCCGAGTGAGCGATCGCGGCCGAGCCGACGCCCGCCTCGTTGGAGAAGGCCGCCCGTTTGAAGCCCTGGATCAGCGCGCCGACAAAACCACCCGCCACACCGAGCCCGGTGAAGGCGCCCTCGAAGATCTGCCCGAAAGCCCAGCCGATATGGTTGTAGTTGACCGCGAGGATGATCAGCGCCGCGCCGACATAGAGGATGCCCATGAAGGGCACGACCTTCTCGGTCACCCGTGCGATGGACTTGATCCCGCCGACGATCACCGCGAAGACCACCGCGGCGAAGACCAGTCCGGTGATCCAGCCCGGATAGTCTCCGACGATCCCCGAGATCTGCTGATGCGCCTGGTTGGCCTGGAACATGTTGCCGCCGCCCAGGGCGCCGAGGATGCAGAAGACCGAGAACATGACCGCCAGCACCTTGCCGCCGGGCAGTCCGCGTTCGGCGAAGCCCTTGGTCAGGTAGTACATCGGGCCGCCGGAGACCCGGCCGTCCTCATACTCGTTGCGGTATTTCACGCCCAGAGTGCATTCGGTGAATTTCGACGCCATGCCCATGAGGCCCGCGAGGATCATCCAGAATGTGGCCCCCGGCCCGCCGATGCCCACGGCCACCGCCACGCCGGCGATGTTGCCCAGGCCGACCGTGCCCGACAGCGCCGTGGCCAGCGCCTGGAAATGGCTGACCTCGCCGGCATCGTCGGGATCGGAATAGTCGCCCTTGACCAGCGCGATAGCATGGCCCACCGCGCGGAACTGCACGAAACCGAAATAGAGTGTGAAGACCGTCGCGCCGATAACCAGCCAGGCCACGATCCAGGGGAAGGTGGTGCCGGGGAACGGTGCGAAGATCAGGTTGACGAACCAGCCCGTGGAACTGGAGAAGATCTGGTTCACCTTGTCATCGAGGTCGCCGGGTTGCGCCTGCGCTATACCGCTGAGTGCGAGAAGCGCCGGACCGGCGGCCAGCACCGCCCTGTTGAATGAATTGTTTTTCATGATTTTGTCCTCTCTCACGGCACGATGGTACAGGCGACCGGGGACGCCTGTGCGAGCGAGCTTGCGACCGACCCGAAGACCCGTGCCGCCACCCCGGCGGCGCCGGTGCGCCCCAGGATGATCTGGTTGGCATTCTTCTTCTCGGCGATATCGATCAGCGTATCGGCCACATTGCCGTATCGGATCACCGCCTCGACCTCGATGCCCTTCTTCCTGGTCGCGACGACGACCGGGTCGAGGAGGGCCGTCTTGGCGCGGTCCATTTCCTCGGTCCGGCGCTTGTGCCGTTCCTCCAGTTCGGTCGGCGTGAGAAAGCTGTACGGCGACCATTCCAGAACATGCGCGATCAGCAGACTGGCACCCGTCGGCCGGGCCCGTTCGATCGCGAAATCCAGCGCCTTCTGGCTTGCCGGACTGTCGTCATAGGCGACGACATAGAGATCAGACATTGCGTTTCCTTCCATTTCCCTGTTCGCGCCCCGCGTGAGCGGGACAGGAAAACGTTAGCCCAGAACCCGCAACAAGGGTTTCGAAGTTTTCTGTTGAAGTTGGAAAATTTTCGAAAATAATGAGCGTATATCTGAATTTTTACGGAAAATTTTTAATGGACCGCCTCAACACGAAAATTCTTTCAGAACTTCAACGGGACAGCAATACATCTCTCGCGATCTTGTCCGAACGGATCGGCCTGTCCTTGTCGGCCTGCCACAGGCGCATCAAGGCGCTGGAGACCGAGGGCGTGATCCGGGGTTATTCGGCACGTCTCGACCGTGCGCGAATGGGGCTGGAGATGCAGGTTTTCATCGAGGTGAAGCTCGTCTCGCAGCGCAGCAGCGACCTCAGCGCCTTCGAGGGCGCCGTCGCGGCCATGCCGGAGGTTCTGGAATGCCATATGATCTCGGGCGACTTCGACTATATCATGCGCGTCGCGGCCCGGAACACGGCAGGTTACGAGCAGCTTTACCGCCAGAGGCTCAGCCAGCTTCCCTCGGTCAGCCAGATGCGAACGCTGATGAGCCTCTCGACCGTCAAGGAATTCAGCGGCTTTCACCTCGACGGGCTGGACTGACCGCTGCCCCGCCTGCCGCCCGCCTGCCCGATTGTAACTTGGGCGCAATCGCCGTATCAACGCGCCATGTTTCAACCGCTGACGGTCCCTGCCCCATGTCCATGCTGAGCACCTTCATCAAGCCCATGCACCCCGAGGGACGGCGGTTCGTGGGAATATTCGCCGCCGCCACGGTCCTGCTCTTCCTGATCTGGGATCCGCTGGGCTGGATCGGGCTGGGTCTGACGGTCTGGTGCTATTATTTCTTCCGCGACCCGCCGCGCACGACGCCGGTCCGTCCCGGTCTCGTCATCAGCCCCGCCGACGGGGTCGTCTCGCTGATCGAGCCGGCCATACCGCCGGCGGAACTGGGCATGGGCCCCGAGGCGCTCACCCGTGTCAGTGTCTTCATGAATGTCTTCAACTGCCATGTGAACCGCGCCCCTGTCGAAGGCCGCGTGACCGCCGTGGCCTATCGTCCGGGCGCCTTCTTCAACGCTTCGCTCGACAAGGCGTCCGAGCGCAACGAGCGTAACAGCCTGTGCATCGAGATGGACGACGGCCGCCAGATCGCGGTGGTCCAGATCGCCGGGCTTGTGGCGCGCCGCATCGTCTGCTGGACCGAGACCGGGCGCAGTATCGGGGCGGGCGAACGCTTCGGGCTGATCCGCTTCGGCTCGCGCGTCGATGTCTACCTGCCGCAGGGGATCGACCCGCTGGTCGCCGTCGGACAGGCGATGATCGCCGGCGAGACGGTCATCGCCGATCTGGCCTCGGACGAAGGGCAGCGCCATGCCCGGACTCACTGACGGCGGGGAGAAGCCGCCGCGCCGGTCGCGGCGCGAGCTGCCGCTCTTCCAGTTCATTCCGAACCTGGTCACGGTTGGCGCGATCTGCGCCGGGCTGACGGCCATCCGCTTCGCGGCGGGCGGGAATTTCGGCGTGGCGGTGCAACTCGTTCTGCTGGCGGCGCTGCTCGACGGGCTCGACGGCCATCTGGCGCGGCTGCTGCGCAGCGAATCCGCACTGGGGGCTGAGCTGGATTCGCTCGCGGACTTCCTGAGCTTCGGCGTGGCGCCTGCGCTGCTGATGTATTTCTGGGCCTTCGGCGAGATGCGCAACGCAGGATGGATCGCGGTGGTGATCTATGCGCTCTGCTGCGTGCTGCGGCTGGCGCGGTTCAATGTCAGCTCCAAGTCCAAACCCAAGGGCCTTCCCGACAAGCATTTCACCGGCGTCCCCTCGCCAGCCGGTGCCTGTCTGGTGCTGCTGCCGATCTTCCTGTGGTTCATGCTGGGCGAGGATATCCGCCTGCCACGCGGGATCATCGCGCTGCACATGGTAGGTGTGGGGCTTCTGATGATCAGCCGCATCCCCACATATTCGCTGAAATCGCTTAATATCCGGCGCGAGCATGTGCCGTATCTCTATATCGGCTTCGTCTGCTTTCTGGCCGCGCTCCTGAGCTTTCCCTGGGCGATGCTGGTGGCGCTCGACATCGCCTATCTTGGTTCGGTGGTCTGGACCTGGCGGCGGGTCAAGCCCGCACCGTCTGCCTAGGACTCACTCCAGGAACGCCTTCACCGCGCGTTCCAGGAAACCCATGCGGAAACTGTGCCCGCCGGGCCAGAGACAAAGCTCCAGCCGCTGCTCCCTGTCATTGGCATAGGTCTCGCATTCCAGATCGCCCGCGCGCTTCCACCCGTCGGGCGTGAATCCCCCGGTCTCGCGCATCATCTCGATGGCCTTCCGCACATCGCCCTGATGCGTCTCGGCGATCGGCCGGCCACCCAGCGGCACGACCGGGTCCTCGGTGCCGTGGTAGTGGATCAGGTCGACGCCCCCGCCTGGACAGCTCTGCGGGACCGGGCGCCAGAACGTGCCGGACATCGGTGCGAACCCGGCGAAGGACGCGGCCCGGTGGCAGGCAAGGTACCAGGTCATCATCCCGCCCGCCGAGAAGCCCGAGGCGACCAGCCGGTCCGGGTCGATGCCGTGGCGGGTCTTCAGATCAGCGATGACCGCGTCGATATAGGCGAGCTCATTTACCCCCTCGACCTCGTTATGGGCCGGCGCATGGGGCAACGCCCAGTCGTGCCCGGCGGCGTTGAGCGCGACCAGCGCCAGTCCCAGCCCGTTCGCGAGCCGGATCAGACTGCGGTTGCGCATCACCCCGGCGGAGGAGCCGCGATAGCCATGCGCGAAAAGGATGGCCCCCAGCGGCTTGCCCGGCGCGGGGGCCTTGGGAAGCACGATGCGGTAGTCTCGCGCGCCGATCCGGCAATCGCTGTCGGGCGTGCCGCAGGCCAAGGCCGTCCCGGCTCCGCCCCCGGACAAGAGCGCACAGAGAAGCAGGGAATGGGCGAAACGGAACGGCAGGCGACGAATCATGGGGCACTCCGGGATCAGGAACGAAGCGCAGCCTGACACGGCCTGGCGGCAGGTCCAGCCACCCCTACGAAAGAGTGATCGCTGCGCCTCAGCGGCCCTTGAAGAGACCGCCCAGAACGCCGCGCAGAATAGTGCGCCCCGCGCTCGAGCCCAGCGAGCGCGCCAGCGACTTCGCGAAGGCGGTGCCGACGGAATCGCTGCGCGAGCGCCGCGCGGTCGAGCGGCTGACCTTCTTGCCGGTGTAGCGCCGCGCGGTCTTGAACTCGCGCTGTTCGATCGGCGCGTCCTCCTCCGCCGCCTCGGCCTCGGCCGCGGCGCGGGCGGCCTCCGCGGCGCGGGCGGCCAGGACCTCATGCGCCGATTGCCGCTCCACCGTGATGTCATATTTCCCGGCAAATGGCGAGGCGGCGATTACGTCCGCCCGCTCGGCATCCGTAATCGGCCCGAGTTGCGACGAGGGCGGGCGGATCAGCGTGCGCTCCACCATGCCCGGCACGCCCTTCGCCTCCAGCAGCGAGGTCACGGCCTCGCCCACGCCGACCTCACGGATCGCCGCTTCGGTGTCGAAACGCGGGTTGCCGCGATAGGTCTGTGCGGCTGCGCGGAGCTCGCGCTGGTCACGCCCGGTATAGGCGCGCAGCGCGTGCTGGATCCGGTTGCCGAGCTGGCCCAGGATGTCCTCGGGGACGTCGCCGGGGCTCTGGGTGATGAAATAGACGCCGACGCCCTTGGACCGGATCAGCCGCGCCACCTGCTCCACCTTGTCTACCAGCGCGTCGGGCGCGTCGTCGAAGAGCAGATGCGCCTCGTCGAAGAAGAAGACCAGCCGTGGCTTCTCGGGGTCGCCTACCTCCGGCAGCGACTCGAAAAGCTCCGAGAGCAGCCACAGAAGGAAGGTCGCATAGAGCCGCGGCGCACGCATCAGCCGGTCCGCCGCCAGGATGTTGATCCGCCCGCGCCCGTCGAGGTCGGTCGCCATAATGTCCCCGAGGTCGAGCGCCGGTTCGCCGAAAAACTGCGCCGCGCCCTGGTTTTCCAGCACCAGGAGCCGGCGCTGAATCGCGCCCACTGAACTGGTGGCCACGTTTCCGTAACGCAGCGAGAGCTCGCCGCGATTTTCGCCCACCCAGGTTAGCAGCGCCTGCAAATCCTTTAGATCGAGCAGCGCCAGCCCTTCCTCGTCGGCGACGCGGAAGGCCACGTTCAGAACCCCTTCCTGCACCTCGCTCAATTCCAGCAGGCGCGAGAGCAGCAGCGGCCCCATCTCGGCCACCGTGGTGCGCACCGGATGGCCTTTCTCGCCGTAGAGATCCCAGAAGGTCACTGGAAAGGCGTCATAGACATAGTCCTGCGCGAAGCCGATCGTGACGGCGCGTTTGAGGAAGGCGTCGTGAAGTTTGAACTCCGCCGACCCGGCCCGCGCCAGCCCGGAAAGGTCGCCCTTCACGTCCGACAGGAAGACCGGCACGCCACGCGCCGAGAAACTTTCGGCCAGAATCTGGAGCGTCACCGTCTTGCCGGTGCCTGTCGCACCGGCGATCAGCCCGTGCCGGTTGGCATATTTCGAAAGAAGAATCTGCGGCGCCGCGTAATCCGCGCCCCCGCCACCGACGAAAATCCGAGACACATCCACGATCCAACGCTCCATTCAAGATCCCTCTGCCCGCAGAATACAATCTTAACCGGAATGCGCCATGCTGGTCTGGCCGTGCCGGGCCAGCGATGATCCGGCCGGCGTTTCCTCCCTGTCGGACTGGCCGTATCTTCGGATACGGCCTTTTTTCGGGCGGACGCGAAGCGCAGCAACAAGTGTTGATTCCCGAAGGGAAGTATCCTAGCATCCGACGCAATGACGAAGTCGGCCAGTCCGACAGGGAGAACAGAATTCTGAAAAGGGGCCTCAGGGCCCCTTTTTTCCGTTCCGGGCAAAAGCGGCGGATTCCGGCGAAACGCACTGTCCCCGGCCGCGATCAATAATTCGCGTCTGGCCGCAGGAAGGACCGCGTGATAAAGGCTCTGACGACGCCAAATCAAACTTCAGGGAAGACGAATGTCCAAGACACTGCGCGTAATTGCACTACTGCTCGCGACCGGCATCGCCGGCATGGCCCAGGCCCAGGAGGACGGCGCGGCGACGGAAGCGGAACCGGAGGCCGATGCCGGCGGCCTGTCGATGGGCGAGGAAGCCACGCCGCTCGTCGGCGACACCTACCGCGCCTCGACCCACGGTGCCTGGCAGATCAACTGCGTGAAGACCGAAGAGGAAAAAGACCCCTGCCAGATGTATCAGCTCATCAAGGATCCGCAGGGCAATCCGGTGGCCGAACTGACCGTCTTCGACGTGCCCAACGGCGCGCAGGCGGTGGCGGGCGCGACTGTGGTCTCGCCGCTGGGTACACTGTTGACGACCCAGATGACGCTGGCCATCGGCGACGGCCAGGGCAAGCGCTATCCCTTCTCCTGGTGCGATCAGGCAGGCTGCGTCTCGCGGCTGGGGCTGACGGGCGCGGAGCTTCTGGCACTGCAGAACGGCACAAGTGCGACGGTCACGATCCGTTCCATCCAGGCACCGGATCAGAAGATCAATCTCGACGTGTCGCTGGAAGGTTTCACCGCCGCGTTCAAGGAAATCCAGGTTCCAAATACCCAGTAGGCGCGCGATGGCGCGCGGCGCGGATCACACCGTGCCGAGCGCCAGCACCGCGTTGAGCCCGCCGAAGGCGAAGGCGTTGGACATCACCAGATCGACCTTCGCCTCGCGCGCCTCATTGGGCACCACGTCGAGCGCGCATTCCGGGTCCGGCTCCTCGTAGCCGATGGTGGGCGCGATGACGCCCTCGCGCAGCGCCATGATGCAGGCCAGAAGCTCCACCGCGCCGGTGCCGCCGATCAGGTGGCCATGCATGGACTTGGTGGAGGAGATCATCAGCCGGTCGGCATGGGCGCCGAAGACCTCGGCCACGGCGGCGCATTCGGTCTTGTCGTTGGCCGCGGTGCCGGTGCCATGCGCGTTGATATAGCCCACACGGTCCAGCCCCGCGCCGGCATCGGCGAGCGCACCCTTCATGGCCCGCGCCGCGCCCTGCTTGGAGGGCATCACGATATCGGACGCGTCCGAGGTCATGGCGAAGCCCACCACCTCGGCCAGGATATCGGCGCCGCGAGCGCGGGCGTGATCGTAGTCCTCGAAGACGAAGACCGCCGCCCCCTCGCCCTGCACCATGCCGTTGCGGTTGGCCGAGAACGGACGGCAGGCGTCGCGGCTCATCACGCGGAGTCCTTCCCAGGCCTTGATGCCGCCGAAGCAGAGCATCGCCTCGGTCCCGCCGGTGACCATCACAGGGCAGCCGCCGCTGCGCACCAACTGGAACGCCTGCCCCATCGCGTGGTTCGACGACGCGCAGGCGGTGGCGACGGTGAAACTCGGCCCCTTGAGGTTATGGGTCATCGAGACATGGCTGGCCGCCGCGTTGTTCATCAGCTTGGGCACGACGAAGGGATGCACCCGGTTCTTGCCGTCCTCGTAGACCGTGCGGTAATTCTCGTCCCAGGTGTTCACGCCGCCGCCCGCGGTGCCCAGCACCACCCCGGCACGCGCCGCAAGCTCACCGTGAAACTCCAGCCCGGACTGCGAAATTGCCTCGTCCGCGGCCAGCAGCGCGAACTGCGTGAATCGATCATAGAGGGCGATCTGCTGGCGGTTGAAATGCTTTTCGGCGTTGAAGTCGCGCACCTGCCCGCCGATGCGGATCGCCAGCCGCTCGACATCGCGGATTTCAAGCTCCCCGATGCCGAGCCGGCCCTCGCGCATGCTTGCGCAGGTCTCCGCCGCGCTCATTCCCAGCGCGTTGATCGAGCCCTGCCCGGTGATGACTACCCGCTTCATGAGACGGCCGCGCCGTCCCTTTCCGCAACCAGCCCTTCCACGGCCCCGATGATCGCCGCGACATTGGAGATGTCGAAATCGCCCGCTTCCGGGTCGTTGGCATTGAAAGGCACCTGGATGTCGAAGGCTTCCTCGATGGCGAAAATCGATTCAACCAGTCCCAGGGAGTCGATCCCGAGGTCTTCCAGCGTGCTCTCGGGCTTCACATCAGCGACATCCAGAACGGCCTGTTCCGCAATGATTTCACGGACCTTTTCAGCAACCGGTACCGACATGCGCGCCCCCTTCGGAAAAGTTGTCCCTCACTTAGTCGGTTTGCCCGAATTTTGAAACCCGTTTTTGAAGTTCCGCGACCTGCGCGACTAGCCGCGGCAGACGCCGCAACGCCTTGTAGCTGTCCATGTGATGGTCCATCCGGACGGCCGGGGTACCGGCCACGACCCGGCCCGCCGGCACGTTCGACAGGATGCCCGCGCCGCCGGTCGCGACCACGTCGTCGCCGACCTTGATATTGTCGGCCACGCCCGCGCGGCCGCCGAAGATCACCCGGTCGCCGATTTCGGCCGACCCGGCCGAGGCCGCCATGCCGCAAAAGAGGCAATCGCGTCCGATCCGCACGTTGTGGCCGATCTGCACGAGGTTGTCGATCTTGGTGCCGTCGCCCACCACCGTGTCGCGGATTGTGCCGCGGTCGATGCAGCTATTCGCGCCGATCTCCACGTCGTCACCGATCGTCACCGCGCCCAGCGAATGGATGCGCGTCCAGGCCCCTTTTCGGGTGTCGGCGGGCGTCGCGCCGCCTTCGGGACGGGTGAAGGAGAACCCGTCCGCGCCGATCACGGCGCCGGGCTGCGCGATGAAACGCGCCCCGATCCGCACCCGCGCCCCGATCCGCACACCCGAATGCAGAAGCGCGCCCGCCCCGAGCCGCGCATCGGCGCCGATGCTGACATGGGACATGATCCGCGCGCCCGCACCGATCACCGCGCCCGGTCCGATCTGGACAAAGGGACCGATGGCGATATCCTCGCCCAACGTCGCGTCATCCGCGATCACGGCGGAGGAATGGATGCCGGGTTCCAGCGCGGGCGGATGCGCGAATTCGGTGGTGATCCCCGCCATCGCCTGGCGCGCGTCGCCCACGAAGATCGCCGCCTCCAGCCCCAGCGCCCGCCAGTCCGCACCCTGCCAGAGCACCGCTGCACGAGCCGCACCGGCACCGAGCGCGTCGGCGTATTTGGGATCCATCGCCATCGCCAGGTCGTCGGGGGTGGCGTTGCCGGGCTCCGCCGCGCCGCGCAGCACGAGATCGGCGTTGCCCGCGCACTCCGCACCAAGCGCCGCCGCGATATCACCGACCCTGAGTTCCATGGCTGCCCCCGATTGATCCGCGCCGCGTCGCCGGACGGCCCGTGCGCCTCCTTGGGCAGTGACTTAGCTCTGAACGTCGTTCAACGCTACCCCGGCGGCGGTGAGCGCGTCAAAAATCCGCGCGTCGCGCCCGTAGACATCGTCGCGGTAATTGACCTGCCCTTTGGGGTCCACCCAGACGGTCCGGTAGGTCAGATGCACCGGGACCTTGCGCTCCAGGTTGATCTGCGTCTCGCGCCCGGTCTGGAGCGTGCGGTGGAACAGAGCCTCGGGGTTATCGGTCTGGCGCGACAGAAGCGTGTAAGCCAGATCGAACGGATCCTGCACGCGCACGCAGCCGTGGCTGAAGGCCCGGCGGTCGTACCCGAAGAGCGACTTGGCCGGCGTATCGTGCAGGTAGATGTTGAAGCGGTTGGGGAACATGAACTTCACCAGCCCCAGCGCGTTGCCACGGGACGGCGGCTCTTTCATGTCGAAGGGAAAATTGCGCTTGTTGAACCGGGTGAAGTCGACCCTCGAGCGGTCCACCACCCGACCGCGCACATCGTAGATGCGCAGATGCCCCGCCGCGTTCGGGTTGCGCTTGAGCTGCGGCAGATATTCCTCGGTCGCGATGGAGCGCGGCACATGCCAGGTCGGATTGACGATCAGATGCTCCATCTCGTCGGAAAACTCCGGCGTACGCAGGTCGCGATCGCGCTTGCCGATCACCACGCGCGTCTCGAAGCTGACCTTGCCGTCATCGACGACATAGGCCGTGAACGCCGCCTGATTGACCAGGATATGCCGCTCGCCCAGCGGCTTGTTGAGCCAACGTGCGCGTTCCAGCCCCACGACGACCTGTTTGAGCCGCTCGCGCGCGGGCACGTTGAGCGCGCCGATCGTGTCGGGGCCCGCGACCCCGTCGGAAGCCAGCCCGTGATCTGTCTGGAAGCGCTGGACGGCGGATTGCAGCGTGCTGTCATAGCCGCTGGCGGCGCTGCGGTTCATGTAGCCCATGCGCACCAGCCGGTTTCGCAGCGCCACGACATCCGCGCCGCTGTCGCCCGGCTCCAGCTTGCCGCCGCCGAGCGCGGGTCCCCAACCGCCCTGGCGCAACACACGCTCGAGCCGAAGCTTCTCCTTCAGAAGCCGCACGTAATGCGGGTTCCGCGGGGCCAGTTCGCGCAGGAAAATATGAGGATCGGCCGCCGCGAAGGCGGTGATCTGCTCCAGCCGGTCGCGCCGCGGCACCTTCATCGCCAGCCCGCCATCGACCTGTCCGGGCTCCAGCACCCCGCTTTGGATATCGCGCGCGTAACGCAGGAAGAGCCGGCTCGTCTCGACCTCGACCCGGCCGCGATCACGCTCGGTGCGGATATCGGCAAATGTCTCGCGCAGCCGGTGCGGCGCGTAGCGGGCGGCCGGCAACCCGTGGACCGGCGCGCGTTCCAGCGCGGTCAGGAGCGCGTGTCGGCGTTCGGCGTCGCCCTGCCCGGTCCAGACCGGGGCATAGCCGCGCTCCCTGTAGAATTCAGCAAGCGCCGCGTCGGTCGAGGCATACTCGGCCACCGCCTGCTTGAAGACCGGGAACCCGGCAAGAACAGGCGCTGCTTGCGCGACCATAAAGACGAAAACGAGGGAAATGAGGGCGCGCGTGGCAGAAGATCCGACCGTCAGAACAGACATACTTGATCCCTTGGAAGACATGGAACTCGCATATAAGAACATATAAGAAAGCGTAGCCCGAACAGGACCTGCCGCTAACTACGATTGGATCACTTTGCCGCGCGCTGTGGCGGGCATGCAACGCGTCGAGCGCAAATCGGCAATCCCGCCACATCGTAACCTATTTGAGCGAAGTTCCGCCGATTTCCCCTTGCGCCGGAAATTTGCGCGGCGCGGCGGTTGGTTTGAGAATCAAGTCATGTCATAAATTTCATGTCTGGGGGGACAAACGTAACAAGCCAGCCGCGTCAAGCGGCGCAGACGACGGGACAGGCAGACCAAATGAGCACTTCCACTTCCGTGAACTTTTCGCGGCGCGGCTTGATTGCTGCGTTCGCGGCCACCGCCACTCTTGCCACGCCGGTCTATGCGAATGCCGCCGGTTTCCTGCGCGGCGCCGGCGATATCCGACGCATCCGCATGTATTCGGGCCGCACGGGCGAGAGCCTCGACACGATCTACTGGATCGAAGGCGAATACATCCGCGAGGCGCTGGCCGAGATCACCCATTTCATGCGCGACTGGCGCACCGGTCAGACCATGGTGATCGACAACCGCACGGTCGATATCATGGCCGCTGCCCATAATCTGCTGGACGTCTCGGAACCTTACATGCTGCTGTCGGGCTACCGCTCGCCCGAGACCAACGCGATGCTGCGGCGCCGGTCACGCGGCGTGGCCAAGAACTCCCTCCACATGCAGGGTCAGGCCGCCGATCTGCGGATGAAATCGCGCAGCGTGGGCCAGATGGCGCAGGCCGCCGCCGTCTGCCATGCCGGCGGCGTCGGGCGCTACTCGCGCTCCAACTTCGTGCACATGGATTGCGGCGACGTGCGAAGCTGGGGAAGCTGACGTCCGAGGCTTTCCACCTGTCATGACCTGGCAAGCCCGCCTCTCCGGCGGGCTTTTTCACGTCTCAGGCACGGGTCGTCCCGTCGCCTTCCACCAGATATTTGAAACTGGTCAGTTGCTCGGCGCCCACTGGGCCGCGCGCGTGCATCTTGCCGGTCGCGATGCCGATCTCCGCGCCCATGCCGAACTCGCCCCCGTCGGCGAACTGGGTGGAGGCATTGCGTATCAGGATGGCGCTGTCGAGTCCGGCGAAGAAGCGTTCCGCCGCGGCGTCGTCTTCGGTCAGGATCGCATCCGTATGCTGGCTGCCATAGCGGCGGATATGGGCGATCGCACCCTCCACGCCCCCGACCAGCTTCGCCGCGCAGATCATGTCCAGGAACTCGTGGCCGAAATCATCCGGCGCGGCGGCGACGGTGCCGGGCACGGATTGCAGCGCCTCGTCGGCACGGACCTCGACCCCGGCGGTGACGAGATCGGCGATGAAGGGTGCGCCCTGCGCCTCGAAGAAGCCGCGATCGACCAGCAGGCACTCCATCGCGCCGCAGATGCCGGTGCGGCGGGTCTTGGCGTTCAGGATCACACGGCGCGCCTTCTCCATATCCGCAGCGGCGTCCACATAGATGTGGCAGATGCCCTCGAGATGGGCGAAGACAGGCACCCGTGCCTCTCGCTGCACGAGCCCCACCAGCCCTTTGCCGCCGCGCGGCACGATCACGTCGATATGGTCGGTCGCCGTCAGCATGGCGCTGACCGCGGCGCGGTCGCGGGTGGGGACAAGCTGGATCGCCTCGGCGGGTAGGTTGGCGGCGCGCAACCCCTCCACCATGCAGGCATGAATCGCGGTCGAGGAACGGAAACTCTCGGAGCCGCCGCGCAGGATCACCGCGTTCCCGGCTTTCAGGCAGAGCGCGCCGGCATCCGCCGTCACGTTGGGCCGGCTTTCATAGATCACGCCGACGACGCCCAGCGGCGTGCGCACCCGCCGGATATGCAGCCCGGAGGGCATGTCCCATTCCGCCATCACCGCGCCCACGGGATCGTCCTGCGCAGCCACGGCGCGCAAGCCAGCGCAGATGCTTTCGATCCGGCCCGTGTCCAGCATCAGCCGGTCCATCATCGCGTCGCTGAGGCCCTTCTCGCGGCCGAACTCCAGGTCGCGCCCGTTGGCGGCCAGGATGTCGTCCTGCGCGGCGTCCACAGCCTCGGCCGCTGCCTCCAGCGCGCGGGTCTTCTGCGCGGCGGAGGCGGTGGCCAGCTCCATGGCGGCGGCGCGCGCGGCGCACCCGATCCGGTCCATCATCGCGGCGATATCGGTCTTCGTCTCGGTCATAGCACCATGTCATCCCTGTGTATCAGCGCGGCGCGGCCGGGATAGCCGAGCGCGGCCTCGATCTCGCTGCTCCGGCGCCCGGCAATGCGGACGGTCTCCTCATGTGTGTAGCGCACCAGTCCGCGGCCCAACGTGGCGCCGCCGGGGCCGCAGATCGTCACCGGCTCGCCCCGCCCGAACTGCCCGGTCACGCCGGTAACGCCCGCCGGCAGCAGCGATTTGCCCCGGCCGAGCGCCGCCGCCGCGCCCGCGTCCACATGCACCTCGCCCTTGGGCTTCATCCCCGCAATCCAGTGTTTACGTGCGGTGCGCGGGTCGCCCTGCGGTGCGAACCAGGTTGCGGGCACCCTGCCCCCGGCCAGCGCCGAAAGCGGCCGGTTGACCGAGCCTTCCATGATCGCCATCGCGCAGCCAGCGCCGGTGGCGGTCTTGGCGGCCATGATCTTGGTCTTCATGCCGCCTTTCGACAGGCCCGATCCCGCGTCGCCGGCCATCGCCTCGATCTCCGGCGTGATGGCTTCCACCAGGTCGAAGCGGCGGGCCTGCGGGTCCTCCTTCGGGTTCCCGGAATAGAAACCGTCCACATCCGACAGCAGCACCAGCCCGTCCGCGCCGCACATCAGCGCCACCTGCGCGGCCAGCCGGTCATTGTCGCCGAAACGTATCTCGTCGGTGGCAACCGTGTCGTTCTCGTTGACGATAGGCACGGTGCCCAGGTCCAGAAGCGTTCCGATCGTGGCGCGCGAGTTGAGGTAGCGGCGCCGGTTGGCGCTGTCCTCGAGCGTCACGAGCACCTGTGCGGTGATGAGCCCGTGCGGCGCCAGCGCCTCCTCATAAGCGCGGGCCAGCCGGATCTGGCCCACCGCCGCGGCGGCCTGGCTCTGTTCCAGCGCCAGCGTTCCGGCGCCCAGCCCCAGCACACCGCGCCCCAGCGCGATCGAGCCGGAGGAGACAAGCACCACGTCCTGACCGCGCGCGCGCGCCTCGGCCACATCGCGCGCGAGGCCCGTCAGCCAGTCCATGCGCAACGCGCCGCTTTCGCGATCCACCAGCAGGGCCGAGCCGATCTTGACGACCAGCCGGCGCATCCGGGTCAGGGGTTTCAGGGCCGCCACGCCGCGTCCTCCGCCTGCCCCCCGGCCTCTTGCAGGCGGGCGGCGTCGATTTCGGCCCGCAGCGCGCGCAGCACCGACTGGAGCCCCTCGCCGCTGACCGCCGAGAGCATGTGAACCGGACCGCCATGCGCCGCCTCCAGCGTCGCGCGGCGCTCGGCGCGCTCGTCCTCGTCCAGCGCGTCGATCTTGCTGAGCGCGGTGATGCGGGGCTTCTCCGCCAGCCCGTGCCCGTAGGCGTCGAGTTCATGCAGGATGGTCGCGTAGTCCTCGGCCAACGCCTCGGACGTGCCGTCGACCAGATGCAGCAGCACCGCGCAGCGCTCGACATGACCCAGGAACATATCACCCAGCCCCTTGCCCTCATGCGCGCCCTCGATCAGGCCGGGAATGTCGGCCATCACGAACTCGGTCCCGTCGACGCCCACCACGCCCAGGTTGGGCACCAGCGTTGTGAAGGGATAATCCGCGATCTTGGGCCGTGCGTTGGAGGTGGCGGCCAGGAAAGTGGACTTGCCGGCATTGGGCAACCCAACCAGCCCGGCATCGGCGATCAGCTTGAGTCTGAGCCATATCTCGCGCTCCACCCCCAGCTGGCCGGGATTGGCGTGGCGCGGCGCCTGATTGGTGGAAGTCTTGAAATGCAGGTTGCCGAAGCCGCCATTGCCGCCCTTCGCCAGCCGGATGCGCTGACCCAGCTCGGTCAGGTCGGCGATCACAGTCTCGCCGTCCTCGTCCAGCACCTCGGTGCCCACCGGCACCCTCAGCACGATATCCTCGCCATCCTTGCCGGTGCGTTGGCGGCCCATGCCGCCCTGCCCGTTGCGGGCAAAGAAATGCTGCTGGTAGCGGAAGTCGATCAGGGTGTTCAGCCCCTCGACCGCCTCCACCCAGACATCGCCGCCGCGCCCGCCGTCGCCGCCGTCGGGCCCGCCAAATTCGATGTATTTCTCGCGCCGGAAACTGGTGCAGCCATTGCCGCCCGCACCGGACCGGATCGTGACACGCGCCAGATCGAGGAATTTCATGACTGTCGTCCTTTGCTGGCCCGTCCTATCGCAAAGAACGCAGGCGGGCTCAATCCAGTTTGCGCGAATAGGTCCAGGTGGGGAGCGTGGCCTGGCGCGCCACGCAATAGGCTTCCGCGTCGCCCAGATAGGCGAAGCCGGCATTGGTCAGTACCCGCGCCGAGGCCGGGTTGGACTGGAAGACGGCCGCGAAGATCGCCTGATTGCCCAACGGGTTGGCAGTGACCAGCGCTTGCACCGCCTCCGAGGCATAGCCCGCGTTCCAGAAAGCCGGCGCGACCCAATAGCCGATCTCCGACTGGTCGCGGTCGAGTTGCCGGAGCGAGATAAGCCCCAGAACCTCGGCCTGGCTGCGGGCCGATCCGTCCAATGCCCAGACATGCTCCTCCCGCACATCCTGCATGGCCCGCGCCACGAAGGCTTCGGTCGCGCCGGGCGGCAGCGGATGCGGGATGTTCGTGGTCATCTCCGCCACGCGCAGGTCGCCGGCATAGACATCGATCAGACCTTCGTCGGACTTGCGCAGCGGGCGCAGGCAGATGCGGTCAGCCTCGATTGCGGGCTGCGTGACGACGGTATCCATCTTCATCTCTCTTCTCTCCTCCTCCGGCCCGCGACGCCCTTCCCCGGCACCGCCCGGCCTCCTCCGGCGCGATCGCCCCTCAAGGATGGGAATGCGGCAGCCTCACCGCAAGTCACATCCCCGAAATGCGAAAGGGGACCGGCGCTGCCGATCCCCCCTTGCTTCATCGCCTGTCAGGGTCCGGCTTACTCGGCAGCCTCCGCACGCGGAAGTACGGACACGAAGGTGCGCCCCTTGAATCCCTTGAAGAAGGTCACCTGGCCTTCCTCGACGGCAAAGATCGTGTGGTCGCGGCCCATGCCCACGCCCTGACCCGGCCACCACTTGGTGCCGCGCTGGCGCAGGATGATGTTGCCGGGGATCACGGCCTCGCCGCCGTATTTCTTGACGCCAAGACGACGACCGGCGGAATCGCGGCCGTTTCTGGATGAACCGCCTGCTTTCTTGTGTGCCATTGGTCGTTACTCCTTAGCTTCGCCGAGCGCTTTCGCCTGCTCGATCCAGTTGTCACGTTCGATCCGGCCCCTGAACGAGAGCTTGTCGTCCATATAGGCAACCTCGTCGGCGTTCCAGGCCGCGATCTGGTCGAAATGGAAGACGCCGTTCTCGTTCAGCAGGCTCTCCAGCTTGGGGCCGAGGCCCGAGATCTTCTTCAGATCGTCCGGTGTGCCGTCGCGCGCCTCGGTCAGCAGATTGGCGGGCTTCACGCCTGCCGCCGCCGCTTCCGCCGGGGCCGCTTTCGGCTCGGCTTTCTTGGCCGCGGGCTTCTTGTCGGCCGGCGTCTTCGCAGCCTTCTTGTCGGCCTTCTTGGCCGTCTTCGGCGCCGCAGCCGCAGCCACAACCGCCGCAGCCGAAACCGAGCCCGCCCCGACTGCCGCCTTGACACCCGACTTGTCGGCGCCCGAGGCCAGGATGTCGGTCACGCGCAGGACGGTCAGGCTCTGCCGGTGGCCCTTGGTGCGCTGCGAGCCATGCTTGCGGCGGCGCTTGACGAAATGGATCACCTTCTCGCCGCGGATCTGGTCGAGCACCTCGGCCTGGACAGCCGCGCCCGCCACATGGGGCGTGCCCAGCGTCGTCTTGTCGCCACCGAGCATCAGGATATCGTTGAACTGGACGGTCTCGCCCGCTTCGGCGGCCAGTTTCTCGACCTTCAGCACGTCGCCCGAGGCGACCTTGTACTGCTTGCCGCCGGTTTTCAGCACCGCAAACATCTTGCGTCTTCCCTTTTTTCACCGCGCCCTGTGGCCCCCTTGCGGGTGTTGTGCGGCGGGGTCGGCCCCGCGCCTCGGGCAGCGCGCCCGTCTCCGGGCTTTGATCAAAAACAAACCCGCGAAAACCGGGGTTTCCGCGTGGTGGGCGGTGTATCGGCCAGCGCGCGCGATTTGTCAAGCGGGCGAAGGCCCCGATAACGGCTCCGCGCGGATCAGAGCTTCTCGCTCCGAATGAAGCCCGCCAGCCCCTTGCCCAGCCGCGCCGAGACATCGCGATACATCACGTCGAAGGCCTCGAAAATCGCGCGGTTGAGCTGCTGCCCCGCATCCGTTGCGGAAAACTCGATATAACGCTCCAGCTCGTCGTCGCCCAGCGGCTGATAGGCCAGCGTCAGATAGGAATAGATCCAGTCTGTCGTCTCGCGGCGCATCTCCTCCTCCTGGGACCAGACATCGCCGAGCATCTCCGACTCGGAGAGATCGTAGGGAAAGGCCCCGCCCTCGTTCATCGCGCGGTAGAAGGCGAAATTGGCGTTGAGCGCGCCCGCGACATTCGATTCGATCAGGTCGTTGATCTCGACGAACCGGTCGATCTGGTCGAGCCGGATGCCGTCGTCGCGGCGCAGATCCTCCACGCGCGAGGCGCTCTCCGCCTCGATGTCCGGGCTGCGCAGCGCACTGCGGGCGCTGATCTCCAGCGCGATGACGCGCTGCCCCAGATCGGTGCCGAAGAATTCCAGCGAAGCCGCCAGCGCCGGCTCCGACAGCCGGCCGGCGAAGGCATCGCGGAAGACGCCGCCCAGACGCTCCGGGTCGTAGACATCGGCCGCCACCTTGCGCCAGACCGCGCCGCCATCGCCCTCCAGGTAATCCTCCTCGAGCTGCGCGGCATGCTCCATCCCCTCCTCGCGCATCACGTCGAGCAACTCGTCGGTGCCCATCAGCTTCAGGAGTCGGCTTTCCTGCGCGTCGGGCCCCGCCTGAACCGCGCCGGCCAGCAGCAGAAGGAAGGGGAGAAGGAACAGTCGCAACATGCGGACCTCGCGGGGAAAGACGCGGCCGGGTCGCGGCGCGCCGGGGGATGGGCCGGGCCAAGTCTAACGGTCCCGGACGCCCAAGCCAATGCCACCCCGCGCGGGCCCGGAAGAAAGCCGCCCGCCCCCGCCAATGCGGGCTTGCACCGCCCCGCGCATCCCGCTATCACGCGCTCCGCGACCCTTTGAGCTGCGGAGAGGTGCCGGAGTGGTCGAACGGGGCGGTCTCGAAAACCGTTGAGGGTGCAAGCCCTCCCAGGGTTCGAATCCCTGTCTCTCCGCCAGTCGCCGTGGGTTTCATTGAGAAATCAACGCAACCTTAAGTTTCTCGAACAATCCACAGGAAGAATTCAGCCGCGTTTTGCGGCTTTTGCGGGGTACATCGGTTCGGGCAGCTAAGTCGTAGTGAAGTTCGGCCGACCTCAGAGCGGGGGTGAGTTCAGAGCACACCGCAAGCTTTAGCAAAGCGTCTGCCGAAACTGCTTAACTGCACCTCAAGATGAATTTGCCGACCGAACATGTCTTTCGAGAACAGCCTTCCGGGCGTCGAGGAACTCCGATTCGCGGTCTGTTCCATGTGCTCCAACTGCATATTCAAGTGTTCTACTACCTTCGAAATCCCCCTTTCATCCAATGACCTAACTGCCGGACTGCCCAAGTTCTGCTTTTGAAACTGGGGGCGTTCAATAACGCCTTGCCGCATCAAGTTTTCAGCCCAACTCAAATCAGATATTGTTTTGAGGCCGTATTCCTCAGCCTTTTCTTCAATCGCCTGAATGGCGTTCTTTTGAAGTTCCATGTTCGACTGTTGGATGGATCTCATCTTATCTTTCTCTTCAGAAGTAATTTTTGCAGAGTCTTTCGGCACAAATCTTGTGGAATTTTGCCTCAACTCTCTATCCGCCTTCATCGTGAACGCCAGGAAATCAATAACTTTTGCGTCCATGGGGGAAAGGCTTTCAAGAACACTGATAAATGGCCGTTCGGCGTTTACATCAGAATTCGGCTCCAACGCCTTCGCGAAGAGACCTGCCCACATATCCCGCACATTTTTGTCATCGGTGAGGGAAAGGCCATGCACCAAAAGGTGCAGTTCCTCTTCCTTCGGCGGAGTAATGTCTCTCATATCTACGCTATCGGCATCGAGCTTCTTCCGGACCTCTTCCATGCCGAGCTGGGCATTGATTTCGCGTTTCCGTCGGACCCTGTCACCGAGCATGCCAATGCCATTTGCAAGCAGGCTTCCTGCTTCCTCGGCCGGTTTCATTAGCAGGCTGCGGATAATGTCACCAAGGGCAGCGTCGATTCCTTTACCGACACTCACATTAGGTTCAGGACCCATTAATTTGGTTGCTGCGGACTCGGCGGCGTGATTCAAACCCCTGAACTTCAGGGGGGGGGGGGGACGATGAGCAATCTATTCTGGTTGACCGACGCGCAGATGGCGCGGCTTAGACCTTACTTTCCAAAGAGCCATGGCAAGCCAAGGGTCGATGACCGGCGAGTGCTGAGCGGGATTAT
>NZ_QEYE01000060.1 GCF_003122205.1 Maritimibacter sp. 55A14
GAGAAATCCACCTCGATCGCCGGGCACTCCCGGGTGCAGTCGTCCTTGAGATTGGCGGTGCGGAACTTGCGGCCATTGGCCAGCGCGTCGCTGGTGAAGTCGAGCGACCAGCGCTGATTGGGGGCGACAACGCGCTTGTCTTCGCCGCCAGCGAGGAGGTGCCGCTGCGCAGCGCCGGCCGCACCGGCATGCTGTCGCTGCTGCATGGCGTGATCGAAGAGGCGGAGGCCAAGATCGGCGAGCGTCAGAACCGCGGCAGCCTGCCCCGCAGCTTCCTCAGCGCGCAGCGGCAATCGGCGGAACAGCGCAAGCTGAAGAAACGGTCCTACAAGATGCTGCTCAACGAAATACTCATGGACGAGTCCGGTCAGGACCGCCTGATGGTCGAGGACGCGCAGACCCGGCGGCTGAACGGATAATAACCCTCCGCGGTTGGCCCAGTCTCGTTTTTGTCCGCCCAAGTTCTAGTTTATGCGGCCTGAGTCTCGAAGGTTTGCAAATTGGCGTTCAGGTGGCCTCCATTAGGTTTTCAACGGCTTGTGGATCGCATCCCCCGGTCATCACGAGTACGACGCCGATCACGTCGCCCGCGCCGGGTAACCGTGCTGTCCATCTTGGTGTGGCCAAGCAAGAGATGCACGGCCCGCAGATAGCCGGTCTTCTGGTAGATCTGCCGCCCGGACTTTGTCTTGGCGGAAGCCTGTGGCGAACCTCATGTCGGGCTATCCGATTGAACGGTCCTGACCGCCGCGTTCAGGCGCGTGTTCAGCTCGATGAAATCGAACGGCTTGATGAGGTAATCCGTGGCCCCGGCCGCGTAGGCGCGTTCCATATAGGCTGTCTGTGACATCGCGGTGGCCATGATGACCGGCGTACGCTCGCAACCCGGGGTCGCGCGGATTGCCTTACACACCTCGATCCCGTCGGTCTCCGGCATCTGGATATCCAGCAGGAAGCAGTCGTAAACGGCTCCGCTCTCGCGGATGATCTCTATTGCCATCTTGCCAGAGGAAGCGGTCTCGACCTCGAACTCGCCGTGCGCGACCATCGCCTCCTTGAGCAACTCAAGGATCATCAGATCATCATCGATGGCGAGTATCTTCATACAACATAACCCTGGTGGCCACAGCCCGGTTAGGCGCGATTTTCCATGCAAGTCCGACGCATCTCCTGGGATTCCCACCTTGCCCCGCCGCATGCGCCGCCCCCGCGATCGCAGCCAGAAGCAGCAGGGGCTTGGGTACGAGGCTACGTAATCTCGTCATCCCGCGTCGCTTTCCTCTCGGTCCATTTCCCGCTCGACCCCGATGCTCAGATCCCAAACTCGTAGACCAGCAGCGCGCCCAGCGTGTGGCTGTCCCCGCCTCCTTCGCGGCCGTAACGGTAACCTGCGCCCAGTGTGAGCCCCTCGGCCAGTTCAAAATCCGCCGTAACCGTTGCCAGATGGT
>NZ_QEYE01000061.1 GCF_003122205.1 Maritimibacter sp. 55A14
CAGGCTGCTGAAAAACACCGGGGTCGACGCGGTTTTGAGAACATGATTCACCTTTGTCACGGTTGCGACAGGAGGTGGCGATGCGCGGGACGGACGAGGCGGCGGGATCGCTGTTCAGCTATGTCGATCTGGACGAGCGCGTTCCGGCGCGGCATCCGCTGCGCTTGATCCGCCGGATCGTCAACGACGCGCTGGCGAGCCTCGATGCCGAGTTCGATGCGCTCTACACCGATTTCGGTCGCCCCTCCATCGCGCCGGAGCGGCTGATCCGGGCGGGCCTGCTGCAAATCCTGTTCTCAATCCGGTCCGAGCGGCAGTTGATGGAGCAGATGGACTACAACTTGCTGTTCCGGTGGTTCGTCGGCCTTGGGGTCGACGATCCGGTCTGGGTTCCCACGGTGTTCACAAAGAACCGCGACCGGCTGCTGACGACCGACATGTCGCGCAAGGTCATGGCCGCGATCCTCGCGCACCCGCAGGTCAAACCGCTGCTCTCGGACGAGCACTTCTCGGTGGACGGCACCCTGGTCAGGGCGTGGGCGTCGATGAAGAGCTTTCAGCCGAAGGAAGGCATGGCGACACCGGACGATGACGATCCCGGCGGGCCGCCGCCACCAGCTGACGAGACCTCAGCAAACCCCGACCAGCCCCAGCAGACCGAGACCCAACCGATGCCCGACACGCCGCGCCAGACCCGCAACGCCGAAGTGAACTTCCGGGGCGAGAAGCGCTCGAACGCGACCCACGCCTCGGTCACGGACCCGGATGCGCGGCTCTACAAGAAGTCGCCGGGCGCCGCGGCGATGCTGTGCTTCATGGGGCATACGCTGATGGAAAACCGGAACGGCCTCGTGGTGCAGGCAGAGCTGACCCACGCCGACGGGCATGGCGAGCGGAAGGCGGCGCTGGAGATGATCAACCGGCACTCCCCAGGCTCGACCCGACGCCTGACGCTTGGGGCGGACAAGGGATACGACAGCGCCGACTTCATCGCTGAACTCAGGCGGATGGTCGTGACGCCGCATGTCGCGCAGAAGGCCCGGCATTCCGCCATCGACGGGCGGACCACTCAGCATCCCGGATACGCCCTGTCCCAGCGGCACCGCAAGAAGATCGAGGAACCCTTCGGCTGGGCCAAAACGGTGGGCGGCATGGCCCAAACCGTTCACCGCGGCCTCGACAGGGTCCGCGCTCGATTCACGATGACCATGGCGGCCTGCAATCTGGCCAGATTGCCAAAACTCCTGGCGGCCTGACAAACAGAGCGACCCCAGTCCCACGTTCGCAGCCCCGCGAGCTCCGCCTTCAAACCGTCACAACAGGAAAAGCGTTCTTCAAGACCAACTTCTTCAGCAGCCTG
>NZ_QEYE01000062.1 GCF_003122205.1 Maritimibacter sp. 55A14
ATGGCAAAGGCAAAGTTTGAACGCACGAAACCGCATGTGAACATCGGGACGATCGGGCATGTTGACCACGGGAAGACGACGCTGACGGCGGCGATCACGAAGTATTTCGGGGATTTCCGTGCCTATGACCAGATCGACGGTGCGCCGGAGGAGAAGGCGCGGGGGATCACGATCTCGACGGCGCATGTGGAATACGAGACCGAGGCGCGGCACTACGCGCATGTCGACTGTCCGGGCCACGCGGACTACGTGAAGAACATGATCACGGGCGCGGCGCAGATGGACGGCGCGATCCTGGTGGTGAACGCGGCCGACGGTCCGATGCCGCAGACGCGCGAGCACATCCTTCTGGGCCGCCAGGTCGGCATCCCGGCGATCGTGGTCTACATGAACAAGGTCGACCAGGTGGATGACGAGGAGCTTCTGGAGCTCGTGGAGATGGAGATCCGGGAGCTTCTGTCGAGCTACGACTATCCGGGCGACGACATTCCGATCATCAAGGGCTCGGCGCTGGCGGCGATGGAAGGCCGCGATCCGGAGATCGGCGAGAACTCGATCCGCGAGCTGATGGCGGCGGTGGACGAGTACATCCCGACGCCGGAGCGCGCTGTCGACCAGCCGTTCCTGATGCCGATCGAGGACGTGTTCTCGATCTCGGGGCGCGGCACGGTGGTGACGGGGCGTGTCGAGCGCGGCGTGATCAACGTGGGCGACGAGATCGAGATCGTGGGCATCAAGGACACCCGCAAGACGACCTGCACGGGCGTCGAGATGTTCCGCAAGCTTCTGGACCGCGGCGAGGCGGGCGACAATATCGGCGCGCTGCTGCGCGGCATCGACCGCGAGGCGGTGGAGCGGGGCCAGGTGCTCTGCAAGCCGGGCTCGGTGACGCCGCACACGAAGTTCGAGGCCGAGGCCTATATCCTGACCAAGGACGAGGGCGGCCGGCACACGCCGTTCTTCGCCAATTACCGGCCGCAATTCTATTTCCGCACCACGGACGTGACCGGGACGGTGACGCTGGCGGAAGGCACCGAGATGGTGATGCCGGGCGACAACGTGTCGTTCTCGGTCGAACTGATCGCGCCGATCGCCATGGAAGAGAAACTCCGCTTCGCCATCCGCGAAGGCGGCCGCACCGTCGGCGCCGGCGTGGTGTCGAAAATCATCGAGTAAACATTCGGGTTCGACGCA
>NZ_QEYE01000063.1 GCF_003122205.1 Maritimibacter sp. 55A14
AAGGATGTACCATGCTGGGACAGTCACGCTACGCGCTTTCGACATTGCTCGCCTTCGGGATGACCGGGGCCTTCTTGCCGACCGCGCCCGCCCATGCTGAGCCGCTTTCCTTCTCGGCCGATTTCGCGGTGGAGCTTGAGAACGACTACACATTCGACGCCGACGATCCGGCCGCCGAACTCAACGATTTCTTCGCCACGATCGAAGGTGCGCTGGCGCTGGAAGTCGCGCCGGGCAGCGGGGTCTACGCAACGCTGGTGCTGGAGCCGATCGACGATCCCGTGGATGACCGGTTCCTCGAAGACCACGGCCTCTATGCCGAGGAGTTGTACGTCGCCCATGACTTCGGTGCCGCAGCGGTGAAGCTGGGCAAGTTCAACCCGGCATTCGGCGTCGCCTGGGACGCGGCGCCGGGCATCTACGGCGTCGACTTCGCCGAAGATTACGAGTTGACCGAGCGGGTAGGGCTGGGCTTGGACATCCCGCTGGGCGGGGCGGGTGAGCACCAGTTATCGCTCGCAGCGTTCTTCGCCGACACGAGTTTTCTGAGCGACTCGGTAATCGAATCGCGCGGACAACTGGACCGTTCCGATGGCGGCGCGTCGAACACCGAAAGCCCCGAATCCGCGTCGGCGGAGCTGAGCGGCAGCCTGGGCGAGGCGGCCTATAACCTGGGTCTTCGGCACCAGAAGCGCGGCCGCGGCGATGCTGGGGACGAGACCGGCGTGGTGCTGGGCCTGTCGCGGCCGTTGGCGCTGGGCGGGGCCGAGGTCACGGTGCTGGGCGAGCTGGCCTGGTTCGAGAATTTCGACGGCGGCCCGGACGAGGCAGTCTACGGCACTCTGGGCCTGGAGGCCGACATTGCCGGTCCCGCTGTGCTCTCGGCGGTCTACGCGGTGCGCGATGCCGAGAACGCCGACACCGACCATCTGGCAACGGTTACGGCGGATTTTGAACTGGCCGAGGGGCTCACACTGGGCGCAGGTTACCGTTACGGCCGCGAAGGAGGCGGGGACAGCCACACGCTGGGCGCGCTGCTGGTCTACGAGTTTGGGATCTGAGCATCGGGGTCGAGCGGGAAATGGACCGAGAGGAAAGCGACGCGGGATGACGAGATTACGTAGCCTCGTACCCAAGCCCCTGCTGCTTCTGGCTGCGATCGCGGGGGCGGCGCATGCGGCGGGGCA
>NZ_QEYE01000064.1 GCF_003122205.1 Maritimibacter sp. 55A14
AGCTCGAAGCCCTTGTTGATCTCGTCGAGGGTCAGGGTGTGGGTGATCATCGGGTCGATCTCGATCTTGCCCTGCATGTACCAGTCGACGATCTTCGGCACATCGGTGCGCCCGCGCGCGCCGCCAAACGCCGTGCCGCGCCAGGACCGCCCGGTGACGAGCTGGAACGGCCGCGTCGATATCTCCGCGCCCGCCGGCGCCACGCCGATGACGATGCTCTCGCCCCAGCCCTTGTGCGCGGCCTCCAGCGCGGTGCGCATCACGCCCACATTGCCGGTCGCGTCGAAGGTGTAATCCGCGCCGCCCCCGGTCAGCTCCACCAGATGCGCCACGAGATCGCCCTCGACCTCCTTGGGGTTGACGAAATCCGTCATCCCGAAATGCGTCGCCATCTCCACCTTGGAGGGGTTCAGGTCCACCCCCACGATCTGGTCCGCGCCCGCCAGCCGCAGCCCCTGGATCACGTTGAGCCCGATGCCGCCCAGCCCGAAGACGATCGCGCGCGAGCCGATCTCCACCTTCGCGGTGTTGATCACCGCGCCGATCCCCGTCGTCACGCCGCAGCCGATATAGCAGACCTTGTCGAAGGGCGCCTCGGGATGGATCTTCGCCAGCGCGATCTCCGGCACAACCGTGTGGTTGGCGAAGGTCGAACAGCCCATGTAGTGATGGAGCGGCGTGCCGTCGGGCATCGAGAACCGCGTCGTGCCGTCGGGCAGCAGCCCCTGGCCCTGGGTCGAGCGGATCGCCTGGCAGAGATTGGTCTTCGGGTGCAGGCAATACTCGCATTCGCGGCATTCCGGCGTGTAGAGCGGGATCACGTGGTCGCCCGGCTCCAGGCTTGTCACCCCCCGCCCGCATTCCAGCACCACCCCCGCGCCCTCATGGCCCAGGATCGCCGGAAAGATGCCCTCCGGGTCCGCACCCGAGCGCGTGAACTCGTCCGTGTGGCACAGCCCGGTGGCCTTGATCTCCACCAGAACCTCCCCCGCCTTCGGGCCCTCAAGCTCAACCTCCATCACCTCCAGAGGCTTCCCCGCCTCCAGCGCAACCGCAGCCCGCGTTCTCAT
>NZ_QEYE01000065.1 GCF_003122205.1 Maritimibacter sp. 55A14
GGCTCCTGAAACGGTTCGCCAGAGACCCGAAAAGCCCAATCAAATCAAGGGGTAGGATTTTCCGGTTCGCCAGCGCAAGCCGTTGATTTCCCTTGCCCCGCACAGCCCTGCACGGCTCACCACTTTAGAGTTAAATATCAATAACTTACGGAGCCTCTGTTTGCGGCTCGCGAGAGGCGCTTCATTTCCGGAAGCAATACGGAAGCACCGGGCGGCTCGAATTTTGGTGAACCTGGTGCGGCATCTTAGCCACAGCATGATGCAACCGAATGCTTCTGGAATGCGCATTCACGGCCCAGTTCGTCACCGTGGACAACGTGTGGGCATCTTCATTTGATTTGGCCGGATCAGAAGCAGCCTTGCGCCTCTTCAAGTGTCGTTGCCCAGGTTACACAGCTTTCAGTGTCTTCACTACGGCGCTTTAACCCCTTCGAGGCTTCCAGAAGATCGTTGTACTCGCTCACGAGGTCGTTGTGGCGATCTAGAAGGTCTTCGTATTTGTCCACGCAGTCAGTGACGTTGGAGCGGCAGGTGAAGCCCTCATAGTCGCATTGGTACTTTCAGCCCCGCCCGCCGCCGCGCCTGCATCGATCATGTGCGGGGTCAGCTCCGGGTGTCGGAGCGTCGGGCCTGCCGCGTGCTGCGTCAGCATCGCTCGACACAGCGCAAGCTGCCGAGAGGCCGAGCCGACGAAGACCGCCTGGTCGCGGACATGATCGAGTTGGCCCGTCAGTACGGCCGCTACGGTTATCGTCGGATCGCGGCCCTGCTGCGGGATGCGGGCTGGCAGGTCAACGACAAGCGCGTCGAGAGGCTATGGCGGCGGGAGGGGCTGAAAGTGCCAATGAAGCAACCGAAGAGGGGACGGCTCTGGCTGAACGACGGGTCGTGTGTCCGGCTGCGGCCGGCGCATCGCAACCACGTCTGGAGCTAT
>NZ_QEYE01000066.1 GCF_003122205.1 Maritimibacter sp. 55A14
ACAACACCAGACGACCCCACAGTGCCTTGGGCTACCGCCCACCGGCCCCGGAAACCATCCTGCCAATGGACCAGAGGCCGATCATGCACTAACACTCAAACCGGACCACTCAGGTGGGGCTGGTCAATATGGTCGCCACGGTCGTCTATGTCGTCCAAGGCAAGCCCTGCGATTTCGCTGAGACGACACGCGGTCACCCAAAGCAAACGCACGGTCACGTACATTTCCCGCTGATACTTGAGCCGGTCATTCCCCGAGATGTACGATAACAGCGCCTCGGCTTCCTCTCGGGTCACCGGTCTAAGGTTCTTCTGCCGGGGGTCTGCTTTCTTGCGCTGCCCCGCCAGCCTTCTCAGGAGCGACGAGAAAGGGTTTCTAACGTCCGGGTCCACAAGCCCCCAGTGATCGAGAACCCGCCAGTAGGATGCCAGACAGGACTGATACGATTGAAGGGAACGCGCAGAAAGCCTTTCCCCAGTCCGCTCCGAAGGGGTGGATTTAAGATACTCCATGAACCCAAGAGCAAGAGAACGATTTATCTCCGATACTTCGATGTTTCCGGCGTAGGCTTCAAACGCCCCAATGTGCTGGCGGTATCGTTGTCGCGTCTTTCTGTTGATCCCATCCGCCTGAACAAGCCAGCGATGTGCCGTCGCCTTGATGTTCGTTCCGTTCGTCCTGCCAGTCGGGTGTATCGGCTTACCGGGTTTGCCCTCAAGTCGCGCTTTGAGTTCGCCTTCGATCTCCTTGAGGGTTTCATCTTTCTTGGAAATGGCTTCGCCAAGGTCTGATGTACCTAGGGTCAGGACCCATTGATTTCAGCCGAGCATCGTGATTCACCGCCTGAAAACAGAGCGGTGACATGTCTGATCTTTACTGGCTGAGCGACGCGCAGATGGCGCGTCTGGAACCCTATTTTCC
>NZ_QEYE01000067.1 GCF_003122205.1 Maritimibacter sp. 55A14
AAATAGGGTTCCAGACGCGCCATCTGCGCGTCGCTCAGCCAGTAAAGATCAGACATGTCACCGCTCTGTTTTCAGGCGGTGAATCACGATGCTCGGCTGAAATCAATGGGTCCTGACCCTAGGTCCGCCGCCGGACCCGTTCACGCTTGAGCAGGTTGAACGGGCTGCGTTTCGTCGTCCGGAGGCCCTTCTCAGCGCCCTGACCCTCCGCAAGCCAAGTTCCTTTGACAACGCCCAAATGCATGCTGCGAAAATTATTTCCTTCCACCTCCTTGAAGCGCGTTTTAAAAGTTCCATCTGATTCAAATCCGGCCGCGAGGCTCCGTCCGGCGACTGCAGAGCGCGGGGTCGCGCCGAGAGTGCTATCCTCCTATGGAAAAGTGAAATGCGCATCATCCTGGGGGCGGCTTTGGCCGTTTTCGCGTCTCTTCCTGCTTTCGCTGACGAAACCGAAGGTCATGTTCTGGCCTATGATCGAAGAGCTGGCATCATTGTCCTTACGGACAAAACCGTCTGGGTCGTGCCTGGCGAAATCACCCTTCCCGCGGACCTTGGTCGTGGAGACCGCGTACTGTTCGAATACGACTCCGCCGGCGAAGATGGATTGGCCGCGATCAACGAGGTCACGCGCCTTGCCGTAGCGCTACCTGAAGGCACCGATGGTGGCAGCTAAGGCCTCTAGCCTTGAAGTCTGAAATCTTGGGGTGGGCCCATCGCCCGCCTCAAGCCGGTACTGTCAGAGCAATCAGCCTTTGCGGCTCTATCCACCCTTAACGCTGAGGAATGGATGTGAACAGGCGTGCAAAATTGACCCCATAGCGGGGTGATCGGCGTCTAAAAATGACCCCCTTACATTGATGGTGATGATGCTCCCGAGGTCATCGGGGAGCACAGTGTGGGATGTTGGTTGTGGAG
>NZ_QEYE01000068.1 GCF_003122205.1 Maritimibacter sp. 55A14
AATAGATGACGGTTGCGGCGAGTGCGATGGCGGAGAGGAATACCTTCGGGCATCGGTCATATCGGGTTGCGACCCGTCGCCAGTCTTTGAGCCTACCGAACATGATCTCGATACGGTTGCGGCGTTTGTAGCGACGCTTATCGTATTTGACAGTGGCCTTGCGCTGCTTTCGGCCCGGGATGCAGGCGCGTATCCCCTTGTCTTTCAACGCTTCCCGGAACCAGTCGGCGTCATAGCCGCGATCCCCGAGCAGCCAGTCGGCCTTGGGCAAGCTGCTCAGCAGAGCGCGGGCGCCGATGTAATCGCTGACCTGTCCGGCAGTCACGAACAGGTTCAGAGGCCGCCCCTGGCTGTCGCAGATGGCGTGCAGCTTGGTGTTCATGCCGCCTTTGGTGCGGCCAATCAGGCGTCCACGCCCCCCTTTTTCGCGGCCAGGCTGGTCGCTGTCCGGTGTGCTTTCAGATAGGTTGCATCGATCATGACGGTCTTCTCTTCGACATGTTCCGCAGCGAGACCGGCCATGATCCGGGCGAAGACGCCCTTATCGCTCCATCGCTTCCAGCGGTTGTAGAGCGTCTTGTGCGGGCCATATTCTCTGGGCGCATCGCGCCATCGTAACCCATTGCGATTGATGAAAATAATCCCACTCAGAACCCTGCGGTCATCGACCCGAGGTTTGCCGTGGGACTTCGGAAAATAGGGTTCCAGACGCGCCATCTGCGCGTCGCTCAGCCAGTAAAGATCAGACATGTCACCGCTCTGTTTTCAGGCGGTGAATCACGATGCTCGGCTGAAATCAATGGGTCCTGACCC
>NZ_QEYE01000069.1 GCF_003122205.1 Maritimibacter sp. 55A14
ACAACACCAGACGACCCCACAGTGCCTTGGGCTACCGCCCACCGGCCCCGGAAACCATCCTGCCAATGGACCAGAGGCCGATCATGCACTAACACTCAAACCGGACCACTCAGGTGGGGCTGGTCAACTATGCGAACGCCAAGGAGGCGGTGGAAGCTGCAAACGAACGCGAGGAAGTCCTTGTCTCGTTGGCCAAGGAGAAGGGCTGCAAGTTCAGAAATATCTGAATGTCGACGCGTGGCGCGAACTGATGGATCGCGCCACGCCAAGGCATTCCGAGGCCAGGAGCTTTCTATCGGCATGGGCTCGGAGCGGACCTGCGGCATCGCGGCGAGGGTTTAGGCGTCTGCGTCCACCTGACGCCGTGCGGCCCATTGCGGACCTTGCCCCTGAAGTTGGTCGCTGCAGCGCAGCTTCCTCAGAGCAGACATTCGGATGTCGACACCTCGAGGAACGGATGTAACATCATAGCAAGCAACTCACCAAGGGATTGGTCTCGAATATGAAGAGCAAAGCCTCACTTGAATTTTCCACGGTAGACTTGTTGCTTCAATCTGATGCTGAAACCCGAGCGGTGGATGCTTTCGCGATCTCATGGGTGAAGCTGGAAAAACGGTGCTGTCAAAGGAACTTGGCTTGCGGCGGCGCAGGGGGCTGAGTAGCGTCTCGAGATGACCAAACCCAGCCCCTTCAAGTGGTTCAAGACCAGCCCCGAGATCATCCGCCTGGCGGTGATGCTCTATGTCCGGTTCCCGCTTTCGCTCCGTAACGTCGAGGATTTGCTCCACGAGCGCGG
>NZ_QEYE01000007.1 GCF_003122205.1 Maritimibacter sp. 55A14
TGGTGGTCGGTGCGCCCCTCCGACGCGGGCGGCGCGGATCTGGTCGAGCGCGCCTGCCGCCAGGTCGCAGGCGTCGCCGCCGACATCGCCCGCGACTGCGCACATATCGGGCAGGACCGGCTTTGCAGCGTCGATTACGAAGCGCTTTGCGCCGCGCCGGAACGCACCCTCGCCGCGGTCGCGGAATATCTCGAACGCCACGGGCTTCCCGCCGCGCCCCGCGCCGGGGTGCCCGGTGCCTTCGCGCTGCACCCTTCCCGCCCGCTGGAGGCCGATCGCGAGGCCCGGCTTCAGGCGCAACTGGCCGCGCTGGGGGTCTCGGCATGACTGGCGCGGCGCTGCTTCCGCGCGCGGTCACGCCCGCCGACTGGCCCGCCGTCAGCCAGGCATTCCGCGACCTGACCTTCGAGCAGACCCTCACCTATGGCCAGGCCGCGGCGCGGCGGATCGGGGCGGAGACGCAGTTCCTTGCGCTCGATGATGAGGGCGGAACCCCCGTGGCCGCCGCCTGCCTGCGCCTCAAGCGCGTGCCGGGGCTGGGACGGGGGATCGCCTGGATCGCCGCGGGTCCGCTGATGTGCGGGACCGGCGCACCGCCGCCCGAGCCCGCGCAAATACAGGCAATTCTCGCCGCGCTGCGGGCCCATGTCACGCAGGCGGGGCACATCCTGCGGCTGCGCCTGCCCGCCACCGCCGGGCACGACCCGCAGACCATGGACGAGGCGGCGGCACGCGCGGGCTTCCATCCCTCGACCCGCGCCGCCGCCTATCGCAGCGTCGCCATCGACCTGAAGCAGGACGAGGACGCGCTGCTGGCCGGGCTGCACGGCAAGTGGCGCAATCCGCTGCGCGGCGCGCTCAAGGCGGGGCTGGAGCTGGAGACCGGGCCGATTGCCGAGATGTCCGGGCGATTCGACGCGCTCTACCGGCAGGTTCAGGCCGCCAAGGGTTTCAACCCCGAGATCCCGCCGGAATTCTATTACGATCTGGAGGGGCCGGATTTTGCCCATGGCGTGCTGATCGCGCGCAAGGACGGCACCGATCTGGGCGGGTTTACGCTCGGGCTTGCGGGCGGCACGGCGGTCTATCTCTTCGGGGCGACGGCGGAGGCGGGGCGCAAGCTCAATGCCGGGCATTTCCTGATGTGGCAGGCGATGCTGCACGCCCGCGCGCGCGGTATGCACTGCCTCGACCTGGGCGGGATCGACGCCGAGGCCAACCCCACCGTCACCCGCTTCAAGCGGCGCACCGGCGGCGCCGAAGTCACCGCCCCCGGCCCCTATGAGGCGCGTCCTACCGGGCCTGGCGCGGCGCTGGTCGGCCTGGCCGAGACGGTCCATGCCAAGCTGAGGGCGCGGCGATGACGCGTGCGGTCGGGATCATATTCCACGGCATCGGCACGCCGAAAAGGGATGTTGAAGCAGATGAGGTTCCATATTGGCTCAGCATTGAAAAATTCCAGGCCGCTCTTGATCAGATTACTAACGGGAGTAGCGGGATAGAGTACGTGGTCACCTTCGATGACGGCAATTCATCCGACTACGAAATCGCCCTCCCTGAACTTATCGCAAGGGGTCTTCACGCATCCTTTTTCGTGCTTTCCGGGCGTATAGGAGTGCCTGGTTTCCTTGATGCCACACAGATTCGTGCGCTCCGCGATGCCGGTATGACCATTGGCAGCCACGGTGTCTCCCATCGCGCTTGGTCAGAACTGGACGGCGAAGAGCTATGGGAAGAACTGTCTGAATCTCGCGAGGTTCTCGAAGAAATCTGCGGTCAACCAGTAACGGAGGCCGGCATTCCCTTTGGCAAATACACCGCGCGAGTCCTCAGACAGCTGCGCCATGCGGGGTATACGGCTGCGTACACGAGCGACACCGGGTCGATGGATAGGGAAGCTTTTTTAAGACCGCGCACATCTCTTACGTGTGACATGAGCATTGAGAGCTTGATGAGCGTGCTTTCCGGGCCCCCACGTACAATTCGCCGACAGATCGGTATGGCACGCCGCAGATGGCTGCCATGATACGAAAAGGGGTGTATCCTTCATTGTTCCGTTGGCTCCTGTGGCAGCCTTGCCAGCCTCGCCGCGCGAAGCGTCCCGCAATTGGTTGACTGAACCTCGGGGTTGGAGGACATCTGGTTGTGGATAAGTGCCGGAAGCCGGCCGGCCCGCGCGATGGGAGTTTCATGAAGTACCTGTTTTTCGGTTCGATTCTCTTCCTGACGGCCATCGGCGGTATCGCCTATGGCGTGGGCATCGGCGTCTACCGGATGTGGCCTTATACCGAGCTGCGCTTCATCAAGGACGAGTTGTCCTTCGTGTTGAGCGACCTGATGGGACGGACGGACAGGCTGGTGCTGACCGATGACAGCCGGTCGCTGCCCGATCTGGCGCCCGTCGAACCGGCCGGTCTCTTCGGCGCCTCGGTCCCGCGGGTGAGCTTTCCCGGCCCGATCTCGGGCTATACGCTGGTGCTGGGTACCTTCGATCTGGGCACCGTCGAACATGCCGCGCTGCTCTTTGACGAGACCGGGCGCGTCGTGCATCACTGGGTCCTGAACGAGGACGCCATCGCCACCGCGGAGCGGCGCGATACGCCCTACAAGTTCCCGCACGGTTTCGAAGTCATGCCCGACGGCTCGGTCATCTTCGCCTTCGACGGTGGCGTGTCGCTACAGAAATTCGACGCCTGCAGCCGGCCCGTCTGGGCGGTGGAGGGCGCCTACCACCACAGCGTCACGCTGACCGGCGACCGCCGCCATGTCTGGACCCTCATCAATCACGACCCCGTTCCGGAGGACCCCCGCGACGAGGCGCGCCGCGCCGGTGCCCACAAGATCGGCGTGGCGGACGGCTCCATCGACGCATCCTTCACGGTCCGCGACGTGATCCGGGCGAACCCGACGCTCGATCTCTTCGGCGCGCGCCAGATGGACGAGACGAAGCATGGTTATTCATGGATTAGAGATCCGATGCATCCCAACGACATCGACCCGCTGCCCGCGGCGCTGGCCGGGGCCTTCCCGGATTTCGCGCCGGGCGACCTTCTGATGAGCTTCCGCGGGCTCAACCTCGTCACCGCAGTGGATCCCGAGACGCAGAAGGTCAAATGGTACAGCTACGGCCAGATGCGCCGGCAGCATGATCCTGACTGGGAGCCCGACGGCACCATCACAATCTACGACAACAGGATGCACCGCAATTCAAGCCGGATAATACAATTACGCCCCCCAGAACCTCAGCATTCCGAGACAATCATCAAGGGTGAAGACGTAGAATTCTATAGCTGGATACAGGGAAAGCACCAATTGACCGACGGCGGAAATGCCGTGCTTTTCTCCATTCCGCAGCAAGGCCGAGTACTTGAGATTGATAGGGACGGGAATGTACGCATGGAGCTCGTAAATAATTTTCAGAGATCAAACAATCGCCGATTTCTTGTTTCTGAAGCAAAACGCCTACCGGTTAATTATTTTCATCCAGGCACATTCGAACTCTGCACAAAACAATAACCGGAGCCATTTCCAAAGACGTCCCATTAAGTAGTTGCGCCATTTCTTAATTTCCAGAGCAAAATCATACTGAACTCAGGAACTCCTATCATATCCGAATTTGTCAAGGATGTGGCCCAGCTCCTTGTCAATGAATGCAAGATGCTCAGGCTCCAACTCCGCCTTCCACTGGCCGCTCCTACCGCTGCGGATATGCGACCGTTCGTTGGGCTTGTCCTTCGACACCCGGCTGCGCTTGCCCGCCTCGAAGAGCCGCATCAGCCGCACGCCCAGGTCATGCGCCTCGCCCTCCAGCCCCAGGAAGCTGAACATGCGCGCATAGCAGGCGTCGCGATCCTCGCCCATCAACTCGTCATAGGAAACCTCCAGGATATCGGGATCGTCCAGGTCCCAGTTATCCAGAATTTCCCGGCTGAAGAAGATGAAATGCCGGATCGTCATGAAGAGCCCCTCGGTCTTGTCAACCGCGCGCAGCTTTTCCTGATAGGTGACGCCGTTCTCGTCGGGGACATGAACCCAGAGCTCGTTGGTCCAGAGATGATAATGGTAGGAGGACACGATCATGTCGCGCGGATCGCGCATGATGTGAATGCCGCGATAGGGGCCGATCTCCGCCCAAGGCGTACGGCTGTGGGTGGACAGGAAGACTCTTGTACCAGGCCGTGGGACATCCTTTGGCACGTCCTCAAATGATACATTCAAACCCAATGCAAGGAACCTAAGAACCGCCTTAAAATATGTCGTCATGCTCTTGTGATGAGTGGCAACAAACAAGCATTTTGGCGGCGTGTTAAACTCATTTCTTCCATAACGACACTTGGCTAAATATGGTAACATGATCCAAAATTCAGGGTTTCTCACAAGCCCATAATTTTTCCGTACTGAGATAGGAACTTGCCTGACCATCTTCGCCATCCTCGATCGTCGAGAAGGCACACCCATACCCGCGCTTGTTACGATTTTTTCTTCACTTGCATCCATTTCATCTAATCCGTGCTCGCATTATCCCGTCCCTTCGCTCCACCAGACGTGTGACTTAAACTATCCTGATGCGAGCTCATATGACCAAACCTTGTATAACGAATTGTTCTATCTTTTCCAGAACCCACTTCGCCATGCACATCATCAAAGTCTTCATCGTTCGAATCAATTAGCCATATACCACTGCCCAACAAGAACATAAATAAGCAAAATGTGGCATCCCAAACGTGCACAGTGATCGCTGCAATGCAGAAACCAGAAAGTGAAAACAGATATCCGAGTCGAAATTTGGCAAGGTCGCCTTTCAATTGGGAACCTCCAACCTTACGAAAACTAATTACCACAGCCAAAAGCAAGAATATAAAAGCTGGAAGCCCGTACCGAAGCGCAACCACGAGCCAAAAATTATCAATACTTGACAGCATCCACGGTGGGCGAGTCCAGTCACCCAAACCTATCCCGAAAATCGGGTTCCGCATTACATCATCAGAGGCGTTCTCGAAAATATGAATCCTATTCCAGGCCGTCGATGATTTTAATGTAAGATAGGCAGCAAAAATCTGCGCAGGAGATCGATTTGAAAATATCTCAATGAAAACGTAGCAGCCAATAAACCCCCATATGAGAAGGTTCCAACGCTTCTGGACAAAATCAAAAATTTTACGCCACACCATCAATCCAATTTGCACAGCAACAGCGAGAAATGCGCCGGACGAAAGGGATGAAAACACCGCAATAGTTACTAGTCCAGTCGAAAACAATCTTGAAAATAACTTCTTACTGCCCCCAAGAACGAGCCAGGAAAGTGAGAAAGCCGAGGCACAATATACCCCGTAAAGAATCGGATGTGGCATCGAACCCTGGGCTCGGTACAATCCAAGTCTCGGTTCTTGATGCACTTCCCTGTAAACATTCATGAAGTTTCCGAATACATCGATAAGTATTGAGCGATCATAAATGTTTTGATACAGACTGAATGGCACCATAATCACTACGGACACGAAAAACCAGTAGCAGAAATGCCTAAAAGATTCCGGGGATCTAATCATGGCTCTCGCAATAAAATAAGGAGCGAGAGTTTCAATTATCCTGATACCTATGAACTCCCACTGACTCCCCACACCATGATTCACGGCAATGGCGGCTGAACTCCAAAATGCATGCAATACAACCAATAAATCAATTGATTTCACACCATTGTACCGACCTGTCAAACAGAGGAAAAGCACTGGGATAAACGCAGCGACCAGAATCGACCTGTAGATGCTCATTCTCAGACCGAAAACGTCAAAATAAAATGGCATCACAAACGACATCATTAAAATGGCAACGAGGATCGGGTGTCGTTTCGCCTTGCCTAGAGACTGGCGTTGGATGGAGCCTTTTGGGGCCGCGGCATCAGTAAGCATGGCCGCTTCCAAACTTATGCGCAGGATCAGAATATGCAGTACTTTCAGCACGAAGCAAGTCGACGCTCATAATTTCCCTCTGCATTTACTTTGTCCTCCTACAACATGCCTTGCTTCTGCTTCTCTCTCTGTATTTACGACGCCTGCACTGCATTACAGGAACGCGCTATAGCTGAAACCGGCGTTTTGCTTTTTTGATATCGTAAATACTTGAAAGCAGATCGTAGTCTTGCCGCGTCACTTCAAACAGTTTATCCACCTGGTTACTCGTTAGACTGTCATCCCGCTTTTCGGATGGCGCTACATTAGCGTGTTTCAGATTCACTTTCCGGCAAGATTGCTCCCGAAGAAATGACTCAAAATCGTCAAACCTCTCCAATGTAAATGTTCTGTCAAAATACGTCAGATCACCGCCAAGATGCCATACGTAAGGGGTTGTGTGGACACGTGCGGGCCTGCTGATTGAGCGATATTCCTCAAAATGATCGATAAATTCTCCGAATGTTGGATTTAGCGGGAGCCCTTCGTTTTCGACGTCGAGTTCCTCAGAACGCCAACGAAACTGTCTCTCGTGTATTTTATCCCTCCATGCCGATCTAATTCTCGAAGCAGGATCTCGGACTATTGCGATTTTCGTGAACATCTCCGGCACTTCATCCAGGCCAAATACTGTACATCGAAATCCCTCGACTTCATGAATGTTTCGTGGCTTGGCTAGTTTTCGGCGCGCGAGTTGCCAGCGGATGTGATGAAGTAGTCGATCAATACCTTTACCGCGGAAAGGGCGCCCAAACTCCATCTCCCACAGTGTTTCCTTGACACTCGTGCTACCTACTTTTGTTACGTCAAAATAGGCTAGTTGTATTGATTTCGCCAACACTACCATCTGCACCCCGCTTGCACAGCGCCCCACCTAAGTATCTTAGAGCACGGCAAAAAACCTAGCAACGGTGGATGATGAAACAGGCGTTGCGTAGCTGGCCTACAACGTCAAAATGCTACTGGCTCTGTTCACCAAAGGTGTCGATCCGATGCTGCCCAAGACCCAATGCCTTATCCTGCTCCAAGTAAAACCATGCGCCCAACATGCAAAGCAAGAGGACGAATGATGCGATCGTATCCCTTTTGGCTCCTTATCTTTGTGTTATTTATACAAATCAAGATGTTAGCTAGTTTTTGCCGTCGTGCGTACAGAAAAGTCACGGGCCACAAGCCGGATCACTTCGACACCACGGTACCAAGGCAAATCCCCAAGACGGTCTGGATGTACTGGGACGCGGGCGAGTCATCCGCTCCTGAACTTGTCCAGATGTGTATCGCTTCGTGGCGAATCATGAACCCGACTTGGGATGTCACAGTGCTTGACGCTTCAACCGCTGGCAACATGGTGGATATGCCGATAGGCGCTACGGATATTCCTGTCCAGTCTTACGCCGACCTCCTGCGACTTCGGTTGCTGAGGCAGATGGGAGGAGTTTGGGCGGATGCCACAACCTACTGTGTCCAACCTCTTGATTGCTGGCTTCCACTTGTTGCGCAGAGAGGGTTCTTTGCCTTCACTTGGACACCAACTGATCGGTGGTTCATCTGGCCAGGAGTCCGGCGCTCTTTGACAAACTGGTTTTTGGCGTCTGAGACCCAAGGGGAGATAATTTCTCAGTGGGAGATGTATAGTTTCGCCTATTGGGAGAATCGGAAGAAACCTCACATTTACTTTTGGCCACACCTTTTGTTTGAAGTACTTACTTTGTTGCGTGTTCGATTCCGGAAAAGCTACGCGTCAATCCCAAAAATTGGCTGTTATGGTTCACATATTGTACACGATTGCGTAACGCGCAGCAGGGATGAAGGTATCGTGAGAAAGGTATTACTGAGCGGCGTTGCGCCAGTTCAAAAGTTGCGGTGGGACTGGAGCGATGAACAAGTAGAGAGAGCAAAAATGTTGCTTTCCAATCAGACTATATAGTTCATTGCACAGAACTTACGCTGTCCCGCCGGTCACGCGCATGCCCGTTGCAGGGCACCGCGGTGAAGATCGTAATCGCTCGCGTAATACTCGGCCACGAAATCGCGCACACCAGCCGTGTCGAAAGCCGGCAGCAGCGCCTGCGCCTTGGGCTTCATCATCATTCGACGCGCGGATTTCCGGACCCAGCGATGTAGCGGCTCGGGCATCAAGCGCTTGGCTTGCTGGCTGCCCGTCTGCGCGATCTGCCTGAGATGCGGATAACGGAAAACGGTGGTTTGGTTGGCATGGCCGAAGGCCAGTTCGGTGCCGCCGATCGTATCGCCGATCGCGGCAGCCAGGTCGTCCAGTCGCTCGACCGGAAATATGGTCTGCACAAGTCTCTCGCCGTCCATGAACACAAAATCCGACTGCCGCGAAAAATGGATGAACTCGGGCGCGGTGACCTGCGGCACGGACCGAAGATAAGACATCACGCGGTCAAGCTCGGCGGCGATGTCCGCTTCGCCCAACTGCGCGATCTCGGACTTCAGGTACATCTTGGCGCGCTGCGCCATGGCGGACTGGAACCGCTGCATTGGGTCGCGCACGATCGCGAAGGTCGCGTAGCTGCGGAGTTTGGCGAACACATCCGGGTCGATCTCGGCCAGCAGGTTGAGCGGGAGATGCGTGAAATCCAACTCGCCATGGGCCGGGTGATGGCCCAAGCTCTCAACGAAATGCGGCGCGCCGTCATGGAAATCCTCCAGCGCGCGGCGCACCGAGGTGCCAGCGCATTTCGGAATGTGGATGAAGATGAAACCGAAACGGTCGGATACAATCATCACGCGGCTCCCCGCCGCCAGCCGCCGGATTCGGAAAAAAGCCTGACCGCCGGATCGGCGGCCCCGCTTATCGGTTCGAACATGGCTACGCGGCCCGGATGGAAAACTTCGATCATCTTTCAGCTTCTTGATTTGCCTCCGAAAACGAAAGCCTATCCCGATGATCGAAGTCTATACCATCCCGCCGGCCTTTACGAGACCAGCGCGTCGTCCTGGACGAGCGGCAGGTCCACGAAATCGGCGTCGTCGTCGACCCGGAAATCCGTGTACTCGCCCTCCGCAAACCGGCCCCACGGCGCGCCGAGCGCCCAGCCCCATTCGCGGCCGCCAGCACCGACGAAGTCGAAATCGGTGCCGGTCTCGTCCAGCACAAGCTGGTCATCCACGATCACTTGCAGCCGGTCGACCGTCTGATCGACGATCACCGAAATCTCATGGCTGTCGGTGTCGTTCAACCCCAGGTCCGCGATCTGGAACCCCTTGTGGAACGCCGCGTCTTCGTTAGCCACATGGACGCGCAGCCCGTCGTCTTCCAGCGTGATCCCGAACTTCTTGTGGTTCCAGACGATTCGTTGGTCGCTGCCATCGGCCTGATCGCGCGCGAACTCCACCGAGAAGGCGATCTTGTCGGACTGCTCGAATTCCTGCAGGCGGCCCAGATCGACATAGTCCTTCTGGCCGTCCACGTGGATCGCATCATGCGTCGCGTAATGCACCACCTGCGCGTCGTCGTTGAGGACTTCGCCCCCTGCCGCCTCGATCGCGGCGAAGTCGAGCACATAGTCGTCGAGCACGAGGGGCGACGAGCTCGTCGTGCCCCCCGTCGCATTGCCCGCCGTCGCGCCGGAGGTGTCGGTGGAGGTACCCGAGGTCTCCGTAGACGTGTTCGCACTCGTGCCCGTCGAGGCCTCCGCGGTGGTCTCGCCGCCCGATGTGTCGGTGGTCGTGGTGCCGGACGTATCCGTGCTTGCCGACGTATCGGTGGAGGTGGCGCCGGACGTGTCGGATGCCGTGGTCGTGGAGGTGTCCGTACTTGTGCTGCTCGATGTATCCGTCGTGGTCGTTGAGTCCGACGTATCCGTCGTTGTACTGCCCGACGTATCCGTGCTCGTGCTGCCCGAAGTGTCCGTAGTCGTCCCGGACGTGTCGGTGGTTGTCGTGCCTGTCGTGCCCGTAGAAGTGCTTCCCGTCGTGCCGCTGGAGGTGGCCAGCGTGGTGTAGCTGTCCGGCGCGAACGGGTAGTTGTAGACGATGTCGGACCCGGCGCCCATCTGGTCGATCAGGCCGCCTGACTGAACCCCGTACTGATTGTAGCCGTCCGCCTGCGTCGACGCATACATCGTCAGTAATGCCGGATACTCGGCCTTGCCAGCGGTCACGTTGTTAGACACATTCCAGTCAGATTGGCCAGAATATCCTACAACGTTTGAAACTACATTTTGTTGGAGCGTCACATTCGTAGACGCGCCCCCAACATTTATCTTCGGAATAGCAACACCACCGGTAAGGCCAATATCCACCGCGATGACCGAATTGTTTGTTATCGCGATATTATTCGCACTTGATACTGTGATGCCATGCGCTTGCGAGTTGTAGATGACATTGTTGTCGATCAATACATTTTGATAGAACTGCGACGGGTCAGAGTCGCTGGTACCACCATTGCCCATGAAAATTGATTGCGTGAAGTCCCCGGAACCAATATCCAAGATATTATTTTGAATAGTTATATTTGAGCTAGTTCCACTATTTCGCGTGAACTGGATCATGTCCGCATGATCTCCCGAAGTGGGCGACCTCAAAAAATCGTGAATATAGTTCCCTTCTATAACAACCTGATCAACATTGCCAAATATCATGCCATCAGATCTGTTGGAATGAACATTGTTTCCAGATACAAGTATATCATTCGAGTTGCTGACACCGAGTGCCTTCCACCAGTCAAAAAACTCATTATCCACCAGCGCGACTTCAGAAGAATTGCGCACTGCGATGCCTCTGCCAGTACCGTACCCATCTGAACTGGTCGATACGCCCTGAGCGACATCGCCAGAAAAAACCGATTCCGCAATTGTTACGTTCACACTGTTATCGACCAGAAACGGAGTGTGACTGGTCGCATCGCCCGAGCTGAACGTATAGTCGAAATTCAACCCCTGGAAGGTGATGTTCGACGCCCCGTCGACGCGCAACTCCGAGATCGTCGCGGGCGTCGTCGTGTCCGCCGACTTGATCGTGACCGTCGAGGCATATTGATAAGCCCCGCCCTTCATGTTCAGCCGTCCATAGTCCCCTGCCGTCAGCAGGATCGTCTCACCGCCGGTCGCGTTTTGTAGCGCGGCATCCAGCTCGGACGAACTCGAGACTGTTACAATCGTATTTGCCATCGTGAACCTTCTCTAGATTTCTGTACGCTGGACGCGCACTTAAGCCTTGCCCCACCACAAATCAGCCGGTCGCGCGTGGCATTTGCGCGGCCGAAATGTGGCTGCCCTTTGGTAATTCCGGATATCGAAGACAATGCCCCCGCATATGCGCGACTTTCCGCCGGAAGTGGCTTGTTTCTGGGAAACTTGTTTCTGCCTCATTACTCGTGGCGGGACTTTTGTCGCTCTGTCCCGTCATGCGCAACAGTGAAACACCAGGAGGCGATCAGCGTGGCGAAGGTTCGCTCAGTCTGGATTTTCCGTAGGCGTGACTTTGCCCAAATTATGCCCAGATCCGAGATTCACGTTCACTTCTACGTAACTGCGGGCCAGATCGCGCAGTGTTGTTGCCAACGCGATATCCGCCGTCGCCACCGATTGTTCGGCATCGACCAGGTCCAGAACCGTCGCCCCGCCCGAGATGATGAGCTCCCGCGTCAGGTCCGACGCTTCCCGGAAAAGCCGCGCCGTACGCTGTGACGCCTGGACCGAGGCCCGGTTGCCCGAATAGCCCGCCAGCGCCGTCTCCACGTCCAGAACCGCTTCCAGCACCGTGCGCTTCCACCGAGTATAGGCCTGGCGCGCGCGCGATTCCGCCGCGCGGGTCGCCGCGCGCGTGTCGCCCGAGAAGAGCGAGGGGAAGGTGACGGCCGGGCCGGCCTGATAGGCGGTGCCCGACGCCCCGCCGATGGAGGTCAGCGTGATCAGCCCGCTCAGCGTGAGCTGCGGATAGAGATCGGCGCGCACCACGCCCACCTCGGCCACCGCGGCATAGTATTCGCGCTCGGCAATGAAAATGTCGGGGCGGTTGCGCAGCAGGTCGGGCGGGATGCCGATTTCCGGCGACATGGTGGGACGAAGCTGCCGCGCCCCGCTGTCCAGGTCGACGCCCAGCCGGCCCGGCGTCACGCCCGCCAGCACCGCGATTCGATACTTGCTGGACTCGACCGCGGCGCGCAGCGGCGGGATCTGCGCGCGGGTCTCGGTCACCAGCGCCTCGGTCCGCACGATGTCGAGCCGCGTCACCGCATCCTGCTCGAAAAGCCGGCGTGTCAGGTCCAGCGATTGCAGGCGCGATTGCAACTGCCGCTGCCGCAATTGCAGGGACCGCTGGTTGAAGCGCAGGTCGATATAGGCATTCGCCATGCTGGAGAGCAGCAGCAGCCGCGCCGCGTTCACTTCCGCATCCGCGGCGGCCGCCCGCGCGCGCGCGGCCTCCACGCGCCGGTAGCGCGCGCCATAGATGTCCAGAAGCCAGCTCAGGCCCAGCGACGCCTCCGCGCCCTCGTCGTCGCGCACCGCCGAGCCGCCCTCGACCTGCGCGCGGGCCTCGGGTTCCAGCTCCGCCTCGCCCGGCACGGCGCCGACATTCTCCCGCGCCTCCACGAGACGCTCCTTGGCCAGCTCGATATCCAGGTTGCCGCTCAGCGCCGTATCGACCAGCGCGTTTAGCGTGGGGTCCTTCAGGGTCTTCCACCAGTCGGCATTGGTCAGCAGCACCGGCGCGCCACTTCGGGCCGCCTTGTAGGAACTCATGAAAGGAAAGACCGGCGCATCGTAGTCAATGTCGCGGGAACAGGCCGAAAGCGTCAGGGATAATCCCAACACCCACCCCGTTACCGGCCGGAACCGACACAGTTGTCCTGCCATTACACTGCCCATCCTGCCTGCGCCCCCACCATTCTTACCCGGCGGGTTCACGCTTTTGCGAACAATGCCATAAAGTCGCATATCAAACAACAAATTGGTCAACCTGTTTCTATCGGGTGTGGCATTCGTACCCTTCGCCCAGGTTCCGGGCTCATTGATTTTCAAAGCCAGAGCATGACGGTCGCGGCCAGTGCGACGGCGCAGAGGAACACCTTTGGCACCTGTCGCAACAGATCGCCACGGCATCACCATCCACCGCGTCTCGGTCTGGCGGTTCCTGCGCGACCTCGGGTTGGAACACAAGAAAATCGGGCTTTGCGATGCTCAGCGCGATAAACCCCGGATCCAGCGGCAAACCGACACGAGATGAACGTGTGCTCGCCCGTTGGTTCGCAGCGCAGGTTCCTGAAGGGGAGGGCAGTTGATGTGGCGAGGAGCTCAGTCTGTGCGGGCCAAGGCACCGCGAAGCGCCCAGGCCTCGATACGTTCACGCCAAGTGCCGGGCGATCCGAGGTCCATCCGGTCAACACAAGCCTGCTCGGACTTGCCGGCCAACATGCCACCGAGAATCAACCGTGCCATGCCGCGCGTGCTGCCCTGCGTCTGTCGCAGCAGATCGAGGGCAGGCAGGAGGCGCTGTTCGGTCTCGTCGAAATCCGTCCCGAAGGGAAAGGCCGGAAGACCGACGGGCGCCAGCCAATCGGCCAGATGCTCGGGCGTGTTGCGGCGCCACTCCCTTGGGATCTCGAAACCTTTCGAAATCTTGTTCGCGGCTGTCGCCCGGTGCAGCAATTCATCCTGAAAGCGGCTGTCCGTGATACGGAGCATTTGTGCCACCGCGTCCTCGTCACGCCGCCCGCGCAGGTCGGCGATACCGTATTCAGTCACGACGATGTCACGATAGGCGCGGGGGATGCTTTCATGCGGATGCTCCCAAACGATATTCGATGTCGTCCGGCCCTGTCGCGTGCGCGTGGCCGGAAGGGTGATGACCGAACGCGCACCGTCCAGCGCAAAGGCCTGCTCGACAAAGTTGAACTGACCGCCGATTCCACTCACCTCCTGCGCGCCGGAGGTTACATCACTGACCACCCCGCCAAGCATCGTGACCTTCATCGCGGAATTTATGAAACGCGCATCGGTGCGGGCTGCTCGTTTGGCGGCTTCATCGCCATAGAGCTGATTGGTGAAGGAAACCGGTTTCATCTGGATGCGGGCGCGCTCCTCCTCCAGCAGGGCGCGCAACCGTTTGTAGAAGTCGCGACAATCGACGAAGAAGCCGGCATGGATGGCGGCCCCGTCTACCTTTCGTCTGACGATCCCCATCTCGAAGAGGTGCAGAAGGCCGTCCACCAGCATTTCCGTCACTGCATATAGCCCGATGTCAAAAGGTCCGTCCGCGTCAAAGCCATCGCCACCGAAAGGACAGGACGCGTGTATCTGCGCCGTGTCGCCGGTCTGACGCAGGCGGAGCGCATGGGCCACAGCGTCACCGATCGACCCGATCCCGATTTGCAGCGTGCCGCCGTCCCGCACCAGCCGCGCCACATGCAGCCCGATGGCATGCTCGACCGGCCCGACCGGGCGCTTGACGACCGAGAAAAGCTCGAAAGGCTGGTCCTCCTCGAGCAAGAGCTGCACCTCGTCCCGGTGCAGCGTGGCATCGGGGCCCGGCATGTCAGGCAGGTTGCGGTTGATCTCTCCGGCCAGCAGAAAATCCAGACGGCCCGCCTGCCGGTCCTTGATGAGATCGGCGGAGATGTCGGTATTGCAGGACATGCCAAGCGTTCCGTCCGCGGCGCAGCTCAGCAATTGGAGGACCACGTTGGGTTGCCAGTCGCGCAGGACTTGGTAGGCATGGGTATAATTGGCCGGGATGTAATGCCGCTGTGCCTCAGGTACGCCGATCCACCGGCCTGCGAGCAGGAAAAACTCCGATATCTCGATATTATCCGGCAATTCCCCACGTCGCAGCAGGCGGGCATAGTCAAACGCGGGATAGGCCCCGAAGAGCCGGTCCGCCGCCGGTTCGAGAAGGCGGCGGCTCATGCCTTCGGACATGTCCGGCCGTTCCAGTGTCAGTGCTGTGAGAATCGAAAGCCGGGTATCGGGGCGCGCGGCCACGGCCCGCGTCAGCGCGTTGACGAGTGTCACCGGTTTACCAAGACCAAGCGGCAGGGCCAGCCGGATATCGCCGCCGGTGCGCTCGATGATTGCGGCGGCGATCGCCTCGGCGGACCGGGCCTCAGCCACGGTCGGACCAACCGGGATCAGGATCGAACCGCGCGCCGTGCCGCGTGGCCAGCCGGCGCAGAACGTCCGGCACGTCGCGGCGCACCCGCGCGTACTGCATCGGCCCGCCACGGAACGGCGCCCAACCGGTGCCGAAGATCGCCGCCGCATCCACGGTGCCGGCGTCCGGGGCAACACCCTTGCGCAGGCATTCGATGCCCGCGTCGCACATCGGCAGAATCAACCTGTCCACGAGGTCTTGCGAAGGATCATCCGCGGGGCTCTCGGGCGGCTCTTCGGTCTCGTAATCGTAGAGACCCCTGCCCGCCTTGTGCCCCGTGCGCCCCTCCTCGACCATCTTCGACAGCCAGTCCGGCGTTTCGGCTACCGGGCGATCCAGACCTTTTCGCATCGACGCCGCGACCTCGAGGCAGACGTCGAGCCCGACCCGGTCGGCCAGTGTCACCGGCCCCATCGGCATCCCGAAGGCAAGCGCGGCACGGTCGATCTCTTCCTTGGTCCAGCCTTCGTCGAGCATCACCATCGCTTCCATCAGGTAGGGGGCGAGGATGCGGTTGACGAGGAAACCGGGATAGTCGCGGACGCGCGCTGGCAGCCGGTCGATCTCGTTGGTGAAGGCGGCCAGCCGGTCCAGCGTTTCCTCCTGCACCATCTCATGCGAGACCACCTCGACAAGCTGCATCCTGGAGACCGGGTTGAAAAAATGCAGCCCGGCAAAGCGACCGCGATCGCCAGTGGTATTCACCAGATCGGCAAGGCGAAGGCTGGAGGTATTGCTGGCAAGAATTGCGTCGGGCTTCATCACGCCCGCCAGCGAGGCATAGACCTTTTCCTTCAGCTCGAAATCTTCCGGCACCGCCTCGATCACCAGATCGGCCCGCGCCCGGCCCAGCCCGTCCGGGTCAGGCATCAGCCGGTCAAGCGCGTCACGCGCCGCGCGGCTGTTCAGGTGCTTCTTGTCGTAGATCCCGGTCGCTAGCCGGATCGCCTCGCCCAGGGGTTCCAGTGCCACGTCTTCCAGCGTCACGCGCTTGCCCTGCATGGCGCACCAGGCCGCGATCTCTGCGCCCATGGCCCCGGCACCGATCACATGGACATGGTTGATCCCGCTCTGACCCTTGCCGGCATCCTTGAGCTTGCGGCGCAGAAAGAAGGCGCGGATCAGGTTCTGCGCCGTGGCGCTGTGCAGGAGCGCGGCAAAGGACGTGATCTCGGCCTCCTGCAACGCGGCGCGGTCGCCGCCATGGGTCTGCCACAGTTCGATCAGCGCGGCGGGCGCCGGGTAATGCGCGACGGGTGCCTGTTTCTCGCTCTCCGTCCGCATGTGTGTCGCGGCAAGGCTACGGGCCGCGCCGGTGCGCAGGGCCGTGGCGCGCAGGCCGCTGTCGCCGGGATCGAGCTTACCCGCAGCAGCCGCGCGAATCGCCGCCTCGACATGGCGTTCTGGAATGAGCGCGTCGAGAATGCCCAGTTTTCGCGCCTTGCGGTCATGTGCCGATTTTCCCGTCAACATCATCTGCATGGCCTCGAGCGGGTCGATCAGCGACGTCAGCCGAAAGGTGCCGCCAAGGCCGGGATGCAGGCCAAGGGTGATCTCGGGAAAGGCGGTCTTGACGCCCTCGACGCCGATCCGGTGGGTGCAGGCCAAGGCCAGTTCCAGACCGCCACCGAGCGTATGCCCGTGGACCACCGCGATGGTCGGACAGTGCAAAGCGGCGAGTTTGTCGAGAACCGCGTGACCGGCTCGCAGTTTATCCTCGGCCTCTTGCCGGCCGAGATTGGCGAACCCGTCAATATCCGCCCCGGCGGCAAAACCGCCCGGCTTGGCGGACCGCAGCACAAGCGCCGTGGGGGCGGTTGCCTGCACATGGTCGATCAGCGCGTCAAGCTCGCGCAGCACGGCCTCGGAAATGACGTTGGTCCCGGTATCCGCGCAATCGAGCCACAGGCGGGCGATGTCGTCCTTTGTCTCAAGGCGCCAATGTTCGGCCTGCGGCGGCTTGCTGGCCTCGGTGGCCGTGTCCGGAGTGATCTGTTCCATGATATTCGTCATGCTGCCTCCAGTAGCATTGCGCCGCCCAGTCCGCCGCCGATGCATTCGGTGGCGATCCCACGGCGGTGGCCACCGGCCCGCATCGCGTTGGCGAGGTGCAGGACGATCCGGTTGCCGCTGGTTCCAACCGGGTGGCCAAGGCCGATTGCCCCGCCATCCACGTTCAGCCGGTCGCGGTCGATACGCCCGAACGGCTCATCATACCCCAGCACCTCGCGGCAGAACTCCTCGTTCTGCCAGGCGGCAAGGCAGGCAAGCACCTGCGCGGCAAAAGCCTCGTTGATTTCCCAAAGGTCAATGTCATCGCAGGTCAACCCATGCCGCTGTGCAAGGGGCGTTGCGGCCAGCACCGGGCCCAGCCCCATGATCGCCGGATCGAGCGCGGCCCAGTCGCTGTCGACGATCCGTGCGATCGGTGTCAGCCCATGCGCCTCGACCGCGGTTTCCGACGCCACGATGACCCAGGATGCCCCGTCAGTGATCTGGCTGGAGTTGCCGGGCGTGACCTTGCCAAAGGGCTTCTCGAAAGCCGGATCGAGCCTGGCCAGTTTCTCGATGGAACTGTCGGGGCGCACACCGTCGTCCCGCTCATATGCCATGCCGTCCCGGTCGAAGGCGGGCAGCACCTCGCCCTTCAAACCTCCCGACTCCTGGGCTGCGGCAAGGCGCTTGTGGCTCTCCACGGCATAGGCATCGGCGGTGGTCCGGTCGATGCCGAACCGATGCGCCAGAACTTCGGCCGTCTGCCCCATGTTCAGCGCTGTGATCGGATCTGTCAGACCCCGTTCCAGCCCGATGACGGGCGAAAAGAAATTCGGGCGTATCTCCGACAGCTTTTGCGCCTTGTCGAGCGGCCCTTTGGCCTGTGCCATGCCGCCAAACCATTCCGTCGCCTCGCGGCTATAGATCAGCGGGGCGTGGCTCAGGGCCTCGGCCCCGCCCGCAAGGATCATCTCGTGACTGCCCGACCGGATGTAGCGATAGGCGGTGTCGATGCTCTGCATCCCCGATCCGCAGTTGATCTGAACCGTCCAGGCCACCTGATCTTCGCCCAGACCAAGGCGCAGGGCCGCAACGCGGGCCGGGTTCATCTCGTCCTGAAGTACATTGACGCAGCCCAGAAGGACCAGATCAAAGGCGGTGGGTGCAAAGGGCTGGCGCATCAGCAAGGGCCGTCCGCATTGCACGGCAAGATCGACCGGCGTGAAGGGGCCGGGCCTGCCACGGGCCTTCAGAAACGGCGTTCGGGCACCGTCGACGAGATAGACCGGTCGGCTCATTCCGCGACCTCCTTTTGGACTGAGATGTCAGGCGCACGCTCCAGATCGGGAAAGAGCCGGGCAAGCTCTTCGGGCGTGAATTCGTCAACCGCCACGACTTTCTGCACGGCCTCTTCGGCGCGCTGGAGCTGGTCATATTCCGCGTCCGACAACACCCCGGCCTCGCGCGCCTTGTCCAGTGATGTGCCGAGATCCCGCAGACGTTTGGCAAGTGGTTCCGCCTCGACGACCTGTTGATAGGCGGTTGCGAGACGTCCAGGGCCACTGTCCTCGGCCGCGCGATGAAGCTGCCCGATCAACCGATCCCGTGTGGCCGAGGGGTGGTAGATCATCATCGCGCAGGCCTCGGTCAGATCATCGGTGGGGCCGCAGCCATGCGCTCCCGGTCGCAGCAACGGTCGCAGCAGCCAACCGACCCATCGGGCGGGCAGATTGGCGATGGTCTCGTCCAGCGCCCTGCCGATCCGCGCAAAGCCGGTTTCCGCCGCATAGCGCACCAACGGCAAATCCTCGGAGTGGCGCCCGTCATCCTCCCAACGTTTGAGAACGGCGGCGAGCAAGTACATCTCAGACAGCGCGTCCCCAAGCCGCCCCGAGATCATTTCCTTGCGCTTGAGCGCGCCCCCGAGGGTCAGAAGCGCCATGTCGGCGGTGACGGCAAAGGCCGCAGACCAGCGTGAAAGACGCGCATAGATAGGGCCAACGTCGCCCGCGTTCTCGGGCACCCGTCCACGCCCTGTCCAGGCAGTCCACCAGGCGCGAAAGAAAGTGCGGGTGGAATGGCCGACATGCGCCCAGAAATGGCGGTCAAAGGCGTCGAGCGATTTGTCGGGGTCCGGCTCGCTCAATGCCTGCATTTCGTCCAGCAGATAGGGATGGGCGCGGATCGCACCCTGACCGAAAATGATCAGGGTGCGGGTCACGATGTTGGCCCCTTCCACCGTGATTCCGATGGGAAGCGCGCGGTAGTGGTTTTGCAGGTAGTTCAACCGACCGTCGATCACCGCCTTGCCCGAGTGAACATCCATCGCGTCGCCAATCGCCTCGCGCATCCGCGTGGTGGCATGGTATTTCATGATCGCCGAAATCACCGCCAGCTTGTGCCCTTCGTCGAGCGCGGCGGTGGTCAGGCGACGCCCGGCGTCGATGGTGTACGCATGGGCGGCGATGCGTGCCATCGGTTCCTGTACCCCCCCGAAGAGGCCGATCGGCAGGTCGAATTGTTTGCGAATCCGGGCGTAGGCGCCGGTGGTATGCGCTGACAGGGCCGCACCAGCCGCCGAGAGCGAGGGCAGCGAAATGCCGCGTCCAGCGGCAAGCGCGCTCATCAGCATCATCCAGCCGCGCCCGGCGTATTCGGCACCGCCAATGATATGATCGACAGGGATGAACACGTCCTTGCCCGAGGTCGGCCCGTTCATGAACATCGAGCCCGAAGGCAGATGGCGGCGCCCGATCTCGACGCCGGGCAGATCGGTGGGCACGAGGGCACAGGTGATGCCGATCTCATCCTGTTCCCCCAACAGACCATCGGGATCGCGCAGCTTGAAAGCAAGTCCCAGCACCGTGCAAACCGGGGCCAGGGTAATGTACCGCTTGGACCAGTTGAGCCGGATGCCCAACACGGTCTTGCCCTTCCACTTGCCCTTGCAAACCACACCGTCATCAACCATCGCCGACGCGTCGGAGCCCGCTTCCTCGCTGGTCAGGCCGAAGGCGGGCAATTCCTCGCCCCGCGCGAGGCGGGGCAGCCAGTGCTGCCGCTGGGCCTCGGTGCCGAACTGAAGGATCAGCTCCCCCGGCCCGAGCGAATTTGGCACCATGACGGTCACGGCGCCCACCACGGAATGGCTGGAGATGTAACGCACCACTTCGGAATGGGCATAGGCCGAGAACCCGAGGCCACCATGTTCCTTGGGGATGATCATGCCGAAAAATCCGTTCTCGCGCAGAAAATCCCATGCGCGCGGCGGCAGGTCGGCGGTGCGTGTGTTGATATCCCATTCGTCGAGAATGTCGCAGAATTCGCGGCACAGCCCGTCGATAAAGGCCTGCTCTTCCTCCGTGAGGCGGGGCGCCCGCATGGAGCGCAGCATGGTCCAATCCGGGTTGCCGGAGAACAACTCGGCCTCGAAATGAACATCACCCGAGGTGATCGCCTCGGACTCGGTATCCGACAGGGTTGGCAGCACACCCCGTGCCCAGTTGAAGACGGGTTTGGTGAGATAGGTTTTGCGAAACGACACAGGGCCTCCTCCTCCTCCGTACTGTAACACGCGACTCCGGTCACTTGTTCCTTTTGCGCACGTGATGGTCAGGGCCGCTGTGCCAAAGCGCGATCGCCCGACACTTGCGCGGATTCACGAAGGCGGCAACCCACCGCCAACCGAGGTGACCGGTATGGTGAAGGTCTTTCAATGCGCCCCGCAGCCCTGCGCCGCGGGACGGGTGCCGATCCTGCCCGTCATCGGGGTATCCCCGTCCGACGCCATGCTACTCGACCGGCAAATCGGCGGAACGCCAATCCTCCTTTCCAGCGGCATAGTCGAGCACGTTGGTAAACCCGAGAGCCTCCATCCGTTTCGCCGCCTTGGGCGAGGCGTCGCACTCCTCGTTCATGCAATACACGATCACCTGCTCATCCTTTTCGGCGGCAGCCTGGACGCGTTCCTCGAATTTCTCAGAACCGACGGGGATGTTGATCGCCCCCGGCAGGTGGAAATCCTCGAAACTTTCCTGCGGAAGCACCTCGATCAATTTCATCGGTTCGTGGTTGTAAATCTTCTGCTTCAGCCCGTCGCGGTCTATGGTCTTCATCGCGTTTTCTCCTTTCAGGTTCAGGCCAGTCGCTGTGGAATTCCTCCGGCGGTGCTATTGGCGGCATGAGCGAGCCATGCCGTTGCCTGCCGGATGCGGGATCAACCGGTCGTGTCAGGTGGCAATGGCCCATGCGCGCGCATCGTCGAGCTCATCCATCAGAAAGAACTCGACCTCGGCGCCGGTCAGTTTCCGTGACGCACCGACGCCGGCTTTTTCGCCATCCGTTTGCCCGACCACCGCAACCCGCCTGAAGTCATTGTGATGGCGGACATCGAATTTCAGGGCCTTCCAAAGCGCCTCCAGTTTCCAACTTTTCTGATCGTCGAGGATGATCACCGCATTCAGGGCGCCGTCTGCGCCCTCGATGAGTTGCTCCAGTTCGGGAGTCGCGGCGTCTTGATCCTCCGGCGACAGCTCGCCGCCGATACGCATTGTAACGAGATTATGTGCTGGTTCTTGTCCGATCTCGATCATCAGGAAGCTCCCTTCATCAGTCCGTCTCTTTATCGGAAACTCCGCAAAGTCGCATGTGTTCCATCCTATCGAACCGTGCGATCAATCACCGAGCGTCCGTGCGCCCTCGTCCTGAGCGTCCCCGGTGACCGTGGTTCCGGCCGGAACCTTCCTTGTCCATTGGCGTTGGTCGTTTGGAAACGTAGAGGTTGGCGGGATGTCGAACGCTATGTCATGAAACGCCTTCGCGCGCCCGATGGCAGTTGGATAACGATATCGTCACGCACGGTCACGCGTGCGGCCTAGGTGGCGCTGGAAGTCACCTGGAGTTGCCCAGGGCGTCGCTCATCGGCGCCGGGCAAGTGCGAGAAGCCCACTGCCGGCGCAAATCACGCCAGTGGTCCGGCTGGACAAAGCGGCAGCGACAAGGCGATGGGCCGGCGCCTAGCTTTTTGACCAGTCCTCCAGCTTCTCGACCACGCCGGACCCGACGCCGCTGACCTCTGCCCGATCCAGCGGACAGGGCCGGGACAGACGATCCCCGATGTCGCCGACATGAAAGCCATCGGGCCGGTCGAGCTTGCCCAGTTCGTCCCAGGTCACCGGTACCGCAATGGCAGCGCCGGGACGGGCGCGCAGCGAATAGGGCGCGATGGCCGTGGCGCCGCGCTCGTTGCGCAGCCAGTCGATGAAGACGCGGCCCTTGCGCTTGGATTTAGACATGGTGGCGGTATAGCGGTCGGGGTGACGGTCCACGAGGCTTTGGGCGAAGGCGCGGGAAAAGTTCTTCACCGGCTCCCAGCCCGCGATCCGGCGCAGCGGAACGATCACGTGGATGCCCTTGCCGCCGGTCACCATCGGTGCACAGTCCAGCCCCACCGCCGAAAGCCCCTCGCGCACGTCCTGCGCGGCCGCCACGACATCGGAAAATCCGAGTCCCTCGTCGGGGTCCAGATCGAAGACCATGCGGTCCGGCCGCTCGATCCGGTCGCGCGCTGCGCCCCAGATGTGGAATTCCAGCGTCCCCATCTGCGCCGCGCCGATCAGCCCCGCGGCGGAACTGACATACATGTAATCCGCCGTTTCGCCGTCCTTTTCCTCGATCGGCATGGTTTTCACGTCGTCGGGGAAGCCCTTGCCCGCGTGTTTCTGAAAGAAGCATTCGTCCTCGATGCCGGCGGGGCAGCGCAGCAAGGACAGGGGCCTGTCGCCGGAGTGCTCCAGCATCCGGTCCGCCACGGTCGCGTAATAGTCGGCAACGTCACCCTTGCTTAGACCGGCATCGGGATAGACGGTGCGGCCCGTGCTGGACACACGCACCCCGCCGATCCATTGCTCCCCACCCTCGGTGTCGGTCTCTGCCTCCGCCTTTGCACTCACGTCGCGGGCCTCCTTGTCTTCGCGCAGGCCCCGGTAGACGCCGTGGCGAATCCGGCCTTCGCTGGTGAATTCGGTGTAGTCCGCCTCGACCACAAGCCGGGGCGTGACCCAGTGTGCGCCCTTCGTCTCGGACGGCAAATCGCCGTCGAACGGTGTCGTCTTGCGCGCCAGCCGCTTCAGCGCGGCGTGCAGGGCGTCGAAATCGTCCTCGTCGAACCCGGACCCGACCCGGCCGCGATAGACCAGGTCCCCGCCCTCGTAACTGCCCAGGATCAGGGACGAGAACGGCCGGCCCTTCTTGTCCGAAGGCGACCAGCCCGCCACCACGAATTCCGCCCGGCGGACACATTTGGACTTGATCCAGCTTGTGCCCCGGCCACCGCGATATGGCGCGTCGATGCGTTTCGACACGATCCCCTCGCCGCCCGCTTCGCACATGGCGTCCAGCGCGGCGGCGCCGTCACCCTCGATCACCGGGCTCAGGCGCAGCGGCCCGCGCGGCGGCAGGCCACCGAACAGCGCCTCCAGCGCCTTGCGCCGGTCGGACAGGGGCTCGTCCGTCAGGTTGTCGCCGTCCAGCGCCAGACAGTCGAAGGCGTAGAAGGTCAGCGGATCGCCCGCCTTCAGCGCCTTTTGCAGGGTCGAGAAATCGCCGCCTCCGCGGCCTGCGATGACCTCGCCGTCGATCAGCGCCGCGGCGCAGTCCAGCGCCGCGGCGGGCGCGCAAAGTACGCCGAACCGGTCCGACCAGTCCTTGCCATTCCGGGAGTACAGCCGCACGCCGCCCTTGCCGATGGCCATCAGACAGCGATAGCCGTCGAACTTCGGCTCGTGCTGCCAGGCGTCGCCCTCGGGCGGGGCGTCCTTCAGCGTGGCCAGTTGCACCGCGCGGAACCGGGGCAGCGGCTTGGCGTGCTCGGCGGGCCTCGCGGGCGCGTGGTCCTGCGCGATGGCGCGCATTCCGCGCCCGGTGGTCACGCTTGTCTTGTGTTTGTTGACCAGCGCATCGTCGCTGCGCCCGGCGAATTCGTCACGCTCCTTTATCAGCAGCCAGTTCTCGCGTTCCTCGCCGCTCTTGCCGCGCATCCGGATCAGCGCCCAGCCGCCCTTCATCCGTGCGCCATGCAGGCGGAAATGCAGTTTGCCTGCCTTCAACCCCTCTTCGGGATCGTGCAGCGGCTCCCACCAGCCATCGTCCCATAGCATGACGGTGCCGCCGCCGTATTCGTCTTTCGGGATCGTGCCTTCGAACCCGCCGTAGGATACCGGGTGATCCTCCGTCCGGACCGACAGGCGCTTTTCGGACGGGTTCGCCGACGGCCCCTTTGTCACCGCCCAGGACAACAGCACGCCGTTCCATTCCAGCCGGAAGTCGAAGTGCAGACGGCTCGCGTCATGCTTTTGAACCACGAAGCACAGCCGGTCGCCGCCGGCCCCGATCAACTCGGCGCGGGGTTCGGGGGTGACGTCGAAGTCGCGCTTCTTCTCGTAAGTTTCCAGCGATCTCATCGGGCCTTCCTGCGACGTCCGCCGGACGTGCCGTCCTTGCTTTGCTCAAGGCTCTTTTTCACCGCGTGCAGATTCTGCGGGGGGTGACGGTTTCAGTCTCGCGCCGTGGAGCGGGCGTGTCGAGCACATCCGTATCTGCCATGTCACCGTCAACGCGCGCTGGCGCGGTGCGGTTCCCGCGCCCCCTCCGCCAGGATCAGACGAAGTCGCGCGCCAGCCAGGCCAGGATCAGTAGATCGAAGTTTCGGGCCACGATGACGTCCGCAGACTTGAGATCGCGTCGCGCCCCGTAGGCGGGCCGAAGCGCCCGCACGAGGCCAAGCAGCCGTTTGCCGTAGCTCTCGTTCGGCACGCACCCCAGGTCGGTGTTCGCCCAGTTCGGCACGAAGCCCGCGTTCATGTTGCCGCGCCGAAACGCCAGACTTTGCACGTCGTGGCCGAGCTGCAGCAAGCTGCGGATACGGCGGATCTGCGACGCCTCGTTGAGGTCGAAAGCAAAGACGACGACACGTGCCATGACCGATCCATCTCGTCTGCGAACACCGGCGCGTGCGCCGGCAAGTACCGCCCCCCCTTATTTGGTGGCGTCATGCCAGCGCAAGATTCCGGCTCTTGGTCGAGGGAAACTGGCGGATACCAGCTTGGTGCAGCCGTGTTCCCGCTCGCGACGCCGGATCGGCACCGTCCGAAACGAACCGGCATTGGCGCATCGACGAAATCACCCGGAGAGCGAATCCGGGTTGCGCCCATGCCCCGCCCATGAAGGCATGTCATTCGGCCTCAGCCGCCTCGTTCCCCTCCGCTCGCAGGGCAACGACGGACTCGAACCAGTCGAGCGCATCTGCGCTCCACGTCTTGGGAACGCCGTGCCCGCCTGCCGTCAGCCACAAGGTGACCGAACCGGACCGGCAATTTTCCCAGCTCTTCTGCCAGATATTTCCCGTGGTGCGGTTCTCCGATGCGCTCACCATGCACCCGTTGACCCGCCGCCACAGATCCAGCGCCTTGAAGAGATTGCCCTGCACGAAATCCAGGCCGTTGAATGTCACCTCGCGGCCTTCCACCGGCACCAGCCGGTCGCCGAATCCATGCGTGTGCAGCAGATGCACCGGGCCGGCGCAGCTTTCGTGCATCGGCTCCCAAAAACCGCCCGACACGGCCGCGAAAGCCGCAGCACTGCCCGGCGACGCACAGGCGAAATCCCAGACCATCGACCCGCCGCGCGAGAAACCGGCGACCAGCACCCGGCCACCGTCGAGCCTGAAGCGCGCCACCGCATCCGTCAGAACCGCGTTGAGGAAACGCACATCGCCGCGCGGCCAGTCATGGCCGTCATTGACCGCCCAATCCAGGTTCCTGGCATTCGCGATGTCCGGCTGCCCGTCCGGCGCCAGAACGGCATAGCCACGGGTCGTGAAGCCGGCGACAAAGGCCGTGTTGGCGAGGACGCCATGCCCGGAACGCCCGTACCCGTGCAGCCAGAGCACGACAGGCGCGCCCTGCGGATTTGCCGGCAACGCCACATGATACGCCCCGCCTGCGACCTCGCACGCCCGGTCCGGCGCGCCGCAGGTCCGGTCCGCCCAACCGGGGCCGCCAAGGGCGACGATCAGCAACAGGTAGCCGGTTAACGTCGCCAGACGCCACATCGCGCGATCCTTCCACGGATCATGGGAACGCTGTGTCGACCATGCGCCAAACCGGGCCGATAATCAATTTCGACGCCGAACCGTGCGCCGTGGTCACGGCCCGCCCGCATGCCCCCGCAAAACATGAGACGTAAGGCCCATGTCGGTGTAGGATGATCTCCGGGCGCGCAGCCAAGGGGGAAATCATGTCACTTCAGGTTATCAGCTTCGGCTTCGGCCGGACCGCGACGATGTCGCTGCGCATGGCGCTCGAGGAGATCGGCCTCGGGCCCTGCTATCACATGGAGACGGTTCTCGAAGACATGACCGGCCGGGTGCCGCACTGGAACGCGGCGCTCGATGGCCAGCCCGACTGGGACGCAACCTATGCGGGCTTCGCCTCGGCCGTGGACTGGCCGACCGCCGCCTTCCATACCGAGTTGCTCGACGCCTTCCCGGAGGCAAAGATCATCCTCTCCACGCGCAGCCCCGAAAGCTGGTATGCTAGCATTTCCCAGACCATCCTGGCCGTGCTCGCCGCGCCCGAGAAATGGCCGCCCGACCAGAAGGACTGGCTCGACATGGTCTCCCGCGTCGTGATCGACCGCAGCCTCGGCGGACGGACCGACCCGGAAGCGGCTATCGCCACCTTCAAGGCCCATGAAGCCGCGGTCAGGGCGGCGGTCCCGGCCGACAGGCTGCTCGTCTTCGAGGCGCGCGACGGGTGGGAACCGCTCTGCGCCTTCCTCGGCAAGGAGGTGCCCGACACGCCCTATCCACGCTCCAACTCGCGCGAGGAATTCTTCGCCCTGCTGGCCGGCGAGGGGTGAGGCGCCGGGCGCGTCAGCCTTCCCGGAAGGCCAGGTCAAGCTGGTCGGAGAGCGGCTTGGTCAGGTAGCTCAGCACCGACCGCGCGCCGGTCTGCATGAAGGCCTGCACAGGCATCCCCGGCACCAGGTGGACCGCACCCAGCCGTTCCAGCTCCTCGGGCGGCAGGACAAGCTGCACCCGGTAATAGGCGCGTCCCGTCGCCGGGTCCTTCACCGTGCTGGGCGAGATACCCGCGAGCGAGCCGTAAAGCACGGGCGCGGTCTTCATGTCGAAGGCCGGGAACTGCACCTTGGCTCTCTGGCCGACGAATATCTGGTCGATGGAGTTGGGATCGACCCGGACCTCGAACTCCACCCCTTCGGAAACCGGCACGATCTGGAGGATGGTGGCTTCGGGCGCCACCACCCCGCCCACGGTCGAGACCTGCAATTCGTGGATGATCCCGTTCGCCGGGGCCAGGATATCCACTCGCTCCAACTGCTTCTCGATGGTCACGATCTCCAGGATCAGCTCTTCGTGGCGGCTGGTGACCTCGCGCAGTTCGGTGACCACCTGTTCCTTGAACTCCCGGTCTGACTGCAGGATTTCAAGCTGCGTGTCGCGAATCGAATTCTGGATGCGCGCCAGCGTGGACTGGTGTTCCGCCAACTCGCCCAGCAGCGACGCCTGCGCGCGCTGCAACTCCAAAACCTGGCTCTCGCGCGCCAGCCCCTGCGCGTTCAGGTTTCGCGCGCTCTGCAATTCCTTCTCGATGAATTTGAGCTGGTTGCGCTTCGACTCGATCTGCCCCTCGACGCCGGAGATCTGGTTGCCGAATTGCAGGATGCGCTCCTTGAGCTGCTCCTCGCGGCCGCGCTGCACCTCGCGGCGGGTCTCGAAAATCTCCTCCTGCCCGGCATAGTGCCGGTCCAGCGACAGCCCCTCCACATGCTCCGAGGCGTCGGTCTTGCGCGGCACACTCTCCAGGCCCAGATACTCGGCCTCCAACCGGCTCTCATGGGCGATGGTCGCGGCCAGCCGCTTGCGCAGGATGTCGCGGTTGATGCGCAGGAGCGTCGGGTCGAGCCTCATCAGCAGATCGCCGGTCTCGACCACGTCGCCGTCCTTCACCCGGATCTCGGCCACCACGCCGCCATCGAGGCTCTGCACCACTTTCGGCTTGCCGCGCACCACCGCCTGACCCGAGGCGATGACCGCCCCGTTGATCAGCGTGAAATGCGCCCAGCCCACCAGCACCACCATCAGCAGCAGGCTGCCGACCACGGTGATCCGCGCCGGTCCCGTCAGCCCGGTCCGCGCGCCGGGCGCGTCGGGGGCGGGTCTGGCCTTGCGCTTGCGGATCATATCTGCCTCCCGGTCTTGAAGGGCGTGGCCACGGATTTGGGTTCCACCTGCGGCGCGGGCTGGTTGCCGAAGGCTTTCTCCTTGTCACCGAACTGCGCCACCCGGCCCTTGTGCAGCACCATGATCTTGTTTACCGCCGCGATGGCGCTGGGACGGTGGGCCATCACCACCACCACGCTGCCCATCGCGCGCAGGGTCTGGATCGCCTCCGACAGCGCATCGTCGCCATTGGCGTCGAGGTTGGAATTGGGCTCGTCCAGCACGATCAGCGTCGGGATGCCATAGATCGCGCGCGCCAGGCCGAGTTGCTGTATCTGCCCGCTGGAAAGCGGCTGCTTGTGATCCCCGATCCTCGTGGCATAGCCGTCCGGGAAACTCAGGATCATCTCGTGCACGCCGGCGATCTTCGCCGCCTCGATCACCTTCGCGTCGGTAGCGTCCGCATCGAACCGCGCGATGTTCTCGGCGATGGTGCCCGGCAGCATCTCCAGCGTCTGCGGCAGATAGCCGATATGGCGGCCCAGGTCCCTGGGCACCCATTGGTCGAGCGTCGCGCCATCCATCCGCACCTCGCCCGCGTCCGGCTGCCACACGCCCACCAGGCAGCGCCCCAGGCTCGACTTGCCCGCCGCGCTCTGGCCGATCACCCCCAGCCCGTCGCCGGGCGAGAGCGCGAATGTCACCTGATCGAGGATACGCACCCGCCCCTGCCCGTTCATCCGGTCGGGCATCAGCTTGGTCAGCCCCTTGACCTTGATTTCGCCCTTGGGCGGCGGCAGCGCGATGCGCGGCTTCTCCGCCGGCATCGCATCGAAGGCCGCCTTCAGCCGCTTGTGCGCATCCAGCCCGCGCGCAATCGCACGCCATTGCCCGATCACCTGATCGACCGGCGCCAGCGCCCGGCCCGCGATGATCGAGGCCGCGATGATCGCACCCGGCGTGATCTCCTGATTCAGCGCCAGGAAGGCGCCCAGCGTCAGCAGCGCCGATTGCAGCAGCATCCGGAAGGAGCGCGAGAAGGAGGCGAAGACCTCGGTCCGGTCGCCGGCCTCCTGCCCCTTGGCCATCGCCGCGTCATGCTGGCCGCGCCACCGTTCCACCACCGCATCCAGCATCCCCAGCGTCATCACCGATTCGGCATTGCGCCGGGTCTTCTCTATGAAATCCCGGTCGGCGCTGTCGCGCGCCATCGCCTCGGACATGTCGCCGCGCGTCGTCACCTGGTTGAGCACCGCCGCGATCACCACCACCGACGCGCCGGCCACCGTCAGGTAGCCAAGCCAGGGATGGATGAAGAAGACGATTATCAGGAAGATCGGGATCCAGGGCAGATCGAACAGCCCCACGATCGCGGGCCCCGAGATGAAGCTGCGCGTCGCGGCCAGGTCGCGGACCGGATGGTGGGGGTTGTCCTCGCGTTCGACGCCGGCGCGGATCCAGTAGCCCATCGCCTCATCGCCCACCAGCTTGTCCAGCCGGTAGCTCGCCCGCGACAGCAGCCGGGACCGCAGGAACTGGTAGAAGCCCAGGAAGGCATAGAGCACGACCACGATGATGAAGAGGCCCTGCAACGTCGCCACCGAGCCGCTGCCCAGCACCCGGTCGTAGATCTGGAGCATGTAGATCGGCCCGGTCAGCATCAGCAGGTTGATCGCCGCGCTGACCAGACCGACGATGATGATCGTCTTGCGCATCCCCCGCAGCGCATCGGTATAGGGGTTGGGCGCATGTTCGCTGCGCTTTTTCATCGTCCCTCGCATTCCTTGCTCGCGCGGCCGCCAGTGGCGATGCGGCCCGCGCGGCCTCTCCATCTGTCATCCGCGACACGATTCCCAGCCCGATCTGGCTGCCTCGGCCCCATCGGCTGATTACGGCTCATCGAACATCCCCGGCTCCAGTTCTTCCCAGAAGGCGAAGATCGCCGTGGCGTTCAGCCCCGAGGCCCAGCCGTGGCGGCGGAAATCCTCGCGCTCCAGATCGCCCTCGAGCTGCGACAGGAACAGCCTTCGGTCGGCGTCGCGCTGCGTCGGGTTGCGTGCCTCGGCCACCTCGCGCACCCGCGCCAGCCGCCGCGCCCGCGCGCCCCGCTCGCGCGCGATCTCGGCCTCGCGCGCGGCCTCCGCTTCATCGCGTGCCTCGGCCTCGGCGCGGCGTTCGGCAAGCCGCGCGGCGGCCTCGGGCGACGGCTCCGGCGCGGCGGCCTTCGCCTCGTAGCCGTCGCGGATCGCCGCCGTCAGATAGCGCACCGGGCTTTCGACATCCTTTTGCCCGGCCACGTAGTCGAGCTTGTCGGCCACGTAGCCCTCGCCATGTTCGGCGATCCATTGCCGCGCCAGCCGGTCGCTGACCCCCAGCGCTACTAGCCGCTTGTAGGTCGCGGCGTTGCGCACCCCCTCGCCATCGTCGATGTCGAACATCGCAAGCTGCGGGTTCTCGCGGATCAGGAACCGGATATCCGTCACCGCCCTGCCCTTCTTGCGCACCTCCGGCGTCACCTCGATATTCGACGTCTTGTTGACCTCGGCCACCGCCGGTTTGATGATCTTGGCGTTGAGATGCTTGTAGGTCTCGTAATAGGCGCTGCCATCCACCCCCATCAGCCGGCGAAACAGCTCCAGCGGCCACCACCCGGTGGAGCCGGTGCGCACGAAGCGATAGCAGTTCTCGTAGAGCGCCAGCGCATGCCCGCTGGTGAACCGCCGCTGGATGTTGAGATTGATCAGCGCGAAGACCTTGGGGTCGTGCAGCTTCTCGGCCAGCGCCGGCGAATAGGCGTATTCGCAGACCCCGCCCTTCAGCTTGGCATAGGAGAGCAGCGCGCTGACGCCCCATTCCTGCTTGCCCGCCTCGTCGAGCATGTCCCATTCCGCCACCGTCTCCGCCAGGCTGCGGAGCGAGGCTTTCAGCGTCTCCATGTCGTTGGAGTTGTAGCCGATCATCAGGCAGAGCGTGCGCGCGTCGATGGAATGGCTCTGCCGCGTGGTCAGGCTGTCATAGGCGTTGAGGAGGAGGACGTTCGAAAGTTTCCGCTGCAAGAGCGTCAGCTTGCCGGAAACGTGGATCGCGGCCACGTGCTTTTTCACCGATGACCGCTTCAGCGCCCCTGTCAGCGCCGCACGGGAAACACCCGCCTCGCTCATACTGCTGCCCTCTGTCTCTTGGCGCTCTTGGTGGCGCGAGCGCATGGTCTCAGAAAAGGCACCCGCGCTCAAGTCTTTTGCGGGTGCCGGTGCTCCGGCCCTCCGGACTCCCGTAGACGGGTACCTATACACCCCCTGCCCTGCCTGTTGCCGACCCACGCCTTGCAAAGCGCGCACTCTTGGGACTCCGTTAGGCGTTTTTCGGCCGAATCGGGCGCTGAAATGCGTGTTTTCGGGCCTCCCGGAGTCGGGTTCCCGCGCTCCCGCATCCGGGTACCGATGCTCCCGTAAACGGGTACCGATGCCCCTGCAAACGGGTGCCCTTCAGCCCGGAAACGGGCACCGAAGGATGGCTAACCGATTGACAATACAAGATGAATTATTGCCAAAGATCTCAAAGAGTCCTAAAGATTCTACATCTTTACGTCGTGTTCTCCTGTCGATTTCATTGGCTTTTTCAGGGTTTCGCACGCGAAACCCCTGTCGCTTTGCCCGTTCGGGACCGCCTCCGATAAGGGATTCACTCAGCGCACAAGATGTGCGATGTTTCCCGGTACAAGCACCGAAACAGGCGACATGACCTGAGGTATCGAGCATATGACCAGAAAACCCGACCAGACCCTGCCCCCCTATCTCAATCTCGACCCGGAGAAGGCGGCGCAGAAGCTGGGACAACCTATCGACACCGCCCGATTCGCAAAAGCCGCCGCGTTCTGCGGCCGCGGGCGTGACGACCTCGCCCGCCGCGGCTATGCGCCCGACGGCCGCAAGCGGCTGCGCAAGTTCTCCACCTGGGAGATCTGCCGCTACCTGATCCCGGTTGCCCCCGCCCATCTGCGGCGGGTGCTCAAGACCCATCCCGACCTGCCGCAGGGCGAAGGCTCCGGCGGGTCCAAATGGTTCACGCTGGAGGACGTGCTGGCGCTGCGCGACCACTTCGCCGAGGAAGGCGTCAGCACCAAAGAATACCGCCCCTACCGGCCGAAGGGTCTGCCCGCCAAGGTCGCCGCCGTGGCGAATTTCAAGGGCGGCGTCGGCAAGACCTCGACCTGCGCCCATCTGGCCATGTCCGCCGCGCTCGACGGCTACCGCGTGCTGGTCATCGACCTCGACAGCCAGGGCTCCATGACCTCGATCATGGGCGGCACCGTGCCCGACGAATGGCACACGGTCTTTCCGCTGATGGCCAAGGACTACGCCACCCATCTGAGCCAGGAGAATGAGGTGCGCGCCGCCCGCGGCGAGCCCCCCCTGCCCCTCGACGAGACCCTGACCGAGGCGCTTTCGATCACCGCGGCGGATGTTATCCAGAAGACCCACTGGCCCAATATCGACCTGATCGGCGCGCAGCTCAATCTCTACTGGGCCGAGTTCCAGGTGCCGGTCTGGCGGATGGGCCTGCGCAACTGGCCGCTCTGGGACGCGCTGACGGGGTTCCTGGAGCGCGAGGGCGTGCTCGACGCCTACGATATCGTGCTGCTGGATACGCCCCCTGCCCTCGGCTACCTGACCATCAACGCGCTGGCCGCCGCCGACATCCTGCTGGTGCCGCTCGGCGCGAGCTTCCTGGAGTTCGATTCCACCGGCCGCTTCTTCGACATGCTCTATTCGACCTTCGCCTCCATCGAGGATGGCGAGAACGCTGCGCGCCGCCGCGCCGGGCTGCCCGAGATGCGCTTCGAATGGGATGTGGTGCGCGCGCTCATCACCCGGTTCGACGCCAACCAGCAGACCGATCTGGCCAATGTCATCCAGGCTTATCTGGGCGATTTCATGAACGCCTACCGGCAGGATTACACCGCGCTGGTGGGTCAGGCGGGCGAGCAGGTGAACGGCATCTACGAGGCTGATTACCGGGACTTCAACCGCGACACCTATGCCCGCGGGCGCGAGGCGTTCGACCGCACCTATGCGGAGTTCAAGGAGATTCTGATCGGCGCCTGGTGGCGCGATCAGCAGATGCAGGAACAGGAAGCGCAGGAAGCACAGGAGGCCGGTCATGGCGAAGCGCAGACGGCTTGAAGCCCCCTCGGCCGATGAGCTGAAGGAACTGGAGGAAGGTTTCGCGCGCGAAACCCCGCATCGCGACCCGATGGATTTGCGCCCGCCGCCCATCGCGCAGGTGGCCGGGGACGCCGCCGCCCACGCCACCGCCGGATCGGTGGAGGACCGCACCGCGCAGGCCCGGGACGCCGCCGATGCAGGGCGCTTCCGCGCGGCGGCCGAGAAGGGGCTGATCCTGCGTGAGCTGCCGGTCGCCGAGATCGTGGCCGACGAGCTGACCCGCGACCGCATCGCGATGGACCCCGCCGAGATGGCCGAGCTGAAAAGCTCCATCGCCGCACATGGGCTGCGTCTGCCGGTCGAGGTCTTCGAGTTGCCCGAGCCTGACGCCGGCCGGCATTACGGTCTGATCTCCGGCTATCGGCGGCTGGCCGCGGTCCAGGCGCTGCACGCGGAAACCGCCGATGCCGCCTATGCCACGATCCGGGCGCTGGTCCGGCGGCATACGGGCATCACCGCGGCCTATGTCGCGATGGTCGAGGAGAACGAGGTCCGCGCCGATCTCAGCCAGTACGAGCGCGGGCGCATCGCGGTTCTGGCCGCCGGGCAGGGCGCCTATGACGGGGTCGAGGCGGCGGTGGACGGGCTCTTTTCCTCGGCCTCTAAGGCGAAGCGGTCGAAGATCCGCAGCTTCGCGCTGATCCACGAAGAACTTGGCGACATGCTGGCCTTTCCCACCCAGCTCAGCGAGCGCAATGGGTTGCGGCTGGCGCAGGCGCTCCGGGTCGGGGCGGGGCCGGAACTGCGCGGCGTGCTGGCAAGCGGGCAGGGCACCGGGCCGGAGGAGGAATGGACACTAATGGAGCCGCTCATCCGCCGGGCCGAGGTCGCGGCGCGCGATCCCAGCCGCGGCGGCCGCCCGAAATCGGCCCCCGTCCAGACCGAACGCCACGGGCGTATCGCGCTGGCCAACGGCATGGCGATCGAGAAACAGGTGGACGATCGCGGCTATGCCATCCGCTTCTTCGGCGAGGCCGTGGACAGCGACCTGCTCGACACCGTCATGGCCGAAATCCAGCGCCTGCTGGAGCCGGTGGACTAGGTTTCGCACGCGAAACCACCCGTGCGAAACGAACAAGGGGCGGCGCGAATGGCGCCGCCCCTTCGTATTCGATCCAGGTAGATGTCAGGCGGCTTTGCGCGGCCCCCGAGCCGCAATCCGCGCGGGCACGGCAATCGCCAGCGGCGCAGTCCCAACGCGACAAGCCAGAAGCGCCAGTCGCCGCAAACCGAATATGTAAATCATGCTCCACTCCCCACTCTCGTCCAACTGGACCGGCGCGTCCGCATTCTTGCGTGTCGCGGCGGTCGGCCAATCCGGCACGGACACCCTATACCAGTGACGGAGTGTTCCAGCCTGCCACGATCTTGTCAAAATCTTCCGGGATTCGGCATCCTTGGGTGGTACCGTGTTGCGAACTCTGATGCGGTAAGAGGGTGTGGCCCGCACTGTACCCAATCGGGAAACGGAGCCCGGAATCCTGCGAATCCTTTCCCGGTTGCGACGGGCGTCAATCGAGAAGGCCCGTTGCCGGGTTCTCGGCGACTTCCACGTCGTCATAATAGCGCTGTGCCTGCGCCATCGAGCGGTGCAGGCTCAGCCGCATCGCCGCCTGTATGGGCGCGCCGTCCAGCGCCGCCTGGGTCAGGAAGCCCGACCGCAACCCGTGCGGCGTGGCGTAATCCGCGGGCAGGCCCGCCGCGACCAGCCGGCGGCGCAGGATCTGGTAGACCGCGTCGGGCGACAGGCCGCGGTCCAGCACCCGGTCGGCTTTGCTGATGGCGCGGAAAAGCGGCCCGCCGTCGATCCCGCCCGCGTCGATCCAGGCCACCACAAGGCGCGCGGCGCGGCCCTTGAGCACCAGTCGCGGCGTCTGGCCCGCGCGGGTGGTCTTGGTCTCCAGCAGGCTCAGCCTGATCAGGCCGCGTGCCTCGAACTCCTCCAGCCCGACATCCTCGCGTCGCAGCGAAACGATCTCGGACCGGCGGCGGCCGCCGGAGGCCCAGCCGAGCGCCAGGATCGCCCGATCCCGCGTACCGCGCAGCGACGGGCCGCAGGCCACCAGCAGCGCCTCCAGCACGTCGCGGGTGACGGGGTGGCCGGATTTCGGGGCCGGGGGCCTTGCCGCCGCGCGCCGGGCCTTGGCGCGGGCCTGACGGACCAGCGGGGCCTCGAACGGGCTGGCCAGGTCCTTCATCGCGTGGAAGGCCCGCCAGCTTGCGATGCGCCGGTCGAGCGTGGCGGGCGCCGGGCAGGCGAGCGACTTGCGCAGCCCCGCCGCGATCAGCCCCTCGGCGGTGATCCGTGCGGGATCCTGCGGGTCGGCGTCGGTCAGGTCGCGGGCGTGGTCGAGGATGAAGCGCAGCGCCACCGGCTCGGCCTCCGGCCAGGCGGGCGCGGCCCCGAGAGACATGCGTTTCCAGGCGGTGATATAGACTAGGTCGCGCTCGTAGGCGCGCAGCGTGTTGGCCGGGGTGCCGCGAATATAGAGATCGGTCAGCGCGGCCTCGTCGGCCTCGGTCAGCGCGGGCAGGGGGGACGGACGGATCAGGGGCATGACGGGGTATCTTGATTAAAATGAGCATACAGACTAGATTGCCAACCAGTTGTGAAAGGCAAGATCATGCGTGAAGTGGGCGCCTTCGAGGCGAAAACCCATCTCTCGGCCCTGCTGGAAGCCGTGGAGGCCGGCGAGAGCATCACCATCACCCGGCGCGGCAAGCCCGTGGCCCGGCTGGTACCGGTCAGCGAGATCGGCTCGGCCGAGCGTGACGACCTGCTGCGCCGGATGGCGGCGCTGCGGGGCGAGATCGCGGCGCATTCCGGTCCTTTCACCGCCGAGGATATCCTGTCGGCGCGGGACGAGGGCCGGAAATGACGCAGCGCGACGTGGTGGTCGATGCCTCGGTGGTTGCGTCCTGGCTGCTGCCTTCCGACACCGGGGACAAGACCGTGGAAATCCTGGGGCGGGTGCGGTTGCACGCGCCCTCGATCTTCTGGGCGGAGACGCGCAACATCCTGCTGGCGGCGGAGCGCCGCAAGCGGTTGACCGAGACGATGATGGTCGAGGCGGTGAGCCTGCTGCCGGCTGTCCGGGTCCGCCTCGATACCGCGCCCGAGGGCGATTACGTGATGGGCCTGGCGCGGGTCTATGAGTTGACGGCCTATGACGCGCTCTACCTGGAACTGGCGCTCAGGCGGCAGGCGCCGCTTCTGACGCTCGACCGCAACCTGGCCGCAGCGGCGGCGGGCGAGGGGCTTCCAACTCTGCGATGACAGGCGTCCCATGCCGGAAATCTGGCCGTAAACGAGGCGTAAATCAAGAGACATGATAACGGAACCTTATCATGTTTAAAAGCATTCCCCAGAAAACCCTTTGGTACTGTGCAAAACGCGCATATTTTGCGCAGTATGGTTGATGACCCCGAATTTGAACACGGCCATTTCGAACCCGGCCCCTATGATCCCGCGCCGGGGGACGAGGATGATCTGTGGTTTCTGCCCGGTCGGCTGGACATCGGGGCGCGCGCGGCGGAGAGACCGGCGGCGCCCGTTGCCGACCCGGCGGCATGGGCCACGGCGGAGGCCGGGCTGGCGGGACCGCTGGCGCGGCTCGCGGCGCGGCTGGGCGCATTGGATGAACGTCTGCGCCGTGCGCCCGAGGGCTGGCGGCAGCGGCTGGCGCTGATCGAGGCGGCGGAACTGAGCTGGCTCGACGGCCAGCGCGTCGGGACGGAGCGGCTGGCACTCTGGCTGGCGTTGCGCACCGGCATCACCGGCGACGATGACCGGGCGCTTGTCCGGGCCGGCTGGGCCGCGCGGAGGCTTCAGGGCGGGCCGCCGCCCGAGGCCGAATCGGCGGCGGCGATGACGGCTTTCCTGGGCCGAGTGGACAGCTCCTCAGCGGCGGAAGACGGGCTCAGGGGACAATTGGCGGACTGGTGCGGACGGATGCGCGAGGCCGGGGCGCTGCACCCGGTCAGCCGCGCGGCCTTCGGCTATCACCTGTGGCCGCTGGCGGGGCTCGCCGGGCCGGGCCGGGATGGCGGGGGCGAGGCCGCCGTCGCCGCGGCGCGGCTGGCGGTTGAGGGGCTGCCGGGCGGGGCGGTTTTCCTGCCGCTGGCGCAGGGCGGGGCAGGGGGGCTGCGGCCCGGCGGGCCGATGCCCGACCGTCTGGCGCGCTGGATCGCGGGGGCCGATCAGGCGGTGCTGGCCGCGCTGCGGCGTCTCGACGGGCTGGAGGATTGGGAGAGGCGCGCCGAGGCCGCGCTGGCGGGCCGGTCGGGCCGGACGCCGGGGCGGCTTGTGGCGCTGATGGCGGGCTGGCCGCTGGTTTCCGCCGCGATGGCAGAGGCCGAAACGGGGGCCAGCCGCGCCGCCGTGCAGCGCAATCTTTCATGGATGGAAAATGCAGGCCTGATCCGCGAGGTCACGGGGCAGGCACGCTACAGATTCTGGACGGCGAAGCTTTGAGGCCGGTCAGAGCGCGGCGCGCGCGGCGGTGCCCTTCTTGCCGCGCTTCTTCGGCTTGGCCTCGAACTCCTCGTGATAGGAGCGCTCCACGTTCACGTCCCAGACATCGTTCTGTTCGCCCACGATATTGCGCGCGGCAAACATCGCCGTCAGCATCGAATGATCCTGGTTGTTGTAACGGTGCAGCCCGTTGCGGCCCACGGTCTGGAAATTCTCCAGCCGCTTGAGCCATTCGGCCACGGTGTCGAGAGCTTCCTTGTAGGCGCCGTCATAGACCGGATAGGCCTTGGGCTGCCGGATGATGGCGGAGCCGATCACGTCCTCGGCCTTGGCCAGGCCAAGCTCTTCCAGCTCGCGGCCGGCGAGATCCTGCAGGTCGGCATCCGAGGTTTCCCACAGATCGTCGCCATGCTGGCAGAAATACTCCATCCCGATCGAGGCGGTGTCCTGGCGCGGCAGCATCTCGGCCGACCAGGCGCGGAAATTCTGGATCCGGCCGACCTTCACCTTCGGGCTGTGGACATAGATCCAGTTGTCCGGGAACGGGTCGGCATGGTCGAGGATCAGCGTCACGATCAGGAAGTCGCGGTATTTCAGCCGGTCCGCGGCGTCGATGATTTCCTGCGGCGGGGGCGGGTCGAAGGCGTGGATCAGGTCGCGCACGGCCATGGAGTTGATGAACTCCTCGCCCTCGACGCGCTCGATCCCTTCGTCGGTTCCGTCCTCGCCCCATCTGCGGATATCGACGGATTTCACGCGCATTGAGTCGCGGTTCACCTTGACCACTTCGGAGCGCATCTGCACGACGCCGCCCTTTTCGCGGATCAGGTCGCGCGTGCGTTCCCACATCATGCCGGGGCCCAGCCGCGGATACTGGAATTCCTCGATCAGGCTGGCGGTGTCGTTGGAGCCGGAGATCGCGTTCCAGACCGCCTTGGCCAGCGACAAGTTTTTGATGCGCTGCGCGGCCCAGTCGGCGCGGATCTGCGACGGCGGGATGCCCCAGACCTTTTCGGTGTAGGAGCGGAAGAAATGCATGTAGAGCCGCCCGCCGAACCGGTTGATGACCCATTCCTCGAACGTGTCTTCCTGGGCTTTCGGGCGCAGCTTCCATTTGATGTAGCTGCCGATGATCCGGTAGGTCTCATACGGGCCGATATTGGCCAGCGCGTTGAAGATGCGCAGCGGGTAGTCGTAGAATCGCCCCTTGTAGAAGATGCGGCTGAGCCGCCGGACGGTGATGAAATCGTCGCCCAGCACCTCATGCCACATGGCCTCCACCTCGCGAACCTTGGTGAAGAACCGGTGACCGCCGATATCGAATCGGTATCCGTTGCTGGTTTCGGTGCGTGCGATGCCGCCGACCATGTCCGAACCCTCGAACACGAGCGGGCGGTGCTCGTCGCTGCGTTTCTGCAATTCATAGGCGGCCGTGAGCCCCGCGGGACCACCGCCGATCACAACGACTGGAAGTAACTCTTTTTCCAATTTACCCGTCCCATACCACTTACCCCGCGTGTCACGATACAAGAGGATGTGATCGAATCACAATGATTCCGTGAAGTCTTGAAACCTACCCGCAGGATTGTTCGGGATGGCCTTCCCGAACGGCGCATCAGGCGGCGATTGGCGAAGGATGCGAAACGCCGGGCGCCCGGATTGTAGCGATATGGCCACGTTCGGGGGCCTCAGAAGGCTTCGACCGCGACCCGCGTGGCGTTGGCCATCAGGGTGAGGGTCAGGTTCCCGGTCCCGTGCCGCGGTTCAGCCGCAGGACGGTGGCGGCAACGGCGAGAAGGAAGGCGAAGGCCCCGATCATGGCGATGCGCGAGCCTGGGAATATATCCACCCCCGGCGCATGGAAGCCGGTGAAATCGGCCAGGTTTTCCGACCTCCAGATCAGCGCGGCGCCGATCAGCGCGAGGATCAGCGCGCCGGGCCCCGCGCGCAGCAGGAGCGGCAGGACCACGACGATCAGAACGAAGTCGTAGATGTGCAGCGGTGAGATCGCGACGACGATCGCGGTGGCCAGTCCGAGCACCTGCCAGGCCTGCACCGCCGGATCGGCCGCGCGGCAAAGCCTGAGCGGCCCCGTGCAGGCCAGCACCATCGCCGCGAGGCTGAGCGCGGTGCCGATCAGGTTGCCGGTGTCATGGGCGAAAAGCTCCCACAGCGCCAGGCGCAGCCCGGTCATCGACTGCGGCAGGTTCGCGTTGTTGGCGAAGCCGTCATAGTTTGTGACGTTGTGCACGAAATCGAGGATCGCAGTCGGCGCGACGATGCTGGCGGGCACGGAAAGAAGCGCCGAGATCAGCATCGCGTAGAGCAGCACCCGGCGCGAGCGGGCGTCGAGCAGCAGCATCAGCACCGCTAATTGCAGGCCGATCTGCGGTTTGGTGAGCACCAGCGCCAGGCCCGCGGCCTCGGCCAAAGTATTGCCGTCGACCCGCGCGCGCAGCATCACGGCGATCCCGAACGTGGAGATCAGCGTGGTCTGCCCGACCGAATAGAGGATGCCGGTGGCCTCCAGCGTGGCAGTCAGGAACAGAAGCGCGCTGAAAATGGCGATGGCCGGGTTGACGCCTATGCGGTGGCGCAGCGCGTGTGCGGCGGCGGGAAAGGCGGTGATATAGGCCGTGCTGAGCAGGCTGCACGTCCCCAGGATCAGCGCGGTGTTGGCGACGTTCCAGACGACATTCGCCGCGCGCAGGTCGAGCAGGCCGAAGGGGATGGAGAGGATCCACCAGTTCGGCGGATAGACCCACATTTCGGGCTTGTGGCCCTCGTCGATCTTGTGGGCCGCGATCTGATGGTAGACTTCGTCATAGGGGTTGATCCCGTGCAGCCAGAGATCGCCCGCCGCCCAGATATAGCGGAAGTCATAGCCCGGCCGATCCGACATCTGGTAGGTCTTGAAGAGCAGATAGGCCAGCGCCGCCGCGGCGATGCCCAGGCAGATAGTGCGGGCGATCCGGGTGGCACGGGACAGGGACGGGACGGCCGGCGCTGGGGCAAGCTTGTCGTCGGCCGGCATCAGAAAGCCCCGCCGCAGAAGAACTCGGCCCGGCAGGGCAGGGTGGGTGATGCCGGCGCGCCCGCGACCGGAGCGGTGGCCTGCTTGGCGTGGCCGCCGGACATGTCAGCGTCGGTTGCGATGGAAAGCTGTGGCGTCTTCATCGGCTCTCGTACCCAACAATCCAATTCAAGCTCGGGGTACTGATCCCCCGAGCAGCAGCATCGCCGCCAAGCGGCGCATCCTGCGCCCCGATCCTAGTCCAGATTACGATTTTGGTCGTCCGCTTTCGATGATTCCGTGCCCAAGCCACGGCATTTAGTGCGAAAATGCACCAATCCGGCGTGATTTTCTTCCTTTGCGAACGCCAAGCCGCCATGCTTGCGCCAGAGTGTTTGCGCATGCTCAACTGCGGCTGCCGAACCGGCTCTATTGGAAGTTGTTGCTGTAAAATTTCTTTCGTTTCTTGTTTGGGCCCGAACGGGGGCAAGTTTTCCTGGATGCCGCCATGATCGAATCCGTTGTAAAGAGATCCCCCGCATTGTCGCGTTTCGCGGGGTATCTGGCAATTGCGCTCATCCTGGCGGGCAGCCTTGCAGGGATCGAAATGCAGCGCGGGCTGGGCTTTTCTTTTTCTGCGATCTACGATGCGGGGCAGCGGGTGCTGGCCGGTGCAACCGCCGATCTCTACAATGCGGCGGCACCGATTGGGGGCGAGACCCCGCTGGGCCGCACGACCTATCCGGGTACGCCCCTGGCAAGCTTGCTTTTCACGCCGCTGGCGCAGTTCGAGCCCCGGCTGGCGATGACGCTCTACAAGCTCGCGGGCACTTTGTGCCTCTGGACGGGGTTGGTGCTGCTCTACCGGCACATGCGGCAGTTCGCCGGAGCCAGCCCGGCGGAGCGGAGCCACTTCTTTGCGACCTTCTTCGGCGCGGCGCTGATGTTTCAACCGCTCTGGGCGGTCTACGCTGTCGGCGGGTCCAACATGTCCTTCGTGTTCCTGCTCTGCGTTGTCGGGCTGATCGGACATATGCGGGGGCGGTTCGCCGTCTCGGCCGCTTGTCTGACAATCGCGGGGCTGCTTCTTGCGCCGCTTCTACTGGCGCTCTTGCTGCCACTTGCGCTCGCGGGTGTGCGGTTCCGTTTGATTGCGGGCGCGATGATCGCCGGTTTCGCGTTGCTGTCGGTTCTGCTCTTCGGGATCGACGTCCATCTGAGCCTCGTGACGCGCATGGTTTATGAGTTCAGGCATCTCGAAATGCCCTATTTCAGCGGCAATCTCTTTACCTGGGTCGAGGTTATGTTGTTGTCGCGCGAGGACTATTTCACCTTGCACGACACGCCGCTGACCGTTGCCGCTTTCGCACTGGCTCTGCGGCTGGCCGCGGTGGCCGGGTTCGCGTGGCTATGCTTGGCGTTCCGCCGCCGCGCCGACCCGGCGGCTTGGCGGCACGCGGTTTTCCTGCTGGCGATCATGGCGCAGCCTATTCTGAGTGTGAGCGTCTCGGGCGAGCGGCTGGCAATCCTGTTTCTGCCTCTGACCTTGCTGCTGGCGGGTTGGCGGCAGTTGCCGCCGCTTGCACGGGCGGCAGTCGTCTGCACCCTGGTGATGTCGCTTGCCCAGAATCCGCTGGTCGTGACCTGGGTCGTGGACCGTTTCGGTATGGAAAGCTGGGGAAACCTCTTTGCGGTTGCGGTCATGAAGGGGCTGCCGATGATCCTGACAGCCCTGACCTTTGCCGTGTGGGCGCGGCCTATTGCGGAAGTCTACGAGCGCCGCGTGGGGTTCCGGCAGATTGACATGGTTCCCGGAAAGGGTCCGACAAAAGGGAAGAATGCGTGATATGAGTTTTTGGGAACGGATGTTTTTCATTCTCGGCTGCATTGTGATCGCCTATGCCATCGGCGCGGCCACCGTGCATTTCCGGGTCTTTCCCTATCCGCAAATCCGCGAGGCGGTCGCCGCCCTGAAATACGAGACGGAACGGCTTCACTGGGGGCATTTCCGCTATGATCGCAAGGCGCCGGTGGAGCAGCACGATCCGCAGGTGATGATGCCGGGCCTGACACTTGTCAGTGGCTTCACCGACAGCGATGACAGGATCGTGCGCATCGTCGATGCGACCGGACGCGAAGTGTATCGATGGCGCATAAACTGGTCCGAACTCTGGCCCGATCCGCCGCATCTCGATCCCGAAGATATCGACGAGGGTCAGGAACATGTGCAGGGCGTGGCGCTGCTTCCCGATGGCGATCTGGTGTTCAATTACACCGAACGCGGCATGTTCCGCCTGTCGCCATGTGGAGGGATCGTCTGGCGATTGCCGAAAGAGACGCATCATTCCCTGTATGTGGATGACGATGGCGATTTCTGGGTGCCCGGTCAGATCGCGCATCTCGAACGCAGTTCGGATTTTCCGGCACACAAGCCGTTTTTCCTCGAGTTCACGATCCTCGAGGTCTCGCCCGATGGCAAGATCCTGCGTGAGATATCGGTGCCCGAACTTCTGGAGAAGAACGGACTCAAGGCGCTGCTCTACCTCTCGACCATCGACAATTCCAATATGACAGTACGCGGTGACACGCTGCATCTCAACGATGTGGAGGTGTTTCCCGAGACCCTGCCGGAGGGGATCTTCCGGCATGGCGACGTGATGATCTCGCTGCGCAATATCAACACGGTGCTGGTCTTCGATCCCGAGACGCTGAAGATTCGGTTCGTCAGCACCGGGCGGGTCCTGCGCCAGCACGATCCGGATTTTCTGGACGGCGACACGATCTCGATCTTCGACAACAACAACCTGCTGGACGACTGGTTCGACAATTCCAGCGGTGAGCGGCTATCGCAGGGATTGCAGAGCCGGATCGCGGTTCTGGACGCGCGGCAGGACCGCGTGACGCGCGTCTTCGAGGGGCGGGGCGAGAGCCGCTTCTTCAGCGACATCATTGGCACGCACCAGTATCTGGACAACGGCAACATGCTGATCACCGAATCGCGCGCCGGACGGGCCTTCGAGGTGACTCCGGACGGGCGCCTTGTGTGGGAATATTTCAACATCATCGCACCCGGCACGCTTGGCGTGATCGACGACGCGCAGCGACTGCCCCGGCGCTTCGACGCGGCGTTTTTTGAGGCGCGGAGGGCGGAATGCGCCGGAGAGTGATGTTGCGCAAACGCCCCGGAGCCTGCCCGAGGCAACCGGTACGCCGCACTCCGTGCTTGGTGATCGGGGCATGAGCGTGGTGTAGTTGGCCGGGTGGGGACGGCAGTGTGAGTGAGGATGGTAGTGGCGGAAGGGGATATCGGGCCGGACGGGGTTCTGGTGGTCGATCTCGACGGCACGCTCGTTGAGACCGACATGCTTTATGAGACGTTCTGGGCCGCCTTCGCCGCGCGCTGGACCACGCCTTTCGGTGCGGCCATGGCGCTGCGGCACGGGCGGGCGGCGCTCAAGCGCTGGCTAAACGCCGAGGCGCAGGTCGATGTTTCGGTGCTTCCCTATAACGAGGCGGTGCTCGATTATGTGAAACGCTGGCGCGAGGCGGGCGGGCGCACGGCGCTGGTGACGGCGTCGGAGGAGGCGCTGGCCGACCGGATCGCCGCACATCTGGACCTGTTCGACGACGTGCACGGCTCGGACGGCACGAGCAACCTGAAGGGCGCCAACAAGGCGCGCTTCCTCGACGCGCAATATGGCGACACGGGCTATGCCTATATGGGCGACAACACGGCGGATTTCTTCGTCTGGGAGACGGCCGCCAAGGCGATCACCGTCAATGCCACGCACGCGGTGCGCGCCGGGGCGGAGGAGCTGGGCCGCGACGTGGAGCATATCGCCTCGCGCGTACCGTCGTCGGAGCCCTATCTCCTCGCGCTCCGGCCGCATCAGTGGCTCAAGAACATCCTGATCTTCCTGCCGATGCTGGCCTCGCACCAGATCCACGGCGTGACGATCCTGCAAACCGTCTTCGCTTTCGTCGCCTTCAGCCTCGTGGCCTCCAGCGTCTATGTGCTCAACGATCTGCTCGATCTCTCGGCCGACCGGGCGCATCCGCGCAAACGGTTGCGGCCGCTGGCCTCGGGCAGCATTCCGATCGCCGACAGCACCTGGCTGGCGCTTCTGCCACTGGCGGCGGGCTTCGTGCTGTCGGTTTTCCTGGGCTGGAAATTCGTCGTCGTGCTTCTTGGCTATTATGTCGTGACCACGGCCTATTCGCTGTTCCTGAAACGCGCGCCGATCATCGACATCTGCACGCTGGCCAGCCTCTACACGGTGCGCATGGTCGCGGGCGCGGCGGCAACGGGTATTCACCTTTCAGTCTGGGTGCTGGCCTTCTCGGTCTTCTTCTTCTTCTCGCTGGCCGCGGTGAAGCGGCAAGCCGAACTGGTCGATTGCGAGGCGCATGGCCGCACGGAGGCCGCGGGCCGGGGCTACAGCGTTTCGGACCTGCCGCTGGTGCGGCAGATGGCGGTCTCCACCGGCTATGTCTCGGTGCTGGTGCTGGCGCTCTACCTCTATTCGCCGGCGGTCGATCAGCTCTATTCCGAGCCGCGCATCCTTTGGGGAACCTGCCTGGTGCTGCTCTACTGGATGAGCCGCATCCACCTGATCACCCATCGCGGCAACATGACGGACGATCCAATCGTCTTCGCGGTCAAGGACCGGGTCAGCCAGATCTGTTTCCTGCTGATCATGGCTTTCGCGGTCAGCGGCGCCGTGATGTAGGGTCAGGCGCGGGCTCAGGGTCAGGCGGCGGCCCGGCGTGAGCGCATCTCTGACAGCGGAAAGACGCAGAGCCCGACCAGCACGGTGAACCACAGCGTCGTGACGCGGATGACGAGGGTGGCCAGGATCGCGGTTTCCGCCGGCACGCCCTGCAGGAGCAGCAGCCCGACGCAGGCGGCTTCGGTCCCGCCCAGGCCACCCGGCAGGCCCGAAAGCGCGCCCGAGAGCACCGCGGTCAGGAAGATGGCGATGGCGGCGGAAAGCGGGATCGGCGTGCCCAGCCATGACAGGAGCAGATAGAAGGCCAGCCCCTCCAGACACCATCCCAGCACGCTGATGGCCGTGGTGGGCAAGAGCACGCCCGGCCCGGTGAAGGAGGCCATGCCGCGGGTCATCCGGCGCAGCCGCACGAAGCTGCGCCCGCCCCGGCCCAAGATGCGCCAGGCGGTTTCCACCATCCGGGTCATGAGCTTCGGGCGGCAGGAGATCCAGATGAGGATCGCGGTGATCAGCAGCAGCGGCCAGACCGCGCCGGTGCCCAGGTTGGAGAAGCTCACCGCAACGGCGATCGGCAGCACCATCCCGGCCAGTTCCACCGCGCGGTCGGCGAAGGCGATGGGCGCGGCGCGCTCGAGGCTCCAGCCGGTCTCGCGGCCGATCCAGCGCAGGCGCACCAGTTCGCCCAGCCGGCCCGGCGTCGCCGTCATCGCAAAGCCGCCGAAGAAGTGGCGCAGGTTCTGGCGCAGTCCCGTGGGCAGGCCGGCGGCGCGCGCCAGGATGTGCCAGCGCGCCGCGCGCACCGCGAAATGCCCGCAGGTCAGGGCCAGGAGCAGGGCCAGCTTGCCCGGACCCAGCCGGGCGACGCCCGCGCCGGCCTCTACCCATCCGGTGGAGAGAATCGCCCCCGCCATCCCGGCGCCGAAGAGGATCAGCAGCAGGAGCGTGGAGAGCAGACCGCGATAGCGCCGGAACATGCTCGGGGTCTCTCCTTCCTGCCGGTGATGCGTGGTTGCGTCAAAATGTGACACACGCGGGCGGATCAAGGTTAGCCCCGACGTGCGGGCAGGTCGAGTGCGGCGCGAAAAATTCACCGATTGTAAACCGATAGCTGCCAGTGCTGGTTGAGAGCCGGTCACTTTGCCGTCACCAACGCCGATTTGATTTCCGGTTTGGCGGCGGGTTGCGGTTTTATGACGGCAACCGTTGAAACGGCGGATTTCCGCTATTTTGGAGGATCGAAAAGGGATCTTTGGCAATCGGGTACGTTTTTTGCCCTATTGTTGCCCAAAACGAAGGGCAGTGTTTCCTCAAAAGCTGTGTTGCCTATGGAGTGTTTCGCGTTAAGGTTGTGTTGTCCAGGCGCAGAGAATCTCAGGAGAGAGCGTTGAACATCGTGATTGTCATCTTCGGAATGATCCTCGGCGCCGCCGGCGCGATCACCGCTCTTGTCCAGGGATATTCCTTCTGGACGGCGCTGGCGCTTTACTCCGGCATCGGATGCGCCGCGGCGATCCTCGGCCTGATGGCAACTTGCGCGTTCTGGGCGCTCCACTCCGGCGACGAGGATGCCTGCTACGGCCCGATGGGCGAGCAGGGCCTGCGCGACCACTGATCGCGTCCGCGCTGCGGCGCGCCGCCTCCCACTTCCCAAATCTGCCTCGATTCCACGCCCGCAGACCGCGGCGCGGCCGTTTATGCCCAAAAATGCGGTTTTCCGACCGCACGGCGCTTCGCGGTCCCGGAAAAACCGTGTAGGCTGCTCAACGGTAGTATGCGGCACCCGTCCTGACACCCCGGATGGTCGGGAGGTCTTGCTCCCCGGATTGGGGCCGGAGGGGAGGGTATTTTGGGAACGGGTACGATTCTGGCAACCTTGGCTGCCGCCGGCTGCGAGGCCGCAACGCCGGGCTTCATCTTTCCAACCGAAAACGGGGGTCGGGCGTCACGCGGCCACCCGATGACGCATCCGTGCCATAGAGAAGTCCGGGTTGGGCCGTCAAATCTCGCAAATTCACGGCTATGTGATATTCCGGAAGGGACAACCTTCCGCGTATCAGGAGGCGACGGGGCATCGCGATGACCAAACCCGAATTACCCAAGGACCAATGGAACGACGATCTGAGCCTGCTGTCCAAGCGCGTACTGGTGACGGGCGGGGCGGGGTTTCTCGGCTCGCACCTGTGCGAGACGCTGCTCAACCGCGGGCATGAGGTGCTTTGCGTCGACAATTTCTTCACCGGGCGGCGGGCCAATGTCGGGCATCTGCTGGACAACCCGCGCTTCGAGGTAATGCGCCACGACGTGACCTTCCCGCTCTACGTGGAGGTGGACGAGATCTACAACCTGGCCTGTCCGGCCTCGCCCTTCCACTACCAGCACGATCCGGTGCAGACGACCAAGACGGCGGTACACGGCGCGATCAACATGCTGGGGCTGGCGAAACGGCTGGGCGCACGCATCCTGCAGGCGTCCACCTCGGAGGTTTATGGCGACCCGCAGGTGCATCCGCAGACCGAGGACTATGTCGGCAACGTCAACCCGATCGGCAAGCGGTCCTGCTATGACGAGGGCAAACGCTGTGCCGAGACGCTCTTCTTCGACTATTACCGGCAGCACGGCATGGCCATCAAGGTGGCGCGGATCTTCAACACCTACGGGCCGCGGATGCATCCCGACGACGGGCGCGTGGTGTCTAATTTCATCATGCAGGCGCTGGCCGGCACGCCGATCACGATCTATGGCGACGGCAGCCAGACCCGGTCCTTCTGCTTCGTATCGGACCTGATCGACGGGTTGATCCGGCTGATGGAAACGCCGCCCGAGGTGACCGGGCCGATCAACCTGGGTAACCCGGTGGAGCTGACCATCCGCGGCTTGGCGGAGGCGATCATCGAGAAGACCGGATCGAAATCCGAGCTGGTGTTCCGCGACCTTCCGCAGGACGATCCGATCAAGCGCAAGCCCGATATCACGCGGGCGCAGACCTATCTGGGCTGGACGCCGCAAATCGCGCTGGCCGACGGGCTGGACTCGACGATCGCCTATTTCCGGCGCGTGAACGAGCGGCTGGACCACAAGACCACCGCGCAGGCGGAAGCCGCGGCCATCGCGGGTAAATGAGCGGACGGGCCGACATGCAGCCGTCGTCCCGCAGCCGGCTCCTGCCCGCCGCGCTGGTTCTGGCGGCGATCCTGATGTGCCTGGGCGCGTTGATCGTGAATTCCGGGCCGCTCTACTATTTCGACTCTGGAAGCTACTACAGGCATGGCGAAGGGGCCGGGGCGGGCGGCGTGCCCGTGCTCCGAATCCCCCGCTCAGCATCCACTGGTCAACGGCCCTCGGGACTAACGGAAGTACGGTCGAAGCCTCTCAATCGGCTGGTCCGTTGGCCAGAAGTGCCTCCTCAGTACGCTTCTCTCTCTTTTTGGGAGCTTGAATTACACGACCCGAGTAGCAGGGGGAGAGTTAATGGATACTAAGCCGGCACGAACAGCGAATACCTGTACCAATTGGAAAATGTTGTCTACGGTATGCTAATAGGAGCATCATGGCTAGGCACATTCTGGATGAAGGCCTAGTGTCGCCTTTAAGAAGGGAAAAAACTTGACGTCGAGAATAAGGAGAATCTTAGCGCAAAAACTTGGAAACCATGCGAGATTGCACGGCCCTGGGTCTAGGTTCTTCTTCCGTCTATCAAAGAAGTACTGGAATCAATACATGAACGCGTCCTTTGATCCTGAAGTGAACGGAGAGTTCTTTCTTCTAAGATCCCTTCAAGGCTCTCAAATAAAAACTGCTTTTGATGTTGGGGCAAACGACGGTGATCATGCGGGAGAAATGCTTGCAGCTCTTCCAGATACAAGGATCTTTGCATTCGAAATGGATTCAGAAATTTCCGAAAAACTCAACGAGCGGTTTATAGATGAGAATAGGGTCACCGTTGTTAATATTGGACTTAGTGATAGGCGCGGAAACTTCGAGTATTTTTTCAATAGCGCTGGGAATCATAGTGGTACCACCATGTTTTATGATCCAGCGGTAAGACCAAACAAGTATTCACATGAAGAGCGAAGTGCAAAATTTGTAACCGGTGATGAGTTTTGCTCTGACGCCGGGCTGGACTCGCTGGACTTTCTTAAGGTTGATACCGAGGGCGCAGATTTCGCCGTACTAAAGGGTTTCTCTGATATGCTATCAAATAAGAATATTAGACTTCTTCAATTTGAGTATAATTTTCATGCATTCAATGCTCGGGTATTCCTCTATGATTTTTATAAATTGCTTGAGTCATTTGACTACAAGGTTGGGAGGTTGTTTCCTAAAGGCGTTGATTTCTCACCTTATTCTATCGAGTATGAGGGTTTAAAGGGAATGTATGTTGCGGTTTCATCTAGCGAGCAAAAAATGTTAAATACACTGTCATACAAGCCACCGCATCGAAGCACATGATTTGTACAGTGACAAAAAAGACGAAATGAGCGGAGGCGCCGACATGAAATCGCCGCCGCGGCGCGGCTGGTTCCGGACCGCCGCGCTGCTTTCGGTCGCGGTCCTGGTGTGCCTGGGCGCGCTGATCGTGAATTCCGGCCCGCTCTACTATTTCGACTCCGGCAGCTACTTCAAGCAGGGCGACGCGGCACTGTCGCTCATTCTGCCCGCGGAGCATGCCGAAGGGGCCGGCGCGGGCGCGGGCGGCCGGATCGAGGATGACGACACGGTGGTCGGCTCACGGTCCATGGTCTATGCGCTGATCGTGGCGGCGCTCTGGCGGCTGGATGCGCTGTCGGGCCTGGCGATCCTGCATCTGGGCGCGGTGCTGCTGGCGGCCTGGCTGGCGGCGCGGGCCGCGTCTCACCATTTCGCGGCACCGCCGGGGCGCGCGGCGCTGGTCGCGGTGCCGCTGCTGGCCGGGGCGCTTGGGGCGCTGCCCTTCTACATCGCCTATGTGATGCCGGACATTTTCGCGCCGGTGCTGATCCTCGTCTTCGCCGCGCTGGCCGCGATGAGCCGCCAGATGGGGCCGCTGGAGATTCTCGCCGCGCTGGCATTGGGGTCGCTGGCGGTGGTCACGCATCCCTCGCATCTGGCGATCGCCGGGCTGATGGTGCCGCTCGTGCTGCTGGGGGCGCTCATACAGTCGCGCCGTCGCTGGTGGCTGCCGCCGCTCCTGGTGCTGCTGGTCTTCCTGGCCGGCGTGGCGGAGCGCGAGGTGTTCCGGATCGCAGCCAAGACCGTGGCCCACAAGGAGGTGACTTATACTCCGCATATCACCGCGCGGCTGATCGTGGACGGGCCGGGATACGCCTATCTGGAGGATCACTGCCCGGACCCGGCGCTTGCCACCTGCCGACTGTACGAGGCGCTGTCCTGGTCGGACGATCCCTATCGCTTGACCGTCTCGCATATCATCTTCGAGACCTCGCCCGAGCTGGGATCCTTCCGGCTGCTTCCGCCTGAGGACCGGCAGCGTGTCGCGGCGGCGCAGCGCGAATTCTTCTTCGATGTGCTGGCGGCGCGGCCCTTCGACATCGGGCTGGCCTTCGCGAAGAACACCCTGCTGCAATTCCTGTTCTACGATATCGGCATGACGATCCCGACCGACGGCGTGATGGAGAGCGTGCGCAACCAGACCCGGATGCCGGGGCTGGAGGGCGGGGCGCTGGCCGAAAGCCGGGGCTGGATTTCGGGCGTCATGCAGGTGCAGTCGGTGGTCTATGCGATCTCCTTCGCGGCGGTCGTGGTGCTGCTGCTTTGGCCCGGCCGGCTGCCCGGCCCGGTGCGCGCCTTCGGCGTGTTCCTGCTGCTGGGGCTCGGCGTGAACGCCTTTGTCTGCGGCGCGGTCTCGCAGCCCGCGGACCGCTACGGCGCGCGGGTGATCTGGCTTCTGCCCTATGCCGCGGCCTTCCTGGCCTTGTGTTTCCACGCCGCGCGCGACGCCGCGCCAAATCTCAGCGGAGGCTCCCGATGACAGCGGACGCGCCTGTGACGATCAGTGTCGTGATGCCGGCCTACAACGCCGCGCATCTTCTGCCGCGCGTGCTGACGCCGCTTATCGAGATGCTGAAGGCGGGGGAAGTGACCGAGGTGCTGGTGGTGGACGACCGGTCCACCGACAACACCGCCGATCTGGCGCGCGAGATGGGCGCGACGGTGCTGACCACGCCGCAGAATGGCGGGCCGGGCCTGGCGCGCAACCTGGCCGCCGACCATGCGAAGGGCGAGGTGCTGTGGTTCGTCGATTCCGACGTGATCGCCTGGCCCGACGGCCCGGCGCGGCTGCGCGCGGCCTTTGCCGAGCCGAATGTCGGCGCGGTCTTCGGCTCCTACGATGCCGAGCCCGCGGGCACCACCTGGTTCACCCGCTACAAGAACCTTCTGCACCGCTATCACCACCAGACCGCCAAGCGCGAGGCGGTGACCTTCTGGGCGGGTTGCGGGGCGGTGCGTAAGGATGTCTTCCTGGAGGTCGGCGGCTTCGACGTGGAAACCTACGAAGTGCCCTCGATCGAGGATATCGAACTGGGCTACCGCATCGTCGGCAGCGGGAGGCGCATCCTGGTGGAGCCGGAATTGCTGGGCAAGCACCTGAAGATATGGACGATCCGCAACGGGATGTTCACCGACATCTTCCGCCGGGCGCTGCCCTGGTCGCGGCTGATGATCGCCCGCGAGGGGTTGACCGACGACCTCAACGCCGCCGCGACCGAACGGCTGAAGGCCGTGGTGGCGGGGCTGCTGCTGCTGTCGGTTCTGGCATTTCCCTTCGCGCCGGGGGCGTTCTGGCCCGCGGTGCTGGCGCTGCTGGCGCTGGCGGTGGCGGGCAATCTGGGCCTGGCGCGGGTGCTATATGAAAACGGCGGCCTGCGTGTGGCGGTGCCGGGCCTGCTCTATCACCAGCTCTTCTTTGTCTATTGCGGGGTAGTCTATGTCTGGTGTCTGTTCGAATACCATGTGCTCGGCCGGAAGAAAAAACTGCGCGTTGCACGCGATTAGCGCCGGGGGGCGAAGCTGATGGGCCGGCTGCCCGATTTCCTGATCATCGGCGCGGCGCGGTCCGGTACGACCGCCGTCTATTCCTACCTGCGGCAGAACCCGTCGATCTTCATGCCCCGCGCCAAGGAGCCGAATTTCTTCGCCTATGAGGGAGAGGCGCTGGATTACAAAGGCCCCGGCGCCGACTACATCAACAACTCGATCACCCGGCTCGACGCCTATAAGGCACTCTTCGCGGGGGCGCCGGAGGGGGCGGTCAGTGGCGAGGCCTCGCCGCTCTACCTCTACGCGCCGCGTGCGCCGGAGCGTATCCACGCCCATGTCCCGCAGGTGCGGATGGTGGCGATCCTGCGCAACCCGATCGACCAGGCGCTGTCGCATTTCCACTATGCGCTCAAACAGCGGATCGAGCCCATCGACGATTTCACCGCCGCGCTCCAGGCCGAGGACAAGCGGCTGGCCGATGGCTGGCAGCCGCTTTTCGGCTATTCGCGCTTCCCGCGCTACGCCGCGCAACTGGAGCGGTATTTCAAGCTCTTCGACCGCGACCAGATCCTCGTGCGCACCTATGAGGATTTGCAGACCGCGCCGGGCGATCTGATCGACGAGATCACCGGCTTCATCGGCGCCGATACCTCGTTCCGCCCCGACATGTCCTATCAGCCCAATGCGGGCGGGGTGCCGCGCAGCAAGTTTTTCCAGGACTTCCTGATGAAGCCCAACCCTGTCACCGGGCTGATCGCGAAGGTCATGCCGCAGGAGATGCGGCTGAAGATCCGCGACCGCCTGTCGGGTCTCAATATCCGGCGCGATCCCGCGATGCCGCCGGAGGCCCGGCAGATCCTGCGCGACCGGCTGCTGCCCGAAATCGACCGGCTGGAGACGCTGATCGAGCGCGATCTGAGCGTCTGGAAGGTTTGAGCCGTCAGACCTTGACCAGCCGCCCCGGTGCCACCGTGAGGCCCAGTTTCGCGAAGACGTTGCGGCTGTCGAGCACCAGCGGCGCGGCGCGCGCGACCAGCGCGTAATCCGGCGCGGAATGGTCGGTGGTCACGATCACCGCGTCATAGCCGGCCAGCGCGGCCTCGGTCAGGTCGGCGGACATGCGGCCGGCCAGATGCGGGTATTCGCCGCCCTCGGCCATGCGCGGGAAATAGGGGTCGTGATAGTCCACCTGGGCACCCATCTCCTCCAGCCGGTCGAGAAGCGCCAGCGCCGGGCTGCGGCGGGTGTCCTCCACATCGCGCTTGTAGGCGATGCCCATAAGCAGGATGCGCCGTCCCGCAAGCGGCGCGGCGCCTTCCGCGTCCAGCCCCAGCTCGCGGCAGGTGCGTGCGGCCAGGTCGCCGGGCACCGCGTCGTTGCTGCTGCGCGCCAGGTCGATCATCGGCGTGGCCGAGCCCACGTCGCCTGCCCGCCACGAGAGATAGGCGGGCGAAACCGGGATGCAGGCCCCGCCGATCCCCGGCCCCGGATAGAAGGGCATGTAGCCGAAGGGCTTGGTGGAGGCCGCGGCGACCACTTCCCAGATGTCCACCCCCATCGCGTCGAGCGCGACCTTCATCTCGTTGACGAGCGCGATATTCACGGTGCGGAAGCTGTTCTCCACCAGCTTCACCGCCTCGGCGCAGGCGCTGGAGCTGACCGGCACGGCGCGCGCCACGATGGCGTTGTAGAACTGTTCGACCAGCGCCAGCGATTGCGGGTCGTCGGCGCCCACCACCTTGGGAATGGTCTGGGTGTTGAAGTCGTGATTGCCGGGATCCTCGCGTTCGGGCGAGAAGCCGAGGAAGAAGTCCCGCCCCGCGCGCAGGCCGCTTTCCTCCAGGATCGGGCGCAGCACCTGGGCGGTGGCGCCGGGCCAGACCGTGCTTTCCAGCACCACGAGCTGACCGGGGCGCAGCCGGCGGGCGATCTCCCGCGCGGCGGCGGTGACAAAGGACAGGTCCGGCGCGTTCTGCGCGTCGAGCGGCGTCGGCACGCAGATCAGCACGATATCTGCCGCCGTCAGGTCGGCGGGATCGCTGCTGGCGCGGAACCGCCCGCCTTCGACGGCGCGGGTGATCCGGTCGCCCGGCATGTAGGAGATGACGTGTTCGGCGGCGTTGATGCGCGCCACGCGCCCGGCGTCGACATCGACCCCGGTCGTGTCGAAGCCGGTCTCGCAGGCGGTCAGCGCCAGCGGCAGGCCGACATAGCCCAGCCCGACGACTGCGACCCGCGCCTCAAACCGGGCAATACGGTCCTGCAACGCGGAATAGTGTTGGGGAATGCTGTCCATGGTCTCTTCGGTCATCCGGAAAAGGTCTTTGTTCTGTGGCTCTAGTCTGGCGGCCAATTCTGGCGGGAGTTCAGCATGATCGGGGTGGAATTCCGCGCATCCGCAAGTTTTGCGTGATTGAGGCGTGGTGGCATCCCGGTTGTGGCCGAAAGCACAACAATCGGGGGTAAAATGCACGTATTGTTCACGAATTCAGGTGCCATCACTTCCCCCCGCCCGAAATGCGGCCAAGCCCGCGCGTGGCGCCCTGACGGATCGTGCGCAGCATCCGCCGCCCGGCGAAATAGGCGGCGCCGCGCCCGGCGAGATGGGCGCGCCAGCGGGCGATATCGGTGAAATAGAACATCTCCAGCCGTGGCAGGTCATGCAGGTCGGAACCCGCACTGACGATGCCCAGCCGCGTGCCCACGGAGGTTTTGTAATAGCGCGCGATCTGCGCGCGGACCGCCGGGTTTGTGGCGCCGTAGGGCGGGGCGAAATGCGGCACCGGGCGGGCGAGGCGTTCCTCGATCTCCGCACGCGAGCGGGTGAGTTCGGCCTCCAGCGCATCGTCGTCCAGCAGCGTCAGGTCGGCGTGGCTGACGGAATGGCTGCCGAAAAGCACGCCCTCGGCCGCCAGCTCGCCGATGGTGCCCCAATCCATGAGCGGGCGGGGCGGATCGTTGCAGTCGCGCCAGTCCTCGCGCCGGCCCACCAGCGCGGTGGGCAGATAGACGATGGGCTGGAAGCCGTATTCCTTCATCACCGGCCAGGCGGTCTCGGCAAAGTCGCAGAATCCGTCATCGAAGGTGATCGCGACGGCATGGGGCGACGGGCCGCCGCGATGGTTGGGCAGGTCGTCCATGTTGATGACCGGCACCTGTGCCTCGGCCAGCGCCTCCATCTGCGCGGCGAAGACATCCGGCGCGATCGAGGTCGGGCCGGGCGCGTCCGCGATGGCGTGATACATCAGGATGTCGATGGTGCCGGGCGCCACGTTCTAGTCCTCCACCGTATGGGTTGCGAATTCCGCGCGGTAGCGGTCCCATTTTGCGCGGTCCACGCGGCCTTCGCCGTCGATGCAATCCACCGCGCCATATGCCATCGCGAAGGCGTGGTGGGTGTTGTCATGGGCAAAGAGCCCCTGCCGCCCGAAGACGAGCAGCCCGTCGAGACCCAGGAGCCAGTCGTCGATCTTCGCGAACCGGTCCTGATAGTCAAGATCGTAGACCGGGTAGGCATAGCCCAGGCGCCGCGTCTCGCAGCGCCGCACCGGCACCGTGACGGGCAGGCCCAGATCGCCCAGCCAACCCTGGAACCGCTCGCCCAGTTCCTCGTCCGGCATCTCCCACCAGGGCTCGCCCGGATCGCAGGGCAGTTCGGCGCAGAGCACGGTGACGCCGCGCGGCTCGGTCGCGGCGGAGTAGTTCTTTGGCTCCGACATGCGGCTGATCGGCACCGAGGGTTCGGGGAAGTAATGCGCGTCGAACTCGGTGAAACGGTCGGTCTCCAGCACCAGGTAGAGCAGGATCATGCCGCGGAAGCGGATCGCGCGCGCGGCTTCGGTGACATCCTGCGGCGGCGTGTCGATCAGCCGGGTCAGCGCGGTCAGCGGGATGGTCGAGAGGATCAGGTCGGCCTCCTCCCGCCGTTCGCCCGCGCCGTCGCGCGTGTGGATCGCGGTGATGCGCTCTCCATCGCGTTCCAACCGCGTGATCTCGGTCTCGAAGCGGAACTCGACGCCGGTCTCGCGTGCGCGGTCCAGCATCGCCTGCGAGACCTGCCCGAAGCCGCCGCGCGGGTAGTAGAACCGCCCGGCCGTCTCGTTGCGAAGACCCGGCAGCAGGCGCAGCATCTTCATCAGGATCTTGCCCACCGAGCCGCTGGAGACGCGGCGTTCGGCCAGCGTCACGGCCAGCTTGTCGGGGTCGAGCCCCCAGAGCTTGCGCACGTAGGGAAAGTAAAAACTTTCCGAAATAGTGGGGCCCAGCCCGTCATAGAGCACGCTGGAGAAGGAGCGCGGACCGTTTGTCTTGCGACGCAGGGGCTTCAGCGCGCTGTCTGCGATCAGCGAGGCCGCGAAGCCTTTGGGCAGGCGCAGCATCGCGTCGCCCAGTTTCAGCGGGAAATGGATCCAGCGCCCGCCCAGCCGGATGCGCCCGTGCCGGGGGCGCAGCAGCAGATCGTCGCCCAGAAGCGCCTTCACATCCGCCATAACCGCGGGTTCCGCCGCCGGGTGGAAGCGGTGCGAGCCGAAATCGCAAGTCACGCCTTCGACCTCGAAGGAGCCCGAATTGCCGCCCGCCACCGGCGCGCGTTCCACCACCGAGATACGCCCGTAGCCCGCGCGCGAGAGCGCATGCGCCGCCGCGAGCCCCGCCGGACCGGCGCCCAGGATGATGATGCGCGGCCCGTCGCCTGCGGTCTTGCTGTCCGGCTCGTGCGTCACTTGGCGGTTTCCTTTCCGTCGGTCGGAGGGGTGGTCACGAACCTGCCCGACAGCGCCAGCACCAGCGCCCCGATGCCGCCCGCCGCAAAGAGCACCGCCTGCCAGACCAGCCCGGCGGCGACGATCACGGCCGGGTCGGCGCCGAAGGGCGCGAGGAACGCGGCGAGCGTGGCCTCGCGCAGGCCCAGCCCGTTGAGCGAGACCGGCAGCACGGCGACGATCTTGGCCAGCGGCCAGGCGAATATCCAGAGGGCCGGGGCGACATCCGCCCCCGCGGCGCGCGCCAGCCACCACGAGAGCAACACCAGCGCGGTCTGGATCGCCACCGATGCGACCAGCGCCAGCGCCAGCCGCAGGGGGTGGCGGGCCAGATCGGCGAAGGCTGCGGTCAGCCGCTCGGCCATGCCGCGGCCGGGCAGGCCGGGGGCGATGCGCCAGAGCGCGGGCAGAAGCCGGGGCAGGGCGGCGAACCCGAGGGTCACCCCCGCCAGGATCAGCCCGGCTTGCAGGACCAGCCCCGCGCCGGGGCCCGATTGCTGCGCGATCAGAAGCCCGAAAAGCGAGATCGCCAGCAGCGCGGCCATGTCGATCAGCCGGTCGGCGGCCCCCGCGGCGACCACGCGCGGCCCGTCGCGCAGCGCGCCATGCGCAAGGCCCGCGCGCACCGCGTCGCCGCCCACCGCGCCGGGCAGGCAGAGATTGGCCGCGAGCCCCGCGTAATGGGCCCGCAGCGCCAGCGGCACCGGGATGGCGCGGCTCAGCAGCCCCCACCATTTCAGCGCCGCGCCCACATGGGCGGCCAGAAAGAGCGCCAGAACCGCGGCGAAGACGGCCAGCGGGATCGAGGTGAGCGCGCCCAGCACGGCGTCCATCGGCAGCACCCAGAACAGCCCCGCCAGCAGCAGGGCCGACCCGCACAGCCGGATAAGCCAGCGCCGCCGCGCGGCCGCCTGTGTGGGTGCGCCCGTCATCTCAGGGCCGCAGATGGAGGCGGGAAATCATGTCGGCGATCAGCCCCAGCGACCAGATCATGATGGCCGACAGGAAGGCGAAGACCGTAGTTTCCGACAGGTCGTCCATGTAGATGTCGTAGCCGAGTTTCAACGTGCCCACGACCAGCAGCGCCAGACCCAGCGGGATGAACACCCGCAGCGGGTTGAAGAGCACGCTGATGCGCAGGACCAGGATCAGGAAATTCAGGAAGTCGATCGGCCGGATCTTCGATTTGCCCACGCGTTTGCCGTATTCGATGGGCATATAGATCATCCGCTTGCCGTTCGATGCCATGCAGAGCGTGATCGTCGTGGTGAAGGAGAAGTTCTGCGGCAGGAGCGGCAGGAAGGGAATCAGCTCCTCCCGCCGGAAGACGCGCAGGCCGGAATTGAGGTCGTTGAGCCTGCGCTCGGCCAGGAAGGAGGCGAATTTGTTGAGCACCCATTTCGCCGGGCGCCGGATGAGCGGCACGTTCTTCATCGCCGCGCCGCGGTCGCCCACCACCATGTCCTGTTCGCGGCAGGCGGCCAGCATCTCGGGCAGGTAGCGCGCCGGATAGGTGCCGTCGGCGTCGAGGATCGCGACATAGGCGTATTGCGTCATGCGCACCCCGCGCTTGAGGCTGGCGCCGTAGCCCGAGTTCACGTCGTTGAAGGCGATCTTCGCCCCGGCGGCGGCGGCTTCGGCGCGGGTGCCGTCCTCCGACGCGTCATCTACCACGATCACCTCATAGGGGATGCCCAGCGGGTCGAGATGTTTGCGCACGTCCTCGACCGTCATGCGGACCGCGCCTTCCTCGTTGAAGGCGGGGATCACCACGCTCAACTCCAGCCCCTCGTAATCCGTGGATGCGGCGCTCTCCCCGCTCTGCTTCTCGGCGACCTGATCCATGCAGCACACAACCCCTTTGTCACCGCCCACACGCGGGCCCCGGTCCCGCGCAGGGCGTCTCAATACCGGTATCGCAACCCTGAAAATTCCTTCGGCGCCCATGATATTCAAACAGCTTCTTGCTGAACATAGGGAATTATTCGGGCCGTCGCGTGGCGGCGCCCCGGTAATGCCGCGAATGCGTAACGAATGGGCAACATTTCGGGGAATTCCGGGCATCAGGGCGCGCTTGTCAGCGGATGGCGCGTCGCCTAGCCTCGGGCGCGGGGGAGGTGACGGCGATGCGGTTCACATCAGGGATGCTTGCGGCTCTCGCGATGCTCTGGCCCGGTGCGGGGCTTTGGGCGGCGGAGATTACGCTCGACCCCGGCCAGCGGTTCCAGACCATGTCCGGATGGGAGGCGACGGCCGATCTGCCCGACAACCCGACCGCCCCGGTATACGCCGCCTATCGCGCGGAACAGCTCGACCGCACGGTGGCGGAGGTAGGCATCAACCGGGTGCGGCTGGAAATCCGGTCCGGCGCGGAGAGCAGCACCGGGATCATCTCCCGCTTCATCCGCGGCGAGATCGGCTTCGACGACTGGAAAAACACGCGTTATCAATCAGATAACGACAATGACGACCCGTTCACGATCAACTGGGACGGGTTCGATTTCGCCGAGCTGGACTGGCATGTGGAGCGCACGGTCCTGCCGCTGCGCGACCGGCTGGCACGGCGCGGCGAGCGGCTGATCGTGAACCTCTGCTACGTCGCCTTCGACAATGGCCAGACCTTCCACATGGCGCCGGAGGAATATGCCGAATTCGTGCTGGCCACCTATCTGCATCTGGACCGGAAATACGGCTTCACCCCCGACCTGTGGGAGCTCGTGCTGGAGCCCGACCTGCCGCGCGACGGCTGGACCGGGGCGCAGATGGGCGCGGCGATGGCGGCGACCTCGAAGCGGCTGCGCGCGCACGGGTTCACGCCGGCCTTCGTGGCGCCCTCGGTCACCAACATGAAGCACGCCGTGCCTTACGTGGAGGCGATTGCCGACGTGCCCGGCGCGATGCGCGATTTCGTGGAGCTCTCCTATCACCGCTACGGCGGACGCGGCACGGAAGTCCTGCGCGACATCGCCCGGACGGCGGGGGGTTACGGGTTGCGCACGGGGATGCTGGAATGGTGGTTCGGACGCGCCACGCATGAGGTGCTGCACGAGGATCTGACGGTCGGCATGAATTCGGCCTGGCAGGGGCGCGTGGTGCGTGGGCTGCACGATGTGGGGCCGGGCAACACCCTGAGCCCGAGACCCGAAGTGCGCTACACGCTGCAATACTTCCGCCACGTGCGCCACGGCGCGGTGCGCATCGGTGCGGCGACAGACAGCCCCGGCCTGTTCGACCCGGTCGCCTTCGTCAACCCGGATGGGCGGTACACGGTGGTCGTCAAGGCCGCGCGCGCGGGTGTGGTGGCGATCGCCGGGCTGCCGGAGGGCCGCTATCGGGTCTCCTATGCCGTGCGGCGCGGTTCGGCGGAACTGCCCGCGCCGGTGGCGACCGGCCCGGACCGGCGGCTGGCGGCCGAGATACCGGGCGCGGGCGTGCTGACCGTGACGGCGGAGTGACCCTGCGCGGCTTCCCGTCGGCGCGGCGGGCTGCTACTGCTCGATTGTCGGAATAGGGCGGCCCGGAGCGGCGGGGACGGAATGTCACTGGAGCGGAAATTCAGCAGCGGCGTGGCCTGGATGTCGGCCGGCAACTGGATCGAGCAGGCGATCAACTTCATCGTCTTCGCGCTGCTGGCGCGGCTGCTGGGGGTCGAAGCGTTCGGCTTCCTCGCGATGGCCGCGGCCTTCGTGCTGGTCTCGGAGTTTCTGGTGCGCGAATCCATCTCCGAGGTGCTGCTGACCCGTGACGACCCCTCGCCCGAGCGGCTGAGTTCGGTTTTCTGGATGCTGGCGGGGTTCGGCGCGGCGCTGGCGTTGCTGTTGGTGCTCATTTCGGACCCGGTGGCGCGGATGTATGGCGAGCCGCAGGTCGGCCCGCTGATCCTGGCGCTTTCGCCCACGGTGCCGATGATCGCGCTGACGGCGGTGCCGGTGGCGATCCTGCGCCGCGAAATGCAGTTCCGGGTGCTGGCCTTGCGCGCCATCGCCGGGGTGGTCGCGGGCGGCGTCGTGGGGATCGGCATGGCCTGGGCGGGCTTCGGGGTCTGGAGCCTGGCGGGACAGCGGCTGGCGCAGGTCGGGGTCAATATCGTGATGGCCTGGGCGGCGGTCACGTGGCGCCCGTCGCTGACCTGCTCGCGCCGCCACATGCGCGAGGTGATGGGTTTCGCCAGTCAGGTCGTGGGTCTGCGCGCGGCCGAGCTGACGGCGATCCAGATGCCCGCCGTTATCATTGGCGTGACGCTGGGCCCGGTGCAGGCGGGACTCTTCTCGATCGCCTGGCGGGTGGTGGAGATCGCCTCCTTCCTGATCGTCACACCCTTGCGCATGGTCTCTCAGCCGGCCTTCGGCGCGATGACGCGGGCGGGGGGTGTCGCCTCGAACCTGCTGCTGGACATCATGCGGATGGCGGGGCTTGCGGTCTTTCCCGCCTTCGCCGGGCTCGCGGTGCTCTCCGGCCCGCTGCTGGTGCTGCTCTTCGGCGAGAAATGGACCGATGCCGCCCCGGTGCTGAGCGTCATGGCGGGGTTCGGCGTCTATCTCTGCATCGAGAAGGTGCAGCAATCCTTCTGCCTTGCGGCGGGGCGCATCGGGGTGGTGAGCGTGCTCGCCTGGTGCGAGGTGGCGCTCGGCGCGGCGCTGATCCTGGCGGCTTCGCGCTTCGGGCTGACGGCGCTGACCGCGGGCTTCGTCGCGGCCTTCCTGATCGTTTGGGTCTTCCGCTTCCGCAATGTCGCGGCGATTGCCGGTGTACCGGTTCGCGCTCTGGCCGGGGTCCATCTGCCGCCGATCCTGGGCGCGCTGGTGATGGCCGGGGGGGTATTCTGGCTGCGGGCGCAGATGACGGGGTTGCCGCTGGCCGCGCAGGTCGGGCTGGGAACGCTGGCCGGGATCGCGATATTCGGCGGATACGCGGCGCTTTTCCTGCGCGTCCGGCTGCGGCTGGTGGCGCGGTTCGCCGGGGCGGGGGCCGCGCCGGGTGCCGGGGAGGCGGGGTAGTGTGGCGGAACCGGATCTCACCGCTTTGAAACGGAGTGATATCGGCCCCTTTTTCCCCGGATCGCGTGCGATCCGGTTCGCGCCCGACCCCACCCTCGGGGCCGGGCGCGACCCTCTGTTGCGTCCCGGCGACAATCGGACACGCCGCCGCGCCCTGTTGGCGGCTGCGCAACAATGGCCTGCGGCCCGTGTCCGCTTTGCAAGGGCCGGGGGCGATCCCCCCGCCGTTTCCGGCATTTGACCGCGCGCGGCGCGGCCGGTCATGCTATAGCTCGGGCGGGTATTTCGATTCAGGTTTCTCGGGGTGAGACACATGCATATTCTGGTCACGGGCGGCGCCGGGTTCATCGGCTCCCATCTTTCCGAACGGCTGATCGCGGACGGCCATACCGTGACCGCGCTCGACGATCTCTCCACCGGGCAGGTGTCGAACCTGGCCGGGATCATGGGCCATCAGGGCTTCGAGTTCATCGAGGGCACGATCCTCGACCGGCCCTTGGTGGCTGAGCTGGTGGCGCGCGCCGACAAGGTTTTCCACCTGGCCGCCGCCGTGGGCGTCAAGAAGATCATGGAGGAGCCGAGCCGCTCGATCCTGACCAATGTCGCGGGCACCGAGAACGTGCTGGACGCCGCACTCGCCGACATGACGCATACGTTCGTCGCCTCGACCTCCGAGGTCTATGGCAAGACCACCAAGTTTCCGTTCAGCGAGGATGATGACCTGACCATCGGGGCGACGAAGAACCTGCGCTGGTCCTATGCCTGCGCCAAGACGCTGGACGAGTTCCTGGCGCTCGCCCATGCCCGCGAAACCGGCCTGCCGGTGACGGTGTTGCGCTTCTTCAACACCACCGGGCCGCGCCAGACCGGGCGCTATGGGATGGTGCTGCCCAATTTCGTCAAGGCCGCGCTGGAGGGCCGGCCGCTCATGGTGCATGGCACGGGCGAGCAGTCGCGCTGTTTCGGGCATGTGCGCGACGTGGTCGATGCGCTCTGCCTGCTGATGGAAAACCCCGCCGCCCTGGGCGAGGTCTTCAATATCGGCACCGATCGGGAGGTGACGATCCGGGGTCTGGCCGAACAGGTGATCACGGCGACGGGGTCAAGCTCGGGCATCGAGCTGGTGCCCTATGCGCAAGTCTACCCGGAAGGGTTCGAGGATATGGAGCGCCGCCTGCCCGATGTCTCGAAGCTGGAGCGCGTGACCGGCTTCCGTCCGACGACGCCGCTTGAGCGGATCATCGAGGACATCATCGCAGATATGCGCCAGCCCGCGGAAGTGTGACCGCCATGCGGGAGCGGCGGCAATCGGGACGCGACCATTTCTGGCTGGCGGCGCTCCTGGTGCTGGCGGCGGCGCTGCGGCTGCCGGGCCTGAACGCGCCGCTCTGGTTCGACGAGATCGTGACAATCCAGACGCATCTCACCCTGCCCTGGGCGGAGATGATGCAGGACTACTCGATGAACCACCATTACCTTTTCAGCCTGCAATCCAAGGCGGCGGCGGCGCTGTTCGGGATGGAGATCTGGGCGATCCGCCTGCCGGCCTTCCTTTTCGGCGTGGCCACCGTGGGCGCGATCTGGTGGCTGGCGCGACAGGTCGCGGGGCCGGTCACGGCGCATCTGGCGGGCTTCCTGACGGCGATCTCCTATCACCAGGTCTGGTTTTCGCAGAACGCGCGCGGCTACACCGAACTGGCGTTCTGGAGCACGCTGGGCATGATCCTCTTCCTGCGCGGGATGGAGACGCCGCGGCGCGCGGTCTGGATCGGCTATGGCGTGACGCTGGCGGCGGCGGTCTGCACCCATCTGACCGGGGCCTTCTTCTTCGCCGCGCAGGGGCTCGTCTGGCTGGGTGCGGTGATCTGGCTGGCGGCCCGCGGAAGGCTCGGGCGCGGGCAGGTGGGGCTGCCGCTTCTGGGCTACGTGCTGGGCGCGGCGCTGACGCTGGCCTTCTATGCCCCGGTGCTGCCCGGCGTGCTGGAGACGGTGCAGACCGTTTCGGGCACATCCGCCGTCGACGTGATGCAGGAATATCAGAACCCGCTCTGGACTGTGGTGGAGGGGGTGCGCACCGCGCTCGGCGGGACCGGGCGGCTTGCGCCCTTCCTCGCCGCGGCGGCGGCTTTGACGGCGCTGGTCGGGATCGCGGCGACACAAGCCCGCGCGCCGCTCTTCGCGCCGGTCGTGGTGGTGCATATCGCGCTGACGATCGGGCTGCTGACGGCGGTCGGTATGCGGGTCTGGCCGCGTTTCTTCTTCGCCGATATCGGTTTCCTGACGATCTTGGCCTTCTGCGGCGCCTCGGTCATCGCCGGGGCCCTGGCGCGCGGCGTGGGGCGGCCGCAGGCGGGCGGCGGCCTTTTCGCGGTGCTGGTGGTGGGTATGATCGGCGTCTCCGCGCTGCTGCTGCCGCGCAACTACACGATGCCCAAGCAGGACCTCGCCGGGGCCTACAGCTTCGTCGAGGCAACGCGGCGCGAGGGTGAGCGGGTGATCTCGGTGGGATATTCGGGACCGATCTTCACCGGCTTTTTCGGCGCCGACTGGGGCAATGTGAACGCGCCGGAGGAATACGCGCAGGCGATGGCCGCGCCGGGCCCGGTCGCGGTCGTGGTGCCGTTTCCCGAACGCTCCTTCCGGGCGATCCCGGCGCTGGACGAGGAGCTGGGCGAGAGCCTGCGGATCGAGCGCATCCTGCGCGGCACGCTGGGGGACGGGAACATCATCGTCCTCAGGCGCGACTGACATGGCAGATATCGTCATCGGTTCCGGCCCCGCGGGCGTGTCGGTGGCGCAGGCTTTGCTGGCGCGCGGGCGCGAGGTGGTGATGCTCGACGGCGGCAAGGTGCTGGAGGACGCGGCCCGCGCCCGGCGCGACGCGATTGCCGCCACCGCTCCCGAGGACTGGACCGACGCGGCGCGCGACGCCTGGCAGGCGCCGCAATTCGACACGCCCGACGGGCAGGTGCGCCGCTACGGCTCGGATTTCGCGATGGAGCCCGGCGTGACCACGCTGAGCGACCCGGACGGCTTCGCGCTGCGCGCCTCGCGCGCAGTCGGGGGGCTGTCGAACCTCTGGGGGGCGGCGGTGCTGCCCTACCGCACGGCCGACCTGGCAGGCTGGCCGGTGACGGCCGAGGCGCTGGCCCCGCATTACCGCGCCGTGGCCGGGTTCATGCCGGTGGCCGGGCGTGCCGACGATCTGGAGGCGCTGCTGCCCGCCTTCCCGATGGAGGGCCGCCGCCCGCTGCCGCCCTCGCCGCAGGCGGAGGTGCTGCTGGCGCGGCTCGATGCCGCGCGCGCGGCGCTGGCGGGAATGGGCGTTCATGCCGGGGCCGGGCGGCAGGCGGTGGATGCGGAGTGCCGGCAATGCGGGCAATGCCTGCATGGCTGCCCTTGGGGCCATATCTGGTCGGCCGCCCGCACGGTGGCGGAGTTGCGCGCGCGGACCGGCTTCACGCACCGTCCCGGCCCGCCGGCGCAGGGCTTCGCGGAGACAGCGGAGGGCGTCGAAGTCACGCTCGAAGACGGCACGAGGCTGGCCGGCACGCGGCTTTTCATCGCCGCCGGCGTGCTGGAGACGGCGCGGCTTCTGCTGGCCTCCCACCCCGGCGGCGCGGGGCGGCTGCGGCTGAGGGAGAGCGGCTATTTCTTCCTGCCCGCGCTGCACCGCTGGCGCGCTAAGCGGCGTCCCGACGCGCCGCCCTTCACCACCCTGCCGCAGGCCTTCGTGGAGATCGACGACCCTTCGGTTTCGCCACATCTGGTCCATGCCCAGCTTTACACCTGGAACGCCTTCTACCCGCGCGACCTGGTGGCGAGCTACGGCGCGAAACTGCCCGGATCGGCGCCGCTCTGGCGGGCGCTGGCGCGGCGGTTGATCGTGGCGCAGGTCTTCCTGCATTCCGACCATTACGCGGCGGTCGACGTGACGCTGGCGCCCGACGGGCGGCTTGCCGCCACGGTCGCGGCCGATCCCGGCACCGCGCTTGTGGCGAATGCGGCGACCGCGCGGCTGGGCCGGGCGCTCGGCCACGCGGGGCTGAGCACGCTTGGATTCGCCCGCCGTCCCGGTGCGCCGGGGTCCAGTTTCCATGTCGGGGGCTCGGTCCCGATGGCAAGCGATCCCGCGCCGGGACAGGCCGACCGGCTGGGCCGCCCGCAGGGGCTGGGCCGCGTGCATCTGGTCGATGCCTCGGTGCTGCCGTCGATCCCGGCCACGACCATTACCTTCAGCGTGATGGCCAACGCGCATCGGATCGGGACCGAGGCGCCCTGAGCGCCGCTTCAGACCTGCCGCGTGCCGGTCTCGAATGCCCCGCCCTCCAGCGCGCGAGCGAGCGCCCGGTCGCCCTTGGCATCCGCCGCGCGGGCCAGCGTCGAGCCATAGGCCGCCAGCACCTTGTCCTCGCGCCATATCTCCTCGAAGGCGTGGCGGGCGGCGCGGCCCTGCATCTCGCGCGCGCCCTCGCCATGCTGCAGCGCGCGCATCGCGCCGGTCAGCTCGTCGCGTGTCTCGAAGAGCTTGCCGCCGCCCGCGCGTTCCACGATCTCGGGGAAGGGGCCGAGCCGCCGCGCGATCACCGGGGTGCCCAGGCGGAAGCTTTCGATCAGGATGATGCCGAAGGTCTCGTAGCAGACCGAGGGCACGATCAGCCCCAGCGCGCCGCGGTAATAGGCGTTGAGTTCGTCGAGCGATTTGCGCCCCAGGAAGCGGATGCGCGGATTGCCCGTCGCCTGCTGTTTGAGCGTCGTCGCATAATCGCCGTCGCCCAGGATCAGCAGGTCGGCATCCGGGTAGTCGTCGAAGGCGGGGAAGACGTCCTGCAGCCCCTTGATCTTTTCCAGCCGCCCGACGAAGAGGAAATAGGGCCGCGGATGCGGGGCCGGGTCGGGCAGGGCGGTCTGGTCCAGATCGGGCAGGAAATAGGGCAGCACCGTCATCTCCTGCCGCAGTCCGAACTCGCGGTGCTTGGCGCGGCTGAATTCGCTCTTGGCCACGATCAGGTCCACCTCGTCGAGCTGCCGGTCGAGATAGCCGGTATAGCGCCAGAGCTGCGGCGGGCGTTTATGGGCCAGCACGCAGCGCAGGCATTCGCGGCGGTCGCACAACTCGCGCCCGTGCCGCCAGAGCACATGGGTCGGGCAGACGAGCCAGTGCTCATGCGCCTCGTAGAGCTTCAGCCCCTCCCCGACCGACAGGATCCCCGGCCCGCCGACCAGCGAAATGTTGTTGTGCCAGACGATGTCGTATCGCCCCTCCGCCACGATCTGGCGGATGCGCCGGGCATGGACGACGTTGCGGCCAAGCTGCTGGGTCAGCAGGTTCGCGACCATGCCATGTCGGCTGCGCAGCCCGATGGCGCGCACCCCGTCATCGGGTACCGCCGCCGACACGGGCGGCAGGCCGCCGAGCGACAGATAGGCATCCTCGTCATGGACCACGGTCACGTCATGGCCGCGCGCCGCCAGCGCCTGCGCCATGCGCTGCACACCCACCGCGTCGCCGCCGAAGGACCAGGGCGGATAGAAGGTGGTGAACATCAGGATGCGCAGCGATTTCATCGGTCTCCCCCGGCGCGGCCTCGCCATCGCTTCACCTGATACCAGCAAAGCGGCGCTCCGGTGACAGAAGCCCGCCGGAATTTGGCGCCGGTGTTGCGAAGTTGCTGCAACGCGGCCGCGCGGGCGCGCGCGGTCGGCGTAGGAGAGCTTCCGCCGCGCGCATGGCTAGCGTCTGACCGGGGTCCGGAACGATTCCAACGCCGCCGAGGGCCAGAACAGGATTGCGGCCATTAGTGCCAGCATTACGATGCTTTTCGCGGATGTGAGAAATATGAGGTCACCCTGGCTCAACGGCATCAATGCCTCGACCACCTGTTTCAGAATCAAGAAGTTCTGTAGCGGCGCGGCGAGGATTGCCAACGCCACCAGCGCGACGACGGTCCGCGGGAAACGATCATGCCGCGCAAGGAAATGCGCAAGTGGAATGAAAAATATCATCAGATAGTGCGACCAGACGACCGGCGAGAAGGCCAAGGCGGCCAGCACAGAAAGCAAGATAGCCATGCCGCGTTGCGCATGAGGCGCAGCTTCGATGCGCGACAGGCGCCACATGAGAGCCACGATCCAGCCCACGATCGCAAAACGCAGCAACAAGCTGACTAATTGAAGCCTTTCCGAAGGCAATGCTCCGACGTTGTATTCGGAAGGAGTAATAGCCATCGGTTCGATCCATGCGAACATGTGGCTGTTAAAATAGGGAATACCCAGAATAGCGCCCGCGCGTTCGCGCATCAGATTGAGAAAGTCCAGATTTACCTGCCAACCCGCTACAAGAACTGAAAAGCATATCGCCGTTAGCCCAATGGCAAGCGACCAGAACCGGAAAGGCCAGGGGGCGAACAAGAACAGGAGACACGCACCGGGGGCGAACACAGGTTTGATCAGAACGATCGCAGTGTATAGGAGCGCCGTAAGTCCGAAACGATCCCGCTCGAAGGCGATGAGTGCCAGAACGAACATCAAGAATACCGCAGGTGTTGTCTGGCCGCCGACCTGAAAAACGGTCCAGAACGGTTGAAACATCATTGCCGCGGCAAAGAAGAGAGCAAAGAACTCGGCCTTCTTGTACGGTGTTTCCCAGTGAGGCGGTCGATTTCGATAATAGAGCAGACCGAGGCCGCAGAACATGCAAACCGCACCCAGGGTCATGAAACTCAATGCGGCGGGGATCGGCTCCAAGATACCAAATGGAGCGAATAGATAGCTGCTAACGGGCGCGCTGAAAAACAGCATGTTGCCGAACGGGGGCTGCCCGTCGATGGATGCCATTGGATCGTAGAGAGTGTTCAACTCTCCATGCCACGCCTTGCGGCCGGCATCGTAGAAATTGGCGAAGTCGAGACCCAAGCCGCGATGGTCCAGGATGGCGTAAATCGTGGCGCCCAGGATCGCCATCATGCAAAGGCACCCGAATGCTCTGAGCAAGGCCGGAAATATCGCCACGGTCATTCACCTCCCCTGATGTCAGGCGGCATCGGAATTCCTCTGTTCGTTCTTGTATGCTAGATATGCCGCCAGAAGCAGTTCGTTGTCCGACTGTGTCGGAGTCCAGCCGAGATCGCGTTTCACCGCAGTCGTATCGAGCGAAACTTCGAGATTGGCGATCTCAAATTGCTCCGGGTCCATGGGTGCGATTTTCACGAGATTCATTGCTCTCAGAAGCCCCTTGGTCACTCCGGCTGGGGTTCGGATCAGTCGGGAGGACGATCCGGTCTCTGAAAGGAAGGCAGACAGCAGATCATACACCTCCGGCGTGTTGTCGTTTCCCAGATTGTAGGTCGCTGATGGACATCCCTTTTCTGCGGCTAGGAGTGCTGCGCGCGCGCAGTCGGTCACCGAGACGAATTGAAACCGGTTCGTCCCCGGTCCGATCAGCGGAATAGGCCGGCCGGCATCGACGGCGCGGAAAAGCAGCTCGAATATTCCCAGTCTACCGGCGCCAAGGATCAGCCGCGGACGGAAAATCGTGCAGGTCACGTCGCCGTCGCGGACAGCTTTCGAGATCAGGTTCTCGGCCGCAACCTTTGATCGGCCATAGGGGCCGAACGGGCGGAATGGATGGGTTTCCGTTCGTGGAACCTCCAATGAGGGGCCGTACACCATGTCGGTGCTCCAGAATATCAATTTCCGGTTGCCGTTCGCCTTCATCCATTTCAGAACCTCCGCAGTCCCATCTACCGCGCAGCGGCGGAAGAATTCGTCGCGACCAAATCGCGGGCGGTTGGGAGTTATGAGTCTGGTCGCGAGATGATGAACGACATCTTCTGGTCCCAGTTGGAGCGAGGAAAGCGTCCCAGGAACGGCAATATCAGCGTGAAGGGAAACGACCCGAGCCCGTTCCTTTACGGGGTAGGCTTCGAAGGATTCGGGCAGGTCGACCACCACAATCCTTGCACTTCCCTGCTCCTCCAGCAGCCGTCGCGTTTCCCGCCCCACAAATCCGTTGCCGCCAATCAATACGTGTTTCATCTCGACCCTTCTGCCGCATTAGCTCCGTGCGAGAACGATGGTGCCCACCACAATGATCACAATGCCAGCAATGCGTTGAAGGCCGACATCCTCACCCATCACGAAATAGCCCCAAGCTGCTACAATGGCATATGCCAAGCTTATAAAGGGGAAGGCAAAGCTTACATCAAAGCGGGATAGGGACATTAAGTGGGTGCCCATACTTATGGTCATAGTCAGAAGACCAAAAATAACAAACGGGTTGGTGGCAGCGGTTAGGAAAAGTGTAAGAGTTTTCGCTGATGAAAACTCCGCCTTACCGACCTGAGTCATGCCAGCTTTCATCAAGAGTTGGGAAACGGCGTTGAGTAAAACCGTTATGAGAATGAAGACAAAGTATTTCGACATCTATTACAACTCCACTCAGCGGCTTCAGGGGATTCGCATATCCCGCACGACGCTATGGTCCATCAGATATTGAATGGCTGGGATTTCGACGAAGAAGAGGACTCCCACGAGCCCGCAAAGAAAAACCACATAGGAAAGAAAACGAGGGTTCAGGTATAGCTTCTCGGGGTTCATCGCGACCGAAGCAGGTTGCAGGGCGATCTTTAAATACCACGCAAAGAGTAGCGCAAAAAAGGGAAACGAAATCAGGAACTCGATCTTGTATTTGATCAGAAATATGCCCATAAAAAACACGGACGTGAGTGCATAGAAAAAAGCTGAAAGAAGCAAACTTTCTTCGGTATACACACCAAATGACCGACGGTAACGGCCCGCCCGCTCGGGATCTGCGATCATACGGTACTCGGCGTAGCGCTTGATCGCCATCAGGTACGCTCCGCCCATCCAGTAGCATATTAGCAACGATGAGGGAGGCAGGATTATCGGCGTAGCCGCTGCCCAGCCCAGAATCAACCGAAGTGGATTGTTGACAGATTCAGACAGGACGTCGAGATACACTTTGTCCTTGGTTCGGATCGGCTCGACATTGTATATCAAACCCATGCCGAGCAAGGCGAGGCCGGCGTAGAAGAACATCGGATAGAGCGTTGTCGCCAGCGCCAGACCCAGACCAGCAAGCGCGAAGTACTGCAACATTACATAGGACAAACGAATCTTGCCCTGCGCAGTCGGTCGCGCCGACTTCGTCGGATGGTGCCGGTCGAACTTTCCGTCCAGGAACTCGTTGATAGTGTAGTTGGCGGATGCAATCAGACAGGTCGCGGCGATTCCAACCGCAAGCCCCAGCAGGCTGCCCGCACCGAGATCATCGTCAATGACAAATGCCAGTGCTGCGCCTGGCAGCATGAAGATGTTCTTGAGCCAGTGATCGGGGCGCGCGATGGCAGCGTAGTTGCGTGCGCTCGCCCGTAGATGTACCAAACTCTCCATTGTTTCGCAGCATCCCAACCCATCGTGCCCAGTACATAAATGGTTACTGCACAATCAAAGCCGCGTCTATAGTTTGGCACTTGCGCACAGCGATTCATGGTCAGCAGGAGTTAATGGCAAAGAATCCCGGTAACCTTAGAGGAGTTAGAAACAGTTGAGCGCAATTATATTACAGTGCTGGCATGCAAGCGGGAGGCGATATGAGGCATCGCAGTGAAATCGACGGGCTCCGGGCTGTCGCAGTCGTGCCTGTGATCCTATACCATGCCGGATTCGGAGCGTTCGGCGGAGGCTATGTCGGGGTGGACGTCTTCTTCGTGATCTCCGGCTATCTGATTACCGGTATCATCTTGGATGATCTACAGCGCGGCAGATTTTCAATTGCGAATTTTTATGAACGTCGGATGCGGCGCATTCTGCCTGCGCTTTTTCTCGTCATGTTTTTCTGCATAGCTGCGTTCTGGTTCATAATGCTTCCGGAACAGTTTTCGGATTTTTCGCAAAGCCTGGTCGCCACATCTGTTTTCGCTTCTAATGTCCTTTTCTGGCAAGAGAGCGGTTATTTTGCGGCCGCCAACGAATTCAAGCCACTCCTTCACACTTGGAGTCTCGCCGTTGAGGAGCAGTTCTATCTGTTTTTCCCCTTGATGTGTCTTTTGTTTTGGCGCCATCGGAGTCACACCCTCGTTTGGATCACTCTAGCGGTCATGTTCGCGAGCTTTGCGCTTTGCGAAATGGCTTGGCGAACTTATCCCCGTGCGAACTTCTATCTGGCTCCAACCCGAATTTGGGAACTTTTCGCGGGCTCGATTTGTGCGCATTTAATGATAGTGAATCGTTTTAAAGGCAACGCCGTGCTGTCTTTGATGGGGTTGGGAATGATCCTTGCTTCCGTCTTTTTGCTTGACAGTTCTGTGGGTTACCCGTCGAAATATGCACTTCTGCCTGTCGTCGGCACCGTGCTTGTTATCCTGTTCTCCGCGCCCGATGAGATGGCCGGGCGGTTACTCTCGATCCGTCCGCTGGTCTGGATCGGTCTTGTTAGTTACAGCGCCTATCTCTGGCACCAACCGATATTTGTTTTCGCTCGAATGGCGTCTCTGACCTGGCCGACGCCCGAGAAAATGTTTGTGCTGTCGGCTCTCACCTTCCTTCCCGCCTATGTGAGCTGGCGCTTCGTCGAACAGCCGTTCCGGCGTGCTGATCGGAGTATTTTCAATACGCGCCCGCGGGTCTTCGCGTTCTCGGCGGTAGGCATTTTAGGATTTGTAGTTCTCGGAACAGTGGGAGTCGTCGGGAATGGCCTGCCGTGGCGCATCGACTACGGCCGGGTCGCGGCGCTGCTCGCCTATCAGGAGTTCTCCTATCCCGAGCGCGACACGTGCTACCTAGTGAGGGAGGAGTTCCCAAGCGACACACAGATCGCGGATTGCGCGGCCGACGCTGATCGGCCGGCAGATGCAATATTCATTGGTGACAGCCATGCGGACGCATTGAACTACACGCTTGGGAGAGCCCTGTCTGCGCAGGGACTCAACATGGCATTCACGGGAACGGAAAGTTGCCCACCAGTCATTGGATTTGTCCGGCAAGCGCCATACTACGATTGTGATAAGAAGCTCCGCACGCTCCTCGTTCAGGTTCTGTCCAGCCCCGCGCAGTATGTCATCCTGCACGCGCGATGGTCCTATTATCTGGATGTTGAGCCCTTTGCCAACGGCGTTGGCGGTACCGATGGGGAGAATGGTGCGCTAACTCCGTTGACAGACATGAGGCGGCGAACGATTAGTGACGCCTATGCAGATTTTGCGGAAAAGCTGGCGGAAGAAGGCAAAACGGTAGTTCTGATCTATCCTATACCCGAAGCTGGTTGGGATGTGCCCATGCATCTGGCCAAAATGGTGCTAAGAGGCATGGATGATCGCCCTCGGCTTTCGATCCCATACGATGCCGTTCTTCAGCGCAACGCTTCAGTGATCGAGGTCTTCGATTCGATTCAACAGGAAAGGATAATCCGGGTGCGGTCGGGTCTGGTGTTCTGCGATCCTGGTGCGAACAGGTGTTTTCAAGAGAGCGAATCCAACATTCCCCTCTATCGCGATCCAGATCACCTAACACACGAAGGGGCGGAAATGCTTGCGGCGGAGGTCGTGAGGCAGATGTTCCCGCCGAACGAGGGCTAGCCCGGAAACGCAGGCGGTCCGCTCAAGCCAGAAATGCAGGGACAAGGCCCGGCGATTGCATGAATTCGGACCGTGGTCCGACATCAGGTGTGGTGCGTGAGCGTTCTCTGATCTGGAGCATGGTAGGCGCATGAATGGATTGAACCGGCAGGTGCAGGGCCGGCTCACTCAGCTGGAACCGAACGGACCCGCGGCGCGCTTCGAAATGCGGCGCAGGTCAGCGTGCAACGGCCGCGTCTCCTCCGCCAACGCGGCGTCGTGGTACGGCGTCGCGCACGGGGCGTTCTCGCGCATCTCCGATGGTGCGCGCGGCTCGGACCCCGGTGACGAAGACATGGCCGCCAAGCCGTGCGGAGGTTCGGCCCCCCCCTCCATCGCGGTCTCGATGATCTCTGGCAGGGACGACCGTATCCTGCACGGGCGCCGCCAAGAGCCGGGTCAGCTTTCAAGGGCAGGCATGCGATAGCGATCCTGCGAACCGGAAAACCATTCGTTGCGGTCAGGCTGTCTTAAAGAAGACCGTATATTGCCAATTGGCCTCATAATGGATATATAATGCCAAAAGGAGAGTCCAATGGCACTTCAACCGGTCATAACCCGCGCGCCGAATTTCATCCCCGACCGGATTACCGATGAGGAAGGGGGGGCGATGCTGCGCGCCGTCCTCAACCTGTTCCGAAAATGGGAGATCACGGACGACGAGGCCGCGGTTCTGCTCGATCTCCCGGTCCGCACCTACCGGCGCTGGAAAGCCGGTCAGCCGGGGCGGCTCGATCGGGACAAGAAAGCGAGGCTGTCCAACTTACTGGGCATCCACAAAGCGCTTCGTATCATCTTTGTCGAACCGGGCCGAGCCTATGCCTGGATCAAGGCGCGAAACGAGGCATTCGGCGGTTGCTCGGCACTTGAGGTCATGCTCGGCGGCGAACTGACCGATCTCATGCGCGTTCGCCGCTATGTCGATGCGGAGCGCGGGGCTTGGTAGCCGACACGACCGGAATTCCGGTCAACCCCGTTCACTGGGAGCGCGCCGTCAGGATCATCCGCAGCGTTTACCCGCCGATTGACCTTTTCGAGGACATTGCCGAACCGGAGGATTGGCCCCTGCTCATCTCGGCCGAGCAGAAGACCAACCCGAGGCTCATGGAAACGATCGGCAATATCGACCTGGTTCCTGCCGGGCGGCGGGTCGGCGGGCTGGGGGCAAGTTACCTGATGGCGCCGTTCACCCATACCTGCCCGGATCGGCCAAGCCGCTTTTCGGATGGCCGGCTGGGCGTTCTCTACATCGCGCGTGATTTCGAGACCGCCGTCCACGAGACCGCCCATCACCATGCGCGTTTCATGGCGGCCACGGACGAGGCGCCGGGCTGGGTATCGCAATTCCGCGAACTCCGGGTGGATGTCGATGCGGCCTTGCATGACCTCCGTGGCAACACCCCGGCCTTTGAAGGGGTGCTCGATCCCGCGAACTATGCACCGGCGCAACGACTGGCCGCGGCGCTGCGGGACGCGGGTTCGGACGGTGTCGTTTATCCAAGCGTGCGGGGGGAGGGGGATTGCGTCGGGCTCTTCTATCCCGACCTCGCGCACGACCCCATCCAGGGCCGTCACCTCGACTATCACTGGAACGGAACACGCGTCGATCTCATCCGGGATGCGACGACGGGGGATGTATTCCGTATCGTGGACTGAGAGGATCGGGACCCGGCAGACGCCTCGGAGCGGGTTTCAACCTTTCCGCCCTGCACATACTTCGCTCCGGCTGCCGAAAGTTTATGCAGATGCCGGAAATTTCGGCAATGCCTGCCGGGGCAGAGCTTGTTTCCCGCGAAAGCCGCTTGCCGAGATCCGTCGCGCGCGCCAATCGGTGGTCCATGGGCGCGAAACTTACAGTCGTCGTGGTCGAGGAAGATCGTGATCGGGCCATCGCGATCGTGGATGCGTTGAAGGACACTATCGACTGCGACGTGATCGTGATTGCGGATGCCAGCGGTCTGGCCCGAAAGATCGCGGCACATGCACCGGATATCGTGCTGATAGATATCGACAACCCCACACGGGACATGCTGGAGGAACTGACCCTGGCCTCCGGTCCGCTGGAAAGGCCGGTGGCCATGTTCGTCTCTGGCGCGGCGGGAGGACTGGCGCAGGCCGCGATCGAGGCGGGCGTGTCGGCCTATGTGGTGGACGGGCTGTCGCCCGAACGGATCAAGCCGGTGATGGACACGGCCATCGCGCGGTTCAGCATGGTGCGCCAGATGCGGACCGAACTGGCCGAGACCCGCCGCGCGCTGGAAGAACGCAAGGTCATCGACCGCGCCAAGGGGCTGTTGATGAAGGCAAAGGGCATCGACGAAGAAGCAGCCTACGCATTGCTGCGCAAGACGGCGATGGATCGAGGGCGCCGGGTGGCCGATGTCGCCGAAGCTCTGGTCACGGCGTCGGGGCTGCTGGGATGAAGACGGTCCGGCTTCCTGTCGCCTTCATGCCGCTGGTCGACGCGGCGCCGCTGATCATCGCGCAGGAGATGGGGTTTGCCGAAGCCGAGGGCATCTCGCTGGACCTGATCGCCGCGCCGTCCTGGTCTTCGGTGCGTGACATGCTGGCCTTCGGCCGCGTGGATGCGGCGCATCTGTTGTCGCCGGTTCCGGTTGCCATGGCGATGGGGCTTGGCGGGGTGTCCACGCCCATCTCGGCGGTGTCCGTCCTTTCGGTCAACGGTAATGTCATCGGCGTCGGCTGCGCGGTCGAGGACAGGCTGCGGGCGAGCGGCCATGCGTTCGATTTCTCCGATCCCGTCAGGGCGGCGGAGGCCCTGGCCGAGGTCCGGTCCGGCCCGCTGACCTTTGGTGTCCCGTTTCCGTTCTCCATGCATGTCGAGCTATTGCGCTACTGGTGCGCGGGAACGGCACTGGGGGCGGGCGGGATCGAGATTCGCACGGTGCCGCCGCCGCTGATGGCCGACGCGCTGGTCGCGGGCGATATCGATGCCTTCTGCGTGGGCGAACCCTGGGGCTCGGTCGCGGTGGATCAGGGGGCAGGCGCCCTGCTGTTGCCCGGCCGGGCGATCTGGGGCTTCGCGCCCGAAAAGGTGCTGGCGGTCCGCACCGACTGGGCCGAGACCGAGCCCGACCTGCTGGGCCGGCTGATGCGGGCGGTGTGGCAGGCCGGGCGCTGGCTGTCGAAGCCTGAAAGCCGCATCACCGCCGGGGAGATCCTGTCACGCAAAGCCTATCTGGACGTGGCCCCGGAACTGATCGACCGCGCCTTGTCCGGGCATCTGACGGTTTCCGGCCGGGGAGAGCAGCGCTGCGTCGAAACTTTTCTGGAGTTTCACCGGGGCGCTGCGACCTTTCCCTGGCGCAGCCAGGCGAAATGGATCGCCCGCCGGCTCGGCATGGCGCACGGGCTGGAAACGGCAGGGGCACTGGAGGAGGTGGCGCGCGTCTTCCGGGCTGATCTGCACCGTCGTCACCTGGCCGTGGCAGGCAGCGATCTGCCCGGCGCGTCGGAAAAGGTCGAAGGCGCGATTCGGCACGCCACGCCGGTCGCGTCGGCGCGCGGGGGGTTGAGTCTGCTGCCGGACGGGTTTTTCGATGGATGTATTTTTGATCCATCGGAGCATGTGTGACCGTTTTTTGGGCGCCTCGCCGCGCCACATGCGGTCAATCGGCCCGAAGACCTGTATTTCGGCTTGGCGGAATTGCTGCGCTGCGGCATCATCTGCGTATCGGCCTGCAACGGGGTGGGCCGATCCGAAATTCTCCCAATGACAGGGAAATCCTGAGCAAGGCCGCTCGCGCACCGCCGATATTCGGCGGGATGTGCAGTGGCCATTTTGCGTTTGCCCGGCTCCTCCGCCGGGCGCAACGAAAGGACAGACGATGAGAAAGCTCCTCCTCGGCCTTGCCGCCTCAACCGCGCTGGCAAGCCCGGCCTTCGCCGAAATGCTCGACCTGGAGAAGGACGAGCTCACCTTCGGCTTCATCAAGCTGACCGACATGGCCCCGCTCGCCGTGGCCTATGAACAGGGGTATTTCCTCGACGAGGGGCTCTTTGTCACGCTGGAGGCGCAGGCCAACTGGAAGGTTCTGCTCGACGGCGTGATCGGCGGGCAACTGGACGGCGCGCATATGCTGGCCGGGCAGCCGCTGGCCGCAACCATCGGTTTCGGCACCGAGGCGCATATCGTCACGCCGTTTTCCATGGACCTGAACGGCAACGGCATCACCGTGTCGAACGAGGTCTGGGAGAAGATGTTGCCGCATATCCCCAGGATGGATGACGGCCGCCCGCAGCACCCGATTTCGGCCGAGGCGCTGGCCCCGGTGGTCGCGGAATACAAGGCCGAGGGCAAACCCTTCAATATGGGGATGGTCTTTCCGGTCTCGACCCATAATTACGAGCTGCGCTACTGGCTGGCCGCCGGCGGTCTGCATCCGGGCTATTACAGCCCCGAGAACGTGACCGGGCAGATCGGCGCCGATGTGTACCTCTCGGTCACTCCGCCGCCGCAGATGCCCGCCACGCTCGAAGCCGGAACCATCCATGGCTATTGCGTGGGCGAGCCGTGGAACCAGCAGGCGGTGTTCAAAGGGATCGGCGTGCCGGTCATCACCGATTACCAGCTTTGGAAGAACAACCCCGAGAAGGTGTTCGGGATCACCGCAGGGTTCGCCGGGGAGTATCCCAACACCACGCTGGCCGTGACCAAGGCGCTGATCCGCGCGGCGATGTGGCTGGACGAGAACGACAACGCCAACCGTCCCGAGGCGGTCGAGATTCTCAGTCGTCCGGAATACGTGGGCGCCGATTACGAGGTGATCGCCAACTCGATGACCGGCTTTTTTGAGTTCGAGAAGGGCGACAAGCGCGACATTCCCGATTTCAACGTCTTCTTCCGCCACAACGCGACCTATCCCTTCTACTCGGACGCTGTCTGGTACCTGACGCAGATGCGGCGCTGGGGCCAGATCGCCGAGCCCAAGCCGGACAGCTGGTATGACGAGGTGGCGCGCTCGGTCTACAAGCCCGAGATCTATCTCGAGGCCGCGCGTCTGCTCGTCGATGAGGGTCTGGCGGATGAAGCCGATTTTCCCTGGAACAGCGACGGCTACAAGGCGCCGACACGGGCCGCCGATATCATCGACGGCATTCCATACGATGGCCGCGCGCCCAACGCCTATCTCGACAGCTTGCCCATTGGCCTGAAAGGCGAACAGACTGTCGTCGGCACCGAGGTCGAAGGCTGACCCTTCCGAAACAGGAGGCCCCGGATCAGGTCCGGGGCGCGTTTCACCAGGATACCGCGCTCCGGGCACCACGGACCCAGGGCCTCTCCCTCAACCCGAGGAAAGCCAGATGACAACCGCCGATCCCGAATTCGCCAATGCCGAGGCCAGGGAGGCGCGCCGCGCGCGGCTCTTTACCCGCATCAACGCCGCCGACAAATGGTTCCAGGTCCTGGGGCTGAGCTGGCTCGCCCCGGTACTCAAGGCCGCCGCCGGCGACAATCCGCGAGCGCAGATGAAGGAGATATGGCGGCTGCTGGCAGTGCCGCTTCTGGCCATCTGCGCCTTTCTTTTGCTCTGGGGCACGCTGGCACCCAGGGTGCAGACATCGCTCGGCGCCGTGCCGGGCCCTGCGCAGGTCTGGGTGGAGGCCGTAAGCCTGCACGGGGACGCGCGTGCCAAGGCCGCCAAACAGGCCAAGTTCGAGGCCATGGTCGATAAGCGGAACCAAAGATACATCGACGCGGGCCAACCCGAAAAGGTCAAAGACGTCGCCTATACCGGTGCGCCCAGCTACTACCAGCAGATCTGGACCTCGATCCGGACCGTGTTCTTCGGCTTTCTGATCGCCACCGCCGTGGCCGTGCCGCTGGGCATCGCGGCGGGCCTGTCGCCTACGGCCAATGCGGCACTGAACCCGCTCATCCAGATATTCAAGCCGGTCTCGCCGCTGGCGTGGCTGCCTATCGTGACGATGATCGTCAGCGCGGTTTACGCCACCAATGACGGGATGTTCTCCAAGTCGTTCCTGATCTCGGCCATCACGGTGACGCTCTGCTCGCTCTGGCCCACGCTCATCAATACCGCGCTTGGCGTGGCCTCGATCGACAAGGATCTGGTCAACGTCTCCAAGGTGCTCAAGATGAACACCTGGACCAAGATCACCAAGCTGGTGCTGCCCTCGGCGCTGCCGCTGATCTTCACCGGGCTGCGCCTGTCGCTCGGCGTGGGCTGGATGGTGCTGATCGCCGCCGAGATGCTGGCGCAGAACCCCGGCCTGGGCAAATTCGTCTGGGACGAGTTCCAGAACGGCTCCTCCTCGAGCCTGGCCAAGATCATGGTGGCGGTCTTCACCATCGGGATCATCGGCTTCCTGCTCGACCGGGTGATGTACGCGCTGCAATCGCTCTTCACCTTCACGAACAACCGGTGAGTGCCATGAGTATTCTCAGGTTCGACAACGTGACCAGATCGTTCGGCGAAGGCACGCACAGGACGGATGTGCTCAAGGGCATTGATCTCGACGTGCAGGAGGGGGAGTTCCTCGTCATCCTCGGATTTTCCGGCACCGGCAAGACGACGCTGGTCAACCTGATGGCGGGACTGGACAACCCCAGCAAAGGCCGCGTCACCTACAAGGGCGCGCCCATCACCGGTCCGGGACCAGAACGCGGGGTGATCTTCCAAAGTTATTCGCTGATGCCCTGGCTGACGGTGAGCGGCAACGTGGCGCTGGCGGTGGATACGGTCTTTCCGCGGCTCAGCAGGGCCGAGAAGGCCGCGAAAGTGGCGCAATACGTGAAGATGGTCGGGCTTTCCCATGCGGCCACGCGCCGGCCCGCCGAGCTATCGGGGGGCATGCGCCAGCGGGTCAACGTGGCGCGCGCGCTGGCCATGAGCCCTGAGATGCTGCTGCTCGATGAGCCGCTCTCGGCACTCGATGCGCTGACGCGCGCCAATCTCGCCGACGAGATCGAGCGTATCTGGGAGGCGGACAAGAAGACCTGCGTGCTGATCACCAACGATGTGGACGAGGCGATCATCCTTGCCGACCGGATCATCGCGCTCAATCCCGACGGCACGCTGGGGCAGGAGTTCAGGGTTGCGATCCCCCGCCCGCGCGACCGCTCGGCCATGAATTCGGACGAGACGTTCAAGCGCCTGCGCGCCGATGTCACCAAGTACCTGATGGATGTGGGGATCGAGGCCCGGGTCGAGGGCACGCGGCAATTGCCGGATGTTACCCCGATCCATGGCGTGCCCACGGCGGTGAAGGATGCGCAGACCGGTCTGATCGACGAGCGGTTCCTCGACTTCTCGCAGCTTCACAAGGTCTATCCCACGCCCAAGGGGCCGCTCACGGTCGTCGAGGATTTCGACCTCAAGATCGACCGGGGCGAGTTCATCTCGCTGATCGGCCATTCCGGCTGCGGCAAGTCCACGGTGCTGACCATGGCCGCCGGGCTCAACGAGATTTCCAAGGGCGCGATCAAGCTCGATGGCCGCCATGTGGAGGGCGCCGATCCGGAGCGCGCGGTGGTGTTCCAGTCGCCCAACCTCTTTCCGTGGCTCTCTGCCAGGGAGAACGTCGCTATCGGGGTCGACAAGGTCTACCCCCGAGCCAGTCAGGCCGAACGTCAGGATGTGGTGGAATACTACCTCGAACGCGTGGGGCTGGCGGATGCGATGGACAAGCCCGCATCGGAGCTGTCGAACGGAATGAAGCAGCGCGTGGGCATCGCGCGGGCCTTCGCGCTCAGCCCCAAGCTGCTCCTGCTCGATGAGCCCTTCGGAATGCTCGACAGCCTCACCCGCTGGGAATTGCAGGAGGTGCTGATGGAGGTCTGGTCGCGCACAAGGGTGACGGCGATCTGCGTCACCCATGACGTGGACGAGGCGATCCTGCTGGCCGACCGGGTGGTGATGATGACCAACGGGCCGCAGGCCACGATCGGCAAGATCACATCGGTGGAACTGCCGCGCCCGCGCACCCGCAAGGCGCTGCTGGGGCATCCCGATTACTACGCCTACCGGCAGGAGGTGCTCGATTTCCTCGAAGAATACGAACACGGCGCAAAGCCCCGGACACCGGCCCCAAGGGCTCTGGCAGCGGAGTGAACCCATGACAGAGAAACTCGTCGTCATCGGCGCCGGAATGGCCTCGGGCCGCGTGATCGAACATCTGATCGAGGCCGATCCGGACGCCTACGACATCACCCTTTTCAACGCCGAGCCGCGCGGCAACTACAACCGCATCATGCTCTCGCCGGTGCTGTCGGGCGACAAGACCTATGCGGATATCGTCACCCATGACGATGCCTGGTACGCCGCGCATGGCGTCACCTGCCGGTTCGGCGAACACGTGGTCCGGATCGACCGAGAGGCGAAGCTGGTCGAAGGCCAGAACGGTCCTGTGCCCTATGACAAGCTGATCATCGCCACCGGCTCCGCCCCCTTCATCATCCCGGTTCCGGGCAAGGACCTGCCGGGCGTGATCACCTATCGCGATCTCGACGACACCAACGCCATGATCGAGGCTGCCGGCAAGGGCGGCAAGGCGGTGGTCATCGGCGGCGGATTGCTGGGGCTGGAGGCCGCCGCTGGCCTGTCCGAGCGCGGCATGGACGTGACCGTGCTGCACCTGATGGGTCACCTGATGGAGCGTCAGCTTGACGAGGCCGCGGGCTACCTGCTCCGCAAGGATCTTGAGGGCCGGGGCATCACCATCAGGACGCAAGCCTCGACCAAGGCGATCCTGGGCGAGGACCGGGCCGAGGCGGTGCTGCTGGAAAGCGGCGAGACACTGGGCGCCGATCTGGTCGTCATGGCTGTGGGCATCCGCCCCGAAACACGGCTCGCCACCGATGCCGGGCTGGAGGTGGCGCGCGGCATCGAGGTGAACGCGCAGATGCAATCGCTGACCGATCCCGACATATATGCAGTCGGGGAATGCGTCGAATTCGACGGGCATCTCTTCGGTCTGGTCGCGCCGCTCTACGATCAGGCCAGGGTTCTGGCGCGGTCCCTCCTGGGCGAGCCGGATGCCTTTGTCGTCCGCGACACCGCCACCAAGCTCAAGGTCACCGGCTGCGACCTCTTCAGCGCCGGTGATTTCGCCGAAGGCGAGGGGCGCGAGGACATCGTGCTGCGCGATCCCGCCCGTGGCATCTACAAACGGCTGGTCATCGAGGATGACCGGCTGGTGGGGGCCGTCATGTATGGCGACACCGCCGACGGCAATTGGTTCTTCGGCCTGATCAAGGACGAGACCGGGATCGAGGAGATGCGCGAGACGCTGATCTTCGGCCCGGCCTTTCAGGGGGAGGGCGCCGCGGACCCTCTCTCAGCCGTTGCAGCATTGCCGCCTGAGGCGGAGATCTGTGGCTGCAACGGCATTTGCAAGGGCACCATCGTTCAGGCCATCGAAGGCGGGGCCGCTGACCTCGGGGCGATCCGCGCACAGACCAAGGCGAGCGCCTCCTGCGGCACCTGCACCGGTCTGGTGGAGCAGCTTCTCCAGGTCACGCTGGGTGACGAATTCCAGATGCCGACGGCGCAGCCCGTCTGCGGCTGCACCGACCTTTGCCATGAGGACGTCCGCCGGCTGATCAAGTCACGGGAACTGAAATCGCAGCCCGCGGTCTGGCAGGAACTGGGCTGGAAGACGCCCAATGGCTGCCATGTCTGCCGCCCGGCGGTGAATTTCTACCTGCTGGCGGACTGGCCGCTTGAGCACCAGGACGACCCGCAATCGCGCTTCGTCAACGAACGCAAGCACGCCAATATCCAAAAGGACGGCACGTTTTCCGTCGTGCCGCGCATGTGGGGCGGGATCACCAACCCGCGCGAGCTGCGGGCCATCGCCGATGCGGCCGAGAAATACGACGTGCCCACCGTCAAGGTCACCGGCGGGCAGCGCATCGACCTCCTGGGCGTCAAGGGCGAAGACTTGCCCGCGATTTGGGCCGATCTGAACCGTGCGGGGCTGGTGTCGGGACATGCCTATTCCAAGGGGCTGCGCACGGTGAAGACCTGCGTCGGCACGGATCACTGCCGCTTCGGCACGCAGGACAGCACCGGGCTGGGGATCAGGCTGGAACAAATCCTGTGGGGATCGTGGACCCCGCACAAGGTCAAGCTGGCGGTCTCGGGCTGCCCGCGCAACTGTGCCGAGGCGACCTGCAAGGATGTCGGTATCGTCTGCGTGGACTCGGGTTATCAGGTGGGCGTCGGCGGCGCGGCGGGCATGGATGTGAAGGAAACCGAGCGGCTGGCGGACGTGGCCACGGAGCAGGAGGCCATCGACGTGACCGTGGCCTTCGTCCAGCTTTATCGCGAGAACGCCAGGTATCTGGACCGGCCCTACAAATGGCTGGCCAAGGTCGGGCTTGACTGGGTGCGGGCGCGCGTTGCGGACCCTGGCGAACGCGCCCGCCTGATCGAGGCGTTCGAGCTGTCGCAATCCATCTATCGCAAGGACCCCTGGGCCGAGCACGCCAAGAAGGCCGATCGCTTCCGGCCGCTCGCCGACCTGACGCTGGAGGCGGCGGAATGAGCTGGATCGACATCGGACATATCGACGAGGTGCCGCTGCACGGAGCGCGGATCGTCAAGACGCGGGCGGGCTGCATCGCGCTTTTCCGCACCGCCGAGGCCGAGGTTTTCGCGGCCGCCGACGCCTGCCCGCACAAGGGCGGGCCGCTCAGCGAGGGGATCGTGCACGGCCAATCCGTGACCTGTCCGCTGCACAACTGGGTGTTCGATCTCAATACGGGCCAGGCGCAGGGCGAGGACGGGCGCATCGCGACCTACCCGCTTAGACTGGAAGAGGGCCGTATCCTCCTCGACGGCGCGGCGCTCGACAAGCGGAGAGCGGCATGACCCGGTGCCGCAGTCATGGGGGCGCTGCCCCCAAACCCCCAGGATACTTGAACAAGTATGATGGAGGAGAACTCTCCACCCCCGCCGCGTGGTGCATCGGGGATGGAGAGCCATCACACTTGGCGGTCATCGGCGTCCCCGCCTGTACCGCAACCACAAGACTGTCGGGGAACAGTGAAGAACCGATTAACATCATACTTGTTCAAGTATTCCGGGGGAGTCGCCCGCAGGGCGACGGGGGCAGCGCCCCCCGGATCCGGCCGTGACCGCGCGCTCGACCTGCCCCTACTGCGGTGTCGGCTGCGGCGTGCTGCTGCGCGCGGACGGGCAGGGCGGACTTGACGTGCAGGGCGATCCCGATCATCCGGCCAATTTCGGGCGGCTCTGTTCCAAGGGCTCGGCCTTGGGCGAAACCGTGGGGCTTGAGCAGCGGCTGTTGGTCCCCCGCGTGAACGGGCGGGAGACGGGCTGGGACGATGCCCTGCAACGCGTTGCCGACCGGTTTGCCGGGACCATCGCGAAAGACGGGCCGGACAGCGTGGCCTTCTACGTCTCCGGCCAGTTGCTGACCGAGGATTACTACGTCGCCAACAAGCTGATGAAAGGGTTCATCGGTTCGGCCAATATCGACACGAATTCGCGGCTCTGCATGGCCTCTTCGGTGGCCGGGCACAAGCGCGCCTTCGGCACCGATACCGTGCCTGGCACCTACGAGGATCTCGACGCGGCCGATCTGGTGGTGCTGGTCGGCTCGAACCTCGCCTGGTGCCACCCGGTGCTCTACCAGCGTCTGCTGGCCGCGCGGAAGGCCCGTGGCACGAGGATCGTCGTCATAGACCCGCGGCGCACCGCTTCCTGCGATGGGGCGGACATGCATCTGGCCCTCGCACCGGGCAGCGACGTGGCGTTGTTCAATCGCCTTTTTGCGGAGATCTGCGAACGGGGCGCGCTGGACGACGCGTATCTTTCGCATTGCAACGGGTTCGATGAAACGCTGGATGCCGCGCGCAATGACGACATGTCGGCGACCGGCCTGAGCGACGCGCAGATCGCGGCGTTCTGTCGGCTCTGGATCGGCACCGAAAGGGTGGTGACGATCTTCAGCCAGGGCGTGAACCAATCGACGTCGGGCTCCGACAAGGTGAACGCCATTCTCAACTGCCATCTGGCAACGGGGCGGATCGGCAAGCCGGGCTGCGGACCCCTGTCCGTCACCGGACAGCCCAACGCGATGGGCGGGCGCGAGGTGGGCGGGCTGGCCAACACGCTGGCCTGTCATCTCGATCTGGAAAATGCCGATCACCGTGCCGCGGTGCGCGATTTCTGGGGGGCGCCTTCGGTGCCGGATGGGCCGGGGCTGAAGGCTGTGGACATGTTCCGCGCCGTGGGCCGCGGGCGGGTCAGGGCGCTCTGGATCATCCATACCAATCCCGCCGTTTCCATGCCCGAGGCGGATGCGGTGCGCGACGCGATCGCGGCCTGTCCCTTCACCGTCGTCAGCGATATCACGGACCGGACCGACACCGCCCGGCTGGCCGATGTGCTGCTGCCCGCCACGGCCTGGGCAGAGAAGGACGGCACCGTCACCAATTCCGACCGCACGATCAGCCGGCAGCGCAAGGTTCTGCCCGCGCCGGGACAGGCACGCCCGGATTGGGAGATCCTGGCGGATGTCGGGCGGCGCATGGGGTTCGGCGCGGTCTTCGATTACGATGGCCCCGCCGCGATCTTCCGTGAACATGCCGCGCTTTCCGGCATCGCAGGCCGGTTTGGGCGGGATTTCGATATCTCGGGTCTGTCGAGATTGACCGACGCCGCCTATGACGCTTTCGAGCCGCGCCGCTGGCCGATTGCCCAAGGGCGCTCGGGCGGCCGGTTCTTTGCCGACGGCGCCTTCTTCCATCCCGATGGCAAGGCGCGCCTGCTGCCGGTCAAATGGAAGCCCCCCGCCGCACGGACGGAACCGCGCTATCCATTCCGGCTCAATACCGGGCGGCTGCGCGACCAGTGGCACACCATGACGCGCACGGCGCTCAGCCCGCGGCTGTCGGCGCATATGGCGGAGCCGTTCCTGGAACTTCATCCCGCCGATGCCGGGCGCCTTGGTATCGCGTCCGCCGATCTGGTGCGCGTGACCAGCGCTGTCGGTGCGGCCATCCTGCGTGCCCGGATCACCGATGCCGTGCGGCCCGGTCAGGTGTTCGCGCCGATGCATTGGACCGGGGAAACCGCACCCTCGGCCCGGATCGACGCCCTGGTGGCGGCGGCCACCGACCCGCTCTCCGGCCAGCCGGAAAGCAAGGCGGGTGTCGTCGCGGTCGCGCGATATGCCGCCGCCTGGTACGGGTTTGCCGTCTCCCGCGACGCGATGACGCCGGGAGCGGATTACTGGGCGCTGGCTCGCACCCGCAGCGGATACCGCGCCGAACTGGCGGGCAGCGCACCGGTTCGGGACTGGGAAGCGGAGGCAAGGCGCCTTTTCGGCAGGCCGAACGCCGAGGTCGCGTCCCTGCTCGATGCAAAGCAGGGCACCGCGCGGATCGTTCTGCATGAGGGGCGCGTGCTGGCGGGGGCGCTTTACGTGTCCTCGCAACCCGTGGCGGTCAAGCGCGACTATCTTGCGACCCTGCCCGGAACCGAGGCGGCGGGCGCGTTTACGGGTCGGCCACCGGCGGACATGCCCAATCCGGGTCCGGTTCTGTGTTCTTGCTTCGGTATCGGGATCAACACCATCGTGCAGGCCGTGGAAGACCAGGGGCTGATGTCCGTGGACGCCATTGGCGCGGCGCTCGGCGCGGGCACGAATTGCGGCTCGTGCCGGCCCGAGATCGCGGAATTGCTGCAAGGCATTCGGACGCGGGAGGCAGCGGAATGACCCTGTCGGGTCGGGGGCCGGTCGAGATTGCCGTGGATCAGATCACGCGAGGTGTCGGGCTCGATTTCCGGGTTTAGTCCTGCGCGGCCCTGGGGTACTGATACGTGACCGTCAACCTTGTGACCGTATTCGTGACCGATCCTCAGGACAGCAAGTCAGACCATATTTCCCGGACGCTCTCGATGGGGATCGTTCGCGGTGAGTTGCAGCCGGGTGAAAAATTGCGGCAGGACCATATTGCCCGGAAGTTCGGGGTCAGCCATGTGACGGTGCGCGAGGCCCTGCTGCGGCTTGCGGCGCACGGGTTGGCCAGAAGCCTGCCGCGCCGGGGGATGTGCGTCTCGCCACTGGACCGGAACACGATAGACGAGTTGCGCGTGATGCGTCAGGCGCTGGAACCTGCCGCGCTCCTGCACTCGGTCCCGAAACTGACCGCCGCCCAGATTGCCGAGGTGCAGGATATCCACGCGCAATGCGAGGCGTCGGCTACGGCCTTCGAATGGGAAGAGACCAATCGCAGGTTTCACATGGCGATCATTGCCGGTTGCGGCATGCCGCGCCTGACCGAGGAAATCCATAATCTGCAGCTTCTCTATGCGCGCCATTTCTTCGCCAGGCATGCGGATCGCTGGAAGCCGCGCTCCGATCCCGATCACGGGGCGATCATCGCCGCCATTCACGATCGGGACGCGGTGCGGGCCGGCACAATCATGCGCCGTCACCTGTCGAGGCAGGCCTAGGCCCGCTTGCGGGCGATGACCAGGACCGGATTGTAGGAGAGCGGGACGCGGCCCGAGGAGGCGCCGAAGGTCCGAACGTATCGCTCGTTGAAATCCTTGAGCGTGTGCCGTGTCCAGATACGCGATGCCGTGGCGTTCACGCCGGTCTGCCGCAGATGTTTCAGAACCTGCGTTGGGTTCTCGAACCACATCCGGCGGTGCTCCTGCCTGACGTCCAGCACGTCGAGCGCGTCCCCGCCGCCTGAGCGGATTGCGCCTGCCATCGCTTCCGGTTGGCACAGTCCGGGGGCCCGTGCGGTTGACCCCAGATCCCGCAATTCGCGGAACTGATCCGTCCCGAACCCGGAGATCGCCAGCCATCCGCCCGGCGCAAGACACCGCGCCGCCTTCTTCATGAACGCCTGCGGGTCATCCAGCCACTGGATCGTCGAGGCGGACGCGATCAGATCGGGCGCATCGGGCCAGGCCACTGTCCGGGCATCCCCCGGAAGGAAGCGGGCCCCCGCGGCGTGCGCGACATCGGCCGCCTCCGGCAGCAGATCGTTGAGGGTGAGCGAGGATATCGTGAAACGCCGCAGCAGTGCCTGGGTCAGGTGCCCGGTGCCGCAGCCGATTTCGAAGGCGCGACCGAAGGTTTCCGGCGCGCCCAGTTCCGACAGCCGCCGCGCCAGGTCGTCGGCAATGCGGGCCTGTTCGCACGCGCGCGCGTGATAGCTGGGGAAACTGCGGCTGAAACTGCGCTGTGCCCGCCGGGCCACGAAACCGTTCATGCAAACCACTCCTGCCAGTGCTGGTCCGGCGCGAAGGGTTGGTGCGATGCCGGAATGCGCCGGATGGCCTCGGCGTGGTCCCGCCACGCGGCCTCTTGCGCGGAGGCCGGAACGATCCGGTCCTGCGCCGAAATCCAGACGCGGTCGAAGCGCGTCTCCGGTGCCGGGCCGCGGTCGGCAATGGCGCGCAGTTCCGCCTGGGCCGCGGCCATGTCGATCGCGGGGACCGGTCCCTTGTGGCCCGCGCGCCGGCAAAACCGCGCAAAGCTTGCCGTGCTCAGCCCGTCGGCGGTCGCCGTCACGATCTCGGGTGCGATCCCCTTGCGCTCATCGGCCGGAAAGAGCGTGCCGTTGACTGCCGCCAGCCGGACCGGCCGGAGCCCGCTGGCCGAAAGCCAGTGCCCGGCCGCGGCCACGCCGAAGGAATAGGCCAGAAGGCGCACGCCGTCGTAGGCGGCCGTCTGCGGCAGCGGGTCGTCGAGCGCGGTGTAATCGTCCACAACAAGCACATCGCCCGCGCCCGCAAGCCCCGCGAAGGGCATCGGCCCGAGACCCCAGCCGGCGAAGACCAGCGTCAGCTCCGCACGCCCCGCCCGTGCCAGCCAGTGATGTCTCATCCCGCCTCCCGGACCAGGGCGACCATGGCGGCGGTGACGCGGCTCAGGTCGTCGGGCGCGATGACATAGGGCGGCATGCAGTAGATGTTGCGCCCGAAGGGCCGCAGCCAGACCCCGGTCTCGGGCGCCCGCCGGTGGGCGACACGCGGGTCGACCCGGTCCCGCATCTCGATCACGCCGATGGCGCCGAGCACCCGCACATCCGCCACCCCCGGCAGGCCGCGCGCCGGGGCGAGTTCATCGCGCAACTGCGCCTCGATAGCTGCCACCCGGCTCTGCCAGCCTTGATCCTCCAGCAACTCCAAGCTGGCGGTCCCGGCCGCGCAGGCCAGCGGGTTGGCCATATAGGTGGGACCGTGCATGAACACGCCTGCGGCGCTCTCCCCGATTTCGCGTGCCACCGCTTCGGTCGCCACCGTCGCGGCAAAGGAGATATGCCCGCCGGTCAGCGCCTTGCCGAGGCAGAGGATGTCCGGGATCACGTCGGCATGGTCGATTGCGAACATCCGCCCGGTGCGGCCGAAGCCGGTGGCGATCTCGTCGAAGATCAGCAGCACGCCATGGGCGTCGCACAGGGCCTTCGCGCCGCGCAGCCAGGCGGGATGATAGAAATACATGCCGCCCGCACCCTGCACGACGGGCTCGAGGATCAGCGCGGCGATCCGATCGCCTTTCTCCGCCAGCAGGCGCTCGAGGGCGGCCAGACCGTTCTGCTGCGGGTCGTCCGGCCAGTCCTCGCCCAGATCCACGGGCGGGCACGGCAGGAAGTGCTGGATCGAGAGCGCCCCGCGAAAGAGACCGTGCATGCCGTTCACCGGGTCGCAGACGCTCATCGCCTTCCATGTGTCGCCGTGATAGCCGCCGCGAATGGTGGCGAACTCGGTCCTGGTGTCGCGGCCGCGGGCCATCTGGGCCTGCACCGCCATCTTCAGCGCCACCTCGACCGCCACCGATCCGCTGTCGCAATAGAAGATCCGGTCGAGCCCGCGCGGTAGCATGCCAACTAGTTTACGGCCCAGTTCGATGGCCGGGCCATGGGTCAGGCCGCCGAACATCACATGAGGCATCCGGTCCAGCTGCCGCTGCATTTCCGAAACGATCCGGGGGTGACGATGGCCGTGAATGGCGCACCACCAGGACGACATGGCGTCGATCATGCGGGTGCCGTCCTCCCGCGTCAGCCAGACCCCTTCGGCCCCCGTGATCAGATGCATCGGGCCGGGGTCGGCGACATTCGTGTAAGGATGCCAGAGGTGGCGGGCGTCGAACTTCAGCGGGGTCATAGCGCGCCCCGTATCGCAGTTTGTATGGTGCCTGTGTCGATGGCGTCGAAGGCGCGGGCCAGGGTGGCGGGTGTCAGCTCGGCCAGCGGGTCCAGACGCCCCAGATGCGGCACCGAAAACATCTCGGCGATGGTCTCTTCCACTTCCGGTTCGGGCGGTCCGTTGAAGGCGACCCCGGCCACCGGGCAGCCCGCATTGCGCAGCGCCATGAGCGACAACGCGGTGTGGTTGATCGTGCCCAGCCGCGTGCGGGCGACCAGGATGACTGGGGTCTGCCAGCGGGCGAAGAGGTCGAGATAGACCGCCTTGCGCGTGAGCGGCACCATCACGCCGCCCGCCCCTTCCACCACAAGCGGGCCGTCGACCTGCGGCAGCGCCAGCCGATCGAGGTCGATCCGCACGCCCATCTCCTCGGCCGCCAGATGCGGCGAGGCCGGGCGCCGCAGCCGGTAGGCTTCGGGCAGCACCGGACGGCCCGACAATGCGGCGACGGTCTCGCTGTCCGTCGCCTCGTCCAGCCCGGCCTGAACCGGCTTCCAGTAAGTCGCCAGAAGCGCGGCGGTCAGGCCGGCGGCAAAGACCGTCTTGCCGACGCCGGTATCGGTTCCGGTGACGACGAGCGGTCTCATACGGCCTCCGCCCGCTGCGCGGCGATAGTGGCGAAGAGCGCGGTGATATCGGCGGCGCCGACATTTCCGGTGATGGAGACCCGAAGCCGCGAGGTGCCGCGCGGTACCGTTGGCGGGCGGATGCCGCGGACGTCGAAACCCCGTTCCTGCAAATCGCGCGCGCGGGCCATGGTGGCGTCGTCGGCGCCGATGATGACGGGGATGATCGGACTTTGCAGACCCTCCAGCCCGCACGAGTTCCGCGCCTCTGCATGGGCATGGGCCATGCGCCTGTGCGCATCGCGCAGCAGTTCCGGGAGTTCCTGCAACGCACGCAGCGCGGCGCGCAGCACGGCGGCGGTCAGGGGCGACGGGGCGGTGGCGAAGATGAACGGGCGCGCGCGGGCGATCAGCATGTCGATCATCGCCCGCGGCCCGCAGATCAGCCCGCCCGACACCCCGAGCCCCTTGCCGCAGGTGTGCAGTGTCAGAAGCTCCGCCTTCAGCCCATGCGCCAGTCCCCGGCCCTCGGGGCCGAACACGCCGGTGGCATGGGCTTCGTCCACCACGAGCACGGCCTCCGCCTCATGCGCCAGTTGAGCCAGGTCGTCGAGGGGGGCGAGATCGCCCTCCATCGAATAGACGCTTTCCACGGCGATCCAGACCTGCCCGCGCCCGCCAGCCTTTCGCCAGTCGGCGAGCACCTGCTTCGCCCCGTCGACATCATTGTGCCGAAAGGCGCGCGCCGCGGCCCGGCCCAGCCGCATGCCCTCGATGGCGCTGGCATGCACCAGCGCGTCATGCAGGATCAGGTCACCGGCGGCGGGCAGGGTGGCGAAGATCGCCTGATTGGCCTGGAATCCGCCGCCCATGAACAGCGCCGCCTCGGCACCGAAGAACCCGGCGGCCTCGGCTTCCAGGGCTTCATGCTCGGGATGGTTTCCCCTGAGCAGGCGCGACCCGCCCGCGCCGGGCGGCACGCCCTGTGCCAAAGCCTCGCGCGCGGCCTCGGTCAGCAGGGCCGAGCCGGCCAGCCCCAGGTAATCGTTGGAGGCGAAATCCAGCCCCGCGCGCGGTTCCAGCCGGCGCAGGCGATGGCGCTGCGCCAAGGCGTCGAGCGCCGCCTCGAACCGGGCGGCAGCGGTCATTCGGCGGCGTCCGCCTTGATCTGGACCTCCGCTTTCATCGGCGTGATCCCCAGCCTGGAAAGAAGCGCCATGTCGCTGTTTTCCTCCGGGTTCGCGGCGGTCAGCAGTGTCTCGCCCACGAAGATCGAATTCGCCCCGGCAAAGAAGCACAGCGCCTGCATTTCGTCGCTCATGTCGCTTCGCCCGGCCGACAGGCGGACATGCGCGCGCGGCATCATGATCCGGGCCACGGCGATGATGCGCACGAAGTCTATGGGATCGACCGGCTCGGCCTCGGCCAGCGGTGTGCCTGGTTGTGGCATCAGCATATTGATCGGCACCGAGTCGGGCGGCGCCGGCAGGTTGGCGAGCGACACCAGCATGTCGAGCCGGTCCGCAGTCTCCTCGCCCATCCCCAGGATGCCGCCGGAGCAGACCTTGATGCCCGCTTCCTGCACCCGGTTCAGCGTGTCGATCCGGTCTGCGAAGGTTCGGGTGGTGATGACTTCCGGGTAGAAGCGCTCGGATGTGTCGAGATTGTGATTATAGTAATCGAGCCCGGCCTCGCGCAGTTGCACCACCTGCGTGTCGTCCAGCATGCCCAGCGTCATGCAGGTTTCCATCCCCAGCGCCTTGACCCCCTCGACCATGGCCACGAGCGCGTCCATGTCACGGGATTTCGGTTCGCGCCAGGCCGCCCCCATGCAGAACCTCGTGGCCCCGGACTCGCGCGCCGCGCGGGCTTGGGCGAGGACGCGCTCGACCTCGATCAGCTTCGAGGCGGGCAGTTGCGCGCCGATTGCGAGCAATAGGCGCAGTCCTCGGCGCAGCCGCCGGTCTTGATCGACAGCAGGCGCGACATCTGGACCTTGTTTGGGTCGAAATGCGCGCGATGGACCGTCTGCGCCTGGTAAAGCAGGTCCATCAGCGGCTGGTCATAGAGCGCCGTCGCGCCCTCGTGGGTCCAGGTCGTACATATGTCTCGCATTTTATCGATAATATTTCCATATGAGCCGCGCCTCGTGATTTCTTATCGATTAAATGAAAAACTTCAACACTTCATTAGGCGGCAATTTAATCAACGCCACCGACACTGCCTTCGCCCGCGTGGACCGGTCGGCGCGACGCCGGTACGGCGCAAGGGTGCTCTGGCAGCTATTCGCGCAGATGTTCGTCAAAGGCGGTTCCGACCCTAGACGTTATCGCCTTCTGCATGTTTTCATGGGACCGGCAGCCGCAGGAGGCTTGTATCGACATGCGGCGCTGCCGGCGATCCGCTGCCGGGTGGACGATCTGGAAACAGGGGCGCCCTGAATACATGGAACATCGGTTCGTTTTCCTGCTTCCCGCCGCTGTCGCAATTGCCCTCACGGTCATGCCGGCTTTCGCCTCGTGCATCACGCCGGACAGTGAAGCCCCGTCCGATCGGGACTGGAACCAGCTCAGGGAGGAAATCGCCGGCTTCGCTCCGCTCGAAGAACCGGGCCTCAGGGTCGGTGCGCAGCGCGTTTTTCGGCTCAGGCCGGAGGGAGATGCCAGTACGCGGGATGCGCTTCTTGCCCGCCTTTCGGACATGGCACCTCGCATCGAGGAGCTTCAACGCTCCATGGTCATCGAGCCCCGCCGTGCGGTTGTGCTTGTGGAAAGCCACACCGATGGTTTCGACGAATCCATGGCCTTCACCTATTGCGCTGAAAACGGCGAATCCCACTGGTTGGAAGAGAACATCGACGGCTTGGACGCATTGCCTGCGGGAACCTGCCTTATTGTCATGTTCCCCGACCGCATCGGCGGATCACGGTTGTATGACTTCGACCTCGCGCACGAGTGGATGCACACGATGCAGAGGGACGCCTTCGGCGAGGCGTATGGGGACGAGGCCTGGTGGCGCGAAGGATCGGCGGACTGGTTCGCCCACAAGGTTGTACCGGCCGCAACCGAGCGCGACCATGTGATCGAACGTTTCTTCACGCAGCAGCAGAGCTGCGAATTGCCCGACCACAGCTACGATGCCCAGGTGTTCTTCTTCTGGGGCGAACCTCTCTTCGGTCTCCCCTGGGTTTTTGAACTTGGCTTTGCAAGCGGAGATTATCTTCGGCAGGCGGAACAGGCTGCCGAGCTCCTGCCGCCCGGACGCTGGCTCGATTGGGCCGTGGCTCAGGCGGAGGAGGCGATCACGATGCCGGACGGGCGGCCGCTCCCGGAGCAGGTGCACAAGCCGGCCATCGACCTTGGGCGCGAGTGCCGGGCGACGATCACCGGTCCCGCGCTTTCGGTTCAGGTCAGGGAAGTGTCACTGCCACCGGAGATGGGCGGGACATTGCAGATCGAGGCCGGCGAAGCGCAAGTGGCTCTTCGGGGCGTCGATGGCGACTGGAGCCGGGCGACGGGCAGTACCGGGATCGCACCACCTCCTTCGCCGTTCACGCTTGCCGCGATCTCTCCGTCAGGGGCAGACTTGTCAGTCGATCTGTCAGCCGGGACCGCGACGCCCAGTGGTTGCAAGTGCTTTGTCGGGCGCTGGATCGAACGTCCAACCGCCGGTCCCGAGGATCAGCTCGATGGCGCACGTGAAGCGCTGGACATGCTTGGCGGGATGGGCATCGGCGAGGAGCAGACCCGTGACGCCGCCGATTTCCTGGCCGGGGCCGTGCTCCGCGACAGTTTCCGCTTTCGGAATGAATTTGCAGAACTGGCCGCCGAGGTCCGCTACGATCAGAGTGGGCCGGTCCTGACAATCGGACCAGACGGAAGCTTCCAAATTGACGACCCGCATATCATCTCCCGCGAGGACGTCAGAATTGATTACCGGGTGTACAGGCATTCCGGCGCTTGGCACGACGAGAATGGCCGTTTGGAACTCGACATCGCGACATTCACCTTCGACGGCATTGTGGAGGGCCCCAACTCGGATGGCCCGCAGCCCATTACCGATGAGGTGACCTCCGCTTCGGCATCGGCTTTCACTGGCGGCGGCGGAAACTGGCGCGCGGCATGCCACGGCAACCGCCTGACCCTGATGCCGTGGGAACCTCCGGGCCATACCCCGGCGGGAACGGCGGTGGAATTAGTAAAACACTGACTTGGTTTGATAATTTAAACTGGATGGATCATGAAACTTGTAATCAATCTGATAGTAATCGTGTGTGCCACCGTGTTGAGCGGCGGCGCCCTGGCCCAGGATGTTGAAGGCGCGTCCGATCACCCCGCCTTCGGCCGGTTCGAGGGCACCCAGATCACGCTGTTCGAGAAACTCGACTACGATTCACAGCGAATTCTCATTCGGACCGATCCGGAGGAATACTCGAATGCGGAGGGTGCTGTGACACGCGTGGTCTACAGCGTGCCTGACGGGGCGTCGATTCTGCAGATCGCCCGGAGCTACGAGGAAAAGCTCACCGATGAAGGGTTCGACGTGCTTGTCAGTTGCATCGACCGCGAGTGCGGTCGCGGCAACCTGACGCGCCTGCGGGAAACGGTGTGGCGCAAACTGCTCAACAACAAGATGGGAATTCTCACCGTGGCGCGCGAAGACGGCGGTTCGGCCCTGCAGGCCCAGATCACCATCGCACCACGCTGGATCAATGTGAACATCGTGGAAAGTGCGGCTTTCGAGAACAGGATGCTCGATGCGGCGGCAATGGCAGAGAGTATCTCGGAAACCGGTCGCGTCGCGCTTGACAACATCTATTTCGACTTCAACGAAGCAACGCTCACTTCTGAGTCCGCCGACGCACTCACTGAAATGGCCCGGCTGCTTTCGGATAATCCCGATGTCGATGTCTACATTGTCGGCCATACCGATAATACGGGCGGTTACGAATTCAATATTGATCTCTCGCGCCGTCGTGCGCAGGCGGTTGTCGACGCGCTGGTCGGGCAACATGGTGTGAATTCGGACCGGATCGTGCCTGCCGGAGTCGGGCCGCTTGCCCCGGTTGCGTCGAACCTGACAAGCGACGGACAAGCGCAGAACCGCCGCGTGGAACTTGTCCAGAGGTGACCCGAATCCCTCGTCGTGCCCTGTCGCGCGTTGTCCGGAACGTGCTAAGGCACGGAAATCCGCCGTATGCCTGACGTTACGCCGATATGCCGTACAGAATGCCCGGCGAGCGATGTCTCGCCAGCCTGTGGCAATGCCCGATCAACCGTTGCGCCTGTTCCGGCCGATTGAAGCGGTGCGGGCGCTTTCCGGCTGGGACATGACGGCTGTGCTCCCTGTCTTCAAGCCACATATGAGCCGCCGATGGCAGCGCCTGGAGCGGTCTCGCCAATGACGGTTGCCCTCGGGGAAGCAGCCGTCTATTTTTCATCACTTCGGCCCCTGAGCGATTTCTCGTTTCCATGCAAATGATTGGGCCGCAGACCGGGAGTATGGAGCCCCGACATGCTCGACCAGACCGCCATCGCCGAGACGCTCGGCGCGCATTACGACCTTGCCCCGTCGCTCGAGGTGGCGGATCGGCTCGGCGATATTTATACACGTATGCGCCGTGTGATGCCGCCCGGCGACTGGGCCGTTCACGCGCCCTATGTCGAGGCGATCAACCGCCTGAAGAAAGAGCGCAACGCGGTGATCCTCGCGCATAACTACATGACGCCCGACATCTATCACGGCATTGCCGACGTGGTCGGCGACAGCCTGCAACTCGCCATCGAGGCGACGAAGGTCGAGGCGGATGTGATCGTGCAATGCGGCGTGCATTTCATGGCCGAGACCTCGAAGATCCTGAACCCGTCGAAGACGGTCCTGATCCCGGACATGGAGGCCGGCTGTTCGCTGGCCGAGGGCATCACGCCGGAGGGCATTGCCGAGATGCGCCGCCGATATCCCGGCGCGCCGGTGGTCACCTATGTAAACACCTCGGCCGAAGTGAAGGCGGCCTCGGACATCTGTTGCACCTCGTCGAACGCCGCGCAGATCGTCGCGGGGCTGGAGGCCGACACGGTCATCATGGCCCCGGACAAGTACCTCGCGCAGAACGTGGCGATGCAGGTGCCGGACAAGCAGGTGGTCTGGTATGACGGCTCCTGTATCGTGCATGAGCGCTTCACCGCGCAGGAATTGCGCGAGTTCCGCGGCTGGCAGCCGGACACCCGCATCATCGCCCATCCCGAATGCCCGCCCGACGTGGTGGCCGAGGCGGATTTCTCGGGCTCGACCGCCGGGATCATCGACTACGTGACGCGCGAACAGCCGGAAAAGGCGCTGCTGGTCACTGAATGCTCGATGGCATCGAACATCTCGGATGCGCTGCCGGGGATCGAATTCGTCGGGCCCTGCAACATGTGCCCCCACATGAAGAAGATCACGCTCGAAAAGGTTCTCTGGTCGCTGCACAGCATGGAGGGCGCGGTGGAAGTCGATGCACAGGTGGCCGAGGGCGCCCGGCAGGCGGTGCAGCGGATGATCGACCTGTCGCGCCGCCTGCGCGCCTGACACCATGCAGAGCATCGCCACCGGCCGGGTGGTCATTCTTGGCGGCGCCCCTGATTGCCGTCCCGGAACGCGCAGGCGCATGACGCTGGACGAGGCTCTCGCGCTCCGTGCCCGGCTTGAGAAGGAATTCGCCTGATGACCTTGCCTCCGTTGCCGGACATGATCCTCGACCCGCTGGTGCGAAACGCGCTGATGGAGGATCTGGGCGCCTGTGGCGATCTCACCACCCGCACCGTGATCCCCGAAGGCACGCAATACACCGCCCGAATTCGCGCCCGCGAGCCGGGGGTGGTGTCGGGAATGCAGATCGCCCGCATCGCCTTTCACATGGTCGATCCGACGCTCGAACTGCGGGTCCTGAAAGCCGACGGCGCACAGGTCGTGGCGGGCGATGTGCTGATGGAGATCGCAGGCGCCGCGAGCGCGATCCTCTCGGCCGAGCGCGTGGCGCTCAACTTCGCCGGGCGGCTTTCGGGCATCGCGACCCTGACCGCCGCCTTTGTTGCCGAGACGGCGGGCACCGGGGCGCGGATCACCTGCACCCGCAAGACGACGCCGGGTCTGCGGATCGTCGAGAAACAGGCGGTGCTGCATGGCGGCGGCTTCAACCACCGCCATTCGCTTTCGGACGCCATCCTCGTGAAGGACAACCACATCGCCGCCGCAGGGGGCATCCGGCCGGTGCTGCGGGCGATCGGGGAACGGGCCTCGCACATGGTCCGGGTCGAGATCGAGGTCGACACGCTGGCGCAGCTCGAGGAAGTGCTGGCGGAGGGCGTCGCCGATGTCGTGCTGCTCGACAACATGGACACGCCGACCCTGCGCGAGGCGGTGCGGCTGACCGGGGGAGCGCTCTGCCTCGAGGCTTCGGGCAACATGCGGCTCGACCGCATCGCGGAGGTGGCGGCGACGGGCGTCGACTATATCTCGGCCGGGGCGCTGACCCATTCGGCCCGAACCCTCGATCTCGGGCTGGATTTCTGAGCCTTGAGCCGCCGGTTCATGGCAGCCGGGGCGGCTCCGGGCCGTCGGCGAAACGCGCCTTGAGCAGGCATTCCTCATATTCCGAGCGCGCATCCGAATCGTAAACGACGCCACCGCCGACATTGAAGGTCGCTTCGCCGTCTGCATGCAGGGTGATGGTGCGGATCGCCACGTTGAACCGCATCACGCCTGAGGGGGCGATCATGCCGATGGACCCGCAATAGATGTCGCGCGGTCTGTCCTCCAGCGCGCGGAGGATCTGCATGGCCTTGAGTTTCGGCGCGCCGGTGATCGAACCGCAGGGAAAGAGCGCCGCGAAGATGTCGGCGATCGTGACGCCGCTTGCCAGTCTTGCCCGCACGCGGCTGACCATCTGGTGCAGCGTCGGATAGGTTTCGACCCGAAAGAGATCCGGCACACCGAGCGAGCCCAACTCGCAGATGCGCGAAATGTCGTTGCGCAGGAGGTCGACGATCATCAGGTTTTCCGCCTGGTTCTTCGCGTCGTTGCGCAGGAAATCCGCCAGTTCGGCATCCTCTTGGGGAGTTTCGCCGCGGCGGATCGTCCCCTTCATCGGGTGCGTCTCGATCCAGCGGGCCTCATCCACCTCGAAGAACAATTCGGGCGAACGCGACAGGATGACGGGCCCGCCCAGATCGACGAGCGCGGCGTAGCGGACCGGCTGGCGGGCGGTCATCGCGTCGAAGAGCGCCGCGGGCGCGCCATGCCATCGCGCCGAGATCGGAAAGGTCAGGTTCGCCTGGTAGCAATCGCCGGCGCACAGATGCCGGTGCACGCGCTCGAAGCGCGGCGCGTAGTCCTCGAACGACCAGTCCGGGCGGATATCCGTTAGCGCGGCACCGGTCCCTTGCGCGGGCGAAACCTGCCGCTCTTGCGGGCCATCGAATACGCCCATCAAGACCAGCGGCACGCGGTGTCCGTCCGGCATGTCATCGCGCAACTTCGGCTCAAGGGCAAAACCGGCCTCGTAGCTCAGGTAACCCGCGCACCATTTGCCTGCCGCCCGTGCGCTTTCAAGCCGGTCAATCGCCCCGGCCACGTCCCCGGCATCGTCGGCGCGTATCACCTCGCGCGGGTCTGAGAACATCAGTTCGCGGCCGTCGATGTCGTCGCGCAACAGGATGCTTGGCATGTGCCGTGGCATGTTCTTCTTCCAGTCCGAGGCGTGGGGCGTTCCGGATTGCGGGCAACTTTGTCCAGTAGCCATTCGCTCGGCATCGCGAAAGGCCCGATGTGCAGGACCGGGCCATTTTGCGTGCGCGATCCGGACAAGCGCGGGACCCTGCCGCATCGGAACGCTGTTCTGCCCCGCAATTCACCAGTTCGCAATTGCAGAAATCTGTGCAAAGAATTTCCGGGCAAAGCCTGACCCAAGGGAAGGAGACGCCTTGAGCGAAACGGCAGGAACCGGATCTCTCGCGCCGCCGGACATTATTGCCCGCAACGGGGGTGTCGGACGATGACGGACGCGGCGCCCCGCCCGCCCCTGCGGATTATGCAGATGGGCACGCAATTCGGCATGGGCGGCATCACCCGGCACGTGCTGGGGCTGCGCGACTGGATGCGCGCCGCGGGCCACGAGGTGACACTGGCGGGCACGGCAGATGTGTGGGCCGGGCCGGAGAGTGAGCCGAACTTCCTGCCGCTGCCCACCCGCTTCGTGGCGGGCGATGGCGGCGGCATCGCCGCGCGATTGGGGCACACGGCGCGCGCCGCGCTGATCCTGCGGCGCTGGCTGGCGGCGCATCCGGTCGATCTGATCCATTGCCACGAATCGGCCCCGGCGCTGGTCGCGCAACTGGCGCGGGCGGGGCGGGGCATTCCGTTGGCCGTCACCTATCACGGCTCCGAGCCGGAGCGGATCGCGGCCTTCGGGCGGATTGCGCGGCGCTGCGATCTGGTGATCACGCCCAGCCATCGGTCCGCTGAAGACCTGGCGACCGTGGGCGGCGTGCCGCGTGACCGGCTGAAGGTGATCGGGCTGGGCGTCTCGCCCCCGCCCGAGGACAGCGCCGAGGATGTCGCGGCCCTGCGGGCGGAGCTTCTGGGCGACGGCGAGCGGGTGATCGTGACGTTGGCACGGCTGATGCACCAGAAGGGGATCGACATCCTGATCGACAGCGTGGCGCGGATGCGGCAGACCCATCCGGGCTATCGCTTCGTGGTGGCGGGCGACGGCCCGGACGAGGAGCGGCTGAAGGCGATGGCGCGCGAGCGGGGGCTTGGCGCGCATCTGAATTTTGTCGGCCGGACCGGGCGGCCGCATCGCTATCTGCGCGCCGCCGACCTCTTCCTGCTCACCTCCCGCTGGGAGGCGCTGCCCTTCACCATCGCCGAGGCGTTCCAGGCCGGCACCCCCGCCGTGGCCACCGCCTGTTCGGGCGTGGTGGAACTGATCGACGAGAGCGTGGGCGCGGTGGTCCCCATCGGCGATATCGACGCGATCTGCGCCGCCGTGGCCGACGTTCTGGGCGACGAGCCGCGGCGGCAGCGCATGGCCGAAGCCGCGCTGGTGCGCAGCCGCGAGGACCGGTTCGATCCCGACTGGGTTCATCGGCAGTTCGAGAAGACCTATTTCGAGCTCGCCCGGCCCGCGGTGGGAGGGGCCGAGCGCGCGTCCTGAAGCGGGGGCGAGAGGCTGGACCGAAGCGGTGGTGATGGCCTTTGCGGAAAGGATCGACCTTGCCTCGCGCGGAATCAAGGCCGCAGGCCGCCGCGCGATCGCCGGACCGCCCCGACGGGCTGGCGATGTGGTGACGCTTGCGCGAAGCCTCGATCTTGTTCGGAAGTGACAGGGATAAAGCGCCCTACTCAGACGCCGGATCGCCATCCCGCGGTCTAGCAATCGCGCGGCTCATCTCCGAACTGGGGCGACCTGCGGCGCTACGGCCGCTTGGTGATGTAGCCCCAGACCTCGCCCAGGGTCCAGGCGGTGGTCAGCAGCATCACATAGGGCAGCGCCTTGAGATAGCGGCCCCCGCGGCCCTTGCTCTTCTGGATGCGGTAATGGCGCAGCCACAGCACCGGCGGGATCAGCGGCCCGGCGGCGATCAGCGCCAGGCGCTTGCCGGTGCTCTGGTTGCGCACCCGAATTTCGCCGAAGAGCCGGCCCCAATCGAACCGTTCGGGCAGCAACTCGCGGAATGTGGTTTTCGGGCGGCGGTGATGGACCACGACCTCGTTGGAGAGCAGCAGCTCCTCGCCCCGGTCGATCAGGTACCAGTGCACGATGGGCTCGTGGTAGCGGTCCTTCCACAAGTGTTTTGTCTCGTCGAGCGCCTTGCGGCTGTAGGTCAGGTTCACATCCGACACCCAGTCGGCCGGGCCGGTCTCGAACGGGCGGCCGTAGCGGCCGAAATCGGTGACGTAGAAGGCCCAGTTGAGCGTGCTCACCGGCTCCATGCATTCGATGGCGCCGCCGATCACGTTGCGCCCGGTTTCGGCATAGAGCCGCACGATGGTCCGCGCCCAATCGCCCTGCGGCAGGCCGCGATCCTCCAGGATGCCGATGATGTCGCCCTTGGCGGCGGCCAGCCCGGCAGACCGGCGGCGATCGTAAAGCTCGTGCTTGCCGGCCTCCGAGGTGATCGCGCGGATCGGGGTGATGGTGCCCAGATCGAGGAAGTTCACCTCCGGGTAAGCTTCGGCATATTGTGCGACATCGGCCACGCTGGCGTCATAGGGGACGATCACGTCGAGCGGCGGCGGGTCCTGAAAGGAGTGCACGGCCTCCAGGAAGTCGCGCACATAGGTGCCGCCCTGCACGATGGTCAGGACAATGGACAATGTGGGGTCTTTGCTCATCGGTCATCCCCGTTTCTGGCCGGTGCGCGCAGCGGCATCAGACGATCATGTCCCCGAGATTCTCCAGCTCCACCGGCTGCCCGGTACGGCTGCTTTCGGGCACGGCGGTGGCGATCTCGATGGCGCGCAACCCGGCATGGCCGTCGGCGCAGCGCACCCCGCGTTGGCCGCGCACCAGTTTCAGGAAGTCCTCCAGCTCGCCCGCGAAGGACAGCAGCGCGGTTGACTTCCAGCTTCGCAGCTTCTCGCGCAGCATGATCTCGGGATAGAAGTTGCGCAGCTTGGAGGGTTTGCCGCCGGGCTTGTCGAGCGTGATCAGCAGGGTCTGCATCGGCGCGTAGGCGCCGCGCACCATGCCGTGGCTGCCATAGACCTCGACCGCGCTCTTGTAGCCTTTCCAGTCGGTCCAGGAGGCCTGGTAGATCGCCGGGATACCGTCGGGGTTCTTGAAGATCGCCACGGCGTTGTCCTCGGACCCCTCGACATTCCACACCCGGTTGCTGCTGACGCCGTAGACGCTGGTGATCTCGCCCAGGATGTGGCGGGCCATGTCGGTCATGTGGATGCCCACATCCCAGAGCGCGCCACCCCCCGAATACTGCGCCTGGTATTCCCAGTCATGGGTGAAATGGCCCAGCCCGTCATGGCCGCCATAGACCCGGACATGGTCGATCGCGCCGATCTGGCCGGAGCTCACCACATCCTTCACATAGGCGAAGGATGGGTAGTAGCGCATGTTGAACCCGGCGCCCAGCATCCGGCCCGCGGATTTCGCGGCCTCCAAGATGCGCTGGCCGCCTTCGACCGTCGGTGCGAGAGGCTTTTCGGTGAGCACGTGAAGCCCGCGCTCGAACGCGGCCAGGCAGAGTGGTTCGCGCACATGGGCCGGGGTGGAGATCACCACCGCGTCCATCTCCACGCCGAAGAACCGGTCGAGATCGGTGAAGGCGGGTGCGTCATGGGCGACGGCGACGGCCTTGTGCATCTCCATGTCCAGCACCGCGGCCAGCGTGGTCGCGGGATTGTCGACAATCGTCTGCACGCGCATCTGGCCGATCTTCCCGGCCGCGCCGATCACGCCGATCTTCATTACGCCCCTCGCTCAAACTCGTTTGGCACCGCAAGTTCAAGCGCGTGCCGGAATTCGGATCAATCAAATTTTGCTGCAATGCGGAATAGCATGCGCGGATGCACTGGGCTAGGCTCGGCTGCGCAACGGTCTGTTGACAGGTGCGGATGATGCGCACAAGGCACGAATTACAGGGGTGACATGCAACGCGAAGATGTCAAGCCATTGGACGGAAAGGCGGTTTTCGTCACCGGCGCGACCGGGTTCATCGGCCGCGCGCTGGTCGAGGCGCTGCTGGCAGCGGGCGCGCGGGTGACGGTCCTGCTGCGCAGCCGCCACGGCGCGCGCGCGCTCGGCGATCAAGGGGTGCGCGTGCTGACCGGCGGGCTTGGCGACGGCGCTGCGCTGGCCCGCGGGCTGGCCGGGCAGGCGGTGCTCTTTCACCTGGCCTATGACGTGCGCGCCTCGGGCGACAGCAACCTGGAAGCCTTTGAAACCCTTTATTCCCAAGCGGTTGACGCCGGGGTGGGGCGGATCGTCCATGCCAGTTCCATCGTCGTCTACGATGGCTGGCCCGATGCCGACCTGACCGAGGAAAGCCCGATTTCGCGCCCCGGCGGCGGTCCCTACCGCGCCGCCAAGATGGCGATGGAACGCCGGTTGATCGACGGCCCGCTGCCCGCTGCGATCCTGCAACCGACGCTGGTCTACGGTCCGGGCAGCGCGCTCTGGACCGACGGGCTGGCCGATGCGCTGGCGGCCGGAACGGTCGTGCTGCCCGAGCCGGAGGGGCGCTGCAATGCGGTCTTCGTGGGCGACGTGGTGCAGGCGATGCTGCGCGCCGCGATGCTGGACGATCCGGGGCGCGAGCGGTTCATTGTCTCCGGGCGGGAAACGGTCGCCTGGTCCGACTTGCTGGGAGGCTACGCGGCGATCATCGGCGCGGGCGGCCTGCGCCATGTCCCGCTGACCGATCTGGAGGCGCGGCTGGGCCCGGAACCGGATGAGGCGCCACCCGCCGGCCCCTCCGTCGCGGCGCGGATCGGCGCCTGGGGCCGGCACCTGCTGGGGCGCGAGCGGTTCGAATCGCTGGTCCGCCGCCTGCGCCGGCGGGCAGGCGGGGGCGAGACCTGGCCCGACCGGCACATGCTTACGCTTTACTCCGCGCAGGGGCATTGCAGCATCGCCCGCGCACAGGCGCGGCTCGGCTACGCCCCCGATTTCACGCTGGAAGCCGGGCTCGCGGCCACGGCCCCCTATCTTAAGGCGCGCCATGGCAAGGGGTGAAGGTGGAGTCCATATCGGCGTCGATGCGAGTTCGTGGGAGAACGAGCGCGGTTTCGGGCGGTTCACCCGCAACCTGATCGCCGCGCTTGCCGCGCGCGACAGCGGCTTCCGCTACAGCCTGCTCTTCGACCAGCCGCCCACGCGGCCGGTGCCCGGCGGGGTGGATGTGGTCGTCGCGGGCTCCGGCCGGTCGATGTCGGAAGCCTCCAGCGGCGCGGCGGCGCGCGGCGGGGCGGACTTGCTGACGATGATGCGTTCTGCCCGCGGGATGGATTGCGACCTCTTCTTCTACCCGGCGGTCTATTCCTATTTCCCGCTCCCGGCGCGGCGGCCCAGCGTCGTCTGCTATCACGACACGATCCCGGAACGCTTCCCCGACCTGATCTTTCCCCGGCGGCTGAATTTCCGGCTCTGGCAGGCGAAATGCTGGCTGGCGAAGATGCAGGCGACGCGGGTAATGACCATATCGGAGGCTTCCGCGACCGATCTGACGCGCATCCTGCGCATTCCGCGCAGCCGGATCGACACGATCACCGAGGGCGGGGACGCGGCCTTTCACCCGATCGGGGACACGGAAAGGCTGGCGGCGGTGCGTGCCCGCCACGCGATCCCCGAGGGCGCGCCGCTGCTGGTCTATCTGGGCGGCTTCAACCGGCACAAGAACGTGCTGCGCCTGATCGAAGCGATGCCGGCGATCCTCGACCATGTGCCGGGGCTGCGGCTGGCCATCGTCGGGCGCACCGCCGGCGCGCGCTTCTGGGACAATGTGGAGGAGTTGCAGGCCAGCGCGGCGGCGGATGCGCGGCGCTCCGGCAGCATCGTCTTCACCGGCGAGATCGACGACGCAGAACTGGCGGAGCTTCTGAACACCGCCGACGCGCTGGTTTTCCCGTCGCTCTGGGAAGGCTTCGGCCTGCCCGCGCTGGAGGCGATGTCCTGCGGCACGCCGGTCCTGTCGTCGGACCGCGGCAGCCTGCCGGAAGTGGTGGGCGATGGCGGGCTCTATTTCGACCCGCTCTCGGTCGAGGATCTGGCCGCGCAGGCGGTCCGCCTGCTGACCGAACCGGGCCTGCAGGCCGACCTGGCCGGAAAGGCGCTGGCGCGCAGCGCGCAATTCGGCTGGGACAAGGGCGCGGCGCTGGCCGAGGAGAGTTTCCGCAGCGCGCTGGGGCGGACGCTATGACGCGGCGGACGCGGTCGGACAATCGGGATGCGTCCGCACGTTCCTGATCCCGCCGCCCGGTGCGCCGGCCATGTGACAGCCGCCGGAAGGCTGGCCTTCGCGCCAGTGCAGCCTTATAGATTCGCCAGGCTTGGGGACAGTGTCCCCGCCAGCAGCCGCGGCGTGGCGGGCATCAGGGAGACCGTGACATGAGGGTTGGCGACACCCATTACCGTTCGATCTGGCACGACGCCGACGCCGACGAGGTGCGCATCATCGACCAGCGCTGGCTGCCGCACGAGTTCCGCGTCGTCACGCTGCGCAGGCTGGAGGACTTCGCCACCGCGATCCGCGACATGTGGGTGCGCGGCGCGCCGCTGATCGGCGCGACGGCGGCCTATGGCATCGCCGAGCAGATGCGCCGCGACCCCGGCGACACGGCGCTGGAGAACGCCTGGCAGGTGCTGCACGCGACCCGTCCGACGGCGATCAACCTGCGTTGGGCGCTCGACGCGATGCGCGAGTTGCTGCGTCCGCTGGACCCCGCTTCGCGCGCCGAGGCGGCGTTCCCGCGCGCCGCCGCGATCTGCGACGAGGATGTGGAGAACAACCGCAGGATCGGGCAGCACGGGCTGGAGATCATGCGCGGGATCGCCGCCGGCAAGCCTATCGGCGAACCGGTGCGGGTGCTGACCCATTGCAATGCCGGCTGGCTGGCCACGGTGGACTGGGGCACCGCGACCTCGCCCATCTATCACGCGATGGAGGCCGGCATCCCGGTGCATGTCTTCGTCGATGAGACGCGCCCGCGCGGGCAGGGCGCGCTGCTCACCGCCTGGGAGATGGCCGGGCACGGCGTGCCGCATGACCTTGTGGTGGACAATGCCGGCGGGCATCTGATGCAGCGCGGCGAGATCGACATGGTGATTGTCGGCACCGACCGGACCACCGCCGCCGGGGACGTGTGCAACAAGATCGGAACCTATCTGAAAGCGCTGGCGGCGCAGGACAACGGCGTGCCCTTCTACGTCGCGCTGCCCTCGCCCACGGTGGACTGGACGGTGACAGACGGCCTGTCCGAGATCCCGATCGAGGAGCGCGACGGCCGCGAGGTGACGCATGTGCCCGGCAAGCTCGCCGATGGCAGCCGCGCCGAGGTGCAGATATCGCCCGACGCGACCCCGACGCGCAACCCGGCCTTCGACGTGACCCCGGCGCGTCTGGTGACCGGGCTGATCACCGAACGCGGCGTGTGCCCGGCCTCGGCTTCGGGGCTGGCGGCGCTGTTTCCCGAACACGCCCGGAAATGAAAACCACCAAGGCAGGCAGCATGAAATTCGAGAACCAGTGGGATGACGCAGCGGCGGCGCACTGCATGGCGCAGGCGGGCGACGATCCGGCGGACCGGCAGCTCGCGCTCAGGGTCTATACCTCGCGCCTGATCGGACAGAACCCCGATCTTGTCATGCATGGCGGCGGCAACACCTCGGTCAAGCTCACGCGCCGCGACCTCTACGGCAACGAGGTCCGGGTTCTGCATGTCAAGGGTTCGGGCTGGGATCTGGGCGATATCGAGGCGCCGGGCCTGCCGGGCGTCCTGCTGGACCCGCTGCTGGAACTGCGCGCGCTCGACGCGCTCAGCGACGAGGAAATGGTCAACCAGCAACGCCGCAACCTGCTCGACAGCAGCGCGCCCAACCCGTCCGTCGAGACGCTGCTGCACGCCAACCTGCCGCATGTCTTCGTCGATCACACCCATGCCACCCCGTTCCTGGCGCTGGCCAACCTGCCGGACTTGGACGCAGCGCTGCGCGAGATATTCGGCGACCGCCTGGCGGTGGTGCCTTACATCCTGCCGGGCTTCGGGCTGGCCAAGGCTGCGGCGGAGGTGTTCGAGACCAATCCGCAGGTCGAGGGCCTGTTGCTGAAGAACCATGGCCATTTCGCCTTCGGGGCCACCGCCCGCGAGAGCTATGACCGGATCATCGCGCATACCAATGAGGTCTGCGACTGGCTCGCCCGGCGCCGGGGGCCGCTGAAACCGGCCGCGGCGGTGGCACGCGGGCCTGAGCCGCAGGAGATCCTGCCGGTGCTGCGCGGCCTCGTCGGCGATGTCATGGCGGCGCATCAGAGCAACCCGGACGCAGCCATGCCGGTGCTCGACCTGCGCGACGGAGCGGAGGTACGGGACTTCCTGGCCAGCCGGGATCTGGCCGACCTGTCGCGGCGCGGGGTCGCCACGCCCGATCACGTGCTGCGCACCAAGCGTTTCCCGCTGCTGCTGACCCGCGACGTCCTGGCCAGCGGGCGTGCGGCACTCGCGGGTGCGGTTGAGACCTTCTTGCAGGACTACCGGGCCTATTTCGACCGCAACGCACCGCGTTTCGGCGGCGCAAAGACGCTGGTCTCGCCGCATCCTTGCGTGGCCTGGATGGAGGGTCTCGGCCTGGCCGGGATCGGGGCGACCGCCAAGGCCGCCTCCGCCGCCGCCGACCTGGCCGAACAGACGCTGGAGGTGATGCGGGAGGGCGAGGCGGCGGGCGGCTTCCGGCCCATCGGCGAGGCCGACACGTTCGACGCCGAATATTGGTCGCTCGAACAGGCCAAGCTGGGCAAGGGTGTGCCGCCGGTCCTGACCGGGCGCGTGGTGCTGATCACCGGCGGGGCGGGGGCCATCGGCCGGGCCTGTGCCGCTGCCTTCGCCGCACAGGGCGCGCAGGTCTTTCTGGTGGACCGCGAGGCCGCGGCGCTCGATGAGGCGTTGGCGGCGCTCGGCCCGTGGCATGGCGGCGCGGCGATGGACATCACCGAACCCGGCGCGGCGGCCGAGGCGCTGGCGCGCTGCGTGCGGCGCTTCGGCGGGATCGACATCCTGCTGTCGAATGCCGGTGCGGCAACTTCCGGGGACATGGCTGGGCTCGACGAGGCGGTGCTGCGCCAGAGTTTCGAGTTGAACTTCTTCGCCCACAACGCCTTTGCCCGCGCCGCGACAGGGGTGATGCGCGCCCAGGGCCGGGGCGGCCAGATCCTGTTCAACATCTCCAAGCAGGCGGTGAATCCGGGCCGCAATTTCGGTGCTTACGGTCTGCCCAAGGCGGCGACCTTCTTTCTGCTGCGGCAGCTTGCGCTGGAACTCGGCCCCGACGGAATCCGCGTCAACGGCGTCAATGCCGACCGCATCCGCTCGGGCCTGTTGACCGGCGATTTCATCGCCGAGCGGGCGGAGGCACGCGGGACCGATCCCGACAGCTACATGGCCGGCAATCTGCTAGGCCGCGAGGTCGAGGCGCGGCATGTCGCCAAGGCGTTCACCGACCTTGCAACCAGCGAGCGGACGACCGGCCACGTGATGACCGTCGATGGCGGCAATATCGAGGCGGCGCTGCGCTGAGCCGCGCCCGGCGTCACTTGAGCTTCTGGAGCGTGAGGCCCATCTCGTAGCGCCGGTGCCGGTCGGCCGCGTGCCACGACGTTATTTTTCCAACACCTCAACGCCACGTTCCAGACTATTCGCCTCCGCCAGCGTTCGGTGCAACGCCCGCGCCTCCTCCGCCAGCGCGGCGTCGTGGTCGGGCACCTCGCGCGGGGCGATCTCGCGCATCTCGGAAGGTGCGCGCGGCTCCAGCCCCAGCCGGTCCATGAGGCGCGTCCAGATCTCCGGATCGCGGCTCATCTCCTCATGGGGCAGGATGACGATATTTTCGCGGTCCGCCGCAGTGTCGCGCAGATGCTCATGGGCACGCAGCCAGACCGTGAGCCAGTAATCGAGACTGTCCGGGTTGCCAGTCGGCCCGCCGCCGAAAAGATAGGGCCGGTGCGTTGCGCCGAACTCGTGATGGCCGAGCCATGTCATGTAGTTGCGGGTGAAGGCGTCGGCCCCCAGGAACCGCCGGTGCTGCGCCAGCAGGCTGCCGGCGTGTTGCAGCGGATCGCGCAGCGGCACCAGGAAATGCGCGTCGGGCCAGGCATCGGCCAGCGCGGCCAGCCGCAGCAGGGTGTTGTTGTTCTTCGTGAGGTAGCGCGCGCGGCCGGTGCGCCGCAGGATCAGCCGGATGTAATCGGCGTAACCGGCGATGGCGGCGGCGCCTGGTTCGTGCGGGCGCAGGCCGTCGGGCCGGATATAGTCGATGTCGCAGACGACACGCCAATAGACTTCGTCGAGCGCCTCGGGGCTCTCCTCATTGACCGCGATGCCGTCGCCATGCGCGCGTTCCTTCAACTCCGACCCGCCGCCACCGCGCGACAGCCGCGCCCAGAGATTGGGCGCCAGCACGAAAGGCATGTCGGCATAGGTGAGCGAGCCGAAGACGCCGGTGGCGTGCAACTCGCGCATCAGGATCGTGGTGCCCGCGCGCGCCAGCCCGGTGACGAAAACATGGCCGCCGGGCTCGAAGGGCGGCGCGGATTTCAGGAAGGCGGCGCGCTCGATATCGTGGAGCATCTCCGGCAGGACCGGCACGCCGAGCGCCAGCCGGTGCAGCACCCGGTCGAGCGTGGAATAGTCAGACACGATCGCCCGGCCAGGGCCGCATCACTCCGCGGCCTCGTCCGCTTCGGTCTTGGCCTCGCCGCGCCTTTTGCGCAACATGCGCTTGATCGGGTAGTAGAGCACCGCGAAGACGGCCAGGAAGATCGACCCGACCACGCCGAGAACGGCCGCGATCGCCCCGGCGCCCAGCCCCGGCCCGATATAGGCCAGCGCGGCGGTCGGGCTGAAAACCAACGCCCCGATCAGTGAAATTGCGGCAGCACGTTTCTGAAACACGCCAGATCTCCCAACCATTGAACCGATTCGCCACCCTCTGCCCAAAGGTTACCGGCTTGCGCTGAACCGGTAAACTGACCGTGAGGATTTCCAAGTCCGCGTTGCCGGATTATGCACAATGCGCCCCCAATGCGCCAACCTGCGCAGGATCGGGCGCCAGTCGAGATACGCGCGAGGCTGGTGGCACTTGCACAATTCGCGCATTCGGCGAGTGCCCGCAAAGATTTGACATGAATGCGAATACTGGCAAGTTGTTGTATACTCTCAAAGCAGCAGACGGAGTAAGCGGTGGATCAGGTGTTCAAGAAATTCAGGGATAACATCTTCCTGCTCTGGCTGGTTCTGGCGGTTCCGTTGCTGTGGCTCGCCTACGAGCATCTGTTCAATGACATGCGCCGCGGCATGATCTTCTACTGGACCGGCGTCTTCGCGGTGTGGTTCCTGCTGATGGGTCTTGCCGTCACCCCGGTGCAGCGCCTGTTCCGCGGCCGGGCCTGGCCGCGCTGGTTTCTGAAGCGCAGGCGTTATATCGGCGTCGCCGCCTTCGGTTACACCACCATACACACCTATATCTGGCTCATGCAGGAACCTTTGCGGGGGGTCCTCCTGAGTTTCACCGAACCGCTGGTGCTCTTCGGCTGGATCGGTCTGTTCATTTTTGCGGTAATGGCCGCGACGTCCAACGACTGGTCGGTGCGCCGTTTGGGCCCCGGCTGGAAAACCCTTCAGCGGTGGGTCTATCTGGCCGCTCCGCTGACCCTTCTGCATTGGTTCATGGCCGAGAAATACCGGGCCGAAACCGTCATCATCTATGGCGGTCTGTTCCTGATTATCGTTCTGCTGCGGCTTGTCATCCGGCGCACGCCCGCGCGTAGCGCTTGAGAATCCGGAGTCGGTTCCGGCGGCCCGAATGCGTACCGCGCCCTGAATGCCTGCCCACACAGGCCCTGTGAGCGAGGAATACCCATGCCGGTGCAAGAGACACGAGGCGATCATTTCCTGCCAGCCTTGCAGGGCCTTCTGCATCGCAGGCGGGCGGCCTGCGCCGCGATGGCCGCGCTGGTCGGTCTTTCGGTACTGGTGCTGGCCGCGCAACAGATGCTTGGCGGGACCACGCGCGGCCTCGCCTGCTGGTGGCTGGCCGTCGTGGGTCTGGCGTTCATCGTGCTGGGCGCGCTGCACTGGCGCGGTGCGTTCGCGACGGGGGTTCTGACCGCCGCGCTGATGATCGGCGGCGCGTCGCAGCTCTATGTCACGCAACCGCTCTGGTATCCGGAGCTTTTTCTGCCGCCGCGCTCGGGAATGGAGACGGTTATGTTCGGCATCGCCGTGGCGCAGGGCGTCCTTGCGGCAGGGGTTCTGGCCGCCAATGTAGCCTGGTCCGGCCTGCGTCGCTTTCTGTCCACGTTCGGAGTCCTGCCGGTCCTGCTCTTCCTCGTGCTGAGCTGCGCCTTCACGGTGTCCCTGTTGGACTATCTGCGGCTCGACAATCTTCTGCGCTTTCGGCTGCAACTGGCCGCCGGCGGCGGGCTTGGCCTGATCAACCTGCTAACCATCGCGGCCATCGCCGTGACCGCGCCGGATGGGGTCCGGCTGCCGCGCGGGCGGGGTGCCGTATGGCTGCTGACCGCGTTCTCCTTCGTTGCCACGCTCCTTCTCGCCTGGTTCGCGTTCGAGAGGGTCATGCACGTGCAGGACGAACTGGCCTATCTTTTCCAGGCGCGCAGCTATGCCGGTGGCGTGCTCGAGCTTCCGGCCCTGCCCGAGGCCGCGCGGGCGGCTTTCGAGCATTACCTGCTCGACACGCATGAGGGGCGCTGGATTTCGGTCTTCACCCCCGGCTGGCCCGCGGTGCTGGCACTCGGCGTGCTGGCCGGCGCGCCCTGGCTCGTCAACCCGGTGCTGGGGGCGTTGTCGATCCCGCTCGCGCATGACCTGATGCGGCGCACCGCCGGAGAGCGTACCGCGATGATCGGCACGCTGCTGCTTGCAACTTCGCCCTGGCTGATCGCGATGTCGGCCACGCTGATGTCGCACAGTCTGGCTCTCTTTCTCATGCTGGGGGCCTGGTGGCTTCTGTTGCGGTCGGAAGAGACGCAAGGCGTGCGTGCCCATGCCCTGATCCTCGCGGCCGGGCTTGCCCTGGGCTGGCTCTTTCTGACGCGCAACCTCGACGGGCTGCTCATCGGCGTTCTGACCGGCGCCTTTTTGCTCTTCCACACGGATCTGCGCAGGCAACTGCCGCGCGCGATCAGCTACAGCCTGGGCTGCATCGCGACGGGCGGCTTGATCTTTGCCTACAACCTTCATTTTACCGGGGACGCCCTGCGCACCACCTTGTCGGATTACTACATCCGCACCTGGCAGGGCGGGTCGAACGCCTTCGGCTTCGGCGGCGGCATTGGCGCCCCGGAAGGTTGGGGCCATATGGAGCTTCTGCCGCTCGACCATTCGCCCTGGGAGGGATTCGTCAACACGCTCAACAACATCTCGGCGCTGCACACCGATTTCATGGGCTGGGGGATCGGATCGCTGGCGCTGGTCTGGGCGCTCCTGATCTGGGGGCGCAAGACGCGCGCCGACTGGGCGATGGCGCTGGTCGTCGTCACCATTGCCGTGGCCCACGCCTTCTACTGGTTCGCCGCCAGCTATTATGTCGGCCCGCGCTACTGGTTCCTGGTGATCGCGCCGCTGGCCTATCTCTCCGCGCGCGGGTTCCAGGTGCTCCGCTCCCGGCTGGACGCGGAAGGTGTTGCCGGCGGCGCGCGCGGGCTCAACACCGCGCTCCTGGTGCTGTGCCTTTTTTCGGTGACCGTCTTCCTCAGCTACCGGGGCGTGACGCGTTACCACGATCACCGCGCCTATGACGATCATTACAGGCATCTCGCCCTGCCACAGACGGAAGGCACCGCGGCCCCGCTGATCCTGTTCAAGGCGACACGGCAGGCATCCTCGGCGCTCTTCTTCAACGATCCGTGGTTTCCAGCGGACAAGCCTGTCTTCGCCCAGGATCTCGGCCCCGAGAGCAACCGCGCGGTCATCGCCGCCTTCCCCGAACGGCCCGTGCTCTACTACGACGAGGCGACCGGGCGCTTCACCCGTCGATGATGGCTGTAACGAACGGCCGAAACGTCCTAGAACGGACAGCAACGGAGGGCGGGCAAGGATGACGCGGCGCGGATGACCTGGGTTCTGACAATCGTGATAACCGTCCTGCTGGTCGAACTGCTGCTGCGGCTGCCGCTGCTGGCGGAGGCGCGGGCGGTGGCCGCGACCGCGCGGCGCGCGGCGCATGTCGTGGGCGCGCGCGGGATATCCGATCACTGGAAGGAAAAGGCCGTGCCCGCCTATGCCGGGCGTATGCTGCGTGCCAGCCTGATGCTTCTGGTCTGGCTTGGCCTGATCGGGCTGGCGGGCACTGTCCTGACACTCCTCGCCGACAGGCTGGCGCCGGGCACGTCCGGTACGCTGCTGAGCGGCGGAGGGCTGGCGCTCTCGCTCATCGCCGCTACCGCCCATGTCCTGCTACGGCAGCGCCTTGTCCGCGGCTGATTGCCCACCCGCGACGTGCATGGCCTTGCCGTCGCCGGCGCGGCGGGCCAAGGCTGGGGCATGAGTACGCAGAAGGATAACGACGCGCCCCGGTCGCGCTGGTCGGCCTGGCTGGCGCATCCCGCGCCGGTGGTGGCCTTCTTCGTGATCCTGCCCTGCCTGGTCGAACTGACGCTCATCGCGGCCGATCACGGGCTTATCGGCTCGCGGCTCTGGCGCAGCCTGGCCTATCAGAACGGCGCCTTCTGGCAGGGGCTGCTGGGCAACTGGCAGCCGAACTATGCCGCGCAGCCGGTGCTGATGTTCTTCACCTATCCGTTCCTGCATGCCGGACTGGTGCATCTGGGCGGCAACATGCTGGTGCTGCTGATCCTGGGCCGGGTCGTGGTCCGGCAGGTCGGGCAGGCGCGCTTTGTGCTGCTCTATGTCCTCTCGGGCATCGGCGGCGGGCTGGGGCTGGCGCTGCTCAGCGACAGCGTGCATCCGATGGTCGGTGCCTCGGGCGCGCTTTTCGGGCTGGTCGGCGCCTGGAAGCACCGGGACTGGAGCACCCGGACCCGCCGCGGGCTGACCCGCTGGCCGGTCATTTTCGACCTGATCGGGCTGGTGATCCTGAACGCCGTCTTCTGGGTGCTGGAGGACGGATTGCTCGCCTGGGAGACGCATCTGGGCGGCTTCGTCACGGGATGGTTGTTCAGCCTGGGGTGGCAAGGAATCGCCCGATCAGTAGATTCGCCATGATCCTGCCCAACTTCTGCGCGAATCGGTGATGATCGTTCACTGTATGGAAACAGAGCTGTGGATAAGCGCTTTTCGTTGCCGCAAAACATCGCACCGCCCGGATTTCGCCATGTTTGTTAATGGAATCCCTTGCGGATTCACGGGTCCGTGATACCTTGGAAATCCGAGGGTGGACCGCTTCGTGCTTGTTTGGGTTCGTCCTGTACAATTCAAGAGGGGTCTGAGTAATGAAACTAATGAAACTGGCTGGTGTGGCTCTCGCAGCATCGCTGGCATTTGCTCCGGTCGCCGCGAAAGCCGCCGTCGTGAACATCACCGACGACATCACGGATGCGGTCGCGACCAATGTCTCGATCACCAATCAGAGCGACATTTTCATCTACGATGCGTCGCTTCAGAATGTGGTCTCCGGTCAACAGGCGATTTTCACGTTCTCCAACGACACTGGCAGTAACCTGACCCTCGGCGCGGGTCTGCCTGCCACGGTGAACCCGACCGGGTCCTTCCCGGGCGGCACCCTGTCGTGGAGCGGCGGGACGAGTGTCGCGCTGGAAGGTGGTCAGACCAACACGGTGCTGACAGCCGGATCGACGGGCACGCTGACCGTCTTCTTCGGTGATCAGGTCGGAAGCTTGGCCAATGTTGATGTGATCGTGTCGCAGGTTCCGTTGCCCGCGGGTGGCCTCCTCCTGCTGACCGCGCTCGGCGGCATCGGGCTGGCACGGCGCCGCCGCAAGGCCGCGTAACGCCATACCGGCAATCAAGATCTGGAAAGGGGCCGTTCGCGGCCCCTTTCTTTGTTGTGGGCAACGCCCGCCCCTTCAGATCGGCAGGCCGAGAGACTGGCGCAGCATCCAGACCATCCGCAGGCATCTGAGCCGCACCAGCGTCGCGACCGCCCGCAGATATTCGCCCGGCGTGTCCAGCTTGCCGCTGAGCAGCACCTTGGGCGTATGCGCCACGGCGCTGGCCGGCATGGCCAGCCCGCGCAATCCCCAGCGCAGCCGCCGCCCCGGCGATGTCCCGTTGAGTTGGAAGCCCTCGCGCGTCATGCGCTGCCATTTCACCCGCAGCGCGGGCCAGTCCTGGCGCGAGGGATGGGTGACGCGCAGCCGGTCCTCGTAGACCAGGCTGTAACCGCGGGCCACCGCGCGCATGGTCCATTCGCGATCTTCCGAGACGCCGTTGACGAAGCCGCCGATCGCGTCGAAGACATCGCGGCGCGTCACCAGATTGCCAGCGCCGGAAAACCCCTGCACCTCGATATAGCGGCGGAAATTGAAGGCGAAGATGGCCTCGAACGCTTCGGCGCCGGACCGCGGTGGCGGGGTCTCGTCGAATACGTCCACCCGGCCCCCGACCAGGTCGGCGCGGTCCGCCACCTCCCGCGCAACGCTCAGCCAATCATGGTCCGGGACGCAATCCGCGTCGATGAAACAGAGCAGCGGCGCCGTCGTCTCCCGCACGCCGCGATTGCGCGCGGCGGCGGCGCCCTTTTCCGCCTCCACCAGGAAGCGGACGGCGGGGAAGCGCGCGCGCAGATCGTCGAGCGGTTGGGTGGAGCCGTTGTCCACGACCACGATCTCGGCGTCTGTCGTGTCGTTGCGCAGCAGCGCGTCGAGGCAGCGGCCAAGGCGGGTGACGTCGTTGTAATGCGGGATGATGACCGCGGCGTCGGGCCGGCCCTCAGTAATAGCCGTATTCATAGCCGTGGGCCCCGCTCGTGTACCGGCACTTGTTCAACACGATGCCCATCACGTTCGTAAGCTCGGCAAGCTGGCGTTCCGCCACGTCGATCTCGTCCATCGTGGTCTGTTCCGCGGCGGCGATCAGCAGCGCGCAGTCCACGTTCTTGAGGAACCCGTGGCTGTCGTCGCTGGCCATCAGCGGCGGCGTATCGAAGAACACGAAATCCGGCTCGTAGGTATCCTCGATCTCCGACAGGACCTCGTCCGCCTGTCGGCTTTGCAGAATCTCCGACGGATTGCTGACCTCACTGCAGTTCAGCCCGAAAATCACGTTATGGCCATGCCGCAAAGCATGCGCCTGGAACGAGACCCGCCGCGTGAGCACGTCGCCCATGCTGTTCTGACAGCGCTGTGCGAGGATGCGCGCCAGCCCCATGCGGCGCAGGTCGAAATCCAGCACCATGGTGCGCTTGTCCTCCTGGCGTCCGAAGCTGAAGCCCAGATTGGCGGCCGTCGTGCTCTTGCCGCAGGCGCTGTGTGGTGAGACCAGCGCGATGCGCCGCCAGCCGCGTACCCTGGCCTGCTGCGCGATCTTGGTGCGCAGCATGTCATAGGGTGCGGCTTCCGGGCCACCCTGCAAGGACACCAGACGGTTCTGGATCATTTCCTTTTCGTTGATATGCAGCGGCGCCAGCACCTTCCAGACCTCAGGCATTTCCACTGGCGTGGCCTGTTTCTCGCGGGGCGGCTCCGGCTTGGCGGGCTCCACCGCCGACGGCTTCGAGCCGTCGCCGAAGGGCCGCGTTTCGGGTCCGGGCGCCCCTGCCTGTTCGCGTTTGGCGCGGGCCTTTTCCAGTGCCATCTGAAGCCTGTCCATTATGACACCTCCCTCATGAGATCCTGCATCACCAGCGCATGCCCAACTTGTCCATGACCCGATCCGCGATCAGATCAAGCGGTTGATAATAGGTATGAACGGCCCACACCGCAGCCGGTATGCCCACCAGGATCACGGCAACCAGAAGCAGCCGCCGGATGCGGCGCACCATCACCTCGCTTCGGGTCTGGACATAGGGGATCGTGGCGATCGGCCAGACCTCCAGCTTGTTGATCAGATCCTCGGGCCGGCGCGGCGTGCGGTTGAGGAATTCCAGCAGCAGCACCAGCGCCAGACCCAGCAGAATTCCGAAGGCGGTGCCGCCGCCGGCGATCAGCATCCGGTTGGGCTTGGTCGGTGCGCTGGGCACGGCAGGCTGTTCGACGACGGAAATGCGCTGCCCGCGCGACATGACCTCGATCCGCTCCCCGGTGGAGGCCGCCGAGAGCCGCGCGACGGCGGTGTTGTACTGCGCCTGGATGTTGTCGTAGTCGCGTTGCAGATCGTCCAGCGTCACGGCGTTCGCCGGCGTCCGCTGGATCGAATCGGTCAGCTTCGCGATCCGCTCTTCCAGCGTCTTCTTCTGGTCCTTGAGCGTGATGAGCTGAGCGTCGAGCTGCGCAAGCTGGATGTCGAGCGCGGAATTGCCTGTCTGCGTGTTCGACTGCGTCGGCTGCGCGGCCTGCTGGGCGGCCACGGATTCCTCCAGGCTGGCGATCCGCGCCCTGAGCAGCTTGATGCGCGGGTTGGTCTCCGAATAAACCACCAGGTCGTTGTTGAGCTGCGCGCGAAGCTGCTGGAGCTGTTGCTCCGCCGGGCTGAGATTCTGGTTGGCCGTGCCGACGACCTGGCCGGTGGAATTGTAGACCTCCATCAGCTTCTCGCGCTGGCTCTCCAGCGAGAAAATCTGCCGGTCGATCTGTTCCAGATTGGTCTGGAGCGCCGCCTGCTGCGTTTCGCGGAACGGCAGGCTCGCCGGCAGCGCGTCGGAGTTGTTTTGCTTGAAGGTCAGGATCGCGGCGCTGCGCTTTTCCAGCGCGTCGCTCAGCCGATCGACCTCCTGCTCGAAAAATTCCAGCGTCTGGATGGCGCGGCCCTTGCGGTATTCCACGTCCTCCTGCTGGATCTCGGTGAGATACTCGTTGAGCACCCCGGCCGCGTTCTGCGCGGAGATCGCCTCGAAGGAGATCTGCATCAGCGTCGCCTGGCCGCGGCCCGCGCTGGTGCGGATCTGGGTGCGTGCGCGCATCCCGTCCACGATCTGATCGGGGTTCATGCGGTCCTGGTCGGGCATGACCTTCAGACGGTTCGCAATGTCCAGCAGGTTGGGCCGCGTCAGCAGGCGCTGCTCGACGATCTGCAACTGTTCCAGCGCCGGGGTCGCGACCGTGCTGGGCGCCAGGTTGGTCGGGATCTGCGGCGATTCCACGATCAGCCGCATCTGCGAGACATAGGCTGGCGGCAGGGTCTTCGCGACGATCACCGACACGGCGGAGACCACCGTGGCGACGGCCAGGAAATAGGGCAGCCGCCGGATGAAAATCGACAGGTAAAACCGGATGTTGTCCATCTACTCGGTAGTCTCCTGTTCAAGCGATTGGCCGCCGAAGAAAACGCCGTCGTCTATGACCGACTGGACGACATATTCGGTGACGACCTTCGTTTCGGCGCTCCAGGCATAGAGCATTGAAAAATCGCACAACTGGTTTGTCAGCCGCGGCACGCCCCTGGTGGTCTTGTGGATGAGCGTGCAGGCATCGGCGTCGAATTCGTCCCCCGTGCCGCCGGCTTTCTGGAGCCGGTGCCGGATATAGCCGCGCAGCGTTTCCAAGTTCATCCGCTCCAGATGGAAGCTGGCCGCGACGCGCTGTGTCAACTGGCGAAGCTCGGGCTTGAGGATCAGATCCCGCAACTCCGGCTGGCCGACAAGGATGAGTTGCAGCACTTCATCCTTGTTGGCATTGATATTTGTCAGCATCCGGAGCTCTTCAAGCCCTTCCAGCGACAGGTTCTGTGCCTCGTCGAAGATCAGCACGACGCGGCGGCCCTCGGCGTATTCGCTGACCAGGTAATCCTGCAATGTCTGGAACATCTGCACATAGCTCGCGCCCCGCTCTATCGGCACGGAGAGCGCGTTGAGCACCCATTGCAGCAATTCCCCGCGCCCGCCCTGGGCGTTGGAGACCAGCCCGACGGTGACCGACGGTTCCATCTGGCGCAGCAGGAATTGCAGCAGCGTCGTCTTTCCTGCCCCGATCTCGCCGGTCAGGATGGTGATCGGCGCCCGCGACAGAATGCCGAATTCCAGGATCGAATAGCCGCGCTTGTGCTGCGCCGACCAGAACAGGAAGTCAGGGTCAGGCAGCAGAGTGAAGGGCCTCTGGTCGAGACCGAAGAAATCCACGTAGAACCCTGTCAAGGCCATATCCCGCAATGCGCCTTCCACCTTTTAAAACCCACCCCGCAAACCATGAGGCCCCTCGCACGCACGGGTCCGGCCCGCACGTCCCCCAATACTAACCGGCGCGCTGAAACAGCCCGCCAAGGTTGCGCCGGAATCAGGTGATCTTGCAAGCGCAGCATCCCTTTCGTCCCATAATATGCAGCGATTCTAGGAGACTTCGAGACAATTCAAAGGCAGAGTCGAGATTGTACCGATGTCTCCAACGAATCGCCCGGCCGCCGCCCCCTCTGCGCCGCCCGGTTGTGACACGGTATCAGCTTTCAAATTTCCGAAAACTTGCGACTCACGGACGCATCACAGTATCATCACGGAACAGTGAGCCGGTTAACATGGGTACTGTTGCCGTCTTCGGGACAATCTTTGGCGAATGCGCCAGTCACATTCTGCTGAATCTTCCCGACTTCCGTCCCAACTTTGCCACATTCCTGGGCGCAAAGGTCGATTTTTATTGTGTATTTTCAAGAAACAGTGTTTGTTTCCAATATGTTACACGAATTTCACGATTGTGGCGAAATCCAAATAGCGTTTGAGTTTCATCCGTTCTTTGTTAATGATTGTTAGAGGGTAGAGCGGTGGTCTTCAGCGTCCGGGACAGGGACGGATCACATAAGTGTTATGAGTATGCTGCTGTCGAGGGGAACCACAGTGACGTTGCACCTTAAGAATATTGCCAACGAAGATGTTGGCGTACCCTCTGCCTTTGGTTTCACCGCCGCGACCAGGCGGTCCGCCACATTCTACGAACAATATGGCAAGCGTCTCTTCGATCTGTGCTTCGTGCTGCTCTCCGCGCCGATCGTCCTTCCGCTGACGCTGATCCTGGCGCTCGCTGTCCTGCGCGACGGCGCGGCGCCGTTCTACTGGCAGAAGCGACTGGGCCGGAACGGCAAGACCTTCAAGCTGCTCAAGCTGCGCACGATGGTCCCGGATGCCGACAAGATCTTCCAGGAATACCTGGACGCCAATCCCGAAGCCCGGCGCGAATGGGACCTGACGCAGAAGCTCAAGAACGACCCGCGCGTGACGCTGGTCGGCCGGCTGCTGCGCAAGACCTCCATGGACGAGCTGCCGCAATTCTGGAATGTCCTGCGCGGCGAGATGTCCCTTGTCGGGCCGCGCCCGATGATGGTGGACCAGGCGCCGCTCTATCCCGGCAAGGCTTATTACAAGATCCGCCCCGGCATCACCGGACTGTGGCAGGTCAAGGACCGCAACAACACGTCCTTCATGGCGCGCGCCGGTTACGACACGCAGTATTATCGCGCCATTTCCCTCATTTCCGATTGCGCTATCCTGCTGAGAACGATTCTCGTGGTGGTTCGCGGCACGGGATATTGAGCCCAACCGCCGGCAGCACCCGCGCGGCAGCGGCTCGCGGTAAATCGGACTGGTGGAACATGACCCGGATGACAAAACTGGCGGCGACGCTCAAGCGGCTTCTTCTGGTTACGGCTCTGATGCTGGGTGTGGGACTGCTCAGTGCCTGTGAATCGGCGGAAGAGCGCGCCGAGAAACATTTCCAGACCGGCATGGCCCTGCTGGAAGAGGGCGATGTCGAGCGCGCGCTCGTCGAATTCCGCAATGTCTTCAAGCTGAACGGCCAGCACAAGGAGGCCCGCCTGGCCTATGCCCGCGTCGAACGCGAACGCGGCAATGTGCAGGAAGCCTACAGCCAGTATCTGCGCCTGGTCGAACAGTATCCCGACAACCTGGAGGGTCGCCGCGCCCTGGCTCAGATGGCCCTGCGCACCGGCAACTGGGAAGAGGTGGAACGCCACGGAAAGGCCGCCGCCGAGATCGACCCGGACGACACGCTGGTGCAGTCGATCAACAACACCGCCGCCTATTTCCGCGCCGCGCGCGACCGCGACGCCAAGGGCCGCGCCGCCGGCGCCGAGAAGGCGCTGGTCTTGCTGGAAGACAATCCGGGCTTGTACAGCGCCTGGCAGGTGCGCATCGACGACGCGATCCGCGCCGAGGACTGGACCCGCGCGCTGACGGATATCGACGCCGCCTTCGCCAATGTCGAGGGCGGGGAGCGCGAAAGCCTCTATTCCCTGCGGCTGGGGGTCCTGCAGGAACTGGGCGACGTCGCGGCGATCGAGGCGCAGCTCGAGGAAATGCTCGTGGAGTTTCCCGACGATCCGGGGGTCAAGCAACTCCTGGTGCGGGTCTATGTCTCGCAGGACAAGATCGACGATGCCGAGGCATTCCTGCGCAGCGAGGCCGACCCGGAGGCCGAGGACACCGCCCCGGTCGAGCAATTGCTGAGCTTTCTGGAAACGTTCCGCGGGCGCGAGGCCGCGATTGGCGAGCTGGACATGATCATCGCAGGCGGCGGACCGAACGAGCCGCTTTTCCGGGCGTTGCGCGCCAAGCTGAATTTCAATGCCGGCAACGAGCAGGACGCCATCGCCGAGATGGAGGCGATCCTGGAGGGCGCCGAGCGCACGCAAACCACCCGCCAGATCGAGGTGGACCTGGCGCGGATGCTCTTTCGCAGCGGCAACGCCGTGGGCGCGCGTGCGCTGGTGGAACAGGTCCTGGCGGAGGATCGCAGCAATGTCGGTGCGATCAAGCTCAAGGCGCATTGGCTGATCGAGGACGACAAGACGGGCGACGCGATCATCCTGCTGCGCACCGGGCTGGGGCAGGCGCCGCGCGACCCCGAGCTTTTGACGCTGATGGCGCGCGCGCATGAACGCGACGGCAACCGCCGCCTGATGGGCGAGATGCTGGCGCTGGCTGTCGAAGCGTCCCGCAACGCGCCCGACACCTCGCTGCGCTACGCCGCGCATCTGGTGCAGGAGGAAAGCTATCTCACCGCCGAGGGGGTGCTGATCGACGCACTGCGGCTGGCGCCCGCGAACACTGACCTGCTGGCCGCACTCGGCAATGTCTATATCGAGATGCAGGACTGGGGCCGGATCGATTCGGTTGTCTCGTCGCTCGAAGGCATCGGCTCAGCCGAGGCCAATGTGATCTCGAAGGAACTGACGGCGCGCCGCCTGGCCGCACAGAACCGGACGGAGGAGCTGACCGATTTCCTCGACGAGCTGTCGCGCGACCCGGAACTGGGCTCCGGCGCCGGGATCGCGCTGATCCGTACGCTCCTGGCGCGGGGCGATGTGGAAGGTGCGCTGACCCGCGTCGAGTCGCTGCTCGCGGACGATCCGGGCAATGCCGGGCTGCGCTTCGTGCGGGCCTTCGCGCTCTCGGTCGATGGCCAGACCGAGGCCGCCGACGAGGTCTACCAAAACCTGAACGACGAGTTCCCGGAGAACGAACAGTTCTGGATGGCGCGCTACCGCCTCCACACCGCCGAGGGCAACCCGGACCGGGCGCAGAAGGTGCTTCAGGACGGCCTCACCCGCCTGCCCAAAAGCCTGAACCTGCAATGGGCGCTGGCGGGCGAATTGCAGAAGGTGGGCGACATCGAGGGTGCCATCGCCGTTTATGAACAGCTCTATGAGCAGAACAGCAATTCCGCGGTGATCGCCAACAACCTGGCCAGCCTGCTCTCGACCCATCGCGACGAGCCGGAGGCGCTGGAACGCGCCTATCTCATCGCCAAGCGCCTGCGCGGCTCGGACGTGCCGCAATTCCAGGACACGTTCGGGTGGATCGCGCACCGGATGGGCGATAACGACGCCGCGCTCAACCACCTGCTGCCGGCCAGCGAGGGCATGCCCGGCGACCCGGCGGTGCGCTACCACCTGGCGCGGACCTACGCCGCGCTGGAACAGGACGCCGCGGCGCTGGAAACCTATCGAAAGGTGATTGAGTTGGTCGATCCGGCCAACCCGCCCGAATTCATGGCCGAGGTCGAGGCGGAGGTCGCCCGGCTCAGCGCACCCGCCGAGGGCGCCACGGCCACCGAATAAGGCCCGGAACCTCCATCCGGGTGCCGAAAATACGCTGCAAATCTGCCGCAGTGATGATGTTTTGTGTCGGCGACGGATTGGTGCAGAATGGGAAACAGGGTACGAAGGGAGTAACGAAATGGAAAAACTGCAAGCGCGAGCAATGATCAGGTTTCTCTTGAGCTTCCTTATGGCTTCGGTGCTGGCGACCAGCGCCATGGCCCAGAGTGGCTACCAGATCAAACCGGGGGACGCTCTTCAGATCGAAGTGCTGGAAGACCCCAACCTCAACCGCAGGGTTCTGATCCTGCCCGATGGCAGTTTCAGCTTTCCGCTGGTGGGCACGGTGCAGGCGGGCGGCCGTTCGGTCGATGCCGTCCGTGCGGCGCTGACCTCGGGGTTGGCGCCCAATTTCGCGACCGCGCCGACGGTCTTCGTCTCGGTCGCGGCCTTGGCGCCGCCGCCGCTGACCGCGTTTGGCACTGTCGCCACGGGACCGACCATCGACGCCTATATCATGGGTGAGGTCGGGGCGCCGGGCAAATTGCTGGTAACGCCCGGCACGACAATCCTTCAGATCCTGGCCGAGGCCGGCGGTCTGACACAATTCGCAGCCTCCAAGCGCATCGAATTGCGCAGGGCTGACCCGGATACGGGTGTGATGAAAAAATATCTTTTCAATTATCGGGGCACGGGACGGGGCAAGAGCATCAAAGGAAGTACGGAACTTCAGCCCGGAGATGTCGTCGTCGTACCGCAGCGCCGTTTGTTCGAATAAGGAGAGCAAGTGAAAAAACGGCAAGCAAGGCTGTCCTTTATCGTAGCAGGGGGGGCGGCCTGCGTCACGGCACTCTCGCCCGCGATTGGCCAGCAACTGACGACCGGCGGCACCACAGCCGCCGGAACCGTCACTCCGGCGCAGCAGCAGCAACAGCAGCAGCAGACGACCACCGGCGTTCCGCAGGGCACTGGCACTGGCCTGACGGTCACGCTGGGGCTGGATTCGTCGCTGCGCTATGACGACAATCTGGGGCTCGACGATCCGTCCGACGGCGACACGAAGCGTTTCGAGAACCGGCTGTCGCTCAATGTCAGCAGCCTGAAGGCCAATGAACAGCTCCAGTTCGATCTGAGCGGCATTGCCCGCATCGTGGACAAACCCAATACCGGCACCGATGGCGGCGTTTTCGAAGATCCGTCCGTGGGGCTTTCCTATGCCCGCCAGGGCGCCAACAGTACCTTCCAGGGCAGCGCCAACTACCGCGAGGTCGATCTCGACTTCTTCCGGCCGCTGACCGACGTGAACCTGGACGGGATCATCGACGAAAGCGACCTGGTCGACGACAACGGCACCCGCAACGACACGCGGCTGAACCTGAGCCTGCGCACCGGAGTCAATGCGCCGCTGGGCTTCCTCTTCGAGGTCCGCCACCGCGACCGCGATTTCCGCGACACGATCAATCCCAACCTCTTCGATGTGCGCAGCACGACGGGGACGGTAACTTCCTTCCTGCAACTCACGCAGGTTACGCAAGGCCGGGTCCAGTTGGGCTTCACCGACTACGAGGCCGAAGACCCCGAACAGACCAACCGCGAAACCATCGACGTGCTCGCCGGGGTGAACCACCTGCTTTCGCCCGTGACGACCGTGGACGCCACCGTGGGCTTCTCGCGCGTCGACGAAACCCTGGCCGCGATCCCGGTTTCCGACACCGATACCGGCGCGACGGGCTCGCTCACCGTGACGCGCACGCTAGGCAACGGCACGATCGCCGCCTCTGTGGACCGGGTCTTCGGCACCAATGGCGGGCGCACCACTGCGCGGGTCATTCGCGACATGGCCCTGCCTTCGGGCACGCTCTCCTTCAGCGCCGGCGTAACCCGCGGCGCCCAGGACAGCGTGACCGCGATCGGCAGCCTGAACGTCACGCATGTGATGCCGCGCAGCCAGATCGGCGCTTCGGTGGAACGCCGCGTACGCACCAGCTCGCTCAACAACGAGGTGCGCACCACGACGGCCAATGTGAATTACACCGTCACGATCAACAACGATTCCAGCATGGCCTTCGACGCCTTCTATGCCCAGAACGCCGATGCCGGCATCGGCACCGCGGTCGAGCGGGAGCGCACCAACCTGCGCGCCACCTACAACCGCAGCCTGACCAAGGATTGGGGGCTCTCGGCCGGCTACGAGTTCCGGATGTCCGACGAGAGCGGCAGCGGTTCGGCCACGGGGAACATGGTGTTCCTGACCTTGCAGCGGCAATTCACCCTGAAGCCGTAACGGCCTGTTTCCCGGCAGAAACAATGCGGGGGAAATCGCCGATTCCCTCGCTGGGGTTCAGACATTCGCAGTTTTTTCGTGTCATGGCCGTCGCAATCGGCCAGATAATGCACGGAAATCCAAGACTTACCTGTACGATTCGCGAGAAATCCAACATCTTCCCACCCCGTTGAAACCGGCATCCGCGAAGCGATCCAGTCTGGAAGAGCCAATGAAAAGTCATAGGGGCATGGGCAACTTAATGTCGAATTCGGGAGCGCGTGGCTCTAGAATACCGCGGCGGGGCGTTCGGATCGGTAAGTAACCGGTGCGGCGGGTGCCCGCGCCGGCCGACGAGGGGAAGTGATGGCCGACCTCAAGACGATGGACAGCACGATGCGGCTGGGCGGGGGCGTCTCGGTGAACCTGCCTGGGCTTCTCTGGTTCGTGCTGCTCGTGGCCGGATCCGTGCCGATCTTCTGGATCGGGATCGTGTCGCTGGCGCAGGCCTGGTCCACCGCCGAATACAGCCACGGGCCCCTGATCCCGGCGATCTCGCTCTATCTCTTCCTGCGGGAGTTGCGACGCAGGCCGTTGCCCGACCCGAACGTGACCGACCGCTGGCCCGGCGTCGCGGTGATCCTCGCGGCGCTGGTCGTCGCTGTTCTGGGCAACCTCACCCGCATCCCCGACATCGTGACCTATGCGATGATCGTCTGGGTCGGCGGCGTAATGCTGACGGTCTTCGGATGGCGCCGCGGGATCACGCATCAGCTGCCCGTCGTGCACTTGGTCTTCATGCTGCCGCTGCCGCAATTCGTCTACTGGCAGCTCACCATTTTCCTGCAACAGGTCTCATCCGTGATCGGGGTGTGGTTCGTCAGCCTTGCGGGCGTGCCGGTCTATCTGGAAGGCAACGTGATCGACCTGGGCGTCTACAAGCTTCAGGTGGCCGAGGCCTGCTCGGGGCTGCGTTACCTCTTCCCAATCCTCAGCTTCTCCTATCTCTTCGCGATCCTCTATCGCGGCCCGTTCTGGCACAAGATAGTGCTGCTTCTCTCCGCCGCGCCGCTGACGGTGCTGATGAACTCCTTCCGCATCGGGGTGATCGGCGTGCTGGTGGACCGCTACGGGATCGAACAGGCCGAAGGCTTCCTGCATTTCTTCGAGGGCTGGGTGATCTTCCTGTCCTGCGTGGCGATCCTTTTCGGCATGGCGGTCGCACTGCAACGGCTGACCCGCGATCCCAAGCCGCTGGCCGAAGCGATCGACCTCGATTTCGAAGGCTTCGGCACCATTTCCACGCGCATCCTCGGGATCCGGGCCTCGGCGGCGCTGGCGGCGGGCGCGCTGTTGACGCTGGCCGTGTCGCTGGCCTGGGTCAGCCAGAACGCGGGCGAGGCGGCGCGGGTGGACCGCGATCCCTTCGCACTCTTCCCGCAGCAGATTTCCGGCTGGTCGGGATCCAGCGCGCGGCTCGACCCGCAGGTTGAAAAGACGTTGGGCGCCAGCGACTACCTCAACACCAGCTATATCGCGCCGGGCGGGATGTCCTATGTCAACATGTTCGTGGCCTTCTACGACAAGCAGACCGACGGCAGCGGCATCCATTCGCCCGAGGTTTGCCTGCCCGTGGGCGGCTGGGAGATCTACAGCTTCGACCCCACCGAGATCACGCCGGGCGACACGCCCTATGGTACCTTCACCGTCAACCGCGCGGTGATCCGAAAGGAGCTGTCCGAGCAGCTAGTCTATTACTGGTTCGAGCAGCGCGGCAAGCGCATGGTCAACGATTTCTCCGCCAAGATGAGCGTGCTCTACGACAGCCTGGCCATGGGTCGCACCGATGGCGCGCTGGTGCGCTTCGTCACCCCGATCCGCCCCGACGAGACCGAGGCGGAGGCCGACGCCCGGCTTCAGGAGTTCATGGCACTGAGCCTGCCGCGCCTGCCGCGTTTCGTGCCGGAATAGGCTCGCCCTTTCGTCAAACGCCACGCTGGATTACGATGGCAGCGACGGGCCTTCGGGTTCCGAGGCCCGAACATCGGGGGGTTGGACCATGTCCGGTATCGGTATCGGGAAATCGGGTTTTCTGAAATCGCTGTTGCGCGCCTTGGCGATCGCCACGGCCGTCTCGCTGTGGCCGGGGACAGTCGCCGCCGCACCCGCCTGCGAGGCCGCGCGCATCGCCCCCGACCCCGACCGCCCGGCCAATCACAAGCCGGTTTCCGGCCCGGCGGAACTCGACCGCGCACTTTCCTCGGCCTCGGGCGGAAAGGTGCTGCTTCTCGCGCCCGGCGATTATGGCGTGCTGAACCTGTCCTCGAAGTTCCGCGCCACTGTCACGCTGCGTTCTGCCGACCCCGGGCGGCCGGCCTGTTTCACGGGCATGACACTCCGCAATGCGGCGCGGATCAATTTCGAGGGCATCCTCTTCACCTACCGTTTCGGCGGCGAGCCGGTGCGCCACAGGCTTAACTTCATAGTCGGAAGTCGTGAAATCGGATTCAGCGGATGCCGCTTTGTTGGTGCCTTAGCTGAGGGAATGTCTCCCAGTGCCAATGGTTACGGGTCCGGGAAAGGGCTCTCAATAAGAGACTCAGACGCAATCTCCATTGTTAACTCCACATTTACGCGCTGGTGGAAGGCTTTACTGGTTACAAATTCGAGAGACGTTGCTGTTCTCGGCAATGAGTTTCACTCGATCCGGTCGGACGGGATGAATTTCGTCGATGTGCAGTCGGTGGTGATCGAAAACAACTACCTGCACGATTTCAAGCGGTCGCTGAATTCCAGGGATCACGGCGACATGATCCAGTTCTGGAAGACCACGAAACGACCCTCCAGTTCGGATGTCGTCATCCGGGGCAACACGATTGACGTGGGTGACGGCGATTACATTCAGAACATCTTCATGGGCAACGGCAAGGATCGGACGCAGGACCCCCGGTGGCATTACCGCAACATCCTGATCGAGAACAACTCGATCATCGGCAACCACACGCACGGAATCACGGTGAATGCCGCCAACGGATTGACTATCCGCAACAACGTGCTGGCCTATAAATTTGCGGGGAACAAAGGTAAAGTGGGCATGCCGCGCATCCGGGTGATCCCGTCCTCGCGCAATGTCACCATTACCGACAACATCGCCCTGGGTTATGTCGGCTACGAGGGACAGAGCGACTGGCACGTGAGCAACAACCGCACGCGGTAGGGCGTTTGTGGACTAATCCGTAACTTGTCCGGCGGCCTCGGGGGTCGATGGTTTTCTCTTCACATCCACCCTGCCGGCCAACCCCAGGAGCCGTAAAACGTATCACGACTGGCGAAGAAGATAGGTGTCCATGATCCAGCCGTGTTTGACGCGCGCCTTTTCACGGAGTTCGACGATACGGTCGGCCACCTCTGCAAGAGGCCCGGCACAGAGGATCTGATCCGCGCTCCCTAGATAAGCCCCCCACCAGATCGACAGTCCCGCCGGGTCGAGACCCTGGAAAGAGCATTCCCCGTCCAGCATGACGACAACGGTATCTTCGCCCTCGGGCCATCCGTGATCGCGCAACCGGCGCCCGGTGGTGATCCGGACCGGGCCGTTTACCGCGTTCAGCGGAATCGCATGGGCTGCTGTCAGAGCCTGAATTGCGGTGATCCCCGGCAGCACCCGGATCGCCGGGCGTGGCACCAGACGCTCTGCAATGCGGATGGTGCTGTCATAGAGCGAGGGATCGCCCCAAACCAGTAGCGCGACGGGGCCGCTTGCCTGCGTGGTCTCCAGGGCGGCCTGCCACCGTCGGGCAATTTCGTCGTGCCAGGCCGAGACCCGTTCCAGATAGGGCAGGGCGGGATCGCGTTCCGGATAATCGAAGGTCAGAACCTGCGCGCCGGTTCCGCTTGCCGCGATGATGCGCTGGCGAAGGGCCGCCAGCGCTTGCTTTTCTTCTCCCTTGAGCGGAAGGAGGATGACCGCCGCGTCGCGAAGCGCCTGCATGCCTTCGATGGTAACATGCGCTTCGCTTCCGGTGCCGATACCGATGAGCCAAAGGTCACGGATCATTGCGAACCTCGAACCATCGGCACGGCCCTTGTCAGGCGGCTTCGGGGGCTGCAAACCGCGCGGTGAGCCAGCCGAGCAACGCCCAGACGGCCAGCCCGACGCCCAGCACGCGGGCCGAGAACTCGCCCGCCAGTTCCGGCGGCGCGATGCCGTGGAACTCGTCCAGCACCGGCGCCCCGATGACATGGGGCAGGGCAAGCAGGACGGCACCGCCGACCACGAAGGGCAGGCTGCGGCCATAGCCGATCAGCGCCAGCCCCGCACCCGTGGCCAGGACGGTGCCCAGCCACCAGATCTGACGCAGTGTGATATCCGCGGCGGTGGTCCCCGGCAACTCGGGTGCGAGCCCCATGGCCGGGGCCAACTGGAAACAGGCGAAACCCGCGATGCCCCAGAGGATGCCCTGTTGCAGCGAAATCTGCCGCCCGAACAGCCCGGCGACCTGATAGGCCGCGGCCAGGATCAGCCCGTAGCCCGCGTAGATCAGCCCGGTGAAGAGCACGGTCATCACGTTGCGCGTGAGGGCAGAAGTGTCGGCGCCATCCGCATCGCCATGGCTGTGATCGTGGCCGTCATGGCTGACGGCCTCGGACTCGTCCCCGACGGCATGGGTGTCGAAATGGACCAGCTCCCCGGTTTCATAGAGTTCCGCGTGGAGAATGAGCTCCTGCACGAAGGCGAAATGCAACACGGCCGCGAACAGCCCTGCGCCGAAGCCGGCGATCAGCCCGCCGGCCAGCATGCGCTTGAACATCAGGTTTTCCTTGTTCGCTCAGTGGCAGGGGAAGCCGGTCGCGTGGCGCATATCGTGGGCAGCGTCGTGCAGCGCCGCCGATTGCGCATGGCCTGAAAAGAACACGATGCCCGCGCCGACGATGGCGACAAACAGGATGCTCAATGCCTTGGTCTGGGTTCCAGTGCTTTTGGCGATAACTTGCGTCATGATTGGTTTCTCCTTGCCGTCACACCCGACGGCCGTTCAAGTTACGTTTCCTGTGGCCGGTCTCCTGACTCGCGGGTCGTCGCAAACCTTTCCCCTTCCCACCAGGGTCTGGACCCCGGCAGTGGGATTGTGAAAGGCCGCTCGCCGCACACAGTCGCGGGGGCGGTCAGGGCTTGAGTCCGGCAAGATACCCGCACTCGTCCCTGTTCCCGTTTCAGTCCCGCCGCAGCACGCGGAAGGACACCACATCCGTCACTTATGCAGGTCGGGCCCATGACTAGTCAATCCGCAAAACAGACGGCATGGCCTCCCAAAGCGACACCTGACGGACCGGGCGTGCCATCAGCCGGGGATCCGGGCGACGGCCTTGAACCGCAGATCGCCCAGCACGCGCGCGTCAGGGAAATTTCCGTCATCCGAACAGCGGTAAAGCGCGAGAAAATTGCGGATCAGCGGCAGGTCGGCCTCGGTCAGGTCGCCGAACAGATAGGCCGTCTTGCCCGGTGCCCGGACGGCCAATGTCGAAGGGCGGGCGCAACCGGACATGCACTCCACGGTCGATATCCGCAGCAAGGGATCGTCTGCCGACAGGGTATCGGCGAGCCTGCTCCGGAAGTCCGATCGGCCCAGCGGGCAGGTTCCGCAAAGGATGATGCTGATTTCAGCGGTCATCGTTCGCCAGCGGCCCGAACAGGATAAGTGCGGGCATGTCGCCGGTTTCCTTTTCCAGAGCGCGCGCAAGCGTCTGCACCGTGTGGCGCGTGACGGATTGTTCGGGCCGGCTGACGGATTCGGCAAGAAGCGCGGGGGTCTCCGGCGGCAGGCCGCCGTCGATCAGGCGCTGCGCGAGTTTCGGGAACGTGCGCTTGCCCATGAAGACCACGGTTGTGGCCCCGCTATCCGTAAGCGCGGCCATGTTGATGTCCTCGGGCAGGGAGCCGGTCACGTCGTGGCCGGTGACAAACTGGACCCGCCGCGCGGTCAGGCGTCGTGTCAGGGGAATGCCCGCCGCGGCCGCCGCGGCGCAGGCAGACGGAACACCGGGGATGATCTCGAAAGCGATCCCGGCCTGTCTGAGCGCCTCGGTCTCCTCTTCGAGCCGCCCGAAAAGCCCGCTATCCCCGGACTTCAGGCGGACGACCCGATGGTTCATCCGGGCGTAGTCGACCAGCAGGCGGCTGACATGGTCCTGCCTGGGCGAAGGCCGCCCCGCCCGTTTGCCCACTCCCACGAGGTCGGCACCACGCTGGGCATGGTCCAGGATCGGTCCGGCGGACAGATCGTCGAACAGCACGGCGTCGGCACGTTTCAGCCGGTCAACCGCCTTGAGGGTCAGAAGCTCGGGGTCCCCGGGGCCGGAACTGACGAAGCTGACGAAACCGGTCATGTGTTTTCCTCTGTCGCGATGAGGTGGAAGAAGGTGCCGCTGACATTGCCCCGGATCGAACCCGTCTCTGGCACCGGGTTGCCATCCGCATCCGTCACCTGTGCGAGCGGCGCATCGGGCTGGTCGAGGATGGTGGAATAGTGGAATTCATGGCCCCGCAGGGCTTCGCCCGCGGCATGGCCGGGCAGTGGGGCCTGAAGGACGGCGCGGCGATAGCCCAGATGGAACTTGCGCGTCTCGTAGCTGGTCGCGAGGCCCAGCAGCCCCGCCATCCGGTGACGTGTGCCGTCCTTGTCGATCAGCATTTCGCCGAGCGCCATGTAGCCGCCGCACTCGCCATGGACCGGCTTCGTCCCGGCATGACGGCGGAGGGCCGCAAGGAACGTCCCGGCGGAGGCGATCCGTCCTGCGTGCAGTTCGGGATAGCCGCCGGGCAGCCAGACAAGGTCGGCGTCGGGGTCCGGCGCCTGATCGGCGAGCGGCGAGAAGGGCAGGATTTCCGCCCCGGCTGCGTGCCAGCCCTCCAGCAGGTGCGGGTAGGTGAACGAAAACGCAGCGTCCCGAGCGATGGCGATGCGCTGTGCCGGGGGTTTCGGCAGTGCGCGGGGGCCTGAAACCAGTGGCGCGCCCCTCGCCGCGGCCCTGATCGCGTCCAGATCGACATTCTCGCGCAGGAAGGCGGCGTAGCCCGCTATCGCGGTATCGAGGTCGGGATGCTCGACCGCCTGGATCAGGCCGAGATGGCGTTCCGGCAGGGCAAGATCGCCACGGCGCGGCAGCACGCCCAGCACCGGCAGACCCGCGCGCTCCATTCCGAGCCGGGTCAGGCGTTCGTGCCGGGGCGAGGCCACACGGTTCAGGATCACCCCGGCAAAGGGCAGGTCCGGCATGAAATTCCGGAACCCCAGGGCCGTCGCGGCGGCGGATTGCGCCTGTCCCCCCACATCCAGCACCAGCACCACCGGCCACCCCATGGCCCGCGCGGTTTCGGCGCTGCTGCCAAAGCCCTGCTGGCCGCGCGTGGCAACACCGTCATACAAACCCATGGAGCCTTCCGCGACGCATATGTCCGCGCCAGCCGCCTGCGCCGCGATCACGTGCCAGAGATCGCGCCCCATGGCCCAGCCGTCGAGATTGAAACTGTTCCGCCGGCAGGCCGCCTTGTGGAAGGCCGGATCAATGTAGTCGGGTCCGGACTTGAAGGGTTGCACCGTCAAACCGTCCTCGGCCAGCGCCCGCAACAGGCCCAGCATCAAGGTGGTCTTGCCCGTCCCCGACGAGGGGGCCGATACCAGAAGGCCGGGCGCGGACCTCATGACTTGGCTTCGGATTCGGGCGTCCATCCGGACCACGGCGATCCGGCGCCTTGGGGCCGGTACCGGCGGTCGTAATCGACGGAGTAGAGACAGCTTTCGTCAATGCCCTCGCCCGACAATGCCGGGCCGACAAGGATCAGCGCCGTGCGGGTGATGTTCTCGCCCAGCTTCGACCGGATGTCCGAAAGGGTGCCGCGGATAATCTCCTGATCGGGCCAGGAGGCGCGGTAGACCACGGCCACCGGGCAATCGGCACCATAGGCGGGGGTCAGGTCATCGACGACGCGGGCGATGTTCTGGACCGAAAGGTGAATGGCCAGGGTCGCGCCGGTGGCGGCGAAGTTGGTCAGCGTCTCGCCTTCGGGCATCGACGAGGCGCGGCCGGGCGTGCGCGTCAGCACCACGGATTGGGCGACGCCCGGCAGGGTCAGCTCGGTTCCGAGCGCCGCGGCGGCGGCGGCGAAGGCGGGCACGCCCGGCGTGACCGAGACGGGGATGCCCTCGGCCTTCAGGCGCCGCATCTGTTCGCCCATTGCGGACCAAACCGACAGGTCGCCGGAATGCAGCCGCGCGATGTCGTGGCCGGCGGCGTGGGCGGTTCGGATCTCGTCCATGATCTGTTCGATATCCATCGGCGCGGTGTTCACGATCCTCGCGCCCTCGGGGCAATGGCCGAGCATCGCCTCGGGTACCAGAGAGCCGGCATAGAGGCATACCGGGCAGGCGGCGATGATGTCGCGGCCGCGCAGGGTGAGAAGGTCGGGCGCGCCAGGGCCGGCGCCGATGAAGTGAACGGTCATGGTGTCTTTCCTTGGGCCAGGGCACAGGTGGCCATACGGTCGGTTGAATGGATACGCCGGGTCAGAAGCCGCGCGCCGGGACCGGCGGCTGCCAGGGCAGCGGCCTCGGCGACGGAACCGGTCTCGCGTTCGGTCAGAACACGCGCGGAGTGCGTGGGGGTATGCTGCGCGCAAAGCCGGTCTGCGGCGATGCCATGCAGGGGCAGGCCAAGCTCTGCGGCCAGTTCGCCGAGCGTCGGGGTCTTGTCTTCGGCCGTGGCAAGCGCGTCGGGCCGCATCCCCTGCGACGCGCGGTCGAGCGCATCGCGCAGGCTGTCGGCGGTCGCCCTGTTGCTGAACCCGAACCCCGCGACGATCACAGGACATGGCTCCACTGCGTGACGGGGAAGCTGGACCGCCAGCCCCGCTTCGGTCCGATCGGGGCGGAGTGGGCGATCTCGACCCGCATCAGCTCGCCGCCAAGGCGGGAATGGCTGGCGGTGAGCAGCGCCTCCGACTCCAGGGTGACGGCATTGGCGACAAGGCGCGTGCCCTTCGGCAGGGTTTCCAGATATGCCAGCAGTTGCGGCGAAAGGCCGCCGCCCACGAAAACCACATCCGGCGCAGGCAGGTCCTCCAGCGCGTCGGGCGCCGTGCCATGAACGATGGTCAGGCGGTCGGCGCCGAGCCGGTCGGCATTCGCGCGGATCAACGCGACGCGGTCGCCGCGTGGCTCGATGGCAGTGGCCCGAAGGGACGGGTCGGACAGCAGCCACTCGATCCCGATGGTTCCCGAACCGCCGCCGATGTCCCAGAGATGTTCGAAGGGGCGGGGCGCGAGCGCCGAGAGGGTCAGCGCGCGCACCGGGCGCTTGGTCATCACGCCGTCGCTGTCGAACGCATCGTCCGGACGACCGGAAGCCAGCGGCAGCACCGCGCCGTCCCCCGCCACACGGAGCGCGGCGCAGACCGGATGGGAAAAAGCGATATCGGGCAGGGTGTCGGCGGTGGTCTCGGTCAGACGTTCGCGCGGGCCGCCGAGGGATTCCATCACGGTCAGCGAAGAGGCGCCGATCCCCTGCGCGGCGAGGTAGCCCGCAAGGTCGCGCAGCGCCGCGCCATCGCGCAGCAGGACGATCATCTGCCGGCCCGGAGCGAGCTGCGGTTTCAGCCGGGAAAGCGGCGCCGCGTGCAGCCCTATGCACAAGGTGGCCTCCAGCCCCCAGCCCATGCGGGCGGCAACCAGCGAGAAGGCCGACCGCCCCGGATAGGCGTGCCATTCGTTCCGTCCCAGCCGTCTGGCCAGCGTGGTGCCCGCTCCGAACCAGAACGGATCGCCGGAGACGAGGACCACGGTGGGTTGTCCGCGCAGCGCCATCAGGCGTTCGACCCCGTCCGAAAACGGCACCGGCCAGGGGATGCGGCGGGCTTTGCCTTCCGGGATCAGGGACAGGTGGCGTTTCGGGCCCATGACGATCTCTGCGGCCTCAAGCGCCGATCGGCTTGCGCCGCACAGGCCGTCCAGGCCATCTTCGCCCATGCCGATGATGGTAAGCCACGGAGCCTCAGACATGACGCCGAATCTCCTGATCCTGGGTGGCACGACCGAAGCCCGACGGTTGTGCGGCGCCGCGGCTCAGGCGGGGCTGACGGGCAAGGTATCCATGGCCGGGCGTGTCGACCGGCCGGCCCCGCAGGCGCTGCCCCTCCGTGTCGGCGGCTTCGGCGGGGTGGCCGGGCTGGTGGACTACCTGCGCCGGAATGACGTGACCCATCTGGTCGATGCGACCCATCCTTTCGCCGCGCAGATGAGCGCCAATGCGGTGGCAGCCTGCGCCGAAACCCGCGTTCCCCTGCTGGCCCTGACCCGTGCGCCCTGGCAGGCGCAACCGGGAGACCGGTGGCAGCATGTGCCGGACATCGCGGGCGCGGTGGCGGCGCTCGATGGACCGAAGCGGCGCGTCATGCTGGCGGTGGGGCGGATGCACCTGGCCGAGTTTTCCGCGAACCCGCAGCATTTCCACTTGCTGCGGCTGGTGGATGCGTCCGACGGGCCGCTGCCCTTGCCCGATTGCCACGCCGTCGTGGATCGCGGCCCGTTCACCGTCGAAGGGGACATGGCGCTGATGCGGCATCACCGGATCGCGGTGATCGTCGCGAAGAACGCGGGCGGGACCGGCGCGCAGGCCAAGATCATCGCGGCGCGCCAGCTTGGACTGCCGGTGATCATGATAGACCGGCCCGCGATCCCGCCGCGCCGTGAGACGCATTTCGTCGATGATGTGATGCGCTGGCTGGGTCATGAGGTAACGGACCTCGGCGTGTAGACGATGGGGGCGCCGTTTCGTTCGACGATCCGCGTGCTGGACGACCCCACCAGCACAACGGTGCGCATGTCCGCCATTTCCGGCCTGCAATTCGGCAGGGGAACGACGCGGATGTCTTCCTGAGGCGTGCTGACCGATCGGGCGAAGATCACCGGACGGGTGTCGCCACAGGCGTCGTTCAGGATATCCAGCGTTCTGGCAAAGCCCTCGGGCCGCGACCTGGACCGTGGATTGTAGAAGGCCATGGCGAAATCCGCCTCGGCGGCAAGCCGCAGGCGCTTTTCGATAAGGCTCCATGGTTTGAGGTTGTCGGACAGGTTGATGGCGCAGAAATCGTGCCCCAGTGGCGCACCGGCGCGCGCGGCGGCGGCCAGCATGGCGGTGATGCCGGGAAGCACCCGAATGTCGAGGTCGCGCCACGCCGCCGGGCCGGCCTCGACCGCTTCGAATACCGCCGAGGCCATGGCGAAGACGCCCGGATCGCCGGACGAGACGACCACGACCCGCTTGCCTCGCATCGCCATGTCCAGCGCGAGACGAGAGCGGTCCAGTTCGACCCGGTTGTCGGAAGGATGCAGCGTCAGACCGGGGCGTTCGGCCACGCGGGCGACATAGGGGATGTAGCCCACCACGTCCGTGGCGATTGCCAGCGCCTCGGTCACCTCGGGCGTCACGAGCCTTTCCGCGCCGGGGCCAAGGCCCACGATGGTAACACTGCCGCTCATGGCCGTCTTCCTTGCCCATGCACGACGATGATCGAGAAATAGGGGGTTACCTTGTCCGCGGCCTCGGAAAGCTTCTGCACCGTCTGGCCGGGCATCGACGCGTATTCCACCAGCCATGCGGCGTCATAACGACCCGCCTTGCGCAGCGCGCCGCGGATCTTGTCGATGTTGCGGCCAATCTTCATGACGATCAGCGCGTCCGAGCGGCGCATGTGTTCCACCAGATCATCCTCGGGCAACGTCCCCATGAGCGTCGTGAGCACATCATCGCCCCAGGTTATCGGCTCGCCCGTGGCGGTCCATGCGGCGGCCATGCCGGTAATGGCCGGGACCAGCCGCACGGGGCAGACATCGCGCAGGCGCGTGTAAAGATGCATGAAGGAGCCGTAAAAGAACGGATCGCCTTCGGAGACCACGACCACATCCTCCCCCGCATCGGACAGGGCGCGCAGGCGGGCGGTGCTGTCGTCGTAGAAGGCCGAGAGAAGTTCGTTGTAGCGCGGATCGGTCAGCGGAATTTCCGTGGTCACCGGATATTCCATGGCAATCTCGGTCACGTCGGGGCGCAGCATTCCGTCGATGATCTTGCGTGCCTGCCCCGTGCGCCCCTCCTTGCGGAAAAACGCCACATGCCTCGCGTTGCGCAGCAGGCGGTCGGCCTTGACCGACATCAGTTCGGGATCGCCGGGGCCCAGCCCCACACCCGAAATGGTGCCCGGACCGGTCATTCGGCGCGGCTCGCGATGGCGTTGATGGCGGCGACGGTGATGGCGCTGCCGCCCAGACGGCCCTCGACGATACAGCAGGGCACGGGCTGATCGGCCCAGAGCGCGTCCTTCGATTCCCTCGCGCCGACGAACCCCACCGGGCAGCCGATGATCGCGGCGGGGCGGGGGCAATCCGGATCCTCGAGCATGTTGAGCAGGTGGAAGAGCGCCGTGGGCGCGTTCCCGATGGCCACCAGCGCGCCTTCGAGTCGCGGCCGCCAGAGCTCCAGCGCGGCGGCGGAGCGGGTGTTGCCCATTTTCTTCGCCAGATCGTGGATGCCTTCGGCGTGCAGGGTGCAGATCACCTCGTTTTCGGCGGGCAGGCGCGGGCGGGTGACGCCTTCGGAGACCATGCGCGCGTCGCAGAAGATCGGCGCCCCGTTCCCGAGCGCCGCGCGCGCAGCCTGCGCAAAGCCGGGCGAAAAGCGGATGTGCCGTTCCAGCCCGATCATGCCGGCGGCATGTATCATCCGGACAGCGATCTGTTCTTCCTCGGGGTCGAACCGGGTCAGGTCGGCCTCGGCCCGGATCGTGGCGAAGCTCTCCTTGTAGATGGCTGCGCCGTCTTTTTCATAATCGTATGGCATTCAGAGAGCCTCGGTCAGGTCGGTGATCTGGTCGGGATGCAGGGCGCGGGCCGTGGGTGTGTCCCACGGCGCGCCATCGCGGATGAGGTCGAAGCGGCCGTTGCGGCCTGTCAGGGTCACCGCGGCGGCACGGGGCAGGGCGCAACCCTTGGCGCAGCCCGATACATGCAGGGCGACCGGGACCGTCCCGGCAAGCCGTGCGGCCAGCGCACGGGTCTCCACCGTCGCCTGCGGGCAAAAGGGCGCGCCGGGGCAAGCATGAGCGGCCAGAAGCGCACTGCCGGGCGTGGTGACAAAACCGGGCGCCTCGGTGACAGAGGCGCCGCGCAGCCAGAAGAGCCGGTTGAGCATGAGCCGAATGCCGCTGGCACCCGTGCGGTCGATGAGCGACCCCAGCGCGGTTGCGTCGATGCTGCCGAACGGAGCACCAAGGATCGTCCCGCCCGGCGCCGGACCCGGCGCAAAGGGCCTGACCGAGATGCGCGGCGCGGCTTGCTGCCAGTCGTCGGGCAGAGGCACTGTCCTGAGGTGACGGGCCATGCGGCCGTTGGACGGGCCGCCGGTTTCGTGGAACCACTGGATCATCTCGGCCAGGGACCGCATTGCCGTCGCCGCAACGATCCGGCGGCCCAGGGCGGCCCCGTCGGCGCGCAGGATCAGGTTGTCCGCGGCATCCAGTTCGAACCGGAAATCGGCGGATCCATCGGCAAGTTGGACCGTCCCGCCGGTATCGAGCGCGTAGCCCATTTTCTCCGGCAGCACCGGGAAACCGGGCAATGCCGACAGAAGGGCGGTGCAAAGGCGATCCGTCAGGTCCCGATCCTGCCAATCGGCGGGCATCAGGATGTTGCGCCGCCCTTCGACCGCCGGATCGGCGTCGATCAGCCCAAGTGCGCCCAGTTCGCGCAACAGCGCGGGATAACCGGCCTCGGTCACGGCCCGGACCTGGAGATTGCCGCGCGACGTCAGATCCAGTGTGCCGTTGCCGAACCGCCGCGCCAGTTCGCAGAGCGCAAGCGCCTGTCCGGCCGAAAGCTCGGCCCGGAAGGGGCGAACGCGGACCACCAGACCGTCGCCGGACATCATCGGGCGATGGGCGCCGGGGCACCAGCCCTGAACGATGGGGGTGCTCATGCGCTGCCCTCCAGGCTGGCGAGGATCGAGTTGCGCCGCGTTTGCCACAGCCCGGCGTCCTGCAATGCACGGAAACGGTCGAGCATGGCAGCATGGGCGGCGGGGTTGGCGTCGCGCAGGAAGGCTTCGGTTTCCGGATCGCCCAGCGTGGCGGCATGATACAGGTCGAAGAGATGCGGTCCCACGACGCCGGCCAGATGCGCGAAGCTGGCCATGTGGTCCAGGGTGGCGGCGATTTCGGCCACACCCCGGAAACCATGCGCCCGCATCCCCCTGATCCAATCGGGATTCGCCGCACGGGCCTGCACGACGCGGGCTATTTCCTCGGGCAGGGCGCGGGCGCGGGGGCGATCCGGCTCGGTGTTGTCGAGATGGTAGAGCGCGGCCCGCCCGCCGGTCACGGATTGCGCGGCGGCAAAGCCCGCCTCATGCGCGGCATAATCCGAGGCCAGCAGCAGATCCGTTTCCGGTAGGTCTTGCAGGTGGACAAAACTGTCCGCGCGGGCAACGCGGTCGCGCAGGCCGTCGTCGTCGCGCATGGCGTGGTCGCCATCCAGCGCCCAGGCCGAGGACGAAAGCCAGGCTTCGCCGGCCTGCCGGCGGGCCTCCGGCGTGTAATCCTCCAGCGCCGCGCCCATGCCAAGGCCGAAACTGCCCGGAGCGGGGCCGTAGACACGGGACGCCGCCGCCTGGCCTGCATAGGGGTTCCAGTCGGGCGCCTCGTCGCGGAGGGCGAGCGCGCGAACAGCCTGCGAGAACAGCGCCGAGAGCGTGGGGAAGATGTCGCGGAACAGACCGGACACGCGAAGGGTCACGTCGATCCGGGGGCGGTCCAGTTCCGCGATGGGCAGAACCTCCAATCCCGAGACGCGCCCGGACCCCGTGTCCCAGACGGGCTTCACCCCCAGCAGATGCAGCGCCATGGCGAATTCCTCGCCCGCGGTGCGCATGGTGGCCGAGCCCCAGAGATCGACAATCAGGCCGCGCGGCCAGTCGCCTTCATCCTGAAGGTGGCGACGGACCAGTTCTTCGGCCAGTTTGACACCCTGCGCGTGGGCAGACCGGGTCGGGACCGATCGCGGGTCGGTGGTAAAGAGGTTGCGGCCCGTGGGCAGCACGTCGCCGCGGCCCCGATAAGGCGAGCCCGAAGGCCCGGCAGCGATGCGTTTCCCATCCAGTGCGTCCAGCAGGGACCGGCGTTCCGCCGCGGCGCTGTCCTCGTGCAGGGGCTGGCCACCGGCCATGTCGGATCGGCCCCAGACATGCAGCCCCTCGCCGAACTGGCTTTCCTTGATGTCACAGACGAAGCGGTCGATCCGGGTGATGGCCTCGGCGATCGAAGTCGCGCGGTCGAGGCCAAGATCGTTCTCGACGCCGAGCGACCGCGCCTCGTCCCGGATGTCGGCTTGCAGGCGGTCGCGGCGTTTCGGGTCCAACCCGTCGGCGCTGGAAAACTCGTCGAGCAGGGCTTCCAGCCGGGCAAGCCGGTCCGGCGTCCGGCTGTCGCGCAGCGGAGGCGGCACATGGCCCAGTGTCACCGCGCCTATGCGGCGCTTGGCCTGCGCGGCTTCGCCGGGATCGTTCACGATGAACGGGTAGAGCACGGGCAGACGGCCCGTCAGCGCCTCTGGCCAGCAGTGCCGGGACAGGGCGACGGACTTGCCCGGCAGCCATTCCAGCGTGCCGTGCGCACCGATATGGATCAGCGCGTCTGTCCGGGTCTGAAGCCAGAGGTAGAAGGCCACATAGGCATGGCGGGGCGTGCGGGACAGGTCGTGATAGTCGTCGTCGCGGGTGTTGGGCGTGCCGCGTTCGGGTTGCAGGGCGACAACGGCATTGCCGTGCCGCAGCGCCGCAAAGCGAAAGGCGCCGTCTTCGACGTGGTCGTCGTCCTCGGGCCGGCCCCATGCCCGTGTCAGATCGGCACGGAGACTGCCGGGCAGTCTCTCGAGGAGGGCCCGATAGTCCGAAAGCGGCAGGCGCATGTTCCGCGCCAGCAGGCGCAACTCCAGATCCGGCGCCGTTTCCGGCAGGTCATAGCCTGCCTGCACGAGGTCCGTCAGGATCGCACGGGCCGAGGCCGGCGCATCGAGCCCGACCGCGTGGCCCATGTTCCAGTCCTTGCCGGGATAGGTCGACAGGATCAGACCGACTCGGCGCTCCCGCGGGGGTTTGGCCGCAAGTTTCAGCCAGCCCTCAACGCGGTTCACCAGCGCCGAAATGCGCTCGGCGTCGGGACGGTGGGCATGGCGGGCGAATTGCAGATCCGGGTCGCGTTCGCCGGGTTCCTTGAAGGAAACGACGCCGCCCATGATGCGGCCATCGACCTCGGGCAGGACAACGTGCATGGCCAGATCGGCGGGGGAGAGACCACGCTCTGCTGTTTTCCACGCGGCACGGCCGGAGGTGGCCAGCGTCACCTGAAAGACCGGGACATCGGCGGCATCGAGCGGAGAGCCGCCTTCGGAACCCTTGCCGCTGAAGGCGGTGGCGTTGACGATGGCATGGGGCGCATAGGTCCGGACCTGCCGGCGCAACCAGCCCGCGATCTCGGGGGCCTTGAGCGAGGGCGCAAAGAGCGCGCGCACGTGGTAACCCCGGTCACGGAAGCTCTTGAACAGATCGTTCACCGGGGCGAGATCGGCAGCCACGAGATAGGACCGATAGAAGACGATCAGGACGCGCTGTGCCGCACCGGCGGGGATGTCGGCCAATGGGCAAACGACGCCGTCCTCGGGCGTCCACGCGCCGACCACGGGCAAGACCTTGGTGCCACGCACCGGGGCGGCGTAATGACCGGCGGCCAACGATAGCTGCGCCAAGGCGGCCTGCGCTGCGACCGCGCCGCCGTTGTCGCACAGTTCGGCCAACCGTCGGAGGGTCGAGACGGGCAAGGTGGAAAGCGCGTCCAGCCGTGGATCCGGGCGGCCGTCGGCGGGAAGGATCGCCAGCGCGATACCCTTGCGCTGCGCCAGCGCCAGCACCTGTTGCAGGCCGTATTCCCAGTAGGGCACTCCGCCGATCAGCCGGATCAGGATGCCTTTCGCGCCTTCAAGCGTCCGTTCGACATAGGTATCGACGGACAGGGGATGGCGCAGGGCCGAAAGATTGGCCAGCCGCAGCGTCGGCAGCCGCCCGTCCGTCCCGCCGCCGCGATGCCAGCCTTCCGCGAATGCCCCGAGATCACTGTCCGAGAAAGACAACACCACCAGATCCGCCGGGCTCTGACCCAGGTCGGTCGGTGCATCGGTCTCGTCGAGGCCGTGGCTTTCGCGGAAGATGACATGCATGGCGGGCTGCCTTACTCCGCCGCCTCCGCGGCGGGACAAAGCACGGCGCGGATCCTGTTATCGACGATATCGTCATGCTCGGCGATCACCACGAGGCGCCCGGTGCGGGCCTCCCCCGGCTTCAATGGACGGTCGTACTGATGACGGACGCGCGCGCCCACGGCCTGCACCAATAGGCGCATGGGTTTGCCCGCAACGCTGGCATAGCCCTTCACCCGCAGGATATTCTGGGTCTTGGCAAGCTCTTCGATGCGGGCGACCAGTTCTGCCGGATCGCTGATTTCGGGGATGTCGATGACCACGGATTCGAAGTCCTCGTGATCGTGGTCGTGCGGCTCGTCATGATGCGAGGGACGCGCGTCCATGTCGTCCTCCGCCGCCGCTTCGAGACCGAGGATCACGCGGGGATCGACAATGCCCTCCGCGACCTCGACGACAGGCAGGGGGCGCGGGGCAAGCCCCGCGATGATTGCCCTGGCCCTTGCCACGCCTTCCGATCCGGCGAGGTCGGGTTTGGTAAGCAGGATGATGTCCGCGCAGGATATCTGGTCTTCAAAGACCTCCGACAGCGGCGTTTCGTGGTCGATACTGTCATCGGCCCGGCGCTGCGCATCCACCGCCGCGACATTGGGCGCGAACCGGCCGGCGGCCACCGCCTCGGCATCGGCCAGCGCGATCACGCCATCGACGGTGATCCTCGACCGGATGTCCGGCCAGTCGAAAGCCTTCAGCAGCGGTTTCGGCAGGGCAAGGCCCGAGGTTTCTATCAGGATATGTTCGGGGCGCGGGTCGAGTGCCATCAGCGCCTCGATGGTGGGAATGAAGTCATCGGCCACGGTGCAGCAGATGCAGCCGTTTGCCAGTTCCATGATGTTCTCAGCCGGGCAGTCCGGAATCGCGCAGCTTCTCAGAATCTCGCCATCGACGCCCACATTGCCGAATTCGTTCACCACCACGGCAAGACGCTTGCCGCCGGGGTTGCGCATCAGGTGGGAGATCAGCGTGGTCTTTCCGGAGCCGAGAAAGCCGGTGATCACGGTGACGGGAAGTTTTGCCAGATCGGTCAAATCAGGCCTCCTTGGGTCGGGTTACGGGGGGAATGCGCGCCACGCAGTTGCGCTTGAAGTGATCGGGGCGCTCGCGCCACGGAATTATGCCATCCGTTGTGGCGTGATACTGCGCCGCGCCCTGAAGGATCATCCCGGAATGCGACACTTCATCGACATTCGCGAAGACATAGGTCCATTTCGCGTCGCCACCGCGCAGGGCGACGGTGCAGCCGTAATCGCAGTTCTGCAGACAGTCCACCGGGGTCAGTCGCACGCCGTCGGGCAGCCCGCGCGCGGCAATGCCGTCATAGAGCGCCTGTCCGGGACGGCGGTCATCCTCGCGGGTCTCGCATCCGCGCCGGCATTTGACGCAAACAAGAAGCTCTGTCGCGGGGCTGGCTCGCCCATTGACCACGTCGTTCAATTTCCTCGGTCCCACTTGTCATGGGACGCGGGTCTGATGGCGGAACGGACCCTGATCAAAGGCGCATTCCGACACCGGAACACCCCGTCCGGTCTCAAAATCCGTGGCTGGCAGGTCTCCCGGCTCACGAATCTCGGGCAGTGGGCCCGACGGTTGCTCTGCCTTCCCGGCCTGATGGCCAGTGGCGCTGAGCACCCTCATCGCTTACGGTCGCGGGGGCGGCTGTGCTTGACCACGCATCTTGCGGCTGCACATTCCCTTTTCACCTGTCTGGACAGGCACCAGCGTTTCAGCACATGGTCCAAAACCCGCGACCTTGTCAAGATAAAGGAGTGTTCCATGCGCGAGGACCAGAACGCCCGCCACACGGAGAAGATGAAGAAGATCAAGGCAGCGCGCGATCGGATGATGGCGACCAAATCCGGGGACAAGGGCCTGATCATCGTTCACACAGGGCCGGGCAAGGGCAAGTCGTCCAGCGGCTTCGGCATGATCCTGCGATGTATCGCCCACGGGATGCCCTGCGCGGTGGTGCAGTTCATCAAGGGCAACTGGATCACCGGCGAGGCCGAGTTGATCCGGGGTCGGTTCCAGCAGGAATGCCGGTTCTTCGTTTCGGGCGAGGGCTTCACCTGGGAAACGCAGGACCGTGAGCGTGATATCGCCGCCGCGCGGAAGGGCTGGGAGATCGCGAAGGAACAGATCCTCGACCCGGAAATCCGATTCGTCTTGCTGGACGAGATCAACATCGCGCTGCGTTACGATTATCTGGATATCGATGAGGTGGTGGAGTTCCTGTTGAACGAAAAGCCGGACATGACCCATGTCTGTCTGACGGGCCGTAATGCGAAACCGGAATTGATCGAAGCCGCCGATCTCGTGACCGAGATGACCCTGGTCAAACACCCGTTCCGTGACGGGGTGAAGGCCCAGAAGGGGGTGGAGTTCTGATGCCCCGCGGTTCTTCCGGCCCCGTATGGGTCCCGTGATCGGGGACCGGACATGACCCGTGCGCTGATGATCCAGGGAACCGGTTCCAACGTGGGCAAATCAATGCTCGTGGCGGGGCTCTGCCGCGCGGCGCGGCTGCGTGGGCTGTCGGTCGCACCGTTCAAGCCCCAGAACATGTCGAACAATGCGGCGGTGACAGCCGACGGCGCCGAGATTGGCCGCGCGCAGGCCTTGCAGGCGCGGGCCTGCGGATTGCCGCCGCAGGCAGACATGAACCCGGTTCTTCTGAAACCCGAAACCGATATCGGCGCGCAGGTGATCGTTCGGGGCAGGCGGCTGACCACTGCGAAGGCGCGGGAATATGCCAGCCTGAAACCGGCGCTGCTGGACGCGGTGCTCGGCAGTTTCCAGAATCTCAAGGCGCGCCACGACCTTGTCATCGTCGAAGGTGCAGGCAGCCCGGCCGAGGTGAATTTGCGCAAGGGCGACATCGCCAATATGGGCTTTGCCGAGGCGGCGGATGTGCCGGTCGTTCTGTGCGGCGATATCGACCGGGGCGGGGTGATCGCGCAGATCGTCGGCACGCAGTCGGTGTTGTCAAAAGCGGACGAGGCGCGGATCAAGGGCTTTGTCATCAACAAGTTCCGCGGTGATCCGTCGCTCTTCGACGAAGGCTACCGGATGATCGAGGATCGCACCGGCTGGCGCGGCTTCGGCGTGGCGCCGTGGTTCCCCGAGGCATGGCGCCTGCCCGCCGAGGACGCGCTGGACATGACGGCCAGCCCGTCCAGCGGCTCGTTTCACGTTGTCTGCCTGCGCCTGTCGCGTATCGCGAATTTCGACGACCTCGACCCTCTTTCGCAGGAACCGGGCCTGCGGGTGACCATGCTGCCGCCGGGACAGCCGATCCCGGCCGATGCCGGTCTGGTGATCCTGCCCGGATCGAAATCGACCCGTGGCGATCTGGAATTTCTTCGGCTGCAGGGCTGGGACATCGACCTGCTTGCGCATCACCGGCGCGGGGGGCGCGTGCTTGGCATTTGCGGCGGGTACCAGATGCTGGGGCGGGTCGTGGCCGATCCTGCGGGTATCGAAGGTCCGCCGGGCGAGACACCCGGTCTGGGACTGCTCGACATCCGAACCGAAATGGGCGGCGACAAGAGCTTGCGACAGGTTGCGGCGGTCCATGCGGATCTTGGCCTGCCCTTCACCGGCTACGAGATCCATATCGGGCGCTCGGACGGGGCGGACCGGGCACGGCCCTTCGCCCATGTGGATGGTGCGCCCGAAGGCGCGGTTTCCGCGGACGGGCGCGTGGCGGGCAGCTACCTGCACGGCATGTTCTCGGATGACGGATTCCGGCGGGCCTGGCTGCGGCGGATGGGGGTGGCGGCGTCCGACCTCGCATACGAAGCCACGGTCGAGACGACGCTGGATGCACTGGCCCGGCACCTCGAAACGCATCTCGACATTGCCGGGCTGCTATCGTTGGCCAGGTAGCGTTTATCCAGGCGCCGCGAAGGCTCGTTGCAACCGGCCCCAGCGGTCTGACGGGGGAAGGCCAAGCCGGATCCAGTGCCGCGAATAGGGGAAGCTGCGCGACCAGACGCGGTCCCGCGCCAGCGCGTCCTGCGCCGCCTGTGCATCCGGCGTGGCATACGTGCGGAATAGCGGCGTGCCGCCGATGATCCGCCACCCGGCGTCCTCGGCCAGGCGATCCATCCGCGCGGCGCCGTCGCGCAGCCGGGTCGTTGTGGCGGCCTGCCAATCGGTGTCGGTGAGCGCGGCCGAGGCGATCTCGATAGCGGGGCCGGAGACGGGCCATGGTCCGGCCAGGGCGGCCAGCCTGTCGGCGATCTGTCCGGTTGCCAGCGCAAAGCCCAGCCGCAGACCGGCGAGCCCGTAGAACTTTCCGAAGGACCGCAGGACGACGATGTTGCCGGACGCATCCGCCAGATGGGGCGCCATGGACAGTCCCGGTTCCGGGTCGGCAAAACTTTCGTCGACGATCAGCAACCCCACGCTCTGTGCCAGCGTCAACAGCGACTCCGGCGTTGTGCAGCGGCCATCGGGGTTGTTCGGATTGACCACCACGGCGAGATCCGAGCCGTGCAGCGCCGCCTCTGTCGCCGCCTCGTCGACCTGCCAGCCGCTTGCGCGCAGGGCGGCCGCATGTTCGTTGTAGGTGGGCGACAGGACGGCGGCCCGGCCCGGAGCACGCAGCCACGGCACGGTCTGGATCGCCCCTTGCGCGCCATTCGTCGGGATGATCCGCGCCTGCGTGTCATAGGCGATGCGGGCGGCGGCGATCAGACGGGCCATGTCGGTCTTGCGCGGCAGAATGGCCCAGGCCTCGTCCGGGATCGGGGGCACGCGGTAGGGGTCGGGGTTGATGCCGGTCGACAGGTCCAGCCAATCGGCATGCGTGCCGCCGAATCGCGCCATCGCCACGTCGAGGTTGCCCCCGTGATCCCGCTCTGTCGTCATCCGTGTCATTCCGCCGTTAGAGCAGCGCCAAAGCGCCGAGCGCAAGGGCGCAAAGAAACATCGCGCGTCGATAGAGCGACAGCGCACGGAACAAGTCCCGTGGCGCTGGGTCGGCGGCCCCGTCGTTCAGCCACGGTTCGTCCGAGACCCGGTCGCCATAGACGCGCGGGCCGGAAAGCCGGATGTCCAGCGCAGCGGCCATCGCGCTTTCGGGCCAGCCCGCATTGGGGGACCGGTGCTTGGCCGCGTCGCGTATCATCGCCTTCAACCCGCGCCCCACATGCCGTCCGGAGGCCAGTGCGAACAGCACACCGGTCAGGCGGGCGGGCACCCAGTTCACCACATCGTCGAGACGCGCGGCGACCTTGCCGAAGGCCTCGTAGCGGTCGGTGCGGTGACCGATCATCGAATCGAGCGTGTTCACGGCCTTGTAGGCCGCGATCCCCGGAAGACCCGCGACCACCCCCCAGAATACCGGAGCGATGATCCCGTCCGAGCTGTTTTCGGCCAGGCTTTCGGTGGCCGCGCGGGCAACGCCCGCGGTGTCCAGCCGCGCGGGATCCCGTCCTACGATCATCGAAACCGCGCGGCGTGCGCCGTGCAGATCGCCCCCGGCCAGCGCATGTGCAACCGCCGCCACATGATCGTGCATGGAGCGCAGCGCAATCAGGGGCCAGGCCAGTACAGCGCCGATCAGGCTGCCCGCGATGCTGTCCGGCAAAGCTGTCTGCAAGGCCAGCGCGGGCAGCACGGCAAGCAGGACGATCGCGCCCGTGGTCAGCGCGCCCGCGCAAAGCCGCACGTTGCGGCTGCCCCGGTTCAGATGGCATTCGAGGGCAGAGATCGCCTTGCCCAGCCATGTCACGGGATGGCCGATCCGGGCATGAAGCCGGTCCGGCCAGCCCAGACCGAGGTCGAGCGCCATGCCGGCCAGCATCATCAGGGCAAAGCTCATATCGACCCCGTGCGAAATGTCAGGACCTGGGTCAGGCCCGCCTCGGACAGCGCGTCGGCGCCGGTTGCGGGAAGGGCGCTGGGGGCAAAGATCAACCCCCGCGCCGAGCCGGTATGCGCCCGGAGCCATCCCAGCGCGCCAAGCGCACCCGCCAGGTCGGCCGTCGGATCAGCCGGGCCGCGCCGGGCGGTGCAGCGGCGGGCGGATTCGGTCGCGATTGCGGCGGCGCGCGGCAGATCGGCGGCCTCGGTCGCCTGTGCCCAGTCATCTGTGAGGTCGGTGATATCGTCGAAATCCATATCGGTGGGATCGGTGCGCCTCGGCTCCCCCCAGAACCCGCCAAGGATCTCGCAGCGGGGCGGCGGGGCGATGTCACGCAGGATGCGCCCCTCTCGCGAAGCCCATAGCAGCCGGTCGGGACGCTCGAACATAAGCGGGTCGCTCGCCCCTTCGATCGCAAGGCAGGCCGCCGCCAAAGTGTCCGGGGGGCCGCCAAATCCGCCTGCGCGTGCCATTGCGACCAGCGTCGCGGTCGAGCCGCCGGCACCCGCGCCCATCGGGAAGTTCCGCCGGGCACCCGGCAGCGCGCCAAGGCCGAGATGCCCCGCGAACCGGTCGAGTTGTGCCGGGGTGAAGGGCGGCGTGCCTTCGCCCGGTGCCTCGACGCTCAGCGGCGGACAACGCACCGTGACCAGCACGACGGGGCCGTCCGGGCCCAAGCGTCCTTGCAGCCACTCCCCGAAATGGCCCTCCACCTTCACGACCGGCGGGGGCATTCGCGGTTCACCTCGATCACCGAAAACGGGCCGTCCGCCCCGCAGCGCAGCCGGGTGACAGACAGGTTCGCCACCTCGAAGGCAAGCCCGGCATGGACGGTCCCGGTCACTTGGGCAACGGCCGCACGGACCACACCCGCATGGACCACCAGCGCAAGTGGCCGACCCAGCCCGCAGGCGGTTAGGGCATGTTCGGACAAGGCCGGTGCGACACGGGCGCAGAGATCGGAAAAGCTTTCGCCGCCTGGCGGTGTCCAGTCGGACAGGGTCCGGGCATCCATCGGCCCGAGATCGGGCAGCCGGTCGTGGGGAAGGCCGTCATGGGCACCGAAATCCTGTTCCCACAACCGGGGGTCGTGGGTCTGGTCGTGGTCGGGCCAAAGGGCGTCGGCGGTCTGCCGGCAGCGCAGGGCGGGGCTGGTGACGACCCGGCCGACAACAGGCAGCGCATCGCGCAACGGGATTATGGCCTCGGGATCGATCCGCGCCGCCACATCCCTTTGTCCGCATAGCCGTCCGGGTTCGGCAATCGGGGCATGTCGGATCAGGATGAGTTCCCCGGACTGTGGCGCGTCTTTCCCCAAGATGTCGGCTTTCAGCTTTCCTTTTTGCGTCGAAAGTGCTTTCCCACGCCGCAATGGAAAAGTCGATACTCTTCACTGGCGGGTCGCGGTCCGGCAAGTCGGCGCTGGCGGAACGCAGGGCGCTCCGACCCTGCGGGCGGGCGATCTATATCGCCACAGCGCAGGTCCATGACGGCGATGACGAGATGGCCGAAAGGGTCGCCGCCCACCGCGCGCGGCGGGGGGGGGCGTGGCAGACCATCCACGCGCCGATGGACCTGTGCGGTGCGCTGGACGACAGCAATGGCGACCTGCCCCGGCTGGTGGATTGTCTGACGCTTTGGCTGACCAACCTGATGTTGGCCGGGATGGACTGGCGGGCCGAGACCGCCGCGCTGGTCGAAACCATCGGCCGCCAGCGGGCTTGCGTGATTCTCGTCACGAACGAAGTGGGCTCGGGGATCGTCCCGGAAAACCGGCTGGCGCGGGATTTCCGCGATGCGGCCGGCTGGATGAACCAGGCCGTTGCCGAAGCCTGCGACGAGGTCTGGCTTGCGGTGGCGGGCCACCCGATGAGGGTGAAACCGAATGACCATTCTTTCTGAGATCGCAACCCTGGACGCGGCCGCGTCCCTCGTGGACGCGTTGCCCGTGGCGGATGCCGATGCGGCGCGCGCGGCGACCGACCGCCAGAACAGCCTGACCAAGCCGCCCAAGGCGCTTGGCCGCCTGGAGGAGCTGGCGATCTTCATGGCGTCGTGGCAGGGCACCGGGCGGCCTTCGATCAGCAAGGCCCAGGCGCTGGTCTTTGCCGGAAATCACGGTGTCTGTGCGCAGGGTGTGAACCCTTTCCCGCAGCAGGTCACCGCGCAGATGGTGGCCAATTTCGAGACCGGCGGCGCGGCGATCAACCAGCTTTGCCGGGTCTCCGGCGCCGAGCTCACGGTGATTGCGCTGGACCTCGACCGTCCCACGGCGGACATCACCGAAGCCGCCGCGATGGACGAAGCCGAAACCCTCGCGGCGATGCGCCGCGGGGCCGAGGCGGTGCCGGGCGACGCGCAGGTGCTGATCCTGGGTGAGATGGGGATCGGCAACTCGACCGTCGCGGCGGCGCTGGCCTGCGCGGCCTTCGGCGGCGCGACGGCGGGATGGATCGGGCGCGGAACCGGTTCGGACGAAGCCGGGGTGGCACGCAAGACCGACGCGGTGCGCCGTGCCTGCGCACGGCATGAAAACACGCGCGGACTGGGCATGCTGGCCGCGCTTGGCGGGCGTGAGCAGGCCGCGATCTGCGGCGCGGTGATCGAGGCGAGGGCGCGGCGCATTCCGGTGATCCTGGACGGATTCATCTGCACCGCCGCCACCGCGCCGCTCTTCGCCGCCGACCCGCGTTTCCTCGATCATTGCCTTGTGGGCCATGTCAGCTGCGAACCGGGCCATGCGAAGCTGCTGGCGGCACTGGACAAGGCTCCTATCCTGTCGCTTGACATGGCGCTCGGGGAAGGATCGGGGGCGGCCCTGGCGCTCGGGGTGCTGAGGGCGGCGCTGGAATGCCATAACGGCATGGCCACCTTTGCCGAGGCCGGGGTGTCGGACGGATGAAGGCGCTTCGAGCCCGGATGCAGGAAGCCCGGCTTGCCGTGATGCTGCTGACGCGCCTTCCTGCGGGCCGGATCAGGGGCGAAGGCCCCGCATTGAATGCCGCCCGCTGGGCATTCGTCCTGGTGGGCGTGCCGGTCGGACTGATCGGCTGGGGCGCCCATGCAGGGGCGCTGGCGCTTGGCGCCGCGCCGCTGATGGCGGCGATGCTGGCGATTTCCGCGTTGGCGCTGGTCACCGGCGCACTGCATTTCGACGGGTTGGCGGATTTCGCCGACGGGATCGGTGGCGGCCGCGACAAGGCGCATTGCCTGGAGATCATGCGCGACAGCCGGATCGGCAGCTATGGCGCGCTGGCGATGATCCTCGTGACCGGACTATGGGCCGCTGCGCTGACCGATCTTGCGGCCCGTGCAGGCGCGGGCTGGTTCGTCGCCGTGGCAATGCTCAGCCGCGCCGCCATGGTCTGCCTGCAAGAAGCCCTGCCCGCCGCCCGCGCGGACGGGCTGGGCAAATTTGCGGAAGGGCGCAGTTGGGCGGCCCGATCCGTGGTTATTCTGACCGTGCTGGCCATCGCGACACTCGGCGGGCTGGCTGGCATTTCGGCGATCCTGGCCTCGGCCATCGTGGCGCTGGCCATAGGTGCCTTGGCCATGCGCCGGATCGGCGGACAGACCGGCGACGTGCTTGGGGCGGCCCAGCTTGCGTCCGAAACCGCGTGCTGGGCCGTTCTCGCGGTGCTGCTGCCGGTCTGAGCCATCAATCCTCGGCGGGGGACCAGTGTTCTTCCATGATCAGGCTCTCCAGCGAGAGCCGCTGCCGCCACCCGCGCGCCGCCAGTTCCGGCTTGTCGAACAGTTCCTCGACATGGCCGAGGCAGAGATAGGCAACGATTTCCACATGGTCGGGAATGCCCAGAATTGTGCGGAGATCCTCGGCGCGGAAGATACTGACCCAGCCAACGCCCACACCCTCCGCCCGCGCGGCCAGCCAGAGGTTCTGGACCGCGCAGACCGTGGAGTAGAGATCCATGTCACGGTTATGCGTGCGCCCCAGCACGACCTTGCCGCCGCGGGTCCGGTCGCAGGTAACGGCGATGTTCAGGGGAGCCTTCGTGATACCTTCGAGTTTTAGCGCGCGGTAGTCGGCCTGCCGGTCCGGCGGGAACATGGCGGCGGCTTCCTCATTTGCCGTGGCAAAGGCATCTCGGATCTGTGCGCGCCGGGTCTCGTCGCGGATCAGGATGAAATTCCACGGCTGCATGAACCCCACCGACGGCGCGGCATGAGCCGCCCGGAGGATGCGCAGCAGCAGGTCCGGCGCGATGGGGTCCGGCAGGAATTCGTTCCGCACATCGCGCCGCGCGGCGATGATGTCATAGAGGGCCTGACGTTCGGCTGGAGAGAAGGCGCGCGCCGGCTTGGGCTCGGTGGATTGCTGCATGTTTGGTCTCCGCAAATGACAACGGTATCGCAAGGTCCAGTTGCGATACCCATGTCGTCAGGCCGGTCTTCTGGCTTGGGTTTCTCCCGGGCGGACGCCTTCCCGGGAAACCCCAGTGGCTTTGGTCCGGCCAGTCCCCCATACAGCGGCGGGCCCGCGCCGGTTTCTCACCGGCTTCCCGATTCTCCCCTCGCGGGGCACCTGACATGAATCGGTATGAAGACTGATCGAAGCAAACGCAACAGGAACTCCCACGGCAGGAACGTAACGCGGGGCAATAGAACGTTGGCCTGTCCGTCCTTCTGCTCAGCGCTTCGATGACCGCGCGCTATCGCATCGCCGCGTTGAACAGCTACATGGCGCCCGGCAGGATCGACTGCCTATCAGAAGCCGCAGCACGATAATCCGCAGTATTGGCGGCCATGGCTAGCCTATTGTCTGCTCTTATTTCATTATGTATATCCTTATTCAGCGCCACGATGCGCTCCATAGCCAAAGATTGCTTACCCTGACCGGTCTGGTCTCCAGATCGGCCAACCCCAGACGAGGCAGAGCTCATGACCGTGGCATTCAAGGACGTCAAAGCCGACCTGCTCGACCAGATTGCGCGCGGGGCGCTGCGTCCGGGCAGCCTGATGCCGAACGAAACCGATCTGGCCGAAAGCTACGGCTGTGCCCGCGCCACGGTGAACCGGGCGATGCGCGAACTGGCCGACGAAGGCATCATCGAGCGCAAGCGCAAGGCCGGCACACGGGTCCGAATGGCGCCGATCCGGCAGGCGCGGTTCGCAATCCCCATCGTCCGCGACGAGATCGAGGCGCTCGGCGCCAAGTATCGCTATGCCCTGGTCGGCCGCGATGTGCTGCCGGTTCCCGACTGGCTGCGCGGCCGGCTGGGGCTGCAGAGGGGGCAGGATGTGCTGCACCTCGTTTGCATGCACTATGCCGACGGCGTTCCCTATCAGCACGAGGATCGCTGGATCAATCCCGAGGTGGTGCCGAATGTCCTGAAGGCGGATTTCACGGCCTCCGGTCCGAACGAATGGCTGGTCTCGGAGATCCCGTTTTCCGATGCCGAGATCTCCTTCATGGCGGTCGAGGCGGAGAACGGCCTGGCCGAACATCTCGGCTGCGGCGAAGGCGCCGCCCTGTTCCGCATCGAGCGGACCACCTGGCTTCAGGACCGCGCGATCACGCTGGTGCAGCTCACCTACCGGCGCGGACACCGGATGACGACCCGCTACTGACGCCGCCCCAAGCTGGGACAGGGCAAAAACAAAGTCCCGACACGGAAGGGCTCAGAGGATGCCGGGCAGGTTCAGCCCGTTTTCGCGCGCGCAGTCCAGCGCAATCTCGTAGCCCGCATCGGCATGGCGCATGACGCCGGTGGCCGGATCGTTCCACAGCACGTTGGCGATGCGGCGGTCGGCATCCTCGGTCCCGTCGCAGCAAATCACCATGCCGGAATGCTGGGAGAAGCCCATGCCGACCCCGCCGCCGTGGTGCAGGCTCACCCAGGTGGCCCCGCTGGCGGTGTTCAGAAGCGCATTCAGAAGCGGCCAGTCGCTCACGGCGTCGCTGCCGTCCTTCATCGCCTCGGTCTCGCGGTTGGGCGACGCGACCGAACCGCTGTCGAGGTGGTCGCGGCCGATCACCACCGGCGCGGACAACTCGCCCTTGCGGACCATCTCGTTGAAGGCGAGCCCCAGCTTGTGCCGCACGCCGAGGCCCACCCAGCAGATCCGCGCCGGCAGGCCCTGAAAGCTGATCCGCGCCCGCGCCATGTCGAGCCAGTTGTGCAGATGCGGGTCGTCCACCAGCTCCCTCACCTTGGCGTCGGTCCTGTAGATGTCCTCCGGGTCTCCCGACAGCGCGCACCAGCGGAACGGGCCGATGCCACGGCAGAACAGCGGGCGGATATAGGCGGGTACGAAACCAGGGAAGGCAAAGGCGTCTTCCAGCCCCTCCTCCAGCGCCACCTGCCGGATATTGTTGCCGTAATCCAGCGTCGGTATCCCGGCATTCCAGAAATCGACCATGGCGGCCACGTGGACCTTTATCGAGGCGCGGGCGGCCTTTTCCACCGCCTTGGGGTCGCTCTCCTGCCTCTCGCGCCATTCCGCCACGCTCCAGCCCTGGGGAAGGTAGCCGTGGATCGGGTCATGGGCGCTGGTCTGGTCGGTGACGATATCCGGCTTCACGCCGCGCTTGGCCAGTTCGGGGAAGACATCCGCCGCATTGCCGATCAGCGCCACGGATTTCGCCTCGCCCGCCTTCGTCCAGCGGTCGATCATCGCCAACGCATCGTCGAGAGAATGGGTCTTTTCATCGACATAGCCCGTGCGCAGGCGGAAATCGGCGCGGGTCTCGTCGCATTCCACGGCGAGGCAGCAAGCCCCCGCCATGACCGCGGCCAGCGGCTGCGCACCGCCCATCCCGCCAAGCCCGGCCGTCAGGATCCAGCGGCCCGCGAGGTCGCCGTCGTAATGCTGGCGACCGGCCTCGACAAAGGTCTCGTAGGTGCCCTGAACGATGCCCTGGCTGCCGATATAGATCCACGATCCGGCGGTCATCTGGCCGTACATGGCCAGCCCTTTCCTGTCGAGTTCGTTGAAATGGTCCCAGGTCGCCCAATGCGGCACGAGGTTGGAATTGGCGATCAGCACGCGCGGCGCGTCCCTGTGGGTGCGGAAGACGCCCACGGGCTTGCCGGATTGCACCAGGAGCGTCTGGTCGTCCTCCAGTTCCCTGAGGCTGGCGACGATCTTGTCGAAATCGTTCCACGTCCGCGCGGCCCGGCCGATGCCGCCATATACAACCAACTCATGCGGGTTCTCGGCAACGTCGGGATGAAGGTTGTTCATCAGCATCCGCATGGGCGCTTCGGTCAGCCAGCTCTTGGCGGTTATCTCCGGCCCGGTCGGGGGATAGATGTCGCGGAGGTTGTGGCGGGGATCGGTCATCTTGTGCCTCCAAGTCTCGGGGCCAGCGCGGCCAGGGATTGCAGAATGTCGGAAAGCCGGGAGCGCAGCCTTTCGGCCTTCTTCGCGTCGTAGCGCCACGGCGCCGCTTCCTTCGTCAGATAGGTGGATTGCGCCAGTTCCATCTGGATGGCGTGCAGCCCTTCGTTGGGGCGGCCATAATGGCGCGTGGTCCAGCCGCCCTTGAAGCGGCCGTTGAGGATCGAGGAATAGCCCTCCGCCCCCTCGCAGATTTCCAGCGTCGCGGCCTCGATCTCCGGCGCGCAGGTCGCGCCGCCATTGGTGCCGATGTTGAAATCCGGCAGGGTGCCCTCGAAGAGGAACGGGATATGCGAGCGGATCGAATGGCAATCATAGAGGATCGCCACGCCGTGCCGGGCGCGCACCCGCTCCAGCTCGGCCCCGAGCGCCGCGTGATAGGGCGCGTGAAATGCCAGGCGGCGGTTCTCGATTTCGGCCCCGGAGGGCGGCGCGTCCCAGATCGGCGCGCCGTCGAAATCGGTCAGCGGCACCAGCCCGGTGGTGTTCTGGCCGGGGTAAAGGCTCACCCCACCGGGGTCGCGGTTGGCGTCGATCACGTAGCGATGAAAGGTGGCGCGCACCGTGGTCGCGCCCGGCAGGAGCCCGTCATAGAGGGTGTGGATGTGCCAGTCGGTATCGTCCAGCCCCTGCCCCCTTGCGTTCAACCGGGCGCGGATATCGTCCGGCAGCCAGGTGCCGGTATGGGGCAGGCCCAGCACCACCGGGCCGTCGCCACGGGTGATCTCGACCGGGGTCATGCGGCAAGCTCCGGCATGGTGCCGCCGGCGGTCCGTGTCACCTCGCCGGTCCGCACAAGGGCGGCCGCCGCTTCCAGGTCCGGGGCCATGTAGCGATCCTCGGCCAGCGTCGGGATCGTGTCGCGCAGCCGCGCCAGCACCCGCGCCAGCGGTGCGCTCGTGGTCAGCGGCGCGCGAAATTCGATCCCTTGCGCGGCGCAGAGCAGCTCGACCCCGAGGATGCGTTCCAGGTTGCTGACCATCCGGCCCAGCCGCACCGCGCCGTGGGCGGCCATGCTGACATGGTCCTCCTGGTTGGCGGAGGTGGGGGTGCTGTCGGTCACACAGGGGTTGGCGAGGTGCTTGTTCTCGCTCATCAGCGCCGCTGTTGTCACCTCGGCGATCATCAGGCCGGAATTCAGGCCCGGATCGGGCGTCAGGAAGGGTGGCAGGTCGAAGCTCAGCGTCGGGTCGACGATCAGGGCGATGCGCCGCTGCGCGATCGAGCCGATTTCGGCCACGGCCAGCGCGATCATGTCGGCGGCGAAGCCCACGGGTTCCGCATGGAAGTTTCCGCCCGAGACGATCAGGCCGGCATCGGCAAGCACCAGGGGATTGTCGGTAGCGGCATTGGCCTCGATCCGAAGGGTGCGCGCCGCCATGCGCTGCATGTCCATCGCCGCCCCCGTCACCTGCGGCTGGCAGCGGATGCAATAGGGGTCCTGCACCCGGGTGTCGCCCTCACGGTGGCTTTCACGGATCTCGGAACCCTTCAGCAACGCCCGCATTGTCGCGGCGGCGTCGATCTGCCCGGCATGGCCGCGCAAGGCGTGGATTTCCGGCTGAAGCGGCGCGGTTGACCCCATGATCGCGTCCGTGGACATCGAAGACGTCACCAGCGCGGCGTGCATCGCACGCCAAGCATCGAACAGCCCGGCCAGCGCGAAAGCGGTGGAGAATTGCGTGCCGTTGATCAGCGCCAGCCCCTCCTTTGCCCCCAGCTCCACCGGCGTGAGCCCGGCCCGCCGCAGCGCCTCCGCCCCCGGCATGGTCTCGCCCTCGAAGACGGCCTCCGCATTGCCGATCATCACCGCCGCCATATGCGCCAGGGGGGCCAGGTCGCCCGAGGCCCCGACCGATCCCTGCTGCGGGATCACCGGCGTCACGCCACGGGCAAGCATCCCTTCGATCAGCGCGATGAGTTCCATCCGCACGCCCGACGCGCCACGCCCGAGGCTCAGGAGTTTTAGCGCCATCATCAACCGAGCATGGGCCCGCGGGATGGGATGGCCCACGCCGCAGCAATGCGACAGGATCAGGTTGCGCTGCAACGTGGCGGTGTCGCGGGGCGCGATCTTGACGCTGGCCAGCTTGCCGAAGCCGGTGTTCACGCCGTAAACCGCCGTGTCGCCCTTCGCGGCGGCATCGATCCGGCCCTGTGCCTGTTTGACCGCCGCGTGGCAGGACGGGTCAAGGCGGACCGCGGCTTCCTCGTGATAGACCCGCGCCAGATCGGCCAGGGTCGCCTCGCCCGGTGTAAGTGTCAGCGTGGTCATTCCAATGCTCCGAAAATGCGAGTGTGAAGCGGGTTGAACCCGATGCGATAGGACAGCTCGGCGGGATGCTCGATATCCCAGACCGCCAGCTCAGCGCGCTGCCCGGCGGCGATGGTGCCCACGTCCGAAAGCCCCAGCGCGCGGGCCGCGTTGACGGTCACGCCGCGCAGTGCCTCTTCGGGGGTCAGGCGGAACAGGGTGCAGCCCATGTTCATCGTCAGAAGCAGCGAGGTCAGCGGCGAGGAGCCCGGATTGGCATCGGTCGCCAGGGCGATGGGCACGCCGTGGTCGCGCAGGGCGGCAACCGGCGGCACCTGCGTCTCGCGCAGGGTATAGAAGGCACCCGGCAACAGGACCGCTGCGGTACCGGCCTGTGCCATGGCCTTCACGCCGTCCTCGTCGAGATATTCGATATGGTCGGCCGACAGCGCCCCGTACCCCGCCGCCATAGCCGCGCCGCCGAGGTTGGAGAGCTGTTCGGCATGCAGCTTGACCGGCAGGCCGAGCGCCGCCGCCACGTCGAAGACACGGGCGATCTGGGCCGGCGAGAAGGCGATGCCCTCGCAGAACCCGTCCACCGCATCGACCAGCCCTTCCGCGTGCGCGGCCCGCAGCGCCGGGATGCAGATCGTGTCGATATAGGCGTCGTCGCGGCCCTTGTATTCCGGTGGCACCGCATGCGCGCCCAGGAAAGAGGTCTTCACCCGCACCGCCCGGTTCGCCATGACGGCCCGCGCCACCCTCAGCATCCGCAACTCGGTCTCGATATCCAGCCCGTAGCCCGACTTGATCTCCAGCGTGGTCACCCCTTCGGCGATCAGCGCATCGGCGCGGCGCAGGGCATCCGACAGCAGGGCATCCTCGGAGGCGCCCCGCGTGGCCGAGACGGTCGAGACGATGCCACCCCCGGCGCGCGCCACCTCTTCATAGCTGGCGCCCTTCAGCCGCATCTCGAATTCCGCCGCGCGGTTGCCGCCATGCACCAGATGCGTGTGGCAATCGATCAGCCCCGGCGTCACCAGCCGGCCGCCCAGGTCGTGCCGCTCACCATCGCGCAGATCCTGCGGCAGTTCGGCAAGCGGCCCGGCCCAGCGGATCGTCCCGCCGTCCAGCGCGATCGCCGCATCCCCGATCAGCCCGTAAGGGTCCGCGTCCTGCGTCAGGGTCGCCGCGGTCAGGTTGGTCAGCAGTTGGGGCGGGGCGTTCATTGATGGGGTCTCCTTCAACAATCTGCTTTTCTCGTACAGATGACTCGTTTATATGTCTAGACATAACATGATTAACCGCGAGAGAAAGCCCGTGATACATGCAAGACAGGCCCTGTTGGCAGAGGGCTGGGCACAGAACGTCCGGCTGACGGTAACGGATGGCCGGATCACCGGTATCCACCCGAATTCCGGCGCGGAGCCGGGCGATGTGACGGTGGACACGCTGCTGCCCTCGCTTGGCAATCTGCACAGCCACGCGTTCCAGCGCGCAATGGCGGGCATGACGGAGTACCGGCAGCCCGGACGTGACAGTTTCTGGACCTGGCGGACGCTGATGTATCGTTTCATGGACCGGCTGACGGCCGACCACATTCAGGCCATCGCCGCGCAGGTCTATGTCGAGATGCTGGAATCGGGCTATGCCAGCGTCGGTGAGTTCCACTATGTCCACCACCAGCCCGGCGGCCGACCCTATGAAAACCTCGCCGAGCTGTCCAACCGGATCTTCGCCGCCGCGAGCGAGACCGGCATCGGCCTGACCCATCTGCCAGTGCTCTACACCTATGGCGGGGCTGGACGGGCTGACGCCACCGAGGGGCAGAGGCGTTTTTGCAACAGCGTTGACGGCTTCTCCAGGCTTGTCGAGGCCGCCGCCGCGGGCCTGCTGTCGCTGCCGTCCGATGCCCGCATCGGCATAGCCCCGCATTCGCTGCGCGCTACCGCGCCGGAAGACCTGGACCGGGTGGTCGCCGCGCACGGGCATGGGCCGATTCACATCCACATTGCCGAACAACCCAAGGAAATAGCGGACATCCAGGATTGGCTGGGCGCGCGGCCGGTGGAATGGCTTCTGAACAACACGGAGGTGGACAGGCGCTGGTGCCTGATCCACGCCACCCACATGACCGGGGCCGAAACCCGTGCCCTCGCGGCCTCGAACGCGGTTGCGGGCCTTTGTCCGATCACCGAAGCCAACCTGGGGGATGGCCCCTTCAACGGGCCGGATTACGTCGCGGCGGGTGGCCGGTTCGGCCTCGGTTCCGATTCCAACGTCAACATCTCGTTGACCGAGGAACTCCGGACGCTGGAATACGCGCAGCGTTTGCGGGACACCGGCCGAAACGTGATGGTCGCGGGCGAAGGGTCTGTCGGCGCGTTCCTTTACACCGCAGCGGCGCAAGGCGGCGCACAGGCGCTCGATCGCGATGCGGGCGAGATCGCCGAGGGCAAACTGGGCGACCTCGTCGCAATCGACAGCGCCGCCCCCGCCCTATGCGCCCTTACCCGCGAACAGCTTCTGGATGGGCTCGTTTTCGCGGCCAAGGACGATGTCGTCACCGATGTCTGGTCTGCCGGACGCCACATGGTGCAGGGGGGGCGGCATGTCTCGCGAGACATGATTTTCGGGACGTACCGGAAAGCGATGCGAGACCTGATGAGCGGGGCGAGTTTGTAAGCGGATACCCCAATGCCCAATCGGTGCAAGAGACGTTCGGCGGGTCGCTCGCCAGGCGCATGCCCCAGATGACTGGCAATCTGTGCCACTCGCGAAATGCGCGAGTGAACGGAGGTGCAATCGTGGGGTCTTGATCGGAAAATGTGCCGCGGCGACAGCCAGAAGACGAACATCGCCAGCGCCAAACGCGTAACTCCACCCAGACAGCTTCACCGTGAGCAGGGAAGTCCTGAAACCGCCGACGCCTCCACCCGTGGCGTCGTCGCGAATGCAATCCGCAGTCTGGGCAGATGCCTCTTGGAGCCAGCGTGCCTGACACAACCCACCCGCCCAACTCAGTTAGGCCAACGCGATGGACCGATATATCGCTGCCTCAGGGCCTGATTATGGCTGCGCCAGTTCGTGCGCTCCGGCCCCTGTTCCGGGGGCAATTCCGGTTCGGCCATGTGCCGCAATTGATCCAGAGCAATGCGGTCTTGGCGCATAAGCATATGCTGGAAACCGGAGATCGGTGATAGAGTGAGAGCAAGGGCTTTCGACTATCGTCGGCGCGGACATTCGCATCCCTCGCCCTTCGCCCAGGTCGTGCGGGCGCAGCCGAACTCCGCCCCTCGGATGGGAGGAAGGTGCAGAATGGCACAACAATCGACATCCCCGAGCTATTATCTGCATGGCACCTCGCACATACCGTTGATGGGGGTAACCGTCGGCGGGTTGCTGGGCCGGACCGTGGCGCGCCTTGCGGAGAACGTCACCCGCATTGTCCCCAGTCAGGATGTCCGGTGGGCCAATGCCGACCTGACACGCGAGGCCGATCAATTGGCGACCGGGCTGATTGCCATGGGGCCTGACCCCGGAGACCGGATCGGGATCCGGGCGTCGAACCTGGCCGAAGCGGCGGAGGTGGCCCATGCCTGAAACTGCCTTCCTCGACGCACGCGGCGAAGTCCTACGCGACCTGCCGGACTTCGCGCGCGAGCCGGAGACATTGCGCGCACTCTATACGGCCATGGTGCGCGCCCGGACCTTCGATGCCAAGGCCATCGCCCTGCAGCGGACCGGACGGCTCGGCACCTATGCCTCCAGCCTGGGGCAGGAGGCGGTCAGCGTCGGCGTGGCAGCCGCAATGGCCGAGGAGGATGTGTTCCTGCCCTCTTTCCGCGAGCATGGCGGGCAGCTTTGGCGCGGGGTGACGCCGGAGGAGCTGTTTCTGTATTGGGGCGGCGACGAACGCGGCAACGACTTCGCCGGCCCGCGCCAGGATTTCCCGGTCTGCGTCCCCGTCGCCGCGCAGTTCCCGCACGCCGCGGGCGTCGCTCTGGCCATGCAGCAGACGGGCGAGGGCGTCGCGGTGGCCATCGGCGGCGACGGGGCGACGTCCAAAGGCGATTTCTACGAAGCGCTGAACGTGGTCGGGGCGTGGGATCTGCCCGCGGTGTTCGTGATCAACAACAATCAATGGGCCATCTCCATGCCGCGCACCGAGCAGACCCGCGCCAGAACGCTTGCCGACAAGGCCGTCGCCGCCGGGCTTCCGGGCGAACAGGTCGACGGCAACGACGTGATCGCAGTGCGCGAGGCCACCGCGCGGGCGATCGGGCGGGCGCGGGGCGGCGAGGGCGGCACGCTGGTCGAGTGCGTCAGCTACCGGCTGGGCGATCACACCACCGCCGACGACGCCAGCCGCTATCGCGACGATGCAGAGGTCAGCGCACACTGGAAAGAGGAACCGCTCATCCGGCTGCGCAACCACCTCGTGGCCGAACACGGCTGGGGCAAAGCGGAGGAGGACGCCTTGCTGCGCAGTTGCCACGACGAGATCGAAGCCGCCGCCGAGCGCTATCTCGCCACCGCGCCGCAACCCGCCCGCGCCATGTTCGCCCATCTTTACGCATCGTTGCCCGAAGACGTTGCGGCCCAGGCCGGGGAGGCGGGCGATGGCTGAGCATACGATGATCGACGCGATTCGCATGGCGCTCTCCCGCGCACTGGACGAGGACGAAACCGTTATCCTCTTCGGTCAGGACATCGGGATCGACGGCGGGGTCTTCCGGGCCACCAACGGGCTGATGCAGCGCTTCGGCTCGGGACGCGTCCGTGACACGCCGCTTTCCGAGACTGTCATCGCCGGCATGTGCGTGGGCGCCGCCGCGCACGGGCTGCGGCCGGTGGCCGAGATCCAGTTCATGGGGTTTCTCTATTCGGCAATCGACCAGCTTGCGAACCACGCCGCGCGGTTGCGCAACCGCACGCGCGGGCGGCTGAGTTGCCCGATGGTTCTGCGTGCGCCCTTCGGCGGTGGCATCAAGGCCCCCGAACACCATTCCGAGAGCATGGAGGCGATGCTGGCCCACATCCCCGGCCTGCGCGTGGTGGTCCCCGGCAGTCCGACACGCGCTTACGGCCTGCTGCTCGCCGCGATCCGCGATCCCGACCCCGTTGTGTTCCTGGAACCCAAGCGCCTCTACCGCGCCGGGGGCGAGCCGGTCGAAGATACCGGCGCCGCGCTGCCCATCGAGCAGGCCGAGGTCTTGCAGGAAGGCGACGACGTTACCCTGATCAGCTGGGGGGCGATGTTGACCGAGGCGCGGGAGGCGGTCGAAACGCTTGCGGACGAAGGCATTTCCGCCGAACTTGTCGACCTGTCGTCGCTGAAACCGATCGACCGTGCTACCCTGCGCGCCTCGGTCGAGAAAACCGGCCGGTGCGTCATCGTGCACGAGGCGCCCCTGACGGCGGGACTGGGCGCCGAGATTGCCGCCGATCTGGCCGAGCATTGCCTGATCAGCCTGCTGGCCCCGGTCCGGCGGGTAACGGGCTATGACACGGTGATGCCCTATCTGCGGCTCGAAGCCAGTTATCTTCCCTCGACCGACCGCGTCCTGCGGGCGGTGCGCGATGTGATGGAGTTTGCATGACGGTCTTCAGACTTCCCGATCTCGGCGAGGGCCTGCAAGAGGCCGAAATCGTCACCTGGCATGTCTCGCAGGGCGATCATGTCATTACCGACCAGCCGCTGGTTTCGGTGGAAACCGACAAGGCGGTCGTCGAGGTTCCGGCGCCCAATTCCGGAACCATCGCGCGGCTGCTCGCGGAGGAGGGCACCGTCGTCGCCGTCGGCGCCCCGCTGGTCGAGATCGAGACAGGCGCGGCCGAGGACACAGGTGCGATCGTCGGCCAGTTGCAAGGCAGTGACCGGCCCGAAGCGGAAGAACGCGAGAGCGCCCGCCCGCCCAGGGCAAGGCGACACCGGCCGTGCGCAGACTGGCGCGCGAAAAGGGCGTCGATCTTTCGACCGTGACCGGCAGCGGGCCGGGCGGCGCCGTTGTGTCCAGCGATATCGAGGCGGCGGCCTCCGGTCTGACCGGCGGAGAGGAACTGCGCGGCGTGCGCCGGGCAATGGCCAAGGCGATGGCACGCGCGCATGCGAATGTCGTTCCCGCGACGGTGACGGACCGGGCCGACATATCGGCCTGGCCCGAGGGTGAAGAACCGACACCCCGGCTTGTTCGGGCCATTGCGTTCGCATGTGCCGAGGAGCCCGCCCTGAATGCCTGGTTCGACGGCGGCCGACGGCAACTTCACGATCATGTCGACCTGGCCATCGCCGTGGATACCGAAGACGGCCTCTTCGCGCCGGTTCTGCGGGATATCGGCGGCACCGCGGATATCGACGCCGGGATCGCCCAGCTCAGGCACGCGGTCGAGACACGGTCCATCGCGCCCGAAGACATGAAGGGCGCCACGATCACGCTGTCGAATTTCGGCATGTTGGGCGGCGAGTTCGCGGCATTGGTGGTCTCGCCGCCGCAGGTGGCGATCCTGGGGGCCGGACGGATTTCCGAGGCGTGCCTGGCTGAGGACGGTCAGCCGGTGGTGCGGCGGGTGATGCCCCTTTCGCTGACTTTCGATCACCGGGCCGTCACCGGCGGCGAAGCCGCGCGGTTTCTTGCCGCCCTGCGGACCGACCTCGAACGCCCGGCGCAAGAGGCAAAGGAGTAGATCATGGCGACGATTTTCGAGATGGCGGACGATCTCGGGCCGGAGAAGGTTCTTCACGTCAGTAATCCAGGCGCCGGGCTCAGGGCCATCGTGGTCCTCGACAACACTGCGGCTGGCCCGGCCATTGGCGGTGTGCGCATGGCCCCGGACGCGACGTTGGAGGAATGCGCGCGCCTCGCGCGGGCGATGAGCCTGAAGAACGCTGCGGCGGGCCTGCCGAATGGCGGCGGAAAATCGGTGATCGTCGCCGACCCCGCGATGCCACCCGACGCAAAGGAAAGCGTGATCCGCGCCTTCGCGGAGGCAATCGCCCCGCTGTCCGGCTACATTCCCGGCCCGGACATGGGCACGAACGAAACCTGCATGGCCTGGGTTCAGGACGAGATCGGCCGCGCCGTCGGTCTGCCGCGCGTCGTCGGCGGCATACCGCTCGACGAGATCGGAGCCACCGGGTACGGCGTCGCCGTCGCGGCGGCTGTTGCCGAAGAATTCTGCGATGTCCCGCTCGACGGCGCCCGTGTGGCGATCCAGGGCTATGGTGCGGTCGGCAGACACGCGGCCAGATGTCTGGCCGAGCACGGCGCACGGATCGTCGCTGTTGCCGATTCTCACGGCTCTGCCTTCGCGCCGGATGGGTTCGATCTGGTCCGCCTCGATGCGATCAAGGCCGACGGCCGGTCGGTCACGGACTATCCCGGTGCCGACGCGGGCGACCGGAAGGCGGTCATCGTTGCCGAGTGCGACATTCTGGTCCCCGCCGCACGGCCCGATGCCATCGACAGCTCGAATACCGGCGCGATCAAGGCGAGGCTTGTCGTGGAAGGGGCGAACATTCCAGCCACCGCCGAATCCGAGGCCGCGTTACATGAGCGCGGCGTGCTGGTCATTCCGGATTTCATCGCCAATGCAGGTGGCGTGATCTGCGGATCGGTCGAATATCGTGGCGGGACAGAGAGCCAGGCGTTGGCGGTAATCACGGAGAGAATTCGCCACAATACGAGGGAGGTATTTCAGCGGGTCAACGCCGACGGTGTGCTGCCGCGGGACGCCGCCAATTCGCTGGCCGAGGCAAGGCTCCGGCAGGCGATGGCCCTGCGCCGCTCTTTCTGACCCACCAAGGCGTCCGACATCGGGCAATCCGAACCATGATCGCCCGATCGGTAGTGGAGGGTCCGGCCCGTTGCCGTTCGGCGCCTGTGCCAGAGACGGTCCTGCGGATGGAACGGATCGCAATAGAGCCGACATGATCGATCCTCCCGAACAGGAGGTTTCACGCATGGCCGCTCAAGGGCATCCCCGACGATTCAGGCATCTCCCCGAAACGTCTTAGCCCTTCCAGACCCGCTTGTAGGCCGCGATCAGCGCGGGCACCTGGTGGGGCCAGGACATTTCCGTCTCGACGCGCGCGCGGCCGTAGCGGCCCATTTCCGCGCGGCGCTCCGGATCGTCCAGAAGCTCCAGGATCTTCGCGGCCATGTCCCCGGCATCGTTGGCGCGGGCATAGAGCGAGGCCTCCCGCGCGGAATAACGCCCCTCGGTCACGTCGAACTGCACGATGGGTTTCTCGAAGGCCATGTATTCGAGGATCTTGTTCATCGTAGACTTGTCGTTCATCTCGTTCACCCGGTCGGGGTTCACGCAGACATCGGCGGTGGACAGCACCTCGAAAAGATCGCGGTCCGGCGCCCGCCCGGTGAAGGTCACGTAATCGGCCAGCCCCATATCGGCCGATTGCCGGCGCAGCTTCTCCAGGCTCGGGCCACCGCCCACGAGGCAGAACTGGATATCCTCGCGCCCCGTGCGCCGCACGATATGCTCCACCGCTTCCAGCAGCAGGTCGATTCCCTCCTGATCGCCCATCACCCCGACATAGCCGACCATATGCTTGCGCCCGTTGCGCCAGGCGGGGTTCTCGGGCACCCGGTCCAGCCGCGACAGGTCGGGGCCGGAGCGCACGATGAAGACGTCCTCCGGCGCCATGCCGCCGCGTTCGATGGCGATGCGGCGGTAACTTTCATTGGTCGCGATGGAGACGCGCGCGGCACGGAAGGTCCAGCGCTCGAAACTGCGCATCAGCTTCCAGAAGAAGCCGCGCTTGCCGAACTTGGCCTCGTAGAGCTCGGGGTTGATGTCGTGATGGTCGAACAGATACCGCACCCCCAGCAGACGGAAGGGCAGCGCCACCAGGAAGATCAGGTCGGGCGGGTTGCAGCCGTGGATCACATGGAAGCCGCGGGTGAACTTCGCGCGCACCGCCAGCACGGTCTCCCAGAAGAGCGCCGCGCCGTATTCCAGCAGATAGCCCATCGCCCCGCTGGCATCGAGCGGCAGCCCGTGGCGGTAGACGCGGATGCCCTCATCCTCCCAGACGCGTTCCTCATGGCCCTTTCCGGTGGGGCAGATCACCGTCACGCGCGCCCCCGCGGCGTTGAGCGTGCGCGCCTCCATCCACACCCTGCGGTCGAAGGGTACGGGCAGGTTTTCCACCACGATCAGAACCTTGAGGCCGGCCAGCGGCCGCGTCTCGCGCAGCTCCTCCAGCGTGACGGGCACTGGGATATCCGCGGTCTTATTCATACCGGTCCGTCCGCAGCACCCGCGCGTCGCCCAGCCGCAGCCCGTCGAGCGTGCGGTTCGACCCGATCACCAGGTCCCAGGGCCCGGCCTCGGCGGTTTCGCGGTCCACCAGCAGCGTGGCCACGCCGGGCAGATGCGTGAAGGCATAGCCTAGGTTCTGGCCGCGCAGATCGGCCGGCCGGATCGACGGGTCGTATACCGAGAGCGCATGACCCTTTTCCAGAAGCCGCCGGGCGATATCCACGTTCGGGCTCTCGCGCAGATCGTCGGTATCGGCCTTGAAGGCCAGCCCGGCCATCAGCACCCTGCCCTTTTCCGGCAATTGCCGCAGGATGTCGTCCACCTGATAGGTCTTGTGGGCCTCGTTGGTGCGCAGCAGGCTGTCGATCAGATGCGTATGCGCGCCGATCTCGTTGGAGATGTATTGCAGCGCGCGCACGTCCTTGGGCAGGCAGGAGCCGCCGAACGCCCCGCCCGGACGGGTGTAATAGGGCGAGATGTTAAGCTTGGTGTCGGAGACGAAGATCTCGTGCACCTTGCCCGCCGACACACCCATGCGGTGACAGACCCGACCGATCTCGTTGGCATAGGCCACCTTGACCGCGTGCCAGGTGTTGTCCACGAATTTGGTGATCTCCGCTTCCTCGTAGCGGGTGTAGAAGACCGGCGCGTCCAGCCCTTCATGCAGCTTGTCCATCACTGCCGAACGGCCGCCATCGGCGGTGCCCACGACGATCTTCGGCGGGTTGAAGAAATCCTCCACCGCCACGGATTCGCGCAGGAACTCGGGGTTATAGACGATCTCCACCAGATTGCCGGTGCGCGGCCCCAGAGCGCTGTGGAAGATCGGCTCCACCAGCCCGGTGATCGTGCCGGGCCGGAAGGTGGACCGGTAGGCCACCGTCAGCGGGCGCGCCCGGCCCTCCGGTACCGCCGCCGCGATCTGGCGCGTGACCTCGGCGATGTAGCTCATGTTGTGAGAGCCGTCGGTGGCACTCGGCGTACCGACGCAGACGATCGCCAGATCGGTCTCTGCCAGCGATTCGATGCCGGTCGCGGCGCGGATCAATCCACGCTCCAGCGCGGCCTTCAGCAGGTCCTCCACGCCCGGCTCCTTGATCGGGGCCTGGCCGCGGTTGATCTCGTCCACCTTGTCGGCATTCACGTCGATGCCGAAAACCTCATGCCCCTCGCGCGCCAGGCAACAAGCGGCGGTGAAGCCCACATACCCCAGGCCGAAAATGACGATCTTCATGGCCGTGCCCCCTTGCGCGCCGGCCCGGACAACGTTCCTCTGGTTTCAATCGCACGCATCAATAACCCCGTTCCCGAAATACAGTTGAACATGGCGGCGGCGCCCGCCATGCCAAGGCCGTTTTCACCGACCATCAAGGCAGTCTTTGGCCCCAAGCTGGACATAAAGCGCGTCATTTTCGGACAGCAACTTGACGGCAGCGGAACCTTGCGCGGGCGCAGGGCGGCGCAACGACACGTAAAGGTTGAAAAACCCCGCTTGCTGGCGGTCCGGACTGCGGATTTTCTCCCATTCCGGCCCGGCCGGCGAATAATATCTGGAACATCGCGGCGCAAAAAAGCTACATCTTCCGCCATATCGGGGTCGCGGTCCTTGTCCATCCAGGGCTATCCGGCCCCGTTGATGCCCTGACTATCCGCTGCAAGATCAAAATTCTACCATATTGATCTGAAAAACAATTGCGGCGGCACGGAACGGGCTAACCGGGTCCGGCATTGGTGCCGTGGCAGAAAGAACAGGCATTGGGCGCAGACAAGCAGGACGACACGCCAGAGACCAGGCAGCGGCGCAGTTCCGCGCTCGCCGTCGGGGCGGCGACGCTTTTCGCCTCCGGCTTGTTCCGTCAGGGGTTGAGCCTGGTGACGCTCGCCGTGACGGCACGGCTTCTCACGCCCGAAGATTTCGGCGTTGTCGCCTATTTCCTGATCGCGGTGATGTTCCTGGAAATGCTGCAACGCCAGATCACGATGGTGCTGATCCGGCTGGAGGACGTCACCGGCGACCACCTGGCGACGGTCTTCACGCTGCAAATCGGTCTGGGGCTCTGCTGTGCGCTCTTCTTCCTCGGCACGCAACCACTGGTGGCGCTGCTGGAAATCCCGGCGCTCGTCGCATTGATGCCCTATCTGTCGCTCCTGGCGCTCGTGGTGGCGATCCGCAGCCCGCGCTTCCTGCTTTTCGAGCGCGGCCTGCGCTTCGGCTATGCCGCGACCGAGGAAACCGCCAGCCGGATCGTCTATTCCGTCACGGCGATCTTCCTAGCCTGGCTGTGGCGCGACTATTGGTCGATCGTGGCGGCGAGCTTCCTGGCCCAGGCCACGCGCGGTGTCGTCACCTTCGGCGCCGCCCCGATGATGCCGCGCCTCACCATATCCCACTGGCGCGACAGTTTTTCCTTCTCCGCATGGTCGATCGGCGCGCAACTGGCGCAGTTCTTCTACAAGAACGTGCCGCAGATGATGATCGGCGCCGTGCTGGGCCTGGCGGATGCGGGTCTCTTCCGGCTGGGCAACCGGCTGACCACCCTCGTAACCGCGCAACTTGGTGCACCGATGCTTCGGGTCTTTTATCCCGGTCTTGCGGACGTAGCTCGAAACTCGGAACGCAAAAAGGCGGTTTTCTCCAAACTCAACGAACTCACACTCGGAGTTGTGCTACCCCTCAGCGTCGGTATGGCACTCATAGCCACAGACCTCATTCAATTCGGATTCGGTTCACAGTGGCTCGCCGCAGCACAAGTCATCTGGATCCTGGCACCGTTAAGGGCGCTTGAAGCAATAAACGAGAATGTTCGCGCGGCAACATACGTCGAAGGCTCTACGCGAATCCTCTGCGTCCGCAACGGGATCCTACTGGTCGCGATCTGCGGCTTCATGTGGATTGGCCTGCAATTCGGCTTCCTCGGCGCGCTGATCGCCGCGGGCATCTCCAGCGTCGCCGCCGTCGTGCTGACCCTCGTCATGTCGCTGCGATTCGGCACCGGCGGATTCTTCAAACCACTCACCGTCGCCTGGCGCAGCTTCCTGGCCTGCGGGGCGATGGCCTCAGCGGTGCTGGCGTTGGACTGGGCGGTCGCGCCGGGGCACGGAACGGCCCTGGCGGCGCAGCTTCTGGTGGCCAAAATCGGGCTCGGCATGATCGTCTATATCGCCGCTCACCTGCTGATTTGGCGGGCCGCTGGCCGCCCGGACGGATTCGAGAGCCTGATTCTGTCGCTGCTGGGCCGCTTCCGCGGCCATCTCAAACGACGCAGATTATCATGAAAAATTCAACAATTCCGCGAATTATGGCCCTCTGTGGGCCACCCGGCCAATATACTGCCCGATAGGTCCGGTAATAGGGTTTCCGGCGCAACACTTCTGGCCGATAATGTTCCAACACCATGATGCAGCTTACCGGGTGACGGGGAAATATGTTTGATGCTAGTGGCTTGCGCGTGTTGTTTTTGATTTGAGAGTTGACCGAGCGATGGGTACGCCACAGACACCCGATCTGGCATGCAGCAAGGCGGCTGCCGCAAAGGTCGAAACCATCTCACGGACGGAGCCCGAGCGCGTGTCCGATCTCACCATCGTCATCGTCAACTACAACACCGCCGATGTGGCGCTTCAAGCGATCGGGTCCGCGCTGGAAAACACCGGCGGGCTGGACCTGGAGATCCGGATCATCGACAACGACTCCTCCGATGGCAACCTGGAAACGCTACGCGCCGCACATCCCGATCTGCCGGTGATCGCCGCGGGCTTCAACGGCGGCTATGCCTGGGGCAACAATATCGGCATCGCGCAGGCGAAGGGCCGCCACGTGCTGATCCTGAACCCCGACACGGTCCTGCATGCCGACACGCTGAAGACCGCCGTCGCCTATATGGACGCGCATCCCGAGGCCGGCATTCTTGGCGCGCGCGTCTTCCTGGAAGACGGCAGCGAGCAATCCTCGGTGTTTCGCGAACCATCGCTGAGACGACTGGCCTGGAACATCTTCATTCCCAACGCCATCGCCCGGAAAAGCTGGATTTTCGGCGATCACCGCTATGCCTCGCGCCGGCGCGACCGGGTGATGGATGTCGATATCGTCTCGGGCTGCTTCATGCTGGTCCCCCGCCGCGTGATCGAGGAGGTCGGCCCGATGAACGACCGCTTCTTTATGTATAGCGAGGAATCGGAATGGTGCTGGCGGGTGCGCGAGGCGGGCTACGCGGTGCGCTACCACCCGGATGTGACGATCACCCATATCGGCGCCGTCTCCACCGGCCAGTGCTCGCCCTGGAAATCGGTCGAGATCGCCAAGGGCCAGATCCTCTTCATGCGCTTCACCCGCGGGCCCTTCGTGGCGCGCATCGCGACCGAGCTGATGCTGGCCGCGGACCTGCTGCGCGGGCTGATCTATCTGCCGCAGATGCTGATCCCGGCGCGCCGCGACGCGGTGGCGGGCTGGCGCGCGCGCACCGGCTTCCTGCTGCGGGCGCTCTTCCGCCAGCCCGAGGGACAGACACCGCCGCCGCCCGACCTGCCCGCGGAATGATGTCCGGCCGGGCGAAATCGGCGGTGCGCGGCGCGGTTCACGCCGCGCTCGGACCGATGGAGGCCCGGCTTCTGGCCCGCCAGACCGGCCCGGCGCGCTGGCCGCATGTCTTCATCCTGAGCGCACCGCGCTCCGGCACCTCGCTCTTCTACGAGCTCATGGTCACGCGCTACCGCTTCGCCTATTTCTCGAACCTCGCGCACCGGTTCTGGAAGACGCCCGTCGCCGCCAGCCGTCTGGGCCGCCGCCTGATCGATCGCCACAAGGCCGCCTATCGCAGCGATTACGGCCATATCGCCGGGTGGTCGGCGCCCAACGAGGGCGGCTGGATCTGGCAGCGCTGGCTGGCCGACGGTCCCTGGTGCGACGAGACCGCCCTGCCCAGCCTGCCCGTGGCGGAGATGCGCGCGACGCTCGGCGCCATGTCCGACCTCTTCGACGCACCCTTCGTCAACAAGAACGTCATGCATTCCAACCGTGTGCGGCTGCTCGACGCGATCTTTCCCGGCTGCCTCTTCATCGAGGTCCGGCGCGACCGGGCGGATACCGCGCGCTCGATCATCCGCGCGCAGGAGCGCGACAAGGGCCCGGCCCGCAGCCCCGACGAATGGTGGTCGGTGCGCCCCTCCGACGCGGGCGGCGCGGATCTGGTCGAGCGCGCCTGCCGCCAGGTCGCAGGCGTCGCCGCCGACATCGCCCGCGACTGCGCACATATCGGGCAGGACCGGCTTTGCA
>NZ_QEYE01000070.1 GCF_003122205.1 Maritimibacter sp. 55A14
GGGGGGGGGGGACGATGAGCAATCTATTCTGGTTGACCGACGCGCAGATGGCGCGGCTTAGACCTTACTTTCCAAAGAGCCATGGCAAGCCAAGGGTCGATGACCGGCGAGTGCTGAGCGGGATTATCTTCATTAACCGCAACGGGTTGCGGTGGTCGGATGCGCCTCGGGAATACGGTCCGCCGAAGACGCTGTACAACCGCTGGAAGCGATGGAGTGATATGGGTGTCTTTGCCCGGATCATGGCCGGGCTGGCCGCCGAAGGTAGGGATCGCAAGACCATCATGATTGATGCAACCTACCTCAAGGCGCACCGTACGGCCTCCAGCCTGCGGTTGAAAAAGGGGGGCGTGGTCGGCTGATCGGGCGAACCAAGGGCGGCATGAACACGAAACTGCATGCCGTCACCGACAGTATCGGACGCCCGATCCGGTTCTTCATGACGGCTGGTCAGGTCAGTGACTACACTGGCGCCAGGGCTCTGGCGAACAGCCTGCCACCGGCCGATTGGCTGCTGGGAGATCGCGGATACGATGCGGATTGGTTCCGTGAAGCCCTTGTAGACAAGGGAATAAAGCCCTGCATCCCTGGACGAAAGTCACGCGACAAGCCTATCCGATACGACAAGCGCCGCTACAAACGACGCAACAGGATCGAGATCATGTTCGGACGCCTGAAGGACTGGCGTCGCATCGCCACCCGCTACGACAGAAGCCCGACGGTTTTCCTCTCA
>NZ_QEYE01000071.1 GCF_003122205.1 Maritimibacter sp. 55A14
TTCATTCGAGCGTGGCCGGTGCCCGCCAGTGGCGTAGCTTGATGGATTTGCTCTCAAATCGCTTCCACCTGATCGCCGTCAACCTCATCGGTTATGGCGGGACTGCGGCCTGGCACGGCGAGCGAGCACAGACGCTTGAAGATCAGGCGCGATTAATTTCTCCTTTCCTGCCTGCGGATGGCGGCAAAGTCTCGATAGTCGGACATTCGTTCGGCGGAAGCGTTGCAATGAAGGCCGCGGCGCTTTTCAAGGACCGTATTCACCGCCTCATCCTGATCGAGCCAAACCCGTTTTACTTGCTTGCGCAACACGGGCGGACCGAGGCCCTACAAGAAGCGCTGCGCCTGCGTCGCATCATCAAAGAGCATGGAGCAAGCGGAGTTTCGACTGCGGCCGCGGAAGAATTCGCAAATTACTGGACGGGTGAAGGCAGTTGGCAGGCCATGTCGGAGGATCGCCAGTTGAAGTTCACGGAAGCCCTGAAGCCGAACTTCCATGAATGGGACAGTGTGATGGACGAGGGCACGCCGCTCTCCGATTGGGCAAAAAGCCTTCCCAGCGATACGACCGTAATATCAGCGGCAGACACTGTGCGCTCGATCAAGGAGATCGTGGTCCTGATGCAACAGCATATCCCCCACTGGAACTTCGAGAAGATAGAACGCGGTGGCCATATGGCTCCGCTGACCAGCCCGGACAAAATCAACCCTTTGGTGGAGCGGGCGCTGC
>NZ_QEYE01000072.1 GCF_003122205.1 Maritimibacter sp. 55A14
GCAGGATCCCGACAATCTGTTCTTCGGTGAAACGTGATTTGCGCATCGTCTGTTCTCCTCGTCATTTTGAACGTTACGAGAACAAACTCTCATTTTGAATGGCCCGGTTTTTTGGGGGCAGGTCATGAACGCTTGGAGTGGGTGCGGTTTATGACAGGCAGGCCAGCGAAGATTATTGTAGTTCTGCCTTTGGTTCTCTCGGGCTGCGCAGCCGCATGGGGCGGGAAGGCTCACCATGTGACGCATGCCGATGAAAATTCATTTGTGGTTCAATACGATACCGCCCTTACGTCGGGAGTGAGAACTCAACGTCTCGCGGACGAACACTGCGCAAAGTACGGTCGAGAGGCGAGGGGTGTCGACGCCAAAATGCCCGGAATCCTGCTTGGCATAATTGAGGAGACATATGCATGCGTGGACGCAGGAGATAAAAGCTGACCGCCGCTCTTCTGGATAAATGGGCAGCCTCCACCACTATCGCGTTAGCGGCGGATGCGCTTCGCCGAACTCTTTCACGCCGCCGTAGACTCTCTTGGCCCAAACCGCCGGAGGTGATCTTCCCCCACTAAAGTGGTCCGCCGTAATGTTTAGGAAAACGGAGGACCGGAATGGCTACGAAGCGGCACAAGCCTGAGGAGATTGTCACGAAACTGAGGCAGGTTGAGGTGCTTGTCGGGC
>NZ_QEYE01000073.1 GCF_003122205.1 Maritimibacter sp. 55A14
GGGCGCAGCCGCTTGAGCTACCTGATGGCTCCGCGCCTGCGCCCATTGCTCATGCCGCCGAATGATGACACACAAAAGGGGAACAAGCTCGACTTACGAGTGGCCCTGAAAAAAGGGGCAGGTCAGTCCACACCGACGAACTGCGGTCTTACCAGAACCGCGTCGGCGCGCATTACATCCACCGGACTGTGAACCACGGCAACGGCGAGTATGCCACCCCTGACGGGATCAGCACCAACGCGATTGAGAGCTTCTTCAGCCACCTGAAACGGTCCATCGCTGGCACCCACACCAGCGTGTCGCACAAGCATCTTGAGCGTTACGTCAAGGAGTTCGAGTACCGCTTCAATCGTCGGATGGCCCCCGAGACGATGCTGGCAGAGTTGCTTTCCCGCTTCCCTGGTCTTGATGCTTGATCACTTCATCCAGCTTGTCGAGGTCGCCCTCCGGGTCGGCCTCGTGCTCCTTGATGAAGTCGTCAATCTTGCCCTTTTGGCGGGCCTTCTTGAGGTTGGTCATTACTTAGGGTCAGGACCCATTGATTTCAGCCGAGCATCGTGATTCACCGCCTGAAAACAGAGCGGTGACATGTCTGATCTTTACTGGCTGAGCGACGCGCAGATGGCGCGTCTGGAACCCTATTTTCCGA
>NZ_QEYE01000074.1 GCF_003122205.1 Maritimibacter sp. 55A14
CGAGAGGCTATGGCGGCGGGAGGGGCTGAAAGTGCCAATGAAGCAACCGAAGAGGGGACGGCTCTGGCTGAACGACGGGTCGTGTGTCCGGCTGCGGCCGGCGCATCGCAACCACGTCTGGAGCTATGACTTCGTTCATTGCCGGACCGATGACGGGCGGGCCTTCCGAACGTTGAACATCCTGGATGAGCATTCCAGGGAATGCCTGGCCATCAAGGCGGAGCGCAAGCTGAACTCGACCGATGTCATCGACGCGTTGAGCGACCTGTTCATCCTGCGCGGGGTCCCCGCCTTCATACGCTCGGACAACGGCCCCGAGTTCGTGGCGCAGGCGGTTCGGGACTGGATTGCGGCCGTCGGCGCCCGGACTGCCTATATCGAACCAGGCAGCCCCTGGGAGAACGGATACTGCGAGAGCTTCAACGCCCGGTTCCGGGACGAGCTGCTCAACGGCGAGGTCTTCCATAGCCTCCGCGAGGCGCAAACCCTGATCGAACAATGGAGGAGACACTACAACACCAGACGACCCCACAGTGCCTTGGGCTACCGCCCACCGGCCCCGGAAACCATCCTGCCAATGGACCAGAGGCCGATCATGCACTAACACTCAAACCGGACCACTCAGGTGGGGCTGGTCA
>NZ_QEYE01000008.1 GCF_003122205.1 Maritimibacter sp. 55A14
CTCGGTCGAACTGATCGCGCCGATCGCCATGGAAGAGAAACTCCGCTTCGCCATCCGCGAAGGCGGCCGCACCGTCGGCGCCGGCGTGGTGTCGAAAATCATCGAGTAAACATTCGGGTTCGACGCAGGCCGGGCCGCAAGCCCGGCCTACCTCTCAACTCTAGCCGCGAAAGGCATCGACATGCAGTCGCAAAACATTCGCATCCGGCTCAAGGCCTTCGATTTCCGCGTGCTGGACGCCAGCACCGCGGAAATCGTGAGCACGGCCAAACGGACCGGCGCGCAGGTGCGCGGGCCCATCCCGCTGCCCAACAAGATCGAGAAGTTCACGGTCCTGCGCGGCCCGCATGTGGACAAGAAGTCCCGCGAACAGTTCGAGATCCGGACGCACAAGCGTCTGCTCGACATCATCGACCCGACACCGCAGACCGTGGACGCGCTGATGAAGCTCGACCTGGCGGCCGGTGTCGATGTCGAGATCAAAGTCTGAGGGGGGCATGGAAATGCGCTCTGGAGTTATCGCAAAGAAGCTGGGCATGACCCGGCTGTTCATGGAGGATGGCCGGCAGGTTCCGGTCACCGTCCTGCAACTCGACAATCTCGAGGTGGTGGCGCAGCGCACCGCCGAGCGGGACGGCTACACCGCCGTTCAGCTTGGCACCGGCGCGGCCAAGGCCAAGCGTGTGAGCCGCGCCATGCGGGGGCATTTCGCCGCCGCCAGCGTCGCGCCCAAACGCAAGATCGCCGAATTCCGCGTCGCGCCCGAGAACATGATCGAGGTGGGCGAGGAAATCACCGCCAACCATTATTTCGAGGGCCAGTTCGTGGACGTGTCCGGCACCTCGATCGGCAAGGGCTTCGCCGGTGCCATGAAGCGGCACAATTTCGGCGGCCTGCGCGCCAGCCACGGCGTGTCGATCAGCCACCGCAGCCACGGCTCGACCGGCCAGTGCCAGGACCCCGGCAAGGTGTTCAAGGGCAAGAAGATGGCCGGCCACATGGGCGCCGCCCGCGTGACCACGCAGAACCTGCAGGTCATCAAGACCGACGCCGACCGCGGCCTGATCATGGTCAAGGGCGCGGTGCCGGGTTCCAAGGGCGGCTGGGTGACGATCAAGGACGCGGTCAAGAAGCCCGTGCCCGATGGTGTGATCCTGCCTGCCGCGCTGCGCTCTGCCGCGCGTGAGGCCGAACGGGCCGCCGAGGCAGCCGCCGCAGCCGCGGCCGCCGAGGAAGAAGCCGCAGCCAAGGCCGCAGCCGAGGCGCAGGCCGCCGAGGAAGCCGCCGCGCTGAAAGAGGCCGAGGCCGATATCGAGGCCGAGAAGAAGGAAGGCGACGAATGAAACTCGACGTCATCAAACTGGACGGCGGCAAGGCCGGCACCGTGGAACTCGGCGACGAGATCTTCGGGCTGGAACCGCGCGCCGACATCCTGCACCGCGTCGTGCGCTGGCAGCGCGCCCGCGCGCAGGCCGGCACGCATAAGGTCAAGACCCGCTCGGAAACCAGCTACTCGACCAAGAAGATCTATCGCCAGAAGGGCACCGGCGGCGCACGCCACGGCGACCGCAACGCGCCGATCTTCCGCAAGGGCGGCATCTACAAGGGTCCGACCCCGCGCAGCCATGCCCATGACCTGCCCAAGAAGATCCGCAAGCTGGGTCTCAAGCACGCGCTGAGCGCGAAGCTGGCGGCAGGTTCGCTGATCGTTCTGGAAGCCGCCGAGCTGAAAGAGGGCAAGACGAAGGAACTGGCCCGCGCGATGAAGGAGCTTGGCCTCAAGCGCACGCTTCTGATCGACGGCGCCGAGATCAACGAGAGCTTTGCCCGCGCGGCCGGCAACATCAGGGATCTCGACGTGCTGCCGAGCCAGGGCGCGAATGTCTATGACATCCTTCGGCGTGACACGCTGGTGATCACGAAGGCGGGTGTCGAAGCACTGGAGGCTCGACTGAAATGAGCGCGAAGTCCGAACATTACGACGTGATCCGCAAGCCGGTCATCACCGAGAAGGCGACCATGGCCTCCGAGGCCAATGCGGTGGTTTTCGAAGTGGCGATGGATGCGACCAAGCCGCAGATCAAGGACGCGGTGGAAAATCTCTTCAGCGTCAAGGTGAAGGCCGTCAACACGACCATCACCAAAGGCAAGGTGAAGCGGTTCCGCGGCATGACGGGGCGGCGCAAGGACGTCAAGAAGGCCTATGTCACGCTCGAAGAGGGCAACACCATCGACGTGACGACGGGCCTCTGATAGACAGCCACGATGCGCGGCCCAAGGGTGGGGCCGCGAAAGTTACCTGAACCCGGGCCGGTCGGCCCGACAGCTAGACGGAAGACAGAAAGCATGGCACTCAAGTCGTACAAGCCGACAACGCCAGGCCAGCGCGGGCTGGTTCTGATCGACCGTTCGGAGCTTTGGAAGGGCCGTCCGGTCAAATCCCTCACCGAGGGTTTGTCCAAGAAGGGCGGCCGGAACAACACCGGACGGATCACGATGCGCCGCCGCGGCGGTGGCGCCAAGCGGCTCTATCGCGTCGTGGATTTCAAGCGCGGCAAGATGGACATCCCGGCGGTGGTCGAGCGGATCGAGTACGATCCCAACCGGACCGCCTTCATCGCGCTGATCCGTTACCAGGACGGTGAGCAGGCCTATATCCTGGCGCCGCAGCGCCTGGGCGTCGGCGACAGCGTCGTCGCGGCGGCCAAGGCCGACGTGAAGCCGGGCAACGCGATGCCCTTCGTGTCGATGCCGATCGGCACGATCGTCCACAATATCGAGCTGAAGCCCGGCAAGGGTGGGCAGATCGCCCGGTCCGCCGGGACCTATGCCCAGTTCGTGGGCCGCGGCGGCGGCTACGCGCAGATCCGGCTGTCATCGGGCGAGCTGCGGATGGTGCGGCAGGAGTGCATGGCCACGGTCGGCGCGGTGTCGAATCCTGATCACTCGAACCAGAATCTCGGCAAGGCCGGCCGCAACCGCCATTTCGGCAAGCGTCCGTCGGTGCGCGGCGTGGTCATGAACCCGATCGACCACCCGCATGGTGGCGGCGAAGGCCGGACCTCCGGCGGCCGTCACCCGGTCACGCCCTGGGGCAAGCCCACGAAGGGGGCGCGCACCCGCAAGAACAAGGCGACGGACAAGTTCATCATCCGCTCGCGCCACGCCAAGAAGAAGGGTCGCTAAACCATGGCACGTTCTGTTTGGAAAGGCCCCTTCGTTGACGCCCATGTGCTGAAAAAGGCTGAAGCCAGCCGCGATTCCGGGCGCAAGGAAGTCATCAAGATCTGGTCGCGCCGCTCGACCATCCTGCCGCAATTTGTCGGTCTGACCTTCGGGGTCTACAACGGCAAGAAACACATCCCGGTTCTCGTCAGCGAGGACATGATCGGCCAGAAATTCGGTGAGTACTCGCCGACCCGCACCTATCACGGGCACATGGCCGACAAAAAAGCGAAACGGAAGTAAGAGCCATGGGTAAAGACAACAATCCGCGCCGCGTGGCCGAGAATGAGGCGATGGCCAAGTCGCGCATGCTCCGCACCTCGCCGCAGAAGCTCAACCTGGTTGCCGCGATGATCCGCGGCAAGAAGGTCGAACGTGCGCTCGTCGATCTGACCTTCTCCAAGAAGCGGATCGCCGAGGATGTGAAGAAATGCCTTCAGTCCGCCATCGCGAATGCCGAGAACAACCACAACCTTGACGTGGACGAACTGATCGTGGCGGAAGCCTATGTCGGCAAGAACCTGGTGATGAAGCGCGGCCGCCCGCGGGCCCGTGGCCGGTTCGGCGCGCTGAAGAAACCGTTTTCCGAGCTGACCATCAAGGTGCGGCAAGTCGAGGAGCAAGCGTAATGGGTCAGAAGGTCAATCCGATCGGCATGCGCCTCCAGGTCAACCGCACCTGGGACAGCCGCTGGTACGCCGATACCAAGGACTACGGCAACCTCCTGCTTGAGGACATCAAGATCAAGGAGTTCATCCACGACGAGTGCAAGCAGGCCGGCATCAGCCGCGTGATCATCGAGCGCCCGCACCGCAAGTGCCGGGTGACGATCCACACAGCGCGGCCGGGCGTGATCATCGGCAAGAAAGGCGCCGATATCGAGGGCCTGCGCCGCAAGCTGGCCAACCTGACGGACAGCGAGCTGCACCTGAACATCGTCGAGGTCCGCAAGCCGGAACTGGATGCGCGCCTCGTGGGCGAGAGCATCGCGCAGCAGCTCGAGCGCCGGGTGTCCTTCCGCCGCGCCATGAAGCGCGCGGTGCAGAACGCCATGCGCATGGGCGCCGAAGGCATCCGGGTGAACCTGGCCGGTCGTCTCGGCGGGGCCGAGATCGCGCGCACCGAATGGTACCGCGAGGGCCGGGTGCCGCTGCACACGCTGCGCGCCGATATCGACCACGCGCATGTCGAAGCCCTGACGCCCTACGGCATCATCGGGATCAAGGTCTGGATCTTCAAAGGGGAGATCATGGAGCACGACCCGTCCGCCCGTGATCGTCGTCAACAGGAACTGCAGGAAGGCGGCGGCCCGCGTCCGCGGCGCTGACCCCCTGAGGGAGACGAGAGATGCTGCAACCAAAGCGTACGAAATTCCGCAAGATGCACAAGGGCCGTATCCACGGCGAGGCAAAGGGCGGTTATGATCTGAACTTCGGCACCTACGGCCTGAAGGCGTCCACGCCCGAGCGCGTGACCGCACGTCAGATCGAGGCGGCGCGTCGTGCCATGACGCGTCACATGAAACGTCAGGGCCGGGTCTGGATCCGGATTTTCCCCGACACGCCGGTGTCCAAGAAACCCACCGAGGTTCGGATGGGCAAGGGCAAGGGTTCGGTGGAATTCTGGGCCGCCAAGGTCAAGCCCGGCCGGGTCATGTTTGAGATTGACGGCGTGTCCGAATCTGTGGCAAAGGAAGCCCTCCGCTTGGCCGCGATGAAGCTTCCGCTTCGGACCCGCATCGTCGTCCGCGAGGACTGGTAAAATCCGAGCCCCCGTGCATTCGCGGGGGCTTCGGGTTTTTGTTGGAAAAGCGTCGGGCAGACCGGCCCGATGACTTCTGATGAAAGGAAAGTGGCGATGGACGCTGCTGAGCTGAGAGACAAGACGCCCGACCAGCTGCGCGAGCAGCTCGTGACGCTGAAGAAGGAAGCCTTCAATCTGCGCTTCCAGCAGGCCACCGGGCAGATGGAAAACACCGCACGCATGAAGCTCGTCCGCCGGGACGTGGCGCGCGTGAAGACGATTCTGAACGAAAAGGCCGCGCAAGCGGCTGCCGAATAAGGGGCGCGTGATATGCCGAAACGAATTCTGCAAGGCACCGTGACCAGCGACGCCAACGACCAGACCGTGACGGTCTCGGTCGAGCGCCGCTTCACGCACCCGATTCTGAAGAAGACCATCCGGAAGTCCAAGAAATACCGGGCTCACGATGCCGAGAACGCGTTCAAGGTGGGCGACAGCGTCCGCATCCAGGAATGCGCGCCTCGGTCGAAATCCAAACGCTGGGAGGTGGTCGCCAACTGAGGCCTCCACAGCTCGGTTTGATCGAAACCCTGGGGCCCGCACAGGCGAAGGTCCCCACAGGTCGGGAGAAACCACATGATCCAGATGCAGACCAATCTGGATGTCGCTGACAACTCCGGCGCACGCCGGGTGCAGTGCATCAAGGTTCTGGGCGGGTCCAAGCGCAAATACGCCTCCGTCGGCGACATCATTGTCGTCTCGGTGAAGGAGGCCATCCCGCGCGGCCGCGTGAAGAAGGGCGACGTGCGCAAGGCCGTCGTCGTGCGTACGGCCAAGGAAGTCCGCCGCGAAGACGGCACCGCGATCCGCTTCGACCGGAACGCTGCGGTCATTCTCAACAACAACAACGAGCCGATCGGCACCCGGATCTTCGGACCCGTGGTGCGCGAGCTGCGCGCGAAGCAGTTCATGAAGATCATCTCGCTGGCGCCGGAGGTTCTCTGATGGCTGCGAAACTGAAGAAAGGCGACAAGGTCGTCGTTCTGGCCGGCAAGGACAAGGGCAAGGAAGGCGAGATCGTCTCGGTCAGCCCGAAGGCCGGCAAGGCCGTCGTTGACGGTGTGAACATGGCCGTGCGCCACACCCGCCAGAGCCAGAACACCCAGGGCGGCCGTGTGCCGAAGGCGATGCCGATCGACCTGTCGAACCTGGCGCTGCTGGACAGCAAGGGCAAGGCGACCCGCGTCGGCTTCCGCACGGAAGACGGCAAGAAGGTGCGGTTCGCCAAATCGACCGGGGAGACCGTCTGATGCTCGACACTGCAACCTACACCCCGCGTCTGCGGACCCATTTCCGCGAAACCGCGCGCCCCGCGCTGCGCGAGGAGTTCGGCTACCGCAACGACATGATGATCCCGCGGCTCGACAAGATCGTGCTCAACATCGGCGTCGGCAAGGCGGTCCAGGACACCAAGAAGATCAAGTCGGCCGAGCATGACCTGGCGCTGATCGCCGGCCAGAAGCCGGTGGTGACCAAGGCCAAGAAATCCATCGCGGGCTTTCGCGTGCGCGAACAGATGCCGCTGGGCGTCAAGGTGACGCTGCGCGGCAACCGGATGTACGAATTCCTCGACCGTCTGGTGACCATCGCGCTGCCGCGCGTCCGCGACTTCCGCGGCGTGAACGGCAGGAGCTTCGACGGCCGCGGCAACTACGCCATGGGCCTGAAAGAGCACATCGTCTTCCCCGAGATCGAGTACGACAAGGTCGACGAGGTCTGGGGCATGGACATCATCATCTGCACCACCGCGCCCACCGACGCGGAAGCGAAGGCGCTGTTGAAGCAATTCAACCTGCCCTTCAATAGCTGAAGCATCGGGAGGAGAGAGAAATGGCAAAAGTCTCGATGATCGAGCGCGAGAAGAAGCGTCAGAAGCTGGTGGACAAGTTCGCCGCCAAGCGCGCTGCGCTGAAAGAGATCGCGAACAACCAGGATCTGCCGATGGAAGAGCGTTTCAAGGCGCGTCTGAAACTGGCGAAACTGCCCCGCAATTCGTCTCCGACACGGCTGCACAACCGGTGCCAGATCACCGGGCGTCCGCATGCCTATTACCGGAAACTTAAAATTTCGCGTATCGCGATGCGCGACCTTGGCTCCACCGGGCAGATCCCCGGCTTGGTCAAGTCGAGCTGGTAAGGAGGGTTAGGAACATGTCAGTGAACGATCCTCTCGGCGATATGCTCACCCGGATCCGCAACGCGCAGATGCGCGGCAAGTCGACCGTCCGCACGCCGGCCTCCAAGCTGCGCGGCTGGGTTCTCGACGTGCTGATGGACGAGGGCTATATCCGCGGCTACGAGAAGGCCACCGACGACCGCGGCCTGCCCGCGATCGAGATCAGCCTGAAGTATTTCGACGGCACCCCGGTGATCCGCGAGATCCGCCGGGTCTCGACTCCCGGCCGCCGCGTCTATGCCGGCGTCAAGGACCTGCCGTCGGTGCGCCAGGGCCTGGGTGTCTCGATCATCTCGACGCCGCAGGGCGTCATGTCCGACGCAGCCGCACGCACCGCCAATGTCGGCGGCGAAGTGCTCTGCACCGTCTTCTGAGGAGTTTGGACATGTCTCGAATTGGAAAACGTCCCGTCGAGCTGCCCAGCGGTGTCACCGCGCAGCTCTCCGGGCAGACAGTCGAAGTCAAGGGGCCCAAGGGCACCCGCAGCTTCACCGCCACCGATGACGTGACCCTTGCCGTCGAGGGCAATTTCTTCACCGTGACGCCGCGCGGCAAGTCCAAGCGGGCGCGCCAGCAATGGGGCATGTCCCGCACGCAGGTTGCAAACCTGGTGAAGGGCGTCACCGATGGCTTCCGCAAGGAGCTTGAGATCAGCGGCGTCGGCTACCGCGCGCAGATGCAGGGCAATACCCTGAAACTGTCGCTGGGCCTGAGCCACGACGTCGATTTCGCGGTGCCGGAGGGCGTGACCGTCACGACCCCGAAGCCCACGGAGATTGTGATCGAGGGCAATAACGAGCAACTCGTCGGCCAGGTCGCGGCCAATATCCGCGAATGGCGCAAGCCGGAGCCCTACAAGGGCAAGGGCATCAAGTACAAGGACGAGTATATCTTCCGCAAGGAAGGCAAGAAGAAGTAAGGGGCGCGACAATGGCGAACACGAAACGGGATCTGTTCCTCAAGCGCCGCCTGCGCACACGGAACAAACTGCGGAAACTGGCTGCCGGGCGTCCGCGCCTGTCGGTCCACCGCTCGAACAAGAACATCCACGTCCAGATCATCGACGATGTGAACGGCGTGACCCTGGCCTCCGCCTCCTCGCTGGAGAAGGACCTGGGCCTCGTCGGCAAGAACAACGTCGAGGCGGCGGCCAAGATCGGCGCGGCAATCGCCGAGCGGGCCAAGGCCAAGGGTGTGGAAGAATGCTACTTCGATCGCGGAGGCTTCCTGTATCACGGGAAGATCAAGGCCCTGGCCGATGCCGCGCGCGAAGGCGGCCTGAAGTTCTGAGGAGACGAGAATGGCAAGAGAACCGAACCAGCGGGGCGGACGTCGCGACCGCGAGGAAACCCCGGAATTCGCCGATCGTCTCGTGGCGATCAACCGGGTGTCGAAAACCGTGAAGGGCGGCAAGCGCTTCGGCTTTGCGGCGCTCGTGGTGGTCGGCGACCAGAAAGGCCGTGTGGGCTTCGGCAAGGGCAAGGCCAAGGAAGTGCCCGAGGCGATCCGCAAGGCGACCGAACAGGCCAAGCGCAACCTGATCCGCGTGCCGCTGCGCGAAGGCCGCACGCTGCATCACGACATCGAAGGCCGCCACGGCGCGGGCAAGGTGGTGATGCGCGCCGCCCCGCAGGGTACCGGGATCATTGCCGGCGGCCCGATGCGTGCGGTGTTCGAGATGCTGGGCGTTCAGGACGTGGTGGCCAAGTCCATCGGGTCGCAGAACCCCTATAACATGATCCGCGCGACGCTGGACGGGCTCCGGGCCGAGTCGAGCCCGCGTCATGTCGCGCAGCGCCGCGGGAAGAAGGTGGCCGACATCCTGAAGAAGGACGAGGCGCAATCGAAGCCCGAGGCAGCCGACGCCCCGGCCGAAGCCGCGGAAGCGTAAGGAGTGGGGAGCATGGCAAAGACCATCGTCGTCAAACAGATCGGCTCGCCGATCCGCCGCCCCGAGATCCAGCGCAAGACGCTGATCGGGCTCGGCCTGAACAAGATGCACCGCACCCGTGAGTTGGAAGACACGCCCGCGGTGCGCGGCATGATCAACAAGATCCCGCATCTCGTCGAGATCGTCGAGGAACGGGGCTGAGAGCGCGGCGGGCATCGTCCCGCCGCTCCCATCGAAGGCCCGCGGGGATGTCCCCCGAGGCATGATATTGAAAGCCGCGTTCGGCCGCTCCCGTCGCTGGGGGCCGCATCCGGCAGAGGAGAAGCGACATGAAACTCAACGAACTGCGTGATAACGCGGGCGCGACCAAGAAGCGGATGCGCGTCGGCCGTGGCCCCGGCTCCGGCAAGGGCAAGACCGCCGGACGCGGCATCAAGGGTCAGAAGTCGCGCTCCGGCGTGGCGCTCAACGCCTATGAGGGCGGGCAGATGCCGCTTTACATGCGGCTGCCCAAGCGGGGCTTCAACAAGCCCAACCGCAAGCAATTCGCCGTCGTCAACCTGGGCATCCTCCAGAAATTCATCGACGCCAAGAAGCTCGACGCCAAGAAGCCGATCACCGAGGCCGCGCTGGTCGAGGCCGGCCTGGTGCGCCGCAAGCTCGACGGGGTGCGCATCCTGGCCAAGGGCGATTTCTCGGCTAAGGTCAAGATCGAGGTGACGGGCGCCTCCCGTGCCGCCATCGATGCGGTCGAGAAGGCGGGCGGCTCGCTGACCACGGCCGCGGCGCCGGCAGCGGAATAACGCTTGTCGGCGGCACTGCCGCCGCTTAAGTAATGACTGGTTTTCCGCGCCGCGAGACCTGAAAGACGGTCCTCGCGGCGCTTGCGCGAGAAGGACAGGGCATGGCATCGGCTGCAGAACAGATGGCCCGGAACTTGAGTTGGGGCACGCTTGGCAAGGCCAAGGAACTGCGTCAGCGGATCATGTTCGCGGTGGGCCTTCTGATCGTGTATCGGGTGGGCACATTCATTCCGGTGCCGGGCATTGACGCGAACGCGCTGCGGGATTTCATGGATCAGGCCAGCGCCGGGATCGGCGGCATCCTGAACATGTTCACCGGCGGCGCGATCGGGCGGATGGGCGTCTTCGCGCTGGGGATCATGCCATATATCTCGGCCTCGATCATCGTGCAGCTCATGGCCTCGATGGTGCCGCAGCTCCAACAGCTCAAAAAGGAAGGCGAGCAGGGCCGCAAGAAGATCAACCAGTATACCCGTTACGGCACGGTGTTCCTGGCGACATTCCAGGCCTACGGGCTGGCGGCCAGCCTGGAGGCCGGCGATCTGGTAACCGATCCGGGCTGGTTCTTCCGCATCTCCTGTGTGGTGACGCTGGTCGGCGGCACGATGTTCCTGATGTGGCTGGGCGAACAGATCACCCAGCGTGGCATCGGCAACGGCATCTCGCTGATCATCTTCGTCGGCATCATCGCCGAGATCCCGGCCGCGCTGGCGCAATTCCTCAGCCAGGGGCGCAGCGGCGCGATCTCGCCCGCGGTAATCGTGGGCGTGCTGATCATGATGGTGGTGGTGATCGCCTTCGTGGTCTTCATGGAACGCGCGCTACGCAAGATCCACATTCAGTATCCGCGCCGTCAGGTCGGCATGAAGATGTATGACGGCGGTTCGTCGGACCTGCCGATCAAGGTCAACCCGTCGGGTGTTATCCCGGTGATCTTCGCCTCGTCGCTGCTGCTGCTGCCGACCACGATCTCGACATTCTCGGGCGGCCAGACCGGCCCGGTCATGTCCACGATCCTTGCCTATTTCGGCCCCGGCCAGCCGCTCTACCTGCTCTTCTTCGCGGGCATGATCGTATTCTTCGCCTATTTCTACACGCTCAACGTCTCCTTCAAGACCGAGGACGTGGCCGAGAACCTGAAGAACCAGAACGGCTTCGTGCCCGGCATCCGTCCGGGCAAGCGGACTGAAGAATATCTCGATTACGTCGTGGTCCGGGTGCTGGCGCTGGGGGCGAGTTATCTGACGGCTGTTGCCCTGATGCCCGAGATCCTTCGCAACCAGCTCTCCATTCCTTTCTATTTCGGCGGCACATCGGTACTGATCGTCGTGTCGGTCGCGATGGACACGGTCAGCCAGGTCCAGTCGCATCTGCTGGCCCACCAGTATGAGGGCCTGATCGAGAAGTCGCAGTTGCGCGGCCGCAAGCGCAGCAAGGCGCAGAAAGCGAAAGGGAAGGCAAGACGATGAACATCATTCTGCTGGGCCCCCCGGGGGCGGGAAAAGGCACTCAGGCCGAGCGGCTGGTCGCCGAGCGCGGCCTGCTGCAACTCTCCACCGGGGACATGCTGCGCGCTGCCGTCGCGGCGGGCACCGAGGTCGGGCAGAAGGCCAAGGCGGTGATGGAGGCGGGGCAACTCGTCTCCGACGAGATCGTGATCGGCGTGGTGTCCGAGCGTCTCGACCAGCCGGACGCCAAGGGCGGCGTGATCTTCGACGGCTTCCCGCGTACCACCGCGCAGGCCGAGGCGCTGGACGCTCTGCTGGCCGAGAAGGGCATGACGCTGGACGCCGTGGTGGAGATGCAGGTGGACGACGATCTGCTGGTCGGCCGCATCCAGACCCGCGCCACGGAAACCGGCGGCAGTCGCGCCGACGACAATGCCGAAACGCTGAAGGCGCGGCTCAAGGTCTACCACGCCGAAACCGCCCCGCTGATCGAGTATTACCGCAAGACCGGCAAGCTCAAGACGGTGGACGGATCGCTCAGCATCGACGGTGTGACCGAGGCGATCCGCAAGGTGCTCGACGGGAAGTGAGGCAGCCCGCCCGGCGGGCCTTGACCTTGCCGGGAAAACCCCCTAACAGACCGCATCCCGCGCTGAGAATCGCCTTGGTTTCATAGGCTCTTTCAGGTGACGGTCTCTCGTAAGACCCGGTGGCCGTGGCCGTCGGGTCGCTGTTGTGAAAAAAGGTTCTGGCGCTACGGAACCGCAACCAGAAGGTAGAACGAATTGGCACGTATCGCTGGCGTGAACATCCCGACCCATAAACGGGTCCCCATCGCTTTGACCTATATCCACGGCATCGGCCACACCGCGGCCACGTCGATCTGCGAGGCCGTCGGCGTCGACGTGACGCGCCGCGTGAACGAGCTGTCGGATGCCGAGGTTCTGGCGATCCGCGAACATATCGACGCGAATTACACCGTCGAGGGCGACCTGCGCCGCGAAGTGCAGATGAACATCAAGAGCATGATGGACCTGGGCAACTATCGGGGCCTGCGCCATCGCCGCAACCTTCCCGTCCGCGGGCAGCGCACGCATACCAATGCGCGCACCCGCAAGGGCCCGGCAAAAGCCATTGCCGGCAAGAAGAAGTAAGGGAGGGACCGATAGATGGCACGCGACACCAAACGCGCACCCCGCCGCAAGGAACGCAAGAACATCGCCGCCGGCGTGGCGCATGTGAACAGCTCCTTCAACAACACCAAGATCCTGATCTCCGACGTGCAGGGCAACGCGATCGCCTGGTCGTCGGCCGGCAGCATGGGCTTCAAGGGCTCGCGCAAGTCGACGCCCTATGCCGCCCAGCTTGCCGCCGAGGATGCGGGCCGCAAGGCCCAGGACCACGGCGTGAAGACGTTGGAGGTCGAGGTTCAGGGTCCCGGTTCGGGCCGTGAGAGCGCGCTGCGCGCCCTGGCGGCCGTGGGCTTCCAGATCACCTCGATCCGCGACGTCACGCCGATGGCGCATAACGGCTGCCGCCCGCCGAAGCGCCGGCGCGTCTGATCTTTGCAGCTTCGGGCCGCGCCGATACGCGCGGCCCGACTGCGTTCTGATTTTACCTCGGGCGTTCCCGGTCACGGGTCTGATCGGCGAACAGGAATGGAGGCATCACATGATCCACAAAAACTGGCAGGAACTTATCAAACCGACGCAGCTCGACATCCGTCCGGGTGCCGATCCGCAGCGCCAGGCCACGGTCGTGGCCGAACCGCTGGAGCGCGGTTTCGGCCTGACGCTGGGCAACGCGCTGCGCCGGGTTTTGCTGTCGTCGCTCCAGGGCGGGGCGATCACCAGCGTCCAGATCGACAACGTCCTGCATGAGTTCTCCTCGATCTCCGGCGTGCGCGAGGACGTGACGGACGTGATCCTCAACCTCAAGGGCGTCGCGCTGAGCATGGAAGTCGAAGGGCCCAAGCGGCTGTCGATCACCGCGAAGGGACCGGGCGTCGTCACCGCTGGCGACATTTCCGAGAGCTCGGGCATCGAGGTTCTGAACCGCGATCATGTGATCTGCCACCTCGACGAGGATGCCGATCTCTTCATGGAAATGACCGTGAACACCGGCAAGGGTTATGTCGCATCCGACAAGAACCGCCCCGAGGATGCGCCGATCGGCCTGATCCCGATCGACGCGATCTATTCGCCGGTCAAGCGCGTTTCCTACGACGTGCAGCCCACCCGCGAGGGCCAGGTGCTGGATTATGACAAGCTGACCATGAAGGTCGATACAGACGGCTCGATCAGCCCCGATGACGCGGTCGCTTTCGCCGCGCGCATCCTGCAGGACCAGCTTTCGATCTTCGTCAATTTCGAGGAGCCGGAATCGGCCGGCCGCCAGGACGACGAGGACGAGCTGGAGTTCAACCCGCTGCTGCTCAAGAAGGTCGACGAGCTGGAGCTTTCGGTGCGTTCGGCCAACTGCCTGAAGAACGATAACATCGTCTATATCGGCGATCTGATTCAGAAGACCGAGGCCGAGATGTTGCGCACGCCGAATTTCGGCCGCAAGTCGCTCAACGAGATCAAGGAAGTGCTGTCGGCCATGGGCCTGCATCTGGGCATGGACCTGATCGACTGGCCGCCCGACAATATCGAGGAGTTGGCCAAGAAGTTCGAGGATCAATTCTGATCCTTGCGCAGGCCGGGCCCCGGTCCGGCCTGCCCGAAAACCGGGCAATCCCGCCCCAAGGAGAGCGGCTGACACGCATCGGCCGCCGGACAAAGCAAAAAGCAAGACCGGAGACAAGAAAATGCGTCACGCAAAAGGCTACCGCCGCCTGAACCGCACCCACGAGCACCGCAAGGCGCTCTGGGCGAACATGGCCGGCTCGCTCATCGAACATGAGCAGATCAAGACCACCCTGCCCAAGGCCAAGGAACTGCGCAGCGTCGTGGAGAAACTCGTCACGCTGGGCAAGCGCGGCGATCTGCATGCCCGCCGCCAGGCGGCCGCGCAGCTCAAGCAGGACGCCCATGTGGCCAAGCTCTTCGATGTGCTGGGGCCGCGCTACAAGGACCGCCAGGGCGGCTATGTGCGCGTTCTGAAGGCGGGCTTCCGCTATGGCGACATGGCGCCGATGGCGATCATCGAATTTGTCGACCGCGACGCGGACGCCAAGGGCAAGGCCGACCGCGAGCGCGTCGTCGCGGAAGAGGCGGCCGAGGAATAAGACCCGCCCACAGGGCCGGGAACGCGACACCCCCGCCGGGACCGGCGGGGGTGTCTGCCGTTTGGGGCCTGCTCCGGCGTTGCATCCGGCGGCGCGCGGGGGCATATCCGGTCCAGACCAGAAGCCGGAGGACGACATGCCCCTCAAACGCATCCCCGCCGCGTTCGCCGCCCTCGTCATCGCCACCGCAGCGTGCGCCGAGATCCCGGTGCCGCAATCCCCGGCACAGATAAGCCTGAGCTTCGCGCCGGTCGTGCGCGAGGTGACGCCCGCGGTGGTCAACATCTACGCCAAGCGCGTGGTCGCGGCGCGCCGCAGCCCCTTCGCCGACGATCCCTTCTTCGAGGACTTCTTCCGCAATTTCGGCCGCCCCACGCCGCGGGTGCAGAACTCGCTGGGTTCCGGCGTGATCCTGTCGCCCGACGGGTTGGTCGTGTCGAACTACCATGTCGTCGGGCAGGCCACCGAAATCCGCGTCGTCCTGAACGACCGTCGCGAGTACGAGGCCGAGGTGCTGCTGGGCGACAAGGAGGCCGATCTGGCGGTGCTCAGGCTCAAGGGCGCCGAGGGGTTGCCGGCGCTCGCGCTGCGCGATTCCGACAGTATCGAGGTGGGCGACCTGGTGCTGGCGGTCGGCAACCCTTTCGGCATCGGGCAGACCGTGTCGAGCGGGATCATCTCGGGGCTGGCGCGCTCGGGCCTCTTCGTGGGCAATGCGCGGGGCTATTTCATCCAGACCGACGCGGCGATCAATCCGGGCAATTCCGGTGGCGCGCTGGTCGATATCGAGGGCCGCCTCGTCGGGGTCAACACCGCGATCCTGTCGCGCTCGGGCGGCTCCAACGGGATCGGCTTCGCGATCCCGTCGAACCTGGTGGCGCGGTTCCTAGATCAGGCGCGGGCAGGCGCGCGCGACTACACCCGCCCCTGGGCCGGGATGTCGGGGCAGGCGGTCGATGCCGATCTCGCCATCGGGCTGGGCCTGGCGGAGCCGCGCGGCATGGTCGTCTCGGCGCTGCATCCCGAAAGCCCCTTCGCCGCGGCGGGGCTGGCCACCGGCGACGTGGTCGTGGCCATCGACGAGCAGCCGGTCAACAGCCCGCACGAGATGCTCTTCCGGCTCTCGGCGCGGGGCATCGGGAACGTGGCGCGGGTTGCCTATCTGCGCGACGGCGCGCGGCGGGTGGCGGAACTGCGCCTGATCCCGCCGCCCGAGACGCCCGCCCGCGATCCCCGCACCATCGCGGGCGAGACGCCGCTTCAGGGCCTGAACGTCAGCAACATCAACCCCGCGGTGATCGCCGAGACCGGCCTGCCGCTCGACGCGGCCGGCGTCCTGGTGACCGGGGTGGACGGATTCGTGCGCCGCACCGGGTTGCGTCCCGGCGATATCCTGCTGGAGATCAACACGCGCGAGATCGCCACCACCGCCGATGCCGAACGCGCCGCGCATGACATGCAGCGAACCTGGGAACTGCGGTTCCTGCGCGACGGGCGGGCGCAGTCCGTCCGCTTCCGCATCTGATGCTTTTCGCCGCGGCGCGCAGGGCGTAGACAGGGGCATGGCCGATCTCTTCGAACAGGCCGGGGCTGACCCGGCGCCCGACGCCCCGCGGCCGCTGGCCGACCGGCTGCGCCCGGCGCGGCTGGCGGATGTGATCGGGCAGGAGCATGTGCTGGGCCCCGACGCGCCGCTGGGCGTGATGCTGTCTGGCGGGCACCTGTCGTCGCTCATCCTCTGGGGGCCGCCGGGGGTGGGCAAGACCACGATCGCGCGGCTCCTGGCCGACGAGACCGACCTGACCTTCGTGCAGATCAGCGCGATCTTCACCGGGGTGCCGGAGCTTCGCAAGGTCTTCGAGGCGGCCAAGCATCGGCGCGCGAACGGGCAGGGGACACTGCTTTTCGTGGACGAGATTCACCGTTTCAACAAGGCGCAGCAGGACGGTTTCCTGCCCCATATGGAGGATGGCACGATCCTCCTGGTCGGCGCGACGACGGAGAACCCGTCCTTTGAGCTGAATGCGGCGCTGCTGAGCCGGGCGCAGGTGCTGGTGCTGGAACGGCTGGAACTGAGGGATCTGGAGTTGCTCGCGCAACGCGCGGAACGCGAGTTGGGCCGCCCCCTGCCGCTGACCGGTGAGGCCCGCGAGGCGTTGCTGGAAATGGCCGATGGCGACGGCCGCGCGGTGCTCAACCTCATTGAACAGATCGCGGCCTGGCAGGTCGAGAAGCCGCTCGATCCCAAGGCGCTGGGTGCGCGGCTGATGCGGCGCGCGGCACAATATGACAAGTCCGGCGACGCGCATTACAACCTGATCTCGGCACTGCACAAGTCGGTTCGCGGCTCGGACCCGGATGCGGCGCTCTACTGGCTGGCGCGGATGCTGGAGGGCGGCGAGGACCCGCGCTACCTGGCGCGCCGCATCACCCGCATGGCGGTGGAGGATATCGGGCTGGCCGACACCCATGCGCAGACTTTCTGCCTGGAGGCGTGGCAAATCTACGAGCGCTTGGGCAGCCCGGAGGGCGAGCTTGCCCTCGCCGAGGCGGTGATCTACCTGGCGCTGGCGCCCAAGTCGAACGCCGCCTATGCTGCCTACAAGGCGGCGCGGCGCGCGGCGAAGGAGACGGGCTCGAACCCGCCGCCCAAGCATATCCTGAACGCCCCGACCGGGCTGATGAAGGATCAGGGATACGGCAAGGGCTATGAGTACGACCATGACGCGGAGGCCGGGTTTTCCGGGCAGAACTACTTTCCCGACGGCATGCCGCGCGGGGTCTATTACACCCCCGTCGAGCGCGGCTTCGAGCGCGATCTGGCCAAGCGGGTTGCCTGGTTTGCCAAGCTGCGCGCGAAACGGCAAGCTGAGGGCTGAAGGCCGGGGGCGGCATCCGGCGCGGAAAACACCGGAGCGCGGGCAACCTTCGAGGGCTCCGAAATCCCCGCAGGATTTCGCGCCGCAATCCGTTCGCGGTGGGCGGCGCGCGCTCTCGACTTGACATCATCGGGCCAAGGCAACAAACCGCGTCCATGTTGACAACGCTTCTCCAGGTTGCCCTTGGCGGCGCGATCGGCGCCTCGCTCCGCTACTCGGTGGGGGTGGGGATCGTGCGCGTGTTCGGTTTTCACAGCTTTCCGCTCGGGATCATCACGGTGAATATCCTCGGCTCGTTCCTGATGGGTGTCTTCGTCGTGGTCGCGGCCAATCGCGGGCTGACCTGGCTGGGCCCGTTCATCATGACCGGGATGCTGGGCGGGTTCACGACGTTTTCGTCCTTTTCGCTGGAGGCGGCGACACTTTACGAACGGGGCGACCTCGTGGGCACGGCGCTCTATGTTGGGCTGTCGGTGGCCTGTTCGATCCTGGGCCTGTTCCTGGGCATGTGGCTGATGCGCGGGGCCATGGCATGAGCGGCGTGCAGACCGTCGAGATCGGCGCGGGCGAGGGCGATCAGCGGCTTGACCGCTGGTTCCGGAGGCGCTTCCCGGATGTGCCGCAGGGCCGGATCGAGAAGATGTGCCGCAAGGGCGAGATCCGCGTCGATGGCGGCCGGGTAAAGCCCGCGACCCGCATCGCGGAGGGGCAGTCGGTGCGGGTGCCGCCGCTTCCCGAACCGCAGGCACGGGCCGCAGCCGTGCCCGCCGGGCCGCGCATTTCAGAGGCGGACGCGCAGATGATCCGCGATGCGGTGCTCTGGCGCGACGATCATATCATCGCGCTCAACAAGCCGCCGGGGCTGCCCACGCAGGGCGGCAGCGGGCAGGGCGACCGCCATGTGGATGCGCTGGCCGAGGCGTTGCGTTTCGGGCTGGACGAAAAACCGCGCCTCGTGCACCGGCTGGACAAGGACACGTCCGGGCTGTTGCTGCTGGCGCGGACCCGCGCCGTCGCCGGGGCGCTGACGCGGGCCTTCCGGGCGCGCGAGACGCGCAAGATATACTGGGCGGTGGTCGCGGGCGTGCCGCATCCGCGCATGGGCACCATTCGCTTCGGGCTGGTCAAGGCACCGGGCCACGGGCCACAGGGCGGCGGCGAAAAGATGCTCTGCCTGCACCCGGACGCGGTGGAAGGCACGCCGGGCGCGCGCGGCGCGACGACGGATTATGCGGTGCTCTCGGCGCTGGCCAAGCGCGCCGCCTGGGTCGCGCTGGTGCCCGTCACCGGCCGGACGCATCAGCTTCGCGCGCATATGGCCGAGATCGGTCATCCCATCGTGGGTGACGGAAAATACGGCGGGTCGGGGCAGGAGAACCTGGGCGACGGCTGGGGCGCGCAGCTTGGCGGCGACATCTCGCGCAAGCTGCACCTGCATGCCCGCAGCCTGACACTGACCCACCCGGTGACCGGCCGCGCGCTGCATCTGACCGCGCCGCTGCCCGAACATATGGCGCGCACCTGGAAGACCCTCGGCTGGTCGCCTGAGGAGGCGCCTGAGGATCCGTTCGCGGATCTGCCATGAGCGCGCCGCGGGGTTTCGAGATGCTGGACGACATCCGGATGGCAGAGACATGACCGAATGGAAGATGAAGCGCTTCTGGTCGGAAGCGCGGGCGGAACCGGCGGCGGCAGGCTTCGCGATCCTGCTCGACGGGCGGCCGGTCAAGACGCCGGCCAAAGCCGGGCTTTGCGTGCCGACGCGGACGCTGGCCGATGCCGTGGCGGCGGAATGGGACGCCCAGAGCGGTCCCGTGCGCCCCGAGACAATGCCACTCACCCGCGCCGCCAACGCCGCTATCGACAAGGTCGCGATCCAGCAGGCCGAGGTGGCCGCGATGCTGGCGGAGTATGGCCGGACCGACCTGATTTGCTATCGCGCCGAAGGGCCGAACGAACTGGTGCGACGCCAGGAAGCGGCCTGGGACCCGCTCCTGGCGTGGTCGGCGGAGGAGGTGGGCGCACCGCTCGTCCCCACCACCGGAGTCGTGCATATCCGCCAGCCCGCCGCGAGCCTGGAACGGTTCGCCGAGGAGGTGCGCGGCTTCGATGCGTTCGGGCTGACCGCGCTACACGATCTGGTGACGCTCTCGGGCTCGCTGGTGATCGGGCTGGCCGCGCTGCGTGGAGCCTTCGACGGCGACGACCTGTGGCAACGGTCGCGAATCGACGAGATCTGGCAGCAGGAACAATGGGGCGAGGACGCGGAAGCGTCGCAGGCGGCCGCGCGCAAGGAGGCCGCCTTCGCGCAGGCGCTGGAATTCTTCCGCCTCTGTCGCCGCTGAGTGCGCGCGAACCCGACTCCCCGGCGCAGCATTCCTGCGGCAGAGCTTCGCTCCCGGTACATAAGTTGCGTGGTCAGGATAGCGAGCCGCATCATGTGGGTAACCCGAGGGAAAGCGGCCAGAGTCCACTTGACGCCTATGGTTACTTTTGCCCAAACTCTCTGCGCTGAGGGGGATGACATCTCTCACTTCATCGGTTTTGGCCCATGGGGCCGAAAGAACCGTCCTTTCGGGGCGGACCATCAGGAAGAGGTAGACATGAAAAAAACGGTATTTTTTGGCGCGCTGACGGCGGCCGGCCTGGCTGCGGGCATGGCTTCGGCGGCCACGCTGGACGACGTCAAGGCGAAGGGCTTCCTTCAATGCGGCGTCACGACGGGCCTCGTCGGTTTCGCCGCGCCTGACGCGAACGGCGAATGGACCGGCTTCGACGTCGGTGTTTGCCGGGCTGTCGCTGCTGCGATCTTCGGTGATCCGACGGCGGTCAAGTTCACACCCACGACCGGCAAGACGCGCTTCACCGCGCTGGCTTCGGGCGAAGTTGACATGCTGGCCCGGAACACCACCTGGACCTTCTCGCGCGACGTGGACCTGAAGTTCGAATTCAACGGCGTCAACTACTATGACGGTCAGGGCTTCATGATTCCCAAGAACCTGGGCGTGACCTCGGCCAAGGAACTGGACGGCGCGACCGTCTGCATCCAGACCGGCACCACGACCGAGCTGAACCTCGCGGACTTCTTCCGCAAGAACAACATCAGCTACGAGCCGGTGCCGATCGAGACCAACGCCGAAGGCAACCAGCAGTACCTGGCTGGTGCCTGTGACGCTTACACGACCGACGCTTCGGGCCTGGCCTCGACGCGTGCGACCTTCGAGAACCCGCAGGATCACGTCATCCTGCCCGAGATCATCTCCAAGGAGCCGCTGGGCCCGCTCGTGCGTCACGGCGACCACGAATGGGGCGATGTCGTGCGCTGGACGCTCAACGCGCTGATCGCGGCCGAAGAACTGGGCGTGACCTCCGCCAATGTGGACGAGCTTGCCAAGGGGACCAACAACCCCGAGGTCAACCGTCTGCTGGGCACCGAGGGCAACCTGGGCGAGATGCTGGGCCTGTCCGGCGACTGGGCCGTGAACGCCATCAAGGCCGGTGGCAACTACGGCGAGCTTTTCGAGACGCATATCGGCGAGAACACCCCGATCGGTCTGGCGCGCGGCCTGAATGCGCAGTGGACCGATGGCGGGCTGCTCTACTCTCCGCCGTTCCGTTGATCGGCTGAAAACAGGGGGCGCGGGGGACATCCCGCGCCCCTCTTTCTGACTGAAGACAAACAAGAATAACCTGCCAGATAAAAAGGGTGCCGCATTTGTGGACACTCGTGGGCAGGCCGCAGTGGGGATACATTCATGTCCGCAATCACGGACCCGCCGCCGAAGTCGTTCCGGCTGTCCATGCTGGTCAACGACACGCGCTACCGATCCTATACCTTCCAGTTTATCGCCCTGGTCCTTCTGATCATGCTGGTCTCCTATCTCGGGGCGAACCTGGTTCAGAACCTGGCCGATCAGGGGCAGAATATCTCCTACGGGTTCCTCGGTGAGCCAGCCGGGTACGACATTAACCAGCGGCCGATCCCATACGAAAACCAGGACACGCATATGCGCGCCGCGTTCGTGGGCGTGCTCAACACGCTGATCGTGGCCTTCCTGGGCTGTCTGACCGCGACGATCATCGGGGTCTTCGCGGGCGTCGCGCGGCTGTCGCAGAACTGGATCGTGCGCAAGCTGATGGCGATCTATGTCGAGGCGTTCCGCAACGTGCCGGTCCTGATCTGGATCCTGATCATCTATACGGTGATGACCGCGGCGATGCCGGCCCCGAACGCCTTTCGGGGCGATACGCCGGCGGCCAGCATGGTGCTGGACGCGGTGGCGTTCACCAATCGCGGCGTTTACGTGCCCGCACCGATCTGGGGCGAAGGCTCGATGATCGTGGTGCTGGTCTTCCTGGCGTCGATCGCGGGCGCCATCTACTATCGCCGCTACGCGACCAAGCTGCTCTACGACACCGGACGGCTGTTGCCGATGGGCTGGCCGTCGCTGGCGATCCTCTTCGTGCCGACGCTGCTGATCTTCTTCATCCTGGGCCAGCCGATCAGCCTCGACTATCCGGTGCTCAAGGGCTTCAATTTCGGCGGCGGGCTGCATATCCGCGGTTCGCTCATCGCGCTCTGGTTCGCGCTGGCGGTCTATACCGGCGCATTCATCGCCGAGAACGTGCGCGCCGGCATCCAGGCCGTTTCGCATGGGCAGACCGAGGCCGCGGCGTCGCTTGGCCTGCGGCCGAGCCGGATCATGAACCTGGTGGTCCTGCCTCAGGCGCTGCGCGTCATCATTCCGCCGGTCATTTCCCAATACCTGAACCTCACCAAGAACTCGTCGCTGGCGATCGCGGTGGGCTACATGGACGTGACCGGCACGCTGGGGGGCATCACGCTCAACCAGACGGGGCGCGCGATCGAGACGATCCTGCTGCTGATGCTGTTCTACCTGGCGATCTCGCTGGCGATCTCGGGCGTCATGAACGCCTATAACAACGCCATCAAACTGAAGGAGCGCTGATCATGAACCGGGATCAACTCTCCTTCGTCCGCCACGACATGCTGCCGGAGGCCGAGCCGCCGGTGACCGAAAAGGGCATCGTGAAATGGCTGCGGGAGAATCTCTTCTCCTCGGTTTCCAACACGGTGCTGACCCTTGCCGCGATCTGGGCGGTCTACTACCTGGTGTCCGCCTCCGGGCCGTGGCTGATCAACGGGGTCTGGGACACGTCGAGCCTCAGCCAATGCCGCGAGGTGCTCCAGGGCCAGGTCGGCGGCTGTTTCTCTGTACTCACCGAACGCTGGAACCAGCTCCTCTTCGGGTTCAAGTACCCCACGCATCTCTACTGGCGCCCGGCGCTGGCCTTCGTGCTGCTCTTCGTGGCGCTGGCACCGGTGCTCTTTTCCAAGATTTTTCCGCGCAAGATGCTGGTGCTGACGGGGCTCTATCCCTTCATCGCCTTCTACCTGATCTGGGGCGGCACCATCCTGACGCCGATTTTCGCGCTCCTGGGCATCGTGCTGGGTTTCCTGGTCTACCGGAAACTGATTTATCAGAGCGCGGCGATGGGGCTTCTGGGCGGTGTCGCGACGGCCTTCGTCTTCTGGATCCTGACCGGGATGCTGGGCGATACCGTCGCCGGCGTCCTGGCGCTGGAGCCGGTCGCGTCGCGCGACATGGGGGGCTTCATGCTCAACCTGATGCTGGGCGTGGTCTGCGTGTCGCTGTCGCTGCCGCTGGGCATCCTGCTGGCGCTGGGGCGGCAATCGACGATGCCGATCATCAAGGTGATCTGCGTCGTGTTCATCGAGTTCATCCGCGGCGTGCCGCTGATCACGCTCCTCTTCGTGGCGAATGTCGTGCTGGCCTATTTCCTGCCACCGGGCACGAATTTCGACCTGATCCTGCGGGTGATCATCATGATCACCATGTTCGCCAGCGCCTATATCGCCGAGGTGATCCGGGGCGGTCTGGCGGCACTGCCGCGCGGGCAGTACGAGGCCGGGGACAGTCTGGGCCTCGATTACGCGCAGTCGATGCAGTTCATCATCCTGCCGCAGGCGCTGAAGATATCCATCCCCGGCATCGTCAATGTCGCGGTGGGGCTCTTCAAGGACACGACACTGGTCTCGGTTATCTCCATGTTCGATCTGGTCGGCATGGTCCGTGGACCGATCCTCGCCTCGACCGCATGGAACGGCGTCTATTGGGAGCTCTTCGGCTTCTCGGCGCTGCTCTTCTTCGTCGTGTGCTACGGCATTTCCCAATATTCGCAATGGCTGGAGCGGCAGCTTCAGACCGATCACCATTAAGGAGGGCCTCAGATGGCTGAAGCTGCTCAGTTGAAGGTTTCCGACGAGGTCGCGATCTCGATCGAGAACATGAACAAGTGGTTCGGTACGTTCCATGTGCTGCGCGATATCGACCTGACCGTCTATCGTGGCGAGCGGATCGTGATTGCGGGGCCGTCCGGGTCGGGCAAGTCCACCCTGATCCGCTGCATCAACGCGCTGGAGGAGCACCAGAAGGGCAAGATCACGGTGGACGGCACGCTGCTGTCTTCCGATCTCAAGAACATCGACAAGATCCGCTCGGAAGTGGGCATGGTGTTCCAGCACTTCAATCTCTTCCCGCATCTCACCATTCTCGAAAACTGCACGCTGGCGCCGATCTGGGTGCGCAAGACCCCCAAGCGGGAAGCCGAGGAAACGGCGATGCATTTCCTGACCAAGGTCAAGATCCCCGAACAGGCGGACAAGTATCCCGGCCAGCTTTCCGGCGGTCAGCAGCAGCGGGTGGCGATTGCCCGGTCGCTGTGCATGCGACCGCGCATCATGCTCTTCGACGAGCCGACATCGGCGCTCGACCCCGAGATGATCAAGGAGGTTCTGGACACGATGGTGGAACTGGCCGAGGAGGGCATGACCATGCTCTGTGTCACCCACGAGATGGGCTTTGCCCGCCAGGTGGCGAACCGGGTCATCTTCATGGACCAGGGCCAGATCGTCGAACAAAACGAGCCGGAGGAGTTCTTCAACAACCCGAAGAGCGAACGCACGAAGCTCTTCCTGAGTCAGATACTCGGGCACTGAGCGCCCTTTTTCGAACCGCGTGAACATGGAAAGCCCCGGCCGCCCGGCCGGGGCTTTCGCCGTCCTGAGCCCCTGTCAGTCGAGATCGCGCGGCACGATGAAATCAAGAATCTCGCCGGTACCGGGCTGAACGTCGCGCCAGTCGTCGAGGTCGAACTCCAGCACCAGCGTCGCGCCGGTGGGGTATTTGCCGAATTTCATGTGCTCGGGCAGATGCCGCGGCATGGCGTGGGCGAAGGCCCCGATCCCCGGATTGTGGCAGATCAGCAGCACGCATTCGCCGCTTGCGCCCCGCAGCGCGTCCTGTATCGCGATGGGCGCGGCCATATAGAGACCGCGCAGATACTCCGCACGGGGCTGCGGCCCGGCCAGGGCGGGTGCCATGCCGTTCCAGGTCTCGCGGGCGCGCTGCGCGGTCGAGCAGAGCAGTTCGTCGGGCAGGTAGCCACGCGCCGTCAGCCAGTCGCCGATCCGTGAAGCGGCCTTGCGCCCGCGCCCATTGAGCGGCCGGTCGTGATCGGCCGGACCCGTGGCCGACCAGCTCGATTTCGCATGACGGGTCAGGATCAGGCGGCGCATCGGGTCATTCCTTGTGGAAGGCCGCCATGTGGAAGGCGGATTGCCCCGGCATCCTGCCATAGCTTCGGCTGACCGGGCAACTGCGGCGAACGGCGCATCCGTCGTTCATGCAGTGCGTTCCGTCCGACGTGTCGAGATAGGCGTGGCAGGCCGTCAGGTCATAGCTTGTGCCCAGCGCCCCGACGGGACAGGCGCTCAGGCAGGGTTTGGCCCGGCAATCGTCGCAGGGCGGTGCGGCGGGCGGCGCGGGCAGCGCGAGGCGGTCCTCCAGGGCCAGCGCGCCGCGATAGGACACCATGAGCCCTGCGCGGTCGTGCACCAGCATCCCCACGGGCGAGGGCCAGGCCCGGCCGGAGTGCAGCGCCCAGCGGATGAAGGGCCGGCGCGGCGTGCCGAACGGATAAAGCGCCGCTGCGTCCAGCCGTTCGGCCAGCCCCCCCACCACCCGTGCCGACCACCGGTCGAGCGGGTCCGCTGCGCCGTCGCGGTACTCCGCCGAAGCCCGGAAGGCCGGCCAGAAGCCCGGCTCATGCGGACCCAGCAGGATCAGCGTCCCGGTGCCCGCGGGCGCTTCGTCCGCCGGTTCGAGGTGGAAGGCCCCGAACACCTCCAGCGCCACGTCGCGCGCGGTGGCGTCGATCTCGTCCAGCGCTCTCATCCGCGACGGAAGGGGAGCATCAGGCTCCACCCCAGGCGGGAGGGCCGGTCGTCCTGCCATTCCAGGCCGATGGTCATGTCGCTGTGCCCGGCTGCCGGCTGCGCGCGATAGGTGCCGAATATCCGGTCCCAGACCGAGAGCGCGAAACCGTAATTCCGGTCATGCTCCTCGCGCCGGTCGGAATGGTGGACGCGGTGCATGTCCGGTGTCACGAGCAAGAGGCGCAGCAGGCGGTCCAGCCGCGGCGGAAGGTTTAGATTGGCGTGATTGAACATCGCGGTTCCGTTCAGGATGATCTCGAAGAGCAGGACCGCCAGCGCCGACGGCCCAAGCGCGTAAACCATGGCGATCTTGATCAGCATCGACAGCATGATCTCGACCGGGTGAAACCGGAAAGCGGTGGTGACGTCGAAATCCCGGTCGGCATGGTGGACCCGGTGCAGACGCCAGAGGATCGGAACCTTGTGGGTCACCAGGTGCTGTGCCCAGATCGCCAGGTCGAGCAGCGCCACCGAAAGCGCGACCTCCAGCCAGACGGGCCAGCCGAGCGCGTTGAAAAGGCCCCAGCCCTGCGCCGCGGCGTCATAGGCTGCCCCGATGGCAAGAAGCGGCATCCCGATGGCCATCGCCCGCAGCGTCAGCGTGTCGAGTAGCACGATCGCCCAGTTGGTTGCCCAGCGGCGCAGGCGCGGCTGCCGCCGGCCGCGGCGGGGCAGCCATGCCTCGGCCATCGCGAACACCGCGAAAAGCCCCAGGAAGGCCGCGAGTCTGGCGATTGTGGCGCTGTCCATGCCCCGAACTCTGGCCCAACCCGGCGGGGGCGGCAAGCTTGATCAGGCGAGCCGGATGATGCTGCCCGCGCCGTGGTCGGTAAAAAGTTCCAGCAGGCAGGCATTGGCCGCGCGCCCGTCCAGGATGACCACGGCACGTACCCCGGCCGCCAGTGCGGCGAGCGCGGTTTCGGTCTTGGGGATCATCCCGCCTGCGATGGTGCCGTCCGCCGTCAGGTCGCGGATCTGGTCGGCGGTGAGCGCGGTCAGCACCTCGCCCGCGCCGTTCATCACGCCGGCGGTGTCGGTCAGCAACAGCAGCCGGTCGGCCTTCAGCGCGGCGGCGATGGCGCCCGCCGCGGTGTCGCCGTTGACATTGAAGGTCTCGCCGTCACGGCCCATGCCCAGCGGCGCGACGACCGGGATCATGCCGGCCTCGAAAAGCTGGGTCAGCACTTCGGGGTTCACCTCGGTCGGGCGGCCGACGAAGCCCAGATCGGGATCATCGGATTCGCACATCATCAGCCCAGCATCCTTGCCCGACAGGCCCACCGCCCGGCCGCCCTGCATGTTGATCGCCTGCACGATGCGCTTGTTGATGAGCCCCGAGAGCACCATCTCCACCACTTCCACCGTGGCCAGGTCGGTCACGCGCTTGCCGCGCACGAAATCCGAGGTGATGCCCAGCTTGCCCAGCATCTCGTTGATCATCGGGCCGCCGCCATGCACGATCACCGGGTTCACGCCGACCTGGCGCATCAGCACGATATCGCGCGCGAAACTGTCCATCGCCTCGGCATCGCCCATCGCATGGCCGCCGAACTTGATGACGACGATCGCGCCGGTATAGCGCTGGAGATAGGGCAGGGCCTCGGAAAGTGTGCGGGCGGTGGCGATCCAGTCGCGGTTCATGGTGGTCCGTTTCTTCATCTCGGTTCGTGTCCCTGGCGGCGCGGGTTCCTGTTACGCGGCTTGGCGGGACTTGCCAAGTGCCGTGCGGCCGCGGTCAGTCGAGCGTCGCGATGATGGCACGCAGCGTCTCCAGCCCGGTGCCCTTCTCCGCCGATGTCACCACGATTTCCGGGAAGGCGGCGGGATGGCGGGCGAGCGTCGCACGCAACCGGTCCAGGACCGTCTCGCGGTCGGCGGCCTTGAGCTTGTCGGCCTTGGTCAGCACCGCCTGGAAGGTCACCGCCGCGCGGTCGAGCAGCGTCATGATCTCCTCGTCCACCGGTTTCGGCCCGTGCCGCGCGTCGATCAGCACGAAGACGCGGCGCAGGTTCTGCCGCCCGCCGAGATAGGCCTTGAGCAGCTTCTGCCATTTCTCCACGACCGCCACGGGCGCCTGCGCATAGCCATAGCCCGGCAGGTCCACAAGGTAGTGGCTGTCGGCGAGGGTGAAGAAATTGATCTCCTGCGTGCGCCCCGGTGTGCCGGAGGCCCGCGCCAGCGCCTTGCGCCCGGTCAGCGCGTTGATCAGCGTGGATTTTCCGACATTGGAACGCCCTGCGAAGCAGACCTCCAGCCGGTCGCCTTGGGGCAGGCCCTGCATGGCGACCACGCCTTTCAGGAAATCGCTGCTGCCGGCGAAGAGCTTGCGGCCGCGCTCGGCCTCGGCAGGCTCGGGGTCTGGCGCGACGGGGAAGGGAAGCTGCATCAGAGCGGCTCGACCGTGTCGCCCGTCGCGATGCGTCCGGGGGCCGTGACCTCGGCATAGACGCCGAAATCGCGATGGCCCCAGCCAGCCTCCAGCGTGCCCAGCGTGTCGGCGTCGCGCTTGCCGGTGCGGGTGCTGGCCGTGGTGGCCAGGCAGCGCACCGTGCGTTCGCGTACCGTAAGCTCCGCCGTGCCGATCCGCAGGGTCCGGCCGATCCACTCGAACTCCTCCCAGGGGCCCAGCCCGTCGAGGATCAGGTTGCCGCGCCAGCGCAGTGGCGAGATCTCGCGCCCCAGCCGCTGGCTGAGCGCCCGGTGCGACGCCAGGTTGATGAGCGAGATCGACGGGAAATCGGTGTCGGTCATGCCGCGCCCCGGCGCCTGGACGATGCGCGCGGGTAGCGCGCGCTGCGGATCGCAGAGTGGCGTCACCCAATCGATGAAGCGCGCATTATCGGCCGGGTCGTCGGGCGCGATGGTCAGGTCGGGCCGGTCGGGATGGGCAAGCGTGACGCGCCGGGCCGCCTCGTCCAGCCGGGCCGTGATGGCCTGCAGGCTGGCGGTCTTGGCGCAGCGGGAAAACTGCGCCGATGGTGCCCATTGCGGCGTCTCGGTATCGTAGCGCGCGGCGTCGTGGATCACCGCCCATGTCCGGTCCCAGGGCATCGTCCGGCCGGCCTCGAGCGTCACCTCATCCAGCGCCTCGCGTCCGTGCGACTTGATCGGGTGGCGCCAGATATGGGCGACGCGGCCGGTCATTTTTCTTCCGGCTTCCCGCGTTTGAGGCCGGACAGGATATTGCCAATTACATTCGGCTTATAACCCTGGCTGCGCATGATCAGGTATTGCTGGGTGAAGGTGATCGTGTTGTTGGCGATCCAGTAGAGCACCAGCCCGCTGGCGAACTGTCCCAGCATGAACATGAAGACCCAGGGCATCCAGGCGAAGATCATCTTCTGCGTGGGATCGGTGGGCGCCGGGTTGAGCTTCTGCTGGAGCCACATGGAAATGCCCAGCAGGATCGGCAACACGCCGAGCGAGAGGATCGCCACAATGCTGGAAGGATCGGGCGGCGAGAAGGGCAGCAGCCCGAAGAGGTTCAGGATCGACGACGGATCGGGCGCCGAGAGGTCGCGAATCCAGCCCATCCAGGGGGCGTGGCGCAACTCGATCGTGACGAAGATCACCTTGTAGAGCGAGAAGAAGATCGGGATCTGCATCAGAATCGGCAGACAGCCCGAGGCCGGGTTGACCTTCTCGGTCTTGTAGAGCTGCATCATCTCCTGCTGGAGCTTCTGACGGTCGTCGCCCGCTTTCTCCTTGATCTCCTCCATCCGCGGCTGAAGTTCCTTCATCTTCGCCATCGAGACATAGGATTTGTAGGCCAGCGGGAAGAGCAGCGCCTTGATGATCAGCGTCAGCCCGATGATCGCCCAGCCCATGTTGCCGATCATCGCATGGAGCGTGTGCAGCATCCAGAACATCGGCTTGGTGAAGAAGAAGAACCAGCCCCAGTCGATAGAATCGACGAAACGGTCGATGCCGTATTCATCCTCGTAGCGGGTGATCGTTTCCCATTCCTTGGCGCCGGCGAAGAGCATCGACGCGCTTTCCGCCGTCGCGCCGGGGGCGACCTCCAGCGTCGGCTGACGCATCTCGGTCTGGTAGATATCCGCGCCGTCGGTGTACTTCGCGACCGACTGGAACCGCTGGCCCGGCTCGCCGATCAGCGTGGTCATCCAGTATTTGTCGGTGAATCCGATCCAGCCGCTCTGTTCCACGGGCGTGATCGAAATGCGCCCGGCCTCCCGGTCGGCAAAGGCGAGGTCCGGCATGTCGTTGTAGTCGATCTCTTCCAACTGTCCGTCGGAGGCGCGGACAACGCCTTCGTGCAGGATGAAGAAACCGATCGTGTCGGGCATGCCGTGGCGCGCGACCACGCCGTAGGGGGCCATGCGCTGGGCCCGGCCGGTGTTGTTGGTGACGCTCTGGCGGATGTCGAAGAGGAAATCCTCATCCACCGAAATCGTGCGGCGGAAAGTCAGGCCATTGCCGTTGTCCCAGACCAGCGTGACCGGCGTCTCGGTCGTGAGTTTTCCGTCGCCTTCCTGGGTCCATTCAGTGGCCGCGCCGGGCACGTCCTCGGGCGACAGGTCGCCGCCCGGCGCCCAGCCGTAGAGCGCGTAATAGGCGTCCGGTCCACCCACCGGCGAGAGCAGCGTGACGCTGGGGGACTCCTTGGCCAGCTCCTCGCGGTAGGTCTTGAGCGACAGGTCGTCGATGCGCCCGCCCTTGAGCGAGATCGAGCCTTTCAGGCTGGGCGTGTCGATCTCGACCCGCTGCGAGCGGGCCAGCGCGGCCCCGCGCGTCTCCTGCGGGGTGGCGGTCAGGCTGGGCGGTGCGGTCGCGGGGTCGTCGCCGCCGGCGGACGGGACAGGCGCCACGGTGGCATCGCCGCCGGTGGCGTTCTGCTGGGTGGTCGCGGCGGGCTGGTCGGGATCGACCGGCGCCTCTTCCGGCGGGAAGAGCAGAAACCAAACGAGGATGACGAGAAAGCTCAGCGCCGTCGCTAGGATGAGATTCTTGTTCTGATCGTCCATCAGGCCCGGTTCCACCGCTCAGGAAATGTCACGGTGGTTCAACAGATGTGGGCCCGAAAGGTCAAGCGGTTTTCCGGATGCGCGCGGCGCGGGCGTGTCCTGCTCAGCCGGTCCTGCGGCCCAGGCTTGCAGTGCCGGCCAGCTTCTCGGCGTGGTTGTGCAGCCAGGCGATCGTGTCCTCGAAGCGCATCGGGCGGGCCAGGCCGAAGCCCTGGATGTATCGGCAGCCGAGTTGGGCCAGCATCGCCTGTTCGGCGATCTTCTCGACCCCTTCGGCCAGCGTCTCGATCTCCAGGCTGTCGGCCATGCTCAGAATGGCCGAGATCATCACCTGCTGTTCGCGGTCGCGGTCGACATTGGTGACGAAGGAGCGGTCGATCTTGATCCGTCCGACCCCGAAGCGCCGGATATTGGCGATCGACGCCTGCCCGGTGCCGAAATCGTCAAGGTCGATGCCGACTCCCATCGCAGAGAGCGCCCGGATATTGCGGGTGATCGTGTCGGACGCGCCGCCGGCCATGACGGTTTCCAGTATCTCGATGACGACGCGGGCGGGATCCAGGTCGAACCGGTCCACCTCCCATCTGATCTTCTCGCATAGCTTCGGCTCGCGCAGCTCTTCGGTGGAGAAGTTGACGCTGACCGTGGGCACATGCAGACCGGTGCGGTCCCAGGAGCGCAGGGCCGAGAGCGCGTGGTAGAGGATCACCTCACCCAGGCGCTCGGATCGCCCGGCATCGTTAACGGCCTTCAGGAACGTGCCGGGTAGCAGCACGCCTTCGTCGGGGTGGATCCAGCGCGCCAGCGCCTCGAACCCGGTCACGGTGCCGGTATCGGTGCAGACCTGGGGCTGGAACCAGGGGCGGATCTGTCCATTCTCCAGCGCCGCGTCGAGGTCGCTGGACAGCCCGTTGTTCTTGCGGGTCTCGCGGCGCATCCGGGGCGAGAAACTGCGGATCGCGGCCGCGCCGCTGCGCCGGGCCTCGTCGAGCGCGGCTTCGGCAGCCTGCAGCATGGAGGCGGCGGAGTTTTCCGGCGCGCGCCCCACCAGGCAGATCCCGATGGAACAACTCGCGTAGACGCTGGACATGTCGTGGCTGACGGGTTCGGCCACCGCGTCGCGGATGCGTTCGGCCAAGGCAAGCACGCTTTCGAAATCCGCGCGCCGCACCGGCGAGAGGATTGCCGCGAAACGGTTCCCGTCGATGCGAGCGACGATGTCGGCATCGCGCAGCGCGCCGCGCAGGCGCCCGGCGGTGGCGCGCAGGACGCTGTCGCCCGCCGCCATGCCCTGACGCTCGTTGAGGCGCCGGAGGCCGTCGATATCCACCAGCAGCACGGCGGTGACGCGGCCGGTGCTGCGCTCCTCCTCCAGGAAGCGGTCCAGATGGCGCATGGCGTCCTGGCGCATCATGAGCCCGGTCAGCGCGTCGCGGCCTTCCGCCGCGGGCGCATGGTCGGGCGCATCCGCCGCCGGCGCTGCCGAGGCGCCACGCGGGCGCACCAGTTCCTGCAGCGCGATCAGCAGCGGAAACATGAAGGAGATTACGAAAAGTACGACCTCGACCCGCGTCCAGTAGGCGATCAGGGCGAAAAGCGGCAGGAAGCTGATCAGGTGCAGCTCCCCGAGCCGCCGGCAGAGGCCATGCAGGCGTGTGCCTTGCGGTGTGTCCGGCATGTCTGCACCCTCCGATCCGGCGCGGGCGTTTCGGGACCCGCGCGTGACCGGAAGACTAGGCAGGCCGGTTCAGCTACCCGTTAACGCAGCTCGGGAATGTCGTTAGAGTTTTCGTCAAATGCCTCCGAGCCCAGGCGCGCCAGTCCGGCGAAGTCGAAGAGCCCCGCATCGAGCAGATGCGACGGGCGGGCATTGGTCAGCGCGCGGAACATCACCTGCCGCCGTCCGGGGCTGTTTGCCTCCCAGCCGTCGAGGATCGCCTTGACCTGCTGGCGCTGAAGGCCGTCCTGACTGCCGCAGAGGTCGCAGGGGATGATCGGATAGTTCATGGCGCGGGCGAATCGCTCGCAGTCGGCCTCGGCCACATGGGCGAGCGGGCGCAGCACGAAGAGGTCGCCCTCCTCGTTGACGAGTTTCGGCGGCATCGTCGCCAGCCGCCCTCCGTGAAAGAGGTTCATGAAGAATGTCTCGAGGATGTCGTCGCGGTGATGGCCGAGCACGACCGCCGAACAGCCCTCCTCCCGCGCGATGCGATAAAGATTGCCGCGCCGCAGCCGCGAGCAGAGCGCGCAATAGGTCCGCCCCGCCGGCACTTTTTCCTTCACGACAGAATAGGTGTCCTGATACTCGATCCGGTGCGCCACCCCCATGCGGTCCAGAAATTCCGGCAGCACCGTGGCCGGAAAGCCGGGCTGGCCCTGATCGAGATTGCAGGCCAGAAGCTCCACCGGCAGCAAGCCGCGCCATTGCAGTTCATGCAGCACGGCCAGCAGAGTGTAGCTGTCCTTGCCGCCCGACAGACATACCAGCCAGCGCGCGCCCGTCTCCACCATCGCATAATGCTCCAGCGCCTCGCGGGTCTGGCGCACCAGCCGCTTGCGCAGCTTGCGGAATTCCGTGGTCGTGGGGGCGCCCTCGAAGAGGGGGTGAATCTCGGTCGGGTTGTCGAGCATGGGCCACATCCTTCAGCAGGGCCGCTATGTGCCAGAGAACCCTGCCCGATGCAAAGGCTTCAAGGCTCAGCGGGGCGCGGCCGCGCCGACCCGGCGGGCCAGGGCCTCCACCCGCGCCAGGTCGTCGGGCAGCCCGGTTGCGCGCCGCGCCCGTTCGAGAGCCGAGGCCGCATGTTGGCGCGCCGCGCGCGCCACCGCGGGATGGCCTATCGCCTGGAAGGCAAGGAATGTCCGTTGCAGCCGTTCCATTACCTCGACGACGCCTGCACCGTCGCGGGCGATAGCGGTGAAGGCGTGGTCGAAAATTTCGGCCACGTCGAGAAGCGGCACCTGCACGCGATCGCAGCGGGGCGGCGCGCCCTCGGCCGCGAGGGTCTGCGCGGCCCAAGCCCAGATCAGCCGGTGCAGGGTGCAGATCACCCCGACCGCCGTGCCCGCGTCGTTGATTCCCGGCGAAAGCGCCCGTGCGCCAATCTCCGAGAGTACCGTGAGCCCGTAATACGGGTCGTTCAGGAAGCTGCGTTCCGCGCCGATCTCGAAGGTCGCGCAGAGCTTCTCCTCCCCGACTGCACCGGCGGGCGAGACATAGGCAAGCGGATCGCCCGGGGAGACGAAGGCACCCGGCAGGGCGGCGATCCGGATGCGCGCGTCCGCGGCCTCGGCCAACTCTTGCAGCGCGGCGATCTCGATGTGGCGCACGAAGCCGATCCGGTCGGCGCTGCTGACCGGCGCGCCATCGGGGGTGCTGCCCGGCGCCACCGGCACGCCACCCAGCGCCGGCTGCCGCACGCGTTCGTTCAGCGCATCTCGGGCCGCGGTCTCGGTCTTGGACAGGGTCGAGCCCATCCGCCCCAACCGCGCGATCCGATCCACCCAGCGCACGAAGGTGGCGATGACCCAGACGAAGATACCGAGCGTCAGGATGAAGAGCACGAACCGGCCCGACGGGGCGAAGTCGTGGACGCGCACCGAGATCAGCCCGATCACCGCGAAGATGAAAGCACCGATGAAGCTCGACAGTGCCGACTGGGATATGTCGTCGGCCAGCACCAGCTTGAACGTCCGCGGCGAGGTGTTGGTCGTCGCCGCTGAATAGGCGGCGAGCATCGAGGAGACCGCGAAGGTGGCCACCGCCAGCATGGTGGAGGAGATGACGGTGAGAAGTTTCTCGATCGTCCCGGCGGTCACGCCGGGGATGCCGGGCATGTCGCCCAGCCCGTCCGAAATATAGGCCACGCCCACCAGCAACACCGCCAGCGTGCAGTAGAAAGCGGGCCGGAACCACAGACGCTGGCGCGGATCGGCTGCGAATCTCCTCAGCCAGCTTGCCACCGTGTCCAACTCCTTACCGGGTCCGCACCGCCCTCAGACTGGCAGATTGCGCGTCCCGCGCAAAGCGCAGAGTCTTCCGCCCGTCGCGCGTTCGTATCCACCTGCAATCCGGCGAATGAAGACGGAGAGGACCGACCGATGCGCCCCCTTGCCATTCCTGCCACTCTCCGCGGGCCCTCGGCCAGTTCCATGACCATTTCGGCATGGTGCGCAAGACCGCCCCGGAAAGCTGGGCTCTTCCGGACGGCCAGAGGTGCGGAGCGGGGCGACGCCTTCACCGGCGCTCCATGATCGACCTGACTATGCTGGGCGGCGACACGGTGCGCTTGAACTCCGACGACCGGATGTCAAGCGCGCCTACATTTCGAAACGCGGCGCCGAGCCGGGTGAGGTCTTCATCCGGTTCGAAGCGCGCTGACCCGCGGCTGCGTCAGTCCGGCACGTCATCGATGCCCGATCCGCCCCAGGGATGGCAGCGCGCGATGCGCCGCGCCGCCAGCCAGGAGCCGCGCAGACCGCCATGCTTGTGCAGCGCCTCCAGCGCATAGGCCGAGCAGGTGGGGTGGTAGCGGCAGCCATGCCCGACCCAGGGGCTGAGCAGCAGCCTGTAGGCGCGCACCGGCAGCGACAGGAGCCAGGCCAGCGGTGTCATGGCGTGTCGCCTCCGTGCAGGCGCGCCAGCGCAGCTTCCAGATCGGTGCGCATCGCCGCGAAGTCGCGCGTCACCGTCACGCCGGGCCGGCCTACCAGCACGTAGTCCCAACCCGGTCGGCCGACGCGCGGCAGCACGGCGCGGGCGATCTCGCGCAGGCGCCGCTTGGCGCGGTTGCGGGTGACGGCGTTGCCGATCTTCTTCGAACAGGTGAAGCCCACGCGAATGGCGCCGGGAGCGGCGTCGGGGTCTCCGTCGCGCATGCGGGCCTGAAGCAGAAAGCCCGGCGTCTGTTGGCGCCGGGCACGGGCGGCGCGCAGGAAATCGGCGCGCTTGGTCAAGGTGATCAGCGGACATACGGAAACCGCCGGGGGCGGTGTCGCGGCCCGGCCCTGCGGGCTGGTCCTCGTCGCCTCCGGCGGTGTCATCCGGTCAGCCTTTCGGCGTTGCCTCAGGCAGAAAGCTTCTTGCGGCCCTGCGCCCGGCGGCGGTTCAGGATCTGGCGGCCGGCCTTGGTGGCCATGCGGGCCCGGAAACCGTGACGGCGCTTGCGCACGAGGTTGCTGGGCTGGAAGGTGCGTTTCATCTGTCTGGTCCTTCGGCGGTCTGGCCCGCGCGATCGCGCGGATTCGCGGGCAGGTCATGTTCGGAAGCCGCGTTTTAGGCGCAGCCGTCCGCGAAGTCAATTCATGGCTGCGGGGAAAACTGCAACATTCCCGGACAATTCGCGGCCCGTGTGTGACAAAAGGTTTCGACATTGTTGCAAAGTCGGCCACAGGCATCACCTGCAATCAATGCCGCGTGATCGCACTAACAATCCCGCCCCCGGATGGTCCACATATGCCCCGAAAGCGCTAGAACGGGTTCAGAGCGATGGAAGAGCGGATGGAGCGAATGAGCAGCAATCTGATGCGGTATCTTCCGCTTGCGGCGATATTGATCGCCGCGGTGGGCGGGTATTTCGCGCTCGGCGACCTGCTGAGCTTCGAGACGCTCAAGGACAACCGGGCCACGCTGATCAAGTTTCGCGACGCCAACTACATGCTGACGGTGCTGGGTTTCATCGCGGCCTATGTGGTGATCGTGGGCTTCTCGCTACCCGGCGCCACGGTGGCGACGCTGACCGGCGGGTTCCTCTTCGGGCTGTTTCCCGGCGCGCTCTACAACGTCACCGCAGCCACGATCGGCGCGGTGATCATCTTCCTCGCCGCCCGCTGGGGCCTGGGCGAGCAGCTCTCGCGAAAGATGGACGCCTCCGAGGGGCGGATACGCGGGATCCGCGAGGGGCTGCGCGAGAACGAATTGAGCGTGCTCTTCCTGATACGGCTTGTGCCTGCGGTGCCGTTCTTCGTCGCCAACCTGCTGCCCGCGCTGGTGGGCGTCGGACTGCCGCGTTACGTCTTCACGACCTTCTTCGGCATCATGCCCGGCGCGGTGGTCTACACCTGGGTCGGAGCCGGGCTTGGACTGGTCTTCGCCCGTGGCGAGACGCCCGATCTTGGCATAATCTTCGAGCCGCATATTCTGGGGCCGATCCTGGGGCTTTGCGCGCTGGCGGCGCTGCCCATGATCATCAACCGTTTCCGCCGGAGCAGGGACATCTGACATGAGCGAACGTATCGAGGCGGACCTGTGCATCATCGGCGCAGGGTCCGGCGGATTGTCCGTTGCCGCGGGCGCCGCGCAGATGGGCGCGCGCGTCGTGCTGCTGGAAGGCGGCAAGATGGGCGGCGACTGCCTGAATTACGGCTGCGTGCCCTCCAAGGCGCTGATCGCATCGGGCAAGCATGCCCACGCGATGACCACTGGCGCGCCATTCGGCGTAACACCCGTGGCGCCACAGGTGGATTACGCCGCCGCCAAGGACCACGTGGCCGCGGTCATCGCCGGCATCGCGCCGCATGACAGCGTGGAGCGGTTCGAGGGGCTCGGCGTGCGGGTCATCCAGGAATACGGCCGCTTCATCTCGAAGACCGAGGTTCAGGCGGGCGACGCGGTCATTGCCGCGCGGCGCTTCGTGGTCGCCACCGGCTCGTCACCCTTCGTGCCGCCGATTCCGGGCCTCGATGCAGTTCCCTACGAGACCAACGAGACGATTTTCGATTTGCGCGAGCGGCCCGAACACCTGATCGTGATCGGCGGCGGGCCGATCGGCATGGAGTTGGCACAGGCCCATGCCCGGCTGGGCAGCCGGGTGACGGTGCTGGAGGGGCTGAAAGCCTTCGGCAAGGACGATCCGGAACTTGCCGCGATCGCGCTGGAGCGTATCCGCGCCGAGGGCGCGGAAGTGGCGGAAGGCGCCATGGCCTCGCAAATCTCGGGCAAGGCGGGCGCGATCACAGTGGAGACCAAGGACGGCGCGACCTATTCCGGCTCGCACCTGCTGATGGCGGTGGGGCGCAAGGTCAATACCGATGGGCTCGACCTCGATGCCGGCGGGGTGGCGTATGACCGCGACGGCGTCAAGGTCGATGCCGGGCTGCGCTCGGTCTCCAACCGCAAGGTCTATGCCATCGGCGATGTGGCCGGCGGGCTGCAATTCACCCATGTCGCGGGCTATCACGCGGGCATCGTCATCCGCTCCGCCCTGCTGGGGCTGCCGGCCAAGGCCCGGACAGATCACCTGCCCTGGGCGACCTATACCGACCCGGAAATGGCGCAGGTCGGGCTGACCGAGGCAGAGGCGCGCGAGGCGCATGGAAACGCGCTGACCGTGGCGCGCACCGAGTACGCCGAGAATGACCGCGCGCGGGCCGAGGGCCGGACCACGGGGCTGGTCAAGGTGATGGTGGTCAAGGGCAAGCCGGTGGGCGCCTCCATCGTCGGTGCGCAGGCGGGCGAGTTGATCCAGGTCTGGGCACTGGCCATCGCCAACGGGTTGAAGATGAGCGCCATCGCCAACATGGTGGCTCCCTATCCGACGCTGGGAGAGGTCAACAAGCGCGCGGCGAGCAGCTATTTCACGCCAAAGCTGTTTGATAACCCGTGGGTCGCACGTATTGTGCGGCTCGTGCAGAAGTTCTGATATGTTCTGGCAGCCCGGCAGAAAGGAAGAGCGCCGCTGATGTTTCTTAACTCGCTCTCCGGCCGGTTCCTGCTTCTGACGGTGGTCTTCGTGATGCTGGCCGAGGTGCTGATCTTCGTGCCCTCGGTCGCGCGTTTCCGCGAGGACTACCTGCTGGCGCGGCTGGAACGGGCGCAGATCGCCTCGCTGGCGCTGCTGGCGACGGAGGACGACATGGTCTCGCCCAGCCTGGCGGAGGAGCTTCTGCGAAACGCCGGCGTCTTCAACGTGGCGCTGCGCCGCGACGTGGTGCGCGAGTTGATCCTGTCCTCCGACATGCCGATGTCCGTGAGCCGGACATTCGATCTGCGCGACACCACCGCTCTGGAACTGATCCGCGACGCGCTGGCCCAACTGGGCAATACCGAGCCGGGCGTGATCCGGGTGATCGGCGAGCCGCTGCGCGACGCGGGCATGCTGATCGAGGTCACGCTGCCGACCGAGCCGCTGCGCGCCGCCATGATCGACTACGGGCTGCGCATCCTGATGCTGTCGCTGGTCATCTCGGTCATCACCTCGGCCCTTCTCTTCCTCGCCGTGCGCCGCTTCATGGTGGCGCCGATCCGGCGTGTGATCAGCCACATGAAAGCCTATGAGGCCGCGCCTGACGACGCCCGGCAGATCATCAGGCCCGAAGCCACGATCCACGAGTTGCGCGAGGCCGAGGAGGCGCTGCGCTCCATGCAGACGGAGCTGAGCCATGCACTGCGCCAGAAGGACCGGCTGGCGGCGCTGGGCGGGGCGGTGGCCAAGATCAGTCACGACCTGCGCAACATGCTGACCACGACGCAGCTTCTGGCCGACCGGATCGAGCAGAGCGACGATCCCGCGGTCAAGCGCACGGCGCCCAAGGTGATGGCGTCGCTGTCGCGGGCGATGCGGCTGTGCGAGACGACGCTGGCTTTCGGCAGGGCCGAGGAGCCGACGCCGGAACTGGGCCGCGTGGCGTTGGGCCGTCTCGTCGAGGATGTGATCGAGAACGAGAAGCTCGCGGCCGAGACGGATCTGGTGCGCTTCGTTACCGACTTGCCCCCCGGCGCGGCGCTGCATGTCGATCACGAACAGGTGTTCCGCGTGCTCTCCAACCTGGTGCGCAACGCCCGCCAGGCGATCGAGACCAGCGGGCAGGCTGGCGAGATCACCATTTCCGCCCGTTCCGAGAACGGCGATTGCGTGATCGAACTGCGCGACACCGGGCCGGGCCTGCCGGCGCGGGCGGTGGAAAACATCTTCAAGCCCTTCCAGTCCACGACGCGCAAGGGCGGCTCGGGCCTGGGGCTGGCGATCGCCGCGGAACTGGTGCGCGGGCATGGCGGCAAGCTGGAGCTGGTTTCCACCGGCGAGACCGGCACGGTCTTCGCGATCCGCCTGCCGCAGGCCGATTGAGGGCGCCACACGAAAATGCGTCCGATTGCCCTTGCATTGCCCCGGCAGCGGCGGTAAACGCCTGCCTCACGCACCGGTAGCTCAGCTGGATAGAGCACCAGACTACGAATCTGGGGGCCGGGGGTTCGAATCCTCCCCGGTGCGCCACCATATTTTCAAGCTATTGTTTTGCCGTCACTTTTTGGCAGATTTGGAACTCTGTTTCGGAGAGTTGGAACTGTTCTGTTCTTGTTCCGGTCCGGAGAGAATCCTGCGCCGATCCGCGCGGCGTGCATAATGTTCGATCTCTTTCAGGCTCTCGTGGCCCAGCCAGGCGCCCAGCTGATGGGCTGTTGCGCCCGATTCGGCGAGCGCGATCGAGCGGCTTTTGCGCAACCCGTGCGCCGATCTTCCCGTGATGCCGGCGGCCCGCGCGGCGGCGCTGAACCAGCTGCTGGCACCCTTGCGTGAGCGCGGCTTGCCGTAGTCGGTGACCATCCAGACCAGGTGCCGGTGCTGCCGCGCGGCGAGCGCGGCGTGCAGCATCGCCTGATCGGCCTCCATCCCAGCTGCTACGGCCGGCAGAGACCGGAAGAGCGGCACCGCTACGTCGCCGCCGGTCTTGACCTGGCGGTAGCAGAGCCATCCCTGTCCGTCGACCATGCCGTCGCCCAGCCTTGTCGCGTCGGACATGCGCGCGCCGGTCCAGAAGATCGCCTCGAAGGCCAGCCGCTGCGCCGTGCCGATCGGCCAGCGGTCGCGGAAGCGCGCGATCTCGGCCGCCGTCCAGGGCACATGCCCCTCGCTCTTCGGGGTGCGCCGCGCGGGCACGCCGGTGGCCGGATTGGTGACCAGCAGCCCGGCCTCCGCGCACCAGGCGCAGAGGGCGCGCCAGACCTTGCGGCGGTTGTTCGAGGGGTGCGGCGGCAGGCGGGCGAGATCGGCCTTGATGTGGCGGGCCTCCAGGTCGGCCAGGCGCGCGGTTCCGTAGCGGATCGAGATGTCGTCGAGAAGCCGGCGCCAGACCGCGCGCGTCGAGCGGGCCCGGCCGAGATAGGCGTCGGAGGCCAGGAAGGCGCGCACCGCCGCTCCGATCGAGCCGGTGCGCACCGATCGCGGCGGGTCGCCGCCGGCGGCGGCCGCACTGTAGGCGGCGAGGAAGGCGGGGTCATCGGGTTCCGCGTCGGGCAGGGGCACGCCCTTGCGGCCGGGCGGGCGGTAGTAATAGCGGACGCGGCCGCTGGGCCAGCGGCCGGAGGCGTTGAGGTATTTCAATGTGATCCCCCCGCGCAGCCTTCCCCGAACAGTGCGTCGCATGTGTTGTCTCCCGGCGCCTCGCGGTCCGACTCGACCGGCAGGTCGTCAGCATAGGCGTCCAGGTCGCGTTTGTCATAGAGCCGCTTCGCGCCGAGCTTGCGGCGCGGGATCGGCAGGCCGCGCAGCGTGGTCACGCCCACGCCCAGGTAATGCGCGGCCGCAGGGGCCGGCATCAGGCGGGGTGCGAAGTCGAGCGTGACGGTCATCGTAATTCCCCGGCGGCCGCCTGCTGGGCCATCCTGTCCATGTCGCGGATGTGGATCATCAGCTCGGTGCGCGCGGGCTCGGCCCAGAACCGTTCCAGGTCGAGAGGTTCCCCCGCCGGCCGGTTGGCCAGCGCCAGCAGCACCTCGGCGTGACACGGGCCATCCAGCGCGCACCAGCAGCAGAGATCCCGGCCGCGTATCCTGTCCAGGTTCCCATGCACGTGCTCGTAGAGCATGCGCTGCTCGTCCGGATCGGGATCCGCGCGCGCGACGATGTAGCCCGCCATGAGGGCGGCGTAGCGGTAGACGACCTGCGCCCGCGTGCCATCGCGGCCGACGACAAAGGGATTGCGCCAGAGCGTGGGGCGCGAGACGACGACGGCGCCCTCCGGCTTTCGCCAGCCCTTGGCGCGCGAGAGGCGGATGCGGGTCGGCATGGTCATTTCTTCCCGCCACCGCCGCGCCGCTCCCGAGATTGGTGCTCCAGTTCGGTGATCGCGAGAATGGTCGGTTTCAGTTCGGGCTCCGCCGCGTCATAGCCGCGCCCGAAGCGGCCGTTGAGGCGGGGCAGCAGCGCCCGCGGGATCAGCTTCCAGTTCGACGGGTCGCAGTTGGTCTTGTCGCCGTCCAGGCATTTGAGGCACATGCCCTCGGGCACGGGGCCGTGGGCTTCCTCCCAGCGGACCAGGTGCAGCGCGCGCCAGCGCGACTGGAGCGGCAGGCCATCGTGTATCTTCCGCTCGATGTAGCCGTCTTCCGTGACGCGCTCGGTGCCGATCGGCTTGTGAAGCTCGGCCGCTCTGCCGCCACGATGACCTTTCTTGAACCGCGTCCTGGCGCTGTTGGCGTTCCAGGGCATCTTCTTGCCCTTGTTCTCGGGCTCGCGTCCCGGTTCGTAGCAGCCAGTGCGCCCCGTCAGCCAGCGGTTGCGCTTGCAGAGCGAAGTGTAGGCGCCCAGCGACACGTCGGCACGGTCGAACTGCGCGACGAACTGCGCGTGCGCCTCCCGGCGCGGGAGCGACGCGTGCGCCTCGATCCACGCCAGCTCGTCATCGCCCCAGCTGATCGGCGTTCCCTTCATTCCGTGTCCTTCCCGATCTGGGGCAGCATCGGAAGGATTGCATTGCCGTGCTCGGCAAATAGCTTCGCCGCCTTGAGCTGCAGGTCCGCGTTCCGGGTGATCTGGTCGGCCACAGATACGATGGCATCGGCGCGCTTGGCCTCTTCCTCGATCCGCTCGACGGACAAGCCTTCCTCCGACAGCCGTTCGAGCTGCGCAAAAAGGTGATTGTTCAGATCGGACAGGCGGTTTTTCATGATCTCACTCCACTTCCACCTCGACGCGCCCGACAAGCTTCTCCCGAACGGGCGTCCGCTGGCCGGATTTTGCGGGTTGAAGCCTGATCAGGTAGCCGGCATCTGTATCAGCCTCGATGACATCCTTGATCTCGCGGCCGTCAAGCCTGACCGTAACCCTGTGACCGTGCGTGTTTTTCACCGTGTAGAGCGGCATGATTTCACTCCTGCTCAAGATGCTCAAAAAGGTCTCCGTCAGCCGCCTTCTCGCGTCGTCTTGCCTCTATCCCGGCGCGGCGCATCGGCGCGTCGTAGATGTTGTGGCAGCGCTGGCACCAGGCGCGCAGGTTGTCCGGATCGCAGTTCTCGGGCTGGTGATCGAGATGCGCGACGGTAAGCACGATGCGCACGACCCGAAGCTGGTGCTTTGCGCCGGACGGAGACACGCACGTGGCAACCTCGCCGGGCGCGGGCCATTCCAGGCTGAGCAGCTTTTCACCGAGCGGCATGGCATCGCACCATGTTCCATCCCGCAGGCGTCCGCCCAGCCGGCCATTCTTGACGCCGCATTCTTCGCAGCGCTGGCCAGCGCGTTCCCTGATGGCCCTGCTGATGTCGGGCCAGTCCGGTGGATAGCGATCACGGTTTTCGGCGCGGATGGGCATCGCTCACTCCCTCACCAGATCGCCGCGGCCAGCGCCACGCCCACGCCGATCCCGACCACGACGGCCGTGCCCAGGATCACGACGGCCAGCGCCACGGGCGGCGGGGCTGGTGACAGGCGGTCGAGATAGTCCTGGCTTCGCAGCGGGGGAAAGGCGCGGTGGTGCGTCATTGGATCAGACCCCCAGAGCTTCGCGGTAGAGCTGCAGCACCGCCTCGGCCTCGGCCAGTTCCTGCGGGTCCTTGGCGCGCAGCTTGATGACCTGGCGCAGGCAGCGGGTGTCGTAACCGCGCGCCTTGGCCTCGGCCATCACCTCCTTCTGCTGGTCGGCAAGCTCCTTGCGCTCGGCTTCCAGCCGCTCGAAGCGTTCGACGAAGGATTGCAGCTCCGCGCGGGTGACGCGGTAGGCGTTGTCGCCCACGGCGCGGTCGGCGTCGGTCTCCTTCATCGGCGGGCGGCCATTGATTTTCATGGCGACGGCTTCGAGATCGCCGGCCGTGAAAGGTGCCGTCGTCTGGCCGTCCGGCGTCGTCAGCGTCATCGTCGTCTCCGGCTTCTCGCCCGTCAGCCTGGCCAGCGCGTCGGGGAAAATCTCCCGGCTGCCGACGTGATCGGCGGGGCCGACGGCGCCGGCGTCCTCCAGCCGCTCGATCAGGGCGGAGGCCTTGTTCCAGCCGATGGAAAACCGGCTCTGCAGCGAGCTGCCGGAACATTTGCCTGTCGCCTGGACGAAGGCGGCGGCGTCGGGCAGGAGGTCGGGGGTCTGGGTTTCAGCGGTCATGCGGGTTCTCCGGGCTCATCTTGGCAAAAAGCGGCGGCGGCCAAGGGGTGTCCGCCGGCGGTGGAAAATCGTTCGGCTCGAAAAACCCCAGCGCGCCGCGGCACGGTTGAAAGGGCAGGGGCTCGGCATTGCGAAGCACGAATCCGAAGCGGCCGAAGAACCACGGGCTCGCCATCTCGGTGACGCAATCGACGATCTCGGCCCGGCCGACGATGCCGCCCAGCCGTGGCTTCGTCGCGGGCAGATCGCGGCCGATGATTTGCGCAATCAGCTCCAGGTCGGCGCGCTCGGCCGGACCCCAGGCCTTGGCGGCGTGGATCAGGACCGGGCCGCGGTAGGGTGTGTACCAGTTGCGGTTTTCCACATCCTTGCCGTGGTGCAGGATGGCATCGGCCCAGGGCTGGCGGATCGAAATTGCCTTCATGACGCCACCAGCCGATCGAGCGCGGCGGCGCGCCAGTCCGACAGGATCGCGTCGGCTGTGCCGTCGGGCGCGGACGTGGTGCTGCGTACACCCAGCATCGACAACTGAACGCCCTGAGCGGTCTGCGAGACCTCGCAGAGCCCGGCATCGAACAGCCGTGTCAGCGCGCGGGATCGGGCATGGGAAGGACCGGCCACCACGCCGTCGATCCAGGCGATGCGCATTTCGATTTGCAGGCGCTGCTGCAGGTCGAGTGCGCCGGGTGCGGGCGGGTCGTCGCGCGGCAGGCGGTCGGGGACGCGGGCCGTGAGCGACATCACGCGGCCTCCGCTGCGATCATGGCCTCAAGCCAGGTGCTGGCGGCCTTGGTCCAGCTGGCGACTGCCGCGTCGCGGTCGGGGCCGTGCCCGGTTATGGCGTGCAGGCTGATCTCGACCATCGCGGGACCGGGGCCGGTACCGGGCGGCACCGCCCATATGCCGCCCGATTCCATCACCGCATTGGCCAGCAGCTCGGCGGCGTCCTCGGGGCCGCGGCCGGAAAGGTCGGCCAGCAGGCGGGCGATCGTGTCAGTGCAGGGCATGGGCTGTCTCCATCTGATGGGCGTCGAGAACCGAGGCGGCGAGCCGCGGGGCGACGTGGTGGAAGGCGAGCGCGATCAGGAGCGCGGTCGCGGCGGGGGTGAGGGCGCGGGTCATTGGCCCTGCTCCGGCATCGGCCCGCCCGCGAAGGGCGCGGGAAGGTTCTGGAACATCACGATTGCGGCCAAAATCACGGCGGCGAGGATAAGCGCGTGGCGGAGGGTCATAACGACCTCTCTTCCAGATACCGGATCAGGGCGCCGTGCAGTTGTCCGGCGGTACCGGTGTTGCTGTCCGTCGCCTCGATCAGCAGGCGCAGGCTGTCTGCAAGGATGGTTGCCGTGTCGCCGGAGCCAACGCTGTCGTGAGGTGTGATTTTGCCCTCACGCGCACACTCGATCATATCCTCGGCGGCGCCGGCTGCATTCGACGCAGCGGCGAGAAGTGTTTTCATATGACCGGTCATGCCGCTGTCTCCGAGGCCAGCGCGGCAAACGCTCCGTCGTCCAGCACCGCGTCGATGATCTGATCCTCGACAACCGTCTCGATGAGCAGGCAGACAAGCTCGCCCACGGTCAGCCCGCGTCGGGTGGCATACGGCTGCAGGGCGTTGATCGCCTCACCGTCGAGCACGGCGTCAGGCCGGATTTCATTCAGATCGTGGCGGTGGGATCGCTGGGCAGAATGCGCCAGCGCCGAGGCGGTTTTGGCCGTGATGCCGATCATCCGCCCGATCTGCGCAAAGGTCTTCCCCTGATTGCGCAGCGCGACAACGGCGGCGGTGCGGCTCGGATAGCCAAGGGCCGGTTTAGGAGCGCCCATGATGCTGCTCCTTTTTCAGGGTGTCCGCGAAAGGCGTGGCAGGCATGATGTCGAGCGTCCCGTCCAACACGTCGTTCAGCCACGCGGGCGCATCGTCGTCGGGGCGGCCGGCAAGGCGCTCGCCGGCGCGAATCGCGTCGATCATGATGGCGACGGCATCAGCCGATCCGGCGTCGGCGTCGAGGCTGTGGGCACGCGGCGCGGCGTGGCCGCCGACCCATGTGCCGCTCTCGGCCACGCAGCCGCATTCGATGTCCGAGCGCAACACATCGCGCAGCTGCGTCACGGCAACGCGCAGCGCTTCGGACAGCTGCTCGGCGCGCGAGCGGAAATCCTCGACAGGCTCTGGTGCTGCGGCGGGAAAATCGGGCAGGCTCATGCGGCACCGCCTTCAGGCGCGGCCCGGTGCTGTTGGCGGATCAGGCGCAGCACGTTCATGCGCTGGCCGCGCGCCGTGGTCAGAACCTGCCAGGCCAGCATCCGAAGCATGGGCTGGCCGGCGCAGACAGCCGGGTCGGTGACGACGCGGCGGGCCTGGGCGATCATGTCGGGTGCGGGATCAGGCTGCATGGCAGGCCTCCATCGGTTGCGTTGTTCCGGATGTTTGGACAAAATGGCGTGGGCGACGGTTGAGACGCCGCCCGGTTTCCGCGTGACAATGCGGAAGGAGAATAACGGCATGGTCTTGCGGCTGGACGAGCGGCGCAGGCTGGCGCGGTCTGGCGATGAGAGCATGTCCGCCACCGCACATCGTCTGCGGTCCGCGCGGTTCGTCGCGGGTGTAAGTCAGGTGCAGATTGCCCGATTCGGCTGGGCCAGCCCCGATCTTGTGCATGTCGAGGATGCCGAAGCAGGCCGCGTCATGCCGAATTATGCGCTGCTGAACTTTTATTGGCGCCGCCTGAGACTGACCGCCGACTTCTTCGAGACCGGTAAGATCCATGAAATTCGGGTGGAGATAGAAGACCGCCTGTTCGCGGCCCTGAAGGCGCAGATGGAATGACATCCGCCGCGCGCTCATTCTGACACCAGGTCGTAGATGTCGAGCGTCCGCTCGATCGCGTTGCGCATGGCGCGCAGGATGCGTTGCGGGTCGTCGCCGTTTTCACGGGCGGCGTTGATCCGGCGCAGGAGGCCCGCCACGTCGTCGCGGGAAATGCCGCCGCGCAGCTGCGCCTGTCCAAGTAATGTCGTGTCGGGGCCCGGAAAGAAGCTCGCGGCCTCGCACAAGCTGCGCCGCAGCTCCGATCCGGCCTCGGCCTCGACCGCAAGGCGCAGCACAGAGGTTTGCAGGTCGCATATGGCTGCGGTGGTCGGGGCGGTCTCGGTCTCGGCGCGCATCGGGGCCTCCATCGGTTGTGATGGGGGCCTTGTTACCTCACAAATTGTGAGGCATCAACAAAAATAATCACATATTGTGAGATGCGCAAAGAATCGACACGATTGTGACGCAGCCATAACGCGCGGGGCGGATCGCTAGGGAGCAAAAGTTATGGAACAATCACAATTGGATATGCTGATCGCTGCAGCCGATCAGTCCGGCATCTCATTGGACGTCTTGGTGGCGCTGTCGCGAGGGTTGGATGACAGAGCGATTGCCAAGCTGTGCGGCAATTGCGCCTCTATGCCGCGATATATGAAGTCCAGGGTTACCCCGAACTTGTCGCAGAGCACCTCGGCTTCATCTGGCAGCATGCGCCGATGACCTGACTCCCAGTTGATGTATCGGGTGTAGTTGTATCCGCAAAAGGCGGCATACTTCGTCTTGCTCATACCCGTGGTTTCCCGAAGCGCTTGAAGTCGCTGCCCGATGCGCCAGTAGGGATACTTTGCTTCGTCGATTTCATGATTAGTCACCATGTTGCGATAATCGTTCCGCTCACAATTTGTGTAAAATCGCTTTTTGTGAGCTTGCAAAACTCACAAGTTGTGAGTAACGATGTGGCATGGACACCGTTTCTGATATAGTTGCCGTCGTTGGGAGGGGCAGGCTGCGCGAGCGGCTTGGAGTGTCTGACACGGCAATTTCCAACGCACTTGCGCGGAAGACATTTCCGCCAAAATGGTACTTGGTTCTCAGGTCGGAGTGTGCCGCGAACCACATTGACTGCCCGGTGCACCTCTTTGGATTCACGTCGCCCGATGCTCAGGGCCAGAACCGGGGGGCCGCATGACCACACTCCGCCGCTCAATGCCGATCTTCGGTGAAATCAGAAAAGCGTTCGAGGGTTTCGCGTGCAAAATCTTCTCTGATCGCCTCTATATCGCCCAAGAATGCCACTTCATCGTCGGACACCACGCCGTCGGCGTTGACGACTTCGGCAAGCGCGCGGAAGAACCGGTCCTGTCGGTCGTCGTCGTATGTGTAGATCACGCCCAGATAGCCTGGCATAGACATCTGCTGTGGGTGCATTTTTTGGACAATGCTTTCGAGCGCGTCCAGCGCCGTGAGGTTGAAATCGGTTCCAAGCCGCCCCTCGTCATAGAGAATATCGGCCTCAGATTCAGCATATCGCAGGATCGCGTCCAGTTCCTCGGGGTGAAATTCGTTGTCGCAGCGCGCTGCGGTGATGAGAACCGAGAGAGGCGGGCGAAGGAAATCACGCAATCTGCGCGCCGCCGTAATGGATTCGTCGCGTTCGGCGGGCTCAAGGTCGGAAAGAGAGACCATGAGCGTGTCGCGAAAGAAGTCGACGGTTTCGATTACTTCGCCGTCGGGCTCTATAAAACATCCGATCCGGTCACAGCGAAAGTGCCGGATCGACTTTCGCTCGTGACAGATCGCGGTCAAAATTGGCGCGTGCGGGCCGCGCGCGACTTTGCGCAGTGTAATGCGTCGACGGGACTCGTTCCCGTTTGCATCGGTGTAGTCGATCACGGTGTAGACTTCTTCCAAATCCACTGTGTCAGGGACATCCGCCGGCACTTTGGCCAAGTCTGGCGAGTCCGCGGCCGTGATGATTGGCGGCGTTACGACCGGGGGCGGTGGTGTTTCCGTGGTTGGCGCTTTGGTAAACAGCCAGGCAAAAATACCCATAGATTAGCTCCCTTTGATTCAACTCGCGCCGCGAATCGCGGTGCGGCCCCGACCAGAGTAGCAACCTGCGCGCAAAAATGGATTGGCGAGGTGCCGCCGCTGCCCGCCGCAAACGCGGAGGACGCCGCATGACTGCAGCGCCCTCGCACGCTCCTTCCCAGACTGTTGAACCGTCACGCGAGCAGCATGGCACATCCCGCGCGACCATGTCCCGGTCCGAAGTTCCGGAATGCGACCTGATCTTCCTGCACCCGATCCGGTCGTCGGAGTTCCGGGCGTGGTTCGCGCCCGCTTTCGCCGCATGGCTGCGGGAGCGGTTTGCGACGCCCGAGCAGGTGGCCGCGGCCTTCGGGGTGCGCAACTCCACCGCATGGGCGTGGTGGAACGGCGAAAACCGGGCCTCGGGCGACGCGGTGGCGCGCGCCTTCCTGGCCTTTCCGGACGCGGTCGCGTGGTTCATGGATCAATGGGAGGGTCGATGATGAACGCACGTCCCTCCGAAATTTCGGACCGAGATTCCGGACACCTGCCGGGCGCATGCCTCTTGCGCCCGGCCTGCCTGCCCGGCCGGCAATCCCCTCGCTCGGGCGGCCGGGCAACTGGCGCGCATCCGGTCCCCCCGGTGCGCGCCCTTTTCTTTTCGACGCGCGGGCAGGGCACGCCTCAGTCGCCCACTTCCCGCCATACCGCCGGGAACGTGGCGGCCCGCAAGATGTGTTCCCGGACCTCCCTGTTGGGCCGGGGCGCGCATGTCCGTGCGCGTCCCGTGCCGGGGAGGGGCGGATGAGGGTTCGGGACACGCCGCGCGACAGTGACGAGCTGGTCTTGTCCTGGATCGCGCAGCGCAGCGGCGGGATCGGGCCATCGGCAATCGCACGGGCGCATGGGCTGCCGTCGCAGCGGGTCAGCGTGGCCACGGCGCGCGTGCTGGAGGCCGACCTTGCGCAAAGCGGCGAGGATCCAGAGCAAGTGCGGAGGGCTTATTGGTGAGCTGGTCGCGGCATGAGCGGATCGGGCCGGTGGACCTCTATCTCGGGGATTGCCGCGAGGTTCTGCCCGCTCTGTTGGAGAAGGCCGATTTGCTGGTGACCGATCCGCCCTACCGGCTGACCAGTGGCGGGCGGGCCAAGGGGCCGGGCACGATGAGCGGCATCTTCTCGGGCGCGGTCTATGACAATTCCGGGGCCATGATGGACGTGTTGATCGGCTGGCCGGGCATGGCCGGGCCCCTATTCGAGGCCTGCCGGGCCGATTGCGACGCCTACGTGATGGCGGACGCCAAGAACGTCTTTCCCGCGCAGGCGGCATTCGCGGGGGCGTGCTGGAAGCTGCACAACCTGCTGGTTTGGGACAAGGGGCGCTGCACCGCGAACCGCTGGTACATGAAAAACTGCGAGTTCGTGCTCTACCTTTGGAAGGGGCGGGCGCGGCGGATCAATCGTTGCGGCAGCGGGCAGATGCACCGCCTGTCGCATGTCAAGCGCACCGCGCACCCGGCCGAGAAGCCGGTCGAGGTCATGGAGCGTTTCATTCTCAATTCCAGCCAGCCGGGCGAGATCGTGCTCGATCCGTTCGCCGGCAGCGGCGCGACGCTGCTGGCCGCGATGCGGACGGGCCGGCGCGCCATCGGGGTCGAGAGCGACCCGCGCTGGTTCGGCGCCGCGCTGGAGCGTCTGGAGCAGCAAGCGGCGGAGGCCGCATGACGAGGGTCGAGGGCAGGGGGCAGGCATGGAGACGATGCACGCGATGCGCGCGCGTCAGGCGCGCGAGCGGTGGGAGCTGATCTGCGAGGCGGTCCGGGCGACCGGGTCGGTCTACGCGGCGGCCGAGGCCATCAGCCTCGATGCCGGCGTCTTCTACCGCGAAATGCGCAAGATGGGCGTGACCGCTGACGAGATAATGGCCGGTGGCGACCAGAGCAGGGGCGGGGACATGGGCAAGGTGACATCGCGCTTGACGGATGCGGAGATCGAGGCCGCACGAGAGCGCCTGTCCGGGCTGATTGCGGACGGGCACAGTCGCCGCGATCTTGAGCATGCGATGGGCTGGACGCGCACCGTCGTGGACCGCGCGCTGCGGCATCTGGGCCTTTCCACGCGCCGCTCGGCGGTCGATTGGCGGCCGTTTCTGGAGGATGCCGCCGCGCGGGGCCTCTCGGCCACGGCGCTGAGCGAGGAAAGCGGCGTGGATTTTGCCGCGATCTGCAACGCGTCGTCGCGATTCAAGATCAAGCTGCCGCGGGCTCGCACCCGACGTGTGAAGGGCCGGCGCCTGCCCGACCAGGCGTTCGTCGATGCCGCCGCGCGCGGACTGTCCATGACCGAGGCGGCGCGCGAGATCGGGTGCATGCGCAGCACCGTGCGCAGCCGGGGTCGTGTTCTGGGGCTGGAGTTTGCCGCGCAGCGGGTCGGCCAGGCTGCACGTCACGAGGACAAGGAATTCATCGACGCCGCGCCCAGGGCCGGAAATTGGGCTGACATGGCCCGCATTGTGGGCTGCGCGGTGACCACTGCCGCGCGCCGTGGCCGTGCCTTGGGCCTTGAGCCCGGCGCATCCGCCCCGCCCGCGAAATCGCATAAGCGGCCTTCGATGCAGCGCAGCCTCCCGCGGTGCGCGCGGCGCGCGGCCAAGACCAAGCCGCCAGTGGCAACCGCACCCGCGCCCATGCGGATCATCGCGCCGGTCTTCGCCAATGGGGCGCGGGTGACGCCGCAGGTCGAGGAAGCCTGCGGGCACCGCATGTACCGGGAGGCCATGAAGGAACGCAAGGCGCGGAGGGCTCACGCATGAGCCGGGTCAGGCTGCATTTCGAGGCGCTGTCGCACGGGATGGTGCGCATGTACGTGGTGGACGCGCAGGAGCGCACGTTGGGTGCCTTCGAGTATCTGCCGCATCCGGATTGGGATGAGACTTTCGCGCGTGATGCGTTTGCCTGCGCAGCGCAGGCCTGCGCCGAGGGCGTCCAGGTGACCGCCAATTGGCCTGTCGAGGGCGACAGGGCGCAGGCCTTCCTGACCGTCCGCATCCGCAAGGTGCTCGACCAGCGCCCGGAGGTGGCCGCATGACGATGACCAGTCCCTTGCGCCCGCGCCCGGTCGATACCGACACGCTGCCGGAGTACCCGCTGACGCGCTCGGACCGGCTGGACAGCCATTATTTCATGATCTGGGAGAGGCGGCGCTGGCTGAACTCGGAGATGCGCCTGAAAGGGACGCCCGAGTGCCGGGCAATCTATTTCGATCTGATCAATGTCGCGTTCGACCAGTCGCCCATCGGCACGCTGCCCGACGACATCGAGCTGTTGTCGAAGCTGGCCCTGGTTGAGCGCGGACATCTCCAGGCGCTCTGCGCCATGCCGTATGGGCCGCTCCACCGCTGGGAGCCGTGCCTGTGCGAGGCAGAGGTGCGGCTCATGCATCCGATGGTCCTGAGCACGATCAGCGAAGCGATCTCGCGCAAGGCCGACAACCGCGCGCGCAACGACGCGGCCAATGCCAAGAAGCGCCGTCAGCGGTTGCGCTCGGCGGTGGCGGGCTATCACCCCGATCTCGCGAAGAACGACGCGGCGATATTGTGGATGGACGAATGGCTCGATCGCGAGGGCTGCGAGTACCGCGCCGCCAGCTGGATCGAGCGCGCCATATCGGGCTGGAGCGATCACATGCTTGCGCTGACGCGTGGGCGTCGCGTCAACGAATAAAACTGTCCCACACTGTCCCGGGGACACTTCAGGACAGTCTCGGACAGTCTCAGAGTGTCCCGCACGATAGGGAAAAGACAGGGAAATGAAAAAGACAGAGACAGTGTCGCCCCAATGAGACGGCGGCGCGAGGCGGAAAAAACAGCAAAAGTGCAGAGAAAAGGAAACAGGCATGGACAGCGAGGCGCAGGCAGACGGCGAAAAGCGGGTCAGGAGGGCGTTGATAGAGACGCTGGACAGGCGGGGGCTGATGAAGCCGGGCGGCATGACGACAGGTCAGTTCGAGGCCATGCGGGACGATCTGGCGCGGCGGCTGGCCTACATGAGCAGTGAGAGCCTGGCGGCGCTGGAAGAGGTCGCGGCGGCCCATCCCGGCGGCAAGGAGCGCGACCGCTTCCCGATCGCCAACGACATCCTGAAGTGGGCGGCCGAGATCGAGGCGCCGCGCGACGACGGCTCGCCGCTGATGCGCCGGGTCTTCTCGCTGCCGATGGGGCAGGACGCCATCGCCGAGGGCTGGGCGCCGGAGCTGCTGGCGCATCTGCGAAAGTACCACAAGTTCCCGTCCGCCTTCCTCGCCAGCCAGATCAGGGGCGGGGCCGGGGATGCCGTGCGCCGCATGACCGTGCTGGAAGAGCGGATGGCGCGCGGCGAGACGCTGTCGCCCGAGGATGTGGCCTTTCGCCAGCGCCGCCTGACGGCGACAGAGAAGTGCCGGCGCATCGCCGCCTTGGCGCAGGGGGTGGACGCATGAGCGTTGCACGTCTGAGCCGGGAAGATCGCGACCGGGTGGCTAGGGACGAGGCGATGCGGCTGGCCGCGTTGGCACGGGACGGATCGGCGCCTGCCGTATGCGGGCCCGCGTTGGTGCGGATCGCGCCCGCGCGCGGATTGCTGATCCCGTGGATGCCGCGCGCCCAGCACCAGGGCGCGGATGGTGAGCACCGGGCCGTGGATGACGGGTTCGACGGCCGCCATGCCGCACGGGTGGGCGATGCGTTCGATCGGATGCAGGACGCGGCCGACCGGGCGGCGGGCAAGGGCCGCGTGGCGACGCCGCTCTTCACGCCGGGGCAGGTGGCGATGGGGCGCTACTACCGCACCTTGAAGGAGCGCCACGCCTCGGCCGGGGTCAGGGGGCAGTCGCTTGAGACGGTCTCGGGCGGCGGTGGCTCGGGGGGCGAGTTCATCGACGCGGTGCTGATGGACCGCCAGCGGATCGCCGCCATCGAGGCGCGCGTGGGCAGCGGCATGGCGATGGTGATGCGACGGATGCGGCCTTCGGATCGGGGCAGCCGGGCAGCCATCCCGGACATGCGCTTGGTGGCGATGGTGTGCTTGGAGGATCAGTCCATCGGCGATGTGCTGCGCGCCTTCGGATGGTCGATCAAGGCAGAGACGCGGGCCAAGGCTCGGGCGGCTCTATGTAGTGCGCTCGACAGGATGCAGGGGTACGTGGAAGCGCGGCCACAACATCGGGCTTGACAGCTAAGTCCGCTGGTGGCACCTTCTCTGGCATCATCAGGAACTGCGCCCGCCGGGGGACACCCGCGCGGGCGCTTCGCGTTGCAGCCTTGGAGAATGAGCATGCACAAGGCCGGTCAACCCCGGCCCCGGCGGCGCCCTGCGGGGCGTCTGCCCGTGCTCCAGATATTTCCACGGGTCCTTCCCAGCCCCAAAAACGTATACGGGGCGGCTGAGCGCGGGTGTTTCGACGCTCTAAACTTAAACGAAAGCCTAAACCAGTGCCGGGTTTAGTCCGGGGGCTGGAGGGGTGTGGCCAGACCGGGAGATCATGGAACTCACAGCGACCGCGCTCGCGCAGCAGCTCAACCTGTCGAAGGGGCGCATCAGCCAGTACGTGGCGGAAGGCAAGCTCGACGGGTGTTTCGAGGGCAGCGGCCGCCAGCGCCGGTTCGACCTGGAAAAGGTCGCCGACGCGCTGGGGCGAAAGCTCGATCCCGGACAGATGATGGGCAACGGCGCGACGACACAGAAGGCGTTGCAGGGGCTCGACGGGTCCGAAGCCGCAAAGCCTGCGGGCAAGAAGCATCCTGGCGGTGCGACGCGGCTCGCCGACGATGACGGCGACGGCTACCAGCTGGCCCGCACGCTCAAGGCGCAGGAAGAGGCGCGGCGGCTGCGGCGCCAGAACGCCGAGGCGGAAGGACGCTTCGTGCTGGCCAGCGAGGTCAGCCTGCAGGTGCAGAAGATGATCGGCCAGGAGGTGGCGGAGTTCGAGACGCTGCTGCGCGAGGCCGCGCGGCGCCTGGCCGACGACCACGCGCTGGACTTCAAGACGGTGCGCAAGACGCTGATCGACATGTGGCGCGCGCACCGCGCCGGCCGAGCCGGGAAGCTGGGTGCTGTGGCGAAGACGGCCGAGATGACGGCCAAGGAAAAGGACGCAGACATCTGATGGGATTCCTCGCCCCGGCAAGCGGCGTGGTCGCGATGGCGCTGAGCCATGCGATGACCCCGCCGCCGCCGCCGGACATCACGCGCTGGTGCGTCGAGAACATCGTCTTCGACGCCCGGTCGTCGGAGGCGGGCCGGTTCAATATCGAGCGCTTCGCCTTCCTGCGCGAGATCCACGAGGTCCTGTCGCCCGAGCATCCCTGCCGTGAGGTGACGATCCGGGCCAGCGCGCAGATCGGCAAGACGGTGTCCGTGATTCAGCCCACGATCGGCGCCTGGCACGAGGCGACGCCACTCGATTCGCTGGTCGTGCATCCGACGATGCAGTCGGCCAAGGAATGGGTCGACAACAAGTGGATGCCCATGCGCCGACAGGTGGGGGTGTTGAGGGACACGTTTGGAGACGGCCGCGGCGAGAACCGCGACAACATCCTGAACCAGGAGACGCTGCGGCGCGATGGCTCGCTCAAGGTCGCCTCGGCAGGATCGCCGGCCGATCTGACCGGCACCAGCCGACGCCTGGTGATCATGGACGACCTGTCGAAGTTCGCGATGACCGACCATGGCGATCCGGAATACCTGGCCGTCGGCCGGGCGTCTGCCTTCGAGGATGCCAAGATCGTGCGCGTCTCGGTTCCGGGGCTGACCGGAAGCTGCCGGATCACGCGGGCCTACAAGAACAGCGACCAGCGGCAATATCACGTCGCCTGTCCCCATTGCGGCGAATACGCGCCGCTGACATGGGAGAACTTCCGGCAGAACCTCGATCCCGAGCGCCTGCATGCAGCCTGCTTTTCCTGCGAGACCTGCGGCGGGGTGATCGAGCACAAGCACAAGGCGGAGATGATCCGCACCGGGCGCTGGGTTGCCCACAACCCGAACGGCGATCATCCGGGGTTTCACCTGTGGCGGGCCTATTCGCCGTTCCGCGACTGGGCCTCGATCGCGCGGGAATACGCCCAGGTGATGGGCTGGACCCGAATCGAGGGCAAGTCCGAAGACGAGGCCGGGCCGAAAAGCCAGGTCGAGGCGGAGACCGAGCAGGTCTTCTGGAGCGACGTGCTGGGCCAGCCCTACGACCAGGCGACCGACGCGCCGGACTGGGAGGGGCTGCGCGACCGTGCGGAGAACGCAGCCGACGGCGACGTTCTGCCGCGCGGCGTCGTGCCGGGATGCGGCGTCCTGCTGACCGCCGGCGTCGACTGCCAGGACGACCGAATGGAGGTGACGCTCGCCGCCTATGGCCGCCAGCGCCAGCGCTGGACGGTCGACTACGTGGTGATTCCGCACCACATCAGCGACGAGGACGGGCGCACCGCGCTCAACGCGGTGTTGAAACAGACGTGGAAAACGCAGCTCGGGCTGCCGATCCGCATCGACATGCTGGCGATCGACGGCGGCACCTATACCGATGACGTGTGGAGCTGGGCGAAGACGCATCCCTGGAACCGGGTGATCATCGTCAAGGGCGGCTCGAACCAGAACGGCCCGGTGCTGGCGCCGATGAAGTTCGAGCGGCGCCAGGACGGCCGCGCCAAGCGGCGCCAGAAACGCGCCTTCATGGTGAATGTCAGCCAGCTCAAGGGCGACTTCTTCACCTGGCTGAAAAAGGAAGACCCGGCGGAGCGGGGATATTGCCAGTTCGCGCGCGGCCTGGGCGACGAGTATTACCGGCAGGTCACGGCCGAGATTTGCGTGCTCAAGCGCCAGCGCAGCGGCGTGGTCACCCGGCAATGGCAGCTGGTCGAGCCGACGCGCCGCAACGAGGGCCTGGACACGATGATCTATTCGGAGGCCGCCGCCCGCCGCAAGGGCTGGACCTCGATGACCGACGACCAGTGGGACCAGATGGAAGCCGAGCGCGGCGTGCCGCCGAAAGACGGGCAGGCCGATCTCTTCGACGCAGCACTTGCTGCGGTCCCCGAGAAGCCTGCGAAGACGAAACCCGCGCGCAAAAAGCGCCTGTCGGAGATTCTGAATGGTTGACACGGCCACGCTGACCCTGCGGCTGACCGAGGCCGAGGACGCCCTCCACGCGCTGATGATGGGCGAGCAGGCCGTGAAGGTCTCGACCGGCGACGGCAAGTCGATCGAATACACGCGGTCGAGCGAGGCCAACCTGCGTCGCTACATCGCCAGCCTGCAGCGCCAGCTGGGCACCGACACGAAGACCCGCTCAAGGACGGTGTATTTCAAATGAAGCAGAGCTATCCCCGCCTGCGCGCCGGCAGCGTGCGGATGAAGCCGCGCGCGAGCGGCTTCGGTGGCACGCCCTACCAGGCGGGCAGCAGCACCGGCGAGACGATGCTGAACTTCCATCCGCCGTTTCGGCCGTCAGATGGCGAGGTGCTGCCCGATCGCGACAAGATCGTGGCGCGTGCCCGTGACCTGACGCGCAACAACGGCTGGGCTGCGGGCGGCGTGGCCAAGGAGGTCGACAGCGTCATCGGCGCCAACTTCCGGCCGCTGATGAAGCCGGACTGGAAGGCGCTGGGGCTCGACAGCGCGTGGGCCGCCGAGTTCAAGCTGGCCGTCGAGGCGCGTTGGCGCAGCTACGCGGACGATCCGCGCAAGCTGGCCGACATCACGCGGTCGCAGACCGTGTCGCAGATGTTTGGCATGGCCTATCGCAACTACCTGATGGAAGGCGATGCCGTCGGTCTGGTCGCGTGGAAAGAGAACCGGCCGACCCATACCTGCCTGCGCATCGTGGATCCGGACCTGCTGTCCAACCCCGGCGACCAGCCCGACGGCGAGAAGCTGCGCGGCGGCGTGGAGAAGGATGCCGACGGCGCGGCGCGGGCCTACCATTTCCGCCAGGCCCACAAGGCGGCGATCTACGCCTCGGCCGCGTCCTTCACCTGGAAGCGGGTGATGCGTGAGCGGGCATGGGGCCGCCCGAACGTGCTGCACTTCTTCGACAAGACCCGCGACGGGCAGTCGCGCGGCGTCTCTCGCCTGGCCCCGGTGATCGAGAAGCTGCGCATGGAAGACCATTACGCGCGGGTCGAGCTGCAGGCGGCGGTGATCAACGCGGTCCTGGCGGCCTTCATCAAGAGCCCGCTGGGTCCGGAGACGATGGATGACCTTTTCGGCGAGGGCGAGGGCACGCCGCTGCACGACTATCAAATAGACCGGGCGCAGTACTACAAGGACCGGGACGGTGTGACGCTGGGCGGGGCGCGGGTGACGCAGCTCTATCCCAACGACGAGATCGGCGTGGTGCCGACGGCCCGGCCGGCGGCGCAGTTCGGAGATTTCGAGAGCGCGGTCCTGCGCAACATTGCGGCGGGGCTGGGACAGTCCTACGAGCAGCTGGCGGCCGACTGGTCGAAGACGAACTATTCCAGTGCGCGGGCCGCGCTGATCGAGGTCTGGCGCGGCTGGACGAGCCGCCGGATCGCGTTCGCGCAGGGCTTCTGCCAGCCCTACCTGATGGCTTGGCTGGAAGAGCAGGTGATGGACGGGCATGTGCCGCTGCCGCGCGGCGCGCCGGATTTCCACGCGCACTGGCCGGCCTATGCGCGGGCGAAGTGGATCGGGCCGGGCAAGGGCTTTGTCGATCCGGTCAAGGAGGCGCAGGCGGCCGCGATGCGCGTGTCGCTGGGTCTCTCGACGCTGGAGGAAGAGGCGGCCGAGCTGACCGGCAGCGACCACATGGAGAACATGGAGCAGGTCGAGCGCGAGATCGCCGCCATGCCCGAGGGCGTTCTGCATCCGTCGCAGGAAAGCTTCGCCAAGCTGATCGGGCCGGGCGGCGCCACGGCCACGGATTTCGAGAACGGGAACAGGTGACATGAAAAATCCGCTGATCGCGGCGCGCGTCTTCAACACGCCGCTGCTCATCCACGATGCCAAGGCGGCCGCGTTCCTGCGCGGCTTCGGCCATCGGCTGGTGGGCGACTTCGAGCCCGGCCCGGAGCTGCGCGCCACCGACGATCCGTTGCGCGCGGCCACGCCCTTTGCCTCGGTGCTGGACGGTGCGCAGTCGCGCGACCTGGTGGCGCGCGAGCGCGGCGGTCTGATGGTCAGCTCCGGCGTGGCGGTGATCCCGGTCACCGGCGTGCTGGTGCATCGCGGCGCCTGGCTGGGCGAGTCGAGCGGACAGACATCCTACGAGGGGCTGCGCGCGCAGATCGACGCCGCGGCCGGAGATCCGGAAGTGCGCGCCGTCGCGCTGGAGATCGACAGCCATGGCGGCGAGGTCGCGGGCATCTTCGATCTGGCGGACCGCATCCGAGCGGTGCGCCAGGACAAGCCCGTGCACGCCTATGTCGCGGACCACGCGCTGTCGGCGGCCTACGCGATCGCCTCGCAGGCCGACCGGATCGTGATGTCGCGCACCGCTCTCGTGGGCTCGATCGGCGTGATCATGCTGCACGCGGACTTCAGCGGCGCGCTGGAGCGCGAGGGCGTGGCCGTGACGCTGATCCGGTCGGGCGCCCACAAGGCGGCCGGCAATCCCTACGAGGCGCTGCCCGAGGGCGTGCTGGCCAAGCTGACCGGGCAGGCCGACGAGCTGCGCGACCTCTTCGCGGAGACCGTCGGCCGGGGACGCGGCGCGCGGCTCGGTGCGGCGGCGGCGCTCAAGACCGAGGCGGATGTCTTCTCGCCCGCCCGCGCCATCGAGATGGGGCTGGCCGACGAGGTGGCCGACCCGCGCGCGGCCTTCGCCGCGTTCGTCGCAAAGGTTTCGGGCGGTGCTTCGCCCAGCCAGGGGCGCCGATCCGCCCGCGCATCCGCGCGGCGCCGTGCGTCGAAACTCAATCAGAGCAGGAGGTCTGCAATGGCCAATACTTCCAAGACGAAGACGAGCCCCGCCGCCAAGGCCGGGCGCAGCTGCCCGATCACGCCCCAGGCGGGCGAGAACCTGGGCAATGTTCTCAACACCGCGATCGACGAGCAGGCGACCGAGGATCGCGATCGCGCGGCGATCATCCAGGAGATGGGTGACGCCGCCGGCATCGAGGCCAGCACCGTGAACCAGATCCTCGCGGGCGAGATCAACTGCCCGCCGCTGGAGCGCCTGGACGCGTTTGCCGGCGTGCTCGAGCTGGATGTCGACGACCTGGTCGCCGCCGCCGAGGAAGATGGCTGCGACTACTCGGACGGTGAAGGCGAGGCAGAGGCCGAGAGCGAGGGCGGTGAGGCGACCGCGAACACGCCGGTGCCCGCGCCCGCCGCCGCGGCGTCCGGCACGTCGGCGGAGCGGGAACGCATCTCGGCCATCCTGACGGCGCCTGCCGCCGAGGGCCGCATGAAGCTGGCCCAGCATCTGGCCTTCAAGACCGACATGAGTGCCGAGGACGCGGTCGCCGCACTGGCGGCTGACGACCGCAAGGCCGGCGCGGGTGCGCTGTCGGCGGCGATGGCCGGCGCGGACACGACGATTTCAGAGCCTCCGGCGGACGTGCCGCCGGAAAACCCGGTCCTGGCAGCGGTCGACAAGCGCTACCGGAACTGACCCCGCGGGCAGCGCCCGCGACAACCCGTAAGGCCGCGGGTGCGGCCCTGACGCGAGACCAAGGAGAAACCGATGACCACACTGACCGAGGGCAACACCGGTGGCGATTTCCTGCTTTTCGAGGAAGATGGCCACTACAGCCGCGACGAGGTGACGATCGCCGCGGGCGCCGACCTCGTGCCCGGCACCGTTCTGGGCAAGATCACTGCGAGCGGAAAGTACGTGCGTAGCGTCGAGACCGCCGTCGACGGGTCCGAGACCGCCGTCGCGGTTTTGCTGACGCCGGCCGCGGCCGCGTCTGCGGACGTGACCGACGCGATCGCGATCGCCCGCGAGGCGCGGGTGCGCCGCGGCGGGCTGGTCTGGGACGCCACCTACGACAACGCCACCAAGCGCGACGCCGCCGTGGCGGCGCTCAAGGCGGTCGGCATCCTGACCGACGCATGATCGACGCCCGCCCGATCGGGGCGGGCGCATCTTCCTCGACACTCTCACAGAAAGGCAGAAACCATGGCGACCATGGACATCTTCAACGCGGATGCGTTTCGCACCCGCGAACTGACGGATGCGATCAACAGCATCCCGAACCAGTGGGGCCGGATCGGCGATCTCGGTCTCTTCGTCCCGCGCGGCATCCGCACGCCCCAGTTCCAGGTGGAACAAAAGAACGGCGTGCTGCAGCTGATCCAGTCCTCGACGCGGGGCACCAACCTGCCGGGGCAAGCCCGCGGCAAGCGCGAGATGCGCAACTTCGCAACCGCGCGCTTCGGGCTGGAAAGCAAGATCACCGCCGACGACATCGACGGCATCCGCCAGTTCGGGTCGGAGACCGAGCTCAAGCAGGTGGCCGACGAGATCGCCGAGCGGCAGACCGAGCTGCGTGGGTCGATCGACATCACCCGTGAGTACCTGCGCGCCGGTGCGTTGCAGGGCCAGGTGAAGGATGCCGACGGCACGGTGCTGGTCGATCTCTTCTCGGAGTTCGGCATCTCGCAGAAGGCCGTGGACTTCGTGCTCGGCACCGGCACCACGGACATGCAGGCGAAGGTGGCCGAGGTGACGCGGCACATCAAGCTGAACCTGCGCGGCGATGTGATGACGCGGATCCACGCGCTCTGCTCGCCCACGTTCTGGGACAAGTTCATCAACCATGCCGAGGTGAAGGAAGCCTACAAGTACTTCCAGTCCGTCCAGGACCCGCTGCGCAACGACGTGACCGGCGGCTTCACCTACAAGGGCGTGGTCTGGGAAGAGTACCTGGCCGAGGGCGACGTGCCGCAGGAAGACGGCACGACCGTCACGCAGTCCTTCATCCCCGACGGCGATGCGCGGTTCTTCCCCGTGGGCACCCGCCAGACCTTCCGCCAGTACAACGCGCCGGCGGATTACATGGAGACGGTGAACACGCCGGGCCGCGACTTCTACTCGAAGGCGATGCCGGACCCGAAGGCCAACCGCTGGGTCGACGTGGAGGCGCAGATGAACACGCTGCCCATGTGCGTCCGCCCCGCGACCCTGGTGCGCGGGCATTCGTCCAACTGATCATAGTGCCGGCGACGGCGCCTGATCCGGCGACGGCCGGGGTCTGATCCCCGGCCGCGCCCTGATGATGGAGAGAGAACATGGCAGATGCGAGCGTGATCATCGACCGGTCCTATACCTACCAGCTCAATTCCGCGCAGAAGCGCACGCTTCCCGTGGGCTGGCGCGGGGCCGTCGACGCCAAGGTGGCCGAGGACATCCGGAAGCGGAAATTCGGTCGTATCGAAAAGACCGCAAAAGCCGCACCGGCAAAGGACGCAAAAGCCGCACCGGCAAAGGACGCAAAACCTGCGGGCAAGGACCCCGCGCCGCAGACCGTCGGCAAACCCGCAGACCAGGGCTGACGGGTCGCCATCGTGACCGCCGTCGCCAAGGCCATGGGCGCCGTATTCCGGGACCGCAACCTGACGGTGGCGGCAACCTGGCGGGCGCTGCCCGACGTGACGGCGGTGCCGGTGCGGCTGATCCGGCTGTCACCGGACGCGGTCGCGGAATGGAACGGCGGGCGACTCATACAGGACACGAACGTGGTCGAGCTGCTGATCAGCGCGGCGCCCAACTTGGCCGAGGGGCACAGGATCGAGATCGGCGCGGAGGTCTTCGAGGTCGTCGGCACGCCGCAGCGTGACAGCGACCGGCTGGTCTGGCGGGTGGAATTGACGGAGTGTGAGGCGTGAAACTCGGGCTTGAGATCAAGCCGAAGCTCGCGGCCGTCATGGCCGGCGAGATTGAGGCGGGCGAGCGCGCCGTGACCAAGGGCATTACCTCGACCAGCATCGGCCTGAAAACCGACTGGCGCCAGCAGATCACCGGCGCGGGTCTGGGCCGGCGGCTGGCCAACGCGATCCGGTCGGAAGTGTTTCCGAAGGGCCAGCCAAGCCTTGAGGCCGCCGCGCTGGTCTGGTCGAGCGCCAACGACATCGTCGACGCGCATGATCGCGGCGCCACGATCCGCGCCCGGTCGGGCTTCTTCCTTGCGATCCCGACGGATGCGGCCGGCCGCGCGCCTGGCGGTCGGCGTCTGACGCCGGGGCAGTGGGAGCAGCGCCGCGGCACGAAGCTGCGTTTCGTGCGGCGGCGTGGAAAGCCGAGCCTCCTGGTCACCGACGACGCGCGGATCAACACCCGCGGCGTCGCCCAGAAAAAGCGCGGCAAGCGGCGCAAGGACGGCACCCTGACCGGGGCCACGACTGTGCCGATCTTCGTGCTGATGCCGCAGGTCAAGCTGCCCGCCCGGCTGGACCTCGATGCCGACACGCGGAAATGGGACGCCCGGCTGCCCGACATGATCGTCGATGCCTGGGTGTCGCGGAAAGTAGGCGGGGAATGAGCACCAAGTCCGAGACCGTTCTGGCCGCACTGGCCGCCGCGCTGAAATCGGCCATGCCCACGGGCGTGGTCTTCGAGCGCAACGCGGCCCTGCCAGAGAAAATCGCGGCCAAGGGTCACGCGATCCTGCGCGATGGCGACCCCGGCCAACCCTCGGCGCTGATGTCGCCGGTGCGTTACATCTACGAGCACCGCGCCGAGATCGACCTGATCGTCGAGGGCCGCGACGCCGAGACGCGCGATGCGCGGTTCGACACGCTCAAGACCGCGCTCGGCACGGCGCTCGCCGCCGACCGCACGCTGGGCGGTCTGACCGACTACGTGCTGGGCGACGCGCCCGCGCCGCTCAACATCGTCGCCGAGGGCGCGGAGGCGGTGAAGGCCGCGACCGTGGCCGTCACGCTGACCTACGAGACCAGCGACCCGCTGGCCTGAGACCACACACCAAAACGAGGAGACAAAGGACATGGCACGCGGAACAGGTGCACGGTCGCAACTGGCGGCTGCGTTTGAGACGGTCTACGGTACGCCGCCCGCCAGCGGTTTCTTTCAGATGCCGTTTGCGAACGATAACGTGGGCTCGGAGCAGCCGCTTCTGGACAACGAACTGCTCGGGTTCGGCCGCGACCCGCTCGCCCCGGTCAAAGATGCGATCACGGTTGGTGGTGACATTACCGTGCCGATCGACGCCGAATCCTGGGGTGTCTGGTTGAAAGGCGCCTTCGGCGATCCGACGACCACGGGCGCCGGGCCGTTCGATCACGAGTTCCAGTCGGGCGGAGTGTTGCTTCCCAGTCTGGCGCTTGAGCTCGGCATTCCGGAGGTGCCGCATTATGCAATGTCGGCAGGTTGCGCCGTCGATCAGATCAGCTGGCAGATGCAGCGCACCGGGAACGTGACGGCGACCGTCAGCCTGATCGGACAGGGTGAAACCAAGGCCGCGACGAGTCAGGCCGGAACGCTGTCGGCGTTTGCATTGAAGCGCTTCGGCAGTTTCAACGGCTCGATCAGCCGCGCCGGTTCAGCGCTCGGCAACGTGGTGTCTGCCCAAATCACCTATGCCAACAATCTCGATCCGGTTGAGACGATTCGAAACGACGGCAAGATTGAAGGCGTGGATCCCGGCATTGCCGCGCTGACCGGCAACGTCGTGGTGCGTTTCGCAAACCAAACCCTGCTGGACCAGGCGATTAACGGCACCGACACCGAGTTCCAGTTCGACTACCTGCTGGGCTCCGGCGAGAACTTCAACCTGACCGCGCATTCGGTCTTCCTGCCCAAGCCCAAGATCGAGGTCACCGGGCCGGGCGGGATCGAGGCCACATTCGACTGGCAGGCGGCGCTCGACAGCGTCACCGGCCGGATGTGCACGGCCACGCTGACCAACGACGTGAGCGGCTACTGATGAAAAGGCTCGACCTTAACCCCGAGCCGAAATGGCTGAAGATCGACGACGAGCTGTCGATTCAGATCAGGCCCGTCACCCAGATGGACGTGCTGGAAATCCTGCGCGGTACTGCCGTGAGCGACACCGTCCAGAAGAAACTGGAGGCTGCCGGTCTGAGCGCTCTCGCGTCCGGCGACCCGAACGATCAAAGCGAGGACGAAGAAGAGATCGAGCTCAGCTTCAACCTGGACCAGGTGCATGATCTTTTCACGATTTCGTCGCGCATCTTCGAGAAACTGGTCGTCGGATGGACCGTGGTCGACATGAACGACGAGCCGATCCCGGTCAGCGCGGAAGCCGCGGCGGCGCTCGTGCGGAGTGACATGGAAATCATGGGCACGATCCTGGTGGCGGTCCTCGAAGCGGCAGATACCACAACCGAGGTCGACGCTGAAAAAAAAGGCTGAGCGCGCTCGCGGAATGGACCTGGGGCGGGGGCGACGACTACTGCCGCCACTGCCCGGATGTCTGCGACGAATGCCCGGCGCGGGTGAATGCGCCGCGGAGCTTCGAGGGCTGGCAGGTCTGGGACCTGGCGCAGCGGCTGGGCGGACAGGTCCGGGCCACGCAGGGCGCGCTGATCGGGTTTGACATGAATGCGGCGCTGGCCATGGGCCGGGCGCTGGGGGTTTCCGGGGCGGCCGTGGCCGAGCTGCTGCCGGTGATCGAGGCGGCGATGGTGACCAAGGTAAACGAGCAGGGGCGCAGGTAGGGATGGCGGATAAACGCATCACGGTCCGGCTGAGCGCGCGCGGCGCCAAGGCCGTGCGCAGCGCGCTGAAAGGCGCGGGCGAGGCCGGCCAGAAATCCTTTGCCCGCCTGCGGTCCGAGATGGACCGGGTCGGCAAGCGGATGCAGCGGTTCGAGCGCCGCATGGTGCGCGTGGGCGCCGTGGCTGCCGCCGCGTTCGCGGCGGGCGCGGCGGCGCTGGTGCGGTCCTCGCTGCAGGGCATCGACGCGCAGGCCAAGCTGGCGCAGTCTCTGGACACGACCGTGGCCTCGATGCAGGTGCTGACCCGCGCGGGCGAGCTGGCGGGCGTGTCGGCGACCGAGGCGGCCGAGGGCGTCACTCGCCTGACGCGGCGCATCTCGCTGGCCGAGCAAGGCACCGGCCCGGCGGTCAAGGCGCTGGAGCGGCTGCGCCTCGGCGCGGCCGAGCTGAACAACCTGCCGGTGGATGAACGCCTGATCAAGATCAACGAGGCGCTGGCCGAGTTCGTGCCCGAGGCCGAGCGCGCGGGCGTGATCAGCCAGCTTTTCGGCGACCGGGCGTTTGCGGCCTTTACCCGCCTCGATGCCGACGTGCTGCGCCAGGCGCGCAAGGAACTGGAAGACTTCGGCGTTCTGGTCAGCGACGTGGATGCCGATCAGATCGAGCGCACCAACGACGCGATCTCGGCGCTCGGGCTGATCACCAAGGGGCTGGGCAACCAGCTTGCCGTGGCGCTCGCCCCGGCGCTGGAGGCGGTCGCGAAGTTCATGGCGGAAGTGTCGAAAGAAGGCGGGCCGCTGAACAACGCCATGAACGTGCTGAAGGACAATCTAAGCATCGTGGCGCGGGTGCTGGCCGGGCTGGCCGTGCTTATCAGCGGGCGCCTGATCGGCATCATGCTTCGGTTCACGTTCAGCATCCAGGGCGCGGCAACGGCCTTGACGGTGTTGCGTGGTGCGCTGCTCAAATCTCTTCTCGGCGCGTTCGTTGTTTTCCTGGGCGAAGCCGCATTTCGGTTTGACCGGCTGGTGCGCGCCGTCGGTGGGTTCGGCGAGGCTTTGGCAGCGTTGAAGCGCGTGGCCGGCGAGGTTTTTGGCGGGATCGTGACCGCGGCCAAGGCGATCCCGCTCGACCTCAAGGCCATCTGGCAGGAAATCAGTGCCGACTTCCTGGGGCTTCTCGCGGAGATGGCACAAGCGTGGAGCGACTTCGTGCGTGACACGTTCGAGAACAGCTTTCTCACGCGGTCGGTCGAGAGTTTCGATCCGATCTCTGGTGACAGTGGACCCGTCGAAAGCCCCTTCGCCGACTTCTTCGACGGCTCGGGCGCGGCCGATCTGGCGGAGAAGCTGCGCACGGCCTCCGGTAAGGCTGCTGCAGCGGCGGCAGAAACCCAGAACCGCGTCGCGGCGGCGGTGACGCAGGGCTTCGGACAGGCGAGCGCCGCTCTCGATGAATTGCTCGGCATCGTGTCGCGCACAGACGACGCAACCGGCGCGCTGGGTGAAAGCACCAAGAAGGTGCTGGAGCAGATGAATGAGCTGGGCAGCGAAAGCGGCGCGGGTGGCAAGGGGGCGAAGGGCGTCGACAAGCTGGCCAAGGCGCTGGAAGAGGCGAAGCGCAAAGCCGAGGCGTTCGACGACCAGATGGGCCGGACGGTCGGCGGGATCATCCGGGGTGCCAACAGCATCAACGACGTGGTCAACCGGCTGCTCGACGGGCTTCTCAATGAGACCTTCGCGGGTCTCTCGCGCTCGCTGGGGCTGGGCAAGATCCTGGGCGGCGTCATTCCGGGCTTTGCCACGGGCGGGGATTTCCCCGGCGGGTTGCGCATCGTGGGCGAGCGCGGCCCGGAGCTGGAGGCGACCGGCCCGGCCCGCATCTTCTCGGCCGCGCAGACGCGCGAGCTGCTGGCGCGCGGCGGCGGGCGTGAGCCCAACGTCACCGTCAACGTGATCGGCGCACCGGAAGGCTCCGAGGTGCAGGAGCGCCGCGGGCCGAACGGTGATCGCGTCATAGACGTGGCCGTGGGCAATGCGATCTCGCGCGGGCGCAACACCCAGCGCGCGCTTTCGGCCCGGCAGAGCGCGCAGCAGCGGGTGCGCCGGTGACGATCTACTGGCCGCTCAAGGATGTCGGCGCGAGCATCCGGTCGAACTACGCCTTGCAGGATGGCGGACACGCGTTCGAGCCGGAGGCCGGCGCGCCGCTCTCGCGGCCCCGGACGACCGCCCGCGTCGAGGCGTGGAAGGTCGAGACCATCGCCATCCGCGAGGGCGATCTGGCGATCTTCGAGGACTGGTTCGACGACACGCTGGCCAAGGGCACGCAGCCCTTCGTGATGACGCATCCGGTCACCCGCGCGTTCCGCAAGATGCAGGTGCAGGACCGGGTCTATTCGATCACGCCGCGCCGCGGTGGGCGGTTTGTCATCGGCATGAATGTGCTGGTGCTGCCGGACGCGTCGTTCCCCGGCACGCGCAAGGGCGAGCTGGTGGAGAACGGCGATTTCCGGACCGGAGATTTTACCGGCTGGACTTCGGTGCCGTCCACTTTCGATCTGGTGCAGAACGACCAGCAGAGCGCCGATGCGATCGCGCAGAAAATCCCCGCCCCATATGCCGTGCGCATGGCGTCCAATTCGGGCACGGCCGAGAGCATGTTCAGCGCCACGGCCTTCGCGGTCGATCCGGCAAAAAGCTACCGGCTGCAATATGACGAGGTTTCGGACGCCGCCGCCGATGGCACGTTCGCGGTTGTCGTGACCTACCTGGACGGCGGCGGCACGCCGCTCGCGACGGACGGCAGCACGTTCGCGCCGTCGGGCACCTCGCAGCCAATCCACAAGTCGATCGACCTTCCCGCGCTGCCCGGCGGTGCGGTGACCGCGCAGGTCTTCGTGCGCCGCGACGCCAACGGCACGGCGGGCAACATCTACCTCACCAACGTCTCGATGGTGCCGCTGTGACCGAGCGCAGCCTGACCCCTGCGCAGATCGCCGACAGCCAGGCGCGCACGTCGCCGCACGCCTACCTGGGCTTCATGCTGATCGACCATCCGCAGCTGCCCGATCCGATCCGGGTCGTGTCGGACGTGGTCGACTACGTCTGGCAGGGCGAGACCTGGACGGCGATCCCGTTCGAGCCGCGGCCGGTGACCGACACCGACGGGCCGCCCTCGGTCGAGCTGAGCTTCCAGAACATCGACTGGCGCATCGGAGAGGCGCTGGCGCGCACCAACGTGCGGGCGCGCGTGAGCCTCTACATCCTCTCGTCGGCGGATTTCGACCTGACGGTCACGCCGCGCGCGGAGATCGGCACGCCGGACGTGATCTACTCGCACTTCAACTTCGAGCTGACGGACGTGGACGTGACCGCCGCCGCGATCTCCGGCCGGCTGCGCCTGCGCGACTTTTCATCCGAGCCCTACGGCATCGACGCCGTGGAGTTTCCGGGGCTCTTCGCATGAGCTGGTGGGGCAAATACGTGGGACTGCCCTTCACCCAGGCAAATTGCTGGGGGCTGGTCCGCGTGATCTTCGGGGATGAGCTGGGCGTGCGCCTGCCGGAGTTCGGCGACGCATCGGCGCGCTACATGGCCGCCTGTGCCCGGCTGAGGTTGCGGCAGGGCAGCAGCGCGGAGCTGCGCGCCGCACAGGCCGCCGTCGCGCAGGAGATCGCCGCCGGCCAGGGCGCGGAGTGCTGGACCGACGTAGCCGCGCCGCGCGCCTTCGACGTGGCGCTGATGACCGCCGGTGCCGACAACCGCGTGCGACACGTGGGCGTAATGATCGACGAGGCGCGCCTGATCCACTCGGAGGCCGGTGCCGGGGCCTGCTTGGTGGGGCTGACCGATCCGGTGATCCGGCACCGGCTCCGCGGCTTCCGCCGCCATGAGGCCTGCGCATGACTCTGGCCGTCCACCGCGATGCGTTCCACCTCGGCCCGGTCGGCTTCCGCGAGGTGGCTCCCGGCGCGAGCCTGGCCGAGATCGCGGCGAGCCTGGGGCTGGAGGCGTTCGACGGCGCGATCTGCATCGACGGGCACGAGGTGCCGCGGGCCGCCTGGCCTCACGTGCGCCCGAAGCCCGGCGTCTCGGAGATCACGCTGCACGGGCCGCTGCAGGGCGGCGGCGATGGCGGCAAGGACATCCTCGGTCTCGTGGCCACGGTCGCGCTGATCGCGGTCACGCAGGGCATCGCGTCGGGTACACTGCTGCTACCGAGCAGCCTAGGCACGCTGACGGCGGGCAGCAAGGTCGTGGCCGGCATCCTGGCCGCTGGCGTTGGTGTCGCGGGCTCGCTGGCGATCAGCGCGCTGATCAAGCCGCCGGCGCTGGCGCGCCAGGATAGCGCGCCGGAAGATCGCGACACGCTCGGGGTCGCTTCGGCCAGCGGCAACAAGCTGGAACCGGGCGGCACGCTGCCGCGCGTGCTGGGCACCCGCAAGGTGTTCCCGTCCTTCGTCACCGAGCCGATGGTCTATCTCGACCGCGGCGACGAGGTGGTCGAGGCGGTGCTGGCCATGTCCGGTCCGCACTCGCTGTCGGACATCCGCATCAAGGGTGCGCCGATCGAAACCATGACCGGCGTCGAGTTCGAGACCCGGCAAGGGTTTCCCGGCGACGACCCGCTGACGCTGGTTACACGATACGCCCGCACCGCGCCCCTGCAGGCTGAGCTGCGCGGGCACCGGGTGCAGGACGGCGGCAAGCTGCTGGAAAGCGCCACGGGCTCGGCGCTGGACAGCCTGCCGCAGCCGGTGGTCACCGCGACGCGCGAGGCGCCCGACGAGCTGCGCATCGACATGGCGCTGCGGCGCGGGCTCTTCAAGCAGGACGCGCTGACCGACAAGGTGCGGGTGCCGCTGCGCATCCGGATCAAGCCGGCGAACGGCACGACCTGGATCAACCTGCCGGAGCTGCACTTCCAGTCCTCGGGCACGGTGCCGCGGCGCATGACGGTCAAGCTGACCTGGGCGGCGTCGCCCGCCACAACGGTCGAGGCGGCCACGGGCGTGGGCTTCGTCGAGGCGCGCACCAGCGCGCCGGCGCAGTCGATCTCGCCGCCCGGCGGGGGCTGGCTGGCGGACGGCTATTTTCACGACGGCGCGGGCGACGTGTGGGCGTCGTCGGCCAATCTCGGCTCGACCGGCGTGCAGCATGTCCGGATGACCGAGTTCGAGGCGGAGATCGTGCTCGACACCGCGAGCTTCCCGCAGGGGCGCTGGGACGTGGAGGTGCTGCGCGGCTACGCCTTCCGCGACACGCTCTACACCGCCTCAACCTACCAGATGAACGGCGCGGTGCGCGACTTCTTCGGCTCGGAGGGCAGCCCGCCGGAGATCAACCAGTCGCGCAGCGACCTGATCGACGACGTGGAGGCGACGCGCGCGGTCTCGGTCTGGAACGCCGCCCCGGCGCCGCGCGGACGCGCCGCCTATATCGCGGTCAGGGCGCGCAATACCAGCATCGAGCAGCTGAGCGCCGTCGCCTCGGGCCTCGTGCGCGACTGGGACGGCGCCGCCTGGACCGAATGGAAAGCCACGTCCAACCCCGCGCCGCATCTGCGCGACGCGCTGGCGGGCATGCTGAACGCCCGCCGGGTGCCCGAAGAGAGCATGGACAACGTGGAGCTTGCCGCATGGCGCAGCGACTGCGCGACAGCGGGCCACGAGGTCAATGTGATCCTGGAAGGCGAGACGGTCGAGAGCACGGCGCAGCTTGCGGCCTCGGCCGGGTTCGCGCAGCTCCGCCAGGCCGACCGCTACGGCGTGGCGCGCGACTTCGATCGCGCCGCCGACAGCCCGGTGCAGCTCTTTGCCAGTGCCAACGTGCGCGACTTCGGCTGGTCGAAGGCTTTCCCGGTGATCCCGGACGGGCTGCGCGTGACCTTCGCCGACCGCGCCCGCGACTACGACCGGCGGCAGATCGTCGTCTACCGCGATCCGACACGCGAGCGCGGCGGGCTGATCGAGGCGATCACCTACGAGACCGCCGTGACCGAGGCGGAGGCGCGCTATCGCGCGCTCTACGACCTGCTGCAGATGGAGTACCGCGCGACGTTCTACAACTTCACCGCGCCCTCGTCGGTGATCCGGGGCAAGCGCGGCAGCCTGATCGCGGTCGCGCATGACAGTCTCAGCCGCCACCAGGGGCAGGGATGGACCAGCCGAATCGAGTATGACGGCGCCGGCGACATGACCGCGATCGAGCTGGACCGGCCGGTGAAGATCACGCGCGAGGCGGACTTCGCGGCGACGCCCGACATCTCGGTCGTGCCCGACCTGTCGCTGATCGGGGCCGAGGGTGGCGTGATGATCCAGCGCCAGGACGGCACGCACACGGTCCACGAGGTGGCCGAGGGCACGGGCACGCATTCGCGCCTGACCTTCCTGGCGCCGATTTCGCCCACGGGCCTGACCGGCGACCCGGAGGTGCTGGTCACGTCGGGGCTGTTTTCCCGCGTGGTGCGACGGCTTGTGGTCTTCGACGTCGTGCCGCGGTCGATCCATGAGGCCGAGGTGACCTGCGTCGACGAGGCGCCAGAGATTTGGCAGAAGCTACAGGAGCGGTTCGGATGAGCTTGCGATTGCCCACGGTCGGCGCCGCGCTGGGGTCGGATTATCAGCAGGAGCTGCAGGACAGCATCTCGGCGCTTTTCGACAGCGTGCCGCTGGTCCTGACCTCGGTTGCCGGCACCAACACGCTGACCGCCAGCGTCACACCCGCGCTGCCCGCCGGCGGGCTCGACGCCAAGATGGCCTTCTGGATCGAGCCCGCCGCCGACAACACCGGCGGCGTGACGCTGAATATCGGCAGCACGTCCGACGTGCCGGTGCTGACGGCCGACGGCTCGGCGCTGACGGCCGGGGATTTCGCGGCCGGGACGATGTACCTGATCCGCTACGACGGCACGAACTTCCGGGTGATCGGCGGGGGCTCGGGCGCAAGCGCCGCGACGGTCTTCGACTACCAGGCCTTCACGGCATCGGGCACCTGGAACAAGCCGGCCGGGCTGGACCCGAACCAGCTCGTGCTCGTAGAGGCCTGGGGCGCTGGCGGGGGGGCGGACCGGGCTGGGTCCGGCGTCGGCACCGGCGGGGGTGGTTCCTATAACTGGCGCTGGTTCCGTGCATCTGATTTGCCATCCAGTGTCTCGGTCACGATCGGCGCTGGCGGCGCTGGCGGTTTCAGGGACGGTACACCCGCTGGCGGTGATGGCGGGGATACGACGTTTGGCTCGTTGCTGACAGCACCGGGCGGAAAGGGGGCAAATGGTTCCACGGGGGGTCTCGGCGGGCGCATCCAGGGCGTCTCGGATGGACTGACCAACGGAGCAGACGGAGTCTTTAATGCCCCGGGGAACAACGCGATCTTTGGCGGTGCGAGCGGCGGTGCTAACGCTGCCGCTGCTGGAACCAGTGATTATGGCGGTGACGGGGGCGCGAACGGGGGTGCCGGGAACCCGCCGGGCGGTGGCGGTTCCATGATCGTAGCGCAGGATACAGGCGGCCCAGGCGCCCGCGGTGAAGTGAGGGTGACAGTCCTATGAAACGCGCAGAGGTGATCAGCGGGGTCGTGGTCAACGTGGCCGAGTTTGACCCGGACAACATTCCCGGCTGGGCGGCCAGCTGGCCGAAGGTGACGGACGGTGCCGGTATCGGCTGGGGCTGGGACGGCAGCGCCTTCACGGCCCCGCCGGCGCCCGATCCGGCGGAAGCGCTGGCGGCCGAGCGCGCGGGCATGATCGTCAGCAAGTTCCAGGCCAAGGTCGCGCTGTTGCAGGCCGGTCTGCTCTCGCAGGTCGAGACGGCGATCCAGTCGGCAGACGCCGTGACCCAGCTCGCCTGGGCCGAGGCCAACGAGTTTCACCGCGACAGTCCCGCCATCGCGGCGCTGTCCGCAGCCATTGGTCTCAGCGAGACGGAAGTTGACGACCTGTTCCGAGCGGCGGCCGTGATCGCCGCGTAATCCCCAACCTCGATCAAGGAGACTATCATGGCCAATGCCATTTACCCGAAATACAAGGAAGCCCTGCTGGGCGGCGGCGCCAACACCGACATGCTGACCGGCGATGTCAAGGCGATCCTCGTAGACCTGGCCGACTACACCTATTCGGCCGCGCACCAGTTCCTGAGCGACGTGCCCGCGGCTGCACGCGTGGCGACCTCCGGCAACCTGGCGACCAAGACCGTTACGGACGGCACGTTCGACAGCGCCGATTTCACGTGGACCGCGGCGACGGGCGACCCGTCGGAGGCGATCATTCTCTATATCGACACCGGCGTGGAAGGCACATCTCGGCTGATCCTCTTCCTGGATACCGGCCAGACCGGCCTGCCGGTCACGCCCAATGGCGGGGACATCAACTTCACGGTCGATGCGGCCGGCTGGTTCACGCTCTGATCCGTGCCCGCCCCGCGCCGATCCGGGCGCGGGGTTAATAACTCCAGCGATACAGGTATAAAGCATGGCGTTCGATCCCGAATCCGGGCTTAGCCTAACGGGCACATTTCCGGTTTCAAACAATATTTCCCAAGGCGCCGTAGCGCGAGATTCGCCTGCCGTTTTTGCCGTGGATTTTGTTGGTCTCGACGGATCGGCTGGGGGTTGTGTTTATGAGCAAGGCGCGTCGGGCGTAGGTTGTTACGTAGGCTTCCGCGCAAACGGTGATTTTGTCTGCCGCGCGGGTGATGGCGGCACTCCCTGGCCGGCAGCGACTGGATACATTCTGGATGGTTCCGGCGTGGTGTCAGGCGATGGAACCCTTGTGTTCGAGTTTGTTCCGGGAAGCCCGGTCACCGTGCGAGCGTGGTGGAACGGCGTTGGAATTGGGACGCCTGTTGCCAGTTCCGTCGCTGAAACGCAATGGGCCGGGACGAACGCTGGGTCGTTCATGTCGTTTGCACTTTCTTTGGTGGACGGGGAGGTGGACGCTGCAGCTGTGGCAACGTCACACTCGGACCTGCGGTACTACGCAGATCAAACCGTCCAGGCGTCCCCCGGAATTTCCGGCACGGCCCACACCGATCCCGACACGTTCGGCTCTCATCTGGTCGCGGTCGGGCCGGTCACGATCAGCGGCACGCGCGAAGTCGATGTCGACGGGTTCGGCACGGGCACGATCCGCTTCACGCTGACCGGCGCCGCCTTCGTCGATCCCGATCAGATCAGGTTCGGTGCGGTCAGCCAGGGCGGCGGGGCGCAGCAGATCACCGGCGGAGCCTTTGCCGATCCGGACACAACGCCAGGCGGCGCGCTCGATCCAGGCCCAGTTGGGGTGCAGGGTGCGGCGCATACCGATCCCGACACGTTCCGCACGCACCTGGTCGGGCGCGGTGCGGTGCAGATCGCGGGCGTGCTGCATATTGATGGCGACAGCATTCCGGGCGGGAAACTGTCGGCTGGTGTGGTGATCCAGGGCGCGCTTTTTGCCGACGGCGACGTGATCCGATCGTCCGTGTTGGTGCCCGGTGCCGTGGACGTGCAGGGCGCGGCGCACTCGGATGCGGACAGCTTCGGCGTGCATCAGATCCTCACCGGCGGCGCGCTGGCCGGCGGCCATTTCAGCGACCCGGACGTTATCCTTGGGGGCACCGTTGATGTTGGCGCAGTCGGCATCGCGGGCGCGCTCTTTGTCGATCCAGACACGCTCGGGCAAAGCGCGGCCCAGGCGATCTTTGACATGCTGGGCGCCACGCATACGGATGCCGATACGTTCGGCACGCACCAGATCAGCGCCAGCGTGGATTTGGGCGGTGTCCTCTACGTCGATCCTGATGTGATCGGGTCGGGGCGCTTCGGTTCTCCGACAGTTGAGCAGCAAGTCATCGGCATCTGGCGCGACGAGCAGATCGCAACCGGTGTCTGGAGCACTGAAATCGTGGCGGTTGGTATCTGGAGGGAAACGGGATGAGCGTGTTGGAACCTTTTGGGCATCTGGATTCGCAAACAATCAGGGTGCCCGTCAAGGTGAACACCGAAAGCGGTGCTGACAAGGACATGTCGGCGCACACCCCGCAGGTGCTTGCCGCGGACGCCGCCGGAACCGTGATCGTCGTGACGTCCTGGATCGACGCTGGAGACATCTTGATCGACGTGGCGCCCGGCACGTTCACGCCCGGCCTGTACCACGTGCAGGTCCGGGCCACGCTCGGCCAGGACACTCAGGCCGTTTTGACCGACGTGCTGGAAATCACTGAAAGCCTCGTGGCGCCGTAAACAAAGGAGACCTGACATGGCCGATCCGAAAGACCTTCTGTGGGACAGCAACAACCAGCCGGTCGCGGACCGCGAGGTCGCCGTCGCCCGCGTGCGCGCCGGCCAGCTGGAAATGGTGACCGACGAAAAAACCGGGCGCTACGTGGGCGTGCACCTGCGCGGCGGGGATTCCGTGGCCGATCCAGAGCCGGCGCCTGAGCCTGAACCGGAGCCGGAACCCGACCCCATACCTGAGCCGGAGCCTGAGCCGAGCCCGGAACCGACACCGGAGCCGACGCCCACTCCGACACCGACGCCAGGCACCGGACAGGCTGTCGCCAACGCAGCCGAGTTGAGAGCGGCGCTCGCCTCGGCGACGGGCGGTGAGACCTTCCTGCTGGCGCCGGGCGATTACGGAGACATGCCACGCCTCGGCCAGTACGCATCACCTGTCACTATCGCCTCGGCCGACCGGAAAAACCCTGCCCGATTCTCGCGCGCGATCCTGAAAGGCGTGAGCAACGTCGCGCTCGACGGGCTGCACCTGAAATACGCCTACAGTGCAGGCGACGCCGCGAGCGCCAACCGCTTCGCCGTGCTGAATTCGCAGGACGTGACTCTGACGCGCAATCTTTTCGAGGGCGCGATCGTCAACGGGGCGGGCCATGGGCGCGGCCTGCAAATCCGCGACAGCATCGGTACCAAGGTTCTGGGCAACGAGTTCAAGACCTGGTGGAAAGCGTGCAGCACCGGCGGCGCCTGCCGCGATACCGTGTTCAACGACAACGACGTGCATCATATCCGGTCGGACGGATTCGGCCCCGGCGATACCGTGGGGCTTGAGTGCCGCCGCAACTGGTTTCACGACAACGTGGCGCTTGACGGCTCCGGCGATCACAAGGACATGATCCAGTTGATGGGCGTGATCGTGAATGGCGTGTTCGCCGATAATGTCTTCGACATCGGCGTGGGCAATCTCGGGCAAACCCTGTTCAGCGGCACCGGCCAGCGCGACACCAGCACATCGGCGGGCTTCCACAAGAACCTGCTGATCGAGCGCAACATCGTCTACAACGCGCAGACCAACGGCATCGCGATCCACGCGGTGGACGGCTGCGTCGTCCGCGACAACACCCTGATTGCCATCCCGGTCTCGGACCCGAAAGCGCAGGGCGGCGTGGCATGGCCGAAGATCAACATCACCGGAACCAATATCGAGATCGCGCGCAACATCGCCGCCGCCGTCTCCGGATCGTCCGGCGCGCGGATCCGGCATAATGCCGAGCTGCTGCCCGACACCTACGCTGCCGAGTTCATCCGGCACGCGGACACCGCCGACGGCTACCACGAATACAGCCCAGCCCCCGGCGGTGTGATCGCGAGTGTCAGCGCCGCGGCCGGGCAGCCCATCGGCGCGCCGATCATGTACCGCTACCCGCTCGGACGCGGGGTGCGGTGAGAAAACGGCTGGCCTGACCGGGCCGAGGAAAAGTCGAGCAGAAGAGGGAGGCAGGCATGCCCGAAAAAGACGCGACATTCTGGCAGACGGTGCTGCTGTGGGGCGGGATCGTCCTGACATGGGCGGGCGGCGAGGCCGGGCGAGTGCTGGTGGCAGGCGCCTCCGGCGGCATCTTTCGCTGGTTTATGTCGCAGCGTCGGAGAATGCGCGACGGCGCACTCGCGGTCATCACCGGCGTGATGGCGGCCAAGTACATGAGCCCGGTCGCGCTGGCGATGATCGAAGCCACGATCGGCCCGATGCGCGACGAGACCGACATACAGGCGACGGCCGCCTTTGCCGCGGGGCTGGGCGGCATGAGCGTGGCCAAGGTGGTGATCGCCGTGTTCGAGAACCAGGCGACCCGTCTCAGGGGTGATCGCAATGACGGATAAGCAGAAGCACGATCTCAAGCAGGTGGCGAAGGAGGAGGGTCGGGTCTGGCTGATCTTCGTCGTCATCGCCGCCTGCTATTTCGTCGGGAAGTGGCTGCTGTGAAGCGGGGAGGGCGAAAGGTGACCGGCAGGATATACACGCACTACACCGATTATCCGATCACGAACTGGCGCTGGGAGAATTTCAGCCCGCGCGAGCTGGCATCGAAGGGCGAGGGCGCGCTGCTGATTCACGAGCCGTCGCTCGATCTGCTGCAAGCGTTCCGCAGCCACATGGGCGTGCCGTTCCTGCTGACATCGGCCTATCGCAGCCCGGCGCACAACGCCCGCGTCGGCGGCGCGCCGAACAGCTATCACATGAAGGGCATGGCGTTCGACGTGCGGATGGAGAATTTCGACCCGGAACATTTCGAGCGCGAGGCCACGAAGATCGGGTTCACCGGCCTGATCCGGTATCCCAACAGCGGCTTCATCCACATCGACACGCGGCCGGGACGCTACAATGCGGGCGGCTATTTTCCAAAGGGCGCAACCAATCTGCCGCTGGAGCAGGCGGACGATTCCGAGCCGGACGATCCTCCGCTCGGGTTCTGGGCGCGGCTGATCCCGGCGGTGCTGCGGCGATAGTTCAAGCAACCAACGATAGGAGACCACCATGAAGTATCTTACGGGAAAAAACGTCGCCATCGCCTTCGCGGTGATCCTCGGCCTGGCCTTTCTCGCGACGATCACATGAGGGGCGGCGGCATACAGGCGCTGATCTATGGGGCCGTGTTCCTGCTGATCTGCGTCGTCATTGCGACCGCGGCGTTTTCACATCAGTCGTTCTGCACCGCGACGGAAAGCGTGCGCGAAATGCTAATCCGCGACCGAGGCGAGAGCCGGGCCTATGTCGGCATGACGCCGCGCGGGATGATGGAGCTATGGGACAACCCTGAAACCCGATCATGGACCGTCATCCAGACAGACCCCTACGGACAAAGCTGCATCATCCTCAACGGACGCCACGCTGGGCCTGTCTTGCGTGAGCGCGGCGAGGACATGTGATGCTCACCCGCTGGGCGCTCATAGGGGCCGGCACGCTTGTTGTGCTGCTCGCTGGTGGCCTTTGGCTGCAATCGGATCGGGTGGACCGCCTGCGCACGGAGAACGCCTCCCTGACGCGCTCCGTGGCCGCCTTGCAGATGCAGGCAGAGCAGGCCGCCCTTGCCCGCGAGGTCGAGGCCGCCCGTGCCGAGCGTGACCGCGCCCGCGCAGCCGAAGCGCAGGCGACGATCGAGGCCATCCTGACAGGAGATTTCGAAGATGAACCGCTTCCACCTGGTCTGGCCGATATTCTTAACGGCCTGCGCGACCACGCCACAGATTGAATACGTCCGACCTGACATTCCGGCCGAGACGCTGACGCCCTGTCCGATTTCGGAACGCAAGGTCGAGACGGTCAAGGAACTGGCCGTGCTGGCGACCGAACATTTGCGCGCGGCCGAGTGCGCGAAAGGCAAGATCGAGACGCTGGCGGAAGTGCTGCGCCCGCGGTGACCGGCGTTAGTTGGATTGATTTGAAACGCGCTCCCATCTTGGGAACCACGTCGAAGGCTTCAGGGGGTGAAATGGCAGTTTCACCCGACGAAGCTTCACAGTCTCTATGCGCCAGTCATCGTTTGGGTACGGCCAGCACGCGGACGATCGGTATTCACCGCATCCTTCACAGTGATCCGGGAGAAAAAAAGGATCGAGGAAATCTTTGTTCTCCCGCTCCCGCGCGACGTGGCCACAGTTGGTGCAGACGGCCTTGTGGTAGACGCGATACATGGTGCCTCCGGCGTTTTCAGGATTCGGTTTCGGCGTCGATCTTGGCGCGGGCCTCGGCAAAAAGCCGGGCGTTCTCGCGCTGGCATTCGAGGTAGTGGTTGTGCTGGGCTTCGGAGACTTCGCCGTCGCCGTAGCACAGCGGGCAGGGCGCACTGCCGTAATTCTCGCAGACGCAGAGGTCGCCCCCGCAATGGCAATTGATCTCGCCCCATCCCGAGCAGCGCGGACACTGGCAGAAATCCTCATCGAAATCTTCGCACATCCGGGCCTCCGGCGTTTACTGGACCGCGCGCAGCGTGGTCATGTTGAAGTCTGCGACGGCAAAGTCGCGCTCGGCGTCTTTGTCCAGATCGACTGCCTTGAGCATCAGCCCTGGCGTCGGGTGCCATTCGGTCGAGCCGTGCCAAAAAGCGACGGGACGCAGGCGGCGCGTGGCCACCTCACCACGCCAGTTCCGGTATTCGCACTGGAATTCTACCGGGCCTTTCAGCGCGATCAGGAAGTTGGTCAGGGAGATTTCCTCGCCTGCTGTCAGGGGCTCTACTTCGGACATGCTGCCTCCGGGGTTAGCTGGACTGGTGGGGATCGTCCTGCGGCCATGCGCAGGCGGATTCGTCATTTTCGCTTGCTTCGCGCAGGTAGGTTGTCTCGATCATGTTGCAGGTGCAGAGGTCTGCGGCTTCCATGCGGTCGAGCATCTCTTTCATTTCGGTGATGTCACAATCGCTGCAGCGGCTGCCCTCGTTCCGATGAAACTCGATCATCTGTGGTTCCCAATCTTCGGGAACCGAAACGACGCGCTCGATCGTCGCTCTGATCACGACCGTGCGCTGGCGGATGACGCATCCGTCCTTGTGCTGCGATCCATGTGGCTCACCGCAATAAAAGCACTTGTCTGGTGGTCCTGCGGGGCGATTGTCACCCTCGATCACCGTCCAATTTTCTCGTTTCATGCTGCCCTCCGGGCGTTATTGGGATCAGCTAATCTTGGCGCATGGGATGCGGCCCTGGTAGGGCCGTCACCGATGTGTCAGACAATGCCTTCTTTGCGCTGCCAATCGCGCCGCTGGCGGAGCCACTGCTGTGCGACTGCCTGCACTCCGTCTGCCGTGGCCATGATCGTGCTGCCCTTGAAATCGCCGCCGTGACAAACCTGACGGCGCTCTTTGGAAGCATAGCCCCGCTCGGTTTCGATCCAAACATAACCGAGGTTATCCTCATCAGCGGCAGGCGCGGTGAATGTGGCTTTGCCAAATTCTTCGGTGCGGGTGGTGTAGGTCATTGTCTGTCTCCATTGCTTTCGAGACTCAATATAGAGACTACGGCTTGACTTGTCCATACCATGAGTCTAAAAAAGCATGAGAGGCACAATCGACTGGTAATAAAGTGGCGTCCAAATCCAACAATGAGCCTGTGCGGAAGATCGGATATGCCCGTGTTTCAACGGCAGATCAGAACCCGGATATGCAGATACAGGCACTCAAAGACTATGGGGTCTCACCAGACCTGATTTTTACGGACAAGGCTAGCGGCGGGACGATGAAGCGGCGAGGCTTCGAGCGCGCCCTGAAAACCGCGCAGCATGCCGGCACTGAGTTCGTCGTCTGGAAGATGGACCGCCTCGGCCGCGACCTGGTCGGCATCCTGGATACGCTGAAACTACTCGGCGATCGCGGTGTGCATTTTGTCAGCCTAACCGAGCGGCTGGATACGCAAGGCCCGATGGGCAAGGCGATGGTGCATATCATTGCGACCATCGCCCAGCTTGAGCGCGACCTGATCCGCGAGCGCACTCTGGCCGGCATGGCTCGGGCGCGTGAGCGCGGCGACAACCCCGGCCGCCCCAAGGCTATGACCGAGGCCCGCGAAGCCAAGGCCCGCGAAATGCTGCTGGATGGCCAGCGAGGCGTCGAGGTCTGGCGCGCGCTGCAAGAGATCGACGGTCCGCCGATCGGCCGGGCCGCATACTACCGATGGCAGAAGGCGTGGGACGAGACCTACGCCAAGCCAGATGAACAATCTCAGTAGGAGGGAAAAGTGGGCGAAGTCTTTTGGTTGGCGGCCGCTTTGGGCGCCACGTCCTTGATGGCCACATGGGTCTTGGGAGGTATGGCCGGAGCGGGGCTGCTCGGTGTTCTGATCGGTGGTTTCTATGCCGTCAATTGGCGTGGGATACGCCAGCCCAATCTACGGCGTCCGGTTCTGTATTCGGCTATTGCGCTCATCGCCATCTCTATTTTGGCCGTCTGGCTCGGCGTCCAGTCAGGGTGAGCGCGATGCTCAAGCTGATAGTCGCAAGGCAACCGCGAGGGCCGGCCGTTCTGATTTATGGCTACCAACCCTCGTCAGCGGTTAGGGAGCCGGTGCTACCGCAGAGAGCGCTGTCGTGCGTGCGGCCCGCCCCGTCGCCGCCAAAGGAATGAGTTGGAACCGAACCGCGTAACCCGTTGATTTCTCATACGCGGTCACGGTTCCAACATCTACCGCAAGCCGCTGTGATCGCGGGCATCCTTCCGGCCTCCCCGGTGCGCCATCCTCCACCTCGCAATGTCGCCGCCCCGGACATCCACTCCCGGCTAGCGCAGTTTATCGCAGGCGGGAAAACCGCCGTGATGCCGAAGGAAAACCGGGCTTCGGGGCAGGCGCGGCGAGTGTCTCGTTCGCAAAGAACTCATACATTTTGTTAGGCGAGCTCCTAAGTTCTGTTGATTTGATCGCGCTGCAAGGTTACTTAGGTGTATGGCTAAGTTTGAGGCAGACCTCGACCTGTGTTTCTCTGCGCTCGGCGACCCGACGCGCCGTGCGATCCTGCACCGTCTGGCGCGCGGCCCAGCAAGCGTTAGCGAGCTTGCTGGACCTCACGATATGGCTCTGCCGTCTTTCATGGGGCATCTGAAGAAGCTGGAAGACGCGGGGCTCATATCCTCGGAGAAACATGGCCGGACGCGTATCTGCGACATGACTCCAAACGCGTTCACGCCTGCAAGGCACTGGTTGAGCGAACAAAGTGCGATCTGGGAAGGGCGGCTGGACCGTCTTGACGATTATGTCACCAACTTGATGAAGGAGCGAAACCGATGAAACTCGACCCCAAAACCGACCTGTCCTTCACACGCACGATCGACGCGCCACGGTCACTCCTCTGGGAATGCTGGACGACGCCTGAACACATCAAGCATTTTTTCGTCCCCAGACCCCACGAGGTGGACAATTGCGAAATCGACCTGCGCGTCGGTGGAAAATTCAACACCACATTCATCGTCGATGGCAACAAGATGATCAACGAGGGAGTCTATCTCGAAGTGGTGGACGGCAAACGTCTGGTCTTTACCGATGCCTACAGCGAGGGATGGAAACCTGCGGCCGACCCCTTCATGACGGCGATTATCGAGTTCGAGGATGACGGCAACGGCGGGACCAGGTACACAGCCACAGCGCGGCACTGCTCGCCGGAGGCTCGTCAATCCCACGAGGACATCGGGTTCTACGATGGTTGGGGCACGGTAGCATCGCAACTCGAAGACTACGCGAAGTCGCTCCGCTGACGCGCAACCTTGTTTACTGGAACCGAAATCCGGTCAACGATGGCATTGTCCGCATCGCGAACACTTGACCTGCTGACCGCGAAGGACGTTCGGACCCGCGTGCCCCTTTTCTGTTTCGCGCGACGGAGAGGGCTTGTCGCACACCCCCCCCGTGCCGCCCGCCGTCAGCCCCGGTGCCGGCGCAGGAGCCAGGCCGCGGCGCGGTCCACCCCGGCGTGCAGCAGCAGCGTGAAGACCGCCAGCACGATCAGGGCCGCGAACATCAGGTCGATCTTGGCGCGGCCATTGGCCAGCAGCATCAGGTAGCCAAGCCCCCTCGACGCGCCCACCCATTCGCCGATGATCGCGCCGATGGGCGCATAGACCGCTGCCAGCCGCAGGCCCGAGGCCAGCGAGGGCAGCGCAGCGGGGATGCGGATGCGCCACATCACCTGTGTGGGCGTGGCGCGCATCACATGGGCCATGTCGAGCCAGCCCTGCGGCGTGCGCATCAGCCCGTCGAAGAAGCTGGAGGTGACCGGGAAATAGATGATCAGCAGCGCCATCGCGATCTTGGAGCCCAGCCCGTAGCCGAACCAGAGCGTCAGCACCGGCGCCAGCGCGAAGACCGGGATGGCCTGCGAGAAGACCAGCATAGGGCGCAGGAGCGGGCGCGCCAGCGGCGAGGCCGCCAGCCAGATCGCCGTGGCCGCACCCAGCAGCGCGCCCAGGACCAACCCGATCATCACCTCCGACACCGTGACCACCGCGTTCTCGGCGATGAGCGCGCGGTGGGTCCAGACCGCCTCGGCCACGCGCGCTGGTCCGGGCAGGATGAAATGCGGCAACCCGGTCGCGCTGACGATGCCCTGCCAGAGCGCGAGGCCCATCAGGACGACCGCGGCCAGGGTGAGGGCACCTCGTATCATGCGTCGGCAAACCCTGCCCAGGCGGCGTCGAAGAAGGCGCGTTCCAGTTCGGTGGCGCGCAGGAAAGTCGCCTCCACCGCGCGGCGGCGGTCCGGATCGAGCGTCTCCCATGTCCGGTCGAGCTGATCGCGGAGATACGCGACCACCGCCTCGAACCCGTCGCCGGAATGCAGCGCGATCCATTCGCCCAGCCAGAAGGGCAGGTCGTCGGGGGCGGGCGCATGCGGGGCGGCCCAGCTCAGATAGCTCCACTCCGCGACCACGAGCACAGCGAGCATCTGCTCGTAGCGGCCCGACGAAGCGGCCTCGGCCATCAGGTTCTGGAAGGCGCGCGTGGGCGATGCCGCGGGGGCGGCCTGCATCGCCGCATCGACGCCCAGTGCTTCGAAGCTGCGCTGGAAATAGGTGTTCTCCGGCCCTGTCACCAGCGCCAGGAACTGCGCGGCGGGCACGCTGTCCTCAAGACTAGGCGCATGGGCGATGGCGCTGGCCAGCAGCCGCACGAAACCGCCGATGAACTTGTAGTCCTGAACCAGGTAGGCGGCCATCTTCTCGGGCGGCAGGGTGCCCGCGGCCAGCGCGTCGGTGAAGGCGTGGCGCGTGGCCGCGTCCCAGTCGGGCCGGGCGAGATCGCGCAGGTGATCGGTGGGGCGCATGGGGAGTTCCTTTCTCAGGCAGGACTGCGGAGCCGGCGCAGCAGGCGGCCCTGCGCCTCCAGCGTGGCCCGGTCGTCGACGGGTCGCGGGGGGGCGCCGGCGGGCGGGGACAGCTCGTCCAGCCCGGTTTCGGTCAGGATGCGTATGTCGTGGCCCAGCCGGGCGGCTTCGGCCGGATCGTGGGTCACCAGCAGCACTGTGCGGCGGTCCAGCAATTCCACCGCGAGGTCCTGCATCTCGGCGCGGGTGCGCGCGTCGAGCGCCGAGAAGGGCTCGTCGAGCAGAATCACCGGGCGGTCCTCCATCAGCGTACGCGCCAGAGCGGCGCGCTGCCGCTGCCCGCCCGAGAGCGCATGGGGCTTCTTGGTGGCGTGCCGGTCCAGTCCGACGCGGTCGATCATCCGCCGCGCGCGCGCCAGGTCCGGGCGTTCGCCGCGCAGCCGGGCGCCCAGCGCGACATTGCCCAGCACGTCGAGCCAGGGGAAGAGCAGATCGGACTGCGCCATCAACGCCACCCGCCCGGTCAGCGGCAGCCCGTCATCGGCGGCGATCGTGCCGGTGAACTCCACCTCCTCGGCCAGCCCGGCGAAGAGCCGCAGGATCGTCGTCTTGCCCACGCCCGAGGGCCCCAGCAGGCAGGTCCACCGCCCGGCGCGCACGTCGAGGCCGAGCGGGCCGAAGAGCGGCGCGCCATCGATGCGCGCCGCACCCGAGAGCGACAGGGACGGGGCGGCTTGCGTCACGGTGCGAGCCCCATCTGCCAGAAACCGACCTCCAGCCGTGTGGCCTCGGTGAATCGCCGGCAGAGCGTCGTCCAGCGGGGCAGTTCATCGAAGCGCGGGCCGAGCCGGCGGGCCAGCGCCCCGTCGAGCAGCGCGCCGGCCTCGGCGCAGACCTGCTGATACTCAGCCCCGGCATAGGTTCCGATCCAGTCGGCATAGGCGTGGTCGGCGTCCATGCCATGCGCCAGCCGCGCGCCGATCTCGCCATAGCCCATCACGCAGGGGGCCAGTGTCACCAGCAGGTCCAGGAAGTCGCCGGAATGCCCGGCATCCATGACATAGCGGGTATAGGCCAGGTTCGCGGGATGCTCCTCGGCCCCGAAGAGATCGGCCTCGCTCAGCCCGGCCTCGGCGCAGGTCTTCACATGCAGGCTGATCTCGCCATTGACCAGCGCATCGACCGTGGCCGTGCAGGCGCGCATTTCCTCCACCGTCTCGGCCTTGGTCACCGCCAGCGCCCAGGCGCGGGCGAAATGAATCAGGAAGATGTAATCCTGCACCAGATAGCCCAGATAGGCCGCGCGCGGCAGCGACCCGTCGCGAAGTCCCTCCACGAAGGCGTGGCGGGTATAGTCCCGCCAGACCGTCCCCGCGGCATCACGCAGGCGCGGGAAGGTGGTGCCGTAATTGCCACTCATTGCGCCCCCAGGTCGATGGCCAGCCCCTCCACCGGGGTCAGGTCCTCGATCATGCCGGTGTCGTGCAGGAACGCCTCGAACCGGGCATAGCGCGCCGGGTCGAGCGCCGAGGGCCGCAGCGCGAAACGGGGCACCGTATCGACCCATGCCTTGGCATTCAGCTCGTCCTGCAACTCGCGTGAGGTGGCGGCGAAGATCTCCCACGCCTCCTGCGGGTGGTTGACGATGAATTGCGTCGCGCGTTCCGTGGCGGCCAGGAAACGGCGGATCACGTCGGGGTTCATGGTCTCGGAATTGGCGACATAGATCAGTTCGTCATAGGCCGGGATGCCTTCCTCCTCGATGAAGAAGCAGCGCCCCGGCACGCCCTCGATCTCCATCTGGTTCAGCTCGAAATTGCGGTAGGCGCCGATCACCGCATCGACCTGGCCCGACATCAGCGAGGGCGAGAGCGACCAGTTCACGCTGACGAGTTCCACATCGTCGAGCGTCAACCCGTGCTGGCCCAGGATGGTTGCGAGCACCACCTCCTCCACGCCCGCGACGGAAAAGCCCACCTTGCGGCCCTTCAGGTCGGCGCTGCTCTTGATCGGCCCGTCCTCCAGCACCAGCAGGCAGTTGAGCGGCGTGGCCACCAGCGTGCCGACGCGGCGCAGCGGCAGTCCGCCCTCGACCTGCATATGCAGTTGCGGCTGGTAGGAGATCGCCAGATCCGCCTTGCCGGCCGCGACCATCTTCGGCGGGTCGGACGGGTCGGCGGGCGGCACGATCTCCACCTCGAGCCCCTGATCCGCGAAATAGCCCCGCTCCTGCGCCACGATGATCGGGCCGTGATCGGGATTGACGAACCAGTCGAGAATCAGCGTCATCCGGTCGGCCGCATGGGCGGGCAGGGCGAGGCTGAGCACGAGCAGAAACGCGATGGATCTTGGAAACATGAAGGAGCCTTTCAGGATTGTGAGCGGTCGCCGAGCGCGACCAGCTTGATCTCGCCGTCCCAGACGGCACGAAGCCGCTCCGCCGCCTGCCAGGACCGCAGCCCGCTGCGGCAGCAGAGTACGGCGCGCTGGCCCGGCTCGGGCAACGGTCCGCCGGGGCCGAAATCCGTCACGCTCAGCCGCCGCGCATGGGGCGCGGCGAGCGGGCCTTCCTCGGGGCGGCGCAGGTCCACGGTGAAATCCTGCGGCGTGATCGCGGCAGGGTCGAGGAAGCCGGGCGCGCCTTCGGTTTCCGGCGCGTTGTCGAAACGGAAGGCCCCGAAGCGGAAAGCGGCCGCATCGAAGGTGACGATCCGGCCCAGCGGCGCGGGCGCCTGCCCGGTCAGCACGGCCAGCGCCATCTGCGCCTGGAGCGCGCCCAGCACGCCCACGACCGGGCCCAGCACGCCGTCCTCGGCGCAACTGCCCAACCGTTCGGGCAGGTCGGGGAAGACCGCCCGCAGGCTGGGCGCGCCGCCGCAGAACCCGCCGGCATAGCCCGCCAGCCCGGTGACAGAGGCGCTGATCAGCGGCAGGCCCGCCACCAGGCAATGATCGGATAGCGTATAGCTGGCGGCGAAACTGTCGGCGCAGTCGAGCACCAGATCGGCGCCTTCGGTCAGCGCCGCCACGGTGCCGGGATGCAGGCTGTCCTCTAGGGGCACGATCTCGCATTCGGGGTTCAGCGCGGCCATGTGGCACGCCGCGGCCTCGGCCTTGGGACGGCCGATATCGGCCTCCCGGAAAAGGGTCTGGCGGTGCAGGTTGGTGATCTCCACCCGGTCGGGATCGACCAGCGTGATCCGGCCGACCCCGGCGCCGGCCAGGTATTGCAGCGCCGGCGCCGCAAGCCCGCCCGCGCCAATCACGCAGAGCCGGCCCGCGCGCAGCGCCGCCTGCCCGGAGGGGCCAAAGCCCGGCACGGCGGTCTGGCGCAGATATCGGTCGGGTGCCGTCATCGCGTCGTCTCGACCCATTCGCGGCAGCGCGCGCCGGGATCGTCGTGGAGCGTGATATCGGTGACCACCGAGACCACATCCGCCCCGGCAGCGAAGGCGGGCGCGGCGCGCTCCACCGAGAAGCCGCCGATGGCCACCAGCGGGCGGGCGCCGATCAGTGCCTTCCACTCTGTGATCCGGTCGATGCCCTGCGGCCCGAACGCCATCTGCTTGAGCCGCGTCGGGAAGATCGGCCCCAGCGCCACGTAATCCGGATCGAGCATCAGCGCGCGTTCCAGTTCGGCATGATCGTGGGTGCTGATGCCCAGCTTCATCCCCGCGCGCCGGATCGCCGGGACGTCCGCGTCATCCAGATCCTCCTGGCCCAGATGCACGAAATCGCAGCCCGCTTCGATCGCCTCCTGCCAGTGGTCGTTGACCACGAGCTGCGCGCCGTGTTCCGCGCAAAGCTCGCGTGCCACGTCGATCTCGTGGGCCAGCCGGTTCGGCGTGGCCTCCTTGATGCGAAGCTGCACCAGCTTCACGCCGTGGGGCAGCATCCGCCCCAGCCAGGCGGCGCTTTCGAAGATCGGGTAGAAACGGTCGAGTGTCATTCCAGAAACGCCTTTCCAAGCACCGGGGTCGAGGGCGCGGCCATGTCGCGCGGTTCCATCGGGTCGGCGTCATGGCCGAGCCGCCCGGCCTCCACCGCGCGGGCGAAGCCTTCGGCCATCGCCGCCGGGTCGCCCGCTTTTGCCACCGCGGTGTTGAGCAGCACCGCGTCGAAGCCCATCTCCATCGCCGCCGCCGCGTGCGACGGCAGGCCGAGCCCGGCATCCACCACCATCGGCACATCCGGCAGGTGCGCGCGCAGGCTGCGCAGCCCGTAGATGTTGCTCAGCCCCAGCCCGGTGCCGATCGGCGCACCCCAGGGCATCAGCACCTCGCAGCCCGCATCGAGCAGCCGTTCAGCCAGCACCAGGTCCTCGGTCGTGTAGGGGAAGACCTCGAACCCCTCGCCGGTCAGGATGCGCGCGGCCTCCACCAGCCCGAACGGGTCGGGCTGCAACGTGTCGGCATGGCCGATCACCTCCAGCTTGATCCAGTCCGTCTCGAACAGTTCGCGCGCCATCTGTGCCGTCGTCACCGCCTCGCGCACGCTGTGGCAGCCGGCGGTGTTGGGCAGCAGCCGCACACCCAGCCTCGCGATCAGGTCGCGGAAATCCTGTCCGGCGCGGCCGCCACCGGCCTCGCGCCGTACCGAGACCGTCGCCACCCCCGCGCCCGAGCGGCGGAACGCCTCGGCCAGCACTGCGGGCGAAGGGTATTGCGCGGTACCCAGCATCAGGCGCGAGCCCAGCTCCACGCCGTAGAAATCGGTCATCTCAGCCCCCTTGCCGCGGCGCGACGATCTCGATTCTGTCGCCGTCAGTCAGCTTCTTTTCCGCCCGCATTGTGGCAGGCACGAAGTCTTCGTTGACGGCGGTCGCCACCTTGGATTCGCCATAACCCAACGCGATGAGCAGATCGGCGAGTGTGTCCGCCGTGGTCTCCTCCAAGGTGCCATTAACCGTGATCTTCATGGTAAAACTCCGGTCGTTGATTCTCGCGCATCACTAACCCCGCAGTCATTTTCGCCACGGCAGGCGAGAGCAGAAAGCCGTGCCGGAAGAGGCCGTTGACATGGAGCGTGTCGCCCTTGCGGGTGATGCGCGGCAGGTTGTCGGGGAAGGCCGGGCGCGCGTCGGCCCCGATTTCCATGACCTCCGCCTCGCCAAAGGCGGGGTGGAGCGCAAAAGCGGCCGAGAGCAGTTCCATCACCGAGCGAACCGAGGCGCGCCACCGCTCCTCGCTTTCGATCTGGGTCGCCCCCAGCATGAAGACGCCATCCCCGCGCGGCACGATATAGAGCGGAAAGCGCGGATGCAGCAGGCGAACGGGCCGGTTCAGGGTCACATCGGGGGCGCGCAGCACGACCATCTCGCCTTTGACGCCGCGTAGCTCAGGCAACGTGTCTTGCGCCGCCAGTCCGCGACAATCTATCACCGCGCCATCGGGCGCTGCATCGCTCTGCTCAAACCGCGCCCCGGCCTCTTGCAGCCGTTGTTGAAGATGCACGAGCGCCGCGCGCGGATCGATATGCGCCTCGTCCTCGAAATAGAGCGCGCGGTCGTGACGATCCGCCAGAAACGGCTCAAGTTCGGCCAGATCCGCGCCTGTGACCATCCGATGCGCATTGGTGCGGCGCGCAAACTGATCGAGTTCGCGGCGGTCGCGTTGCAGTGTCACGACAAGCGACCCCTTGCGCTCGACCGGCACGCCCTGCGCCTCCCACCAATCGGCGGCCTCTTTCCCGAGACGCACGACCGGCTCCTCGGCGGCGAACCCCTCGCAATAGGGGGCCAGCATACCGCCCGCCCACCACGAACAGCCATGTGCGCCGGGCGCGGCCGCGGGATCGCGCAGGGTGACGGACACGCCGCGCGCCATCAGTTCAGTGGCCACGCAGAGCCCAACGATGCCCGCGCCGCGGATGGTAATGGCCTCGCTCATCGCCAGACCTCGTGGAAATGATGCACAGGCCCGTGGCCGTGACCGATATGGAGCCCGTCCGCCGCCACGATCGCACGGTGCAGCCAGCCATGCGCGGTGTGGACGGCATCCTCCAACCCGGCGCCCTTGGCCAGTTCGGCGGCGATGGCCGACGAGAGCGTGCAGCCGGTGCCGTGGGTGTTCTTCGTGGCGATGCGCGGCGCGTCGAGCCGCAGCATCCCGTCCCGGTGGATCAGAAGATCGGTGCAGGTCGCGCCAGCGCCGTGGCCGCCTTTCATCAGCACCGCCTCGGCGCCCAGTTTCATCAGCGCGCGGCCCTGGCCCTCCATCTCCCGCGGGGTGGAGGCCTGCGGCAGGTCAAGCAGGCGTGCGGCCTCGGGCAGGTTCGGCGTCAGCAGCGTGGCGCGCGGCAGGAGCCGCTCGCGCAGCGCTGCCACCGCGTCGCCGGCCAGCAGCGCATCGCCGGACTTCGCCACCATCACCGGATCGAGCACCACCGGCCCGGCATAGCGCGACAGACCCGACGCCACGGCCGCGATCACCTCCGGCGTGCCGAGCATGCCGATCTTCACCGCGTCCACCGCGATATCGTCGAGCACCGCGTCGATCTGCGCGGCGATCACGTCGGGCGCGATCCCGGCCACCGCCGTGACGGCGCGGGTGTTCTGCGCGGTCACCGCGGTCAGGACGCTGGTGCCGTAGACGCCCAGCGCCGAAAAGGTCTTCAGATCGGCCTGAATCCCCGCGCCGCCGCCGCTGTCGGAGCCTGCGATGGTCATGGCCGTGGGTGTCGTGGTCATTGGTGCCTCGCGCGGTTTCCGGCGCGGGGTGGGGGAAAGTGGCTGGCGGGAGCCTGTCTTTCGCGCTCCGTTTCCTACGCCGGTGTGAGCCGGATCAGGTTCGATGGGTTGGCACGCGGCCTCTCAGCCCCTAGGCGGGGCACCCCAACGGATCTGCCCCTAACCTAGTGCCTGCGGCCACCGGTCTCAAGCGGATTGCGCATTTGCCTTTTCCCGGCCCGCGCCCGGCACTATGACGTGGACATGGCCGTTACGCTTTCCTCCCTCGACGATCTCGACCGGCTTGAGGCCGACGAAATCATCGACGTGCGCAGCCCCGCCGAATTCGCCGAGGATCATCTTCCCGGTGCGGTGAACCTTCCGGTTCTGTCGGATGCCGAACGCGCCCGCGTCGGCACGATCTACGTGCAGCAGGACGCCTTCCTGGCCCGCAAGATCGGCGCGGCGCTGGTCGCGCGCAATGCCGCGGCGCATATCGAGGGTCCTCTGGCAAGCCGCGACGGCGGCTGGCGGCCGCTGGTCTATTGCTGGCGCGGCGGGCAGCGGTCGGGATCCTTCGCGTCGATCCTGGCGCAGATCGGCTGGCGGGTGCAGCTTCTGGAGGGTGGCTATCGCAGTTACCGGCGGCTGGTGAAGGCGGCGCTCTACGACGCGCGCTTTCCGGTGCCGGTGATCCTTCTCGACGGCAACACGGGCACCGCCAAGACCGAGCTTCTGCACCTTCTGGCGGCGCGCGGCCTGCAGGTGATCGACCTGGAAGGTCTGGCCAATCACCGCGGCTCGCTTTTCGGGCCACGTCCGGGCGGTCAGCCGGGGCAGAAGGCGTTCGAGAGCGCGCTTGCCGCGGCCATGCGACAGCTCGATCCGGGCCGCGCCGTGGTGATCGAGGCCGAATCGAGCAAGGTGGGCGAGCGTATCCTGCCGCCCGCGCTCTGGTCGGCGATGAAAGCCGCGCCGCGCGTGACGCTGAGCGCGCCCCTGGAGGCGCGGGCGCGTTATCTCGCCCGCGCCTATGCCGACATGACCGCCGATCCCGAGCGGCTCTGCGCCACGATCGCCATGCTACGCCGGCTCCACGGCGCGGACGTCACGGAACGCTGGCAGGCGCTGGCCCGCGCCGGGGATTTCACGGGCCTCGCGGCGGAGCTGATGAAGCTGCATTACGACCCGCGCTATGCACGCCAGCGCGCCCGCACAGGCGACACCGGTGGCGCGGCGGTCGCGCTGGGCGACCTGTCGGCGGAGGGCCTGGCGCGCGGGGCGGACCGGCTGGCGCACGAGATCAGGGCGCTGGGCGGCTGAACCTTCCCCGGAGCATGGGTCACTCCACCACGATGCCTTCCTCGGCGCCGGTCAGCTTGCCGATGCAGGCTGCGGGCTCTCCCAGGCCGCGCAGCCGTTCCACGATCGTTTCGGCCCGGTCACCCGGCACCGCGGTCAGCAGACCTCCGGCGGTCTGCGGATCGAAGAGCAGGTCGTCGCGCGGACGGCCCGGACGGCGGATCTCCGCGCCGTGTTCGGCATTCGCGGCCCAGAGACTGGAGCGGATGCCCTGTGTGGCCAGCTCCTCGGCGCCGGGCAGGAGCGGCAGCGCGTCGAGCGCGATCCGCGCCCCGGTGCCGGAGGCCCGGCAGAGCCCCAGGAGATGCCCGCCCAGCCCGAAACCGGTGACATCCGTCATTGCGCGGGCCTCGGTGGCGAGCAGCCGCGCGGCGCGCGGCCCGGCGCGCATCATGCTTTCCATCGCGGCCGCCACCCAGTCGCCCCGCGCCGCCAGCGCCATCTCCGCGGCCAGCACCGTGCCGGTCCCCAGTGGCCGGGTCAGGATCAGCGCGTCGCCGGGGCGCCCGCCACCCAGGCCCACGGGCTCGCCCGCGACCAGCCCGGTCAGCGTGAAGCCGATCGTCAACTCCGCGCCAAGGCTGGTGTGCCCGCCCACCAGATCGGCGCCGGCCTCGGCCAGGACGGCACCGGCGGCGTCCATGATCTCGTCGAGCGTTCGGGCCTGGAGGCGCGGGTTCAGCCGCGGCAGGACGATGCTCACCAGTGCCGCCTGTGGCTCGGCCCCCATCGCCCAGATATCGCCCAGCGCGTGAATGGCGGCGATCCGGGCCATCGCCCAGGGGTCTTCGGTGAAGGCTCGCAGATGGTCGGTGGTGATGACCTGCCGGTCCGCGCCATGTGCCAGCACGGCAGCGTCGTCGCCGGGGCCGGACAGCACGTCGCTGCGCACAGGCGGGGGCAGGCGGCTCAGCGCCTCGGCCAGATCGCCCGGCCCGACCTTGGCGCCGCAGCCGCCGCAGAGCGGCTTGCCGTCCGACAGCGCCTCGCGCAGGCCCTCCGCCACCTCGGCGGGCAGCCTGGGCGCGGGCATGGCTGGGAGGTCGTGGAACTGGTCCATGAACTTTCGGTCGATGCGGTCCTTGAGCCGCCATAGCCAGGCCCCGCCCGCGCGAAGGCCGAACTTGTCGGCCACGGCGGATTTGGAGCCCGTGGAGATGAGCTTGAGGTAATCGCGCTGTGGCCGGAAGGCGCGGAGCCGCCCGCCCGAGAGCGCGGCGCGCAAGTTGTCGTGCAGGACGGGCGCCTCGCGCACCGCGAAGACGCCGGCCTTGGGCCGCGCGTCCCAGCCCAGATGCGCGCAGTCCCCGACCGCGAAGAGCGCCTCGTCGTCGGGGCTGCGCAGCGTCTCGTCCACGGTGACATAGCCCTTGTGGGTGGCGACGCCGATCTCCGCCAGCCAGCTCTGCGGTCGCGCGCCCGCCGCGCCGGTGACGAAATCGGCGGCCAGCATGGCGCCGCCGGCCAGCCGCAGCCCTTCGGCGGTCACCTCCGTCACCGGGCTGGAGAGGTGCAGCGTGACGCCCGCCCGCGCCAGCGCGTCCAGCAGCGCGCGCCGCGCCGCCCCGCCGATGTCGCGCAGCGCCTCCGGCCCGGCTTCGAGCAGATGGACCTGCGGCGCGGCGCAACCCACCTGCCGCAGCCGGTGGGCCATCGCCATCGACAACTCCACCCCAGCGACGCCGCCGCCGATCACCGCGACCGCGGGCGGCCGGCGCCCGGCGGCGGCCCTGGCGACGAAATCCTCCCACGCATCCGCGAAGGGGCCCAGCGGCTTGGCCGGCCAGGCATGGTCGGCGAAGCCCGGCAGATCGGGCATCGCGGAGGTCACGCCGATGTCGATCGAGGCGATGTCATAGGCGATGTCGGCGCGCCCCGGCACGGTGATCCGCCGCGCCTGCCGGTCGATGCCCTCGGCCCGGCCCAGCACAAGTCGCGCGCCCGCGAACCGTCCGAGTTTCACCAGGTCGATCTCCAGCGCGGCGCGGGAATAATGCCCCGCGACATGGCCCGGCAACATGCCCGAATAGGGCGCCGTGGGATCGGGGTTGATCAGCGTCAGCCGCACCCCGGCCAGCGGGTTCATCGCCCAGCGCCGCAGTACAAGCGCGTGGGCATGCCCGCCGCCGATCAGCACCAGGTCGCGGGTCAGGGGAAGGGGCATCTGCATCTCTTGCGGGCTCCGGACGGGTTGCGCTGGCAGGCTTACCGCAGGCTGCGGTGCTTGGCGATGGGACGCGGGCGCACATTGCGGCGAGCGTGGTGAAACATCACCGGGGGGCGGGGCCGAATGCCTCGTCGAGCCAGGCTTCGGCCGGCGGCGACAGGGCGGCGTGCAGCGCCAGCACATGTGCGCGGCATCGCTCGCCCGGCCAGCCTTCGGGAAAGAAATTCGCCGGCAGGTCCGGGTGGCGCAAGAGCAGCCGCCGCCAGCGGTGGATGACCAGCGTGCGAAGGGTGATCGCGGCGCGCGGGCAGGGCGGCGGGCCGGTCCCGAGTGCATCTCGGCAGGCCGCAAGGGCCTCCTCCAGCCGCGCGTAGTCGGCGGCGAGCGCGGCGGGGCCCAGCCGCGCGCGGACCCAATCGGGCAGCGTGTCCAGTTCGCCCCGCAGGCGCACCAGATCCGCGCCCGCCGGGGTCGAGGAGCCAGCGCTTCCCAGGTAGAGCCCCGGTGCGATCTCGATATGGCCCGCGCGGGTCATGGCGCGGGCGAGCGCGTCGCGCTCGGCCTGTGGGGCGGGTTCGGCGGCGGCAAGTTGCCAGGGGCCGTGCATCGCCGGGGCGCGGGCATAGATGCGGCGCGTCGCGGGTGCGAATTCCGCGATGCCTTCCGGCGACAGGCGGTAATAGCTGTGGCGGCCGTGCTTGGAGCGGACGATCCAGCCGTCCCGCGCCAGCCGGTAGAGCGCCACGCGTAGCGCCTCGGGCTTGATGCCCATGCGCTCGGTGATCTGTGCCAGGGTGGTCGCGGCGACCGTGCCGCCGCGCGGCAGGACGGAATCCCCGAAAATCGTGATGATGACCGACCAGACGCGCAGGTCGCCAAGTCCGGCCAGCGTGTCGATCATGCCATCGGCGGGCGCAGATCTTTTCCCCGTCATGTCAAAGCTATAGCCCGTGCAAGGGCCAAGCGCCAGATGCGCCGCCTCAGTAGGCGTTCATGGTCAGAAGCTCGTAGGCGGCGACCGGCTCGCCATCCTGGTTGGTCAGCCCGACATCCCAGCGCACCTCGCCATAGGTGTCCGTGCGCCGGGTCTTCTTCTTCACTGTCAGGCGCACGCGGATGCTGTCGCCCGGACTGACGGGCTTGAGGAATCGCAGCGCGTCGAGCCCGGTATTGGCCAGGACCGGCCCCGGCGTGGGCTCGACGAAGAGCCCCGCAGCGAAGGAAAGCAGCAGGTAGCCATGCGCGACGCGGCCCGGAAAGAACGGGTTCGCGGCGGCCGCCTCCTCGTCCATATGCGCATAGAAGGTGTCGCCGGTGAACTCGGCGAAATGTTCGATGTCTTCAAGCGTGACGGTGCGCGGGTCGGTGTGGAGCGTCTCGCCGATCTGCAAATCCGCGAAGCGCCGGGTGAAAGGATGGGCGGGGGCGGCGCGCTCGGCGGCGCCGGGCATCCAGGTTTCGCCGATGGCGGCCAGCATGTCGGGGCTGCCCTGCACGGCGCTGCGCTGCATGTAGTGCATCACGCCGCGGATGCCGCCCATCTCCTCGCCGCCGCCGGCCCGGCCCGGCCCGCCGTGCACCATATGCGGCAGCGGCGCGCCGTGGCCGGTGGCCTCGGCCATGGAGGCGCGGTCGTTGAAATAGAGCCGCCCGTGAAAGGCGCCGGCGCCCAGCGCCACCGCCCGCGCCACGGCCGGGTCATGGGTGATGACCGAGGCCACCAGGCTGCCCTGTCCGCGATTGGCGATGGCGATGGCGTGGTCGAGGTCGCGGTAGCCCATGATTGTGGAGACCGGCCCGAAGGCCTCGGTCTCGTGCACGCGGGTCGCGGCGTCGGGATCGGCGCAGTGATAGAGCATCGGCGGCAGGAAGGCGCCGCGCGCCGGATCGGCGCCCTCGACGGTGAAATCGGCGGGGTTGCCGAAGACGCGCTCGGCTTCCAGCCCGATGGTGGCGGCCTTCTCAAGTACATCGCGCTTCTGCGCGTTGGAGACCAGCGCGCCCATCCGCGTGCCCTCCAGCCGCGGGTCGCCGATGGTGGTCTTGCCCAGCTTGTCGCAAAGCGCGGAGATCATCGCGTCGGTTCGCGCCTCGGGCACCAGGATGCGCCGGATCGCGGTGCATTTCTGCCCCGCCTTGGCGGTCATCTCGCGGATCACCTCCTTCACGAAGAGGTCGAATTCCGGCGTTCCGGGCTCTGCGTCGGGCCCCAGGATCGAGGCGTTCAGGCTGTCCTGCTCGGCCACGAAACGTACGGCGTTCTGAAGGATGCCCGGTGTCGCGCGCAGCATCTGCGCGGTCGCGGCCGAGCCGGTGAAGCTGACGATATCCTGCCCGCCCAGCCGGTCCAGCAGATCGCCGGTGCCGCCCGCGACCATCTGCAAAGCGCCGTCGGGCAGCAGGTCCGACTCGAGCATCAGCCGCACGCAGGCTTCGGTGACATAGCAGGTCGCGGTCGCGGGTTTCACGATGGCCGGCACGCCCGCCAAGAGCGTCGGGGCGAGCTTTTCCAGCATGCCCCAGACGGGGAAATTGAATGCGTTGATATGGACCGCCACACCTTGAAGGGGCGTGCAGATATGCTGGCCCAGGAACTGCCCGGATTTCGAGAGCTGCTCCACACCGCCGTCGAGATAGACCTGCGCGTCAGGCAACTCCCGCCGGCCCTTTGAGGCGAAGACGAAGAGCGTACCGATGCCTCCGTCCACGTCGATCAGATGGTCGCGCTGCGTGGCGCCGGTGTCGAAGGACAGGTCATATAGCACCTGCTTGTGCTTCGACAGATGCGCGGCCAGTGCCTTGAGCATGCGGGCGCGGTCGTGGAATGTCATGGCGCGCAGCGACGGGCCGCCCCGTGTCCTGGCGTGGTCCAGCATGGCGGCGAAATCGACGCCGCCGCCGCCCGCCTCGGCGATCACCTCGCCGGTGATGGCACTTTCGATCGGGCGTGCGCCGCTGCCCGGCGCGATCCATTGCCCGGCCACGAAACTGGCGATCTTGCGAATGCTCATCTCTGTCTCCTCGGGTTCGGTGTCACGACAGGCGCGCGGGCAGGCGGGCCCAGCCGCGGAAACGCAGCCGCCCGCCGCGCACCGCGCTGCCGGTCAGGGTGTAGTCGGGATAGCGGGCCAGGAACCGGGCGAGCGCGATGCGCCCCTCCATGCGCGCCAGGCTGAGACCCACGCAGGTATGCGCGCCGCCGCCGAAGGCCAGGTGCTTGTTGGGCCGCCGGTCGAGCCGGAACCGGTCGGGCGCCTCGAAACGGTCCGGGTCGCGGTTGGCGGCGCCGATCACGAGGTGCAGGTTGGTCCCGGCGGGCAGGAAATGGCCGTGAAACTCCGTCTCCTCGGCGGTCAACCGGTTGCCCAACTGGTTCGGGCTTTCCATCCGGAGAACTTCCTCCACAGCCGAGGTCATCCTCTCGGGCTCGGCGATCAGCGCCGCGCGGATGTCGCGGTGCCGCTCCAGGAGCTCCAGCGCGTTGCCGATCAGGTTGCTCGTGGTTTCATGGCCGGCATTCAGGATGAAGATGCAGTTCTGTTCCAGCTCGTCGGGGCTCAGCGCCCCCGCACCCGGCTGCATCAGCCTTGTGAGAACGTCCGTCTCCGGATCGCCGGGGTTCGCGCGGCGGCGCTCGATCAGGTCGGAAAGGAAGGCGCGGAACTCGGTCACGGCGCGGTTGCCCTGCGCAAGCTGCGCCTCGGTCAGAGCGGGTTCCAGCGCCCCCAGGATCGCCAGCGACCAGCCCCGCAGCGGGCCGCGTTCGGCGTGGGGAATGTCGAATAGGTTGCCGATCACCTCCACCGGGATGGCGGCGGCGAAATCGGCGATCAGGTCGGGCGCGGGGTTGTCGGCCATCGCATCCAGCAGCCGGTCCACCAGCGCCACCAGCCCCGGCTCCGTCCGGGCCAGCGCGCGCGGCGTCATCGCGCCGACCATGATGTCGCGGACCCGCGTGTGCGAAGGCGGGTCGTTGAAGACCAGCGACGTGGTGTGATGCAGGTAGAGCGGGCTGCCCGGCCCGAATTTCGGCCTGAAGACGTCGTGCTTGGCGGAAATGAAGCGCGCCGCGTCGCGATAGACCCGGTCCAGGTCGGTATGGCGCGACAGGATCACCGACCCGTCGGGCTGCGGATGGACCGGCGCTTCGGCCAGCAGCCGGCGATAGACCGGATACGGGTTCTCGACGAAGCCGGCGGGGGGATTGTTGAGATCGAACGCGAATGCCATAGCTCAGCCCATCTGGTCGGGCAGATAGAGAACCAGCGCCGGCAGCGCCACCAGAAGCGCCAGCCGCAGGATGTCGAACATCCAGAACGGCGTGACGCCCCGGAAGATCGTCGCGGTGGAGACGTCGCCGACCACGCCTTTCAGGGTGAAGACGTTGAGCCCGACCGGCGGCGTGATCAGGCTGATCTCGGTGACGACCACGACGATGATGCCGAACCAGACCGCGTCGAATCCCAGCGACTGCACCAGCGGAAAGAAGATCGGCACGGTCAGCAGCAGCATCGAGAGACTCTCGAAGACCATGCCGAGCAGGATATAGACCAGCAAGATCAGCGCCATCACCATCATCGGCGAGATGGCGTTGGCGGTGACCAGGCCGACCAGATCCTCCGGTAGCCCGGCGAGGTTCACGAAGTTGGAGAAGATATGCGCGCCGATCAGCACCGCAAAAAGCCCGGCTGAGGTGAAGGCGGTCTCGCGCAGCGCCTCCAGCGTGTCGCGGACACTCAGGTTGCCGCGGAAGAGCGCGATCAGGAAGGCGCCCATCGCGCCCATCCCCGCGGCCTCGGTGGGCGAGAAAGTAAGATGGAGCGGCGCCACGTCGAGAAGCCCGTAAAGACCGCCGATCACCAGGAAGAAGAGCAGCAACACCGCCCAGACGGCGCGCAGCGCGCGCAACCGGTCAGCCCAGCCGTGGCGTTCGCCAGCAGGGCCGGCGGCCGGGTTGCGCCAGACCGTCCAGCGCACCGCGAAGAGGTAGAAGACCACGCCCAGCAGCCCCGGCACGATCCCGGCGATGAAGAGCTTGCCGATGGAGGTTTCCGTGAGCAGCCCGTAGATCACCAGGATAACCGAAGGCGGGATCAGGATGCCCAGCGTGCCGCCGGCCGCGATCGACGCGGTCGAGAGCCCGTCGGCATAGCCGTAACGGCGCATCTCGGGCATCGCCACCTTGGACATGGTGGCCGCGGTCGCCAGCGACGAGCCGCAGATCGCGGCGAACCCGCCGCAGGCCACCACGGTCGCCATCGCCAGTCCGCCCCGGAAATGGCCCAGAAAGGCGTTGGAGACGGCGTAGAGTTCGCGCGACAGCCCGCCCTTGTTGACGAAAAGCCCCATCAGGATGAAGAGCGGCACCACCGAGAGCCCGTAATTCTGTGCCGTGTCCAGGACGGTGCGCCCGACCATCGACATCGCGGCCGTGGCGCCCCGCCCGTCGGTCAGGCCGCCGCCGCGCTCGAAGATGTAGCCAAAGGTGCCCACCAGCCCCATCGCGAAGACGATGGGCATGCGCAGCAGCACCAGCAGCAGGACCAGCGCGAAACCGATCAGCGCGGCGGTCATTGCGCATCCCTCAGCAGTTTCGGGGCGATGAGTGTCAGCACGCCCACCACAAGCATCGCCAGCCCGGCCAGCGCGACGGCCAGCGCGATGAACCAGCTTATGTAGAATTGCGGGATCGCCAGGTATTCCGTCACGTCGCCATAGCTGCGCTGCCGCTCTGCCAGCACCCGCAGCCGGTCGAACGGCCAGTAGAGCATGGCGCCCGACAGCAGGTGGATCATCCCGTCGCGCAGGCGTGCGGCGCGAACGCGGTGGAAGAACGGATCGGTCAGGTCCACCGCGATGTGGTGGCCGCGCGCCGAGACCATCGGCAGAACGGAAAAGACGATGATCGCCATGAGGATGCGCGTCAGTTCGGTCGCGGCCTCGATCGGCGCGTTGAAGGCCGAGCGCAGGATCACGTCGCAGAAGGTCATCACCATCAGCGCGAAGAGCGCGCCCGAGGCGAGCAGCACCGGCAGGGCGCTCGCACGGCGCAGAAGGCGAAGGAATGCGGACATGGCGGCGGGGTCTCCGGCGGGGTGGCGGGCGGCGGAAGGCGCCGCCCGCGCATCACCGCGTCAATTTCCGTTGAGTTCGGACTTCAGGAAGTCGTGCGCAGCCTTGGCGTCCACCCCTGTCGCGGCGATCTCTTCCAGCGCCGAGCCGATGATGGCTTCGGACATCTCGGCGAATTTCGCCTGGTCCGCTTCCGAGGCCTGGGTGATCGTGTTGCCCTCGGTCTCCTTGGTCAGAGCCACGCTCTCGGCATCGCCCAGATCCCAGATCTTTCCGATCTCGCGGCTGAGCGGCTCGCCGAAGACCTTGTCCTCCAGCGCCTGACGCAGATCGTCGGGCAGGGCGGCCAGCGCGTCCTCGTTCATCACGAAGGCGAAGGAGCCACGGTAGAAGCCGCCGGGCATCTCGAAGACATGCGGGGCCACTTCCGTCAGCTTGAAGCCGCGGCGCGACTCCCAGGGCATGACCACGCCATCCGCGGCGTTGGAGGCCAGCGTCTCGTAAACCTTGGGTGCGGGCACCTTGATGCCGGTGGCGCCGAGCGCCGCGCCGACATCGCCGCCCACGCCGCCGGGCACGCGCAGCTTCAGCCCCGAGATTGCATCGAGCGACTCCACCGGCGCGGCGGTGTGCAACTGTGCGGGGCCGTGCGTATGCAGTGCCACGACGCGCACGCCGCGATGCTCGTCGGCTCCCTTCAGGAACTTCTCATAGGCGCGCCAATAGGCCACCGAGGCTTCTTCGGCGGAGCCCTCGTAGCCCGGCAGTTCGATAAGCTTGGAAGTCACGAAGCGCCCGGCCTGATAGCCGTGGAAGATGATCGTGGCATCCGCCGCGCCGTCCATGATCAGGTCCATCTGCGCGGGCGGCGGTGCGATGCCCAGCTTCAGCTCGGCCGTGACCCGGCCATCGGTGGCCTCCTCGATCATCTCGGTGAATTTCGGCCACATCCGGGAATTGATGTTGTGGGTCGGCGGCGCCCAGCTCGAGATCAGCAGCGTGTAGTCCGCCGCCTGCGCGATGCCCGCCGTCAGCGCCATCGCGGCGCCAGCCATAAGGCTGGTCAGTCCTGTCAGTCTGGTCATGATTTCCTCCCGTTCAGACCGTCTTTTCCGTACATGCCGCGCCGCGTCTTGCGCCGGTCGCGGCCTCACCCCAGAAACTTCGAAATCCGCCAGGTGCCCCGGCTCTCCTCGGCCACCGCGCGCATGGACCGCGCCACCGCGTCGGTGCCGATCTCCCCGGTATAATGCATCGGGCCGCCGCGCCATCTGGGAAAACCGTAGCCGTGGATCTCCACCATGTCGATCTCGGCGGGGCTTTCGGCGATGCCCTCCTCGACGATGAGCGCGCCCTCGTTGACCATCACCGCAACCAGCCGGTCGCGGATGTCCTCGGCCGAAAAGGCGCGCCGGTCGATCCCGGCCTCGGCGGAGTAGCCGGTGATGATCCGCTCCACCTCCGGGTCGCGTTCGGGTCTGCGGCTGCCCTCGGCATAGGTGTACCAGCCGTGTCCGGCGCGCTGTCCCAGCCGCCCCGCCTCGCAGAGCCGGTCGGCGATGGGCACGTAGCGTTCGGCGGGATCGTGCGTCGCCGCCTGCCGCTTGCGGTTGGCCCAGGCGATCTGCAACCCGGTCAGGTCCTGCAGTTCATATGGCCCCATCGGCAGGCCGAAGCCGCGCATCGCCGCATCGACCTCATGCGGCAACGCGCCGTCGGCCAGCAGGTAGTCGGCCGCACGCCGGTAGGCCGACAGGATGCGGTTGCCGATGAACCCGTCGCAGATGCCCGCCAGCACGGCGACCTTGCCCATCCGCTTGCCCATGGCAAAGCCGGTGGCCAGCACGTCCGCAGCGGTTTCGGGCAGGCGCACGATCTCCAGCAGTTTCATCACATGCGCGGGCGAGAAGAAATGCAGCCCCAGGCAGCGCGCGGGGTTCGGGATGCCGTCGAAGATCTCCCGCGGGTCCAGATAAGAGGTGTTCGTCGCCAGGATCGCCTGCCGGTTCATCGCGGCGGAGAGATCGCGGAAGACGACGCGCTTGACTTCCAGATCCTCGAAGACCGCCTCGACCGCCAGTTGCGCCGGTGCGGTATCGGCGTAGTCCGTGCTGACCGAGAGCCTGCCGCGCAGCGCCTCGGCCCCGTCATCGTCGAGCTTGCCGCGTTTCACGGCGCCGCCGATCAGGCCATCCAGATTTCCGTGCGCGCTTTCGGCCGCCGCGTCGTCGCGCTCGATCAGCGTCACCCGCAGCCCGGCCATCAGCGCCGACATCGCGATACCTGCGCCCATCAGCCCGCCGCCCACCACGGCGACATGCTTGATTTCGCGGGGTTTCGCGCCTGCTATGGCGTCGGGCCGGGCGACCTTGCGTTCCGCGAAGAAGGCGTGGCGCAGGGCGCGGGATTCGGCGGTGTCGCGCAGCGCCAGGTGCAGCGCGCGTTCCTTCGGCTGGCCCTCGGCGAAGGGCAGCTCCGCTGCCCAGGCGATGGCGTCGAGATTGTGCAGCGGCGACCGCTGGCCCTTGGCGCGTTTCTCCAGCCCCGCGCGCATATGGGCGAAATAGCCGTCGCGGACGGGATGCACGGCCCGCGCGCTGACCGGCGCGGGGCGTGGCGGAAGGTCGGCGGCCATCGCCTCGGCCCCGGCCACCGGGTCCGCGTCGATCCGGTCGAGCCCGCCCAGGTCGCGCAGGGTTTCCGCCGTCACCATCCGCCCGTTGCAGGCGATGTCCACTGCGGCCTCGATCCCCACCAGGCGCGGCAGGCGCTGGCTGCCTCCGGCGCCGGGCACCAGGCCGATGTTGACTTCCGGCAGGCCGAAGCGTGTGCCGGGCTCGGCCACCCGCCAGGCACAGGCCATCGCGATCTCGAAGCCGCCGCCCAGGACCGTGCCATGCAGCGCCGCGATGAAGGGCACCGCGCTGGCCTCGATCCGCGTGACCACGTCCGGCAGGTCGGGCAGGGCCGGGGGCTTGCCGAATTCCGAGATATCGCCGCCGGCAACGAATGTGCGCCCCGCGCAGGAGAGGATGGCAACCTCCGCGCCGGAGCCTTCGACCTGAGCCACCGCGGCGTCGAGTCCCGCACGCACCGCCTGCGAGGTCGCGTTCACCGGCGGGTTGTCGATCACCACATGAGCGACGCGGCCCTGGATCGTCACGCTGACGGGATTCTCGGCTGTCATTCTTCCCCCGCTCCGGCTCTTCCGCTGCCGCGCGCCTGAATCGGTTTCGGCGTCTGGCACCACAACATTATTGACCAACCGTTCGGTTTATGCAAATCTTTTGTCGGAATATTCTGAAACGGAACGGCGCATGAGCGATACGATTCTTTCGCGGGATCACGGCGGCTGGGTGGAGATCACGCTCAACCGTCCCGACCGCCTCAATTCCTTCAATGACGAGATGCACGGCGCGCTGCGGGGCGCGCTGGAGGGCGCCCGCGACGGCGGCGCGCGGGCAGTGCTGATCACCGGCGCGGGACGCGGGTTCTGCGCCGGGCAGGATCTGGGCGACCGCGACCCGGCCAAGATGGACAGCCCCCCCGACCTCAGCCGGACGCTGACCGGATTCTACAACCCGCTGGTGCGCCTGATCCGGTCGCTGGACTTTCCGGTGATCTGCGCCGTCAATGGCGTGGCGGCGGGGGCGGGGGCCAACCTGGCGCTGGCCTGCGACATCGTGCTGGCCGCGGAGAACGCGAAGTTCATCCAGTCCTTCGCCAAGGTGGGACTGGTGCCCGATGCCGGCGGAAGCTGGGCGCTTACCCGGCTTCTGGGCGAGGCCCGCGCCAAGGCGCTGGCGATGACGGCCGAGCCGCTGGGCGCCGTGCAGGCGGCCGATTGGGGGCTGATCTGGAAGGCGCTGCCCGACGACCGGCTGATGGACGAGGCCCGCGCCCTGGCCGCGCGACTGGCCGTGGGGCCGACCGTCGGGCTGGGTCTGACGAAACAGGCGATCCAGGCGGCCTCCGTCAACACACTCGACGATCAACTCGATCTCGAGGCGCGGCTTCAGAAAGCCTGCGGCGAGACGCGGGATTATGCCGAGGGCGTCACGTCCTTCCTGCAGAAACGCCCCGCGCGCTTCACCGGGGGCCGATCATGAGCCTGAACCCCGAGGACCGCGCGCGTCGCAGCGCCGAGGCCATGTGGGCGGGCGATGCCGCCTCCAAATGGGTCGGCATGACGCTGGAGGCGGTGGGGCCGGGCACCGCGACCACCCGGATGACCGTGGCAGGCCACCACACGAACGGCCACGGCATCTGCCACGGTGGAGTGATCTTCGCGCTGGCCGACAGCGCCTTCGCCTTCGCCTGCAACAGCTACAACCGCAGCGCCGTTGCGCAGCACAACACGATCAGCTTCATCGCGCCGGGCAAGCTGGGCGACACGCTGACCGCCACCGCGCGCGAGATCAGCCTGGCCGGTCGCAACGGCATCTACGATGTGACGGTGACCGACGGCACGGGCGCGACGATCGCCGAGTTCCGCGGCTGCTCGCGCATCATCAACGGCTCGCATTTCGAGGAGGAGGGCACGCCATGAAGGACCTCTCGCCCAGGCCGGGCGATCTGGAGCCGATCGAGACCGCGTCGCGCGACGAGATCGCCGCATTGCAACTCGACCGGCTGAAATGGTCGCTGGCCCATGCCTATGAGAACGTGCCGATGTACCGCGACCGCTTCGACGCGGCCGGGGTGCATCCGGACGACGTGACATCGCTGGCCGATCTGGCGAAGTTCCCCTTCACCGTGAAGCAGGATCTGCGCGACCATTACCCGTTCGGGCTCTTCGCCGTGCCGCGCGAGCAGATCGTGCGGGTGCATGGCTCCTCCGGCACGACCGGCAAGCCCACGGTAGTGGGCTACACGCAGAAGGATATCGACAACTGGGCCGAACTGGTGGCGCGCTCGATGCGGGCCTCGGGCACGCGGGCGGGCGACATCGTGCATGTGGCCTATGGCTACGGGCTCTTCACCGGGGGGCTGGGGGCGCATTACGGGGCCGAGCGCCTGGGCTGCACGGTCATCCCGGTCTCGGGCGGGATGACGCCCCGGCAGGTGATGCTGATCCGGGACTTCGCGCCCAGCACGATTATGGTCACGCCATCCTACATGCTCAACATCCTCGACGAGTTCCGGCGCGAGGGGATCGACCCGCGCGAGACCTCGCTTCAGGTCGGCATCTTTGGCGCGGAGCCCTGGACCAACGCCATGCGCGCGGAGGTGGAGCAGGCCTTCGACATGCACGCGGTCGATATCTACGGCCTGTCTGAGATCATGGGGCCGGGCGTGGCCAATGAATGCGTCGAGACGAAAGATGGCCTGCATATCTGGGAGGATCATTTCTACCCGGAGGTGATCGACCCGGAGACGGGCGAGGTGCTGCCCGATGGCGAATTGGGCGAGCTGGTTTTCACCACGCTGACCAAGGAGGGCCTGCCGATGATCCGCTACCGCACGCGCGACCTGACGCGTCTCATGCCGGGCACGGCGCGGTCGATGCGGCGGATGGAGAAGATCACCGGGCGCTCCGACGACATGATCATCCTGCGCGGCGTCAACGTCTTTCCCACCCAGGTGGAGGAGTTGCTGCTGGCCACCGAGGGGCTGGCGCCGCATTTCCAGATCGAGCTTTTCCGCGTCGGCCGCATGGATGCGATGCGGGTGCATTGCGAATGCCTGCCGCATTTGGCCGGGGCCGAGGCGCGCGGCGCTGCGGCCAAGCTTCTGGCCAAGAAGATCAAGGATACGGTCGGCATCTCGGCGGAGATCAGCGTCGCCGATCCGGGCGGCGTGGCGCGGTCCGAAGGCAAGGCGCAGCGGGTTGTGGACAACCGGCCCAAGGAGTAGGCCCCGTGGCGCGCACCATTGCAAAGGACCATGACGCCAAGCGCGACCGCATCCTGGCGACCGCCGCGCGGGTCTTCGCCGAGACCGGTTTCGACCGCGCCTCGATGAGCCAACTCGCGCGCGAATGCGGCATCTCCAAGGCCAATATCTATCACTATTACGACAGCAAGGACGCGCTGCTCTACGACATCCTCGACAGCTACCTGTCGGACCTCCGGGATCGGATCGCGGCGATCGACGGTACTGGCATGACTCCCGAGGATCACCTGCGCGCGGTGGTGCTGGAGGTGCTCATGGCCTATCGCGGTGCCGATGACGAACACCGGGTGCAGATCGGCGGCATGGCCGCGCTGCCGTCGGAGCAGCAGAAAGTCCTGCGCGACTACCAGAAGGATCTGGTGGCGCAGGTCGCGACGATTGTTCAGGCCCTGGCGCCCGATGTCTTCGGCAGCGACAAGGCCAAGCTGCGCGCCGCGACCATGTCGCTTTTCGGAATGCTCAACTGGTTCTACATGTGGAACCACGACGACAGCGACGCCGCGCGCGAAGCCTATGCGGCGCTGGTCTCGAACCTGATGCTGAAAGGCGTGCGGGGCCTTTGACCGGGCATGGGGCTGGAACTGCGCCGGGTCCCCGCGTATGACTGGCGGGGGTCAGCATCGGGATCGCGCATGACGAACACGAAATCCACCGGCCCCCGGCCGGAGAAACCTGCCTTCGCCCAGGATCCGCACCGCGTCCGTGATCTGTCCGAGCGCAACCTGGAGGCCGCCATCGGGCGCGAGGTGCGCGCCTCCCGACGTCAGCACGGCATGACGGTGGCCGATCTGGCGGCTGTTACTGGGCTCTCGACGGGGATGCTCTCGAAGATCGAGAACGGCGTCACCTCGCCCTCGCTGACCACCCTGCAACTGCTCGCCCATGCGCTAAGCATTCCGATCACCGCCTTCTTCCGCCGCTTTGAGGAACGCCGCGAGGCGGTGCATGTGAAGGCCGGCGAGGCGGTGGAGATCGAGCGCGCGGGCACCCGAGCAGGCCATCAGTACAACCTTCTGGGCCATATCGGCGGCAACTCCTCCGGTGTGACGGTGGAGCCCTATCTGATCACGCTCAACGAGGCGTCGGACGTGTTTCCCACCTTCCAGCATGACGGGCTGGAACTGCTCTACATGCTGGAAGGTGTCGTGGATTACCGCCACGGCGACCGCCATTACCGGCTGGAGCCGGGCGACAGTCTCTTTTTCGACGCCGATGCGCCGCACGGGCCGGACGGGTTGGTGAAGCTGCCCGCGCGTTACCTGTCGGTGATCTGCTACCCGCAGGGAGGCTGAGCGCCGGTCGTCGGGCGCCGCCGTGCGCCTGACCGTTTGATGCTTTTCGTGAATAAAATATTCCTGCCAGTTGATTTTACCTGCGCCTGTGATAGGCTCGCGCCCGCATGACTTAAGGAGTAGCGACTCATGTGCGGCATTGTGGGACTGTTCTTGAAGGATCGCGCGCTGGAGCCCCGCCTCGGCGCGCTCCTGACCGAGATGCTGGTTACGATGACCGACCGCGGACCCGACAGCGCAGGCATCGCGGTCTATCGCGGCGCGGAGCCGGGGAAATGGCTGTTGACCGTTCAATCCGCGGCGCCGGATCGGGACTTCGCGGGGCTCGCCGACGATCTGGGCGCGGCGCTGGGTGCGGCGGTCACGCTGCGCGAGAAGGACACCCATGCGGTGATCGAACTGCCCGCCGGGAAGGCCGATGCGGCGCGCACCGCGCTCAAGGAACTACGCCCCGACCTTCGCATCATGGGCTCCGGCGAGAGCATCGAGATCTACAAGGAGGTGGGCCTGCCCGGCGATGTCGCCGCGCGGTTCGACCTCGCCTCGATGTCGGGCAGCCACGGTATCGGGCACACCCGCATGGCTACCGAATCCGCGGTCACCACGCTGGGCGCGCATCCCTTCTCCACCGGGCCGGACCAATGCCTGGTGCATAACGGCTCGCTGTCGAACCACAACAGCCTGCGGCGCAAGCTGGTGCAGGCCGGCAAGAGCTTCGAGACCGAGAACGACACCGAGGTGGCGGCCGCCTATCTGAGCTGGAAGATGGAACAAGGCTCGGATCTGGGCGAGGCGCTGGAGGCGAGCCTTCAGGACCTCGACGGGTTCTATACATTCGTTGTGGGCACGCGGGACGGTTTCGGCGTGCTGCGCGACCCCATCGCCTGCAAGCCCGCCGTCATGGCCGAGACCGATCAGTATGTCGCCTTCGGCTCGGAGTACCGGGCCATGGTGAACCTGCCCGGCATCGAGACCGCGCGCGTCTGGGAACCCGAACCCTCCACCGTCTATTTCTGGAAGCACTGACGATGCAGACATTCGATCTCGAAGCCGAAGGGCTGCGGGCGCTCAACGCCTCGCTCCATGCCCTGAAGGGCGATACCAACACCACCGCCTGGGAAATCATCAACCCGCGCGGCAGCCATGCCATCGCGGTGGGCGTCGATGCGCCGCTCGACATCACCGTGCGCGGCTCCACCGGCTATTACTGCGCTGGAATGAACAAGCTTGCGACGATCCGCGTGGCGGGCAATGCCGGACCCGGCGTGGCCGAGAACATGATGTCGGGCACCGTGATCATCGACGGCGACGCCAGCCAGTATGCCGGGGCCACCGGGCGGGGCGGCACGCTGGTCATCAAGGGCAACGCGGCGTCGCGCTGCGGCATCTCGATGAAGGGCATCGACATCGTCGTGCACGGCAATGTCGGGCATATGTCGGCCTTCATGGCGCAGTCCGGCAATCTGGTGGTCTGCGGCGACGCGGGCGAGGCGCTGGGCGACAGTCTCTACGAGGCGCGGCTTTTCGTGCGCGGCTCGGTCAAGAGCCTGGGCGCCGACTGCATCGAGAAGGAGATGCGCCCGGAACATGTCGAGCTGTTGCGCGATCTGCTGGTGCGCGGCGATTGCGACGCCGACCCGTCGGAGTTCCGCCGCTACGGCTCGGCCCGGAAGCTCTACAATTTCGACATCGACAACGCGTCGGCCTATTGAGGGGCAAGGACATGAACGACCATTCGCCCAAGATCCCGCAAACCCTGCCGCGCCAGTCGGCGACCTTCACCAACGAGATCAACTCGGAGATAAGGCGCGCCGCGGCGACCGGCATCTACGATATCCGCGGCGGCGGCGCCAAGCGGCGGGTGCCGCATTTCGACGACCTGCTCTTTCTCGGCGCGTCGGTCAGCCGCTACCCGCTGGAAGGCTATCGCGAGAAATGCACGACCAACGTCACGCTGGGCACCCGCTTCGCCAAGAAGCCCATCGAACTGGCGATCCCCGTGACCATCGCGGGGATGAGCTTCGGCGCGCTCTCGGGCGCCGCGAAGGAGGCGCTGGGGCGCGGCGCGACCTTGGCCGGCACCTCGACGACGACCGGCGACGGTGGCATGACCGAGGAAGAGCGTGGCCATTCCAAGACGCTGGTCTATCAGGTTCTGCCGTCGCGCTACGGCATGAACCCCGACGACCTGCGCCGCGCCGACGCGATCGAGGTGGTCGTGGGGCAGGGCGCCAAGCCCGGCGGCGGCGGGATGCTGCTGGGCCAGAAGATCACCGACCGCGTGGCCGAAATGCGCACCCTGCCCAAGGGGATCGACCAGCGTTCCGCCTGCCGCCACCCGGACTGGACCGGGCCGGACGATCTGGAGATCAAGATCCTGGAACTGCGCGAGATCACCGGCTGGGAGAAGCCGATCTACGTGAAGATCGGCGGCACGCGGCCCTATTACGACACCACGCTGGCGGTGAAGGCGGGCGCGGATGTCGTGGTGCTCGACGGGATGCAGGGCGGCACGGCGGCCACGCAGGATGTCTTCATAGAACATGTCGGCATTCCGACGCTGGCCTGTATCCGGCCGGCGGTGCAGGCGCTTCAGGACATGGGGCTTCACCGCGAGGTGCAACTCATCGTCTCGGGCGGCATCCGCACCGGGGCCGACGTGGCCAAGGCGATGGCGCTGGGCGCGGACGCCGTGGCCATCGGCACCGCGGCGATGGTGGCACTTGGCGACAACGACCCGCATTGGGAGGCAGAGTACCAGAAGCTCGGCACGACCGCCGGTGCCTATGACGACTGGCACGAGGGCCGCGACCCGGCGGGCATCACCACGCAGGATCCGGACTTGGCCGCCCGGCTCGACCCGATTGCCGCGGGGCGCCGCTTGCGCAATTATCTCTCCGTGCTGACGCTGGAGGCCCAGACCATTGCCCGCGCCTGCGGCCATAACAGCCTGCACAACCTGGAGCCGGAAGACCTCTGCGCGCTGACCGTGGAGGCCGCGGCGATGGCCCGCCTGCCGCTGGCCGGAACCAACTGGATCCCCGGCGCCGGCGGGTACTGAAAGAATTGGCCCCCGGCGAAGACCGGGGGCGCAGGAACGAAACCAACAGGGAAAACGAGAACATGGCAAAAGACCTCGCCGCATTCGCCGCAGAGACCGGCGTCAAGTATTTCATGATTTCCTTCACCGACCTTTTCGGCGGGCAGCGCGCCAAGCTGGTCCCTGCGCAGGCCATCGCCGACATGCAGGCCGATGGTGCTGGCTTTGCCGGCTTCGCGACGTGGCTCGACATGACGCCGGCGCATCCCGACATGCTGGCGCTGCCCGATCCGGATTCGGTCATCCAGTTGCCGTGGAAGCCCGAAGTGGCCTGGGTGGCCGCCAACCCGATGATGGAGGGCGAGGACGTGGCGCAGGCCCCGCGCAACGTATTGCGCCGCCTGATCGCCGAAGCCGCGGCCGAAGGGATGCACATGAAATCGGGCGTGGAAGCGGAGTATTTCCTGCTCACCCCGGACGGCTCGGCGCTGAGCGACGAACTCGATACGGCCGAGAAACCCTGTTACGACCAGCAGGCGGTGATGCGCCGCTACGACGTGGTGCGCGAGATCTGCGACTACATGCTGGAGCTCGGCTGGGGCCCCTACCAGAACGACCACGAGGACGCCAACGGCCAGTTCGAGATGAACTGGGAATTCGACGACGCGCTGGTGACGGCGGACCGGCATTCCTTCTTCAAGTTCATGACCAAGTCGATCGCCGAAAAGCACGGCCTGCGCGCGACCTTCATGCCCAAGCCCGTCGAAGGGCTGACGGGCAACGGCGCGCATGTGCATATCTCGGTCTGGGACGCGCCGGGCGACAAGGCGAAGACCAATGTCTTCGCGACGAAGAAAGGCACCGGCCCGACAGGCGAGTTGGGGCTTTCCGAACAGGGCGCACATTTCCTGGGCGGCATCATGAAACACGCCTCGGCGCTGGCCGCGATCACCAATCCGACGGTCAATTCCTACAAGCGGATCAACGCGCCGCGCACCACATCGGGGGCCACATGGGCGCCCAACACGGTGACATGGACCGGCAACAACCGCACCCATATGGTGCGCGTGCCGGGGCCGGGCCGCTTCGAGTTGCGCCTGCCGGACGGGGCGGCCAACCCCTATCTGCTGCAGGCGGTCATCATCGCGGCGGGCCTCAGCGGCATCCGGCACAAGGCCGATCCCGGCAAGCGCTGGGATATCGACATGTATGCCGAGGGCCACAAGGTGCGCGGCGCGCCGAAACTGCCGCTCAACATGCTCGACGCGCTGCGCGCCTATGACAAGGACAAGGAGCTGAAGGCGATGATGGGCGCGGAGTTCTCTGCCGCCTTCACCAAGCTCAAGCACCGCGAGTGGAATTCCTTCGTGTCGCATTTCTCCAAATGGGAGAAGGAGAACACGCTGGATATCTAGTTTCCCGACCCCAAGCCGACCGCGCGCCTCCGTCAGCCCGGCGCGCGCAGGCCCATCTCGGCGAGCAGGGCGGCTGTGTCCGCCCGCCAGTCGGCCAGCAGTTCGGCGTTGGAGCGGTGGCGCAGACCGAAGTCGCGCTGCTGGTCCAGCCGGGTGCTGTCGGCGGCGCCGAAACTGGCGGCCACGCGCGGCCACCAGTAATCCACCGAGGCCTGCGCGGCCTCAAGCGCGCCGTCCTCCAGCAGCTTGCGCAACCCTTCCTCGCCCAGTTCAGCGTGGCGCGTCTCCACCGGCAGGATGGCGCGGAACGCCTCGGCCAGCGGCTGGTAGGAGACGCGCGAGAACTCGGCCAGTTGCACGGTGACCGCGCGGCCCATCAGCACGTTCATCACCACCGCGTCCAGCCAGCCTTCCAGCGGGTAGTGGAAGACCGAGAGCCGCATGTCCCCGCCGCTTCGCGTCGGGCCGATATCGGCATCGCGCGCCAGCCGCGCGGTCCAGGGCTGGTGGGTGGCGTATTTCGCGGTGTCGGCGCCGAATTCGGCCATCACCGCCAGCACGCGGCCCGCATGATCGGCCTTTTCGAGAACGATCCGCGCGGCGGCGATACGCTCGGCGATGCCGGGGGCCTCGTTGATGATGTCGGCGAAGCCGGCGGAACCGGCCATCTCGCTGTCCACGAAGGTCGCCATCAGGCGCATCAGCTCGGCGCGATAGCGCGGCGGCACGTTTTCGGGATTGGACAGGACCCCGCCCCGGGCGAGGTAGTCCGCGATGCTCATCGTGTCGGCCATGGCGTCCCCCTCACTGGTCATAATCGACCACCAGCCTGTCGCTCAGCGGGTAGCACTGGCAAGTCAGCACGTAGCCCCGCTCGACCTCGTAATCCTCCAGCGCGTGGTTGGCGATCATCTCCACTTCGCCTTCCAGAACCCGCGCGCGGCAGGTCGAGCAGACCCCGGCCTTGCAGGCGAAGGGCGCATCCATGTCCGCCGCGATCGCGGCTTCCAGCACGCTCTGGCCGTCCTTGGGCATGGTGAAGTTCTGCACCGCGCCGTCGAGCGTGATGGTCGCCGCGCAGGTGTTTCCCTGGCTCTGCGCTGCGGCGGAGACGGCTCTGCGTTTCAGCCGCCCCGGCTGGGCGCTGGCGAAAAGCTCGAACTTGATCTGCGCGTCGCTCATGCCGTGCTCGCGCAGCGCCTGCGCTATGCCCAGCATCATCGGCTCGGGTCCGCAGATGAAGGCCATGTCGGCGCCTTCCACGTCGATCCAGAGCCGGAAGAGCTGCGCGCATTTCGCGGCATCCACGCGGCCGGTGAAAAGGTCGATCTCCTCGCCCCCGGCCTCCAGAATATGGATCACGTTGAGCCGGCCCAGATAGCTGTTCTTGAGATCCTCCAGTTCCTCACGGAACATGATCGTGTTCACCGCACGGTTGGCATAGACCAGCGTGAAGCGCGATTTCGGCTCCCGCGCCAGCACGCTTCGCACGATCGACAGCACCGGCGTGATGCCGGAGCCGCCGGCGAAGCCCAGGTAGTGCCGCGCCGCATCGGGCGCCAGCGCGGTGTGGAAATTGCCCATCGGGGCCATCGCCTCCAGCCGGTCGCCGGGCTGAAGCGCCTCGTTGGCCCAGGTCGAGAAGGCGCCGCCCTCCACCCGCTTGATGCCGACTTGCAGCAGCCCGTCATCGAGCCCCGCACAGATCGAGTAGCTGCGCCGCAGCTCCTCGCCGTCGAAATCGTGGCGGAAGGTCAGGTACTGGCCGGGCAGGAAGGCGAAGGCCGCCGGGTCGTCGGGTTCAAGCGTGACCACCACGGCGTCGCGGATGGTCTTCTGGACATCGGTCACGGTCAGGGGGTGGAAGCGGGCCATGCGCCTCTCCTCAGATGCACTTGAAATAGTCGAACGGCTCCAGGCAGCCGCGGCAGCGCCACTGCGCCTTGCAGGGGGTGGAGCCGAACTGGCTGATCCGCTCCAGGTCGGTGCCACCGCAATGCGGACAGCGCGCGGGACCGCCCGCGGGCTGGGGCGGCGCGATGCCGTAGGCTTCCAGCTTCTCGCGCCCCTCGTCGCTCAGCCAGTCGGTGGTCCAGGGCGGCGAGAGGCGGCGCTCGATGCGAAGGTTTTCGATGCCGCGGGCGCGCAGCGCCGTCTCGATATCGAGTGCAATGATCGAGGTCGCGGGGCAGCCCGAATAGGTCGGCGTGACATGCACCACCAGCGTGTCGCCCTGCCATTCGACCGAACGCACGATGCCCAGATCGGTGACCGAGATCACCGGGATCTCCGGGTCCGGAACCTCTGCCAGCCAGTCCCAGACCTGGGCGGTAGAGGGCAGGGTCGTGCTCACCACCTCGCCCCCGGATAGGCGCGCTGCAACCACTGCATCTCGGTCAGGACATGGCCCAAATGCTCGGTATGGCGGCCGGACTTGCCGCCCTTGTGGGCAAATCCGCTATCGGGAATGTCGAGCGTGGCCTGGCTCAGCACCCGGCCCGTCAGCGCGTCCCAGTCGGCGCGCAGGGTGGACGGGTCGGGGGCGATCCCGACCTCGGCCAGCACGCAATCCACATCGTCGGCCACGAACATCTCGAGCGCGTAGGGCCAGTGCTCGTCCAGCGCGGCCTGCATGCGTGCATGGCTCTCCGCCGTGCCGTCGCCAAGGCGCACCACCAGATCGGCGGAGCGTTCCAGGTGATAGGCCACTTCCTTGGACGCTTTGGCGGCGATCTGGGCCACGCGCGTATCCGCGGATTTCATCAGCCCCGCAAGCATCAGGCTGGCGAAGGCGTCATAGAGGAACTGGCGCATCACGGTGCGCCCGAAATCGCCGTTGGGGCGTTCGACCAGCAGCAGGTTGCGGAAATCCCAGGCGTCGCGCAGATAGGCCAGATCGTCGGCGTTGCGTCCCTTGCCCTCGATCTCGCCGGCGAGGCTCAGCCACATCTGCGTCTCTCCGATGAGGTCGAGCGCGGTGTTGGCCAGTGCGATGTCCTCCTCCAGGATCGGCGCATGACCGCACCATTCCGAGACCCGGTGGCCCAGGATCAGCGTCGTGTCGCCCAAGCGCAGGCAGAACTCGAACAAGGCCTCGTCGCGGGTCATCACATCGCCCCCACGTCGTCGGGGATGTCGAAGAAGGTCGGGTGCCGGTAGACCTTGTCGTTCGAGGGGTCGAAGAGCGGCCCCTTCTCGCCCGGTGCGGAGGCGGTGATGTCGGCGGCGCGCACCACCCAGATGCTCACCCCCTCGTTGCGGCGGGTATAGACGTCGCGCGCATGGCGGATCGCCATTTCCGCATCCGAGGCGTGCAGGCTGCCCACATGGCGGTGCGACATGCCGTGCTGGCCGCGGATGAAAATTTCCCAGAGCGGCAGTTCGTTACTCATCGGATATCTCTCCTATTCCGCCGCCACCGGGCCGCGGTGCTTGGCGGCATGGGCCATCAGCCCCTCGCGCACCCAAGCGCCGTCATCCCAAGCCTTGCGGCGCGCGGCCATGCGTTCGACGTTGCACGGCCCGTTGCCCTTCAGGACCTCGAAGAACTCCTCCCAGTCGGGTTCGGAGAAGTCGTAATGGCCGCGCGCCTCGTTCCACTTCAAATCGGGGTCGGGGACGGTCAGGCCCAGATACTCGGCCTGCGGCACGGTCTGATCGACGAATTTCTGGCGCAGCTCGTCATTGGTGTTGATCTTGATCTTCCAGGCCATCGACTGCGCGGAGTGCACGCTCTCGGCATCCGAGGGGCCGAACATCATCAGTGAGGGATACCAGAACCGGTCCAGCGCGTCCTGCGCCATGCGGCGCTGTTCCGGCGTGCCGTTCGCCATCTTCATCATGATGTCGTAGCCCTGCCGCTGGTGGAAGCTCTCTTCCTTGCAGATGCGGATCATGGCGCGGGAATAGGGGCCGTAGGAGGTACGTTGCAGCGGCACCTGGTTCATGATCGCGGCGCCGTCCACCAGCCAGCCAACCGCGCCGATATCGGCCCAGGTGAGCGTGGGATAGTTGAAGATCGAGGAGTATTTCATCTTCCCCGACAGAAGCTGGCGCGTCAGCTCGTCGCGGCTGATGCCCAGCGTCTCCGCCGCACAGTAGAGGTAGAGCCCGTGCCCCGCCTCGTCCTGCACCTTGGCCAGCAGGATCGCCTTGCGCTCCAGCGTGGGGGCGCGGGTGATCCAGTTGCCCTCGGGAAGCTGGCCGACGATCTCGGAATGGGCGTGCTGGCCGATCTGGCGGATGAGCGTCTTGCGATAGCCCTCGGGCATCCAGTCCTTCGGCTCGATCTTCTCGCCCGCATCCACACGGTCCTGGAAATGGCGCTCTTCGGGCGACATCTCCTCGCGGCTCTTGATGCCGCTGCCGGTCGATTTCACCATCTGTGCATACATCTCGTGCCTCCCGGTCGTCAGACCCGTTCCAGAATGATCGCGATCCCCTGTCCCACGCCCACGCACATCGTGGCCAGGGCGTAGCGCCCGCCGCTGCGGCGAAGCTGATAGGCCGCCGTCAGCACCAGCCGCGCGCCCGACATGCCCAGCGGATGGCCCATCGCGATGGCCCCGCCATTGGCGTTTACATGGGGCGCGTCGTCGGGCAGGTCCAGTTCGCGCAGCACCGCCAGACTCTGTGCGGCGAAAGCCTCGTTCAACTCTATCACATCCATCCGGTCGAGCGTGAGCCCGGCGCGCGCCAGAACCTTTTGCGTGGCCGGCACCGGGCCGATGCCCATGACGCGCGGCTCCACCCCGGCGGCGGCCATGGCGACGACGCGGGCGACGGGCGTCAGTCCGTGAGTGGTGGCCGCCTCGCCCGAGGCCAGAAGCAGCGCCGCCGCGCCGTCGTTGACGCCCGAGGCGTTGCCGGCGGTGACCGACAGGTCGGGTCCGTTCACGCCCTTGAGCTTCGCCAGTTTCGCTGCGTCGGTACCGGGGCGGGGGTGTTCGTCGGTGTCCACGAGAACCGGCTCGCCCCGGCGCTGCGGCACCTCGACGGGCACGATTTCCTCGGCGAAGAGCCCGGCCTTCTGCGCCGCTTCCCAGCGCGCCTGACTGCGAGCCGCAAATGCGTCCTGGTCGGCGCGGCTGACATCGTAGTCGGCGGCCACGTTGTCGGCGGTCTGGGGCATCGAGTCGGTTCCGAAAGCGGCTTGCATCTTCGGGTTCACGAAGCGCCAGCCGATGGTCGTGTCGTAGATCGCGTTGGCGCGGGAGAACGCCGTTTCCGCCTTGGGCATGACGAAGGGTGCGCGGCTCATGCTTTCCACACCACCCGCTATCACCAGATCCTGGTCGCCCGCGCGGATGCCGCGTGCGGCCAGCCCGACCGCGTCCATGCCCGAGCCGCAGAGCCGGTTGACCGTGGTGCCGGGCACCTCCACCGGCAGCCCGGCCAGAAGCGCAGCCATGCGCGCGACGTTGCGGTTGTCCTCGCCCGCCTGGTTGGCGCAGCCATATATGACGTCGTCCAGCGCCGCCCAGTCCACGCCCGGATTGCGGGCCTTGAGCGCGGCGATGGGCGCGGCGGCCAGATCGTCGGCGCGCATCGACGCCAAGGCGCCGCCGTAGCGGCCGATCGGTGTGCGGATCGCATCGCAGATGAAAGCGTCCATGCCGGACTTGTCCTCCCGAATCGCAGTGGTTTCTATTCCCGACCGCATGGTCGGTGATAGCAGGTCGGGCGGCAACGAGCAAATGAAATGTTACACATAAATCTTGATGTGAAAATAATTGTAACGCTATCCGGTGACTGCACTCCCAATATTTTACCAATTGATAAAAAATAACCCTTGTGGCAGAGTTGACCCGAGGAAAAGCGAAGAATGGGAGGTGACCTTGGCCAAATCCGTATCCACGCCGGGGATCGTGGCGGGGCGGCTGAGCCCGGCCGAACTGTCCGAGAATTTCTCCGACCTTCATCCGCCCTTCGACCGGCATGAGGCCGCCGTGGCCGCGGATCGCTGCTATTTCTGCCATGACGCGCCCTGCGTGACGGCCTGCCCGACCTCGATCGACATCCCGCTCTTCATCCGTCAGATCGCCACCGGTACGCCCGAAGGCGCGGCCCGCACGATCTTCGACCAGAACATCCTGGGCGGCATGTGCGCGCGCGTTTGCCCGACCGAGACGCTCTGCGAGGAAGCCTGCGTGCGCGAGACGGCGGAGGGTAAGCCGGTCGAGATCGGGCGGCTGCAACGCTACGCCACCGACACGGCGATGGCGCGCGGCAGCCACCCCTACACCCGCGCCGCGCCGACCGGCAAGCGCGTCGCCGTGGTGGGGGCGGGCCCGGCGGGGCTGGCCTGCGCGCACCGCCTGGCCATGCACGGCCATGACGTGACGCTCTACGATGCGCGGCCCAAACCCGGCGGGCTGAACGAGTTCGGCATCGCCAGCTACAAGACCGTCGGCGGGTTCGCCGCGGCCGAGGTGGAATGGCTTCTGGGGATCGGCGGCATCACGCCGGAACTGGGCCGGCGGCTTGGCGGTGATCTGACACTGGAGGCATTGCGCGACGGTTTCGACGCGGTTTTCCTGGGAGTCGGGCTTGCCGGGGTCAATGCCCTGCGCACCGAGGGCGAGGACAGGAACGGCGTGCGCGATGCGGTGGATTTCATCGCCGAACTGCGCCAGGCGGAGGACCTGACCGCGCTGCCCGTGGGCCGGCATGTCGTCGTCATCGGCGGCGGCATGACGGCGGTGGATGCCGCGGTGCAGGCCCGCCTGCTGGGCGCCGAGCAGGTCTCGCTCGTCTACCGGCGCGGGCGCGACCGGATGAACGCCTCGCAATTCGAGCAGGACCTCGCGGCCTCCAAGGGCGTGCGGATCATCACCAACGCGCAGCCCCTACAGGTCATCGGCAACGGTGCGGCGCGCGAGGTCGAGTTCGCCCGCACCGAGGAAACCGCCGAGGGTCTGCGCGAGACAGGCGAGACCTTCCGGCTGCGTGCCGATCAGGTCTTCAAGGCGATCGGGCAGCGGCTCCACGGCGCGCCAGAGACGCTGAAACTCGACGGAAGCAAGATCGCCATCAGCGGGGCCGGGCGGACCAGCGTGCCGGGGGTCTGGGCCGGCGGCGACTGCGCTTCGGGCGGCGACGACCTGACGGTGACGGCGGTGGCCGAGGGCCGCGATGCGGCCGAGGAAATCCATGCCGCGCTGAGCGGCTGAGGCTTGGCGCCGCGGCGCCGGACACAGGCACAGGACGGCCCTCCGCGGGCCGCGCGAGAAGGAGACGCAAGAATGGCAACATTGCAGACGGACTTCATCGGCATCAGGTCGCCCAACCCGTTCTGGCTGGCCTCCGCGCCGCCCACGGACAAGGAATACAATGTCCGCCGCGCCTTCGAGGCCGGCTGGGGCGGGGTCGTGTGGAAGACGCTGGGGCTCGACCCGCATGTGGTCAATGTGAACGGTCCGCGCTACGGGGTGGTCTATGGCGCCGACCGGCGGGTGCTGGCGCTCAACAATATCGAGCTGATCACCGACCGGCCGCTCCAGACCAATCTCGACGAGATCAAGGCGGTCAAGCGCGACTGGCCCGACCGGGCGATGATCGTCTCGCTCATGGTGCCCTGCGAGGAGCAGTGCTGGAAGGATATCCTGGCACAGGTCGAGGAGACCGGCGCGGACGGGATCGAGCTGAATTTCGGCTGCCCGCACGGGATGAGCGAGCGCGGCATGGGCTCGGCCGTTGGCCAGGTGCCTGAGTATATCGAAATGGTCACGCGCTGGTGCAAGGCGGCCACGCGGATGCCGGTGATCGTCAAGCTGACCCCCAACGTGACCGACATCCGACGCCCGGCGCGCGCCGCGCTGGCCGGCGGTGCGGATGCGGTCAGCCTGATCAACACGGTCAATTCCATCACTTCGGTCGATCTCGACCTGATGGCACCGGAGCCCACGATTGACGGCAAGGGCAGTCATGGCGGTCTCTGCGGTCCGGCGGTCAGGCCGATCGCGCTCAACATGGTGGCCGAGATCGCCCGCGACGCGGAAACCGCTGGGTTGCCGGTCTCGGGCATCGGCGGCGTGACCACCTGGCGCGACGCGGCGGAGTTCATCGCGCTGGGCGCGGGCAACGTGCAGGTCTGCACGGCGGCCATGACCTACGGCTTCCGCATCGTGGAGGAACTCAAGGCCGGGCTGCTGCGCTACATGGAGGGAAAGGGCCATGACCGGATCGAGGATTTCCGCGGCCGCGCCGTGCCCAATGTGACGGACTGGCAGTATCTGAACCTCAACTACGTCACCAAGGCCCGGATCGACCAGGACGCCTGCATCAAATGCGGACGCTGCTATGCCGCCTGCGAGGACACCAGCCACCAGGCGATCGCCATGACGGAGGGCCGCGTCTTTGAGGTGATCGACGAGGAATGCGTGGCCTGCAATCTCTGCGTCAATGTCTGCCCGGTGGAGAATTGCATCACGATGGAGCGCCTGCCGGCGGGCGCGGTCGACCCGCGCACCGGGCGCAGCGTGCAGGCGGATTATGCGAACTGGACCACGCATCCCAACAACCCAGCGGCCAAGGCCGCGGAATGATGCGGCGGCGCGTGCCGCGCCATTGCCATTTCCCCATCCCCGCCGGTGGCGGGGACGGATCCGGCCGCGCGGGTGGATCAGTCCGGTCGCAGGAGTTTGGTGTAGAGCAGGTCGAGGAACGCCGCGGCGCCGGGAAAGGGATCGGTACCGGGTTCATCCAGGATCATGCCGATCTGGGCGTCGAAATCCGCGTAGTGCTGGGTCGTGGCCCAGATCGAGAAAATCAGGTGATACGGGTCGATATTGGCGATCTTGCCGGCCCGCGCCCAGCCTCGGATCACCGCGGCACGGTCGTCCACCAGCGTCTTGAGATCGCCGCGCAGGACCGCCTCGATGCGCGGCGCGCCCTGCAGGATTTCATTGGCGAAGAGCCGGCTTTCGCGGGGATAATCGCGTGAAAGCTCCAGCTTGCGCTGCACATAGGCGCGGATCTCGCCGATCGGGTCACCCGCCGGATCAAGCTCCCGCAGCGGGTCGAGCCAGGTGTCGAGCAGCCCCGCGAGAAGTTCGGCATGGATGTCTTCCTTGCTGTCGAAATAATAGAGCAGGTTCGGCTTCGACAGCCCCGCGGCCTGCGCGATCTGGTCGAGCGTCGCGCCGCGGAACCCGTAGCTGGAGAAGACCTCGAGCGCCGCATCGAGGATCGCCTGGCTGTTTTTCTGCTGAATGCGTGTGCGCCGCCGTCCGTCCGGTTTGTTCAAAAGCTCGCCTCTCGCACTTGAAACTTGACTGTCCGCTCCGGACTGATAGCGTCGATTTTGACCGAATGGTCAGAAGAAGTCCATGGGCCGCGGGGCGGAAGCTCAAGCTGCTGACGCCGCTGCGGGACGGGAATGCAGCGAGGGCCATGTGTGCGATACGGCGTAGCTGCGCATCGCGCGGGCGGCTCGGGCCTTGGCGGGCCCGAAGTCGGGCAGGGCACCTGGATGGCACCTGTTGCGCCGGCCCGCGCGCGCCATGACGGCGGAGCACGCCGGAAACGGCGGCGGCGAGGGACCACCGCATAACGACAGGGAGGACGACATGGCCGCACCGGGCGAGAACCTACGGATCAACGGCGACCGGCTCTGGGACAGTCTCATGGAGATGGCCAAGATCGGGCCGGGCGTGGCGGGCGGCAACAACCGCCAGACCCTGACTGACGCCGACGCCGATGGCCGCGCGCTGTTTCAGTCGTGGTGCGAGGCGGAGGGCTGCAGCATGGGGCTCGACCAACTCGGCACCATGTTCGCCCGGCGCGAGGGCACCGACCCGGACGCGTTGCCGGTCTATGTCGGCTCGCATCTCGACACGCAGCCCACGGGCGGGAAATACGATGGCGTGCTGGGGGTGCTGGGGGCGCTGGAAATCGTGCGCACGCTCAACGATCTGGGGATCAGGACCAGGCACCCGATCGTCGTCACCAACTGGACCAACGAGGAGGGTACGCGGTTCGCCCCGGCGATGCTGGCCTCGGGCGTTTTCGCGGGCGTGCATGAGCAGGCCTGGGCCGAGGACCGGCAGGACGCGGAGGGCAAACGCTTCGGCGACGAACTCGACCGTATCGGCTGGCGCGGCGCGGAGGAGGTGGGCGCGCGCAAGATGCATGCCTTCTTCGAGTTGCATATCGAACAGGGCCCGATCCTGGAGGCCGAAGGCAAGGATATCGGCGTCGTCACCCACGGTCAGGGCCTCAGCTGGACGCAGGTCACGATCACCGGCAAGGAGGCGCATACCGGATCGACGCCCATGCCGCTGCGCCGGAATGCCGGGCTCGGCATGGCGCGGGTGCTGGAGAAGGTCGAGGAGATCGCGCTCTCCCACGCGCCCGATGCGGTGGGCGCGGCGGGCCATATCGACATCTACCCCAACTCGCGCAACGTGATCCCCGGCAAGGCGGTCTTCACCGTCGATTTCCGTTCCCCCGATCTGAGCGTGATCGAGGACATGGAGAAACGCCTGCGCGACGAGGGCGGCAAGATCGCCGAGGAGATGGGCCTCGGGATCGAGTTCGAGAAGGTCGGCGGCTTCGACCCGGTGGAGTTCGACGAAACCTGCGTGACCGCCGTGCGCAACGCCGCCGAACGCCTGGGCTATTCCCACCGCGACCTGATCTCGGGCGCCGGGCATGACGCCTGCTGGATCAACCGCGTGGCGCCCACGGCGATGGTGATGTGCCCCTGCGTCGACGGGCTGTCGCACAACGAGGCCGAGGAGATTTCCAGGGAATGGGCCACGGCGGGGGCGGATGTGCTGATGCACGCGGTGGTGGAGACGGCGGGGATCGTGGAGTGAAACCGTATCGCAAGCCCTACTTCTCTTTTGGTTTAGGCGGAGGTGAAGGCTGCGACGGCTTCGGTCTGGGCGGTTCTCCGCGAGTATTCCCTTTGTCAATTGGTTCGGGCGGCTTTACCATTTGGGTGCTCCATGAGACAAAGTGACGAACAAACGACACTGAGTAGCGAAAAGCTACTAATGGAAGCATACCGCTTAGCCGAACAGAATGTACAGTCACAGGTTGATCTGGCACTTGCAGCAGATCAGCGCGCGGCAAGTTTCTGTGGGTTATGCATTGCTGCCATTGCCGCATTGGTCGGTTTGACGGACAATCAAAACACTGAATGGCATACCGGCATCGCGGCAGCAATGTTGTCAATTTCCGCCTTTCTTTCTGCCTTTGCGTTGCGGCCTGTGAAGTTTCATATTCGCGGACTTCCATTCGAAAACTTCAAAGAGGATATTGAGAATAAAAGGGAATTTTCTGAAGTTATAGAAGATCTTGGTCAAATCTATGACAATTTGATCTCGGAAAACCGAAAGAGGATCAAGCGTAACGCTCGATGTTTCAGGTGCGCGATTTACTGTGCGATTTTAGGACTGCTATTCATGGTTGTTCCTTTCAGCATTCAACCTTTTGTCCCGAATGACAATCCGTCAACTTCAACCGGAGGCACCCAATGACCACCAAAGTCATCAAGAACGGCACTGTCTGCACCGCCGACCGCACCTGGAAGGCCGATGTCCTGATCGAGGGTGAGACGATCAAGCAGATCGGTGCGGACCTGAAGGGCGACGCGTATATCGACGCCACGGATGCCTATGTGATCCCCGGCGGCATCGACCCGCACACCCATCTGGAAATGCCCTTCATGGGCACCACGGCGGCCGAGACCTTCGAGACCGGCACCTGGGCGGCAGCCTGCGGCGGCACCACGATGCTGGTGGATTTCTGCCTGCCGGGCGCGGACGGGTCGATCAGGAACGCGATCAACGAATGGCACCGCAAGTCGGCGCCGCAGATCTGCTCGGATATCGGCTATCACATGGCCATCACCGGCTGGAACGAGACCATATTCAGCGAGATGAAGGACGCCGTCGAGATGGGCGTCAACTCCTTCAAGCATTTCATGGCCTACAAGGGCGCGCTGATGATCGAGGATGACGAGATGTTCGCCTCCTTCAAGCGCTGCAAGGAGTTGGGCGCGCTGCCGATGGTCCATGCCGAGAACGGCGATCTGGTGGCCGATATGCAGCAGCAGATGCTGGAACAGGGGATTACGGGGCCGGAGGGGCATGCCTATTCCCGCCCGCCCGAGTTCGAGGGTGAGGCCGCCAACCGCGCCATCACCATTGCCGATGCGGCAGGCGTGCCGCTCTATATCGTGCATGTCTCCTGCGAGCAGGCGCATGAGGCGATCCGGCGCGCGCGTCAGAAGGGCATGCGCGTCTATGGCGAACCGCTGGTGCAGTTCCTGACCCTCGACGAGAGCGAGTATTTCAACAAGGATTGGGACCATGCCGCGCGGCGCGTGATGTCGCCGCCCTTCCGCAACAAGGAGCACCAGGACAGTCTCTGGGCCGGGCTGCAGGCCGGCTCTCTGCAGGTGGTGGCGACCGACCATGCCGCCTTCTCGACCGAACAGAAGCGGATGGGGCTGGGAGATTTCACCAAGATCCCCAACGGCTCCAACGGGCTGGAGGAACGGCTGGCGGTGCTCTGGACGCGGGGCGTGGAAACCGGGCGGCTTACGCCCAACGAGTTCGTCGCGGCGACCTCGACCAATGTTGCGAAAATCCTCAACATCTACCCCAAAAAGGGCGCCATCGTCGAAGGGGCGGATGCGGATATCACCGTCTGGGATCCGAAGATTTCCAAGACGATCAGCCAGGCCAACCATCATTCGATCCTCGACTATAACGTGTTCGAGGGCTTCGAGGTCTCCGCGCAGGCGCGCTACACCATTTCGCGCGGCGAGGTGATCTGGGCCTGGGGCCAGAACTCGCAACCCCAGCCCGGCCGCGGCCGCTTCGTGCCGCGTCCGGCCTTCCCCTCGGCGCATCAGGCGCTCAGCAAGTGGAAGGCGCTGACTGCGCCCAAGCAGATCCACCGCGATCCGATGAACATTCCGGCGGGGATTTAGGGAAAAGGCCAGCCAGTGAGCGAGCAACCTGTTGTAAGGGCTGAAACTCTCAGCCTCACCTTCCAGACCAACGACGGCCCGGTTCACGCCCTCAAGGACGTGAGCCTCGACGTGCAAAAGGGCGATTTCGTAAGCTTCATCGGCCCCTCGGGCTGCGGCAAGACGACCTTCCTGCGCTGCATGGCCGATCTGGAGCATCCCACCGGCGGGACGATCTCCGTCAATGGCGTGAGCCCCGGAGCCGCGCGGAGCGCGCGTGCCTATGGCTATGTGTTCCAGGCGGCGGGGCTTTATCCCTGGCGCACGATCGGCGGAAATATCCGCCTGCCGCTGGAGATCATGGGCTACTCCAGACCCGATCAGGACGCACGGGTGAGCCGGGTGTTGGAACTGGTCGATCTGACCGGATTCGAGAAAAAATTCCCCTGGCAGCTTTCGGGCGGAATGCAGCAGCGCGCCTCCATCGCGCGCGCGCTGGCTTTTGACGCCGATATCCTGCTGATGGACGAGCCATTCGGGGCGCTGGACGAGATCGTGCGCGACCATCTGAATGAGCAGTTGCTGAGCCTCTGGGACCGGACCGACAAGACGATCTGTTTTGTCACCCACTCGATTCCCGAGGCGGTTTATCTGAGCACCCGCATTGTCGTCATGTCGCCGCGTCCCGGCCGGATCACCGACGTGATCGAAAGCCCGCTGCCCCGCGAACGCCCACTCGACATCCGCGACACGGCCGAATTTCTGGAGGTCGCCCACCGGGTGCGCGAGGGGTTGCGGGCAGGGCACGCCTATGAGGGGTGACGCGGCCTTCCGCGCCCGGCCCGGCGCAGCCCCCCGCCATGCGCAGACTGGGGGCCTTCACCTTTCACGGCCATCGGCTCTCCAGCCTGTACCGCCCGGACAACGTGCCACGCAAATGGTTTCGCCTTTCCTAAAATACTCAAGGCGCGCCGCGTGGGGCGGGCGTTCCGGTGAAGAGTTTCGTGCCTCCGGCGGGAGTATTTCGGGAAAGATGAAGACCTGGGAGCAGCGCGGATGAGGTCGCTTCTGCCGATCCTGAGCGTGGTCGCCGCGATTGTCGCGATCTGGTATGCGGGTGCGGTCTGGATGAACAGCCAGTGGACGCTGGACCAGGCCGCGCGCGCGGGACAGAGCCTGAGCCTGCGCGAGGTCGTGGCAGATACGATGGTGCAGGAGCGCCCGAAACTGCCCGCGCCGCATCAGGTGGCCGCGGAGCTTTGGCAGACCACGGTGGAGAAGACGGTCACTTCCAAGCGCAGCCTGGTCTATCACGGCTGGATCACGCTCTCGGCCACGCTTTTGGGTTTTGCCATCGGCACCGGGCTGGGGATCGTGCTGGCCATCGGCATCGTGCTCAACCGGGCGATGGATATGAGCGTCATGCCCTGGGCGATCGCCTCGCAGACCGTGCCGATCCTGGCCATCGCGCCGATGATCATCGTGGTGCTGAACTCCGTCGGTGTCACCGGGCTTTTGCCCAAGGCGGTGATCTCGGCCTATCTGTCGTTCTTTCCGGTGGTCGTGGGCATGGTGTCGGGGCTGCGCAGCCCCGATGCGATGCAGATGGACCTGATGCGAACCTGGAACGCGAGCCGCGCGCAGGTTTTCTGGCGCCTGCGCCTGCCCGCCTCGCTGCCCTATCTCTTCACCTCGCTGAAAGTTGGCGTCGCGGCGAGCCTGGTGGGCGCCATCGTGGGCGAGTTGCCGACAGGCGCCGTGGCCGGGCTGGGCGCGCGTCTGCTGGCGGGCAGCTATTATGGGCAGACCGTGCAGATTTGGTCGGCGCTGATCGGCGCGGCGATCCTGGCGGCGCTGATGGTGGGCGCGATCGGGCTGGTACAGCGGACGACGCTGCGGCGCTTGGGGATGGACCGATGATCTGGCTTCTCTTCGCGGCGCTCTTCTGGGCTGGGGCGCTGGCCCTGAACGTGCGGCTGTCGCGCGGCGCAGCGGGTCGCGGCGTACGCCTGCTGGTGCCGGCGATCTTCGGGCTCACGATCGTCGTCGTCTGGGAGGCGGTGGTGCGCGGTCTGGCGGTGCCCGGCGTGATCCTGCCCGCGCCGACGGCCATCGCGGTGCGTTTCGCGGCCAGCCTGCCGGTTCTCTGGGACGATTTCGTGCAGACATTCGTCAAGGGTGCGCTGTCGGGCTATGCGATCGGCTGCGGGGCGGCGGTGGCGGTCGCGATCATGATCGACCGCTCGCCCTTCCTGCGGCGCGGGCTCCTGCCGGTCGGCAATTTCGTGGCCGCCCTGCCGATCATCGGCACCGCGCCGATCCTCGTGATGTGGTTCGGGTTCGACTGGCAGTCCAAGGCCGCGGTTGTCGTGGCGATGGTGTTCTTTCCGATGCTGGTCAACACCGTGCAGGGGCTGGCGGCGGCCGGCGCGATGCAGCGCGACCTGATGCGCACCTATTCCGCATCCTACTGGCAGACGCTCCTGAAGCTGCGCCTGCCCGCGGCGATGCCCTTCATCTTCAACGGCCTGAAGATCGCGACCACGCTGGCGCTGATCGGGGCCATCGTGGCGGAGTTTTTCGGATCGCCCACGCGCGGCATGGGGTTCCGCATCTCGACCGAGGTCGGGCGGCTGGCGCTCGACATGGTCTGGGCCGAAATCGTGGTGGCGGCGCTCGCCGGTTCGGCCTTCTACGGCGCGGTCGCGCTGCTGGAAAAGGGGGTGACCTTCTGGCACCCTTCGCAACGCCGCTGACAACATGGTCAAAACAACTGGGGAGACTGAGACATGAAACGGACGACAACAGCCCTGGGCGCGGTGGCGCTGATGCTGGGCGCGGGGGCCGCGGAGGCGGCCGACGAGGTGACGCTGCAACTCAAATGGGTCACGCAGGGCCAGTTCGCGGGCTATTACGTCGCCCAGGACAAAGGCTACTACGCCGACGAGGACCTGGACGTGACGATCAAGCCCGGCGGTCCGGACATCGCGCCGCCGCAGGTGATCGCGGGCGGCGGCGCGGATGTCATTGTGGAGTGGATGCCCGCGGCGCTGGCGAGCCGCGAGAAGGGCCTGCCGCTGGTCAATATCGCGCAACCCTTCAAATCTTCGGGCATGATGCTGACCTGCCTGAAGGAGACGGGTGTCACCGGCCCCGAGGACTTCCCGGGCCGGACGCTGGGCGTCTGGTTCTTCGGTAACGAGTACCCGTTCCTGAGCTGGATGAGCGCGCTGGGCATTCCCACCGATGGCGGCGCGGAGGGTGTGACCGTCCTCAAGCAGGGCTTCAATGTCGATCCGCTGCTCCAGAAACAGGCCGACTGCATCTCGACGATGACCTATAACGAATACTGGCAGGTGATCGATGCGGGCATTTCGGAGGATCAGCTCGTCACCTTCAAATACGAAGACCAGGGTGTCGCGACGCTGGAGGACGGTCTTTACGTACTTGAGGACAATCTGGACGATCCGGACTTCGTGGACCGGATGGCGCGCTTCGTGCGGGCCTCGATGAAGGGCTGGGAATACGCGGCCGAACACCCCGACGAAGCGGCGGAGATCGTGCTCGACAACGATGCCACCGGCGCGCAGACGGAGAAGCACCAGAAGCGGATGGTCCGCGAGATCACCAAGCTGACCGAGGGCTCGAACGGTGCTCTCGACCCGGCGGATTTCGAGCGCACGGTCGATACGCTCCTGGGGGGCGGATCGGACCCGGTGATCACGGCGCATCCCGGCGACGCGGCCTGGACCCATGCCATCACGGACCGGGCGCTGAACTGAAGGACGCAGATTCGGCCAGCGCGAACGGGGCGTCCTGCGGCGCCCCGTTTCGCGCTTCGTGAACTGCACGGCCAGATCGCACGCATTGTTGCGCGATCGGAATATCCGCCGGCAAAATGAGCGGAGAATCGCCGAGGAAAAAGCAGCCAGATCCCTGCGACCAATCCGGGCAGATTTTCGCCATGTTTTCTCCGCATTTCCCGCGCACGGTTTTGTGATGGGGGCGCCGAACCAAGGTCGTGCTGCGAGGTCTGCTCACGGCTTCCGAGCTGGAAGTCACACACGAATGGTTCCGGTCTGACGAAATGACGCGGCGATGGATCGCCGGCGCCGGATGACCTGAAACATGGCCTGATCTTCGGCAAGCATTTGAAAACGAGGAGTCGGTGTTATGGTTTTCTCCCTCCTGTTTTTCCTGGTTGCGTCCGTATGCGGTGTAATTGTCAGCGTGCTGCTGGTTCAGATCGTCCTGTCTGTGCTCTGGGCCTGCGCTCTGCGAACGCGCGATACGGCCTCGACGTGTTTCTCCTTCTTCGGGCTCGGTAGCGAGGCGCGCAAAAGTTCTGCCTGAGCGCCGGCCCCGCGGCTCGAGGTTCCGGCCGCGCTTCATTACCTCCTGACTGTACCTCATTGTCAGGTGCGCCCCCGGTTCCCGTCAGGGCCGGGGGCGTTCGTCCGACAGGGCCTTCGCGCAGGTCCCGACCGCGCCCCGAGCGTCAACCCGCCGCGCGCGCCTGCCGCTTGCGCTCATGCGGGTCAAGGAAGCGCTTGCGCAGGCGGATGGCCTTGGGCGTGACCTCCACCAGTTCGTCATCGTCGATATAGGCGATCGCCTGCTCCAGCGACATCCGCACCGGCGTGGTCAGTCGCACCGCCTCGTCGGTGCCGGAGGCGCGGATATTGGTCAGCTTCTTGCCCTTGAGCGGGTTCACTTCCAGGTCGTTCTCGCGCGAGTGTTCACCGATGATCATGCCCTCGTAGACATGCTCCTGCGCACCGATGAACATGCGGCCGCGGTCTTCGAGATTGAAGAGCGCGAAAGCCACCGAGGTGCCGTTCTCCATCGAGATCAGCACCCCCGCGCGGCGGCCGGGAATGTGGCCCTTCCAGGGCGCCCAGCCGTGGAACACGCGGTTCAGAACGCCGGTGCCGCGCGTGTCGGTCAGGAACTCGCCGTGATAGCCGATGAGCCCGCGCGAGGGCACCAGCGCGATGATGCGGGTCTTGCCCGCACCCGCCGGTTTCATCTCCGACACCTCGCCGCGGCGCGGGCCGGTCAGCTTTTCCATCACCGCGCCGGTGAACTCGTCATCGACGTCGATGGTCACTTCCTCGATCGGTTCGAGTTGCTGGCCGTCCTCGTGGCGCATCAGCACTTGCGGGCGCGAGATCGACAGCTCGAACCCCTCGCGGCGCATGTTCTCGATCAACACGCCCATCTGCAACTCGCCGCGTCCCGCCACTTCGAAAGCCTCGCCACCGGGCGTGTCCGTCACCCGGATCGCCACGTTCGACTCGGCTTCCTTCAGGAGCCGCTCGCGGATCACGCGGGACTGCACCTTGCTGCCGTCCCGGCCGGCCAGCGGGCTGTCGTTGATCCCGAACGTGACAGAGATCGTGGGCGGGTCGATGGGCTGCGCGGGCAGGGCCTCGGTGACCGAGGGCGCGGCCAGCGTGTCGGCCACGGTGGCCTTGGACATGCCGGCGATGGTGACGATATCGCCGGCCTCGGCGCGATCGATGGGCTGCTGGCCCAGGCCGCGGAACGCCATGACGCGGGTCACGCGAAAATTCTCGATCTGCCTGCTGTCGCGCGACAGAGCCCTGAGCGTGTCGCCGGCCTTGACCCGTCCGCTTTCCACCCGGCCGGTCAGGATGCGCCCCAGATAGGGATCGGCGCCCAGCGTGGTCGCCAGCATCCGGAACGGCGCTTCGATGGCGGCGGCTTGCGCCGGGGCGGGGACATGGGCGAGCACCAGCTCGAAAAGCGCGGTCAGATCCTTGCGCGGCCCGTCCAGTTCGGTATCGCACCAGCCGTTGATGCCTGAGGCGTAGAGCACCGGGAAATCGAGCTGCTCGTCATCGGCGTCGAGCGCCGCGAAGAGATCGAAGACCGCGTCGAGCGCCCGGTCGGGATCGGCGGCGGGCTTGTCCACCTTGTTGAGGCAGACGATTGGGCGCAGCCCCAGCGCCAGCGCCTTGGAGGTGACGAATTTCGTCTGAGGCATCGGCCCCTCGGCCGCGTCGACCAGCAGTACGACGCCGTCCACCATGCTCAGGATGCGCTCCACCTCGCCGCCGAAATCGGCATGTCCGGGGGTGTCCACGATATTGATGCGCGTGCCGTGCCATTCCACCGACGTGGCCTTGGCCAGGATGGTGATCCCGCGCTCGCGCTCCAGGTCGTTGCTGTCCATCGCCCGCTCGGCGACCGACTGGTTTTCGCGGAATGCGCCCGACTGTTTGAGCAACTCGTCCACCAGCGTGGTCTTGCCGTGGTCGACATGGGCGATGATCGCGATATTTCTGAGGTCCATTGGACTGATGCCTGCATCGTGAGGGGGAAGCCTGCGGCGGCGTTACCCGAGGACGCGCTGCAAGGCCAGCGCAAAAAGGTCACAGGCCGGATCCGGCCGCTTTGGCGTGTCCCGCTTGCCCCTGTGGCGCCTCGCTACGGCCGGGGCGGGTCAGGATTGACGCTCAAGCCGGAAAAGGCAGAGAAACTCCTGCGCAGCGGAAACGTCACCCTCCACGCCGACCTCGCCTCTGGCAACCAGTTCCGCCAACGGCGTGGTGCCGTAGACGGCTTTTGCCTGCACATTGCCATTTCCTGAAAGGATAAAGGGTGCTTCGGGTCGGGTGACCAGGCTGGTCTGCAACCGGCCTTCGGTCAGCCGCATCTCGAAGGCCTCGTCGCCGAAATCGAATCCCGCCTTGGCCTCGCGACCCCGGCCCGGTTCCGGAATCAGGCTCACCCGCATCGAGATCATCAGCGCCGAGGGGCTGATGAAGCGGGACGGGTCATGGCCCGGCACCATCAGCGCCCAACGGCAGAGCGCCTCCAGCACCGGCAACAGGCCGCGTCCCGCATCCGTGAGCGAGTAAACGCCCAACCTCTCATCGTGGTCGACGACCCCGTTCCGGGCGAGTTGCGCCAAACGCCCGGTCAACACGCTGGCCGAGATGCCGGGAAGGCCGGCGCGGATCATCTGGAACCGTTTCGGGGCGAACATCAACTCGCGCACCACCAGCAGTGCCCAGCGGTCCCCGATCAGGTTCAGCGCATGGGCCGCCAAGCAGCCCTCGTCGTAGCGGGGGCGGGGGATTCTTGCCTGTTTGGTCATTTTTCCATATGGACAGTTGTTGTTTCATACTACCGCTGCCACGATCGGGCTTCAAGCAGGATTCGCCTGCACCAGTTTCAGTTTGAATGAAGGGTAGTGTGATATGGCCTATTTTACGGGTGCCGTGGCGGCGGTGCCGACCTCGAACAAGGCGAAATACGCCGAGCATGTGTCGGCTGCCTGGCCGCTGTTCAAATCCTACGGCGCCACCCGCATGGTCGAGACCTGGGGTGTGGATGTGCCCAAGGGGAAGGTCACCGACTTCTATGGCGCGGTGGATGCCAAAGACGATGAAGCCATCGTGTTTTCCTGGATCGAATGGCCGGACAAGGCGGACGCGGATGCGGCCTGGGCGAAGATGCAGGACGACCCCGCGATGCCCTTCGATGGCAGCCGCATGATCTTCGGCGGGTTCTCACCGGTCTACGAAGCCGGTCAGCATAATGGCGCGGGCTACTACCAGGGCTTCCTGCTGGCGGTGCCGGAAAAGAACAGGACCGCCTACGCCCAAATGGCCGGCGAGGGCTGGAAGATGTTTCAGAAGCGCGGCGCCAAGGGCATGATCGAAACCTGGGGCGAAGACGTCCCCCGCGGCAAGAAGACAGACTTCTACCAGGCAGCCAAGGCCGAAGAGGGCGAAGTGCCGGTCTTCAGCTGGGCGGCCTGGCCCGACCGCGCCACCTGCGACGCAGCCGCCAAGGCGATGGAAGCCGAGATGGGAGACATGGATATGTCCGCAATGCCCTTTGATGGCATGCGGATGATGTGGGCGGGCTTCGAGCCGCTTTTCGACTCGGGAGAGGCCGAATGACACTCACGCTCTTTACTTATGATTGGCTGCCCGAATTCCCGCGTGGCTTCGTGCGCGACATGCGGGTGCGATGGGGGCTGGAAGAACTCGGTCGCCCGTATCGCGTCGAAACCGTTCCGGTTCATCCCAAGAGCGAAGCGCACCGGCGGATGCAGCCCTTCGGGCAGGTGCCGGTGATCCGCGACGGAGATCTGACGCTGTTCGAAAGCGGCGCGATCCTGTTGCACCTCGGCGAGGGTGGCGCGCTGATGCCCGAGCCCCGCCGGGCGGCGGTCACGCAATGGCTGTTCGCCGCCCTGAACACGGTCGAGATTGCGAGTTCGCACTGGATGCAGATGGTACTCGCGGGGCGGTTTCCGGATTTCTTCGGCCCGGCGCCTGCGGCGGCGGTCAAGGAACATGCCAGGCAGGGCATGGATGCCCGGTTGGCCCCGCTGGAGCAGGAATTGGCAGGACGGGACTGGCTGGCTGGCGATTTCAGCATTGCCGACATCGCGATGGTCGAAGTGCTGCGCGTGCTCGAAGCCGAGGGCGCGCTGGCGGACTACCCGGCACTCACAGCCTATGTGGGCCGCGGCACCGACAGGCCCGCGTTCAAGAAGGCGATGGCGGATCACATGGCCCATTGGGAGGCGGCGGATTCCGCACCCGCCGCCGGGCGGGCCTGACGGCCGGCCCGCTTCGCGCTGCACCCCATGGCAGATCCGGGAAACGCACCGGGGCCGGGACCTGTTGAGTCCGATTGGTTCAAGATGAGGATGGATAAACGATGACCGTTGCGAAGAACACGATCTGCCTCTGGTATGACAAAGACGCCGAGGCCGCTGCCCGCTTCTATGCCGAGACCTTTCCCGACAGTTCGGTAAGTGCCATCCACCATGCGCCCGGCGACTATCCCGCCGGCAAGGAGGGTGACGTACTGACGGTTGATTTCACCGTGCTTGGCATTCCCTGCCTGGGCCTGAACGGCGGGCCTGCATTCACGCATAGCGAAGCCTTCTCCTTCCAGGTATCCACGGAGGATCAGGAAGAAACCGACCGCTACTGGAACGCCATTGTCGAAAATGGTGGCCAGGAAAGCGCCTGCGGATGGTGCAAGGATAAATGGGGAATTTCCTGGCAGATCACTCCACGGGTCTTGGTGGAAGCGCTCGCGGCGGGAGGCGGCGAAGCAAAGCGCGCCTTTGAAGCGATGATGGACATGAAGAAGATCGACGTCGCCGCGATCGAGGCGGCGCGCCGCGGGCACTGACGCCTTTGTACCGCCTTGGCCGGAGGGCTGAGGCTCCGACGGCCATATCCTCAAGTGTCCTCACTGAAACACCTCAGCGAGACAAGCTTTGGAGAACACCATGAAGAATAAGTAAGTTACTGATATTCTTCTTGAAAGGGGAGATTTTGTGGAGCCAGGTAGAGCCGCTTCGGTGAAGCTGTTTCCATTCCATTTCAGGGTGCAGGTTCAAGCGAGCGGCAGCGGCGTCCGGTGCCGGGAGTGCGGTCATCCCGCGAGGTGACGGAGAAGGTTACCCCGCACAGCAGGACAGCATCGCCACGTCCTTGTCGAAGGTCTGCGCGGCGAGCTTCAGCCCCTCGACGGTGGTCAGGTACGGGAAGAGCGTCTCGCCGAGCGCCTTTGCGGTCATGCCGGCCTTGAGGGCAAGCGCCAGCGTCTGGACGCTGTCGGCGCCCTCGGGCGCAAGGATCTGGCCGCCCAGCAGGCGGTCGGTTCCCGCGTCGGCGACCAGCTTGATGAGCCCGCGCGTGTCGCGCGCCGCAAGCGCACGGGGGACCTGATCGAGCGGCAGGACCGAGGTCTTGACGTCGTAGCCCGCCGCCCTTGCGGCTTTCTCCGTCAGGCCGACGCCCGCTACCTGCGGGTCGGTGAACACCACCCAGGGCATGGCGCCGTTATCGTAGACGAAGCTGTCGCCGTTCAGCGCGTTGAGCGCGGCGATCTTGGCGCCGTAGGCGGCCATGTAGACGAACTGGTCGCGTCCGGTCACGTCGCCGGCGGCGTAGAGACCGGCCTTGGAGGTGCGCATCCGCCCGTCGACCGGGATGGCGCCATTGTTGCCGAGTTGCACACCGTTGTCTGGAAGACCGAGCCCGCGCGTGTTGGGCGTTCGCCCCGTCGCCGCCAGCACCTGCTCCGCCGTCAGCGTTTCTTCCTGTCCTTCGATCTCCACGCTCAGGGCAACGCCGCCGTCCACTTGCACAATCCGCCGGTAGGCGAGGCCGTCATGCACGGCCAGACCTTCGTCGCGCAGATAGCCGGTCAGTGCTTCCGATACCTCCGGCTCGGCCTCCGGCAAGAGGTGCGAACGAGTCACCAGCGTCACCGCCGTGCCCATGCGCGCGAACATCTGCGCAAGCTCGCAGCCGACATAGCCTCCGCCGATGACGATCAGCGATCGGGGCAGGACCGTCAGCTCCAGCGCGGTAGTGCTGGTCAGCCAGGGCACGTCGTCGATGCCGGGGATGTCCGGCTTTGCCGGCGCGGCGCCGGTCGTGATGATGGCCTTGCCTGCCGGGACGATCTGACCGTTCACGGCGATGCCGTCAGGGCTCAGGCGTGCGGCCCCGTCGACATAGGAAATGCCGGGCCAGGCGGACAGCAGGTCGACGTACTTGCCCTGGCGGAGGCTCGCCACGAGGTCGTCCTTGGCGTCCACAAGAGCTGGCCAGTCCGTCACCTGCGCCTCTCCGGCAAGGCCGGGGAAACGGCTGGCGGCGCGCGCAACATGCAGGGCCTCGGCGGCGCGGATCATGGTCTTCGACGGCACGCAGCCGACATTGACACAGGTGCCGCCGATCGTGCCGTGGCCGATCAGCGCAACATTGGCGCCCTGTTCGGCCGCCGTGATGGCGGCGGAGAACCCCGCCGAGCCGGCGCCGATGACGGCAATGTCGTAGCGCCCGCCCGACGGCGGTGTGCAGCAATCGGCCATGTTATCTGGTCTCCTTCGTTGCTTTGGTATCCGTTTCGCAGCAGGCGGCGGCCCGTTGCCGGCGCCAGAGGCCGTAGGCCGTAACGCCGACGAACACCGCCAACGTCGGCAGCAGCACATAGTCCAGCCAGCCGAGCCAGGCGGAGAGTCCGACCACGCCCAGCCCGATGACCAGCACCGGTGTGAAGCAGCAGATGGCGGCGATGACGGTGCCGATGACACCGGTCTTGATGATCGTGGCGTCCTTCACGGTTTGTGCTCCTTTGCCGGCTCGCGATAGTCGGACGTGTTCTCTGTATCGACTCCATCCAAAAACAGTCTAAGGTCTGTAGTAGCTACAGGCTCAAGGGGTCCTTGCAGAAAAGATGAGACTCGGCACGTCAGGGAAGGGATTGTACCGGGCAGCGCTTGCGCGCCGGACCGGCTGCAACCTGGAGACCATCCGCTACTACGAGAAGATCGGCATGATGCCGGAGCCGCCGCGCACGGAAGCCGGTTATCGCGTCTACGATGACCGCCATCTGGAGCGGCTGCGCTTCATCCTGCGGGCGCGTGAGCTGGGATTCTCGCTCGACGATATCCGCGGGCTGCTCGCGCTCGTCGATCACGGGACGCAGACATGCGCCGAGGTGAAGGAACGCACCGAACGGCACCTTGCCGACGTGCGTGAGAAGATCGCCGATCTCAGGCGCATCGAGCGGGTTCTGGCCGAAACGGCAGCGCAGTGTTCCGGCGACGAGGTGCCCGATTGCCCTGTGCTGGAAGCACTGACCTCTTGAGACGCGACGATGATCCCGCTCGACGGCCCAGCTTGGGCGACGCCTGTCGGCGCGGATCGTTCTAGCTATGGCTTTGATGACGTGACCGTCCTCCATTGTGGATCATTTCAGACCCACCTTGGCACACCGATGCCGTCGGGGGCGGTCACATCATCAAAGCCGGTATACCCCTACAACGGCATTGTTGCAGAACTCTGACCGCTGAGGATTCACATCAAAGTGAACAGGAGCAGCCAAGCTGGGTGCAAGGCCTTGGGATAGCTCCGACGCCGCACCGCATGGAGTTTCACCGTGTCAGGCGCGTATGTGCGTCTTCACGATCTCAGTCTCTGCCGCAATCACCAGATCGTCCAACCCCTTTCCGCCTGCATCGACATGGGCGTGAAGCTGATCCAGCATGCGTGGCTCCCAATAATCGGTCAGGTGTGCGGCGATGCGGGCGGCCTGATCCCCGCCGGGCTGGGTCTTGAAGAATGTGGCAATCTGGTTGGCCATATGAACCATTTTCTCAGGCGACATGGTGAACCTCGATGTCGATGCGGTGGGGATGGGAATAGAGATCGAACCCGCCGCCGCGGGCGAAGGCCGCGAGGGTGATGCCGGATGTCTCGGCAAGCCGAAGCGCATGTGCGGTGGGGGCGGAGACAGCGATGAGGATGGCGCAGCCTGCCACGGCGCATTTCTGCACCAGTTCGACCGAAAGGCGGCTGGTCATCACGATGGCCCCGGTTGCCGGGTCGATGCCGCCACGCCAGAGCGCGCCAACGAGTTTGTCGAGTGCATTGTGCCGCCCCACATCCTCGCGCGCCATCACCACGCCCTCGCCGGGCCGGATGAACCCGGCGGCATGGGTGGCGCGGGTCAGATCATGCAGCGGCTGGCACGCGCCGAGCGCCGCGGTGGCGCAGGCGATCTCTCGCGCGGCAAAGACCGGCCCTGCATGGATCACGGACGGCACCGCCCGCACCGCCTGTTCCAGGCTGTCGATACCGCAGAGGCCACAGCCCACCGGCCCCGCCATCTGCCGCCGTCGCGCCGTGAGCGCCTCCTGACGATCGTCGCGCAGCCAGAACCGCGCCTCGATGCCCTGATCATGCGCGGCGATCTCGAACTCCTCGATCTGGTCCGGGGCGGTCACGATCCCCTCGGTCACGGCGAAGCCATGGGCAAAATCGGCGATGTCATCGGGTGTCGCCATCATCACCGCCTGCGTCGTGCCGTCAAAAACAAAGGCTACCGGGGCCTCTTCGGGCAGGGCGCGGGTGACGCGGCGCGCCCCCTCTGCCTGCACGGAGAGGCCCGGGCGGCTTTGGGTGGGAGAAAAGCCCATCGCCATCACTCTGCCGCAGGCAGGATACGCCGCGCCTGGGCGGCCTGCGCAGCATAATCTTCCTGCCAGTCGGTCGGCCCGTTCGACAAGCTGATCTGCACCGCCGTCACCTTGTATTCCGGGCAGTTGGTGGCCCAGTCGGAATAGTCGGTGGTGATGACATTGGCCTGCGTGTCGGGGTGGTGGAAGGTGGTGTAGACCACGCCGGGGCTCACGCGATCGGTGAGCTTGGCGCGCAGCGTGGTTTCGCCCGCGCGGCTGGCCAGACGCACCCAATCGCCGTCTTTCAGCCCGCGAACTTCGGCATCATGGGGATGGATCTCCAGCAGGTCCTCCTCGTGCCAGACCACGTTGTCGGTGCGCCTTGTCTGCGCGCCGACATTATACTGGCTCAAGATGCGCCCGGTGGTCAGCAACAGCGGGAAACGCGGGCCGGTCTTTTCATCCGTCGCGACATATTCGGTGACGATGAACCGCCCCTTGCCGCGCATGAACGCGTCGATATGCATCAGCGGCATGCCCTCGGGATGCGCCTCGTTGCAGGGCCATTGTACGCTGCCTTTTTCCTCCAACAGCGCGTAATCCACCCCGGCGAAGGACGGCGTCGTCGCCGCGATTTCCTCCATGATCCGGGCCGGATGCGCATAGGTCCACCCCGCGCCCATGGCATTGGCGAGCATCTGGGTGATCTCCCAGTCGGCATAGCCATTGAGGGGCGGGATCACCTTGCGCACGCGGTTGATGCGGCGCTCGGCATTGGTAAAGGTGCCGTCCTTTTCCAGGAAGGTCGAGCCGGGCAGGAACACATGCGCGTAATTCGCGGTCTCGTTGAGAAAGAGGTCATGCACGATGATGCACTCCATCGCCGCCAGCCCCGCCGCCACATGCTTGGTGTCGGGGTCCGATTGCAGGATGTCTTCGCCCTGACAATAGAGCCCCTTGAAGGTGCCATCCACGGCGGCGTCGAGCATGTTGGGAATGCGCAGGCCCGGTTCCGCGTCGATCTGAACGTCCCATGCCTCTTCAAAGACCTTGCGGACCTCGGGGCCTTTGACGTGGCGATAGCCGGGCAATTCGTGCGGGAAAGAGCCCATGTCGCAGGCGCCCTGCACGTTGTTCTGACCGCGCAGCGGGTTCACGCCGACGCCGGGCCGTCCCATGTTGCCAGTCAGCATGGCCAGATTGGCGATGCCCATGACAGTGGTGGACCCTTGGCTATGTTCGGTCACGCCAAGGCCGTAGTAGATGGACCCGTTGCCGCCGGTGGCAAAGAGGCGGGCGGCGGCGCGCAGCTCTGCCGGATCGACGCCGGTGAGCATCGCCGTTGCCTCGGGCGAGTGGCGGGGGTTGCTGATGAACTCGGCGTAATGCTGGAATTCATCCCAATCGCAGCGCGCGCGGATGAACTCTTCATTTATCAGCCCCTCGGTCACGATCACATGCGCAAGGGCGCTGACCACGGCGACATTCGTGCCGGGACGCAGCGGCAGGTGATGCGACGCCGCGACATGCGCCGATTTCACCAGATCAATCCGGCGCGGATCGACCACGATCAGCTTTGCGCCTTCGCGCAGCCGTTTCTTGAGGCGGGAGGCAAAGACCGGGTGCCCGTCGGTCGGGTTCGCGCCGATCACCACCACCACATCGGTCTGCTCGACAGAATCGAAATCTTGCGTGCCCGCAGAGGTGCCGAATGTCTGACCCAACCCGTAGCCGGTGGGCGAATGACAGACCCGCGCGCAGGTGTCGGTGTTGTTGTTGCCAAAGACCGCGCGGGCCAGTTTCTGCACCAGATAGGTTTCCTCGTTGGTGCAGCGGCTCGACGTGATCACGCCGATGGATTTCTTGCCATATGTCTCCTGAAGCCCGCGCATCTTGCTGGCGGCAAAACTCAGCGCCTCGTCCCACTCGACCTCGCGCCAGGGATCGGTGATCCGGTCGCGGATCATCGGCTTGAGAATGCGGTCCTTGTGATGGGCGTAGCCATAGGCGAACCGGCCCTTGACGCAAGAATGCCCGCGATTGGCCTTGCCGTGCTTGTAGGGCACCATGCGCACCAACTCGTCGCCATTCATCTCGGCCTTGAACGAGCAGCCAACTCCGCAATAGGCGCAGGTGGTCACGACCGACCGGTCGGGCGTGCCCATCTCGATGATGGATTTCTCCTGCAAGGTCGCGGTCGGGCAGGCCTGCACGCAGGCCCCGCAGCTCACGCAATCGGAGGCGAGGAAATCATCGCCCGCATTACCCGCCGACACCCGGCTGTCAAAGCCACGGCCCTGAATGGTCAGCGCGAAGGTGCCCTGCACCTCTTCGCAGGCGCGCACACAGCGGTTGCAGACGATGCATTTGCTGGGATCGTAGCTGAAATAGGGATTGCTGTCGTCTTTGGGCAGCCATTCGGGATTGGCTTCGCCGCTCGTGTTGCGGGCCTCGAAATGGTTGACCATGCCGCCATTTTCCGGGGCCTCATAGCGCACGTCGCGCAGGCCGACGGCGCCGGCCATGTCCTGCAATTCGCAATCGCCATTGGCCGAACAGGTCAGGCAATCCAGCGGGTGATCGGAGATATAAAGCTCCATCACGCCCTTGCGGATCTTGCGCACCTTGCTTGAGCCGGTGTGGACCACCATGCCGGGGGTCACGGGCGTGGTGCAGGAGGCGGGTGTGCCGCGCCGCCCTTCGATCTCGACCACGCAGAGGCGGCAGGAGCCGAAGGCCTCAAGGTTGTCGGAGGCGCAGAGCTTGGGGATCTGGATGCCAGCCTCGGCCGCCGCGCGCAGCACCGAGGTGCCTTCGGGCACGGTGACGGCCATGCCGTCGATCTCGAGTGTCACCGGCGCGCCGGTCTTGGCGGGTGTGCCCATGTCGCGGTCGTTCGGAATGATTAAATCCTTCATTCGGCGGCCTCCTGTTGGGTGGCGAAATCATTGGGAAAATGCGTGAGCGCGGACATCACCGGCAGGGGCGTGAACCCGCCCAGCGCGCAGAGCGAGCCGTCTTTCATCGTCTCGCAGAGATCGGTCAGGAGCGGGATCGCCGCTCCGTCGCCCTCGGCGATCCGGTCCAGCGTCTCGACGCCGCGCACAGCACCAATCCGGCAGGGAGTGCATTTGCCACAGCTTTCTACCGCGCAGAATTCCATCGCGAAGCGGGCCATTTGCAACATGTCGGCGGCGTCATCGAAGACCACCAGCCCCGCATGGCCCAAGAGACCACCCTTGGCGTCCAGTTCCTCGTATCCGAGCGGCGCGTCGAAGTTGGACACTGGGATATAGGCCCCGAGCGGCCCGCCCACCTGCACCGCCTTGACCGGGCGGCCCGAGGCGGTACCGCTGCCGAGATCGTTCACCACCTCCCCGAGGGAGATACCGAAAGCCGTCTCGAAGAGCCCACCGCGCGCCACGTTGCCTGCGATCTGCAAGGTCACGGTGCCGCGTGAGCGGCCCAGCCCGAAATCGGCGTAATACTGCGCGCCCTTCTCGAAGATCACCGGCACGGTGGCCAGCGAAATCACGTTGTTCACCACAGTGGGTCGCCCGAGAAAACCCTCCAATGCAGGCAGCGGCGGCTTGGCGCGCACCACGCCGCGCTTGCCTTCGAGGCTGTTCAGCAGCGAGGTTTCCTCGCCACAGACATAGGCCCCGGCACCCACGCGGATTTCCATTTCGAAGGCGCGGCCAGACCCCAGCACATCCGCGCCCAGCACCCCCGCCCCGCGCGCGATCTCGACCGCGCGGCGCATCACCCGGATGGCGTCGGGATATTCCGAACGTAGATAGACGTAGCCCTTGGTAGCGCCCACGCCGAGACCGGCAATCGCCATGCCCTCGATCAGCGTGAAAGGGTCGCCCTCCATGATCATCCGGTCGGCAAAGGTGCCGCTATCGCCCTCATCGGCGTTGCAGACGATGTATTTCTGCGGCCCTGCAGCATCATGCACGGTTTTCCACTTGATGCCGGTGGGAAACCCGGCCCCGCCACGCCCGCGCAAGCCTGACTTGGTCACCTCTTCGACGATTCCCGCCCCGTCCATGCCGATGGCGCGCCACAGACCGGCAAGCCCGCCATGCGCCTCGTAATCGCTCAGGGAAAGTGGGTTGATCACGCCGACGCGGGCAAAGGTCAGCCGCGTCTGCCGCTTCATCCAGTCCAGTTTCTCGACCGGGCCAAGCGCCTTGGCGCTGTCGCCCGCCAGAATATCCGCCACATCGCCAACCGTGGCCGGGCCATAGCCGTGGCGCACGCCGTCGATCTCGACCTCGACCAGCGGCTCCAGCCAGATCATCCCGCGCGTGCCATTGCGGACAAGTTCGATTTCGATGCCCCGTGCCTTGGCCTCTGTGCGGATCGCCGCGGCCACATCCTCGGCACCCAGTGCCTTGGCCGCGCTGTCCATGGGTACGTAAATCTTCATGCGCCCGCCTCCGCCAGGAGGGTATCCATCCGGGCGTTGTCCACCCGGCCGACCACCCGGTCATCCAGCATCGCGGCGGGCGCGCAGGCACAGAGCCCGAGGCAATAGACCGGCTCGACCGTCACCGCCCCGTTTATTGTCGTACCGTGCCAATCCAGCCCCAGCTTGGCCAATGTCGCCTCTGCCAGCGCCGTGCCGCCCACCGCCTGACAAGCCTCGGCACGGCAGATTTTCAGCACATGCCGCCCGACGGGGTTCTCGCGGAAATCGTGGTAGAAACTGATCACGCCATGCAGTTCCGCCCGGCTGATGTTCAGGGCCTCGGCGATGGGGCGATGTGCCGCCTCGGGAATATGGCCAAAACTGTCTTGCATGGCGTGAAGGATCGGCAATAGCGGTCCTTCGAGATGCGAATATTCTGCGAGGAGGGTATCGATTTCCTCAGATGTGGGGACGGTTTCATTCATGGCTGGCCTCATGCGGTTGCTGAGGTCAGTCAATCAGGTATCACCATGGCAAATCAATATCGCCATCCGGTCAATTGATAGATATTCTCTATCAAGACTCGGCTGCCAATCGGCGGGCCTCGCGCAAGAGGCTCTCCAGAACTGGGGTATGCGGTTCTCGCCAGGGGGCAACCAGCCCGACCGAATGGGCCGGTTCGGGACCGGTCAACGGGACCAATCGCACCGGTTTGCCAATCGCATGAAACCGCGCCGAATCCTCGGGTAAGACCGTCACCCAGCCCCCGGTTTCGACCGTGGCCATCAGAACCACGGTGGAATTCGATTCGATCCACGCCTCGGGCGTCACATCGACGGCGGCGAAATTGCGATTGATGATCCGGCGGTTCTGCATGTCCGGCGTCAGCAGGCACAGCCGCTCTTGCACCAGTTCTGCCCACCCCACCGACTCGCGTTCGGCAAACCGCGAGCCCTCGGCGCAGACCAGCATATAACGCTCCGCATAGAGCGGTTCCGTACTGACCCTGCCCATCGGCTCGTTGTCGAGATATGAAATGCCCGCATCCACATCGAGATTATCCAGCATCGATAAAATCTCGACCGAGGTGCGCGACAGGATGGTAAAGCGCACATTGGGGTGCTTTGCGTTGAACCGGTGACACAGCCGCGCCGCCCATGTCAGCGCCGTCGGGATCGCCGCGATCCTGAGTTGCCCGGACAGACCATACCGCTTGGCGCGCATCTCCTCGCGCAATTGGCGGGCATCGCCAACGATCCGCCGCGCCCAGACCAGCGTCGCCTGTCCTTCCGGGGTGAGACCGCCATACCGGGAGCCACGAAAGATGAGCTGCACGCCCAACTGTTGCTCAAGCTGCTTGATCCCTGCCGAAAGCGATGGTTGGGTGATCCCTATGCTGATCGCCGCGCGCCCAAAATGACCCTCCTTGGCCACGGCGATGAACATCTCCAGCTTGTCCAGCATGATTGGTCACTACAATTACAATTCGGCAATCCGATAGAAATCAGCAATGCCGTCGGTATGGCAACCCTGTTTTCTGATTTCGTTCTCGCCCCTCTCCACTCCTCGCAAGCCAATCTGAACGCTACTCTCGTGCGGTGTATGGCCGCTTTCGTGAGGTTCCACTCCCCATTTCGCGCTCGCAGCGAACGGCCGCTCTCCGCCCGACATTGAGCATTGTAAGAGCATGGATCCTGACGGATGCTTCCCTCCTGGTGTCCAACCGGAGTCTGCCCGATAACGACAGCCGCACTCGGGGATTCGCCGAAGAAGCATGGCGAACAGTAAGCCATTTCACCTGCCTCACACCGTTAGAGAGACACCGGGACGAATGCGCGCATCAATTCACGGCTGTTTTTGGGAAACTGGTAGCGGAGGAGGGTACTGGGCGGAAACCCAATTGCCTGATCCTTTACCCTTTCCGGGTCGAACGTCCGTGCGTGGCTGAGATCCATGATCGTTGCATCATGCGTCACGTCACCTGCGCGGCAACCATGACGATGCCCAGAACGATCAGCCCCAGTCCGATCGGCCGCGCAAGCCGGTCACCGCTGGGAAGGGTCTTCTCCGCCGCCATGATCAGTCCCAGAAGCAGCATCCAGCCCACGCTCGCGGTGCCGGTCACAAACATCAGGAGCATAAGCGCCCAGCAGCAGCCAACGCAGTAAAGCCCGTGGTCGAGCCCGATGGCCAGCGCGGACCGGCTCGGATGGGGACCACGCCAGTGCCGCAGTACGAAGCCCATGGGTGCTCGGCAGCGCTCGAGGCAAAAGTCCTTGAGCCGCGAGAACTGGAACAGCCCGGCCAGTGCGATGACGCCCGCCCCGATGGCCCAGCCGTTGAAGACCAGCCAGTCGACCTTTGCCACGCCCCAGTGCACGGCGATGTCCAGCAGATGCGCCAGCACGCCGAAGCCCAACCAGACGGCCAGATAACCGCCGACCAGCAGCGCCATCAGTCGCCGGCCGTCCCCGCGCGGCCGGGTCATGACCCGAAACCGGTGAATCAGCGGCAACGCCGTCGGCAGCATCATCGCCGCCGACATCAATAGCCAGCCACCTGCATAGAGCAGAAGCGGGAGCAGCCACTGCCCAGCAGGCAGGCTGGCGCAGAGGCTCTGTGCGATTCCCGCCTTCGTCCAGTCGCCGTGGTCCAGGTAACGACCCCATGCCGAATGTTGCGAGACCCAGAGTGTTGCCCAGGCCAGGGCGAAGATCGCGCTCCAGAGCACAAGGAACATGCGGGGATGGAGGGCGGGCAGGCGCATGGATCACGCCTCAAAGGCGAAGCTGCCCTGGATGGCATTGTGGCCTGAAAGATTGATATCGAGGCCGAGCTTCGGATTGTTCATCCGGAACTTCGGTGCCTTGCCGACGAAGGCGGGCGAACCCGGGATGGTCGAAAAGACGCTCTCGTTCAGTGTCGTCAGCTCACCGGTCGCGCCGCGATAGGGCTCGATCTCGGCGTCCACGACGTCGCCGACCTTGTAGCGACCCTTGCCTTCGGTCACGTCGAAGGTGATCCGCGCGCGTTCGAACTCCACGATCTCACCGTGAAGCTGCGCGAGATCGGCGAGCGGTCCGCCCTTCTCGCCGGTGAAGGCACCGCGGATCGCTTCCATCTGTTCGTCGGTCGCCTCCTCAGAGACGAAAACCGACAGCCGCCAGTTGCCATCGAGCACGTTGCCTGGAATGTGGGTCGATCCCGCGACGGTCAGCCCGGACACGTCGATGCCGTCGATCTCGCCCTTGTCGAAATGGTAGGCCAGCGACGCCTCGCAGGTCTTGCCGTCCGGGTCCTCGCCGATCCAGCAGGGGCAAAGCACCTTGCAGGTGCAAACTTCCAGCAGGCGTCCTTCAAGTTTGTAGGTCATCGTAAACTCCTTTCGTATTGGGTTACTCGGGATTTCGGGCGTCGATGCGCCAGGAACTCGACGCCATGACGACGCCGTTCTCCGTCCGGTAGGGGGCGAGAGCCTCACCCAGCCGCGCGACAATCTCCTCGTGCCGCGCTTCGGCCTCCGCGCCGGCTTCGCGATAGGTCTCGCCTGCGGGACCAAGGGCAAGCTGGAAGGCTATGGCCTCCTCGACCGTGTCGCCCACGGTCCAGGGCGCGTCGATACGTGTGAACCGGATGTCCTCGTAGCCCGCCGAGCGAAGTTGCCCGCTCACCATCTCCTCGCCGGCCATCGAGAACGGGCCGGGGCCGCAGCTCTGGGCGTCCTCGCCCGGCTCGGGCAGCATGTCGCGTACCACGTCGCGCGGCACCTTCAGACAGGGATTGTCGTCAATGGTGCGCCAGACCATCATCGTCATGCCGCCGCCAGGCTTGAGAGCGCGGCGCATGTTCTTCAGCCCCGCGACCGGGCTGGCGAAGAACATCGTCCCGAAACGCGAGAAGACGAAATCGTATTCGGGCGCGAAATCGCAGGTCTGGGCGTCGGCCTCGCGGAAGTCGATATTGCCGATCTGACAGAATTCCGCGTGTTGCCGCGCGGCGGCGAGGAAGCCGGGGCAGCAATCGAGACCGGTGACATGACCGCCGGGCGCGACCCTCTCCGCGAGGTCGGCGGCCGTATCGCCGAAGCCGCACCCGACATCGAGCACCCGGTCGCCGGGCCGCAGATCAAGTTGCGGGATCACCTGGTCGCTGTGCAGGCTCAGCCCGCGAGTCAGCGGCTTGCGGAACCGGGTGAACTTCGGTTCAAGCGTGTCGTTCCAGAAATCGACGAGTTCGCGGGACGGGTCCCTCTGGTCGAGCATCGGATCCTCCTTTCGCTGTTGCTGGTATCGGGGAGGATTTTGACGGCGCATGCGGTGGTCTGGTAAGAGACAGAAGCGCCGAAGTCGGGGCGATCGTGCCATCGGTGCGTGAAATATCCTGATCGATGGCCCTGTTGTGCCCCGGATATTCGTGGGAAGTGCCGTCGGCTCCGGCTTCTCCCCCGCCCGAACGCACTCGCGCAGGAGGGATACCATCGCGACGAATAACCGCCCGCTTCACGTTTCGATCCTCGCCGTGCCGGACGCGATGCTGTCCACGGTCACGGGAATCTACGACGTGTTGAACTCCATGGCGGTCCTGGCCCGCGCCGTGCCCGACCTGCCACAGACCCCGCCCTTCACCGCCGAGGTCGTGACCGAGACGGAAACCCGCGTGAAAGTCGTCAGCGGCCTGTCCCTGTCCGGCCGACCCGCGAGCGAGGTGCAGCGGACAAACATCATCATCGCACCGTCCCTCATGCCGGCCAGCCTATCCTGGGAGAAGGGCCGCCACGAGGAACTTGTGCGGTGGATCCGGCGGATGCACGAGCAGGGCAGCGTTCTGGTTTCGGCCTGCACCGGGCTTCTGCTCTTGGGAGAAACGGGGCTCTTTGACGGTCGGCAGGCGACCCTGCATCCGCAGCTCCTGGAGATCTGCCGGCAGACATATCCCGAAATTGACCTGCGCCCGGAACACGTGCTGGTCACCGACGGCGCGAGAGAGCAATTCGTCTCATCTGGCGGCGCGACCACCTGGCACGACCTCGTGCTCTACCTGATAACGCGCTACACCAGCGCCGCCGCAGCGGTCGAGATGGCCCGGTTCTTCGCGCTGAAGGCGCATGACGAAGGGCAGGCGCTATACTCGGTCTTCGTCCCGCCATTCGACCACGGCGACGCAATGGTGCGGGACGCGCAGCACTGGCTGGCAAGACACCTTGCCTGCGAGACGCCCGTCGAGGCCGTCGTCGCCCATAGTGGCATGGCGCCCCGCACCTTCAAGCGCCGGTTTCGCGCCGCCACCGGCTTCAGCCCGATGGGCTACGTGCAGCGGCTGCGCGTCGAGGAGGCCAAGCGGTGCCTGGAACGGACCCGCGACCCGGTCGAGGAGATCGGCGCACGCGTCGGTTACGTCGATCCGGCCTTCTTCCGCCGCCTCTTCAAGCGCGTGACCATGGTTTCCCCCGCGGTCTACCGCCAGCAGATGAAGCTACCGGATCCCTACCGCCACCGGCAATGAGACCGGCAGGTCATGCGACTTAGGCCGGTTGCCAAGCCTGCCGCACGTGTGTACGCGTGTCACACCCATCTCGCGGGCGGCATGGAGCCGATAGGCGAGATTGGCGCTCTGCACGCCGCGTTTCCGGAAGACCGGGTCGGTGGCGGCGAAATCGGTGAACGCCGCCTCGCCCGATAGAAAGAGCGCAGCGCAGCCCGCGGGTTCGTTTCCATCCCAGGCTATGTAGGCGTGCCAGCCCTTCGCTTCCGGCAATCGGGCAAGCCATGGTTCAGCCGCTTCACAGAGATCGAAGCCTGCGCATACGATGCGGGCAAACACGCCGCCTTCCCCGGAGGCGGCTTCGCGGATCTAGAACCCCATGTCGGTATCCGGCAATTCGCCTGCAATCTCCCTTTCGAACTTCTGCCAGGCGCGGGCTGGCTTCAGGCCGGCCGCCTTGCAGAGCGGGCTGACGAGGTCGTCGGACAGGCTCCCCTCGAGTCGCCGGATCGCCCGAGCTACGGCCTGGGTGAGGAAGAAGGTGCCACGATTGAGGTCCAGGTAGCGGTCGTAGTCTTCTTCAGCGTGTTCGAGAAAGGGCTTCGGCAGAAAGACACCCGCCCCGTTCACGAGTCCGGTGAGATCGGGAAATTCAGTGGGTATACGGGCAGAAAAGGCCCTCACCGCCGCCGGCTCGGCGAGGTCCAGGGCTGCGATCTCGACCCGGCCGGGATGCGCCAGGTCCTGCTGCGCGACCTCAAGCCTGTTGCGCTGCCGACCGACCAGCACAACACTGCCGCCATCTTCAAGCAGCAGGCGGGCGGTTGCCTTGCTCATGCCGCTGGCGCCGCCAACGATCAGGGTGCGGGTCTTGGAAGTCATGGTGTATTCTTTTTCGATTGGTCTGAGGTCTTCGCCGAGGACCGCGACGCCGGGCGCCCTGCGAGCTCGGCTTCGAGTTCGGCGATCCGTGCTGCGAGCGGCGCGGTCACGGCGTTCACGTCAGCAAGAGTGTAGCGCTCGGTTATGTGCTGCGGGCAATTCCAGTCGAAGCCCTCGACCCTGATAATAATGCCCCGCTCGATCCGGGCGCGGTAGTCCGAGATCTCCAGCCTCGACAGTGCTGTGCGATCCTCGAGATCGATAATCCGGGCGCGGCCGAAGAGCTTCAGTCGGGTCTTGTTCGGATAATCCATGAAGAACAGCGACACCCGGTCGTCGGTCGTCAGGTTTCCTACACTGACATATTGCCGGTTGCCTCGAAAATCCGCGAAACCGATCGTGCCTTCATCAAGCACGCGCACGAAACCGGCCGGCCCGCCACGGTGCTGGATGTAGGGCCAGCCCGTCTCGCTGACGGTCGCCATATAGAACGAGTCCCGTGCGGCGATGAACCCGGCCTCGGCTTCGGTGAGCTGTCGGTTCAGTGGCTCCGGCGCAGTCTCCATCCGGGCATATGCGCTCCGGCTTCCCTGCGCCTCCTGCACCTTCTTGACCGTCGGCGTGAAGGCGATCTTCGCGAAATGATGTGGCATGATTTCCTCCTGCGGGCCCTTGCACCGCGCCCTATAGGCCGAGATCCGAATGGCCCGCGTGGTCCGCTGGACGAGGCCCCTGCGGCCAATCGAGTCTCCTTTCAATGTTGAGGCACCGGCGCGGCATCGCGCCGGTGCTTCGATCAGTCGACGTAGGACCAATCCGCTGGCAGCCACTTCAGCGCACCGCCGTCCTTCACGATCCTGCCGACGCCGGGGAATGGCATATGCGTGGCCGCAAGAAGCGCCTTCTCCTCAGCCGCCTGCGGGAAGAACCGGGCGCGGGACGCGTCCGCCGCCTCCTTGTCCATCTCGAAGATGATGCCGAAGCCGGGAAGTGCCGGATGCGCGGCCGGGTGAAAGAGCATGTCCGCGACGAGGTTCAGAACCTGGCCGCCATCCTCGATCTTCACGCCGATCTGTCCCGGCGTATGGCCCGATAGATCAAAAACCGAAATGCCGCGCGTGATCTGGCGGTCGCCGTCGATCTGCTGAAGCCGGGGATACAGCCGGACGAGTTGCTCAGTCGCCGCGAAGCTCGACTTGGTGATCTCCGGCGCCCGCGCCTCAATCGACGGATCGGTGAAGGTCTGCACGTCCCGCCTGTGGATATAGACATCCGCGTTCGGGTAGTTGTTCCGGTCGCCGGTCACCATGCCGCCGATATGGTCGACATGGGCGTGTGTCAGGATGACGGCGTCGATATCCGTCTGCTTCACCCCGAGAGCCTCAAGCGTGCCCGGCAGATAGCCCGAGGTCGTGCTGACGGTCCCGGCCGGGCCGCTGTCGACAAGAACATAGCGCTTGCCGTCGTTAATCAGGTAGGTCGCGAAGTTGCCGCGCACACCGTTGTTACCCGCAGCGAAGACCGCCTCGGCGGCCTCGCGCGCCTGATCCCGCGTCACGCCCGTGAACATGTCGTAGGGAAAGTCGATATACCCGTCCGAGATCACGGTCACTTCGAACCGCCCGATCTGGTAGCGGGCGGTGACCGGAAGCCGCGCCAGCGGGCCGGCGGACCGCGCCTGCAACGCGGGCGCCGTCGCCGCCAGGAGGGGCAGCGCAAAAAGGGGTGCGGCAAGGCCGCGACGATACAGGTCAACCATGGGATGGTGCCTTTTCGAGGGACCCCGCGTACCACGCGGGGCCAATTACGGATTGGGCTCAGCCTGCTCTGTTCAGGTCGATCTTCGGGAAATCGATCTCGACCTGGGTCGCCTTTCCAAGCAGGTTGGTGAAGATGTTCATCGCGACATGGGTGATGATCTCGATGATCTCGCCGTCCGAATGGCCGGCGGCACGCACGGCCTCGAACTCGGCCCCACTCACCTGACCGGTATGCTCGACAAGCGCGCGGGCGAAGGTCAGCGCCGCTTCCGCCTTGGTGTCAGCCGAACGGCCCATGCGGTTTGCCAGCATCTCCTGGTTGTCGAGGCCGACCTTGCGACCGATGGCGGTATGGGCCGAGACGCAATATTGGCAGGCATTCTGTTCGGCGACGGCCAGCGCAATGCGTTCGCGAGTCTTCTCTTCCAGAAGGCCGGAACCAGCGATCCCGTGCAGCCCGAGAAAGGCGCTCAAGGCTGCCGGGGAATTGGCGAGCACACGGATGAAGTTGGGCACCATGCCTAGGCCGGACTGGACGGCGTCCAAGAGCGGCTTGGCTTCGTCGGAGGATGTTTGGGGATCGATGACGGCAACGCGGGCCATGGGAGGAATCCTTGTCTGGTTGAACGGGCGGAGCCATTGGGCACCGCTCGCCATGACATGGCCTTATCGCGATCTTGAAAGAATACTCGTTCCATGAAATTCATTATTCCCCAGAGAGGAATAACATATGGATCGCCTGCACCAACTCGAGGTCTTTGTCGCGGTTGCCGACGCTGGCGGCTTCGCAAAGGCCGGAGCCCGTTTGCGGCTCTCGCCCCCCGCCGTCACTCGGGCGATTTCCGCGCTCGAAGCGCGTCTTGGCGCCCGCGTCTTCAACCGGACGACTCGCAGCCTGTCGATTACCGATGTCGGAGCGCGATTTCTCGAAAGCGCAAGACGCATCTTGGCCGATCTGGAAACGGCCGAGATGGACGCGGTCGGCGCGACCGCGATCCCTCACGGGCACCTGACCATCACTGCCTCCGTCACCTTCGGCCGCTCGGCTTTATCCCCGGTGGTGTGCGACTTTCTCAGCCACTTCCCCCGCGTCACGGCGTCGGTTGTGCTCGTGGACAGGGTCGTCAACCTGGTCGAGGAGGGCATCGACGTGGCCGTTCGGATTGGCCCCTTGCCAGATTCCAACCTCATCGCAAAGCGGATCGGATCAGTGCGCCGGGTTCTCATCGCCAGCCCCGGCTATCTGGCCCATCGGGGGACACCCGCCGCACCCGCGGAGTTGAAGCTTCACTCGGTTATCGCGTTCACCGGTCTGATGCCCAACCGCGAATGGCGTTTCAAAGACTCACAGGGCCAAAGCAGCGTCGCGCTGAGGCCGACCTTCGAGATCAACGATGCGGTCGCCGCGATCCAGGCGGCGGAGGAGGGTCACGGGATCACGATTGGCCTCTCCTACATGGTCTCCGAAAAGATCCGGGATGGCAAACTGGTTCCGGTTCTCGACCACACCACGCTGCCACCTCAACCCGTTCATCTCGTCTATGCGCAGTCCCGACTCGTGGCGCCCAAGGTCCGCGCCTTTGTCGATTTTGCAGCGCCTCGCCTAAAATCCGCGCTTGACCAGCTTGCTTAATTGCGGCGCGCATGAGAGGTGCTCACCTGAACGGTCGCTTTCGCGATGCCCCACGGTGAGATTGCGCCCGCGGCAAAAGCGCGGAATCCGTCCTCATTGAGCATTGAAACTTCATGCACCTTGACGGGCACTTCCCCTCCGGGTTTTCAACCGCGGTTTGTGTGATAGCGACAACCGTGATCGGGGAGGCGCCGAGGGAGTGCGGCGAACGGTTAGCCCTTCATCTGCCTCACACCTTAAGAGAGACGCGGGGACGAACGCGCGCATCAGTTCACGGCTGTACATTCGGGAAAATGGTAGCGGAGGAGGGACTTGAACCCCCGACACGCGGATTATGATTTTCCCTTGAATCAATGGTTTGCGCTATGCTGCGAGCAGATCGCTCTCCATCTTCGCAAACAGCTCGAGATCGTCTTCCGGGTTCTCGAAGAGATGCCCATAGACATCCATGGTCATGGTGATCGACGAATGGCCCAGGATGGACTGGATCTTCTTCGGGGGCCAACCCTGCTCGATGAACAGGGATGCCGCCGCATGCCGCAGGGCGTGGAAGCTGAACTTCGGTTTCCCGTCTTCATAGACGATGCCGTTGTTGACCAGCAGCGGAACAAACACCCGGTTGTGGATGTTCGAGTGGTTCTCGACGTTTCCCTTGCCATTTGGAAAGACGAGCGAAAGCTCTCCGTTCGGGCATTTCAACTTCCATGCCTTGAGCGTCGACACCACGGTCGGCGCCATCGGGATGACCCTCTTGCTGGTCCGGCTCTTCGGCCTGCCCATCTCATTGAACCGGTCGGCGCGCTTTTCCACCCGGATCACCGTCTTGTCGAAGTCGACGCAGTCCCATGTCAGCCCGCGTAATTCGCTGATACGCATGCCGGTGAACAGGGCGGTCACGATCAGGGGCCGGTGCTGATCCGGGGCCTTGTCAATCATGGTCCGGATTTCGTCCTTGGTCGGGATCGTGCGCTCCTCGTCCTCGCGGCGGTTCCGCTTGAGCTTGACTTCGCGGGCCACGTTGTGCGCGACCCATTCCCTCTCGACGGCCTCCGAAAGAGCCGACCGGAGACTGGCAAGGACCTTCTTCGTCATCGATCGCGAGACACCCGCATCCTGCAAGTCATGGACGAATTCCCGCACATCGCGGCGGCTGATCTCGGTGACCAGCAGACTACCGATCTTCTGGTCGATGTGATGCATGACATGACCGCGATAGCTGCGGATCGTGGCCCGTTCGAGCCCGTTTCGCTCGCAGGTCTTGAGCCAGCTTTCGCAAGCGTCACGGATTGTTTTCCCGGAACTTCTCATACCGTTTTCCCCTTATGTTGTCGTCTGATCGCATTATACGACAAGCGGAGTCGCCCGTCGGGCATAATCCCACGTCCTTGAGCGGGAAAATGGTTCCTAAACAGCGGGTTGGAATGCCTTGTATCCAGGCAAGCTGCCTGGTGACTGGTTCCGAATGCCAAGAGTCCCGTGCTAAACCCGTGCCAAACCCGTAAGGATTCGATGGTTTTCTTACGGGGGTTGCGGGTGAAGATACACACGCGTAGAAACAACGTGTGTGCATGAACAAGAAATCTGCCCTCGGATATCTGCTGCTGAGCTATGGCCCGCGCCACAATGGTCCCGCCGAAACGAAACCCGCCGCGCAAAGCCAGGTGCGGCGTATCTCGGCGTTCCTGGGGCCCGAATACGAGATCACATGGGTGTCCGATTATGCGCGGCAAGTCGGTTCACTCGACGACCTGCCGGGATTGAAGCGTGTCCTTGTGGAACTCCAGCGATCGGGAAGCAGGGCGGCCATAGCCATCGACGAACTCCGGCGTGTGTTTCGCCGCGTCCCGGACGAGCATGCTTTGAACCTTCTCAACGAGCTCCTCGTATTTGGAGATCACATCCTGGATGTCAGCTATGGCCGTCGTCTGAGCGACATACCGGCATCGAGCCAAGAGTACATCGCAGTGACGACCGCCCGAAAGGAGACGCTGCACAGACTCGAGAGAAGCGTGACAGCGGGCGAGAAGCTGAACAGGAACACGAAGAAGGCTACGCAGGTGTCGGCCAGGGCCAAGGCGAAGCGAGCCGACAGAACCGCGCGTTTGCTTGATGACCTGCGCAAGGAACTGGCCAACAGCAACTCCACTCCGTCCCTCTCAGAGCTGGCGCGTGTTGCCAACGAACGCGGGCTTCGAACGGCCACGGGAAAGGCATGGACCGGCTCGACCGTGGGACGGATGCTCAGGCGGCTTGAGTGATCATATTAAAGACCACAGTTGTCGGCTGAACAACACTATCGCGGTGAAAGCCTGCTACTTGAGACGCGCGACCCTGCCCCGGCGGGGCAGGGTGGGGGGACATGTCAACCGGCGTTGTTGACCGTATAGCTGGAGATCAGGTTTCTGTAATCGGGAATGTGATTCGAGAACAGCGCGCCAAGACCCTCGACATCATTGCGCCAGTCGCGGTGCAGTTCGCAGGCGGCACCGAACCATGTCATGAGCTGAGCACCCGCTGCCGACATCCGGTCCCATGCGGCATCGCGGGTAATCGGATTGAATGTGCCCGACGCGTCGGTGACGACAAACACCTCGTAGCCTTCCTCGATTGCGGAAAGTGCCGGGAACGATACGCAGACCTCTGTCACGACACCGGCGATAATCAGTTGCTTCTTGCCGGTGGCTTTGACGGCTGCGACGAATTCTTCGTTGTCCCAGGCGTTGATCTGCCCGGGACGCGCGATGAAGGGCGCTTCGGGGAACGTCTCCTTCAACTCGGGGACGATCGGTCCGTTGGGTCCGTCCTCGAAACTCGTCGTAAGAATTGTCGGCAGGCCGAAGTATTTGGCTGCATCGGCGAGAGCGAGAACATTGTTCTTGAACTTGTCCGGGTCGACATCCCGCACCAGCGAGAGCAGCCCGGCTTGGTGATCGACGAGCAGAACGGCTGCGTCGTCCTTATTCAGGCGATTGTATTTGAAAGACATTCGCGTTCCCTCCGATTGTGGGGTCTGCAATAGCCCCGAACATTCCTGGTGACGCGCGTGATTGCAGCGGTCGGATACCATCGGACCTGCGCCCCCAAGCGACACCCGACAGAATAACGACCGTGCGCCGGGTGGCCATCTCACCCGGCGCGAACTTCGGGTTCACGATTTGCGAACGCTTGTCGGTCCAAGGCGTCGGCGTTGTGGGTTGCGGTGTGCCGGTCCTGTCGGCCCAAAGTGGCCCGCTCACTCCTGCAGCCAGGGCGGTGTTTCCCCGAATCTCTCGACGAGGTGATCGATGAACAGACGCAGCTTTCGCGGCATCGGTTTCACCGGAGGCCAGACGACATTGATCGGCAGCGCGTTTGGCCGAAGCTCGGGCAGGACGGGAACCAACCGGCCCTTTTTGATTTCCTCGTGCACGATAAACATGGGCAGCAGCGCGATGCCCAGCCCTGCAATCACCAAATCGCGCATGGCTTCGCCGTTATTGGTGGTAAGGCGGGACGGTTTTGGGGGCGAAACCGGCTGGTCAAGCCGCCAAATCTCGCCAATCCGCTTGTTCAGGTAGCAGATGGTGGCATGGTTCGAGAGCTGGGCCGGTTTCGACAGCGGGCCGTGGCGTTCGAGATAGTCCGGGCTGGCAACGATTGCCCGCCGGTCCTCGCAAAGCTTGCGCGTGACCAATGTGCTGTCGTCCATCTCGCCCAGCCGAATTCCGACATCGAAGCCAGCGCGTGCCAGGTCGGTGATTGCGTCGTCGTACTCCAGAACGACTTCAAGCTCGGGATGCGCGCAAGCGAACTCTGCGATGATCGGCCCGAGATGTTGAATGCCGAAACTCATCGGCGCTGATATGGTCAACCGTCCGCGTAACGCCGCGTCTCCCGATGCGACGCTTTCGGTTGCGGCCACCAGTTCGGCAAGCGCCGGCCGTAACCGTTCGGCAAGAGAGATGGCCGCATCTGTCGGCGTGATTCGACCGGCGTGACGGGTGAACAGCGCAGTGCCGACCGACGCCTCGAAATCGCTGATCCGCTTGCTGACCACGGATTTCGACACATCTGCACGGATCGCGGCGCCTGAGATCGACCCCACATCCATGACCAGCAGGAAGGTTTCGATTTCGCTGATGCTCCACTGCATTTTTCGTCCTTACGCCAAGCATTGAGCGTTCGAAGTTTTCGAACCCACACTTTGAAGCCGGTGCGTCTGCCGATAAAGATGCCTGTGCGCCGCTGGCGGGCGCAAGACGGAAACCCCAATTCCATACAGTAACGCCGAACAGAGGTCTCTCGATACTGCGAACCCGGTCACGTGGAACCCAGCGTTCTTCCAGGCCGAACGGATGTGATGTTGATCGTTCTTCATTCTACCCCAACTTTGCCCTGAACGCGGCCAGTCCGAAAATCCAGGAGGTTCCAATGAGACAGATCATTTCCACCACGAAAGCCGGCTCCGGCCACTGGGTCGGCGATGGCTTCCCGGTGCGCTCCCTCTTTTCGCATATGGGCGGCGGCGACAGCCACGATCCGTTCCTGATGCTGGACTATGCCGGTCCGCAGTATTTCGAACCGGCGAAGAAGCCGCGGGGCGTCGATGCCCACCCTCACAAGGGGTTCGAGACCGTGACCATCGTCTATCAGGGCGAGGTCGAGCACGGCGACTCCACCGGTGAGGGCGGCGTGATCCGCGAAGGCGACGTGCAATGGATGACCGCTGGCGACGGGATCCTGCACAAGGAGTTCCATAGCCGCGCATTCACCGCACGCGGCGGCACGCTCGAAATGGTTCAGCTCTGGGTGAACCTGCCCGCTAGGCACAAGTCCGCCAAACCGGGGTATCAGGCGATCACCGATGCGCAGATTCCGGTGGTGGACCTGCCCGACAGCGCCGGTCGCCTCCGGGTGATCGCGGGGGACCATGACGGGACCGAGGGCCCGGCACGGACATTCACGCCGATCGAGGTCTGGGATCTTCGCCTGAACGCCGGAAAGCAGGTCGAACTGACACCGCCTGAGGGCCAGAACGTGACGGTGGTGCTGCTCGAAGGGACGGCAACGCTCAACGGGGCGGAATCCCTGAACGGCGCGGCGGTTGCCCGTCTTGACGACAAGGGCAGCTTCACCGTCGATGCGTCGACCGATGTCAAGCTGCTGGTCCTGGCCGGCGCGCCGATCAAAGAACCGATAGCGCCCTATGGACCCTTCGTCATGAACACCGCCGCCGAAATTCACGAGGCCATCGCGGAATTCCAGGCCGGTAAGTTCGGTGCCCTGTAAACCATGGGCACGGGGCGGCGGATCAAAACGCCGCCCCTATCGCATCAGCCATTCCCGCGCGGCGTTCAGATCTTCGGGTGCGATTTCGTGCCCCGCCGCGGTTCGGTGCATCTCGCAATCCGCGCCGCGATTTGACAGCCATTGCGCCAGCATCGGGGCCTTCTCACCGAACGGATCCTCCGCGCCGCTCAAAATCAGCACCTCTGTTCCAGCCAGATCGACCGGCGGTAAAATCTCAAGAACCGGGATCGCCCGAACCAGAACGACGCGGCGGATCACACCCGGATGAAGCGCCATAACCGCGGCGGCGAAATTCGCGCCGTTGGAATACCCCAGAATTGTCAGCGCGCCGGAATCTAGCCCGTATCCCCGCATGGCGTCCTTAATGAATGCCGCAAACGCATGTGCCTCGGCCGCAATGTCCTGCTGGTCGAAAGCCGCCTCCGAAAACCGCCGAAAAAAGCGAGCAACCCCTTCTTCCGCCGCCCGCCCGCGCACCCCCAGAAGCGTCGCCCGTGGATTGAGGCGCGCGGCAAACGGCATGAGACTTGCCTCGTTCCCACCCGTCCCGTGCAGCAGAAGGATCACGCTGCCATCCGGGTCCTCCGGTAGGCGGAACCGATGCACGAAGGGCAAATCCCGCTTCGGCATCCGGTCATCCCCGGGCCGTGCGAATTGCGGCAGCATTACGCGCAGATCCTCGACCCGCTCGCGGTCGCGGTCGGGAATGAGCAGGGTTTCTCCCAAACGGTCCGCCGGTTCATCCACGGCAAATCCCGGCGCATCCGTTGTGTATTCGAAGAGGATTCCCGCCGGCTCGCGGACATAGAGCGACAGGAAGTACTTCCGGTCATGAACGGCGGTGGGCTTATAGTGCTGCGCCAACCTCAGGCGCATCGTCCGCACTGCTTTCTCATCCGGCGCACGGAACGCCACATGGTCATACACTCCCGTTCCAGGAATGCTGCCCACGAAACCGCGCGTGTCGCGTATATCGAGGACATCGGTGTCCGACACCATGCGCCGCACCTGCCCCTCCGCCGTGCCGTCCCGGTAGCCGAAGTCCGCGGCAAGGTTGGCGGTGCCCGCCGCGTCCTCGGTAAACAGGGTTACTGCCCTCAGCCGGGTCGGAGCAATCGCTTCTGGAAGCGGATGCACGGCCGGCAGATCGGCTCCGACCAGCTTGACGATCATGTTGTCGGGATCCTTGAGCCGAAGCACGGTTTCGCCGAACTCGCGCGTCGGGCGCTCGGTCGGCACCCTCGCGTCTATAGCCCGCCGCATCCACTCACCGATGCTGTCCGGAGGGACTGCAATGGCGATCTCGCCGACCTGACCGTGTCCCACTCGCCCTGGTGCACCGTCCTCCCAGACGAGAAAGCTCACCACTGAACCAGGCGCGCCCTGTTCGTCGCCGTAGAACAGGTGCAATTGCTCGGCGTCCTCGTATCCGCCCGTCTGCTTGACAAGCCGCAAGCCGAGAAACCCCATGTAGAAATCCACATTGGCTTGCACATTCCGGGTGATCCCGGTTACGTGATGAATGTCCGTCGTCATCGCCGCCCCACTACGTTGGTCGCCCGAACATATCCGCGGCGGCAATCATGTTGAGCACCCTCTGCGCGAACCTCGCATTCGCCTGAGACGAACGCCCTCGTGGCTGGCGCTGTTCCGAGAATGCCATATCTTTGGGCCAAACAATACTGCAATGGAGGACGGCATGAGTTGGAACCCTGCACTCGACCCCGGCTGCCCGGAAGATATCGGTGTGGACGCCATCGAAACCCTGATCATTCCCCGGGCCCGGGATCTCGGCGGCTTCGAGGTCCGCCGCGCGCTGCCGGCACCGAAACGTCAGATGGTCGGCCCCTTCATCTTTTTCGATCAGGCTGGACCGGCGGAATTTCTCACCGGGACGGGCGTCGATGTCCGCCCCCACCCTCATATCGGCCTGGGCACGGTGACCTATCTCTATCAGGGCGACTTCCACCACCGCGACAGCCTCGGGACCGACCAGATCATCCACCCCGGTGCCTTGAACTGGATGGTCGCCGGCAAAGGTGTCACCCATTCCGAGCGCACCTCCTCAGCCGCTCGCGGCGGCCCGCACTCACTTTTCGGTATACAGACCTGGATGGCGCTTCCCGAAGATCACGAGGACATGGACCCCATGTTCGAACACCACGGAAAGGACACGCTTCCCGAGATCGCATCCGACGGGGTCCGTGCCCGGCTCATTCTCGGCAATGCCTATGGTGAAGCAGCGCCGGCGACCCTCTTCACCGAGACCTTTTATCTTGACGTCATCCTTGAACCTGGAGCCCGTTTCCCGCTGCCCGACGACCATGAGGACCGAGGCCTATACATTTCTCGGGGCTCCATAACGATCGGAGGGCAGGTGTTCGAGGCCGGCCGGATGATGGTGTTCCGCCCCGGTGATCGGATCACTGTCACCGCCGGTCCCGAAGGGGCCCGCCTGATGGCGCTCGGCGGCACGACCTTAAGCGGGCCACGCTACATCTGGTGGAACTTCGTCGCTTCGAGCCAGGACAGGATCGAGCACGCCAAGGAGGAATGGCGCGCCGCGAAATGGGGTTCCGGGGCGTTCGACCTGCCCCCCGACGACCGCGACGAGTACATCCCGCTGCCTGAGCGTTGAGGCCAAATCAACAGGAGCACGCGACTGAATACTCCTTCGAAAGGTAAAGTTACCCGACTGCCGAACTGAAACAGTCGCTCAACTCGTACGCAGCGAATGGTCGGCTCGAAGTTGGAAACTCCAAGGAACCGTTTAAGTGCCGGTCGAGGGAGGGGGAGCCCATGCCTGTATAAGGTTCAGGTCTGTGCCCATGCCGCGTGACTTCGTAAGCTCCCTGAATATGCCGGGCTCTTATAGAAGGCGTCTGGAAGGAGGCGGCGTCCGGAGGATCAGACAGGTCCCGGCGCGTGCTGCCCTATGGTCTGGATTGCAGTTCAGGAATTCGAACTGATCGTTGACTTGAGTCAAGGTGCGTCCAACGCAAAGGCAACATACTGAAATCAAGCGTAACCACATGCTTTTCGGATTATGGAGGTCGAAATGCACTACACGTCTTTAGTTTCCATGGCTCTTGCAGCCGGTCTCGTTCTTGGTGTTGCAGCCCCGGTTTCCGCTCATGGGACCGGATTCGGCGGCGGCGAGCAGGCTTATGGATGGCAACAGGGCCACATGGGGCCCGGCATGATGGGGCAAGGCATGGGTCCGGGCATGATGAACCCGGGTTACATGGGGCAGGGCATGGGTCCGGGAATGATGATGAACCCGGGTTACATGGGGCAAGGCATGGGCCCGGGCATGATGATGAACCCCCGATTCTCGGACCAGGGCCGGATGCAGCCGCTTCGAAATGACCTCGGTGCCGATGACGTCAGGCACATGATGGAACACCGCCTTGCCTGGCAGGGCAATCCGAACATCAAACTCGGCAATGTCGAGGAGATCGACGAGGATAGCATCGTTGCGGAAATCGTCACCCAGGACGGATCGCTGGTGCAGCGGATCGAGGTGGATCGCCACACTGGCTGGATGCAGCCGCAACGCTAGAGGAAACCCGAAAATGAAGCGTAAATTCCTGTGGACGACACTTCTGGCCGTCGTGCTGGCACCCACTTTCAGCTGGGCGCAGCAGGGCGGCCAGTACTACCATCCGCATATGTGGGAAGGGGGCTGGCACGGTTGGTTTTTGGGGCCGGTGATGATGATCCTGTTCCTGGCCGCGCTTGTGGCGCTCGTCGTGTTCCTGGTCCGCTGGCTCGGTGGTCAGGACTTTTGGACTTTGACGTCGCAACCGCCGGGTAAGACGCCCCTCGACATCCTTGACGAGCGCTTTGCACGTGGCGAGATCGACAAGGAAGAGTTCGAAGAACGGCGGCAATCGCTCAGAAGCTAAGCGATCGGGTCCGGGCGTGGTGGCGTCTTGTGGAACGCGCCGAATTCAGGGACTCCGCCCTCTGGCGGCGGGAATGGACCGAGACGATCGGGGCAGGGTTGCACTGTGCCGCAGAAGCATTACTTTTCTCCGTGCCCCGGTCGGCCGAGGTCGGCAGGTTGGATCGCCAGTAGTTGGCGATCTCTTAACGTTGGCATTGAAATCAAAGGCCTCGCGTCTCGCACCCATCCAGATTCACAAAGGAGAATCGATGAAACTTCCAAGTCTCACCGCCGCCCTAGTATTGTTCGCCAGTGCCGCATCCGCTGCGGGATCGGGGGATCACGGGCACGAAGAGCACAAGAAGGAAATGGCCATAGGACAGCCTGGAGAGCGTGCCAATGTGGATCGCACTGTCGAGATCAGGATGGTCGAGTCCGACGGTAGCATGGGGTTCGAGCCGGATTCGCTAAAAGTGGAGGAGGGAGAGACAATTCGTTTCAAGATCAGAAACCTCGGCGCGCTCGAACATGAGGTTGTTTTCGACACCAGGGAGAACAATCTGGAACATATGTCCGAAATGGCGAGGGCTCCGGAAATGGACCATGATGATCCGAACGCCCTCCGTCTCGCCCCCGGAGAGAGCGGAGAGATCGTTTGGCACTTCGACGGCGAAGGCGATTTCCAGTTCGCCTGTCTTATCCCCGGCCATATGGAGGCTGGCATGCGCGGGCCGATAACCGTTAATTGACGTCACTTCCGGTTTGCGCGTTTGCCGGTGTCTAGAAGGCCGCGCGTACCGGATTCATTGGAGAGATACTCGTGGCCAACATGATGATGAACCGCCGTACTCTACTGAGCAGCGTAGTGTCGATGGCTTGCATGCCGCTCATACCTTCGAGCGGACATGCCGCAGTCGAAGCAATGCATGTTCTCAAGGACCCCAATTGCGGCTGCTGTTCCGCTTGGATCGACATGCTCGAGAGCGCCGGGTTTCGAGTGACAACGGAACCCTCGATGGGGACCGCACTGAGCCGCTACAAACTCGAGAACGGCATTCCGATGAGCATGGTTTCGTGCCACACTGGAAAGATCGACGGATACATGATCGAGGGTCATGTGCCTGCCGCCGACATTCGGCGCCTTCTCATTGAACGGCCCGAGGCGGTGGGCCTTGCCGTGCCCGGAATGCCATATGGTTCGCCCGGAATGGGATCCGAAAGCGAACGGGAAGCATACGAAGTGCATCTCATCAGGCGTGATGGCACGACTGCCACGTTTTCCAGCTATGACGCGGCATGATCGGAACGGTCGTCGGGCGCGTCGTTGTGAGCGCGGTGACTCTATCATGGCTTTCAGATTTGCGGCACGGCGCTTTGGTGCCGGATAGGGAAGCCATGTCGGCAATCCGATCCCGGAACGCCGGATGATGATTGACCGGCCCGCTTCCGCTCATGAGCACCGCCCATGCTCGGGCAGGAGCTTTGAGCAATCAGTGCCCGCCCCTGATCGTATGTAGCTTGGCAAGATACTCAAGCGCACTGGCACGGGTGGACGGCGGCATTCTCTTTGCCGCGGCTCATTTCGCGGGTCAGCCAGAAGCCGGAAAGTAGCAGCAGGCCGCCGCCGAAAATCATCGCTCGCGCCGGAATCTCGCCGAAGATCAGAAATCCGAGGCTCGCGGCCACGACCGGCGAGACGATTATATCGACCAACGCGTAGACGTTGGCATTAATTTGCTTCAGCACCAGCGAGATTCCAAAATAGGCGATACCTGTCGAGATCACGCCGAGGCTGACTGCCCACAGCATAACCGGCAGAAACAACCCCATGGTCGGATAGTATACGAGGCCGTTGATTTCGCCTGGTCCAACGAGAACCAACGAGGGCGAGAGCAGGACTGCCGCGAATGCCATCGACCAGAAGATGTCATTACCGGTCTCAGAGCGACCCTCATAGCGCATGTAGGTCACCATCGCGGCGTAAATCGCCCCGTCCCCAAGCGCCACGAGGTTGCCAAGCCAGTTCCCGCCCTCGAGTGGCTTCGCCAGAACGATCCCTACAAGCGCGAGACCGAAGATCAGTGCATAGCTCTTCTTCGCGGGTTCGCCGAGAAAGTAAGCCGAGAACATGAACACGAAGAAGGGCGCGACGCTCCAGAACACCACCGCGTTGGCGATCGGTACCAGCGTCATTGCGTAGTTGAATATACTGATCTGAGCTGCGATCAGCGCGCCGACGATAGCCGTGTCTTTCAGGTTCCCGCGCGGGAATCGGAGCGGGCGGCCCGTAGCACAGGGGATCGATACGGCAAGGAATATCGCCGCGCAGGTCAACGCATAAAAGTTCAACGTCTGGATGGGGATCGCGTCTCCTGTCAGCTTGACGAAGACGCCGATCGTTGCCTCGGAAACGGTAATGAGGACGAGAAGGACGACGACTGACATTGTTGTTACACGTCCTTGCTCGCGCGGGTGATGTCGATCATTTCCGCCCCGCTTTCGTCGAGGCATCGGTCTTCTACCTGCAGTGTGACGAAGAAGAATCCGAACCGCTCGCGCAGCATGGTATGTGCGGTTCTCAGCACCTCCTGCGGGTCACGGTTCAGGTCGACGCGCAGATGACCGGAGAAGACGAACTTCCCGCTGGTCAGCGCCCAAGCATGCACGTGGTGGGCATTCGCGACGCCATCGATCTGCTCGAGCGCCTCTACGACCTCGGACAGTTGCACTTCCGCCGGCGTGCCCTCCATCAGGAGATGTGCGGAGTCGCGCAGAATCCCCCAACTCGCCCAGACGAGAACGAAGCCAAAGGCCATGCCAAGGATCGGGTCGATCAGAAGGAAGCCCGTGAACTTGATGACAAGCGCGGTCACGATGATCAGCAGGCTGCCCACGAAGGTCTGAATGATGTGCCAAAGGGCGCCCTTGACGTTCAGGTCGCTGCGGCTCTCCTTCCAGATAAGCCCGAGGGAGATGAACTCGGTGAGCAATCCGCCCGCGGCCGCGAGGAGCATTGGCCCCGTGGGGAGGTCTATGGGCTCCGACATTCGCATTGCCGCCATTGCGATAACGACAACAGCCATCCCCAGAAGGAAGCCACCATTGACGAGCGCCCCGATGATTTCGGCCCGATACCAACCAAAACTGCGGTCCTCGTCCGCGGGACGTCGCGAGATGCGCGCCGCGAAAATCGCGACAAGCACGCCGCCGACGGCCGAGAAGGTGTGGAAGGCGTCCGATATCACGGCAATCGAACCGGTCCAGAGTCCGATGCCCATCTCGATGATGAAGTAGATGCCGGTCAGCCAAGCGGAGATCGCCATCCCTCGGGTGCCGGAAGGCATGTGCCCATGATGCGCGTTGGCCAAGTCGCAACTCCCCTTGAACGAAAGTCCGGCCTGAGAATGCAAGTATATCTGGCCACTGAAGCGATGTCAGCAGATCACTCCTTTCCCATTTAGGCGGGGCCAGACAGGATTATGCTGCACTGCGCCAGGCCCGCTCTCTGTGACGCCCGCACACTGGCGCCTGGTCCCGGCCACTGTCTCCCCCATGAAATCCCCTGGAGCCATCCAGTGACGCTTACAGGGCCCCTGATGACGTGTGTAGCCCCTGGGCACGGAACCCCCGAAACAACACCCGCCCGGAGATCAGAACCAAGTGCCGAGCGAGGACCCCGCGTGACTGACTATCACCTTGCATCAGCTCAGTACTGAGAAATGCAATCCGCTTTGAATCTCCGAGATCCTTGACGCGTCTCCCTGCCTGAAGGTCGATCTGGATGTCCTTCGCGACGCGGGTTGCCTCTCGCCCAATTATCATGCTCCGGTTCCGGCTCGGATCGGACGTGCATCTGTCAAGAGCGTGGAGATAGCACCACGACATGGGAAACCATTCTGCGCCATCCCTGGAACGCCTGTCGCCCCGGTTTCATCGCACTTGCCTGTCCGCTTTGGATGGTTCGTCCGATCGACATGGGGTCAGGGGCTCCACCTACAATATCCAGGACGCGGGAAATGTTTGCCAACAAAAGGGACTGTTCTTGCCGGTACGAGCTGGGGACGCGTCCCGTGGCAACATTGAGCGTGCATCAGCGAGACATTCGCGGAGCAGCAGCGGTTGCACGAAGTCCTAGGGTCAGGACCCATTGATTTCAGCCGAGCATCGTGATTCACCGCCTGAAAACAGAGCGGTGACATGTCTGATCTTTACTGGCTGAGCGACGCGCAGATGGCGCGTCTGGAACCCTATTTTCCGA
>NZ_QEYE01000009.1 GCF_003122205.1 Maritimibacter sp. 55A14
TTGGCGGCGCGCGCGGGCGCACCGATGTGCCGAAGATCGTCGACTGGTACATGCAGGGCAAGATCGAGATCGACCCGATGATCACCCACACCCTGACCCTCGACGAGATCAACAAGGGCTTCGAGCTCATGCACGAGGGCAAATCCATCCGCGCCGTCGTCGTCTACTGACAATCACGCGCGCGTGCCGGGCGAGCCCGGCCAGGTCATCAGGAGGAGGTTGCGAGACAGAAGATGAATTGGGCCAGCCCGCTGCCCGAGCCGAAGTGGCGCGGCGGACCCCGCTGGCCCCCCGCCGGACTGCATGACTGTCCCCGGATAAGGGGTACGCGCGCAGACCGGCGGCAAGGCAACAAGGCTCTTAAATCCAGGGAGGAAGACATGAGAAATTCACTGCTACTTTCCGCCGCGTTTCTGATCGGCGGATCCGGTGCGGGCTTCGCGAACGAGGCGCTTCAGGGTCTGATCGACGACCCGGCGCAATGGGCGATCCAGACCGGCGACTACAAGAACCAGCGCTATTCCGAGCTGAACCAGATAAACAAGGACAACGTGGGCGATCTCCAGGTGGCCTGGACCTTCTCGACCGGGGTTCTGCGCGGCCACGAGGGCGCGCCGCTGGTGATCGGCGACATCATGTATGTCCACACGCCGTTCCCCAATATCGTCTACGCGCTCGACCTGTCGCAGGACGGCAAGATCCTCTGGAAATACGAGCCCAAGCAGGACCCGGACGTTATCCCGGTGATGTGCTGCGACACGGTCTATCGTGGCGTGGCCTATGCCAATGACACCATCTTCCTGCACCAGGCCGACACCACGGTGGTCGCGCTCGACGCCAAGACGGGCGAAGTGAAGTGGTCCGCCGTCAATGGCGAGCCCGCGAAGGGCGAGACCAACACCGCGACGGTCCTGCCGGTCAAGGACAAGGTCATCGTCGGTATCTCGGGCGGCGAGTTCGGCGTGCGCGGCCATGTGACCGCCTACAACATGGAAACCGGCGAGCAGGAATGGCGCGCCTATTCGATGGGCCCGGACAGCGACACGCTGATGGACCCGGAGAACACCACCCATCTGGGCGAGCCGGTCGGCGTGGATTCCGGCACCGCCACCTGGGAAGGCGACCAGTGGAAGATCGGCGGCGGCACCACCTGGGGCTGGTATTCCTACGATCCCGAGCTGGACCTGATCTATTACGGCACCGGGAACCCCTCGACCTGGAACCCCGCGCAGCGGCCCGGCGACAACCGTTGGTCGATGACCATCATGGCGCGCGACCCCGATGACGGCATGGCCAAGTGGCTCTACCAGATGACGCCCCATGACGAATGGGACTATGACGGCGTCAACGAGATGATCCTGACCGAGCAGGAAGTCGATGGCGAGACGCGCAAGCTTCTGACCCATCCCGACCGCAACGGCCTTGCTTACACGCTGGACCGCGAGACAGGCGAGCTTCTGGTGGCCGCGAAATACGACCCGGCGGTGAACTGGACCACCGGCGTCGATATGGACCCCAGCTCCGACACCTACGGGCGTCCGGCGGTGGTGGCCGAGTATTCGACCGAACAGAACGGCGAGGACGTGAACTCGACCGGCATCTGCCCGGCGGCGCTCGGCACCAAGGACCAGCAGCCTTCGGCCTACAGCCCGAAGACGGGGCTCTTCTACATCCCCACCAACCATGTCTGCATGGACTATGAGCCGTTCCGCGTCAGCTACACCGCGGGCCAGCCCTATGTCGGCGCGACCCTCTCGATGTACCCGGCGCCCGGCAGCCACGGCGGCATGGGCAACTTCGTCGCCTGGGACAACATCAACGGCGAGATCAAGTGGTCCATCCCGGAGCAGTTCTCGGTCTGGTCGGGAGCTCTGGCGACTGCGGGCGACGTGGTCTTCTACGGCACGCTGGAGGGATACCTGAAGGCGATCGACTCGGAGACCGGCGACGAGCTTTACAGCTTCAAGACGCCCTCGGGGATCATCGGCAACGTCATGACCTACGAGCATGACGGCAAGCAGTATGTCGGTATCCTGTCGGGCATCGGCGGCTGGGCCGGCATCGGCCTGGCGGCGGGTCTGACCGATCCGACTGCGGGTCTTGGCGCCGTGGGCGGCTATGCCGCGCTGAGCGACTACACCGCGCTGGGCGGGCAGTTGACCGTCTTCGCCCTGCCGGACTGATCCGGAACCGACCTGACGCGAACCGGCGCGGCGCGACCCTGCCCGCGCCGGTTCATCGCCTTCACAGGGAGCCCATGATGACCAAATGCACAATTCTGTCGGCCGGCCTGACCTGCGCGCTGACAGTCCTGGCCCAGACCGCCACCGCCGAAGAGAAGAAGGACTGGTCCAGCGATCCCAACGTGGCCGTGGCCTATGAGGAAGGCGGGCGTTACTACACCGAAGACGACGTGCCGACCTATTTCATCAATGACGAGGGCAAGGTGGACTGGCTGACCTATTCGGGGTTCCGCCGCTACCATTCCGAGTGCCATGTCTGCCACGGGCCGGACGGCGAGGGGTCAAGCTATGCGCCGGCGCTGAAGAAATCGGCCCTGAACATGGATTACTACGATTTCGTCGCGGTGGTGGTGAACGGACGCGAGAATGTGGGCGCCTCCCAGCAATCCGTGATGCCCTCCTTCGGCACCAACCCCAACGTGATGTGCTATCTCGACGACATCTACGTTTATCTGAAGGCGCGCGGGACCGGCGCGGTGGATCGCGGGCGTCCGGCCAAGAAGGTCGGCAAATCAGATGCGATCCAGGAGGCGGAAGATGCCTGCATGGGCTGAACGCCCCTTGCGGCTGGCGCCCGTGCTTGCGTTGGCGCTGGCCATTCTCGCCCCCGGTCCCGGTGCGGCGCAGATGTCCGAGCTTGTCTCGACCACCGCCTTCCGGGTCTGTGCCGATCCCGCCAACGATCCGATGTCGATGGAGGATGGCAGCGGATTCGAGAACGAGATCGCCGATCTGATGGCCGGGGCGCTTGACCGTCCGGTTGAATACACCTGGTTTCCGATGGCCACGGGTTTCGTGCGCAAGACCCTCCAGGCCAACGAATGCGACGTGATCATCGGTTTCGCCCAGGGTCACGAACTGGTTCAGAATACCAACCATTACATGACGTCGGCCTTCGTGCTGATCGCGCGGGAAGACGGCCCGCTCGCGGATGTCGACACGCTCTCGGACGAGAGGCTGGCGGATGCGCGGATCGGCATCGTCGCGGGCACCCCGCCGGCGACGCATATGGCACGCAACGGGCTGGTGGCCATGTCGCGGCCCTATCCGCTTTTCGTGGACCGCCGCTACCAGTCCCCCGCCGACGATATGCTGGCCGATCTGGAGGCCGGCGAGATCGACGCGGCGATCATGTGGGGGCCGATCGGCGGGCCGCTGGTGAAGCGCGACCATCCGGGCCTGACCGTGACGCCGCTGATCCACGAGACGCTGCCGCCCAAGCTCTTCTACCGCATCACGATGGGCGTGCGCCGGGGCGAGGATGTCTGGAAACGGGAACTCAATTCGCTGATCCGCCGCAACCAGGCCGGGATCGACGCCATCCTGGCCCGCGCCGGGGTTCCGATCCTGACCGACATGGGAACCGAATTGAAGACGGTGGCCAAATGAAGCGACTGCGCAAGGGGCTGGCGCTGATTGCCCTGCTTCTCGCGACACCCGCCGCGGCGGGCAATGTGGCCGAGCCCGAAGGCTTCCGCGGGCCGCCCTACCGCGCGCCGGTGCCTGCGACGCTCTCCGGCGCGACGGTCGTCACCGCGCAGCAGGCACACGCGCTATGGCAGGAGGGTACGGTTGCCTTCATCGACGTGCTGCCGCGCCCGCCGCGCCCCGGGAACCTGCCCGAGGACACGATCTGGCGGCCCAAGCCGCGCCATTCCATCCCCGGCGCGACCTGGCTGCCCAATGTCGGTTATGAGGTGATCGCCGCCGAAACGGATGCCTATTTCCGCGCCGGGCTCGCGGCCGCAACGGGCGGGGATCGGGCGCATCCGGTGCTCTTCTTCTGCCTGGCGGAGTGCTGGATGTCCTGGAACGCGGGCAAGCGCGCGCTGGGCTACGGCTACAGCAGCGTCTACTGGTACCCGGAAGGGACGGATGGATGGATGGCGGAAGGGCTTCCGACGGAACTGGCGGACCCTGCCGGGTTCGAGTGATGCCGCGCGCAGCGGTTCCCGGCTCAGCAGGCAGGCAGGACCGTGCGGATATCATTCCACGCAGTGCCACCCGCCGCGGACATGGCGGGGCCGAAGGTGAGCGCGAGCAGAAGAAGGCGGCGCGCGATCATGGGCAGTCATTCCGCAAAGAAATGGGTCTTGAAGATATAGCGCATGCCACGCGTCCAGGACTCGTCGGTGTTGGATCGGATATCGACCGCAAGCGCGCGCACCGCATGGCCGTCCGCTACGTCCCGCATCACGAGGTTCATCGACAGGATCAGGTTCGAGACCTTCTGGACCTCGCCCACCAGAACGTAGTCGGCGCCCAGCCTTTCGGCCATCCGAAGCTCGCAGCCATAGCAGTCGGCGGGGTTCTTGATCCGGTCCATCTCCTCGGCCACCGGCGCGAGGTCGAGCAGGTTGAAACCTTCCTCGGTGAAACGCGCCTCGACCAGCCGCTCCAGCATCCGCAGGCGCGCGGCTTCGTCCTCGCGCGGGTCGAAATAAGCGCCCTCGGTGGAGGTGTCGATGAAGGTGAGCCCAAGGAACGCCACGTCCGCGCCCGCGCGCAGCGGTTCCAGTTCGCGGGCCGCAGCCGGTGCGCCAAGCAGGCAGGCCAGCAGAAGACAGAGAACATGACGCATCATGCGCAGCAGTCTAGGCTTGGGCACGCCGCCCACCTAGTGGGACTTTCGGCGCAGGAGCGAGAATTATGAGGCAGATCGCGAGAGCGGCCACTCTGGTGCTGGCCTTGCTGGGTGTGGCCTGGCTCGCGCACGCAGCGGACTTGCCAGTGCTTCGTGTCGCGGTGCTCGAGAACGGCACGGTCAACTGGGAGTTGGAGACGATCCGCCGAAACGGGCTCGACCGCGCGAACGGCTTCCGGCTGGAGGTGCAGGGCATGGCCGACAACGGCGGCACCCGTGTGGCCTTCGCGGGCGATGCGGCTGATGTGGTCGTAGCCGACTGGATCTGGGTGGCGCGGCAGCGCGCGGCGGGCAAGGACTATGTCGCGATTCCCTATTCCACCGCTGTTGGCGGGCTGGTCGTGCCGGCGGGAAGCCCGGTGCGCGACCTGACCGACCTGCGCGGCGGCAAGATAGGCATCGCGGGCGGGCCGCTCGACAAGAGCTGGCTGATCCTGCGTGCCTATGCCCGGCGGGTGCATGGCATGGACCTTCGGGCCGAAACCGAACAGGTCTTCGGCGCTCCGCCGCTCATCTACAAGACCGCGTTGCGCGGCGAGACCGACGGGGCGATCAACTTCTGGCACTTTCTGGCCCGGATGGAAGCCGCCGGAATGCGCGAGGTGATCTCGGTCCGGGAGGCGGCGACGGCGCTGGGCCTCGACCCCGACACGCCGCTGCTGGTCTATGTGCTGAAGGGCGCCGACGCCGAAGCCCGGCCGGAGGTCGCGCGCGGCCTCTACCGCGCCTCGCGCGCAGCGAAGGAGTTGCTGAGGCGGGACGACGCGGCCTGGCAGGCGATCCGGCCGCTGATGCCGGCGGAGTCCGAGGCCGAGGCGGCGGCGCTGCGCGCGGGCTTCCTGGCAGGCATACCGCCCGCGGGGCCGGTCGACCGCGACGCGGCGGCGCGGCTCTTCGCACTGCTTGCCGACCTGGGCGGCGCGGACCTGACCGGGCAGGCGCAGACACCGCCCGGCGGGCTTTTCCTGCCGGTGCCGGATTGAGCGCGGCCATGCGCGGCAGGGCGGCGCTGACCCGGATATTGTCGTTGCTCATGCTGGTGGCGCTCTGGGCGCTGGCGGCGCGGCTGACGGCGGATGCGACGGTGTTGCCCGCGCCCGGCGCGCTGATCGCCCCCGCATGGGCCGAGATCGCGTCGGGCGAGTTGCCCTATCACCTGGGGCGGACTTTCATCCGCGTGTTTTGGGCCTTCGCCCTGGCGATGAGCCTGGGTGCGGTGCTGGGATTCGCGATGGGGCGTTTTCCCGCAATGGACCGCTGGCTCGATGCCTGGCTGGTGGTGTTTCTGAACCTGCCCGCACTGGTGCTTATCGTGCTGTGCTATCTATGGATCGGGCTGAACGAGACCGCCGCCATCGTCGCGGTGACGCTCAACAAGGTGCCCAATGTCGTGGCCGTGGTGCGCGAGGGCGCGCGCGCGCTCGACCCGGAACTGGACGCGATGGCGCGGGTCTTCCGCATGTCCCCCGCGACGCGCCTGCGCCATGTGCTGGTCCCGCAGCTTGCGCCCTATCTGTCGGCGGCGGGGCGCTCGGGCCTGGCGATCATCTGGAAGATCGTTCTGGTGGTGGAGTTCCTGGGCCGCTCCAACGGGATCGGCTTCAAGATCCACCTCTTCTTCCAACAATTCGACGTGGGGATGGTGCTGATCTATGCGCTCTCGTTCATCGCGGTGATGCTGGCGGTGGAGACGTTCGCGCTGCAACCCTGGGAGCGGCGCGCCCGGCGCTGGCGCGCCCCATGATCCGGGTCGATATCCGTGCCAGGAGTTTCGGCTCGACGCCGGTGCTGGGCGCCATCCGGCTGACGCTCGGCGCGGGCGAACGTGTCGCGGTGCTGGGGCCGTCAGGGGCGGGCAAGACCACGCTCCTGCGCATCGTCGCGGGCATCGACACGGAATTCGACGGCTCGGTCACGCAGCCGGAGCGCACGGCGATGGTGTTTCAGGATCCCACGCTGTTGCCTTGGCGCAGCGTACTCGAAAATGTGGCGCTCCCCAATGCCGGGCTGCCGCGCGCGGCGGCACAGGCGATGTTGGCGCGGGTCGGGCTGGAGGGTAAGGCGGCGCTTTTCCCCGGCCAGTTGTCGCTGGGTCAGCAGCGCCGCACGGCGCTGGCGCGCGCCTTTGCCGGGACGCCGGATTTCCTGATCATGGACGAGCCTTTCGTGTCGCTCGATCCCGCCAAGGCGGAGGAGATCATCGCGCTGACCGAGGCGATGCTGGACGAGCACCGCCCGGCGCTGCTCTTCGTCACGCATTCTCGGGCGGAGGCGCGCCGGCTGGCCCACCGTGTCCTGACGCTGGACGGCGTGCCGGCCGTGCTCAGCGGTTGAGCCCGCCCAGGAAGGCTTCGAGCCTGGCCTGGTTGAGGGGTTTTTCCAGCACTTCCAGCCCCGCTTCGCGGCAGTGCGCGCGGACCGCGGCGCTAAGATGCCCGGTGATGATGCGCGCCGGCCGCTCGCCATAGCGCGCCGTGATTTGCGCGATCAGATCGGGGCCGGTCACGCCGTCGTCAAGCTCGTAATCCATCAGGATCGCGTCTGGCGGAATGTCCAGATCGCCCAGTTGCGCGAATGCGTCTGCCGGCCCCGCCGCGTCGAGCACATCCGCGCCCCAGCCGCGCAGCAGCAGCGTCATGGCCTGGCGCAGCTCCGGGTCGTTTTCCACCAGCAGGACGATCAGCCCGTCGAGCGCGGGCGGCCCCGGATCGGGTGCGGGCGCCTCGCCACGCGGCAGGCCGTTGGTGCCGCGCGCAAGCGGCACGTTGACCGTGAAGGCCGCGCCGCAGCCCAGATCGGACCGCAATTCCAGCGGATGGCCCAGTAGCGCGCAGGCCCGGTCCACGATCGCCAGACCCAGGCCCATCCCCTCGCTGGCGCTGACATGCGCGTCCAGGCGGTGGAACTCCTTGAAGATGCTGTCCTGGTCGGCGAGCGCGATGCCCGGCCCGGTATCGCGGACCTCCAGCCGCAAAGTGTTGCCCCGCCGCCGCGCGCCGACCAGAACCCGGCCCGCGGGCGTGTAGCGGATCGCGTTGGCGATGAGGTTTTGCAGGATCCGGCGGATATAGCTCGCATCGGTTTCCACCAGGCAGGTGGAGCGCACGAAGCGCAGCTCCAGCCCCTTGAGCGCCGCATGGGGCGCGAACTCGTCGCGGAGCTGATCGAGAACCCGGTCGATCGGAACGGCGGTCACGTCGACCTCCACCTTGCCCGATTCCAGCCGCGAGATGTCGAGCAGGGCGTCGATGATCTCCTCCACGCTGGTCAGGGCGCTCTGCGCCTTGGACATGACCCCGCGCTGCTCGTCATCGCGCAGCTCGTCGAAGATCGAGGCCATGTATAGCCGCGCGGCCGAGAGCGGCTGGCGCAGGTCATGGCTGGCGGCGGCCACGAAGCGCGATTTGGAGGCATTGGCGCGCTCGGCATCGGTCAGCGCGTCCTCCAGTTCCAGCGTGCGTTCCAGCACGCGCTGCTCCAGCCGCTCGTTGGCATGGGCGAGCGCGCGCGCGGCCTCGCGTTCGGCGGTCACGTCGGAGAAGCTGATGACGAAGCCGCGGTCCGGCATTTCGCGGGCGAAGACGTCGAGCGTGGTGGTGGTGCCGCAGCGCATCTCGAAGCGCAGCGGGGCGGGGCGTTCTTCCGCCCGGACCCAGGCCGCGACATCGTCGGGCGCGAGCCCCCCGAGGATCTCGAACTCGCTGCTGATGCGCCGCAGGATCAGATCGAACTCGATGCCGATGCGGAACCGGCTGAGCGGGATCGACAGCATCGTGCCGGCGTTCTGGTTCCAGCCCACCAGCCGCCGCTTGCGGTCGAAGATGCAAACCCCCTGGTCGATATGTTCGAGCGTGGCCCGGATCAGCCGCGCCTGATCGTCGAGCATCTTGCCGCGCTCGCGCCGCTCCAGCCGGATGATGTCGGTGATGTCGGTCTGCAGGATCACGGTCTGCCCGTCGCGGGTGCGGTGTTCGCTGACCTGCACCCAGCGGTCGCCGGTCAGGCGCAGGTTGAACATCACGTGGTTTTCCTGGTGGCGCTGCATCCGGCGCGCCGCCCAGTCGGCGCGGCTCTGGCCATCCGGCAGTTCCAGTGCGTGGCTCTGGCTGGCGATGTCGACATATTCGGCGAAGCCCAGGCCGGGCCGCAGATGGGCCACCAGATCGGGCATGTACATCCCGAACCGGCTGTTGTGGAGCACCAGCACGCCGTCGGCGTTGAAGAGCGCGAAACCCTCCTGGATCGCCTCGATGGCATTGGCCAGGTCCGAACGCGCCATTTCGGCCTCGCGGATGGCCTCGGCCAGTTGGGCGTTGGATTCGTTGAGCAGGTCAAGCGCGCGCTCCAGCTCGCGCGTGCGGTCGGTGATCTGGTCCTCCAGCATCACCGCGCGTTCGAAATGGGCGTAGGCTGCACCGCCGTCGTCGGTGTCCTGCTCCACCCGGCGCATCAGCACCTCGGCGATCTTCATCAGCTTGGCGTTCTGCCGGTCCAGCGGGTCGGACGGATTTATGAGCGTCTGCATCATGGCTCACCCCCGTCCGGGCGGTAGATCGCCACGCCGGTCATGGTCTGGTTCACATGCAGCCCGTTGATCTGCTCGCCATAGGTCGAAAACCCCAGCACGCCGTGCGCGGCGAGGATGCGCGAAACCTGCCGGCCGATCTGTTTCTGGTTGACCTCGGTGCGCCGCAGGATGCAGTCGCAGGCCAGGATCGCAAGCGGTGGCTGATCCACCGAGAGCTGGCCAAGCTCGGCTTCCAGATGGGCCGTCATGTCCTCGGATTCCGCGAGCGTCAGGACCAGCCCCTCGTCGATGGCCGAGAAAAAGCGGAGATCGCCGTTCTCCTCCACCTTCTGGATGGCGCGGACATGGTGCTGGCCGCCGATGCGCACCACCACCGGATTGGCCGCGAAGGTCGAGGCCGCCAACCCCTCGGGCGGCTTGCCCAGGATGCGGGCGTATTCCTGCGCGGCGACCTCGGCGTTGATGCGGCGCACGACGCGACGCGCCGGGTCGGCCTCGGTCACGACCATGCGCCGCTCTGTCGGGTGGAAATGGTCCAGCCGGAAGACCCGCACCGGGCAGTCGGTGCGCAGCATGCAGACCACGGCGGCATTGCGCAGCACCGCACCGTCGCAGGCGATGAGCGTTTCCGCATAGCGCTCCCCATCCGCCGCGGAGCCGCCGAAGAGCGGCATCGGCCCGAGGCCGGCGGCCAGCGCGGCGACAAGCTCGTCCTCCTTCATCGACAGCCCGTCCACGGCCAGGAAGGCGAACTCGTTGGGCCAGTCGGAAGCTTCGCCGGCCAGCCGGGCGCGGGCGCGCACGGACTGCGAGACGAAGGTGTGCGGGGTAAAGTCGCGCAGGTTCTCGATCACCTGCACGATGGCGTGGAAATGATCCGCGGCAAAGCCGATGGCGACGATCTCGCCGCTGGTGTAGCCGTCCTCGCCGATCTCGCCCGCGGTGGTGCAGCCCACGCAATGCGCGCCGGGAAAGCGCTGCGCGGCCTCGACCATCAGCGGTTCGAAATCGGCCTCGGGCGTGACGAAGAAGAGCACCAGCGACAGGGCCGTATCGCCCATCTCCGCGCGGATCGCGGCGATGGGGTCCGGCGCGTCGTGGCGCACCTGCGCGCGGCGCAGGATGGCGCCTGCGTCAGCGGACGGGCTGGCGATGCCTTCCATGTCTCCTCCCTCGGGCGCGGCGGCGCGCGGAAAGGGTAGTCCGCCTATTCGGAGTCGCGCAAGACGTTCGAGAAGCTGGCCATCTGCGAGATCAGCACCGCCTGGGTCCGGGTCTGCACGCCCAGCTTGCGCATGATCGCGGTGACATGGGTCTTGACCGTGGTTTCGGCGATCGACAGCTCATAGGCGATCTGCTTGTTGAGCCGGCCCTCGCAGATCAGTTGCAGGATCCGCGCCTGCTGGCGGGTCAGAAGCGCCAGGCGCTGCATCGCCTCGTCGCGGTCGTTGACCGGTGCGCCCTGCGTTGCGGTCAGCACGATACCTTCGGGGACGAAGACGCCGCCGTTTCCGATCACCTCCAGCGCGGCGCGGAAGACCTGGCGCTGGCTGTGCTTGGGCACATAGCCCGAGGCGCCCGCCTGGATCGCGGAACAGACGATCCGGCTCTCCGACATCGAGGAGACGACCACGATCGGGGCATCGCCGACCGCCGTCTTGAGCCGGATCAGCCCGTCAAGCCCGGTGACATCCGGCAGGTTCAGGTCGAGCACGATGATTTCCGGCTGCGCGCCCGCCTCGAGCTGTTCCAGCGCGTCCTCCAGGCATTCGGCGCTATCGACCTGCGCGATGCCTGCGACCGACTTCAGCGTCATCGAAAGCGCGTCGCAGAACAGCGGATGATCGTCCACGATCAGGGCCGAGCGGAAGGCGCGCGGCGTCTGGGATTTGGCGTCTTGCGACATGGGTCGGGCCGCTCTCTCGGTCATGTCCGGCAGCCTAGCAAAGCGCCGGTTCGCGCGATACTGCCACATTGGTCTGACCCGCGCCTCATCCCTTGCGGCGCACCAGGCCGCGGCCGGGATCGTAGCCCCGGATCGCCAGGCCCAGAAAGACGCAGGCCGCCAGCAGCGTCCAGACCAGCGCCATGCCGTTGAACTGTCCGTAAAGCGCGAAGCGGATCAGCTCGACCGCGTGGGTGAACGGATTCGCGGCGCAGATGTCGCGCAGCAGTTCAGAGCTTTCTGCCATGCGCCAGAGCGGGTAGAGCGCGGTCGACAGGAAGAACATCGGGAAGATCACGAAATTCATCACGCCCGCGAAATTCTCCAGCTGCCGGATGAAGGAGGAGAGCGCGACCCCCAGCGCCCCCAGCATCAGCCCCGCGACCAGCAGCGCCGGCAGCACGAGGATGTACCCCGCGGGCGGCATGGCGATGCCCAGCGCCGCCGCGATGGCCAGGAAGACGTAGCATTGCAGGATCGAGATCACCGTGCCGGCCAGGATCTTGCACAGCAGCAGCCACCAGCGCGGGAGAGGGCTTGTCAGCAGCAGCCGCATCGAGCCCATCTCGCGGTCGTAAACGAGGCTGAGCGAGGATTGCATCCCGTTGAAGAGCAGGATCATCCCGCAAAGCCCGGGCACGATATATGTCTCGTAGGTGATGTAGGTCTGGTAGGGCGCGATGATCGACAGGCCGAGCGCGGCGCGGAACCCCGCCGCGAAGACCAGCAGCCAGACCAGCGGGCGCACCAGCGCCGCGATGAAACGCTCGCGCTGTTGGGCGAAGCGCAGCGCCTCGCGGGTGACGATCGCGGTCAGCGCGATGAGGAGCGGCTTCATTCCGGGCCTCCCGTGATCTCCAGGAAGCGGTCGGTCAGGCCCGCCTCGCCCGCGATCTGCCGGGCGATGCCGTCGGCGCGCACCCGGCCCCGATGCAGGATCACCAGGCGGTCGTCGGGGCGGACCTCGTCGGTCAGATGCGTGGCCCAGAGCGCGGTCAGCCCGTCCTCGGTGCAGAGGTCATGGACATGGCCGGTGATCGCACGGCGGGCCTCGGCGTCGAGCCCCACCGTGGGCTCGTCGAGCAGCAGCACGGCGGGCCGGTGGATCAGGGCGCGCGCGATCTCGGTCCGGCGGCGGTGCCCGCCATTGAGGTCGCGGGCGCGTTCGTCGGCGCGCGCGGCCATGCCCAGGCGCTCCAGCGCGGCCTCGATCCGTGCCTCCGCCTCGCGCCCCGCCAGCCCGTGCAGGGCCGCGAAATAGCGCAGGTTGCGGCGCACGCTCAGCCCGAGGTCCAGCGTCGGCTGCTGGAAGACCACGCCGATGCGGGCCAGCGCCTTGCGCGGGCTGCGCGCGATATCGTGCCCGGCGATCTCGATGCGCCCCTCGGCGGTGGTGAAAAGCCGGGTGAGCAGCGCGAAGAGCGTCGATTTTCCCGCACCGTTCGGTCCCAGGAGCGCGCAGAACGCGCCTTCGGCCACGTCGAAGGACACGCCGTCCAGCGCTCGTTTGGCACCGTAGGAAAATCCCAGCCCCTCGACCTTCAGCCCGCTCATGTTGCCTCTCATGCCTCTCGAGTTCCAAGCATAGGCGGGAGCGCGGGATTACTGAATCGTTAATTCCAGGCGCTGGCTTTCACCGGTCGTTCCGGGAATGAGAACGAAATAGCGCCCCGGCTTGATGGCGATGAAGGACAGTTCGGCGGTGCCGGCGTCGTCGAATTCCAGGCTGTCGATGGCCATCGGCCGCACCTCGATGTCGTTGATCACGATCTCGTCCATCCAGATGGCGCGGAAAAATTCCGGCCCGGTCAGCGCGAGTTCGGCCGATCCGTCGGCGGTGATCTGCATTTTGTAATAGGCGCCCGATTGCAGCGCGATCGGCCCCTCGCCCAGCGGTTTGCCGGAGGCGAGCGTCACCTCGATCTCGGGCCCGCGGTTACATTTGGCCAGAAGCCCCGCAAAGCCCAGATCGTCGCAGAGCGGCGCCGCACCCGCCGGTGCAGCCAGCGCGGCCAGCGCCACGGCCATCACGAATTTCCGCATTCTTCCGTCTCCCTTGTCCTCTTGAAACGATCCCGGCTCAATCCGGCGTCACCACGACGCCCCAGGGCTGCTGCCCGACCTGAACCGACTTGACGACCTTCCCGGCCGCCACGTCGATGATCGAGATGTCGTTGGAATTGCCGTTGGTGGTATAGAGGTATTCCTCCGCCGCATCGAAGGCGAGTTGCCAGACGCGCTGGCCGACCAGCAGATATTCCTCCACCTCGAATGTCTCGCCATTGACAAGCGCGACCCGGTTCGAGGGGCCCAGCGCCACGAAGACCTTCTTGCCGTCGGAGGTGATGCGCACGCCCACGGGTTGCAGCAGTTCCGGCGCGATGCCGGGCACCTCGAAGGTGATCTTGTGCAGGATGTCGCCCGTGGCGGGGTCGATCACGCTGACCGTGCCGCCGATTTCCGCGCTGACAAAGAGCAGGCTGCCATCGGCGGTGTACTGTGCGAAACGTGGGCGCTGATCAACCAGCGTGTTCTGTACGATCTCGTAGCTTCCGGTGTCGATGAAATGCGCCATGTTCGTCGTCTCGGACGTGTTGACGACGTATTTCCCGTCCGGCGAGATGGCCATGCCCTCGGGCTCCACCCCCACGGGGATCTCCGCCAGGATGGTGTGGGTCTCGACATCCGTCACCGTGACCAGGTTGTCATCCTCGTTGGCGATATAAAGCGGGTTGCCCGAGGGGTGCAGCACGAAAAGCTCCGGGTCGGGGCCGGAGGGCAGCGTGTGCAACTGCTCGTAGGTTTCCGTGTCGAAGACGCGCACCAGGTCATCGTCGGAGGCGCAGACATAGAGCTTGCTGCCATCCGGGCTGACGGTGATCCCGCGCGGCCGGTTGCCGCCGGGAAACTCGGCCAGAACCTCCCAGGTTTCGCTGTCCACCACGGTGATGGTGTTGCCGCGTTCGTTGCTGACGAAGACCTTTCCCGCGAAAGCGGGCGTGGCCATGAGCGCGGCGACGGCGGTCGCGATGGCAAGTCGGCGCATGTTCAGTTCTCCCTCGTGGCAAAGGCTGTGCAGCGGCTTTCCGGCCGATCGAGCCCCATCGTGTCCAGAAGCGACACCTGGTGCAGGAACCCCTCCTGCGGGGAGACGCTGACCATGATGCGCCCGTCCACCAGCAGGATCGGCTGGCGCAATTGCCCGTTCCAGTCGCGGAACGTGACTTTCTGGCCCTTGAAGGCGGCCAACTCGAACTTGTCGCTTAAAGCATAGGCGCGCACTGCGTCCGCGGTGGCGTCGCCGGTGCGCGTGACCGCCTCGCCCAGCACCCGCAGTGCCAGCCAGGCATTGTAGTCCTCGGGGCGCATGTAGCGGCCCGTCAAAGCTTCGAAGCGGCGCTGAATCTGGGTGGCGCCCCAGGCTTCGAGCGCGGGATGCCAGGTCGCCGGGCGCAGACCGGCGGAGCCTGTGACCGGCGCGGGCGACCAGGTGTGGAAGGGCAGGTAGATTGCGAAGACGTCGGTCTCGTCGGCTGCCACGATCACGTCGTGATCCTCCAGCCCCTGGGTGAAGAGCGGCAGTTGCCGCTGCACCTGCACATGGCCGGTATCCGTGCGCCGCGCGCCACCGGTATCCTCGAACTCCTTCTCGTCGGTGATCCGCGCCCCGAACTTGGTGGCGGAGGTGCGGTAGCTTTCGGCCAGTGCCCGGTCCGCGGGATGGGAGCCGTGGATCAGCGCCCAGTCGCGCCATTTCTTCCAGACCAGGAACTGCGCCAGCGCGTCGGTCAGCATCCGGCGCGAGGGCGCGACATGCAATAGATTGGCCCGGCAAGCGTCGTCGCGCAGGTCGGTATCCGGCGCGCCGATATTGAAGATGAGCGTATCAGGCCCGGCGGCGTCGGCCAGTTGCAGCAGCGTGTCGCGCCGTGCGTCCACGGCGATGAAGCGGATGCCGGCGGCTTCCAGTTCTGCGAGCGCGCCCAGCGCCTCCTCCGGTGCGGTTGCGCGGGTTTCCAGCGCATAGGTCTGGCCCATGAACCGGCCGGTGGTCTGGTTATCCTCGGTGGCCAGAACGGCGCCGGCAAAGCCCAGGTCCTCCGGCGGCAGGTCGAGCCGTGAGACCGGCAGCAGCGCTGGGTAATCGACGCGCAGAACCGCGGCGGTCACGTCCTGGGCGTGCAGCGGCTGTGCGAGCGCGCAAAGGCTGACGCAGACGGTCAGCAGCCGGCCTATCATGGGCGGTCTCCGGCGGCGGTCCCCGCGCGCAAAGCGATGGCATCGGCGGCGGCGCACCCGGTCGTCGTCATGTCATCCTCCCGTCCACGGCGCGGAATTTCGGCTGATTCCGCGCCGGTACCGGGAAAGTCTAGCATAATGGTCGGGACTGTCGCCCCCCGGCGGTTGCGCGCCCCGCGCAATGATTGCCTTGCGCAGGGGGAATGTACGAAAAACACCGGCAAACCAGTGGCTTGCCGGTGTCTCATACCTTGGTCGGAGGACCTGATTCAGGCCGCCTTGCAGGCGATCCGAGCGGGCGGCGATGCGACCAGCGCGTCGTGAAGTGCGGCGATTGCCGTCTCCAGGTCGTCGCGTGCGACCACGACCTGCACATCCACGTTGCGCGGGGTCTGATGGACGGCGATCACCTCGACATCGGCCTCCTCCAGCGCCGCCAGGCTGCGGGTCAGGACCTTGAGCCCGTTCAGGTCGCGCCCGATGGCCGAGGCCACGGAAAGCGACTGCACGGTGATCTCGGCGGACGGATAGAGGCCGGCCAGATCGCGTTCCACCCGGCGGATCGTCTTGAGCGAGGCGTCGAGGTAATGCGTGATCGTGTTCGCATTCGACGTCTTGGAGACGATGCGCACATTGTGTCGGCGCAGGGCTTCCAGGATGGCGGTGTCGTAGCCTTTCACACCGACCATGTCCTGTTCGAACACCTCCAACGCCACGACGTTGAGGCCGGTCACGATCTCCACCCCCGGCGCGTCGGCTGGCTGGTCGTCGATCAGCGTGCCCGGATCGTCTGGCTCGAAAGCGTTGGTTATTCGCAGCGGCACATCGGCCTGGCGCAGCGTCTTGGCGGCCTTGGGATGGATAGCCTCCATGCCCATGTTCGACAACTGGTCGGCCACGTCGTAATTGGTCCGGCCCAGCTTGCGCACCTTGCCCTCACCCACGAGCTTGGGGTCGGCCGACGACAGGTGAAACTCCTTGTGGATGATCGCCTCGCGTGCGCCGGTCAGGGCTGCGATCTGGCTGAAGGTCACTTCCGAATAGCCGCGGTCGAACTCGCGCATCAGCCCGTCCCTGCACTGGGCATAGCCGGTGACGATGGGCATTTCCGTGGCGATGTCGCAATCCTTCAGCCCGTCGCGGATTCGTTCCTCCAGCGTATATTCGCCCTCGTCGCGCCAGCCGCTGAGGTCGATGAACCGCGCATTCACGCCCGCGCGGGTCAGAAGCAGCGTCGTGACGAAGGCCGAATGCGCCTCGCCCAGCCCCGACAGAAGCTCGCGTATCACGGCCATGTGGCTCGACAGCCGGAACTGCCCGTAGGAGCAGAGCCTTTGCAGATCGATCAGGCAGCTTCGCGCACCCTCGATGCGTTCACGCACGAAATCGTCGGCCATGCTGACATCGCGGGGATTGTCCAGCACCGCGCCGTGGGCGGCTTCCATCGCTTCGGCCACGCGGTTGAGCGCGTCGAGCCAGCCGTGGTTGTTGTCGTCATTGGCGAAGAGGGCATAGACGCCCGGCGCGCCGGATTTCTTGTGCTCCAGAAGCAGGTCGGTGATGCCCCCGAAAGCCGAGACGACGAAGACCCGGCCATAGAGATCAGCCCCGCTGCGCCCGCCCGTGAAGAGCGTGTCCAGAAGTTCCTTCAGGCGCGACATGGAGGTGCCGCCGATCTTCTCGACGGTATGAATTGAAAAGGTCACTGGTCTTTCGCCCGGCCTGTTTTGCGCCGGACCCTCTGATTTCATGCGTCTTCCAGGGCGTATGAGCCATCTTCGCGATGCACTTCCCGGCCTGTGACGGGCGGGTTGAACACGCAGGCCATGACAAGTTCCTCGTCGGCGCGCAGCGTGTGCCTGTCGTGCTCGTTGAGCGCGTAGATCACCCCCGGCCTGATCTCATGCGTTTCGCCGGTGGCGAGATCGGTGATCGAGCCCTTGCCCTGCATGCAATAGACGCTCTCGAAATGGTTCTTGTAGTGGAACGTGTGTTCCGACCCGGCCTCCAGGAAGGTGATGTGGAAGGAAAACCCCATCCCGTCATCGGCCAGCAGCATCCGCACGGAGGTCCAGTTGGCGTCCGATACGGTGCGGTCGGTGTTGCTCAGATCATGGAAATCACGAATGATCATGGGTCACTCCGCTGCGATCTTGCCGGTCCGGGTGGCCTCCGCGGTGGCCTCCAGAAGGATCTCGAAACCCTTGCGGAAGGTCTCCATCGGGGTGGTGAGTGGTGCCAGCACCTTCACGACCTGATCCTCCGAACCGGAGGTCTCGATCACCAGGCCCTTCTCGAAGGCGCGCGCGCAGATCTCGCCGGCCAGCTCGCCCGAGCCGACATCCACGCCCTGCATCAGGCCGCGCCCCTTGAGGAACGCGCCGGGGATCATGTCCGCCACTTGCTGCAAGGCGGTGGTCAGCGCCACGGACTTCACCGCGAGGCTTTTCTGGAATTCGTAGTCAGCCCAGAATTTCTCGATCGCCACGCGCGCGGTGACGAAGGCGTGCGTGTTGCCGCGGAAGGTGCCGTTATGCTCGGCGGGACCGAATATGTCGTATTCGGGCTTCACCAGCATCAGGGCCAGCGGCAGGCCGAAGCCCGAGACCGATTTCGCCATGGTCACGATGTCAGGCTGCACGTCCATCTCCTCGAACGAGAAGAAGGTGCCGGTGCGCCCGCAGCCGGCCTGGATGTCGTCGACGATCAGCAGCGCGCCATGCTTGCGGGCCAGCGCGGCCACGCGGCGCACCCAGCCGGGGCTGGCGGCGTTGAGCCCGCCCTCGCCCTGCACCGTCTCCAGCATGATGGCCGCAGGTGCGTCCACGCCGCTGGAGCGGTCGTCGAGCATCGTTTCCAGCAGATCGGCGGTGTCGAAACCGTCGCCCATGTAGCCGTCGAAGGGCATCCGGGTGACGCCGTTCAGCGTCATGCCCGCGCCCCCGCGATGGTAGGAGTTGCCGGTCGCGGCCAGCGCACCCATCGTCACGCCGTGAAAGCCGTTGGTGAACGCGATGATGTTGGTGCGGCCGGTGACCTTGCGCGCAAGCTTCATTGCCGCCTCGACGGCGTTGGCGCCGGTCGGGCCGGTGAACATCACCCGGTGATCCATGCCGCGCGGGCCGAGGACATGCTTCTCGAAGGCGGTCAGGAACCCCGCCTTGGTGTCGGTATGCAGGTCGAGCCCATGCGCGATTCCGTCGGAGGCGATGTGATCCACCAACGCCTGTTTCATGTCCGGGTCGTTATGGCCGTAATTGAGCGACGAACACCCGGCCAGGAAGTCGATATAGCTGCGGCCGCTTGCGTCCGTCATCTCGGACCCGGAGGCGGAGGTGAAGACCGTGTCGAAGCCCCGGCAGTAGCTGCGGGCCTCGGATTCGCGGCGGGTGAAGATGGAAAACTCGGCTGATCGGTCAGTCGACATGAGATACCTCGGTTATCGGAAAAGGACAGGGGACGGGCGGCCCGGATCAGGCGGCTTTCTTCATCCCCTCGGCCACCAGGTCGATGGTGACCATGTGTTCGGTCGCGGCCTTGCCGTCGAAATGCTCTTCGCGGGTGAAGTGCGGCTCGTGCTCCATGTCGCCGTCGACACGGTCGCAGAAGCGCGAGAAGAGCGCCCAACTCGCCTCGTTGGAGCGGGTGATCGTGGTCTGAAGCGTGGTCACGCCGGCGCAAACGTCGCGCTCGAAAAGCTCGGTCAACATCCTGGAACCGACACCCATGCCGCGCGCCGCTTCGGACACGGCTACCTGCCAGACAAAGACGGTGTCCGGCTCGCTCGGCTTGATGTAGGCCGAAATCCAGCCGACGATTTCGCCGTCAAGTTCGGCGATCACGCAAGTCTCCGCAAAATCGGAACACTGGATCAGGTTGCAATACATCGAATTCTCATCGAGCGGCTTGCAGGCCCGGATGAGGTCCCAGATTGCCGCGCCGTCGGTGTCGACGGGCATCCGGAAGGTCAGTTTGCTGGGGGTGAGCGTCGTCGCTGTCTCTGCCACGGGTTTTCGCCTCTGCTGTTACTTTGAAAGACTAAATAACCTATCCGCGGATTCGTTTCAAGTAACGAAGGAGACTATGGCAAGACTGTGCCGATATGCCGCTAATAGCGCGTTATGTTGATTTAAATTCAGAAATTATGTTAATTAGGAAACCGAAGTAATGACCCATGAGTGGTGCGATGAAGATTGAAACGCACATGAATGTTTGCAAACCTCCGCATTACGGGGTTCAAAACACGAGGTTGCGGATGGATCGGACGGATGTCAGCCTGATCGCGCTGCGGCGCATCCTGCGCGCGACGGAGCTTTTCGGACGTGAGCTTGCCCGCGCGGCGGGGCTGACGGCGGTCCAGTTCCGGGTGCTTCAGATCGTGGCCGAGACCGGGTGCTGCACGCCCAAGGACATCTCCACGCGCATGGGCGTCTCGCAGGCCACCGTGACCTCGCTGGTCGACAAGCTGCAAGCGCACGGGATGGTCGACCGCGCCAGGTCCGAGGCCGACCGGCGGCAGATGAACATTTCCATCACCGCGCGCGGGCGCGAGACGATTGCCAATGCGCCCGACGCGCTGCAACAGCGTTACGTGCGCCAGTTCGAGGCTCTGGAAGACTGGGAGCAGGCGATGCTCGTCTCGGCGCTGGAGCGCGTGGCGGACATGCTGGGCGCGGCCAAGATCGACGCGGCGCCGGTGCTCGACGTGGGCGATATCCGCAAGGCGACGTGATCGCCGCGGGCGGGTGCCACGCGTTAACGAAGATTAATTTCCCACAAACATATCCACAGCCCTGCCTGCATACACAACGCATGCACCCGCGCCGTGCGCCAGCGCGCAATGCGCCTCGCGCCGGGACCCGGCCGGAGGCGTTCGGAGTTATCGGGGCCTTGTCAACAAAGGGCTCCGCGGCATTCCATGCGCCCCCACCGGGCCGCATGGCCGGCTGCGGGCGCGGCTCCGCCCGGCACGGCCGTGCCGCACAGGGAATCCGCGCCTCGGCCAATACCTGGTGTTGTCAACAGTGGATTTCGTGGCGTCACCCGGTCGCCGCGGGCGTTGCGCGCGGATTACAAAACCGGGCGTGGCGCGTATTCCGGCTTGTTCTGGCATTTTCCAGTGTCTACATGCTGATGCATGAAAATCCGCCTGCCTTTCATGAAGAAGCCGCCGCGTGTCGCGGTTGTTCCGCTATCGGGCATGATTGTCGCGGGCGGACGGATCGGCAGCCAGGCGCTCAACGATGCGGGCCTGGCGCCGGTGATCGAGAAAGCCTTCACGCGCGGCAAGCCCGATGCGGTGGCGTTGCTGCTGAACTCGCCCGGCGGCTCGCCCGTGCAGTCTTCGCTTATCGCAGCACGCATTCGGCGGCTGGCGGCGGAAAAGAACGTCCCGGTCTTCGCCTTCGTCGAGGATGTCGCGGCGTCGGGCGGCTATTGGCTGGCCACCGCCGCCGACGAGGTCTTCGTGGACACGTCCTCCATCGTGGGCTCCATCGGGGTGATCTCCGCGTCCTTCGGCTTTCACGAGTTGATGAGCCGCCACGGGATCGAGCGGCGCGTGCATACCGCCGGCAAGGACAAGTCCATTCTGGACCCGTTCCGCCCCGAGCGGAAGGAGGACGTGAAGCGGCTGACGGCGCTGCAACAGCAGATCCATGACAGTTTCATCGCCCAGGTGCGGGAGCGCCGCGGCAACCGGCTGGCGGGGGACGACGACCTCTTCACCGGTGATATCTGGGTTGGGCAGGCCGCCGTGGACAAGGGGCTGGCCGACGGAATCGGCCATCTGGTCCCGGTGATGAAGTCGCGCTTAGGCGACAAGGTGGAGTTCCGAATGCTGGGCCCCCGCCGACCGCTTCTGGCCCGGTTCGGGGCGCGGGTGCTGGACGACGCCCACGCCATGATCGAGGAGCGCGCCCTGTGGGCGCGCTACGGGTTGTGACATGATCGTCAAGATCGTCACCCTCTTCCTGGTCGCGATGGGCGTGCTCGCGATGTTCGGCAAGCTCCGCGTTCCCTCGGTCCGGCGCGCCGCCGAGAAGATGAAGCTGACCCGCGTGAAGACCTGCCCGAAATGCGGCAATCCCAATCCGGGCGGCGGCCGCTGCGTGTGCGAGACCCGCAAATAGGACCACCCGGAGGAACGAGGAATTCAGCCCGGCATGGAAATCTTCTATCTCGTTCTGGGACTCGTGATCCTTCTGCTTGCCGGCGATGCGCTGGTGCGCGGCGCGGTCAACCTCAGCCTGCGCGTCGGCATTCCGGCACTGATCGTCAGCCTGACGGTCGTCGCCTTCGGGACCTCGGCTCCGGAATTGCTGATCTCGGTCAATGCGGTGCTGAAGAACGTGCCGGGGCTGGCGTTGGGCAATGTCGTGGGCTCGAACACCGCGAATGTCCTGCTGGTGCTGGGCATTCCCGCGCTCCTGTCGGGCATCTACATGAGCGACTGCGACTCCAAGCGCAGCTATCTGATGATGCTCGCGGCGTCGCTGCTCTTCATCGGATTGTGCTTCTTCGGTCCGCTCCACTGGCTGCACGGGCTGATCTTGCTGGCGGCCCTGGCGCTGATGCTGGGCGAGAACTTCTTCGCCGCCAGAAAGCACCGGGCCGACAGCCGTGCCGCTGCGGCGGAGGCGGCCGATGTCGAGATCCTGGAGGAGGCCGATCCCCACATGCCGGGATGGCGGATCGGGCTCTTCCTTGTCCTCGGGCTGGTCGGACTGCCGCTGGGTGCCGATATCCTGGTCGACAATGCCGAGATCATCGCGCGCCGCTTCGGGGTCAGTGACACGGTGATCGGCCTGACGATCGTCGCGCTCGGCACCTCGCTGCCGGAGCTTGCGACGACGGTGATGGCCGGATTCCGGCGCCAGGCGGATGTGGCGCTGGGCAATGTGATCGGCTCCAACATGTTCAACCTCCTGGGTATCATCGGGGTGGCCGCCCTCTTCGGAAAGATACCCGTGGACGAGAGCTTCCTGCGCTTCGATCTGTGGGTGATGCTGGGTGCGTCGCTGATCCTTGTCCCCTTCGTCATGTACTGCCGCAACATCACGCGGGCCTGGGGCGCGGCCTTGACGGCGGCCTATATCGTCTATGTCTATTTCGTGGTTGCGGGCGGAGTTGCGGCATGATCCAGAAACGGGCGCTGGTGACGGGTGCGGGCAAGCGGTTGGGCCGCGACATGGCCCTGGCGCTGGCCGCGCGCGGCACTGCCGTCGCCGTCCATTACGCCAACTCCGCAGACGAAGCCAATGACGTGGCCGAGGAGATCGCGGGGATGGGCGTCGGGTCGGCTGCGCTTCAGGCCGATCTGCTGTGCGAGGCGGAAACCGAGACCCTGGTGGAGCGTGCGGCAGCCGCGCTGGGCGGGCCGCTCGACATCCTGATCAACAACGCCTCGATTTTCGAGTACGACACGCTGGAGAGCGCGACGCCGGCGACCTGGGACCGCCATATCGGATCGAACCTGCGCGCGCCCTTCGTCCTGACGCAGGCTTTCGCGCGGCAGGCCCTACCGGCGGGAGCCGATCCGGCGGGCGAACCGCTGGCCTCGGGCTGTGTGATCAACATGATCGACCAGCGGGTGCTGAAGCCGACGCCGGAATTCATGACCTACACCATCGCCAAGATGGGATTGTGGGCCTTCACGCGCACCGCCGCGCAGGCCCTCGCCCCGGCGATCCGCGTCAACGCGATCGGTCCAGGCCCGACGGTACGCGGTCTCCGGCAAAGCGAGGAGCATTTCTCGCGCCAGCGTGCGGCGACGGTGCTGGGACGCGGCGCCAATCCCGATGACGTAATCGCCGCGATGGCCTTCATCCTGGATGCGCCGGCGCTCACCGGACAGATCATCTGCATGGATGGCGGCCAGCATCTGGGCTGGCGCACACCCGATATCCTTGGGGTTGAATAATGCGCCTTGCCGGGCGCCGCGGGCCGGGCGCCCGCGCCACTTGTCCACGTGCGCCGCACACGTCACAGAGATGTTACGATTTCTTCATTATTTTCAGTCTGTTGATCTCTGTAAAAATAATTTAGGCGTGAATTCAATAAGTTAAAGAATTGCCTAAAAATTAGGCATTCTTTCGAACCAGTTTGAATCCCAACTTAAAATTTGAATGCCCGGATGTTGTTCGCAGGTTTATCCACAGGAACCGTGGAAAGGTTTAACCTTGCATTGATCTGCGCGACGATGCAGCCAGACGAGGGAATCACGCAGCGCCCATGACCGAGCCGACCGAAGACCGATCCGCCGCAGACGCCCCGACGGGATATGCCTGCGTGCAGGCCCACCTGAAAACCCTCGACAACAGTCCGGGCGTCTACCGGATGCTCGATGCGCGGGGGCAGGTTCTCTATGTCGGCAAGGCGCGCAATCTGCGCAAACGGGTCGCCAGCTATGCCAAGCCCGCCGGCCATTCCGCGCGCATCGTCCGGATGATCCGCGAGACCGCGTCGATGATGTTCCTGACGACGCGGACCGAGACCGAAGCGCTGCTGCTGGAGCAGAACCTCATCAAGCAGCTCAAGCCGCGCTACAACGTGCTGCTGCGCGACGACAAGAGTTTTCCCAACATCATCGTGACCGGCGGTCACGACTTCCCGCAGATCAAGAAGCATCGTGGCCGCAAGTCCGAGAAGGGCAGCTATTACGGCCCTTTCGCCAGCGCCGGCGCGGTGAACCGGACGCTCAACCAGCTTCAGAAAGTGTTTCTGCTGCGCAACTGCTCGGATGCCACGTTCGAAAGCCGCACGCGGCCGTGCCTGCTCTATCAGATCAAGCGCTGTTCGGGGCCCTGCGTCGGGCATGTCTCCAAGGCCGACTATGCCGCGCTCGTCCGGGATGCGGAGCGGTTCCTGTCCGGCCGGTCCACGCGGATACAGGAGGATCTGGCCCGCCGGATGGAGGAGGCGTCGGCGGCGCTGGAGTTCGAGCGCGCCGCCGCCCTGCGTGACCGCATCCGCGCGCTCACCCAGGTCCAACAGGTTCAGGGGATCAACCCGCGCGGCGTGGCCGAGGCGGATGTCGTGGCGCTCCACATGGAAGGCGGACAGGCCTGCGTGCAGGTCTTCTTCATCCGCGCCAACCAGAACTGGGGCAACCGCGACTATTATCCACGCACCGGTGCCGGGGCGGGCGAGGCCGAGGTGCTGGAGGCGTTCCTGGGCCAGTTCTACGACGGCAAGGAGCCGCCGCGGCTGGTGCTGCTTTCTCACCCGATCGAAAACGATGACCTGATGGCCGAGGCGCTGTCGGGGCGCGCGGGCCGCAAGGTGACGCTGGCGGTGCCGTTGCGCGGCGAGAAGGCGGAACTGGTCGCAGGCGCGGCACGAAATGCACGCGAGAGCCTGGGCCGCCGCATGGCCGAGAGCGCGGCGCAGGGCAAGCTGCTGGCCGGCGTGGCTGATGCCTTCGGCCTCGACGCGCCGCCGGCACGGATCGAGGTCTACGACAACTCCCATATCCAGGGCGCGCATGCGGTGGGCGCGATGATCGTGGCCGGGCCGGAGGGCTTCGAGAAGAACCAGTACCGCAAGTTCAACATCCGTGCCGATGACCTGACACCGGGCGACGATTTCGGCATGATGAAGGAGGTTCTGGCGCGCCGCTTCCGGCGGTTGCTCAAGGACGATCCGGATCGCGAAGGCGGCACCTGGCCCGATCTGCTGCTCATCGACGGGGGCGCGGGGCAGGTCGGCGCGGTCGCCTCGATCATGGCCGATCTCGGCGTGGAGGGCGTGCCGGTGATCGGCGTGGCCAAGGGCATCGACCGCGACCAGGGCAAGGAGGAGTTCCACCGCCCCGGCCATGCCCGGCCCTTTGCGCTGCCGCGCACCGATCCGGTGCTCTACTTCATCCAGCGCCTGCGCGACGAGGCGCACCGTTTCGCCATCGGCGCGCACCGGGCCAAGCGGTCCAAGGCCGTGGGCGCCACACCGCTCGACGACGTGCCGGGCGTCGGCGCCACGCGCAAGCGCGCGCTGCTCACGCATTTCGGCTCGGCCAAGGCGGTGTCACGCGCCGGGCTGGCCGACCTGAAGGCGGTGGACGGAATATCCGCGGCGCTGGCGCAGACCATCTACGATCACTTCCATGAACAGGGATGACCGGGGCCGCCGTGCCGGGCTGCTGGGGGTGCTGGCCCACCCGGATTATGCGCGGCTCTTCGCGGCGCAGGTGATCGCGCTACTGGGCACCGGGCTGCTGACCGTCGGGTTGGGTCTGACGGCCTACCAGATCGCGGGGGAGCGCGCGGGTACCGTTCTGGGTCTGGCACTGACCATCAAGATGGTGGCTTATGTGGGACTCTCGCCCTTGGCCCATGCGGTTGTCGCGCGGCTTGATCGGCGGCGGGTGCTGATTGCGGCCGACCTGGTGCGCGCGGCGGCCGCGCTCTGCCTGCCCTTCGTCACGGAGGCCTGGCAGATCTACCTGCTGATCTTCGTGCTGCAAGCGGCCTCGGCCACATTCACGCCCACTTTCCAGGGGGTGATACCGGATATTCTGGAGGATGAGGCGGAGTATACCCGCGCCCTGTCTCTGGCGCGCCTCGCCTATGATCTGGAGAACCTGCTCAGCCCGGTTCTGGCCGGGCTGCTCTTGGCCGTGGTCAGCGCGCCGTGGCTCTTCGGCGGCACGGTGGCGGGCTTTCTGGCCTCGGCCATGCTGGTCGCGGCCACGGCGCTGCCCGCCGTGGCATCGGGTCAGCCGCAGAGCTTCGCGGACCGTCTCACACGCGGGGTGCGGCTCTATTTCGCGGCGCCGCGACTGCGCGGGCTGCTGGCGCTCAGCGCCACAGTGTCGGCGGTCGGGGCCGTGGTGATCGTGCAGAGCGTGGTGATCGCGCGCGGCATCTATGGCGGCGGCGAGGTCGCGCTGGCGGTGGCGCTGGGCGCGCATGGCGCAGGCTCCATGCTGGCCGCGCTGGCGCTGCCGCGGCTGCTGGAACGTCTGGCCGACCGCGCGGTGATGCTGGCCGGCGGGACGCTCGCTGCGGGTGCGATGGCGGCGGCGGGGCTGGGCGTGACGCTGGCGGGCTGGCCCGCATGGCCGGTCTTCCTGGCGATCTGGTTCGTGCTGGGGCTGGGGCTCTCGACGATCCTGACGCCGGCGGGGCGGCTCCTGCGCCGCTCCGCCCTGCCGCGGGACCGCCCGGCGCTCTTCGCCGCGCAATTCGCGCTCAGCCACGCCTGTTGGCTGGTGGGCTATCCGTTGGCGGGCTTCCTGGGCCCGGCGCTGGGACTGGGGCTGACGATGCTGGCGATGGGCGGGGCCGGTGCCGTGGCGCTTCTGGTCGCGCGCCGAGTTTGGCCCGCCGGGGACTGAGCCTGCGATCAGCGCGCAATCAGCCCCGAAGCGCCTTCAGCATGACATCGACATGCGCCGGGTCGGCATCGGGCGTGATCCCGTGGCCGAGGTTGAAGATATGCGGCCCGCCCGAGAAGGCGTCGCGGATGCGGCGGGTCTCGTCGATCAGTCTCTGCCCGCCCTCGACCAGAAGCTGCGGATCGAGATTGCCCTGAACGCAGGACTGCGGCTGCAACACCCGCGCCGCCCAGTCCGTGTCCACCTCGGTGTCGAGCGCCAGGCAATCGGCCCCGGTGGCGGCGGCGAACCCGTCGAGCTTTGCGCCGCCCTGGCGCGGGAAGGCGATCGCCGGGACATCCGGATGCGCCGCCTTCAGCGCGGCGATGATCCGTTTCGCGGGCGCCAGTGCGAAGTCGTCGAAATCGTCGCCCTTGAGCGATCCGGCCCAACTGTCGAAGAGCTTGACCACCTCCGCCCCGGCGGCGATCTGGGCCAGCAGGTACTCGGTCGTGGCTTCGGTCAGCCGGTCGATCAGCGCGGTGAAGGTCGCGCGGTCGGAGGATTTGAGCGCATGCGCCGGCCCCTGGTCAGGGGTGCCGCGCCCGGCGATCATGTAGGTGGCCACCGTCCAGGGCGCACCCGCGAAGCCGATGAGCGGCACTTCGGCGGGCAGGTCGCGGCGCAGCAGCCGCACCGTCTCGTAGATCGGGCCCAGCCGGTCGTGGATCGCGCCCGCGGGTTTCAGCGCCTTGAAGTCGCCGGGCCCGGTGACGGTGGACAGGCGCGGGCCCTCGCCGGTGACGAACCACAGATCGGCACCCAGCGCCTGCGGCACCAGCAGGATGTCCGCGAACAGGATCGCCGCGTCGAAGCCGTAGCGGCGGATCGGTTGCAGCGTGACCTCGGCGGCCAGTTCGGGCGTGTAGCACAGCGACAGGAAATCACCCGCCTGCGCGCGGGTGGCGCGGTACTCCGGCAGGTAGCGGCCCGCCTGGCGCATCATCCAGACCGGTGGCACCGGAAGGGTCTCGCCCGCCAGCGCGCGCATCAGAAGTCTGTCATCGGCCATGGTATCGCCCCCCGCATCTATCGGGCCGATCTGTCACGCGGGTGGCGCGGGATGTCAATGCGAGAGAGTTGCGCAGCGCCGCGGCCGGGGGTACGAGGGATGACATGACACTGGCCATACCCACCCCCGACACCCCCCTCCGGATCGGCACGCGCGGCTCGCCGCTGGCGCTCGCCCAGGCACATGAGACGCGCGCGCGCCTCATGGCTGCCCACGATACCGCGGAGGATGCCTTCGAGATCGTGGTCATCAAGACCACCGGCGACCGGGTGCAGGACCGGCCGCTCAAGGAAATCGGCGGCAAGGGGCTCTTCACCAAGGAGATCGAGGAGGCGATGCTGTCGGGCGGGATCGACATCGCGGTGCATTCCATGAAGGACATGCCGGTGGACCAGCCCGCCGGGCTGGTGCTTGATTGCTACCTGCCGCGCGAGGACCCGCGCGACGCCTTCGTCTCGCCCCATGTGGCGGGGCTGGCGGAGTTGTCGGAGGGCGATATCGTGGGCACCTCGAGCCTGCGCCGCCGCGCGCAGGTCTTGCACAGGTATCCGGCGCTGCGGGTGGTGGAATTCCGCGGAAACGTCCAGACCCGGCTGCGCAAGCTCGACGAGGGCGTGGCGCGCTGCACCTTCCTGGCGCAGGCCGGGCTCAACCGGCTCGGGTGTGCGGATGTCGCGCGCGGGCCGGTCTCCACCGCCGACATGCTGCCCGCCGTCGCGCAGGGCGCGATCGGTATCGAACGGCGCAGCGGCGACAGCCGCATCGCCGCGTTGCTGGAACCGATCCACGATACACCCACCGCCGAGCAGCTGGCCGCCGAGCGCGCCTTCCTGGCGGCGCTCGACGGCTCCTGCGAGACGCCCATCGCGGGGCTTGCCGAGGTGACGGGCGGCGCGCTGCGCCTGCGCGGTGAGATCCTGCGCCCCGACGGGTCGGAGGCGCATGCCGACGCCATCGAGGGCCCGGTCGCCGACGGCCCCGAGATGGGGCGCGCGCTGGCCGAAACGCTGCTGAGCCGGGCGGGGCGGGGCTTCTTCGACTGGCGCGGCTGAGCGCGGAGGCGCCTCAGACCTTCCACATGGCGCATTTGCGGTCGATGGTCTTGCGCGCGATGCCCAGACGGCGGGCGGCCTCGGCCCGGTTGCCCCCGCAGGCTTCCAGGACGCCCAGGATATGCCGCCTTTCCACCGCCTGAAGCGAGTCCACCGGGTCGCCGCTGACGCCGGGGGCCGGGCCGTGCCCGGCGATCTCGTCGGGGAACCGGCCCAGGACCAGCGCGCGTTCGATCGTGTTGCGCAGTTCGCGGACATTGCCCGGCCAGTCATGGCGCGCCAGGTTGGCGAGCACCTCCCCGGTCAGGTCGAGCGGCTTCACGCCGCGGTCGCGGGCGATTGTGTGGATGAATGCATCGGCCAGCGCGGGCAGGTCTTCCAGCCGGTCTTTCAGGCAGGGCATCCGCACGGTCATCACGCTGATGCGGTGAAAGAGGTCGGCGCGGAACCGGCCGGCGGCCACCGCCCTGTCCAGATCGGCATTGGTGGAGATGAGGAAACGCAGGTTCAGCCGCAGCTCCCGCGTGGCGCCGGCGGGGCGAATGCGCCGTTCCTCGATCACCCGCAGGATCGCGCCCTGCACCGGGCGCGGCATTTCCGCGATCTCGTCCAGGAAGAGCGTGCCGCCATTCGCATGCAGAAGCAGCCCGTCCCGGCGTTCGGTGCCGGCGGCAGAGACCGATCCGAAGAGATCGTCATGGATCCGGCCGGGCGAGATCGCGGCGCAATTGACCGGCACGAAGGGTTTCTCCGCCCGGTCCGAAAGGGCGTGCAGCGTGCGCGCGGCCACTTCCTTGCCGGTGCCGGTCGCGCCGGTGAACAGCACCGGCGTGGCGAGCGGCGCGAGCTTCTCCAGCGTCTCCACGATCCCGGCGATTGCCGGGGAGGTGCCCAGAAGCCGCCCGCGCCTCTCCGCGCCCTTCAGGATGAAATTATCGCGGCGCTGGTGCAACCGGTCCAGACAGCGCCCCACAGCGCTCAGTATCTGGCTTGAGCCGAACGGCTTGAGCACCAGGTCGGCGGCCCCTGCGCGCAACGCCTCTATCGCCGTCTCCATATGCGCATTTTCGGTCACAAGGATTGTCTCGGCGAAGAGCCCCACCTCGTTCTGCTCGCGCAGCCAGTCCAGCCCGGTCCTGCCGGGCAAAGCGTTCTCCAGGATCACGATGTCGAAATGGCCGGTATCGAGGCAGCGCGAGGCGTCCTCCGGCGATGCCGCCGCCTCGATCCGCCTCACATGCGGTCCGAGGACAGAGGACAGCAGGTCGCGCGCCTCCGGGTCGCCATCGACCACCAGGATCGATGCATGCGCCAGGTCCGCACCGAAGGCGGGCGCGACGGCCGGCGTTCCGTCCCTGGCGGAAGGGTGTTGGGGCTGGTTCATGGCTGGACAGCGGCCGGCTTCAATCCAGGCGGGTCGCGGTACTCGCGCTGCGCTCCTGCGCGGAGAAGCCCGCGCGTTCGAGAACCAGCGGCGCGGCAACGGCGATGATCGCGATCACGGCGAATGCGGTCAGCATGGCTTTCATGTCAGTCTCCCAGCGATGTTGTGGCGCGGCGCAGGAAATCCACCAGATCGGCGCGGTCTTCCGCGCGCGTGATGCGCTGCATGGGCATCTTGCTGCCCGGAATATAGTGATCGGGGCCCAGATCGAACAGGGCGGTGATGGTTTCTTCGGTCCAGACGATGTCGGAGTCGCGCAGCGTCCGGGAGTAGCGATAGCCGGGCAGGCTGCCCGCCGGACGCCCGAAAATGCCGTGCAGCGTGGGCCCGGCCCGGCGTTTGCCGTCGGGGCCGAGCGCATGGCAGATGGAGCATTTGCGCATGAACTGCCGCTCGCCATTGCTCATCGTTGTGGGGTCCTTGAGGAAGCTGCGCGCGGTAGCCGTCATCTTGGCGTAGTCGTCCATCGCATCGACAGGCCAGGAATACATGATGTCGTCCAGCCCCGCGGCATGGATGTTGGTTCCGTCGGCCGAGAAGGCCAACGCCCAGACCGGCCCGATGCGTGCGGCGCGGAAATCCCGGCGGATGCGCCAGTCCGCTGTGTCGATTACCATGATGAAGCCTTGGCCGTCAGCCGCCGCTAGGAGCCCTGCTCCGCGATGCCCGGCCAGGTCCAGGATGGGCCGCCGGTCCAGCGTGAAATCCGCGATCGTGTCGCCGCTGGCGGGATCGACCACCCGTGTCGCGCCGTCCACCGCGCCATAGGCCAGCCAGCCCGCGGTCTCGTCCAGCCAGAGCGCGTTGATGCCGAAGCCGTGGCGCAGGAGGATCTGCCGCTCATCGCCGGTCTCCACGTCCCAGACGCGGATCGTGCCATCGGTTGAGGCGGAGTAGAGCGTCTTGCCGTCCCGCGAGAAGACGACATCGTTGACGCCGGCCGTGTGGTCGGTCAGGAAGCGCGGCGCCCCGCCGCCGTCCAGTGGCCAGAGCCCGATATTTCCGTCCCAGCTTGCCGAGGCGACGGTGCCGCCATCGGGCGAGACCGCAAGCCCCATCACCTTGCCCTTGTGGCCCGAAAGAACACGCGCCGCGCCGCTCTCGAGATCCCAGACCCGCAGGTCGAAATCGTCGCTTGCCGAAACCGCCCAGCCAGGGCCCGCGAAGACCACGGCGTTGACTGCGGCGCGGTGGCCTTCCAACCAGCGCGGCTCCGCGCCCTGCCAGTAGCCCACGGAATTGTCGAAACTCGCGGTCAGGATCGCGCCGTCCGGCCCCTCGGCCAGGCCGCGCACCGGGCCGCCATGCCCCTTGAGCGTGAAGAAGTCGCCCGCACCGGCCAGCGTGGGGATCAGGGTCAACAGGGTGACCAGGATGGCGCGCATTATTCCGCCGGGGTCCGCCCGGCCTGCGGCGCATCCTCCGAACCTGCGGTCACTTCATCGTACCACAGGCGGTGATGCTCCTTCGCCCATTGCACCTCGACCTCGCCCGAGCCCATTGCGTCATAGGCGCCTTCCATGCCCAGGCTGCCCAGGTAGATATGCGCAATGATGATCGCCATGAAGATGAAGGCGATGATGGCATGCCAGAGCTGCGCGAGCTGCATTTCCTCATGCGGCGCCAGCGCGGTGTTCAACTCGCCCAGGCCAATCGCCTGCGGGATGCCGAGCGCGTTGAGCGTCTCGAAGGTCGCGGCGAACATCGGCAGCTCGAACGGGAAGAGCAACGACAGCCCCGAGGCCGAGATCGACACGCCGAGGATCACCACCGCCCAGAAGATCAGCTTCTGGCCCGCGTTGAACTTCTTGGCCGGCGGGTGGACGCCCTTGGAGAAGAGCCCGCCGCCCACGGCCAGCCATTTCAGGTCGTGCCGGTTGGGAATGTTCTCGATCACCCAGAGCACGATGACCAGGACGAGGCCCAGCATGAAGGCCCAGGCCACGTTGTTGTGCACCCATTTGGAGGCCAAGGCGAGTGTGGAGAACGCCTCCTTGCCGAAGAGCGGGATCAGCGCCACGCGCCCGAAGAGCGACACCAGCCCGGTGATGCCCAGCAGGATGAAGGAGCCCGCCAGCGTCCAGTGCGCGAAGCGTTCGACGCTGTTGAAGCGCAGGATCGTGCGGCCGGTTTTCTCGCCGTCGATACGGATGCGGCCTCGAATCAGGTAGAAGAGCGCGATCACGGCGATCATGCCGAGCAGCAGATAGCCGCCATAGACGCGCAGCGGACCGTCGCGCAGTTGCAGCCAGCGCATCCCGCCGTCCTGCACCAGAACGCCGGCCGCGGGGCCGCGGGCCGAGGCTGAGACATCGGCCTCGTTGAAGCGCAGGTCGCGCCAGATCTCGGAATCGGAGAGCCCGCCGAGCGGCGCAAGCTGCGGCGCCGGGGCGCCGGGGATCTGCCCGTCGGACGTGGCGTTGCGCCGAAAATCGTTATCGACCTTCTCGCCGCGCTGGCGCGCGAGAATGTCTTCCAGTGTTTGCGCCCCGCCGGTGGCGGAACGGTCGGGCGCGGCGCCCGTGGCGTCCTGTGCGGCGGCCGGCGCGGGCAGGGCGCCCAGCAGTAGCATGGAGAGAAAGGCGGCGAGGATGGTGCGCATGATCAAAATCCCACGTTGGAGAATGCCGGAGTCGGAAGGTCAGCAGGGCGGCCCGGAGAGCCGCCCTGCGCCGTCATGACATCGCGTGACCGGAGCAGGGACCGTTCTTGCGGACGGCCCCCGCCGCTCAGCCGCCCTTCTGGCCGTAGGCCGTGCCCCAGCCCCAGGCGCCGGAGCCGAAGCCCCGCGCGACAACGCGCTCGCGGTAGATCGCCGACACGGTGTCGCCATCGCCCGCCAGCAGAGCCTTGGTGGAACACATCTCGGCGCAGATCGGCAGCTTGCCTTCGGCGATCCGGTTGCGGCCGTATTTCTGGAACTCGGCGGTGGAGTGGTTCTCCTCCGGTCCGCCTGCACAGAACGTGCATTTGTCCATCTTGCCGCGGGAGCCGAAATTGCCCGCCTGCGGGTATTGCGGCGCGCCGAAGGGGCACGCGTAGAAGCAATAGCCGCAGCCGATGCACAGGTCCTTGGAGTGCAGGACCACGCCTTCCTCGTTCTGGTAGAAGCAATCCACCGGGCAGACGGCCATGCAGGGCGCGTCCGAGCAGTGCATGCACGCCACCGAGATGGAGCGCTCACCCGGCTTGCCGTCATTGATCGTGACGACGCGCCGCCGGTTGATGCCCCAGGGCACCTCGTGCTCGTTCTTGCAGGCAGTGACGCAGGCGTTGCACTCGATACAGCGTTCCGCGTCGCAGAGAAACTTAGCTCTTGCCATTGATCAGTCCTCCTTCAAGCGGCCCAGATTTTGCAGAGAGTGGCTTTCGTCTCCTGCATCTGCGTGACCGAGTCATAGCCATAGGTCTGAGCGGTGTTGGAGCTCTCGCCCAAAACGTAGGGATCGGCGCCTTCGGGGTACTTGTCCCGCAGGTCCTTGCCCTCGAAATGACCGCCGAAGTGGAAGGGCATGAACGCCACTCCCGCTCCCACGCGTTCCGTGACCATGGCCATGACCTTGACCTTGGCGCCTTCCGGGCCCTCGAGCCAGACCTGTGCGCCGTCCCGCACGCCCAGATTGTTGGCGTCGCGCGGGTTGATCTCGACGAACATGTCCTGCTGCAACTCGGCCAACCAGGGGTTCGACCGGGTCTCGTCGCCGCCGCCCTCGTATTCCACAAGGCGCCCAGATGTCAGGATCATCGGATAGTCCTTGGAGAAATCCTGCTTCTGGATCGAGGCATACATGGTCGGAAGGCGATAGGCGAAACGGTCCTCGTAGGTCGGATAATCCGCCACCAGATCGCGCCGGCTGGTATAGAGCGGCTCGCGGTGCAGCGGCACCGGATCGGGGAAGGTCCACACGACCGCGCGGGCCTTGGCATTGCCGAAGGGTGCGCATTCATGCTTGATCGCCACCCGCTGGATGCCGCCGGAAAGGTCGGTCTTCCAGTTGGTGTCCGGACCGGCCACCGCGTCGATGGCGGCGCGCTCCTCGTCCGTCAGGTCGCTGTCCCAGCCGAGATCCATCAGCATCTGCATGGTGAATTCCGGATATCCGTCCTTGATTTCCGATCCCGCCGAATAGACGCCTTCGGCCAGAAGGTTGTCGCCATCGCGTTCCACCCCGAACCGGGCGCGGAAGGTCAGGCCGCCCTCGCTGACGGGCTTGGACAAGTCGTAGAGGTTCGGCGTGCCCGGATGGTTCATCTCCGGCGTTCCCCAGCTTGGCCAGGGCAGCCCGTAATAATCGCCATCCGCGGGACCGCCCACCGCCTGCAACGTCGTCTTGTCGAACGTGTGCTGGTTGGCCATGTGCAGTTTCAGCCGCTCCGGCGACTGGCCGGTATAGCCGATCGTCCACATGCCGCGATTGATCTCGCGCAGCGTGTCTTCCATTTCCGGTGTCACGCCGTCGTCTTCCAGTTTGATGTTGCGGAATATGCGGTCGTGGAAGCCGAATTTCTGCGCGAAGAGACCGATGATCTCCTGGTCCGGTTTGGATTCGAACAGCGGATTGACCACCGTGTCACGCCACTGGAGCGAGCGGTTGGAGGCCGTGACCGAGCCACGGGTCTCGAACTGCGTCGCCGCCGGCAGCAGATAGACGCCGTCGGTCCGGTCATGCAGCACCGCCGAGACGGTCGGGTAGGGGTCAATCACGACAAGCATGTCGAGTTGCTCCATCGCCGTCTTCATCTCCTTCAGGCGCGTTTGCGAATTCGGCGCATGACCCCAGAAGACCATGGCACGGACCTTGTTGGGGTTGTCCATGTTGGCGGGGTCTTCCAGCACGCCGTCGATCCAGCGGCTGACCGGAATGCCGGCGAGGTTCATCAGCGCCTTCTCCGTGCCGTCGGCCCCGGTGGTGGTGACGAACTGCCCCTTGAGCCAGTCGAGATCCTCGCCCCAGACACGGGCCCAGTGGCCCCACGCGCCGGCGCTCAGCCCGTAATAGCCGGGCAGGGTGTGGCTGAGCACGCCCAGGTCGGTCGCGCCCTGCACGTTGTCATGGCCGCGGAAGATGTTGGTGCCGCCGCCCGACGTGCCCATGTTGCCCAACGCCAGTTGCAGGACACAGTAGGCGCGTGTGTTGTTGTTGCCGTTGGTGTGCTGGGTGCCGCCCATGCACCAGATCACGGTGCCCGGACGGTTGTTGACCATCGTGCGCGCCACACGGCGAAGCTGGCTGCCCGGCACGCCGGTCACACGCTCGGTTTCCTCGGGCGTCCATTTGGCGACCTCGGTCTTGATCTGGTCCATCCCCCAGACACGGGTGCGGATGAACTCCCTGTCCTCCCAGCCGTTCTCGAAAATGTGCCACAGGATGCCCCAGATCAGAGCCACGTCCGAACCGGGACGCATGCGCACGTATTCATCGGCATGCGCGGCCGTGCGCGTGAAGCGCGGGTCGCAGACGATGAGCGGGGCGTTGTTCTCCTCCTTGGCCTTCAGGACGTGCAGGAGCGAGACGGGATGCGCCTCGGCCGGGTTGCCGCCGATGATGAAGATGGCCTTGGAATTGTGGATGTCGTTGTAGGAGTTGGTCATGGCGCCGTAGCCCCATGTATTCGCAACGCCGGCCACGGTCGTCGAGTGACAGATCCGCGCCTGATGGTCCACGTTGTTGGTGCCCCAATAGGCGGCGAACTTGCGGAAGAGATAGGCCTGCTCGTTATTGTGCTTGGCGCTGCCCAGCCAATAGACCGAATCCGGCCCGCTTTCCTCGCGGATATTCATCATGCCGTCGCCGATCTCGTCGATCGCCTGTTCCCAGCTGATGCGCTTCCACTCGCCGCCCTCTTTCTTCATCGGGTACTTGAGGCGGCGTTCGCCATGCGCGTGCTCGCGCACCGAGGCGCCCTTGGCGCAATGCGCACCGAGGTTGAACGGGCTGTCCCAGCCGGGTTCCTGCCCGGTCCAGACGCCGTTCGATACTTCGGCGATGACGGTGCAGCCGACCGAGCAGTGGGTGCAGACGGACTTGACCGTCTCCACGGCGCCGTCGACGGCCGATTGCGCGGAGGCTTTCGTCACGGTGCCGCCGGTCGCGCCGATGGCGGCAAGGCCGCCGATCGCCAGACCGGAGCCGCGCAGAAATGTCCGTCGGTCGACGGATTTCCCGGCGACGCTGGACAGCAGGCCGGTCCGCTGGGGGCGTTTCGCAACCCCGTTGGTCTTTTTCCTGAGCATGTCTCTCTCCCTCATGGACCCCGCCGCTTGTCGGGGCATCGGGTGGGTTGTGGTTTTATGGCCGCAGGGCGTCACGCAACCGTTGGCCATGGCTTGGGGTGAAAGGGTCCGTCAGAAACGGGCGCTTTCGTAATAGGCGCGGGTATGCGCGGTGTCCTGCATCCCCTCCTCGGGGGCGCCGGACGCGGCTTCGGCCGTGTCGGCCGATCCGAGCGCGGCTGTGGCCACGGCCGCCGGAGCGGCGGTCAGGCCCAGCTTCAGGAAATCGCGCCGGCTGTTGCCGCTCTCCTCCTTCTTGCTCATCTGGGTCTCCTCTTCTTGTGGCACCGGGGTGCCGGTTGGGGCGGGCCGATTGTCAGCTCGCCGTCATTCGGAACGCCTCGCGCTCGATCTCCATGAAGGCCCGGCCGATCGCGCCGACCGGGGCATAGAAGACCGAGTTCCTGGCGGCTTCCAAATCAGTGAAACAGTGGGTCGCCCAAGGGGCGATGTGGCGGTTGAAGAATTCGCGCTGGCGCTCCAGCGTGGCCGGCGCGCCGAACCGGCCGGTGATCAGCCCCGCCATTACCTCGCAGAGGCTTGCCAGATTGTCCTCCGGCTCGAAGACATTCGGCGCACGTTCGATATGGTTTGCGGCCAGGTCATTGCGCAGCATGGCCAGTGGCTTCTCGTTCAGAAAGCCTGTCAGGTAGTAGCTGGCATAGGGCAGCAATTCGCCGCGCCCCAGTCCGATGAAGAGCGCGTTGAACTCGCTCTCGGCGCTTTTCTCGGTCGTGGCCTGCGCCACGCGCGACAGGGCCCGGATCGCCCGTCCCAATTCGCTGTCGTCGCCGGTCAGGCCCGCGCATTGCTTCAGCCGCGCCTTCGAGGGCGGCCGGGCAAGCAGGGCGCCCAGGAAATCGTAGAGATCGGCGCGCAGCTTGTCTTCTTCGGCAATGGCTTGGGGCGTTTCGGCGGCGGTCATCATGTCTCCTTCAGGCGAAATCGAAGCGGATGCGGCGCGGGGCCGAAGGCGGGGCTTCGTCCGTGGCGGTTTCGGGTTCGGGCGGCGCGTCGGCGGCTGTTTCCTGTGGTTCGGCGCCAGTTTCGGGCAGGCCCTCGGTTTCCTCCGTCTCGGCCAGGGCCGGCGCATCCGCCTCCGCCTCGCCCGGTTCGGCAGGGGGCGCGGCGGCGTCGGCTTCGGCCGCCTCCGCCATGCTCGTGACGTGTCGCAGCATGCCCTTGCCGACCTGATAGGTGGTCTGCATGTTGGCCATGATGGTGGCGCCGTCGGTGAAATCCTCGCCATAGTCCACGAGGCTGTCGAGATTGGCGAGCATCGGGTTCGACCGCCACAAAACGCGCAGCGCGCGGCGGCGCAGGCGGTCGGGTACCGCGGCCTTCATGAAGGCGCTGAAATCATCGCCCGGCCGCATCTCCTCGGGCGCCTTCAGATTGAGTTCGGCCAGAATCTCCTCGTCGTCCCGTTCTTCCAGCGCGGCGTTGCGTTCGCCCTCGGCGGCAGCTTCGGACGCGCGGACCTCGGCGGCATCCTCGGCGGCGACGGCGGCGCGGCGGTGGGACCAGAAATCGGCCATCAGCTTACCCTCCGCTTGTGCGGGGCGCGGTAGACATCGGACATCTGCGGAATTCGGACATCGCCCTTGCCGTCCTCGACCCGGTCCACGCGGGCGCGGTCGCGCTGGCGCTTGACGAAGATCTCGTCTTCGTGATGGGCCTGCACGAAGTCGCGAATCCAGGCCACCAGACCGTGCGGGATCGGCACGAGTTCGACCTGTTCTTCGCCGCTGTCGAGATAGTCCTGCGCCTCGTAGGGCGAGGCGGTGACGAGAAGCGGCTCGATCGGCTCCGGTCCGCCCGTGGTTTCGCGCATGACGACGGCCACGGTGGGGATGCGCGCCGAAAGCCCGGCGAGATAGGCTTCGGTGTCGGAGGACCACAGTTCCAGCGGCAGCGTTGCGGCGTGGTATTCCACGACCTCGCCCTCGCGCCGCATCTCGAGCCAATTGGCCGGGGCGGCGCCCGGCAGGACCGCGACCGCCTTCCAAACCCATTTGGCCCAGCGTGTAACGCCGGGCGACTTCCGGATAACGATCCCCAAAGGCATCGAAGCGTGGCTGAGCGCCATTCTTGCCGTTTCCTCCCTGGCCGGGGCGCAATGCCCAGCTTGGGAATCAGTTTGAGGCCATTGCGCCCGTCGACCAAGATTTTTCTGGCCGTTCAGCGGGTATGTCGGGGATGTTACCGTCCTGGAGCGGGGTGGCGGGGGTCAAATTGTCCGGGCAACCGGCGGATCGGCGGCGGCATTGGACGAAATGTCCAATATTGGCAAATCAGACTGTATTTGTCAGGAAAATCCGCCCTTTTCAAACCGAATCAGTTGGTTATGAATCCTTACCAATACCGCGCATAAGGCTATGTGCCGCGCGGCGGGGCGGATCCGGGGTTCGGCATGCCCGAATAGGGGAGCATCATGGTCAAGAAGTTGATTTTGTGTGATTGTCTGGGCAGCCAGACCATCGACGCCGGGGCGATCGAGCGCGGCGCGGGGCTCGGCTGCTCGAAAATCCATACCGGACTTTGCCTGCACCAGGCCGAAACCGCCGCCAAGGCCATGGCCGGGGGCGACGTGGCCATCGCCTGCATGCAGGAGCGCGAGCGGTTCGAGGAACTCGCCGCCGAGATCGGAGCCGAAACGCCGCAATTCGTAGATATCCGCGACCGTGCCGGCTGGTCCGACGAGGCCGCGGAGGCCGGGCCCAAGATGGCTGCGCTGGTCGCCGACGCGCTGTTGCCGGAACCGGACACGAAACTGATGGAGGTTGCCTCCGAAGGGCTCTGCCTGATCCTGGGGGCGGCCGATGTGGCGCTGTCTGCCGCCGAACGGCTGTCGGAGGCGTTGGCGGTGACCGTGCTGCTGGACACGCCAGCCGAGTTGCCGGTCAGCCGGGCTTTCGACGTGACGGTCGGGCGGCTCGTCTCCGCGACCGGGTCGCTCGGCGATTTCAGCCTGCGCATCGACGCGCTGCAACTGCTTCAGCCGGGCGGGCGCGGGGCCTTCGGACTGACCGAACCCAGGGACGGGGGCAAGAGCGTCTGCGACGTCATTCTCGACCTGCGCCGCGCGCCGCCGCTCTTTCCCGCGCATCGCAAGCGCGACGGCTATTTCCGCGCCGATCCGGGCGATCCAAACGCGGTCGCCGCGGCGGTCTTCGAGGCCGGGCAGGCTGTGGGGACCTTCGAGAAGCCGCTTTACGTGGCGCTCGAGCCGCAACTTTGCGCGCATTCCCGCGCCGGTCAGACCGGTTGCACCAAATGCCTGGACGCCTGCCCCACCGGCGCGATCAGCCCGGCGGGCGATCACGTCGCGGTGGACCCGAACATCTGCGCGGGCTGCGGGGCGTGCTCGGCGCTTTGCCCGTCGGGCGCGATCTCCTTTGACGCGCCGCCGGTGCGCCATGTTTTCCGCCGGATTGAGGCCATGGCCACGGCCTACCGAAAAGCGGGTGGCACCGCGCCGCGGATGTTGGTGACGGATGCCGGGTTCGGCTCGGAAATGATCTCGCTCGCCGCGCGGTTCGGGCGCGGGTTGCCCGCCGATGTGGTGCCGCTGGAAATGGCCACGCTGGCGGGTTTCGGCCATGCGGAAATGCTGGCCGCGCTGGCCTGCGGTTTCGCCGCGGTGGATATCCTGCCGGCACCCGAGACCGAACGCGACGTGCTGGCGCGCGAGCAGGCGCTGGCCGAGGCGCTGTCGGGCGGGCGGCCCATCCGGGTGCTCGACGCGGATGATCCGGACGGGCTGTCTGAGATGCTCTATTCCGAGCGGCCCGAGGCGCAACCGTTGGAGCCGGTGCTGCCGATGGGCAGCCGCCGCCAGGTCGCGCGGCTGGCGGCGAAGGCGCTCAACCCGGCGGATACGGTGCTGGACCTGCCGGCGGGCGCGCCCTATGGCGCGGTGCTCGTGGACACCGAAGCCTGCACGCTCTGCCTGTCCTGCGCCGGGCTCTGCCCGTCAGGGGCGCTGGGCGACAATCCCGACTCGCCGCAACTGCGGTTCCAGGAGGATGCGTGCCTCCAATGCGGGCTCTGTGCCAATATTTGCCCCGAGGACGCGATCACGCTGCGCCCGCAGATGGACCTGGGCGACGGGGTTATGGCGCAGCGCGTGCTGCACGAGGAAGAGCCCTATGAGTGTATCGAATGCGGCAAGCCCTTCGGTGTGAAATCCACCGTCGAGCGGATCGTGGCCAAGCTGGGCGGCAGCCACTACATGTACGACAGCGAAGACAAGACCAGGATGATCCGCATGTGCGACGATTGCCGGGTGCAGGCGCAGTACCATTCCGCCGACAACCCGTTCCAGGGCGGCGAGCGCCCGCGGCCGCGCACCACCGAGGATTACTACTCCAAGCGCAAGGATCACTGAACTTGGACGGGCGCCCCCAGATCGGCCGGCTCCAGCACGGTGACATAGGCCAGGATCGCGTCGAGCTGGTCCATCGTCAGCTCGACCGGCACGATATGAGCGGGCCGCTCGGGTGGGAAGGGCGGCGTGACCCCCGCGATCTGGGTGAAGGACGGGTGCGGGTTGAGCGTGAAGAAACCCGCGAAACGCGTATCCCAGTCCGCGAAGCCGCGCAGCGCGGCGAAGGACGGGGTGGAGCCGATGCCGCTCATGCGGTTCGCCTCGCTGACCACGTGGCAGCGGCCGCAATGGGTCAGCGCCAGTTCCTCGCCCAGCCGGGCGTTGCCCTCGAACCCGGCGTCGTCCGTGGCCGCCTCACCCGTTGCGGCGCCCGAATAGGGCGGGAAATCGGCGACGGTTCTCTGGCCGATATCCGACAACAGCCAGTCTGCGAAACGGCTGGCATGCTCGCCCTCGGCGGTGATACGATGAATGCTGTCCGGTCCGCTGATGGCCGCGCGCTTTCCGCCGGGGCCAAGGACCGCGTCGGCGGCGTCTTCGGTCAGCGTCACCTGGACGCCGGTCTTGAGCGAGAAGCGCGGCAGGATGAAGTCCATCAGGCCGGACGCCACGAGGGACGGATCGGCGCGCAGCGTGAAGCCGCGCTCCCCAGCCGCGGCCGGGGCGGCGAGCAACAGAAGGGCGAGCGCCGTTCGCAGGATTGCGGACATCAGGCTATCTTGTGTTTGCCGACGGAACCCATCAAGCCTAGGGGCGGGATGCCCCTCGGGTCAACTCACAGCCACGGAGGATGAAGATGAGCGGCGATTTCAACATGTCGATGCGCAAGTATCTCAAGCAGGTCGGCGTGACCTCGCAACAGGCCATCGAGGAGGCGATGCGCAATGCCGGTGACACCGCCGGCAAGACCTACAAGGCCCGCGTCGTGCTGACGGTCGAGGGGCTCGACCTGGAGCATGTGGTCGAGGGCGAGATCACGGGGCAGGAGGACTGATGGCCACGCGCGATGCTGTGCTGGAGGCACTCAAGGCGGTCGCCGATCCGTTGAGCGGCGGGGATATCGTGTCTGCGGGCCTGGTCCGCGCGCTGACCGTCGAGGGCGGGACCGTGCGCTTCGTGCTGGAGATCGACCCGGCGCGGGCCAAGACCTACGAGCCCGTGCGCGCCGCGGCCGAGGACGCGGCGCGGAGCGTTGCAGGCGTGGAGAGCGTCTCCGCGGTCATGACGGCGCATAGCGCGCCCAAGCCGCCGCCCGAGCTCAAGCCGCGCGCGGTGGAACCCAAGGGGCCGCAGAAATTGCCCGGCATCGCGCGGATCATCGCGATCGCGTCCGGCAAGGGCGGCGTCGGCAAGTCCACCGTCGCGGCCAATCTGGCGGTGGCGATGGCGGCCGATGGGCTGCGCGTCGGGTTGCTGGATGCCGATGTCTACGGCCCCTCGCAGCCCCGGATGCTGGGCATTTCCGGCCGCCCGGCCTCGCCCGACGGCAAGACCATCCTGCCGTTGCGCAATCATGGCGTCACGCTGATGTCGATCGGGCTCCTGACGCGCGAGGAGGAGGCCGTCGTCTGGCGTGGGCCGATGCTGATGGGGGCGCTCCAGCAGATGCTGGGGCAGGTGCAATGGGGGGCGCTCGACGTGCTGATCGTCGATCTGCCGCCGGGCACGGGCGACGTGCAGATGACGCTGACGCAGAAGGCCCATGTGGACGGCGCGATCGTGGTCTCCACCCCGCAGGACGTGGCGCTTATGGATGCGCGCAAGGCCATCGACATGTTCGCCAAGATGAAGACGCCGATCCTTGGCCTGGTGGAAAACATGTCCACCCATATCTGTTCCAATTGCGGGCATGAGGAGCATGTCTTCGGTCATGGCGGTGTCAAGGCGGAAGCCGCGAAGCTGGGGGTGCCGCTGCTAGCCGAGATCCCGCTGCATATCGACATCCGAACGGCGTCCGACGGCGGCGCGCCCATCGTGGTGTCGAAACCCGGCAGCCCGCAGGCCGAGGCCTTCCGGGCGCTGGCGCGCAGCCTGACCGCATCCTGGGCGGAGGGCGCGCCTGCATGACCGCCGCGACCTTCCCGCCGCTTCTGACCGGCCGCGCCGTGGATGGCGTGACCGATCCCTTCGCCAAGGCCTGCGCGCTGGCGGTGCTGGGCTGCGACGCGGGGCTGGTGGTCCACAACGTGCAGGCGGACCGGTTGCGCGCGGCGATCGTCTTCGCGCCCGAACGGCCGCTGGAGGAGGCGATGATCGCCCTGCCGGTTTGCGGCATCGGCTTCCAGAACGCGCTGGGCGCGCTCGCCCCGCCGGAGGTTGCGGTCCATCTAACCTGGAGCGGGGGTATCGAGGTCAACGGCGCCGCCTGCGGGCGGTTTCGCGCCGCGGCCTCCACCCGCGATCCGCAGGCCGTGCCGGACTGGCTGGTGATCGGGCTCGACCTGCCGCTTCTGCCCGTGGACGACGATGCCCCTGGCGCGACGCCGGAGCGGACCTCGCTCTATGCCGAAGGTTGCGCCGAGGTGGACGGCGTGGCGCTGCTCGAAGCCTGGGCGCGGCACATGCTCGTCTGGCTCAACACCTGGGAGGACGCGGGCGCGGCGCGCATCCACACCGAATGGATGGGGCTGGCCAAGCGAGTGGGCGAGGCGGTCGCGGTGGACGGGCGGCAGGGCACGTTCCTGGGCGTGGACGAGCGGTTCGGGATGCTGCTGCGCGACGGGCGGGACACGCATCTGATCCCGCTTTCCAGCCGTCTCGAGGAAGGGGAGGCCGCATGAAACTGGCCCGCGCGATCCATTTCGACGAGAGCGACACGCGGATTTTCCACAACCCGGCACGCACCGGCGAATGGGCGATAAGCGGCGGGTTCGAGTTCTCCAACTGGGGCGAGGGCGACCTGGTGGGCAAGGCGCGACAGGCCTTCGCCAACGGGTGGCTCGGGCTGGAGACCTTCGGCCGCGTCACCTTCGTCGCGGTCACGCAGGTCGAGGCGACCGAGGCCGAGGCGCTGGTCCACGGGCTGGCGCGGCATTTCGTCGATATCTACGGCGCGCCCTCGGTTGAGGCGGCGTTGGGCACCGCGCGCGAGGAGATCGCGCATATGGCCGATCTCTGCGAGGATCACGATCCCAACACGCTGCTGACCGTGGCGCGCGAGTTGACCGAGGCGGGGGTGCGCGAACAGTACCGCGCGATCGAGGCGGGCGCGGCCGACATTTCCCAGATTGCCATCCACGGCTCGCTGGACGAGGGCTGACATCCGGCCGCGACGCGGCCCGTAACCGTCTGGCGTTTTCGTCGCGGGCTTTCTAGTCTTGGCGCCATGACCGCTCCTGCCGCAGGCCGTCCCGTTTTCGTCGTCACCGCGCTCTTCCTCGCGGCGGTGGCGCTTTTTTCGGGCGCCGTCTGGTGGCTGGGCTATGGAGCGGCGCTCGATCAGCTTCGCGACCGGGGCCGGGCGGACCTGTCGTTGGCCGCGGACCGTCTGGTGGGCGAGGTGCAGAAATACCGTGAACTGGCTGTGGTGATGGCCGAGCATCCGACCCTGAACGCCCTGCTCGGCGGTGCGCCGGTGTCGGGTGAGGCCGCGCGCATCCTGCGCCGTGCAGCCGACCGCACCGGGGCGCGCGACATCGTGCTGGTGGCCCGTGACGGCAGGGTGCTGGCGCGGGCCGCGCCGGGCGGGCGCAGTCCCGGCCACGCCGACCCGGCGCTGCGGCGCGCGTTCAACGGCGCACTGGGCATGCATCACATGCGGCTGCCGCGCGGCGCGCGGGTCTTCAGCTTCGCCGCGCCGATCTTTTCGGCCGCCGGCGCGCCGCAGGGTGCGGTGCTGGTCGATCAGAACGCCGAGTCGGTGGAGGGGGCGTGGCTGGGCGATCCGCAGGCGGTCTACTTCACCGATGCTTCCGGTGTCGTCTTCGTGAGCAACCGCAGTGAGTTGATGTTCCGTAGCCGCGCGCCGGGCGATGTCGATCCCGCCCGCTTCGGGCACGATCCCGGTAAGCTCGCCGCGTTTCCCGATGTGGATGAGACCCGGCACGGGCCGCACGAGATCTGGCGGATCGACGGCGGTCGCTACCTGCCGTCGCGCGCGTTGCACCTGAGCCAGCCCCTGCCGGTGATCGGGCTGACGGCGGAGTTGCTGGTCGATACCCGCCCCGCGGCGCGGATCGCGGGGCTTCAGGCGGCGGTGGCGGCGGCGACCTGCCTGATCTTCGGTGCGGTGCTTTATCTTTTCGCGCAGCGGCGGCGCGCGCTGGCCGACCGGCTGGCGGTGAAGGCCGCCGCCAATGCGGAGCTGGAGCGGCGGGTGGTGGCGCGCACCCGCGAGCTGTCGCAAACCAACAAGCGCCTGCGTCGCGAGATTGTCGAGCGCGAGGAGGCGCAGGCCGCGCTGACCCGCGCGCAGGACGAACTGGTGCAGGCCAGCAAGCTGAGCGCGCTGGGCCAGATGTCCGCCGGGCTCAGCCACGAGTTGAACCAGCCGCTGATGGCAATCCGGTCCTTCGCCGAGAACGGTGCGCTTCTGGTGGACCGCGGCGAGGCCGCGCGGGCGGGCGAGAACCTGGGCCGCATCTCCGAACTGGCGCGGCGCATGGGGCGGATCATACGCAACCTGCGCGCCTTCGCCCGGCAAGAGAACGAGCCAATCGCGGAGGTCGAGATGGGCGGCGTCGTCGCCGCGGTGCTGGAGATGACCGAAACCCGGATCGCCCGCGCCGGCGTCGATCTGCAGTGGCAGCGGCCCGGCGTCGCGGTGATGGTGCGGGGCGGCGAGGTGCGGCTACAGCAAGTGGTGCTCAACCTCGTGACCAACGCGCTCGACGCGATGGACGGCGCGGCGGAGCGGCGGCTGGAGATCGCGCTGGGCCGTAAGGCCGGAGTTGCGGCGCGCGTGGTGCTGATCGTGCGCGACACCGGTCCCGGCATCGCCGAGCCGCCGCGCATCTTCGACCCGTTCTACACCACCAAGGAGGTCGGCCGGTCCGAGGGGATGGGGCTTGGCCTGTCGATTTCATACGGGCTGGTGCAGAGCTTCGGCGGCGCGATCCGGGGCGAAAACCACCCCGACGGCGGCGCGATCTTCACGGTGGAGCTCGACAGCGCCGACATGGAGGCCGTGGCATGAGCGCCGGGCGGGTCCTGCTGGTCGATGACGACCGCCAGGTGCGCGAGGCGCTGGGCCAGACACTGGAACTGGCCGGGATCGAGGCGATCCAGGCGGGCTCCTATATCGAGGCGAAGGACCACATCGCCGCAGATTTTCCGGGCGTGGTGGTCAGCGACATCCGGATGCCCGGAAAGGACGGGTTTGCGCTGCTCGATTACGTGCAGGGGCAGGACGCGGACCTGCCGGTGATCCTGCTGACCGGGCAGGGCGACATCCCCACCGCGGTGCGCGGGATGAGCGCGGGCGCCTTCGACTTCCTGGAAAAGCCGTGTGCCCCCAAGGCGCTGCTGGCGGCGGTCGAGAAGGCGCTCAAGACCCGCGCGCTAGTGATCGAGAACCGCAGGCTCAGGCGTCAGCTCGAGGATGGCGACGCCGCGGCGCGGATGCTCTTCGGGCAATCCGCCCTGGCCCAGGAGTTGCGCAACCGGGTGCGCCGGGTGGCGCGCGCCTCGGTCGAGGTGCTGGTGACGGGCGAGCCGGGCACCGGCATATCCAAGGTGGCCGAGGTGGTCCACCTGCTGTCGGCGGGCTCGGTGCGGCCCTTCGTGAAACGCTCCGCCGCGTCGGTCACGCCCGAGGCGCTGGACGCCCTGCTGGCCGAGGCCGAGGGCGGGACGCTCTTTCTCGACGAGGTGGCGGCGCTGCCGCCGGGCGCGCAATTCGCGCTGAACGAGGCGCTTGACGCCGACCTGCCGGCGCGGCTGGTCGCGGGCAGCACGCGCGATCTGGGCGCCGAGGCGGAGGCGGGACGCTTCAGCCCCGATCTCTTCTACAAGCTCGACGTGATGCGGGTGCGTATCCCGGCGCTGCGCGAGCGGGCCGAGGACATCCCGGTGCTCTTCCGCCATTACGTCGCCATCGCCTGCGAGCAGGCCGCGCTTCCCGAGCCCGAGATCCCGCCCGAGTTGATCGCCCGGCTGATGGCGCAGGACTGGCCGGGCAATGCGCGCGCGCTGATGAACACGGCGATGCGCTTCGCCATGGGGCTCTCGGAGCCTGCGGTGGATGCGCCGCAGGGGCTTGCGGCGCAGCTTGCGCAGGTGGAGCGCACGCTGCTGGTGGAGGCGCTGAGCCGCGCGGGCGGCAACGCGACCGAGGCCGCCCGCGCGCTCGACCTGCCGCGCAAGACCTTTTACGACAAGCTCGCCCGTCACGGCATCCGGGCGGAGATATATCGCGGGGCTTGAGTCCCGCAAGCTGTGCGGATTTCCGCACAGGTCTCTCCCTTGGATGTGTGGATTCCCGCCGCTCCCGCCCGTCCCGTGCTTTTGGGAAATTGGAAAATCGTGAAAAGACAAGAGCTTGGGATTTCGCATCCGGTGTGGCGAAGTTTCGCTTGAGGCGAGTGCCCAACTCGGCTTCCCTTGGCGCGGACATCCCCGACGGGATGCCGGAAACCGACACAGTTTTCTCTGGGAGGAGATCCGATGAAATTCATCACCGCCGCCGCGGCGACCCTCGCCCTTGGCCTGAGTGCGGGCTCCGCGCTTGCGGCCTGCGACGATGGCGAGATCGTCATCAAGTTCAGCCATGTGACCAACACCGACAAGCACCCCAAGGGCATCGCGGCCAGCCTGCTGGAGAGCCGCGTGAACGAGGAGATGAATGGCAAGGCCTGTATGGAGGTCTTCCCGAACTCGACGCTCTACAATGACGACCAGGTGCTGGAGGCGATGCTTCAGGGCGACGTGCAGCTCGCCGCGCCGAGCCTGTCGAAATTCGAGCAGTTCACCAAGAAGTTCCGCATCTTCGACCTGCCCTTCATGTTCAAGAACATCGAGGCCGTGGACGCCTTCCAGGCATCCGAGATCGGCCAGGCGATGAAGGAGAGCATGGTGCGCCGCGGGCTGCTGGGCCTGGCGTTCTGGCACAACGGCATGAAGCAGATGTCCGCCAACAAGCCGCTGCTGTCGCCCACGGATGCCGAGGGGCTGAAGTTCCGCGTGCAGAATTCCGAGGTGCTCAAGGCGCAGATGGCCGCGTTGGGCGGCTCGCCCCAGCCGATGGCCTTCTCCGAGGTCTACGGCGCGCTGCAGACCGGCGTCGTCGACGGGCAGGAGAACACCTGGTCGAACATCTACGGCAAGAAGTTCTTTGAGGTCCAGGACGGCGTGACCGAGACCAACCACGGCGTCATCGACTACCTGCTGGTGACCAATGTCGACTGGTGGGAGGGGCTGCCCGATGACGTGCGCGAGCAGCTTGCCACCATCGTGGCCGAGGTTTCCCAGACCCGCAATTCGGAGTCCTTCGCGGTGAACCAGGCCGCCAAGCAGGCGGTGATCGACGCGGGTGGCGTGGTGCGCACGCTGACGCCCGAGCAGCGCGCCGAATGGGTCGAGGTGATGAAGCCCGTCTGGGACCAGTTCACCGACGATGTCGGCGCCGAGAACATCGAAGCCGCACAGGCCATCAACGGCGAGAGCTAAGGCGCGAAAAGCCGCCGCATCCCCGGCCCCGACGCGGGCCGGGGTTCCAGCACATGCGAACGGGGGAGGTTGGGCATGTCCACGCATTACGAGCCGGAGACCCTTCTGGGTCGAGCCGTCCATGACTTCGAGGAAACCGTCATCGCGGTGCTCCTGGGGCTGATGACGGCGATCACCTTCGTCAATGTCGTGCTGCGCTACGGCTTCAACACCGGACTCATATGGGGGCTGGAGGCCACGACCTTCCTCTTCGCCTGGCTGGTGCTTTTCGGGATCAGCCACGCCGTCAAGGTCACCGCGCATCTGGGCGTGGATGCGGTGATCAACGCGGTCAACCCGCGGCTGCGCCGCGGCATCGGCGTCCTGGCCGGGCTGATCTGCATGGCCTATGCGTTCCTTCTGCTCAAGGGCGCCTGGGATTACTGGGCCAATTTCGCCAACCTGCCGCAGACCACGGGGCGCTGGTTCCCGACCGGGCTGGAGGAGATGACGCGCACCTCCTTTCGCGGCTGGTACGAGGTCGTCGATGTGCCCATGCCCGAGTTCCTGCGTTTCATCGAACCGCTGATGAACGACGGCGAATCCTATGAGAAACTGCCGCGCTTCATCCCCTATGCGATCCTGCCGGTGGGCATGGCGCTGCTGCTCCTGCGTTTCACGCAGGCCACGCTGCGGCTGCTGCGCGGCGACGCCGAGAGCCTGATCGTCAGCCACGAGGCCGAGGATGCGGTCGAAGACGTGGCACGCATGAACCGGGAGGATTGAGATCATGGAAGTCGCAATCCTCTTCGGGATGATCATCGGTCTGTTGCTGATCGGAGTGCCGATCGCGGTGAGCCTGGGCATCTCCTCGATCCTGTTCCTGCTGGTGCTGGGCGACACGTCGCTGGCCTCCATCGCGCAGACGTTCTTTCAGGCGATGGCGGGGCATTACACGCTGCTGGCGATCCCGTTCTTCATTCTCGCCTCGTCCTTCATGTCCACCGGCGGCGTGGCGCGCCGGATCATCCGGTTCTCCATCGCCTGCGTGGGCCATTTCCACGGCGGTCTGGCGATCGCCGGGGTCTTTGCCTGCATGCTCTTCGCCGCGCTCTCGGGGTCAAGCCCGGCAACGGTGGTGGCGATCGGCTCCATCGTGATCGCGGGCATGCGCGAGGTCGGCTACACCAAGGATTTCGCGGCCGGCGTGATCGCCAATGCCGGTACGCTGGGCATCCTGATCCCGCCCTCCATCGTGATGGTCGTCTATGCCAGCGCCGTCGATGTCTCGGTGGGGCGGATGTTCCTTGCGGGCATCATTCCGGGCCTCCTGGCGGGGTTCATGCTGATGGTCACGATCTATGTCATCGCGCGGCGCCGCAACATGCCCAAGGGCGAGTGGCTGGGCTGGGGCGAGGTCGTCTCCTCGGGGATGGAAGCCGGCTGGGGCCTGCTGCTGATCGTCATCATCCTGGGTGGCATCTATGGTGGCATCTTCACCCCGACCGAGGCGGCCGCGGTCGCCGCCGTCTATGCTTTCTTCATCGCCTGCTTTGTCTATCGCGACATGGGGCCGCTCGCGGGACGGGACGGGGCGCCGAACCTGCATCTGATCAGAAAGCCGATCGCGCTGGTGACGGCCTTCTTCCACCGCGATACGCGCAACACGCTCTTCGAGGCGGGCAAGCTGACCGTGACGCTGATGTTCATCATCGCCAACGCGCTGATCCTCAAGCATGTTCTGACCGACGAGCAGATCCCGCAGCATATCGCGGGAATGATGCTGGAGGCGGGCTTCGGCGCGGTGGTGTTCCTGGTGATCGTGAACGTCATCCTGCTGATCGGCGGGCAGTTCATGGAGCCATCGGGCCTGATCGTGATCGTCGCGCCGCTGGTCTTTCCCATCGCCATCGAACTGGGCATCGACCCGATCCATCTGGGCATCATCATGGTGGTCAACATGGAGATCGGGATGATCACCCCGCCGGTGGGGCTCAATCTCTTCGTGACGTCCGGCGTGGCGGGCATGCCGATGATGCGGGTTGTACGCGCCGCGCTGCCCTTCCTGGCGGTGCTCTTCGTGTTCCTGATCATGGTGACCTACATCCCCTGGCTCTCGACCTACCTGCCGACGATCTTCATGGGCCCCGAGATCATCACCAACTAGACGCGGATGGGTGCCATGCGGGCGCAGCACTGCGGGAATCGCGCCGGCGCGGTGCGGCTGGCGTGGGCCGCACGCGCGCGAACCGCCGGGCACAGCGAAAAAATATGCGATGGGAATGCAGCTCGTATACGAAGTGTATACAAAAATATACTACTTTAGTCTAACTGAAATCTGTCACCATTTCAAAAAGGTAACTTGCCTCAACCCAAGCGCCTTGGCCGAATGATGTCGTTTTTGATGCGTGCGGTGGCGCGCGAGATACGCGGAAAAGTCATATTTCCTCTTGGAACCAAAGGGAAAAATGTGCTTCTGTTGCCTCGATGCCGCAGGGGGCGCTCGGCCCCGCGTCGGAATCGACCAAGAACAGCCCTCGGGAACTGAGGGGGGGATACGAAGAGTTGCGCGGCGCCGGAAAGGCCCGGAACGCAACACACCAGTGGAGGTACTATGACGAAATCAACCACTCCCGAAAGCATGGAGCGCCTCGTAGAGGCTGCCAAGCGCGGTCGCGTTTCGCGCCGCGCCTTCATGAACTACGCCATGGCGGCCGGGATCACGTCCACGACCGCATCCGGTCTGTGGACCACAACCGCCGCACAGGCCGCACCGCAGAAGGGCGGCACCTTCCGCCTGGGCACGCATGACGGCAACACCTCGGACAGCCACGATCCGGGTACCTATCTCAGCTTCTCGATCATTCAGCTTGCGCATACCTACCGCAGCTACCTGACGCTGATCACGCCCGAAAACGATCTGGGTCCGGATATCGCGGAATCCTGGGAAGCCACGCCGGACGCGAAGAACTGGACGTTCAAGATCAACAAGAACGCCAGCTTCCACAGCGGAAAGCCGGTGACGGCGGATGACGTGATCGCGTCGATGAATCTTCACCGCGGCGAGGACAGCACCTCGGCGGCAACCGCACTGCTGAAGGACGTTGACGACATCGTCAAGGATGACGAGCACACCGTCACCTTCAAGCTGGCCTCCGGCAACGCGGATCTGCCCTGGCTGATGACGGACTACCACCTGGCCATCGTGCCCGGCAACGAGGACGGCAGCGCCAACTGGCAGTCCGGCGACGGCTCCGGCCCCTACAAGATCGTCGACAACCAGTTCGGTGTGGGCGCGCAGCTTGTCCGCCACGAAGGCTGGCACCTGGAAGGCGCCTATTTCGACGCGGTTGAACTGGTCGTACTCAACGACCCGAACGCGCGTCAGACCGCGCTGGTCACCGGCGATGTGGATGCCGTCACGCAGCTCGAGCTCAAGACGCTTTCGCTGCTTCAGCGTTCGCCCGACATCGAGATCGACAACGTGCCGTCGGCCGCGGCGATCACCATGCCGATGTTCTGTGACCAGGCGCCGTTCGACAATGTCGATGTGCGGAACGCGCTGAAACTCTCTTTGAACCGGCAGGAGATCATCGACAAGATCGCCTTCGGTACGGCGACGATGGCGAACGACTTCCATCATTCGCCGGCCATGCCCTACTGGCCCGACGATATCGAACAGCGCCCGTATGATCCCGATCAGGCCAAGTCGCTGCTGAAGAAGGCCGGCGCCGAGGGGCTGTCGGTCAGCCTCAGCACGGCGGACAGCGTGTTCTCGGGTGCGGTGGACATGTGTGTGCTCTATGCCGAGCACGCCAAGGCCGCCGGCATCGACATCAAGGTGCAGCGCGAGCCTAATGACGGCTATTATTCCGATGTGTGGCTGAAGAAGCCCTGGTGCACCGTGCAGTGGGGTGCGCGTCCGACGCCGGACGTGATGTACTCGCTGGCCTACAAGGACGATGCCGCCTGGAACGAGAGCCACTGGCAGAACGAGCGCTTCAACGTGCTGCTCCGCCAGGCGAAGTCGGAGCTCGATCAGGACAAGCGGGCAGAGATGTACCGCGAGATGGCAATCCTGGCGAAGGACGACGGCGGGACCGTCATTCCGATGTTCACGAACTTCGTCTATGCGCGGCGCAGCAACGTCAAGCATACCGGGAAGCTCGCGGCGAGCTGGCAGTGCGACGGCGCACGCGCTTGCAGCCGCTGGTGGTTCGAAAGCTGACAAGACATGGGGGCCGGTTCCGAAAGGGACCGGCCCTTCGCTCGGCAAGGGCGCGCCATACCGCACCGCAAGCGGATCGCGCCGGCTTCCCGCCCTCTCCGTCCCGTCTCAAGCGACATCAGAGCGCGCAGCGGACAAATCCCCGGAGAACGGCGCCGAGGGAAGCTCAACAATAAGACAGTCCGCGAGGCGAAGCGGACAAGTGGAGGGACGACATGAACGATGTTCTAAGCATCATCGTAAAACGGCTGGGGCTTGGGCTGGTCACGCTGCTGATCATTTCCATTCTGATTTTCTTTGCCGTCGAACTTCTGCCCGGCGACATCGCGCAAGCGGTGCTCGGCATGGGCGCCACCGAGGAAAACCTGGCCGCGCTGCGCGAACGCATGGGGCTCAACGATCCCGCACCTGTCCGGTACCTGGACTGGTTGGCCGGCGCCGTGACCGGCGATTTCGGCGTATCGCTGGTAACCGGCGAAAGCGTGGCATCGAGGATCGGACCGCGCTTCGTCAACACGCTCTTCCTGGCAAGCTACGCCGCCGTGATCGCGGTGCCGGTGGCGATCATCCTGGGCGTCATCGTCGCGCTGTTGCGCGAATCGATCTTCGACCGGGTGGCCAACGTCGTGACGCTGACCTTCATCTCCTCGCCCGAGTTTTTCCTGGGCTACATCCTGATCCTCTACTTCGCGGTCCAGACCGGCTGGTTCCCGTCGCTCGCACGTATCGACGACGGGATGAGCTTCTTGGAGGTGCTGGAGCGGACTTTCCTGCCCGCGCTGACCATGGTGCTGGTCGTCACCGCGCATATGATGCGCATGACGCGCGCCTCGATCATCAACCTTCTGGCCTCGCCCTATATCGAGATGGCGCGGCTCAAGGGGGTTCCGGCCTGGAAGGTGATTGTCAAGCATGCGCTGCCCAACGCCTGGGCACCGATCATCAACGTCGTCGCGCTGAACCTGGCATACCTCATCACCGGCGTCGTTCTGGTGGAGGTCGTGTTCGTCTATCCGGGCATCGGCCAGACTCTCGTCGATGCGGTGTCCAAACGTGACTTCCCCGTCGTTCAGGCCTGCTGCCTGATCTTCGCGGCCACGTTCATCCTGCTGAACCTGGCGGCCGATATCGGAGCGATCCTGACCAATCCGCGCCTGCGGCATCCGAAGTGAGGGGACAGACATGAATTTCTTTGTCATCGGATATTACGCGCTGCTGATCGGCGCGTCCTGCTACACCGCCTACAACAAGCAGCGTTCCGCGTTCACGCTGCTCTTCTCGCTGACACTGGTCTCCTTCGTGCTGGGGATCGTCGGCGGCATTCCGGCGCTCAAGGCCGTAACCGTCATCGCGGGGCTGATCGCGCTCGCGGCGGGCGTCTCCTATGCCTTCCGCGAGTTCCTGATCGTGCTCGTCGGGCACGACTCGGGCAGCGAGGTCGCCAAGGCGCTGCGCGCCGCACCGCTGACCGCGAGCTTCGGCATGTTCGTGATCTTCACCTATGCGATCCTGGGCTTCTTCGCGCCCCTGATCGCACCCTTCGGCGAGGCCGAGGTGATCGCCTCCTCCTTCGCGCCGGCGGACGAGACCATGCTGCTCGGAGCGGACCAGCTTGGCCGCGACATGTTCAGCCGCATCGTCTATGGCGCGCGCAACACAGTGGGGCTGGCGCTGGTGGCCACGATCCTGGCCTTCCTGATGGGTGCCTTCGCCGGGCTGATCGCGGCGGTCAGGGGTGGCTGGTTCGACCAGTTCATGGGGCGCTTCGCCGACGTGATCATGTCGATCCCGGCGCTGATCTTTGCGCTGCTGATGCTGTCGATCTTCGGCACGAACATGGTGGTCATCATCGTGATCGTGGCGGTGATCTATTCGCCGCGGGTGTTCCGCCTGACCCGCGCGGTCGCAGGCAACGTCGTGGTGATGGACTATATCGAGGCCGCGCGGCTGCGGGGCGAGGGCAACTGGTACCTGATCCGGCGCGAGATTCTGCCCAACTCCACCGCGCCGCTGGTGGCGGAGTTCGGGCTGGAATTCTGCTTCGTGTTCCTGCTCATCGCCGGACTCAGCTTCCTGGGGCTTGGTATCCAGCCGCCGACGGCGGACTGGGGGTCCATGGTGCGCGAGAACGCGACCCTGATCTCGTTCGGCGAGATCACGCCGCTCATTCCCGCCGCCGCCATCGCGTTGCTGACCGTCGCGGTCAACTTTGTGGTGGACTGGATGCTTTACCGCTCCTCCGGCCTGAAATCGTAAGGAGTACGTGACATGACTGACGACAAGAGCCTGCTCCTGGAAATCAATGACCTCTGGATCCAGGGCTATTCGGAAGAGAAATGGGTCGACATCATCAAGGGTGTCGATCTGAAACTCCACCGCGGCGAGGTGCTGGGGCTGATCGGCGAATCCGGCGCCGGCAAATCAACGATCGGCGCCGCCGCGATGGGCTATGCCCGCGACGGCACGCGCATCTCGGGCGGGACCGTGGAATTCGACGGGATGGAACTCACCACCTCGTCGGAATCGGACTTGCGGGCGCTGCGCGGCTCGCGCATCGCCTATGTCGCGCAATCCGCCGCGGCGTCCTTCAATCCGGCGCACAAGCTGATCGACCAGTATACCGAAGGGCCGGTCCAGTACCGTATCCGCAAGCGCACCGAGGCGCAGGAAGATGCGATGGAGCTCTACGAGCGGTTGCGCCTGCCCAACCCGCAGGAGATCGGCTTCCGCTATCCGCACCAGGTCTCGGGCGGGCAGTTGCAGCGGGCGATGACGGCGATGGCCATGTCCTGCCGTCCCGACCTGATCATCTTCGACGAGCCGACGACCGCGCTGGACGTGACCACGCAGATCGAGGTTCTGGCGGCGATCCGCGACATCGTGGACCAGTTCAACACCGCCGCGATCTACATCACCCACGACCTGGCCGTGGTGGCGCAGATGGCGGACACGATCAAGGTGCTGCTCAAGGGCGAGGAGGTGGAAGAGGCCGCCACCGAGGAAATGCTCGACAATCCCAAGGAGGACTATACCAAGTCGCTCTGGGCGGTGCGCAGCTTCAAGCGCGCGCAGAGGTCGCGCCCGGCAGGTGGGACACCCGTCATCTCGGTCAAGAACGTCGATGCCTCCTACGGCACGACGCCGGTCCTGCACGACGTGTCTTTCGACATCTATGAAGGCATGACCGTCGCGGTGGTGGGTGAGTCGGGGTCCGGCAAGTCCACAGTGGCGCGTTGCATCACGGGGCTTTTGCCTCCGACGAGCGGGGAGATCCTGTTCAGGGGCGACGCGCTGCCCGCGGGTTACCGCCAGCGCAGCCGCGACCAGTTGCGGCAAGCGCAGATGATCTACCAGATGGCCGATACGGCGCTCAATCCGAAGGTGCGCATCTGCGACATCATCGGGCGGCCCGCCGCCTTCTATGGCGGGCTCAAGGGTACCGAGTTGAAGAACCGGATCGACCATCTTCTGGACCTCATAGAGCTGGAGCCGTCGCAATTCTATTACCGCTATCCGCCGGAACTCTCGGGCGGGCAGAAGCAGCGCATCGGCATCGCCCGCGCGCTGGCGGCGGAACCCAGCTTCATCATCTGCGACGAGGTGACGAGCGCACTCGACCAACTCGTGGCGGAGGGCATCCTGAAGCTTCTCGACAACCTCCAGAAAGAGCTGAACCTTTCGTACATGTTCATCACGCATGACCTGGCGACGGTGCGCTCCATCGCCGACGAGGTCGTGGTCATGAAGGAAGGCCGCGTGGTCGAGCAGGGGCCGAAGGACGAGATGTTCACCCCGCCGCACCATCCCTATACCGACCTGCTGCTCAGCTCGGTGCCGGAGATGGACCCGAACTGGCTGACGACGCTGCTCGAAGAGCGCGGCGTTGATAATGTGGGCGAATCCGCCGACGTCTGACCGCGCCTGCCGGCAAAAAGCGATCGGGCCCGTGCCGCCAGCGCGGGTCCGATTTTCCATTTTCGGGTGGCGGAATCCCGCCAATCCAAGGGACTGGGCGGGCGTATGCCGATATTGTGTGCCCGGCGTGGCTGTGTTCTGATGAAGGAAATGGCGCCTGCCCCAGTGAAAGAGCGCGGGGGACGGGCGCGAAGAAAAGAAAGGGATGCCGGGATGAGATTTGCAACACAGATGAAACTCGCCGCGACGGTTTTCATGGCCGTGCAGTTGACGCTTGCCACACAGACGACCACCGCGGCACGTGCGGAAATGCTCTCCACCGGTGCGGCTATCGACAGATACGCGGCTTATGCCGACCGCGAGTTCCTCCTGGGCGAGCTCCAGAAGAAGGAGATTCGCGACGAGATCATCGCGCAGGGCGTCGACCCGGCAGAGGCCGAAGCGCGGCTCAGGGCGCTCTCTGACCGGGAAATAGCCTCGATCATCTCGCAGATGGAAGAGGACTCCGCCGGCGCCGGCGCGGCCGGTGCGGTTGTGGGAGCGCTGCTGACGGTCTTCATCGTCCTGCTCGTGACCGACCTGCTTTGCCTGACCTCGGTCTTCAAGTTCACCCGTTGCGCCACGCGCTGACCGGCGTTTTCCGCGCCGCACTGCTGATCTGCATCCCGGTGGTTCTGCTGGGATGCGCGCAGGCCGTGGACCGGCGGCTGGAGGTTCCGGCGGATCAGGTCACGCGGGCCGCGGTGCCGGGTGTGCCGCTCATCAAACAGGCCGATTTCCATTGCGGCCCGGCGTCGCTGGCGATGGTCATGCAATGGTCCGGCCTCGATGTCACGCAATCCGAGATCGCGGCGCAGTCCTTCAGTCCGGGGGCGGAAGGCACGTATCTGGCCGACATGCTGGGCAGCGCGCGGCGGCGCGGGCAACTGGCGGTCCCGGTGACGGGTTTCCAAAACCTGCTCGATGAAATCGCCGCCGGGCATCCCGTGATCGTCTTCCAGAATCTCGGTCTGAATTTTGCGCTGAAATGGCACTATGCCGTCGCGGTGGGCTACGACCTGGAGGCGCGCCGCATCATCCTGCACTCGGGCGAGTTGGACCGCATGGTCATGCCACTCAGGCTCTTTGAGCGGACCTGGCGGCGCGGCGATTACTGGGCGCTGGTGGTGCTGCCGCCCGGCGAGCTTCCGGCCGCCGCCGGTGAGTGGGACGTTCTGCGCGCCGCCGAGGCGTTGGAACGCGCGGGCCAGTTGCGGGCGGCGCAGGAAGCCTATGCCGCGGGCGCGGCGCGCTGGCCGGATCACTGGCTCTGGCAGTTCGGCCTGGGCAATACGCGCTACGGGCGCGGCGATTTGCAGGGCGCACGGCGCGCCTTTCTCTGGGCCCGGCGGCTGGCGCCGGACGTGCCCGAAATCAGGCAGAACCTTGCACAGGTCAATCGCGAGCTTGGGGTATAGGGTCCGATCCCCGCCCGATCTGAATTATTTGGCCTTGACCGGAGATTTATCTGTTGCCTCCGCGCGGGATCAAGGCCGCAGGCCGCCGCGCGATCGTCAGATCACCCCGCGGGCCGGCGCCCCGGCGGCATGTCGCATCCTGACATGCGCCGCCCAAGCGACCGGCTAGACTTGGCCGGGCGGAAGGGGAGGCGTCAATGGACAAGGCCATAGGGAACGGACATGTGGCATCGGCCCTGCAGGTGGTGCGTTTCGATGCGGGGCGTCACCCGCGGGCCAAGATCGGCTACGTGCTGCTGGCCACCGAGCAGACGATCGAGGACGATATCATGGCGCTTCGCCCTTCGGGCGTGGGCGTCCATTTCACCCGCGCCGCGATTCCGGATTCGATCACCAGCGACAGCCTGGCCGCGCAGGCCGGTCTGCTGGCCGATTGCGCCGCGACGCTGCTGCCCGACGGATCGCTCGACGTGGTGTGCTATGCCTGCACCTCGGGCTCGCTGGTGATCGGCGAGGCGCGCGTGGCGGCGGAACTGAACCGGGGCGCGCCCGGCGCGCGGGCCACCTCGCTCATCGCCGGGGTGATCCGCGGGCTGCATGCCGTGGGCGCACGGCGGATCGTCGTGGCGACCCCCTATCTGGACGAGATCAACACACGCGAGGCGGATTATTTGCGCGCCGCGGGGTTCGATGTGCTCGACATCCAGGGGCTGAACCTGGAGCGCGACAGCGACATGGTGCGCGTCGCGCCCGATTTCATCGCCGAGTTCGCCTTGTCGCTCGACCGGCCGGAGGCGGATGCGATCTTCGTCTCCTGCGGGGCGTTGCGCACGCTCGACGTTGTCCAGAAGATCGAGGAGGCAGCGGGCAAGCCGGTGATCGCCTCCAACCAGGCAATGATCTGGGACACGCTGCGGCTGGCCGGCATAGCCGACGCCATCCCCGGCTACGGGCGCTTGCTGACCGCGCATTGAGCGGCCTAGACTGGCCTCGCGACGGTTTTTCGGGGGAGCAGCCAGTGACAGTCAACGCGCGCTACGCGGCCTTGTTCGAGCCGGTCCGCATCGGGCCGGTCACGGCGAAGAACCGCTTCTACCAGGTGCCACATTGCAACGGCATGGGCCATTTGCGCCCGCGCGCGGAGGCCGGGATGCGCGGCATGAAGGCCGCCGGCGGGTGGGGCGTTGTAAGCACGCAAGAGACCGAGATCCATCCCTCCTCGGACCTCACGCCCTATGCCGAGGGCCGGATCTGGGACGCGCGCGACATTCCCGCGCTCCGCGTGATGACCGGGGCGGTGCATGAGCACGGCGCGCTGGCCGCGGTGCAGCTTGCCCATAACGGCTTTCACGCCTCCAACATCCTGACGCGCACACCCGCCCTCGCGCCTTCGGACATGGCGCTCGATTTCGCGGTGCCGGCCCAGGCCCGCGCCATGGACAAGGCCGACATCCGGGCGTTTCGCCGCTGGCATCGCGACGCGGCGCTCCGGGCGCGCGAGGCGGGGTTCGATATCGTCTATGTCTATGCCGGGCACCGGATGACCCTGCCGCAGCATTTCCTGCTGCCCGCGCTGAACGCCAGGGGCGACGAATATGGCGGATCGCTGGAGAACCGCCTTCGGCTGACCCGCGAGTTGCTGGAAGAGACACACGAGGCCGTCGGCGGGGACTGCGCGGTGGCCTTCCGCTTCGCGGTGGACGAGATGGCCGGGCCGGACGGGATGCAGGCTGCCGAGGAAGGCCGCGCCGTGGTGGAGATGCTGGCCGAGATGCCCGATCTGTGGGACGTGAACGTCTCGGACTGGTCGAACGACTCGCAGACCACCCGGTTCCAACCCGAGGACGGCTATCAGCTTGCCTATACGGATTTCGTCAAGGGCCTGACGACGAAGCCCGTGGTGGGCGTGGGGCGGCTGAGTTCGCCCGACCAGATGGCCGCGCTTGTGGCGAAGGGCCGGCTCGACCTGATCGGCGCGGCCCGCCCCTCCATCGCCGACCCGTTCCTGCCCGCCAAGATCGCCGCCGACCGGATCGAGGCGATCCGCGAATGCATCGGCTGCAATATCTGCGTGGCCGCCGACAATCTGGGCGGGCCGATCCGCTGCACCCAGAACCCCACGATGGGCGAGGAATGGCGGCGCGGCTGGCACCCCGAGGAGATCGCGCCGAAGGCGGCGGCGGCGGCGGCGCTGGTGGTGGGCGCGGGGCCCGCGGGGTTGGAATGTGCGCTGCAACTGGCGCGCCGCGGTTATGACGTGACGCTGGCGGACGCCGCGCCGGAGCCCGGTGGCCGCGTGGCGCGGGAATCCGCGCTCAAGGGTCTGGGGGCCTGGCGCCGGGTGGCCGACAACCGGCTCTACGACCTGCGCCAGCGCGGCAATGTGGAAATGTACCTCAACAGCCCGCTCGACGCGGCGGCGGTGCTGGAACTGGGCATTGCCAATGTCTTCCTGGCCACCGGGGCGCGCTGGCGGCGCGACGGGGTGGGCCGGACCTGCCGGGCACCGCTGACGGGGGGCGGGGGCGTGGCGATCCTGACCCCCGACGACATCATGGAAGGCCGCCTGCCCGGTGCCGGGCCGGTGGTGATCTATGACGACGACCAGGCCTATATGGGCGGTGTGATCGCCGACCTCCTGGCCACGCTCCGCGACGACATCACGTTGGTGACGCCGGCGCCGGTCGTCTCCCCCTGGTGCGCGCACACGCTGGAACAGGGGCGCATCCAGACCGCGCTGCTTGAGGCCGGGGTGCGGATCGAGGCCAATGCGCGGCTGGCCGCGCTGGGCGAGGGGCGCGTCGATCTGGCCTGCGTGTATACCGGGGCGCGGCGGCAGGTGGACTGTGCCTCGGTCGTGCTGGTCACGGAACGTGCGCGCGAGACGGCGCTTTACGAGGCCCTGCGGGACGAGGGTGGCCTGAGCGTGCTGGAAGTGATCGGAGATGCGCAGATGCCCGGCCTGATCGCCGACGCGGTCTATTCCGGGCACCGCGCCGCCCGCTATTTCCAGGCCGATCCGGGCGCGGCGGAGGCCGCGCTCTATCGCCGCGAGATCCCGTCCCTGCCGGAGGAGGGCCGATGACCATTCAAAATATCCCCCCTCGGGCCGAGGGCGCGCCGCAGACCGGCATTCCCGCCTTCCGCGACAACAATCCCGCCACGATCCGGAAGGGGCTTTCCGCATGACCGGCACGCTATTCCTCTCCGACGAACACGAGATGCTGCGCGACCAGGTCCGCCGCTTCGTGGAGGAACGCATCAAGCCCGAGGCTGCGGCCTGGGAAGAGGCCGGGATGGTCCCGCGCGAGGTTCTGCGCGAGATGGGCGCGCTCGGCTTCTTCGGCATACGCTACCCGGAGGAATACGGCGGCTCGGAGATGGACGCGCGTGCCACCGTGGTGCTGGCCGAGGAACTGGGCCGCTCCACCTTCTCGGGCGTGGCGATCACCGCGCTGGTGCATACCGATATGGCCTCGGTGCATCTTTTCAGCGCTGGCTCCGAGGCGCAGCGCGCCGCGCATATGCCCGGCGTCATCGCGGGCGAGAAAATCTGCGCCGTGGCGGTGACCGAGCCCGATGCGGGTTCCGACGTGAAGGGCATCCGCACCACGGCGCGGCGCGACGGCGACGCCTATGTGCTGAACGGCGCCAAGATGTTCATCACCAACGGGGTGCATGCCGATCTCTACTGCGTCGCGGCCAAGACCGCCACGGACGGCCCGCCCAGCCAGTCGGTGACCATGTTCCTGTTGGAAAAGGGCACACCGGGGTTCACCGTCAGCCGGGCGCTCAAGAAGCATGGCTGGCTCTGTTCGGATACCGCCGAACTGGCGTTCCGCGACTGCCGGGTGCCGGCGGAGAATGTGCTGGGCGAGGAAGGGCAGGGCTTTTACGCCATCATGCGCAATTTCCAGAACGAGCGGCTGGTCATCGGCGCGATGGCGATGGGCGAGGCGCAGGCCGCGCTCGACCTGACGCTGGACTACGTGAAGACCCGCAAGGCGTTCGGCGCCCCGCTCTGGGAGAAGCAGGCGATCCGTCAGCGGCTGGCGATGCTCGCGGCGCGGGTGGCGTCCGCGCGGCAGTTTGTCTACGCCACCGCCGCGCGCGACGCCGCGGGCGAGGAGGTGGTGCGCGAGGTGTCGATGATCAAGGCGCTCTGCGGCGAGTTGGTGAATGAGGTGATGTATGATTGTCTGCAATTCCACGGTGGCATGGGCTACATGCGCGAAAGCGCGATCGAGCGGATGGCGCGCGACGCGCGGGTGCAGGCGATCGGCGGCGGCGCGACCGAAGTGATGCTCGAGGAGGTCGCCAAGCGGCTGTGAGGCGAAAGGGGGGCAAGATGAGCGACGATCCGATTGCCGGTATCGGCGCGGCGGTGGCCGAAGGCTTCGCCGACCAGGTGGCGTTTTTGGAGCGCCTGACCGCCTGCGCCTCGGTCCGCGCCCACGAAGAGGCCGCGCAGGACATCATGGAGCAGGCCTGTCGCGAGCGCGGGTTCGAGATCGACCGCTGGACGCTCGACGCGCCGGAACTGGCGGCCCACCCGGCGCTGGCGCCCGCCACGGTGGATTATTCCAAGATGTCCGCGCTGGTGGCCACGCATCGGGGCCGCGGCGGCGGGCGGTCGTTGATCCTCAACGGCCATATCGACGTGGTCCCGCCGGGTCCGGCCGAGCACTGGACCACGCCCGCATTCGCGCCGCGGCGCGAGGGCGACTGGCTCTATGGCCGGGGGGCGGGCGACATGAAGGCGGGTCTGGTCGCCAATCTCTTCGCGCTCGACGCGTTGCGGCGGCTGGGCGTGCAGCCCGCTGGCCGGGTGCATCTGCAATCGGTGCCGGAGGAGGAGAGCACGGGGAACGGCGCACTGGCCTGCGCGGCGCGCGGCTATATCGCCGATGCCGCCTTGGTGACGGAACCCTTCGACGAGGAACTGGTGCGCGCCAATACCGGCACGCTGTGGTTCCGCATCCGCATTTCCGGGCGGCCGGTCCATGTCTTCGACACTGGCGCGGGCGGCAACGCGATCGAGGCGGCGGGGCGCATGATGGTCAGGCTGAAGGAACTGGAGGCCGCCTGGAACGCGCGCAAGGGCGGCTGCCCGCCCTTTGCCGATCACCCGCATCCGATCAACCTCAATATCGGCAGGATCGAAGGCGGGGACTGGGCCTCGTCGGTCCCTGCCTGGTGCGACATGGACTGCCGGATCGCCTTCTATCCCGGCGAAACGCCCGCCGAGGCGATGGCTGCGGTCGAAGCCTTCGTGGCGGAAGTGGCGCGCGGCGATCCGCTGCTCGCGGCGCAGCCGCCGGTGGTGGAATGGAACGGCTTCACCGCCGAAGGCTATGTGCTGGAGCCTGGTAGCGACGCGGAGGCCGCGCTGGCGCGGGCACATCGCACGGTCACCGGGCGCGGGCTGAAGGATATCGCCATGCCCTGTTATCTGGACGGGCGGGTGTTCGCGGTGCAGCAGGGCATTCCCACGCTGGTCTACGGGCCGCTGGCCGAGAACATTCACGGTTTCGACGAGCGGGTGAACCTGCCTTCGGTCCAACGCGTGACCGAGACGGTCGCGCGGTTCATCGCGGACTGGTGCGGGCTGGAGCCGGTCTGAAACGCCCGGCGGGCCGAGGGAGGGGGAGCGCATGGATCAGGCGGTGGAGATTGCGCAGGCCATCCGCCACACCTGTTGGGAGGAACGCCAGATTGTCGGAGGCTCCGGTGCGGTCGGCATAGCCGCGCCGATGTCGGGCCGGGTCCGCCCGGAGGGGTCGGTGGCGGTGCTGCTGACGGGCTGCAATCTGGACATGCGCCTGCATCACCGCATCGTCTCGGGCGAGGATGTGGATGCCGCCGCGGGAAAGGAAACCGGATGATCGCGAACCCCATCACGCCCACAGTGCCGCTCGACCGCGACGGGGTGCATCACGGCTATCTGCGGCTGCCGCACAGCCACAATGCCAGCGCCTGGGGAGCGATCATGATCCCGCTCACGGTGCTGCGCAACGGCGAGGGGCCGACGGCGCTCTTGACCGGCGGCAATCACGGCGACGAATACGAGGGCCCGGTCGCGTTGCAAGGGCTGGCCCATACGCTCGACCCGGCGCAGATCACCGGGCGGGTCATCATCGTGCCGGCCTTCAACTACCCCGCCTTCCGCGTCGGGGCGCGGCTCTCGCCTATCGACGGGCGCAACCTCAACCGCGCCTTTCCCGGCCGTCCCGACGGCACCGTGACCGAAAAGATCGCGGATTATTTCCTGCACAGCCTGGTGCCGATGGCCGATATCGTCATGGATTTCCATTCCGGCGGGAAGACGCTGGATTTCGTGCCCTTCGCCACTGCCCATGTGCAGGAGAACAAGGAATGGCAGGCGGCCTGCGTCGCGGCCATGCGCGCCTTCAACGCGCCCTACTCGATGATGCAATTCGAGCTGGAGACGGTCGGACTCTACGACACGGAAGTGGAGGCGGCGGGCAAGGTCTTCGTCTCCAGCGAGCTGGGCGGGGGCGGCACATCGACCGCGCGCAGTAACGCCATCGCCCGGAAGGGCCTGCGCAACCTGTTGATCCATGCGGGCATCCTGAAGGGTGAGATGGAGATCGGGCCGAGCGTGATGCTCGACATGCCCGACGAGGCGGGTTTCGTCTTCGCCGATCGCGAAGGGCTGGTGGAGCCATTGGCCGATCTGGGCGACATGGTGCAGGCGGGCGATCCGGTCGTGCAGGTCTGGCCGGCGGACCGCACCGGCGTGGCCCCGCATGTCTATGTCGCGGGGCGGTCCGGGCTTCTGGCGGGGCGGCATTTCCCCGGTCTCGTCACCAACGGGGATTTTCTGGCCGTCGTGGCCGAGGTTCTGGGCTGAGACGGCAGCGCGCGCGCGTCCGCTTATCGCTGTGGACTGTCCTTGGCCTGCCATGTACGCTTGGAAAATTCCGGCCGGTTCCCGGTCGTTACGGAGCAGAAAGAAGAAATGACCCCTTTCGCAATTGCCGGCATCCAGATGCATGTCGCCGCCGCGCATTCCAATGTCGAGGCCGTGCGTCACCGCATCGACGTCACGATGGCCCGGTTCCCTTGGACCCAGATGGTCCTGCTGAGCGAACTGGCCCCCTTTGGCCCGCTGCCGAAATTCGCGCAGCCGCTGACCAATGACACGGTCGCGCTTTTCCAGGAGGACGCGCGCCGCCACAGGATCTGGCTGATCCCCGGCTCGATGTTCGAGAAAACCGCGGACGGCCGCATCTTCAACACCTCCGTCGTGATCGATCCGCAGGGCGAAATCGTGGCGACATACCGCAAGATGTTCCCGTTCCGCCCGTATGAATCCGGCATCTCCGCCGGCACGGATTTCTGTGTCTTCGACGTGCCGGAAGTGGGCCGGTTCGGGCTGTCGATCTGCTATGACATCTGGTTCCCGGAAACCACGCGCCATCTGACCGCGCAGGGGGTCGAGGTGCTGCTGCACCCGGTTCTGACCGGCACCACCGACCGGGACGCGGAGCTCGCTATCGCGCGGGCCACCGCGGCGCAGTTTCAGTGTTACGTCATCGACGTGAACGGTCTGGGCGCGGGCGGCGTGGGCCGCTCCTGCGTGGTGGACCCCTCGGCGCAGGTTCTCCACCAGGCCGCCGGGCAGGAAGACATCTTCCCCATCGAGATCGACCTCGACCAGGTGCGCCGCCAGCGCGAGACCGGGATGAAGGGGCTGGGTCAGGTACTCAAGAGCTTCCGCGACCGCGAAGCGGAATTCCCGGTTTATGACCGCGCGAGCGGGGCGGATGCCTATCTGCACAGCCTGGGACCGCTGGAAATGCCGCGCCAGCGCGTCACGGGCACCCCGTCGATGGCCGATCCGCGCACCGATGCGTCCGAGCCCGGCGCGACCGGCCCGGAGACGGCCGTTCACGGCGTGCATGCCTTGGGAAGGATTGCCAACGGGTGACGTCGACACGATCCTTTCCCCTTACTGAACGGCATCCCGGCGGCATTCGCAGGTGCAGTTGCAACTCTTTGATCCAGAACCGGAGGGGGCGAGGTCCATGAAGACCATGAGCAATTATTTCAGCGCGATCCAGCTTCGGTCGGACAGGTGGAGCACCCTGTCCGACCTGACCGCGACGCTGGCGCGCGACCCCTCGGAGGCGACGCTCGCAAGGCTGCGGCCGAAGATCGAGGAGCTGCTGGACCAGCTTGGCACGATCGAAAGCTACTGGGCCTTTCCCGGCATTTCCGCATTCGATCATCTGCGGAGGAGTTTCGAGCACCACAATTACGACGACCTGGCCCACTCGGTCCGGCGGATCACCCGCGCCCTGACCTCGGGCGCATATCGCCGACGCTCGATCCCGCTCGGGCGGGACGAAAGCGACACCGAGGACTTGGAAGACGAGGCGCTGCTCTCGCCCGAGGCCCGCGCCCTGACCAAACCCTATTTCGAGGTGCTGATCGTTGATGACCTGAACGAGCATCAGGAACGCTGGCTGCGCGGCTCGATCCAGAGCATGCGCCGCCATGAGGATCAGTTCACCTACGAGCCGGTGATTGTGCCCAGCTTCGAGGACGCGCTGATCGGCATCCTCTTCAATCACAACATCCAGGCGGTGGTGGTCCGCCCCGGATTGCGGCTGAAATCGAATAATGAGTTGTCGATCCTGCAACGCTACCTGACGCTATTGGAAAGCGAGGACGGGATCGGGGACATGCGGCCAGAGGATTACGGCCCGAACCTGACCCGGCTGATCGCGCGCATCCGCCCCGAGCTTGACAGCTACCTCATCACAGACCGGTCGGTGGAAAGCATCGCCGGGCTCGACCTCGGCCGCTGCCGGCGGGTGTTCTACAATCAGGAAGACTTCCAGGAACTGCACCTGAACATCCTTCGCGGCGTCCGCTCGCGCTTCAAGACGCCGTTCTTCACCGCGCTCAAGGATTATTCCAAGCAGCCGACGGGCGTCTTCCACGCCATGCCGATCTCGCGCGGCAAGTCGATCACCCGCAGTCACTGGATTCAGGACATGGGCGCCTTCTACGGGGCTAACATCTTCCTGGCCGAGACTTCGGCGACCTCGGGCGGGCTCGACAGCCTGCTGGAACCGGTGGGTCCGATCAAGAAAGCGCAGGAGCTTGCGGCGCGGGCTTTTGGTGCCAAGCAGACCTTCTTTGCCACCAACGGCACCTCGACCTGCAACAAGATCGTCGTGCAGGCGCTGGTGCGGCCCGGTGACATCGTGCTGGTGGACCGCGACTGCCACAAGTCGCACCATTACGGCATGGTGCTTGCGGGGGCGCATGTTGTCTATCTCGACAGCTACCCGCTCGACGAATACTCGATGTACGGCGCCGTACCGCTGGTCGAGATCAAGCGCCAGCTGCTGGAACTGAAGGCGGCGGGCAAGCTCGACCGGGTGCGGATGCTGCTGCTTACAAACTGCACCTTCGACGGCATCGTCTACAATGTCGGACGGGTGATGGAGGAATGCCTGGCCATCAAGAAGGACCTCGTCTTCCTCTGGGACGAGGCGTGGTTCGCCTTTGCCCGCTTCGCGCCGACCTACCGGCAACGTACCGGCATGGCCGTGGCCGAGACGCTGCGCGCGCGGCTCAGGACCGAGGAGGCCGGGAAAGCCTGGGAGGCCCAGCAGGCGGAACTCGACGGCGCCGACGACGAGACCCTGATCGCCACGCGGCTGGTTCCGCCGCCCGATGCGCGGGTCCGCGTCTATGCCACGCAGTCCACCCACAAGACCCTGACCTCGCTCAGGCAGGGGTCGATGATCCATGTCCATGATCAGGACTTCAAGGGCGAGGTGGAGCAGGCGTTCCACGAAGCCTATATGACCCATACCTCTACCTCGCCCAATTACCAGATCATCGCCTCGCTCGACGTGGGCCGCCGCCAGGTGGAGCTGGAGGGTTTCGAGTTCGTTCAGCGCCAGGTGGAAGCCGCGATCTCGATGCGCCGGGCGATCGGCTCGCACCCTCTGCTGAGGAAGTATTTCAAGGTGCTGACGGCGGCGGACATGATCCCCGAGGCACATCGCGAAAGCGGCATCACCTCCTACAGCGAGGCCGAGCAGGGCTGGGACGACATCTGGGACAGCTGGTCGCGCGACGAGTTCGTGCTGGACGCAAGCCGGGTGACGCTGGCGGTCGGCGGCACCGGCTGGGATGGCGACACGTTCAAGACCGATATCCTGATGGAAGAATACGGCATCCAGATCAACAAGACCTCGCGCAATACCGTGCTCTTCATGACCAATATCGGCACCACGCGGTCCTCGGTCGCCTATCTGATCGAGGTTCTTGTGCAGATCGCGCAGGATCTGGACGACCTTCAGGACGACGCCTCGGTGATGGAGCGCCGCGCCTTCGAGCGCCGGGTGAAGAGCCTGATGGAGGAATTGCCGCCGCTGCCCGATTTCAGCCGCTTCCACGATGCGTTCCGTGTCGATGGCAAGACGCCCGAAGGCGACATCCGCGCCGCCTTCTTCCTGGCCTATGACGAAAGCAAATGCGACTATGTCGAGTTGCAGAGCGCCCGCGCCAATGGTGGCGAGATGGTGTCGGCCTCCTTCATCATCCCCTATCCGCCCGGTTTCCCGATCCTGGTGCCGGGGCAGGTGGTGTCCGACGGGATCCTCGATTTCATGCGGGCGCTCGACGTGAACGAAATTCATGGCTACCGCGCCGATCTTGGCCTGCGCGTATTCACGCCCGACGCGCTGGCCGAGCATGGTGCGGGACAGGGCGCCAGCAAGGCGGCTGAATAAGAAACGACAGAAAAAGGGGAGAATTTCATATGACCAAGACCAGCAAGGCGAAGGCGTCCGGTTCGGGGCGCAAGGTGCTCAAGAACATCTCGGAAATCCGGCGCTATTTCCACCGCAGCGAGGACCCGATCTACTTCGTCTCGGCCACGAACTTCAACCTCCTCGGGCTCGATGAATGGGCCAAGAATTTTAAATATATCAGTTATATAGATTGTTATGACGGACAGCACCCCAACGTTTTCTGCCCCTCCGAGGCGCCCCATGCGGAGTTCCAGTCGATCGAGGATATCAACAACTACTTGCTCCAGCACAAGGAGGTGGTGGATTTCGTCAAGCGCCGTGGCGGCACCCCGAAATTCGTCTTCCTGATGTTCGACGAGGAGACCGAGCGCCTGGTGGCCGAACTTGGCGGCAAGGTCTGGTTTCCCAAGGCCAAGCTGCGCACCCGCATGGACAACAAGATCGAGACCGTCCGCGTCGGCAACAAGGCGGGCGTGCCGTCGGTGCCCAACACGCTCTCGGAGGTCAAGGATTACGACCACTTGCGCAAGATCTGCGAAAAGGCCGGGATCGGGCACGACCTGGTGCTGCAATCGGCCTTCGGCGACAGCGGCCACACCACCTTCTTCATCAAGTCCGAGGCCGATTTCCGTCGCCACGAGCACGAGATCGTGGGCGAGGGCGAGATCAAGATCATGAAGCGCATCGACTGCCGCGGCTCGGCGATCGAGGCCTGCGCCACGTCGGAGGGCACGATCGTGGGGCCGCTGATGACCGAACTGGTTGGGTTCAAGGACCTTACCCCCTATCGCGGCGGCTGGTGCGGCAACGAGATCTTCTCGACAGCCTTCCCGCCCAAGACCCGGCAGAAGGCGCGCGAGTTGACCTTCAAATTCGGCGAGCAGCTTCGCAAGGAAGGCTATCGCGGCTATTTCGAACTGGATTTCCTGATCGAGAAGAAATCCGGCGATATCTGGTTGGGGGAACTCAATCCGCGCATCACCGGCGCCTCGTCGATGACCAACCATGCGGCCTTCGCCCATGCCGACGCGCCGCTCTTCCTGTTCCACCTGCTGGAGTTCTGTTCCAAGAAATTCCGGCTTGACGTGGACGAGTTGAACGCGCGCTGGGCCGACCCGGACATGATCGACAGTTGGTCGCAAATGGTCATCAAGCATACCGAGGACAGCGTCGATGTGATCACCCAGGCGCCGCCCACCGGCATCTACCGGATGCAGGAGGACGGGCGCGTGGTCTTCGACCGGTTCGACTATCACCGCCGCGCCGTGGAGAACGAGAACGAAGCCTTTTTCCTGCGCATCCAGAAGCCCGGCGATTTCCGCTATGAGGGTGCCGATCTGGGCATTCTGGTCACGCGCGGGCGGTCGATGACGCCGGGCTTCCGACTGAACGAGCGCGCGAAGAAATGGATCCACGGCATCAAGTCGAGTTTCGCCGCCCGACCGCTGCCCACCGCTTCGGCACTCGCCGATCCGGGTCACAAATACCTCTGATCCCGATGGACGTTCTCTGGCGGGCCATATCGGAAGACGAGCCCGGTCCGAAATGGGCCGGGCTCTTCGCCGAGTACTGGCCCGACTATCACCGCTGGTGGGCGCGCGAGGGCGACGCGGCGCGCCCGACCTATGTCGAGAGCCGCCGCGCGCTCAAGCGCCACATGCCCGAGATCGTGCCGCTCTACGACCAGCTATGCGAGCTGGCGGGCGGTGGCGATCAGGCGGCGCGATTTCTCAGCTTCTACTGCCCGCCGCCTTATCTCTCGGGCTGCTCGCAGGCGATCTGGCCGGGACGGCAGCCGGTCATGGTGCGCAATTACGACTACAGCCCTGCGGCTTTCGACAGCCTGGTGCTGCACACCCGTTGGAAGGGTCGCGCCGTGATGGGGACGAGCGACGGGCTGTGGGGGCTGGTGGACGGCGTGAACGACGCGGGGCTGGCGATTTCGCTGACCTTCGGCGGGCGGCGCGTGGTGGGCGAGGGGTTCGGTGTGCCGGTCATCCTGCGCTACGTCCTGCAGACCTGCAAGACGGCCGAAGAGGCGGGCGAGGTGCTGGCCCGCGTGCCCACGCATATGAGCTACAACGTCACCGTGCTCGACGCGAAGCGGCGCTACCTGACCGCGTTGATGGCGCCGGACCGTCCAGCACTGCTGACCCACGCCGCGGTGGCCACGAACCATCAGGAAAACGTGGAATGGATCAGCCATGCCCGTTTCACCGCGACGGTGGAACGGGAGAGGTATCTGCTCCAGCGGTTGACGCTGCATCCGGAGACCGAGGAGAAGTTCATCGGCGCGTTTCTCAAGCCTCCGCTCTATTCCACCGCCTATTCGGCGGGGTTCGGCACGCTCTACACGGCGGTCTACAGGAGCCGGAAGCGCGAGATGGACCTGCGCTGGCCGGGGGCGATCTGGCGCTTCTCGCTGGCTGACTTCACCGAAGGATCTCGGGTGATCAAGGTGCCAGACGGGGCCGGTTTGGGCGTCTAGAGCGCAACGTTGAACCCCGCGCCCGCGCGATAAATCCTGCGTGTGGCGCGCCATGCACGCTCGCCGCCGGTTTGTTTCGTGTTATATCTTCGCCGGGGCAGGTGCCCCGGGAGACGGTGATGGCGATTTGGAAGCAGCTGCTTGTCCTGTGCCTTCTGGGCGCGGCCGGCTTCGGCGGCTATTCCTACTATACCGAGCACATGGCGCCGCCGGCCGAGGCGACGGTGGGGGCGGGCGGGCCGCGCGAGGTTCCGGTCGAGATCGCGCGGGCCGAGACGCGCACCCTCAGCCGCTCCGTGGAGGCCGTGGGCACGACCCGCGCCCGGCAATCGGTGGAGATCGTGCCGGAGGCGGCGGGACGTCTCGTGGAGATCCTGATCGAGCCCGGCGCAACGGTCGAGGCCGGCGACGTGCTGGCGCGGCTCGACGACGAGATCCAGCGCGCCGACCTGACCGAGGCCGAAGCCCGGCTGGTCGAGCAGCGTCAGGCACTGGAACGCATCCGCCGCCTGCGCGAGACCAACGCTGTCGCCCAGGCCACGCTGGAGGAGGCGACGGCGCGTCTGGCGGCAGCAAGCGCCGAACTCGACCGGGCGCGGCGCCGGATGGCCGAGCGCACGATCCGGGCCCCTTTCGCCGGGGTCGTCGGCCTGACCGATGCCGATCTGGGCGCGCGGGTGGACGAGGACACGATGCTGACCAGGCTCGACGACCTGTCGGAGATCGAGGTGGAGTTTTCGCTGCCGGAGACGCTTTTCGCCGGGGTCCGGCTTGGACAGGAGCTGACCGCCTTCAGCGCCGCCTTCCCCGAGCGCGACTTTGTGGGCCGGGTCGCGGCCTATGACAGCCGCATCGACCCGGTGAGCCGGTCCTTCAAGACCCGCGCGGTGATCCCCAATCCCGAGAACCTTCTGCCGGCGGGCATGTTCATGTCGCTGACGCTGGTCCTGTCGCAATCCGAGGCGCTCGTCGTGCCGGAGGAGGCGATCGTGTTCCAGGCCGCCGACACCTATGTCTTCGTGGTCGAGGACGGCAAGGCGTTGCGCCGCAAGGTGGTGACCGGCCAGCGCCGCGACGGCGTGGTGGCCGTGACGTCCGGACTGACGGCGGGCGATGCGGTGGTGGTCCGCGGGCTTCAGCGGGTGCGCGACGGCAGCCCGGTGCGGGTGTTGGGCGACAGCGCCGCGGTGATCGGCGCCGCCCCGGCGGACGCGGCGGAGAGCGACACATGACGCTCTCGGACATCGCGGTGCGCCGGCCGGTTCTTGCGGCGGTGGCGAGCCTGCTCATCGTCGTCTTCGGCCTCGCCGCGCTGCGGGGGGTGCCGGTGCGGGAATTGCCGGATGTGGACAATGCCGTGGTCACTGTCACCACCACCTATCGCGGCGCCGCACCGGAGGTGATCGACACCGACCTGACCGAAACCATCGAGGGCGCCATCGCGTCGATCTCGGGCATCCGTTCGATCAGTTCGGAAAGCCGCCAGGGCAGGTCCCGCGTGACCATCGAGTTCGACACCGGCACGGATATCGACGTGGCCGCGAACGACGTGCGCGATGCGGTCGGGCGGGTGCGCGGCGACCTGCCGGAGGAAGCCGACGAGCCGCAGGTGGTGAAGAGCGACGCCGACGCCGACCCGGTGATGCGGCTCGCCATCACCTCCGACCGGATGACAACGGCCGAGATCACCGACTATATCGACCGGTTCATCGCTGACCGGATCGCCACGCTGGACGGGGTGGCCAATGTCGATATCTACGGCGCGCGCCCTTTCGCGGTGCGCATCTGGATCGACCGCCGCGCGCTGGCCGCGCGCAACCTGACCGTGGCCGATGTCGAGGCCGCGCTGAGGCGCAACAATATCGAACTTCCCGCGGGCGAGGTGGAATCCTACAACCGCCAGCTTTCGGTGCGGCTCAACAGCCGGCTGCACAGCGTCGAAGATTTCCGCGACGTCGTTCTGGACCGCGTGGCGGGTTATCCGGTGCGGCTGGGCGATGTGGCCCGCATCGCCCCTGGCGTGGCCGACGACACGACCGTGGTGCGCACCAACGGCGCCGATGCCGTCGGCGTGGCGGTGCTGCGCCAGAGCCAGTCCAACACGCTGGCCATCTCCAACGCGGTCCGCGCCGAAATTGCGGCGCTTCAGGAAAGCCTGCCGGAGGGGATGCGGATCATCGTGGGCTCCGATGACGCGCTTTTCGTGGGCGCCTCGATCCGCGAGGTGGTGATCGCGCTCTCGATCTCGCTGGTTCTGGTGGTTCTGGTGATCCTGCTCTTTCTGCGCAGCTTCCGCGCCACGCTGATCCCGGCGATCACCATTCCGGTCTCGCTGATCGGGTGTTTCGTGCTGATCGGGCTCTGGGGGTTTTCGCTCAACACACTCACGCTGCTGGCGCTGCTGCTGGCGATCGGGCTGGTGGTGGACGACGCCATCGTGGTGCTGGAGAACATCCAGCGCCGGATCGAGAATGGTGAGCGCCCGCTGGCCGCCAGCCTGCACGGAGCCCGCCAGGTGACTTTCGCGGTGATCGCCACCTCGATAACGTTGATCGCGGTTTTCGTGCCACTTTCCTTCATGCCGGGCCAGGTCGGCCGGCTCTTCGTGGAATTCGGCTGGGTGATGGCGGGGACGGTCGCGATCTCGACCTTCGTGGCATTGACCGCCTGCCCGGCGCTGGCCTCCAAGGTGCTGAGCGTGCCGCGCCGCGCCGCGGCGGGCGGCGCGGAGGGCGCGCGGCCCGCCCCGCTTTCGCAACGCATCTACCGGGCCGTCCTGACCCGCGCGCTGGACATGCCGCTGGTAGTTCTGGCGGTCGCCCTGGCGGTCACCGGCGGCGCCGCGCTTTTTTATGACGGGCTCCCGCGCGAGCTTGCCCCGCACGAGGATCGCGGCGTGGGCTTCGTGCCGCTGACCGCGCCGCAGGGGTCGACCGTGCCGCATTCCGACATGGCGGCCCGGCAGGTCGAAGAGATACTGGAGCCGATGCGGAAATCGGGCGAGATCGAGACGGTCTTCACCTTCACCGGTTGGGGCGGGCGGGCCTGGCGGTCCTTCGTGGTCTTCCGCCTCGCTCCCTGGGAGGAGCGCGACCGTCCGGTCTCGGCCATCGTGGAGGAGATCGCGCCGCAGATGGGCAAGGTCACCATCGCGCGTGGCTTTCCGGTTACGCCCGCCGGCCTGGGACTGCGCGGCAACTCCACCCCGGTGCGTGTGGTGATCGGCGGCCCCGATTTCGACAGCGTCAAGGACTGGGCCACGGCGATGCTGGCGCGCGCCGAAAGCCTGCCGGGGCTGGTCAATCCCGAGATCAATTTCGAGCAGAACCTGCCGCAGCTCGACGTCTCCATCGACCGCGCCCGCGCCGACGATCTGGGCATCTCGGCGGAGGTGATCGCGGCCACGCTCCAGACCATGCTGGCCTCGCGCGAGGTGACGAGCTTCGTCAGCCGCGGCCGCGAATACCCGGTGCTGGTGCAGGCCGAGGATGCCGACCGGCGGGACCCCTCCGACATCGCCAATATCTTCCTGCGCGCCGGCGACGGCGAGACGCTGGTGCCGCTCGGCGCGCTTGTCCGGCTGGAGGAGAACGCTGCCGCGCCCTCGCTAAGGCGCTTCGACCGGCTGCCCTCGATCCAGCTTTCCGGGGCGCTGGCACCGGGCGCCGATCTGGGCAGCGTCCTGGCCGAGCTGGAGGCGATCGCCGCCGAGATCCTGCCTGCCGAGGCCAAGCTGGGCTACGAGGGGCAGTCGCGCACCTTCAAGGACACATCCGGTGGCGTGGGCGTGATCTTCCTGCTGGCGCTGCTCATCGTCTTCCTGGTGCTGGCCGCGCAGTTCGAGAGCTTCGTGCACCCGCTGGTCATCATGCTGACCGTGCCCACGGGCGTGGCCGGCGCGATCTACGCGATGGCGCTGGGGGGGCTGTCGCTGAATGTCTACAGCCAGATCGGGATCATCCTGCTGATCGGGCTGATCGCCAAGAACGGCATCCTGATCGTGGAGTTCGCCAATCAGCTTCGCGACCGCGGCATGGAGGTGCGCGAGGCGGTGATCGAGGCCTCGGTGCTGCGCCTGCGCCCCATCGTGATGACCGCAGTTTCCACAATCCTGGGGGCGCTGCCGCTGGTCCTGGCCTCCGGCGCGGGCGCCGAAAGCCGTATCGCCATCGGCACCGTCATCATTGCGGGGCTCGGCCTGTCCAGCCTGCTGATGCTGGGCGTCACGCCGGTTCTCTACGACCTGCTTGCGCGATTCACCCGGCCCCGCGGCGCGGTCGAGAAGGCGCTGGAGCGGGAACTCGAAGGATCGGCGCTGTCGCACTGAGCCGCGCAGGGTGGCGGGCCGCCTCTTTGCGCCGCGGCGCCGAATGCCTATGCTGGATGTCCGAATTGCGCATCGTTATGCCGCGTGGGGCGCTGGACACCCGGCGCGCGCTGAGAGACGGTGCCGCACAACACGAATCTGGGGGTTTGCGGGCATGAGCGACGGCGCCGGGGCGACACATTCCATCTACGGGTTCGAGCGCTGGGGCCGCGGCTTGCTGGAGGTGCTGCCCAATGGCGATGTCGGATTGCTCGATCCGGATCGTCCGGACGCCCCGGCGGTCAGCCTTCCCGGCATCCTGCACGATCTGCAAGAGCGCGGCATCCACACGCCGATCCTGCTGCGCGTGGCGGGCTACCTGCGCCAGAATATCGCCCGCATCAACGAAGGCTTTGCGCGTGCGATCGCGGCCTCGGGTTATACCGGGGCCTATCGCGGGGTGTTCCCGATCAAGGTCAACCAGCAGGCGCAGGTGGTGGACCGGATCGTGGAATTCGGGCGGCCCTATTCCTTCGGGCTGGAAGCCGGCTCGAAGCCTGAACTGGTGATTGCAATGGCGCACCGTCTGCCCAAGGATGCGCTGATCATCTGCAACGGCGTGAAGGACGACGAATTCATCCGGCTGGCGATCCTGTCGCGCAAGATCGGGTTCAACACGGTGATCGTTCTGGAAAGCCCGCGAGAGCTGGAGACAGTGATCCGAGTAACGCGCGAGCTGGGCGAGGAGCCGCTTCTGGGCGTGCGGGTGAAGCTGACCAACCGCATCGGCGGGAACTGGGCGGAAAGCTCCGGCGACCGTTCGACCTTCGGGATGAACACCGATCAGTTGGTCTCGATCATGGACCGGCTCCGCGAGGCGGGCCTCCTGCATTGCCTGAAGCTCCAGCATTCGCATCTGGGCAGCCAGATCCCCGACGTGAACGACGTGCGCCGCGCGGTGTCGGAAGCGTGCCGCTACTTCACCGAACTGACGGCCGAAGGCGCCGCGCTGACCCATCTCGACCTCGGCGGTGGGTTGGGCTTCGATTACACGGGCGAGAAGAAGGCCTCGGAGAACTCCGTCAACTATTCGGTCGAGGAATACTGCGCCAACGTGGTCGAGACGGTGGCCTATGCGCTCAACGAGGCCGGCGTCGCGCATCCCACACTGGTGACCGAGAGCGGCCGCGCGGTCGTGGCGTCCACCTCGATGCTGATCTTCGACGTGCTGGAGGCCACCTTCTTCGACGCCGACGACGCGCCGCGCCCGCAGCCCGAGGACCATCACTACGTCTCCGACCTGGCCGCGGTGCAGGAGTATCTCTCGGCCGACCGGCTTCAGGAATGCATCAACGACAGCACCTTCTACCGCAACGAGATGCGCGCGCTTTTCCGGCGCGGCACCGTCGGGCTGCGGGAGATGGCGCGGGCGGAACGCATCTATCTGCACCTGATGGCGGGCATCAAGACGCTGGCGGCGGGCACGCAGAATGGCCGCGAGATCGAGGAGCATCTCGAGAATCTCGCCGATATCTATCACTGCAATTTCTCGCTCTTCCAGTCGCTGCCGGATGTCTGGGCCATCGACCAGCTCCACCCCGTCGCGCCGTTGCAGCGCCTTGACGAGGCGCCGGAGCGCCGCGCTATCCTGTCGGACATCACCTGCGACAGCGACGGCAAGATCGACCGTTTCATCCTGGCCGACGGCATCTCGCCCTCGCTGCCGTTGCACCGCCTGCGCGACGACGCGACCTATTACCTGGGCGTCTTCTTCGTGGGCGCCTATCAGGAAACGCTGGGCGATTTGCACAACCTCTTCGGTGACACCAATGTGGTGACGATCGAGCTGGGCGAGGATGGCGAGTTCGACCTTCTGCACGAGCTTGAGGGCGACACCATCGCCGAGGTCATGGCGTATGTGGAATACGACCCGCGCGACTGCGTCGAGGCGTTCCGCCGGATGCTGGATGAGGCGACTTCGGCCAAGACGCTCAACGCCGCTGGCCGCAAGGCGCTGATGAACGCCTATCGCGACAGCATCACCGGCTACACCTATTACGAATGATCCTCAGAACCGGGAGAGACAGTCATGGGAAAGACACTGGTTATCGGCGCCGGCGGCGTCAGCCATGCGGCCGTTCACAAGATGGCGATGAACTCGGATATCTTTTCCGAGATCACCCTGGCGAGCCGGACCAAGTCGAAATGCGACGAGATCGCGAAATCGGTCAAGGAACGGGTGGGCGTCGATATCGCCACGGCCCAGGTTAACGCGATGGATCTGAGCGCGACGGTCGATCTCATCCGGCGGACCGGGGCCGAGATCCTCGTCAACCTCGCGCTGCCCTATCAGGATCTCAAGCTGATGGATGCCTGTCTGGAGGCCGGCTGTCACTACCTCGACACCGCGAATTACGAGCCCGAGGACGAGGCCAAGTTCGAATATCACTGGCAATGGGCCTATCGCGACAAGTTCAAGAAGGCCGGTCTGGTGGCGATCCTGGGGTCGGGCTTCGATCCGGGCGTGACCAGCGTCTTCGCCAAATGGCTGAAGAAGCACAAGCTCGACACGATCCGGCAGATCGACGTTCTCGACGCCAATGGCGGGTCGAACGACCAGGCTTTCGCCACCAATTTCAACCCCGAGATCAACCTGCGCGAGGTGCTTCAGGACGCCAAGCACTGGGAAAAGGGCAATTGGCAGACGACGCCCGCCATGACCCACAAGGTGGAGTTCGATTTTCCGGGCATCGGACCCAGGAACATGTACCTGATGTATCACGAGGAGCTGGAAAGCCTTTCGGCCCATTTCCCCGAGATCGAGCGCGCGCGGTTCTGGATGACTTTCGGGGACGCCTATATCACCCATGCCAAGGTCTTGCAGAATGTCGGCATGACGCGGATCGACCCGGTCATGCATAACGGGGTCGAGATCATCCCGATCCAGTTCCTCAAGACCCTGCTGCCCGATCCCGGTGGGCTGGGCGAGCAGACCAAGGGCAAGGCGTGCATCGGCGATATCGTGACCGGGGAAGCCAGGGACGGCTCGGGCGAGAAGACCTATTACATCTACAACATCTGCGATCACGAGGAATGCTATCGCGAGGTCGGCAGCCAGGCGGTCAGCTACACCACCGGCGTGCCCGCGATGATCGGGGCGGCGCAGGTGCTCAAGGGCAACTGGACGGCGCCCGGCGTGTGGAACATGGAAGAGCTCGATCCCGACGATTTCATGGACATGCTGAACGCCCACGGCCTGCCCTGGGAGGTGCATGAACTGGACGGGCCGGTGGAGTTCTGATCCATCGCGCGGCGCCGGCGCGGAGTACGGGCAGGAAGGGGCAGGGCGATGGCCGAAATGATGCAGACCCAGGCGGGCGACCCCGGTGCGTTTCGCGATTTCGACCTGTCACGGGTTCCCTCGCCCTGTTTCGTGGTGGACGAGGCTGTGGTGGAGCGCAATCTTCAGGTTCTGGCCGGTGTGGGCGAGCGGTCAGGGGCGCATGTGCTCAGCGCGCTCAAAGCGTTCTCGATGTTCGCGCTGGCACCGCTGGTGCGGCGCTATCTGGGCGGCACCTGCGCCAGCGGTCTCTACGAGGCGCGTCTGGGGCGCGAGGAATACGGCGGCGAGCTTGCCACCTTCTGCGCGGGCTACAAGGAGGCCGAGATCGACGAGATCATCGCGCTATCCGATCACGTGATCTGCAACAGCCCCGGGCAGAAGGACCGGTTCCTGTCGCGCTGCCGTGCCGCCGGACGGCAGGTTGGCCTGCGCATCAATCCCGAACATTCCGAGGGCGAGGTGCCGAAATACGATCCATGCGCGCCGTGCTCGCGCCTCGGCACGCCGGTTTCGCTGCTTGATGCCGGGGTGCTCGACGGGGTCGATGGGCTCCACATGCACACGCTTTGCGAACAGGGCTTCGCGCCGCTCGCGCGGACCTGGGCCGCGGTCGAGCCGAAACTTGCGCCCTATCTTGGGCGGATGAAATGGCTGAATTTCGGTGGCGGGCACCATATCACGCGGGCCGATTACGAGCGCGAGGCTCTGGTGGGGTTTCTCACCGGGCTGCGCGCGAAATACGGGCTCGATGTCTATCTGGAGCCCGGCGAGGCCGTGGCGCTCGATGCGGGCATCCTGGTGGGCGAGGTGCTCGATCTGCCGCGGAACCGCATGGACCTGGCGATCACCGATATCTCGGCCACCTGCCACATGCCCGACGTGATCGAGGCGCCCTATCGCCCGGCCCTGCTGGGCGAGGCGGAGGCGGGCCATACCTATCGGCTGGGGGGCCCGTCCTGCCTGGCCGGCGACGTGATCGGGGATTATACGTGGGCGGCGCCGTTGCAGGTCGGCCAGCGGCTCGCCTTCCTCGATCAGGCGCATTACTCGATGGTCAAGACCAATACATTCAACGGCGTGCCGCTGCCCGCCATCGCGATATGGAATTCACGAACCGACGCGCTGCGCATCCGGCGCCGGTTCACCTATGACGATTTCCGGTCCCGCCTGTCCTGAGGAGTTCGAATGACCGTCTTTCTCGAAAGCGAACTGACCGAAGCCGAACGCGCGCAGGAGACCGCGCGCTTCTCGGTGATCCCGGTGCCGCTGGAGCGTACCGTCTCCTATGGTGCGGGGACCGCGAAGGGGCCGCAGGCGATCCTGGAGGCCAGCAACGAGTTGGAGCGGCTCTGCAACGGGACCGAACCCTGCGCGGCGGGTATCCATACCGAGCCCTCGCTCGATTGCGACGGTCCGCTGCCCGCCGTCATGGACCGCCTGGCCGAACGCACCGCCGCGGCGGCGCGCGCCGGTCGCATTCCGGTGACGCTGGGCGGCGAGCATTCACTGACCTATGGCGCGGTGATGGGCGTCGCCCGCGCGCTGGGCCAGCCGGTCGGGCTGGTTCAGATCGATGCCCATGCGGATTTGCGTGTGGCATACCAGAACGAGCCGCATTCCCACGCCTCGGTCATGCATCTGCTGGCCGGGGAGGGCGTCGCGCTGGCGCAATTCGGGGTGCGCGCGCTCAGCGCCGAGGAGGCCGGGAGCCGCGTGGACAACCGCGTCTTTTTCCGCGATGCCGAGGATCTCGTCACCCAGGCGGTTCACGCCGTGGACCTGCCTGCGGGCTTCCCCGATCTGGTCTATGTGAGTTTCGACGTGGACGGGCTGGACCCGTCGGTGATGCCGGCCACCGGAACGCCGGTTCCCGGCGGGCTGGGCTATTATCAGGCGCTACATCTGGTGGAACATGCACTCAAAGGCCGCCGCTGCGTGGGCTTCGATGTGGTCGAACTGGCCCCGGACGGCAATGCCGCCTGGGACTTCACCGCGGCGCAGGTCGTCTATCGGCTGATGGCGGCTGCGCTGGGCGGTTGAGCCGGGACGCGGGCAACTCGCGGCCGGGTTTGGTGGCGCGGTTCGAATCTGGTAACGTCATTCGTGTGCAATTCTTTCTGAGTGTAGAGTGCCGAGGACAACAAGAAACCAACCCGAGGCAGCATCCGAGGAAGCCATCGCGGCAGACTTGCATCAATTGAGATGCGGGATAAAACCTTGGGAGCGTTTATCATGGAAGACTGGAGCATTCAGGGCGAGGAACTCGTCAACTGCAACTGCAATTTCGGCTGCCCCTGCCAGTTCGGCGTATTGCCCACGGACGGCACATGCGAAGCGGCGGGTGTGCTCGAGATCGAGAAGGGCCATTACGGGGATGTCAGCCTCGACGGCCTGCGCGCGGCCGTCATGTACAAATGGCCCGGTGCGATCCACGAGGGCAACGGCGAGATGCAACTGATCATCGACGAGCGCGCGGACGACGCGCAGCACGCCGCGCTGGAGACGATCATGAGTGGCGGCGATACCGAGGAAATGGCGACCATGTGGTTTGTCTTCGGAGCCATGAGCCCGAACAAGCACGAGACCCTGCGGGCACCGATCAGCATCGACATCGACCGGGAGGGACGTATCGGCAACGCGAAGGCCGGCGAGGTGTTCGAGATATCCGCCAAGCCGATCCCCAATATCGTCTCGGGCGAGCCGCACCGCGTCAGGTTGGAATTGCCGCATGGCTTCGAGTTCGCAAAGGCCGAACTGGCCAGCGGCAGCACCAGGACCGGAAATGGCGGGATCGAGTTGCTGAAGAACACCGACACGCATGCCCATTTCGCGCGCCTGCACCTGACCGGGCAGGGCGTTGTCCAGGCCTAGCCGGGCCATGAGCAGGACCGGCAAGACCCGAACCGGCCTCGCGGAGCGGCTGATGCGCAACGACCGGCGCATCGTCATGGGGGCCGTGGGGCTGATCGTACTGGGCGCCGGGGCCTACACGGTGGCCGGTGTCGGCATGAACATGTCGGCGCTCCAGATGACCCGGATGACTGGCGCGCCCGGCACGGCCATGCAGATGGGCGAGAATCCGGGCTGGAGCCTCTCCTACGCGATCCTGATCTTCCTGATGTGGTGGATCATGATGGTCGCGATGATGACGCCGAGCGCGGCGCCGATGCTGCTGCTCTATACCGCGCTCAAGAAAGCCGGACCCGACAGCCGCCACGCGGCGCGCTTGAGCCTGGTCTTTCTGGGCGGCTACCTAGCCGCCTGGGCGGCGTTCTCGGTACTGGCGACGGGGCTGCAATACACGCTGGAACGGGTGGGCCTCGTAGCCTCCGCGATGATGATGCTGAATTCCGGCCTCCTCGCCGGCGTGGTGCTGATCGCGGCCGGGCTCTATCAGTTCAGCCATTTCAAGGATGCCTGCCTGGCGCATTGCCGCTCTCCCGCGCAGTTCCTGACCCACAACCACCGGCCCGGCGCAGCCGGGGCGTTCCGGCTGGGCGCGCATCACGGCATCTATTGCCTGGGCTGCTGCTGGGCGCTAATGGCGCTGCTTTTCGTGGGCGGGATCATGAACCTCTACTGGATCGTGGGGCTCGCTCTTTTCGTCCTGGCGGAGAAGCTGTTGCCCCGCGTCGGGCTTCTGGTGCGCGGCAGCGGCGCGGCCCTGATCGCGGCGGGTGGGTTGCTGATCGTCTGGCCGATGCTCTGAACTGCGGTCCCCCCGGCCGCGAGCAAGGAACTTCGGTGCGCACCGCAGGTCGCCAGGCCCCGGCCGGGAGGTGCCGGAGGCGGAACATGCCCGCCCCCGGATCTCAGGATGTGCGGATCAGCGGGCGGTGCAGCGCCGCGACCGCCCGCGCGAGAGCGGATGGCTTGCGCGGCGCGGGTGTGGGCGACGCCAGTGCTGCTGCCAGCCGGCGTGCCTGGACCGCGCGCCCGGTGTCCCTGCGCGACGTAGTATGCCGTGTCGATGGAGCCGTCGGGGCGCCGTATGATGGATGTGGTCTGCGTCTCTGACATGGTGTCTCTCCGCACGAGTGTGACTGTCCGGGACCAGCATCGCGCGAGGCTGCGTCCGGCGCTTGAAGACGGTCTTGAGAAGGCCTTTAGAAACCATTGAAATCGTCTCGGGCATCGCGTGCCGCTTGCGAAGGGCCGGTATTGAGCGTTTCATCGGGGCATGCTGTACCGATTTGCGGATTGCGAGCTCGATCTACGCCGCTACCGGTTCCGCCGCGGCGGCGAGACGGTGCCGCTGGAACCGCAGGTCTTTGATTTGCTGGCACCGTTCCTGTCGCGGCCGGGCGAGTTGATCGGGCGCGACGAGATCATCGCCGATATCTGGGGCGGGCGGTGCGTGTCGGACGCGGCGGTTTCCTCGCGGATCAACGCGCTGCGCCGCGCGGTCGGGGATGACGGGCGAGCCCAGACCGTGTTGCAGACCGTGCCGCGGCGTGGCTTCCGCCTCGTCGCCCCGGTCAGCGTCGACGACCGGGGCGAGACCGCGGCGCCCGCCGACGAGGCGGAGGCGCAGACGATCCGGATGGCGCGGTCGCGCGATGGAACGCGGATCGCCCATACCACCACTGGCGCGGGTCCGCCGATGCTCAGGGCGGGACATTTCCTGACCCATCTGGAACTGGACTGGAAGAGCCCCGTCTGGCGCCCGTTCCTCGACCGGCTGGGGAGCAGCTTCTCGGTCACGCGCTACGACCAACGCGGTACGGGACTCAGCGATCCCTCGCCGCCCGACCTGTCGCTGGAGCGGCTGGCCGACGATCTGGAGGCTGTCGCGGATGCCGCGGGGCTCGACCGGTTTCCCATCCTGGCTGCCTCGCAGGGCGTGCCCGTTGCGGTGGCCTTCGCCGCACGCTGTCCGGAACGGGTCAGCCGGTTGGTGCTCTATGGCGGCTACGCGCAGGGCCGCGCGGTGCGCGGCACCGAGGAGGAGGTCCGCAACGCCGAGGCGATCCAGACCGTGATCCGCCAGGGTTGGGGCCGCTCGGGCGGGGCCTTCGCCGCGGCCTTCGCCACGCTCTACATGCCGGATGCGACCCGCGCGCAACTGGAGCATATGGCGCAGATGCAGCTCGCCTCGGCCTCCGTGGAGATCGCGGTGGCGCTGCGCCGCGCGATCGACGCCTATGACGTGACGGATATTCTGGACCGGGTGAAGGCGCCGACGCTAATCCTGCATGCGCGCGAGGATTCGGTGCATCCGGCATCCCAGTCGGGCGTGCTGTCGGCGGGTATCCCGGATGCGCGGCTTCATGTTATGGAAGGCCGCAACCACGTCCCGTTGCCGCAGGATCCATGCTGGGAGGAATTGCTCGGCGCGGCGGAGGCGTTTCTGGGCCGCTCCGGGGGCTGAGGGACGGCATCCGCTTCGGCGGCATGGTCCGGCGTGCCATGTGATGTATGCTGGTGGCATATCCCGCAGCAGTCAGACGAGGAAGAGATATGGATATCAAGCGCAGCGGCAGCCGCCCGTCGATGCCGGGGCCGGCGGAGTATTTTACCGGCACCGTCAGCATGACCCCGGTGATCGAGGCGCCTGACCCGGCGCGGGTGCGCGCCGTCGTCGTCACCTTCGAGCCGGGCGCGCGGACCGCTTGGCACACCCATCCGCTGGGCCAGACGCTGGTCGTGCTCTCCGGTCAGGGCCTGGCGCAGAGCGAGGGCGGCCCGATCCGGGAAATCCTGGCCGGCGACACCGTCTGGTTCGCGCCGGGCGAGAAGCATTGGCACGGCGCGGCGCCCGATCACGGGATGAGCCACCTGGCGATCCAGGAAGCGCAGGACGGTGCCACCGTCGCGTGGCTGGAACACGTCACCGACGCGCAATATGCCGGTGACGGCTGAGCCTGCCTTCTCCGATAGCGCGGCGGCTGTCAGGCCGTAATTTAGGCCCTGGGCGGTGTGTGGACGGCCGGCTGACCGTGCCCGTGCGTCGAGCGAGGCCACCGATTCGTGCTAGAATAGGGGGCTGCAAATCTTGCGATACTGTCACGGGGGCACGCATGGCTTACAGGGACTGGTACATCGAAGGCCGCGAGTTCGGAAACTGCAACTGCATCGACGGATGCCCTTGCCAGTTCGAGGGAATTCCCACGAACGGGGGCTGCCACGGCTTCGAGGTGGTCGAGATCACCAAAGGATATTTCGGGGATGTGCCGCTCGACGAACTGCGTTTCGGGCTGATCTATGCCTGGCCCGGCCCGATCTACGAGGGCAAGGGTCAGATGCAGGTTCTGATCGACGAACGCGCGGACGCGGCGCAGCGCGAGGCGCTGGAGACGGTGCTGCATGGCGGCGAGACCGAGCCGGAGACGACGCATTGGTGGATTTTCCACGCCATGTGCGACACCGTGCACGACCCGATCCACACGCCGATCGCGTTCGAAGTGGATATAGATGCGCGCACCGCCAAGGTCTCCATCCCCGGCGTGCTGGAGTCCTCGGGCTATCCGATCGAGGCGCCGCATGGCGGCGGCAAGCACCGGGTCCGGATCCAGATCCCGGACGGGATCGAGTTCGAAGTGGCCGAGATCGGCAAGGCTTCGACCACGGCCAGCGGTGCGATCCCGATGAACCTCAAGGACAGCTACGGGCAGTTCAACATCCTGCGGCACGGACCCGGCGGCGTCGTGCACTGAGCCTGCCGGCGGTCGCCGAGAGGCTCAGCCTGCCGATTGCATCGCGGTCGCGACGGCGGACGGGACCGCTGCGCGGACAGGAACAGGTTTCGCCCGGCGACTCTGGCTGCGTGTGGCGGATGGCGTGAATGGCGGTCGTGTCTTCAGGAGGCATCCATCAGCTTGACGACCTTGCCCTCGTATTTGCGCCGTTGCTCCGCCCCCAACAGGTCACGGGCGCGAATGTCCTCCAGCAGGGTCCGGTTCGCGGCGACCATGTCGCCAAGGATTCCGATCGCCATGAGAACCATCGCCATCGCCAGCAGAGCGCTGGACAGAACGAGCGACTGGACATGGCCGCCTCCGGCACCGGCCATGTAAAACAAGAGAAACCGCGCTACACCGAACAAACCCGGAAGCGCGCAAACGGCCGCCAACAGTGAGAAGAACTGCAGCGGCGAGTAGAGTACGAAGACACGCAGGATCGTTGCGACCGAGCGCCGGACGTATTCCCCCGTGCCGCGAAACAGCCGCGAGGGGCGCTCGACGCGGTTGACGCGCACGGGAACCGAGGTGATCGGAATGCGTTTGCGGCCTGCCTGTATGATCGTTTCGATCGTGTAGGTATAGGTGTTGATGACGCACATCCGCGCCGCCGCATCGCGGGAAAAGGCGCGGAAGCCGCTTGGCGCGTCGGGTATGTCGGTGCCCGAGCACCGGCGTACGACCCAGCTTCCGAAGCGCTGAAGCAGTTTCTTGGCGGGCGAGAAGCTCTCGTTGTCGTGGATGGGGCGTGCCCCAACCACGATCTTGGCCTCGCCTTCGCGTATCGGGCGCACCAGCGCGGGAATGTCCGCCGCGCAATACTGATGGTCGGCATCGGTGTTCACGATCACGTCCGCACCGAGTGCGAGCGCTTCCTCCAGGCCGGCCGAAAAGGCCCGTGCCAGGCCCATGTTGCAACCCATCCGGAACACATGGTCCGCGCCGGCCTTCCGGGCGACCTCTACCGTTCGGTCGGTCGAGCCGTCGTCGATCACCAGCACCTCGACGCTGCTGAAACCGGGCACTTTCCGCGGAAGTGCCTCGATGACTTCCGCGATGGTTTCCTGTTCGTTCAAGGCCGGTATCTGGATTATCAGCTTCATTTCGGCGGCCTTTGTTAGGTTCCACTGAAAGTTGCATAGGGCCGGAAAGGTTCGAAAATATGGCACAGGCGCGGAAATGTGTTGATCTCCATCCGCCGCCGTGGCCGGGGTTTCGGGTTTGAAGCCGTGGCATCAGCGGACATTTCTGACCGACCGACGAGCAGATGGACCGGCGGCGGCAGTTCGTTCACGGATCCAGGGGCAAGCGCGGGGCGATGACCGGCAGGTGGTGAGGGGCACGATCCACATCAAGAATAACGGGTTAGAGTGATAATCTCCGACATGACCGTCATCCTTTGTTGACCATCGCAGACCCACATTGGCACATTGATGCCGTCGGGGGCGGTCACATCAACAGAGTTGCACCGACCGATAAGCGCGCAACCAGATGCACGGTGTCACAAGGGAGGTCTTCCGAACTGGCGGATACTGGAGACTGGGCCCGGACCTTAGGACTTCATGCGATTGCTGCTGTTCGGAATGGCCCCGATCTGCCCAAGGAGCCAGACCTTGAAGTCATGCGCCGCCTGAGAGTGCTGATTGACCGACAAATAGTAACCCTCCTTGCCGGGGATCGACTCGGCGTGGGCTCGGACGAGACGGCCCGAGCCAAGGGCATGCCCGGCCAGTATTTCGCTGACGAGGGCCACGCCGTTGCCATGAGCCGCCAATTGCAGCGCCGTGCCGTAGCTGTCGGCAAAAAGTGAGGGGCTCAACCCGTCGAGACCGGCGGCCTTGCCCCAGCTTTTCCAGCCATCCGAAGTGCCGACCGTCTCGATCAGCGGGGCATTGGCGAGCGGTCCGCGCAGCGATGGGGATTTCAGCGCGACCAGCCGGTTCGGGGTCAGTTCCTGTGCCCCGTCGCCCACCTGCCTCTGCGATCCGAAGCGGATGTCCACATCGGCCATCGCGCTGTGGAAATCATCGGGCCAGATGGTGCTGAGAATGCGCAGTCGCAAACCCGGATGGGCGGCGGTGAAACCGGCGAGAGGAGGCGCGACAACCCACTCGGCCATGCTGACGGACATGGCAACGGTGAGGATCTCGTTCGGCGGCCCGGCATCGAACAGGTCCGTGGCCGCGGCCAGCCGTTCCAGCGCCGCCCCCACCTGTGGCAACAGGCGGCGCCCGTCATCGGTCAGCGCGAGGCCGCGTGCCCGGCGGGTGAAAAGGGCGACGCGCAGCCGGGTCTCCAGTGCCTTGACCTGCTGGCTGACCGCGGATTGCGTGAGTCCGATCTCCGCGGCGGCAGCCGTAAAGCTCAAGTGCCGCGCGGCGGCCTCGAAGGCGCGAAACCAGGTGAGCGGGGGCAGAGATCGGCTCATGATCAATCCAGGCATTAGTCTTATTAATAGATAAGCCTGAAGTTCTTTCGTTTGTCAAAACCGCAATGTTGCCGGACAAAGCGGGGCGACGAACAGGAGTACATCCATGCAGCCCGATATCCGGAAAATCGTGACGTATGACGAAGAGGTGCTGATCGAAGGCTTCCGCGCGGCCGAGACGTCGTGGCGCATGTTCGCGGTGGCGGCGGTGGTGCGGAACCCCTGGGCCGGGCGCTATGTCGAGGACCTGAAGCCCGAAATCCACGCCTACGGCCCCGTGCTGGGCAAGCTGCTGACCGAGCGGATGATCGCGCTGGCGGGCGGCGGCGACAGGATCGAGGCTTATGGCAAGGCCGCCGTGGTGGGGCTCGATGGTGAGGTCGAGCATGCCTCGGGTCTGATCCACACTCTGCGGTTCGGCAACCATTACCGCGAGGCGGTGCAGGCGAAATCCTATCTGGCCTTCACCAACACGCGCGGCGGGGCGAATGCCCCGATCACGGTGCCGCTGATGGACAAGAACGATGCCGGACGGCGGTCGCATTACCTGACGATCCAATTCGCCATTCCCGATGCGCCGCGCGCCGACGAAATCGTGGTGGTGCTGGGCGCGGCGAAGACTGGCCGCCCGCATCACCGCATCGGAGACCGCTACCAGGATCTGGAGGATCTGGGCCATGACCTGGACAACCCGGCCGCGGTCTGAGATCGGCCCGCTGGCCGCGATCGTCGCGGGGCGAGGACCACGGGTGGTCCTGCTGCACGGTGTCGGGCTGCGCGCAGAGGCCTGGGCCCGGCAGATCGACGCGCTGACCGTCGGAGGCTTCAGTGTGATCGCCCCGGACATGCCCGGCCATGGCGACGGCCCGATGGCCGAGGGGTTGACCGACCTGCAAGGTTACGCCGAACGCGTGCTGGGCTGCCTGGACGAGCCGGCGGTCGTGGCGGGCCATTCCATGGGGGCGATGATCGCCCTCGACCTGGCGGCGCGATACCCGGAGCGACTGCGCGGGGTCATGGCGGTGAATGCGATCTTCCGGCGCGGCGCCGAGGCGAAACAGGCGGTCACCACGCGGGTGGCCGCGCTGGATGGTATGCAGGCTGCGGACCCGACCGGCACGCTTGCCCGATGGTTCGGCGATGCGCCCTCGGTGGAGCGCGCGGCTTGCGAGCTTTGGCTGAAGGACTGCGATCCCGCCGGATACAAGGCCGCCTATTCGGTCTTCGCCGCGGAGGACGGCCCGCCGGCGGGGGCGCTCGAATCCCTGCGCATGCCGGCATTTTTCCTGACCGGGAGCGAGGAGCCCAATTCAACGCCTCAAATGTCGCGCGCCATGGCGGCGCTGGTGCCCGACGGGCGCGCCGAGGTGATCGCGTTGGCGGCGCACATGATGCCGATGACCCATGCCGATGCGGTCAATCGCAAGCTCCTGGACTTCGCCTCGGAGTGTCAGCCATGAAGAATTTCAACCCGCCCGAGTTGCGCCGCGCATTTGGCCGTTTCATGACCGGTGTCACCGTGGTCACGACCCGCTCGCCCGATGGAACGCCAGTGGGGTTCACGGCAAATTCGTTCACCTCGGTGTCGCTCGACCCGGCCCTCTTGCTGGTCTGTCCGGGCAAGTTCCTGTCGTCGTTCGACGCCTTTAATGGCGCCACGCATTTCGCGGTCAGCATTCTGGCCGAAGGGCAGGAGGACGTCTCGAACACCTTCGCCAGCTTTAAGGGGGACCGCTTCGCCAGGGTGCCGCATGACTTCGACCTGCATGGCATCCCGTTCATTCGCGGCGCCGTGGCGCGGTTTTCCTGTGCGACGCATCAAGCGATCCCCGCCGGCGATCATTCGATCCTTCTGGGCGAGGTCATGGACTTCGATCATGGCGGCGACTCCGGCCTGGGCTATGCCGAGGGGCGCTATTTCAGCCTCGGGCTGGAGCGGGCGGCAAGCGAGAGCATCACGCACGGTGCGGTTGTCGGGGCAATCATAGAAACCCCGGCGGGTATCCTCCTGGAAGAGACACCCGGAGGCCTGCGCCCGCCCCAGATCACCGCGCAGGGGCGGTCCAACCAGTTGGAATGCCTGGCCAAAGGACTCGCCGCGCGCAGGATAGAAGCAGAGCTTGGGCGTATCTATTCGGCCTTCGACGACCGCGGGCTTTCGGCGCATCACACCTATGTTCTGGCCACGGGCGCCGCGCCGCGCGAGACCGGCCCATGGCGTTGCGTCGCGCCCGCCGATCTTCCCGCGCTCGAATACACGACGCCGGCCATCGCGACGATGATGGCCCGCTTTGCCCTCGAAACCTGGACCCGGTCCTTCACGCTGTATCTCGGCGATGAAGGCGCGGGCGACACGCATCGAACTTGAAAGGAGACCCCATGGAGTTCTCGCTATTCGCGCATGTGGAGCGCCTGACCCCCGATCAGCCGCATGATGTACTTTACAAGGACTTCCTTGACCTCTGCAAAATGGCCGACGAGGGCGGAATGCGTGCGATCTGGACCGGCGAACATCACGGGATGGAATTCACCATCGCGCCGAACCCGTTCCTGCCGCTGGTCGATCTGGCGCATCACACCAAAAACATCCGCCTGGGCACCGGCACGGTGATCGCGCCCTTCTGGCACCCGATCCGACTGGCCGGAGAGGCCGCCTCGGCCGATCAGATTACAGGTGGACGGATCGAGTTGGGCATCGCGCGTGGAGCCTATAGCTATGAATATGAGCGGTTGATGCCGGGACTCGATGCCTGGGACGCCGGCCAGCGGATGCGCGAAATGGCCCCGCTTGTGCCGCAGCTCTGGAAAGGCGATTGCTCCCACAAGGGCAGTTACTTCGAGTTTCCATCCACCACGTCCACCCCGAAGCCTGTTCAGCCCGATGGGCCGCCGATCTGGATTGCCGCGCGCGATCCCAACAGCCACGAATTCGGCGTGCAGAACGGGTTCAACATCCAGGTGACGCCGCTGTGGCAGGGCATGGACGAGGTGGAAACCCTGATGGGCCGCTTCAATGCCGCCTGTGATGGCTACGACGGCCCACGTCCCAAGATCATGCTGCTGCAGCACACCTATGTCGGCTCCGATGCCGATGACGTGTCACGCGCGGCGCGCGACATCGCGCGCTATTACGCCTATTTCTTTGCCTGGTTCAAGAATGGGCGGCCCGTAAGCCAGGGCCTGATCGAGACCCTGTCTGAGTCCGAGATCGCCGCCAACGACATGATCGCGCCGGACAAGCTGCAGCGCGATCTGGTCTTTGGTACCAAGCAGGATGTGATTGACCGGCTCAAGCGTTACGAAGACCTTGGTTACGACGAATTCGCCTTCTGGGTCGATTCCGGAATGGAGACCGCGCGCAAACGCGCCTCGCTGGCGCGCTTCATCGACGACGTGATGCCCGCATTTCAGTGAGGACCAATGGAACAGAAGCCGCATTACCAGCTTTTCATAGATGGCCACTGGACTGAAGGCGCCAAGGGACAAGTCATGGCCTCGACCAATCCGGCCACGGGCGGGGAATGGGCCAGCTTCGCCTGCGCTGCGCCCGAGGACGTAAACCGCGCGGTGCGCGCCGGAATGCGGGCGCTTAATGACCCGGCGTGGCGCGACATGACCCAGACAGCCCGCGGCAAACTCCTCTACCGTCTGGCCAATCTGATCGAGGAAAACGCCCGGCATCTCGGCCGGATCGAGACCACCGACAGTGGCAAGCTCCTGGCCGAAACCGCCAGCCAGACCGCCTATGTCGCGGATTACTACCGTTATTACGCGGGTCTTGCGGACAAGATCGAAGGTGCGGTGCTGCCCATCGACAAACCGGACATGCATGTGTTCACACGGCGCATGCCGATCGGGGTGGTGGCGGCCATCGTGCCCTGGAACGCGCAGATGTTCCTGACTGCGACCAAGCTGGGCCCGGCGCTGGCGGCGGGGTGTGCGGTGGTGCTCAAGGCCTCGGAGATGGCGCCTGCGCCGATGTTCGAACTGGCGCGGCTGATCGATCAGGCGGGTTTTCCGCCCGGTGTGGTCTCGGTCATCACCGGGGATGCCGAGAACTGCGCCATTCCGTTGACGCGCCATCCCGACGTGGACCGGATCGCCTTTACCGGCGGCCCCGAGACGGCGCGCCACGTGGTGCGTAATTCGGCCGAGAATTTCGCCGTCACCACGCTGGAACTGGGCGGGAAATCCCCGATCCTGGTGTTCGAGGATGCCGATCTGGACGGCGCCGCCAACGGGCTGATCGCGGGAAATTTCGGGGCGTCGGGGCAAAGCTGCGTCGCGGGGTCGCGCGGACTGGTGCAACGCTCGATCTTCGACGAACTGGCGCAGCGGATCGAGGAGAAGACAGCGGGGATCGTCGTCGGCGACCCGCTTTCGCCCGAAACCCATGTCGGCCCGCTTTGCACCCAGGCACAGGTGCAGCGGATCGAAGAGACGCTCGAAACCGCCCGCTCGCAGGGCGCAACAATCCGGTTTGGCGGCGCGGCGCTCGATCGTCCGGGCACGTACATGGCGCCGACCCTTGTTGAATGCGCGGGTCCTGACACCGCAACGCTCAGCGTTGAAATGTTCGGTCCGGTCATGTCGCTTCTGCCCTTCGACACCGAGCAAGAGGCGATCGATCTGGCCAACAGCACGCCCTACGGCCTCGGCTCCGGCGTCTTCACGCAGAACCTGGCGCGTGCGCATCGCGTGTCCGACCGGCTGCGGGCGGGGATCTGCTGGATCAACACCTACCGCGCCATTTCCCCGATCGCGCCATTTGGCGGTTTCAACCAGTCCGGATACGGGCGGGAAGCGGGGATCGAGGCGGTGCTGGACTATACAAGAACCAAGACGACTTGGATCAGCACATCCGAAACGCCCATGGCGAATCCGTTTGTCATGCGCTAACCGTGTCGCCCTGCGCCCGGAACGTCCGCATGGCGGCGGTTCGGCGACTCTCACGCTATGACGAAGGGAGGCAGAGCACTGACCGATGACATTCGCGATGTGCTCGACCGGTTCGAGCGCGTTAGAGTCGGGTTCATGCGATTAGGGAGTTTCATCAGAGATGGGGTGGAGTGTCCATCGGACCGGGGGAACTTACTCCATTCCATCAATGTCGCGTGGCGAAGACCTTGATGGAAGAGGCGATCAGAATGAGCCCCAGGGCGAGCTTCAATATCCAGGGCGCCAAAATGCCGGCGGCCAGTCCGCCCGCGATGGCGCCGATGACCGATCCAACCCCCATCGGCGCGGCGATCGCGCGGAGGTCGGTGTTCGCCGGAAACGCACCGAGGCGAACATAGCGCCACAAAGCAGTGGGTACGAGCACGATCGAGACGAGTATGCTCGCAGTTCCGGCCGTCGTCACGTCCGCCCCGAAGATGAAGATGAAGGCGGGGATGAGCAATTCGCCCCCGGCGATTCCGAGCAGTGCCGCCGCAGCACCGATGATGAGCCCCAAGGCGATGCCGACGGCCAGCCGCGCCAGCGCCTCGGCGGGGGCCAAGCCAGCTGGTTCGTTCGGAAGGAACGCTTCAACGACCAGCAATAGTCCGATCGCCACCAGCAGGCCGGCAAGCAGCCGCGACAGCCGATGGTCCGACATGCGCGCCAAGACCCCCGCGCCCCAGAGCGCGCTCGGGATGCCGCCGATGATCAGGCCGACGAGTTCCGGCAGCAGCGATTGTAGCGGGGTTAAGGAAAGGCTGGCGCTGCGGCCGACGAACGCGGCGACGAGGGTGACGAGGCTGACGAAAAGGTTCATCGGCACCGCCGCCTTCGGGCTCATTTTCAGAACACCCACGAGGACCGGCAGGCGGAACTCGGCGCCGCCCAGGCCGATGAGACCGCCGAGCGCACCAATGGTGCCGCCGCTAAAGACGCTGACGATCGCTCTCCGGGCCATTCAGCCGGCCTCCGCGGCGGCGGGCGGTGTCATCAGGTGAATGCCTTCGGCGAGCAGCGAGACCGCCGCCTCGACACCCTCGGCGATGCCATTGCGTCGCGCCACATGCAGCGGCACCGAGAAATGAAGCGGCAGCCCCGGATCGTTGCGGGGGCGTAGCGTCAGATGCGCCGTCTGTCCGATCACCAGCATGGTTTCGATGATTCCCGGCACCGGGTTTTCATGCTCGCCGCGTGACGGCCGATCGCGGCGGTGAAGCAACACGAAGCCGTCGGGAACAGCCCAGGAGACCTTCTGGCCGGGCGCCAGATCGGACCTCGCGGCAGCCTCGATTTTTCGGCCGCTCCATTCGATGATCGTCCGGGCGCTCCGGTCATGCCCGACAACCGTACCCTGAAACAGGTTGCGGAGACCGACCAGCCGAGCGACCTCGGCCGAGGCCGGCCGGGTCGTCACCTCTTCGGGCCGCCCGGCCTGGAGCGTTCGGCCATGATGCAGCACGGCCATCCGGTCCGCGAGCATGACCGCTTCATCAAGGTCATGGGTGACCAGGACCACCGGCATGTTGAGCGCCCGGCGGAGTTCGGCAATCTCGCGGTAAAGCCGCTGACGCGTCGCCGTGTCGACTGCGGAGAACGGCTCGTCGAGAAGCAGGACCTTGGGTGCGCGGGCCAAGGCCCGCGCCACCGCCACGCGTTGTTGCTGGCCGCCGGAGAGCTCCGCAGGGCGCCGTCGCTCAAGGCCCGACAGGTGGACGAGTTCCAGAAGCTTACGGGCACGCGCGTCTTGCTCACGGGCCGGAAGGCGACCCATCGCCGTCATCACGTTGCCCAGCGCCGTCATATGCGGGAACAGGGCATAGCTCTGGAACACCATGCCGACAGCGCGGCGCTGCGGGGACACATGAATCCCTTCGGCATCGGAGAACCATGTCTCATCGTTCACACGAACTGTCCCGTGCTGGGGCCGGTAGGTGCCGGCAATCGATCTGAGAATCGTCGACTTTCCGCTCCCCGACGGCCCGACCAAGGCCAAAACCTCGCCGGTCGCGCAGGAAAAGGACGCCGCCAGGGGGATCGGCGCATCCTGTCCAAGGTCGACGGAGAGACCGTTCATGGCGCTCTCCCGAGACGCCGCCCGACGCGGGAGGACAGCCAGAACGTCACCGTGATGGTGAAGAGCGAAATCGCCATCAGCACGGCCGACATGATCCCGGCGCTGCGGTCGTCGAAGGCCTGCACGCGATCATAGATCGCAATGGCGACGGTTTTCGTCTCTCCCGGAATGGAACCGCCGAGCATCAGGACGATGCCGAACTCGCCGAGCGTGTGGGCGAAGGTCAGCACCATTGCCGTCATCAGGCCCGGCCAGGCAAGCGGCAGTTCGATTTTCCACAGGGACTTCATCGGGCCGAGGCCGCAACAGGCGGCGGCTTCGCGGACGTCATTCGGGATCGCCTCGAATCCTCGCTGCGCGGGTTGGATGGCGAAAGGCATGTTGAAGATGACCGAGGCTACGACCAGCCCCTCGAAGGTAAAGACCAACTGGTGCCCGAAGGCCGCCTGCCAGAACTGTCCGATGGGAGAGGTCCCGCCGAAGGCGACGAGGAGGTAGAAGCCGAAGACCGTCGGCGGCAGTACCAGCGGCAGCATGACCAGGGCTTCGGTGACGCCCTTGCCGCGAAACTCCCGATAGGCGAGGAGCCGTCCGGCGAACACTGCGACCGGGAGGAGGAGCGCCACCGTCCAGCCCGCCAGGCGCAGCGACAGCCAGAGCGCCGTCCAGTCCATGCCTCACTCTCCGGGAAGGACGAAGCCGTAACGTTTCATGACCTCTCTGGCCGACGGACCGTTGATATAGGCATAGAACGCTTCGGCGGTGGGACCGGCACCATTCAGCAAGGCCATGCGCTGCCGCAGTGGCTGATGCCAGTCCTCGGGTATCAGTGCGTAGGTGCCGCGTGTTCTGACGCTCGGCGCCAGTGCCAACGAGTAGGCAATGATGCCGCCTTGGGCATTGCCCGACAGCGCGAACTGCGCCGCCTGGCTGACGTTCTCGCCCAGCACGATATATGGTTGGAGCGCGTCCCAGAGGCCTTTGTGCCGGAGCGCTTCGCGCGCCCGCATCCCGTAAGGTGCGTGGTCGGGATTGGCGATGGCGAAGCGGGTGATCTTGTCTTTGGAGAGCGCCGCAGCAAGGGTGTCGAGTTTGCCGTCAGCTTCAAGGGTCGAGCCGTTCGGCACCACCATCACCACCCGGCCCACCGCGTAGAGGTCGCCTTGGTTCCGGGTGAAACCGTCGCGATGGAGGTCGAAAATGAATTGCTCGTCAGCCGCCATGAATATCTGGAAAGGTGCGCCCGCGCGAATTTGTCGGGCGAAATTGCCAGTCGATCCCGTCGAAACCCGCACTTCCATGCCCGTCTCGGTTTCAAAGGCCGCGGCGATTTCTTCCACTGCGAACTGGAGATCCGAGGCGGCGGCGACCACCGGTGCATCGGTTTGGGCATTGGCGGCGGCAGGGACCATGTACAGCGCCATTGCCAGACAGGTCGCGGCACTCCAAAGGCGCAAGGCTGACAATGGCATTTTTCTTTCTCTCCCTCGATATGTGTGAGTGAACATATCGAGGGCTCGCGCTACTCGCAATCGTAATCTCCGCTTGGACATACCGGCCGTCTTGACGCGGAGTTCCGCAAATTCGCCTTCGATCGTCATGGCGGAAAGTGCCTCCGGCCATTTGGCCAATTGAGTGGACGAGGATTGTGGTGTGCCACGGCCTGGCCGCAGCCAGATGCCTGAAGAGCCATTCTGATCGTGTCAGTTACATCGCCGGCCCGAATCGTTGTGCAGAATGTCCAAGTTATTGCGCCGCTTGCGGCATGGCCGGACTTTTTTCCTGGCTCGGTTGAACAGAGCCTTCTGACGCGCCCCGGAAGAAGGCTCGTGCCAAGGCCGCTTCAGGTCGGTCGGGCGCGTTCTTCCGGTGGGTCGCGCAGTGGAAACATTCTGTTTCCCATCATGCGGTAGATCCGCGGGGGCGGATTGGCCTATTTTGGCGTCTGTGGGGGGGAGCGTTCGGCGTTTTTGTTCCTTTCATTTCATCAACGAGTTTCAGTGCTGCTTGGCAGGAGCAGTTGAGCGTCACCTCCACACGACGCCCGCTGCCGCTATCCGCGATATCGCGGGCCTCCCTTTATCCAATCCGAAAAATCGGGTTCAATTCCTCCCAACGATAAGAACGGGGGAGGTGACGATGGCCGAAGTGATCTTCACGACCGAGATGGGCGTCGTCGTGGCGCTGCTGGGTTTCACGGTTTTCCTCTTCGTGTCGGAACTGATCCGCATCGACCTCGCAGCGATCCTGGTGCTGGTCGTGCTGGGCATCCTCAGCTACCTGCCGGGGCTGGGCAACCTGGCGGATGTCCGCCATCTCTTCGACGGCTTCGCCTCCAACGCGGTGATCTCGATCATCGCGGTGATGATCGTGGGCGCCGGGCTCGACAAGACCGGGATCATGAACAAGGTGGCCGCGCAGATCCTCAAACGCGGCGGGACAACAGAGATGCGGGTCATGCCCATCGTGTCGGGCACGGTCGGGGTGATCTCCAGTTTCCTGCAGAATGTCGGCGCGGCGGCGCTTTTCCTGCCGGTGGTCAGCCGCATCTCGGCGCGCACCGGCATCCCGTTGTCGCGGCTGCTCATGCCGATGGGCTTTTGCGCTATCCTGGGCGGCACCATGACGATGGTCGGCTCCTCGCCGCTGATCCTGCTCAACGACCTGATCGTGACCGCGAACGAGGGCCTGGACCCGGACCGCCGGATGGAGACCTTCGGGCTCTTCTCGGTGACGCCCGTGGGAGCTGTGCTGATCGCGACCGGGATCGTCTATTTCCTGCTGCTCGGGCGCTGGATACTGCCTGCCGCACCGGTCAAGGTCGAGGCGACGTCGGGGCAGGGCACCTCGGATTATCTGGAACGGGTCTACGGGCTGAAGGCCAGCGTGTTCGAGGTCGATGTGCCTGCGGACAACCCGCTGGAGGGCCAGATCCTCGCGGACATCAACCTGGAGAACAATCTCTACATCATCTCCACCTTCTATCGCGGCAAGACTTCGATGGTGCAGATCCTGACCGCCGAGATCGCCGCGCCCTGCCGGCTGGCGATCATCGGAAAGGCCGAAGCGGTTCATGCTTTCGCGGAGAAATACGGGTTGACCGTTCGGCCTGAGCTCGATGCCTTCGTCGAGGATTTCGCACCCACGAATGCCGGCATCGCCGAGATCGTGATTCCGCCCGATTCCAAGCTGATCGGCAAGTCGCCCCGCGACCTGCTGTTGCGCAAGACCTACGGGCTGAGCCTGCTCGCCATCCACCGGGGCGAGGAGACGCTCAGCCATGTGGAGACCGAGGACCACGCGCCGACGGCCATCGGGCTGGTGCCGTTCCGGGCCGGCGACATGCTGGTCGCCCACACCCGCTGGGACAATCTGGTGCGGCTCAAGCGCGACCGTGATCTCGTCGTCGTCACCTCGGATTTCCCGCAGGACGAGTTGCGCCCGCAGAAGGTGGGTGTCGCGCTTTTCTTCTTTCTGGTCTCGCTCTCGATGATCCTGTTCACCGATATCCGTTTGTCGCTCTGTCTGCTGACCGGGGCGGTGGGCATGCTGCTGACCCGCGTGCTGAGCATCGACGAAGCCTATCGCGCGGTGGGCTGGAACACGGTCTTCCTGCTGGCCTGCCTGATCCCGCTGGGTCAGGCGGTACAGAATACCGGCACGGCAGAGTGGATCGCGCAGCAGATCATGACATTCCTGAATGGCTGGCCGATCTGGTCGCTCCAAGCCGGGATCGCGATCCTGGCGACGGTCTTCTCGCTGGTCATGTCGAATGTCGGCGCGACGGTTCTGCTGGTGCCGCTGGCTGTCTCGATCGCGGTGGCGGCGGGCGGCGATCCGGCGGTCTTCGCGCTGACCGTCGCGATCTCGACCTCCAATTCCTTCATCATCCCGACCCACCAGGTCAACGCGCTGATCATGGGGCCGGCGGGTTACCGGGTGGTGGATTTCCTGCGCAGCGGCGGGATCATGACCGTGCTCTTCCTGGTGGTGTCGCTCCTGATGCTCAACCTGGTTTACTAGAATCGGCCCAGGTCGCTGCAATCCGGCTCCACCAGCCAGAGAGTGATGGTGTAGCCGTTCCAGGCGCCGGGCCCGGCCTGCCATTGATGCGCCATCTCATGCGGGCAGGCGGGTGGCATCTCCCCGATCTCGGCCAGCAGCACCGGGTTTGCTGCGCCGCCCTCGTAGGCTAGCGACATTTCGTAATGGTGCCGCGGACGCCCGTCTCCGCGGATCGCGCGGAAGGTCAGGCCGCTCTGGCGCCCGGTATGGAAGAGATCGGCCAGGATGTCGCGATGCGCGGCCACCACCGTCTGCGCGCCGGTGCGCCGCGCGGTCTCGATGATCGTCTCGCTGATCTCCGCCCGGCCGATCACCCGGCCCATCACCAACCTGCCGTCCCAGGCCAGCCGGTCGGCGAAGACGGCGGCCAGCGGAAGCGCCACGGCCAGCGCCCCGTTGATCGCGAAGGAGGCGGTCAGCCAGCGCGGCGCCCGCGCGCGCAGCAGCGGTACGGCGACGAGCGCACCGGCCAGATATGCGGTGGCCGCCCAGTTGGCATAGGCTTTCGACAGCACGGCCTGCACGCTGACGATGGCCAGGATCGGCAGCACGAACCACAGCAGCCCGGCCTCTGCCCGCGCCGCCCCCCCGCGCAGCGTGCGCGCCACGGCCCAGATCAGCGCGCCGAAGAGCACAGGCCCGAAGACGATGAACTGAGCGGCCAGGAACTCCGCCAGCTTGTCGAGGTTCAGCCCCGCGCGTGTGGCCGGGTCGCGCACCCAGCTCGCATTGTCCATCGTGTGCGACACGGTCGTGCCGCCATTGGCGATGTTCCAGGCGATGTTGGGCAAGATCACCAGCCCGAAGGCCAGCGCCGCCAGAAACGCGTCGCGGCGCGCCGGCCGGGCGTCGTGCCGGGTCAGCGCCATGAGCGCCGCGCCGATCAGGAAATAGACGGCCGCGTATTTCGACAGGAACCCCAGCCCCAGGCAGGCCCCGGCCAGCAGCGCGTCGGGGGCCGAGGGCCGGTCGAGCAGCCGCAGCCAGTAGAAGAGCGCCAGCGCCAGGAACGGAAACAGGATCGTGTCGGTGGAGATCACCAGGCTGCCCAGGCTCACCATCGGCAGCGTGAGATAGGCCAGCGCCACCAGAGCGCCCGTGGCGGCGCCGTGCATCCGCTGCGCCACGGCCATCAGGAGAAGCGCCACGGTAGCGTGGAAGAGCGGGCCGGGCAGGCGGATCCAGAACGCCGTGTCCGATCCGCCCAGTTCGGTAAAGGCGCGGATGACCCAGCCCACCATCGGCGGCTTGGAATAGTAGCCAATGGCCAGCTCCTGCCCCCAGAGCCAATATTGCGCCTCGTCCACGAAGAGGTCCATCCGGCTGAAGGCCAGCGCCAGAACTCGCAGCGCGGTGATCGCCAGGACCGCGATGACGGCCATGCGGATCGTGGCGCTGTCACTGTGGGCGGCACTGCTTTGCATGGGGCGCGGCCTTTCCAGGGACGGTTGGGCTTGGCGGTACACCGCGCGGCGCGGGGGGATCAAGCCCGGATCAGCGGCTGCGCAGGGTCTCGCCGTGGATCAGCCGGGGGGCGAACTCGATCCGCTGCGGCTCGTCGCCCTCCCCCAGCGCCCGCGCGGCCACGATCCGCGCCGCTGCGGCGCCGATTTCGGCGCGGCACGCATCCATCGAGGTCAGCCGCCGCGGCAGGCCCTCCAGCAGGTCGATGCCATTGAACCCGGCCAGCCCCAGCCGGCCCGGCACGTCGATCCCCGCCTCCAGGCAGTGCAGCATCGCGCCTGCGCCGATCATGTCGTTGGAACAATAGATGAAATCCACCTCCGGCGCGCGAGCCAGTACCGCCTCGGCCATCTCGCGCCCCTTGCGGAAATCCGAACCGCCGGCGTAATGCTCGCGCATCTCGAAGCGTATCCCGGCCTCGGCGAGTGCTTGCTCGAACCCCTCCAGCCGCTTGGCGGCCCGGTAATCCTCGGCCTTCACGGTGCCCATATAGGCGATGCGCCGGTAGCCCGCCGCCAGGATCGTGCGCGCCATGTCGCGCCCTGCGCGGCGGTGCGAAATGCCCACGTTCGCGTCTACCGGCGAACCATCCACATCCATGATCTCGACCACCGGCACGCCGCAATTGCGCATCATCGCGCGCGCCGCGTCGGTGTGTTCGAGCCCCGCCACGATCAGCCCGGAGGGCCGCCAGGAGAGCATCTCGTAGATCACCTTCTCTTCGATCTCGAGATCGTAATGGCTGGTGCCGAAGACCGGTTGCAGCGGCGTCTCCTCCAGCCCGCGGGAGATTTCGGTCAGCACGTCGGGGAAGACGAAGTTGGACAGCGACGGGATGACCACACCCACCAGATTGACGCGGTTGGAGGCAAGCGCACCGGCGATCTTGTTGGGCACGTAGCCGAGCCGCCGCGCGGCTTCCAGAACGCGGGCGCGGGTCTTGGCCGACACGTCCCCGCGGTTGCGCAGCACGCGCGACACGGTCATCTCGCTGACCCCCGACGCTTCCGATACGTCGCGCAATGTCAGATGCGACTTGTCGTCCTCCGCCACGACGGCGCCCTCCCGCCTGTGCCCCCGCGCCGGTCGCGGGCAGGGGCAGCCAAATTCAGTGTTAGCGGCAAAGGAGGGGCTTGTACACGGCGCCGGATCGAATTACTGTTTGCGCTAACAGAATGGTTCCGCAACGTCCTGATGCTCTCTCTGACTGACTGGCGATTTCGGAATTGAACGGGGGGAGCGGAGGGCCAATCACGCTCCCCCCGGCACGTTTCCCCCGGCGATCTTCCCCCCTTGATCCACTCGGCCAAAACCCGCAAGAAGGGCCGGCGCTGGCCCCGTGGCTCAACTGGATAGAGCAGCCCCCTCCTAAGGGGCAGGTTACAGGTTCGAATCCTGTCGGGGTCGCCATTCCGCCTGTCCCGTCTTCGCGAATAGTTAATGCATGCCTGCGCAAGCTGTGGCATTGGAGGCAAGGGACCTGGGTGTGATGTGTCATGGGTAAATCGGCGCTCGATGCGATGACCGAGCATGCAATCGCGGAACTTCTGTCGGGAAGCGATGCGCGGCGCCGGGCCCTGGTGCGCGACATGGTGCAGCGCTGGCCCGGCGAGTCCGCGCTGAAGCTCATCTTCGCGCTGACCTCCGCCGCCGCCGAGATCGAGGACATGTTCGGTTCCGATGGCGAGAGCCACCGCGCCCATGCGCTGGGCTACAAGCTCTCGGCGCTACTGGCCGCCGATGTCTACGCGCTGGAGGCGATGGGGCCCACCCCGGTCCGGGCCCGCTACCTGCTGCATTTCTGGCGTCGCGTGGACCCGTATTTCCTGGAGCTTTGAGCGGTCAGAGAATTCTAATCACGTCCTTGTCGATCGCCAGCATGTAGCCCTTGCGGCTGATGTTCTTGACCAGCAGTTCGCTGACGATCTGGTTGCCCAACTGGTCGCGCAGCCGCTTGATGCGGGTTGCGCCCGCGGCCTCGTCGCAATCGGCGCGGTCCTTGCCGGTGATCATCGCCTCGATCTCCACACCCGAGAGCATGTCGTCGTCGAGCCGCGCTTCGCACAGTACCGCCAGCGCCTCGTAGCTGGCTTCGGTCAGGGTGAACTCCATGCTGTTGAGGAAGACCTTCTGTTCCTCCCGGCTCAGCAGCAGGCTGTTGATCTGGATGCCCGTGCGCTCGATCTCGGACATGCGGCGGTTGAGTGTGATGATGGTGAAGAGAAAGACCAGCGCGGCGACCAGCAGCGCGGTGGCGAAGACCAGTAACACGAAGATCACGAAACGGTAGCTGGCCAGCGTGTCCGAAAAGGCGGTGCCGGATTGCGCGAGGATCTCCAGCAGCTTGATCTCGCGTCCCGCCGTCATGTCGGAATTTTCGATGAAGATGCGTTCGACCCGCGTGTTGAAGGCATTGGCGTCGGGCAGGTTCAGGAAGAGCAAAAGCGCGGCACCGAACAGGATCAGCACCACCGCCGCGAGCCCGCCATAGACGACGCGGTTGCCGGTCGATATGCGGCGCGGCGCGTCAGTATCTGAGGAAGTAGTCTCCGGCACTCGCTTTCCTTTGATCAAGCCCTTCCGGCCCGAAGATCGACACGACCTTCAACAATGTCCACCCGCCGCGCGCAATGCGCTGCGCCGTGGCCGATTCCGCCGCGCCGCGGCTGCCACAGGCGCTGTCGGGCAGTTGCACCACGCCGTAATGCAGGCGCAGCGGATCGTCCTTCTTCGCCTTGTAATCGGCATAGCAGTCCGCCGACGCGGACGTGGCGGCCATGCAGAGCGATATGATCGCACAGGATATGAGTATGCGTTTCAACATGTGGTGAACATGCGGAATAATCCCCGGTTATACAATATCCGCAAGCTGTTAGCCGGTTGCCAATCGACTGTTATCCGATAACAGCGCGCCGATATTGCCTATCCGCGGGGGCCGGCCCCATCTTTGATCCATCGACGCTGCACATGCCCGTTTGCATCCGGTACTCAGGAAAACGCCCCTGCGCGACGGGTGCAGATGGAAGACCGAGAGAAAGGACCGACCCATGTTCAAGACCTTTTCCGCAATGATGCTGGCCGCGACGCTTGCCCTCGGGGGCATGACCGCCACGGCCACGCCCGCCCGTGCCGACAGCGATACCGCCGCCGTCGTCGCCGGGGTCGCCGCGCTCGCCATCCTGGGCGCCGCCGTGGCGAACTCGCGCGACAAGGACCGCCGACGTGTGGACCGCGGCTATGGTTATTACAACTATGGCTATCCGCCGCGCCGCGCCTACAATCGGCACTATCGCCCGCGCCACTACAGTCACGGCCGTTTTACGCGCCATGATCGCCACGGCCGTTTCGACCGTCACCGCCGCTTCGACCGCCATGATCGGTTCGACCGGGACCGCCGCCATCGCCGCTGATCGAGGTTTCTTAACGAGTGAACGTGTAGGAGCGGGGCCCTACGGGGCCCCGTTTTCATCTTGCGTCCGGCGCCGTAATGTCCTTGTCTCTGACCATGCCGGGACCGGATTTTTCCTTCGAGAGCGCCGTTCGCGCGCTGGGCGCCTCCCGCGTGGCCGGGGTGGATGAGGTCGGGCGCGGCCCGCTGGCCGGGCCGGTCACCGCGGCTGCGGTTATCCTCGATCCGGACTGCATCCCCGACGGGCTCGACGACAGCAAGCGGCTGAGCGCGAAGCGCCGCGAGGTGCTGGCACTCCAAATCGCGCAGGTCGCGCTGGTCTCGGTCGCCCATGCCAGCGTCGCCGAGATAGACGCGCTCAACATCCTCCATGCCTCCCATCTCGCGATGCGCCGGGCCGTCGCGGGGCTGACCCCGGCGCCCGATCACCTGCTCGTCGACGGCAACCTCTTGCCCGCCGATCTGCCTTGCCGGGCCGACGCCCTGGTCAAGGGCGATGCGCGCGCTCTCTCCATCGCCGCGGCCTCGATCATCGCCAAGGTGACGCGCGACCGCATCATGGTGGATTTGGCGCAACAGTTTCCCGGCTACGGCTGGGAGCGTAACGCCGGATACGGATCGAAGGCACATCTGGCGGCGCTGACCAGCCTCGGTGTCACCCCACACCATAGACGATCATTCAAGCCGGTATACAATATCTTGTAGCAAGATGTTTTTATAAGTTCTTGATTCAAAAAAGAAATTGACCGCGAATCGCCGATGACTCATTCTTGGCGCAACAAGAAGCGCAAAGCGCGGGACGAGAGGCAGAAATGGCGAAACGCGACCCTGAAACGGGGGCCAAGGGGCTTCCGATGGACACGATCTTGGCTGGCGACTGCATCGAGGTGATGCAATCCCTGCCCGCGAACTCGATCGACCTGATCTTCGCCGACCCGCCCTACAATCTTCAGCTCAAGGGGGAGTTGCACCGCCCCGACAATTCGCGCGTGGACGCGGTGGACGACGACTGGGACGCTTTCGACAGTTTCCAGATCTATGACAACTTCACCCGCGCCTGGCTGAAGGCTGCGCGGCGCCTGCTCAAACCGGATGGTGCGCTCTGGGTCATCGGCAGCTACCACAATATCTTCCGCGTCGGCGCGAGCCTTCAGGATGCGGGCTACTGGATCCTCAACGACGTGGTGTGGCGCAAATCCAACCCGATGCCGAATTTCCGCGGCAAGCGGCTGACCAATGCGCATGAGACGATGATCTGGGCCGCCAAATCCGAGAGCAGCAAGTACACCTTCAACTACGAGGCGCTGAAGGCGCTCAACGAAGGGGTGCAGATGCGCTCGGACTGGGTGCTTCCGATCTGCACCGGCCATGAGCGCCTGAAGGGCACGGCCGGCGAAAAGGCGCATCCGACGCAGAAACCCGAGAGCCTGCTTCACCGGGTTCTGGTGGCCAGCACCGATCCCGGCGACGTGGTTCTGGACCCGTTCTTCGGTACCGGCACCACCGGTGCGGTGGCCAGAAAACTGGGCCGCCGTTTTATCGGCATCGAACGCGAGGCCGCCTATCGCGAGGTCGCGGAACGTCGCATCGCCGCGGCGCGCAAATACGACCGTGAATATCTTGAGGTCAGCACCTCCAAGCGGGCCGAACCCCGTGTGCCCTTCGGCCAGCTTGTGGAACGCGGCATGCTGCGCCCCGGTGAGGTACTGACCTCGCCCGGTGGCAAGACGGCCAAGGTGCGCGCCGACGGGACGCTGATCGCCGACAGCGTCAAGGGCTCCATCCATCAGGTGGGCGCGGCGCTGGAAGGCGCGCCAAGCTGCAACGGCTGGACCTACTGGTGTTTCCGGCGCGACGGGAAATCCGTGCCCATCGACCTGCTTCGCCAGCAGATTCGCGCCGAGATGGCCGAGAAACGCACCAACTGAAATCACCCCATACCGCCGGTGCCTGTGGCCAGACATGGCACCCGACTGCCCCGTCCCGCTTGCCGTGGACGGGGCATTTTTGTGCCTACTTGACGAATGGGCGAGAATGCTCAGATGGAATACCGGGAACAGGAGGCCCCGAAATGCGAATCAATGCAGATTTCACCAAGCGGGTTGTCGTCCGGCCCGAGGATTACGAATGGGTGCACTCCCCGGCCAGCGGCGTGGACCGCATGATGCTGGACCGCATCGGCGACGAGGTGGCGCGTGCCACCACGATCGTGCGTTTCGCGCCCGGCTCGCGCTTCGACGCCCATACCCACGGCGGGGGCGAGGAGTTCTTCGTGCTCGACGGCGTATTCTCGGACGAAAGCGGCGACTACCCGGCGGGCTTCTATGTGCGCAATCCGGTGGGCACGAGCCACACGCCGCATACCGATCCCGGCTGCACCATCTTCGTCAAGCTGCACCAGTTCCTCCCCGAGGATCAGGAGCAGAAGCATATCGACACGACCCACGCCACCTTTGTGCCGGGGGAAGTGGAAGGCCTGTCGGTCCTGCCGCTGCACGAGGCTCCGAACGAGTGTGTGGCGCTGGAACGCTGGGCGCCGGGCACGCGGTTCCACCGTCACAGCCATCGCGGCGGCGAGGAGATTTTCGTGCTGGAGGGCGTCTTCGAGGACGAGCACGGCCACTACCCCGCCGGAACCTGGCTGCGCAATCCGCATCTGTCGGAGCACACGCCGTTCTCGACCGAGGGCTGCCTGATCTACATGAAGTCCGGGCACCTGCCGGTGGAGGAAGCGGCGGCCTAGAAGCGCGCCCCTCCAATCTGCGACATCTTGCATGGCGCGGAGGTTCTTCCCCTGCTCGCGCGGCCCGTCTGACAACGGGCCATCGGCCGCAATGCGGATAAAGATTTCGGAATGGCGCTCTAGCCGTCTCGCGCCGACGCCCGTGCGGCATGCATCGAGGAGGTGACGTTCTCGATGCAGAAACTGGATCGCGCGGATTTCGGCGGTGCCATGCGCGCGCTGCGGGGCTCGCCATTCGATACGGGCGACGTGTCCTTCGCCGGAACGATGTCGAGACGGGGACCGTTCGGCGCGCGGCTGCTGCGGAAGACGGGCACGGCGTTGGCGGGTTTCTGTTCCGGCGGCTCTACGGCGCGCAGGACCGGGTCCGCTGCCTTGGCGTTTTTCCTGAACATCTTCATGCTGCACCCTCGTCGCACAAAGCCCCACCGGAATGGATAGTCCCGAAAAAGGTCGAGAATATGGCGGGCAGCGGGGCTCTCACGCGCCTTTCGGCTGCGGCAGCATCCCCTTGTTATAGGGTTTCCAGTCCTCGATTTCGGGATAGTAGTGCCGGCGCCACGCGCGCACGCGCGGGTTCATCACCCGCTTGTAGAGCGGCGGCACCATCGAAAGCGCGGTCATCGCCGGATAGCCGTAGGGCAGTTGCGGGGCTTCGCCTTCGGCATGGTTCTGCAACAGCGGGAAGCGCCGGTTCGGCTTGTAGTGATGGTCGGAATGGCGTTGCAGGTTGATCAGCAGCCAGTTGGAAACCTTCTGCGCCGCGTTCCAGCTATGCCGGGGCTGCACATGCTCATATCGGCCGTCGCCCAGATGTTCGCGAGTCAGCCCGTAATGCTCGATGTAGTTGACCATCTCCAGTTGCCAGACTGCGATGAAAGCCTGGTAGGCGAAAAGCCCCAGCCCCGCCCAGCCGCCGATGGCGAAGGCCAGCGCCAGGAAGAGGCCCTGCAAGGCCCAGTAGCGCCAGAAGGGATTGCTGCGATGGTGCCAGGGCAGGTCCTTGCGCGCCAGTTTCGCCTTCTCCGCGCGGAAGGACGAGACCAGGCATTGCCGCAGCACTCGCGGGAAGAACCGGTGGAAGCCTTCGTTGTAGCGCGCCGTCACCGGGTCGCGCGGGGTGCCGACCCAGGAATGGTGCACCAGCAGATGTTCGGACCGGAAATGGCCGTAGAGCGCCATCGCCATCAGCAGGTCGCCCATCCAGCGTTCCAGCCGCGAGCGTTGGTGCATCAGCTCATGCGCATAGTTGATCCCCACTGTGCCCGAGATCATGCCGACCCCGAAGAAGAGCAGGATCGCCTCCCACCAGGCCAGGTGATCGGTCGCGCTGACATACCAGATCGTACCGAAGACCGCGCAGAACTCGACCGGGAACCAGACCAGTGTGACCAGCCGGTACCAGAAGAGGTCGGGCTCCGGCGTGTCGGGGTCCGCGTTCTCCAGGTTCAGCCCGGCGAAGGCATCGAGGATCGAGACGATCACCCAGCCATAGACGGGCAGAAGCGCCAGCGTCCAGCCGCCTTGCGTCGCGGCGATCATCAGGATCGGAACGAAACTGAGCGATAGCCAGAAGGGCAGCGCGTTGTGCAGTTTCGCGACCTCGGATGCCGGGACCATCGTGACCTCCGCCTGTCTCCTCGCCCCCGTGGCGCAGTCTATCCCCATCACCGTGCCTGCACAATCGCGTCGCGGAGGCCTGTCGCCGCGTCAGAAGGCATGCCGCGCCATGTCGAAGACCTTGCGCATCACGGTGGGCAGGTCGCCGGGGCGGAAGGCGGCGGGGTCGAGGAAGACGCAGCCCTCCGGCGCCGCCGCGTCCGGCAGCCGGGCGGTATGCACGCGCAGGCGCAGGTGGAAATGGGTGAAGGTGTGGCGCACCTCTTCCGGCTGCACCTGCCAATCCGCGGCGACCGGCGGGGCGGGCTCCGGCGCGGCGGACCAGTGCGATCCGGGCCACCCCAGCATCCCGCCCAGAAGCCCGCGATCCGGACGCCGTTCCAGCAGCCAGGCGCCATCGGCGCGCCGCGCCACATAGGCATGGCCCAGCCGCACCGGCTTGGGGGCCTTCGCCGCGCGGTGCGGCAGGTCCGCCGTGCGACCGGCGGCGCGCGCCGCGCAGGGCTCGCGCCAGGGGCAGATGCCACAGGCCGGCGATTTCGGGGTGCAGATCGTGGCGCCCAGGTCCATCACCGCCTGCGCGTAGTCGCCCGGCCGGTTCTGGGGGGTCAGCGCGGCGGCATGGGCGGCCAGTGCCTTCTTGGCGCCGGGCAGGGGATCCTCCACCGCGTGCAGGCGCGCGATCACCCGTTCCACATTGCCGTCCACGACCGTTTCCGGCCGGTCGAAGGCGATGGCCGCGATGGCCGAGGCGGTGTAGGGGCCGATGCCCGGCAGCGCCAGCAGCGCCTCGCGTGTGTCGGGGAAGCGCCCGGCATGGTCCCGCGCCACCGCGCGGGCGCATTTCAGCAGGTTGCGGGCGCGGGCGTAATAGCCGAGCCCCGCCCATTCGGCCATCACGGCATCGTCCCCGGCCGCCGCCAGCGCCGCCACGTCGGGCCAGCGCGCGGTGAAGCGCCCGAAATAGCCGCGCACCGCCGCCACCGTCGTCTGCTGGAGCATCACCTCGGACAGCCAGACGCGGTAGGGATCGGGCCGCACGGCCGCGCCAGGCGGGACGCGCCAGGGCAGATCGCGCGCGTGGCGGTCGTACCAGTCCAGCAACATTCCGCTCAAACCGCCCTCACACAAACTTTATGCCCCCATATTCCGCAAATGTCTGGAACACATGCCCGTGCCGGTTACAATAGGATCAACAGAGCGTAAAGACAGGCATGGCCGCCAAACCGAAGACAGAAAAACCGACAGGACATACCCGCCGGAGCCGTGGCTTCGAGCGGACGTCCAGCCTGATCCAGCCTCATCTTCAGGGCGCGGGGGAGAAGCGCGGTTTCGCGGTGGCGCGGCTTCTGACCCATTGGGCCGATATCGTTGGGGCCGAGACCGCGCGCATCGCCCATCCCGTCAAGATAGGTTATGGCCGGCAGGGGTTCGGCGCCACGCTGACCGTGCTGACCACCGGCGCCAACGCGCCGATGCTCCAGGCCGAGGAGCCGAAGATCCGCGCCCGCGTGAATGCCTGCTACGGCTATAACGCCATCTCCCGTATCCGCATCACCCAGACCGCACCCGAAGGCTTCGCCGAGGCGCAGGCGGCTTTTGCCGGGGCGACGCCCGCCGCCGCGCCCGCCGCGCCGTCGCCGCAGATCCGCCAGGCCGCGCATGAAACCGCCGAGGGCGTGCATGACGAGGGGCTGCGCAGCGCGCTGGAAGCGCTGGCGCGGAACGTGTTAACCCGCAACACCCAATAGACCACAGGAAGGGCCCTTTCATGGACCGCAGACGTTTCATCGCCACGCTTCCCGCCGCCATGCTGAGCCTCGGGGCCGGCAGTTTCTTCAGCGCAGCCCTGGCGCAGAGCGCCGACGATGTTGACACCTCGGGCATCGAGGATATGGCGCTTGGCGACGCGAACGCCTCCGTCAAGGTGATCGAATACGCCTCCTTCACCTGCCCGCATTGCGCGAATTTCCACAAGACCGTCTTCGGCAAGCTGAAGGCCGACTACATCGACACCGGCAAGATCCATTTCATCCACCGCGAGGTCTATTTCGACCGGTTCGGGCTATGGGCCGCGATGGTCGCGCGCTGCGGAGGGCCGGAGCGGTATTTCGGCATTGCCGACATGATCTACGAGCGCCAGCGCGAATGGCTCTCGGGCGAGGACGCCAGCCAGATCGTCGGCAACCTGCGCAAGCTGGGCAAGATCGCAGGTATTGGCGACGCGGAACTCGACGCCTGCCTGTCGGACCAGCAGCATGCCGAGGCGCTGGTGGCCCGCTACCAGGAGACCGCGAAAGCCGACGACATCACCTCCACGCCCAGCTTCGTCATCAATGGCGACAAATTTTCCAATATGAGTTACGAGGATTTCTCCTCCGTTCTCGACGACAAGCTGGGAAGCTGACCGGACCCGCGCGCGAACTATTGAATGAGGCGCCGTGCAAATGCGTTGGGCGCGCGCGCGAAGTTCTGCTACAGCGGGATGCGGTCGATCGGAGTTACGCCTGCCCCGCCCCGGACTTGATCCGGGGCCTTGCACCCAAGGGATGAAAGAGGCCCCGGATCAAGTCCGGGGCGGGTGAGGATGATGCCGGTCGAACGCGCCGCGCAATAGGGCGTTGCGAGCCCGGTATCTTCAGGTGGCCCGCATGGTCAGCCGTCTTTCCGCAATCGACATCCTCATGGGCGTCTCCGTCGCCCTGATCTGGGGCATGGGTTTCGTCTTTTCCAAGGCCGCGATCGCGCATTTTCCGCCGATCCTGCTGATGGCCTTCCGCTTCTCCGTCACGGCGCTGGCACTGGTGTGGTTCGTGCGCCCGCCGCTGGCCCATATCGGGCGCCTCGCGCTGATCGCCTTCATCGCGTCTGCTGTGCAGTACAGCCTGACATTCACGGGGCTCAAGGGGCTCGATGCCTCGGTCGCGGTGCTGGTGGTGCAGCTCGAAGTGCCCTTCCTGGTGCTGATCGGGGCGGTCGCGCTGCGCGAGCGTCCGGGCCTGCGCAAATGGCTGGGCATCGCGCTGGCCTTCGCGGGCGTCGCGCTGATCGCGGGCGAACCAAGCGTCGCCAGCGCCTGGGTGTCGGTCCTGCTGGTCGTCTCGGGCGCCTTCGTCTGGGCGGTGGGGCAAGCGATGATCCGTGCGCTGGAGGATATCGACGGCCTGACCGTGACCGCCTGGATCGCGGTCTGCGCCGCGCCGCAGCTCTTTGTGATGTCGCTCATTTTCGAGACCGGCCATGTCGCGGCGATCCGCAGCGCCGACTGGGTGGTCTGGGGCACGGTGGTCTATCTGGGCCTGGTCATGACGGCGCTGGGCTATGGCATGTGGAATGTGCTCGTGCGGCGTCACCCGGTCAGCCAGGTCGCGCCCTTCCTGCTCCTGCTGCCGGTCTTCTCGATCCTTGCGAGCGGGATCTTCCTGGGCGAGGTGTTGACCGCGCAGTCGCTGGCGGGTGGCGCGGTGGTGATTGCGGGGCTGGCGGTGATCCTGGTCGAACGCTGGCCGCTGCCGCGTACCGCCGTCGCTGCCGTGCCTGCCGTCGCACCCGCCCCGATACCAGCCGCCGTTCCCGCGGCCGTCATTCCGCCGACGAATGCAGGGCCGGACGGTATCCCGCCACCAGCACCGCCACGCAAGGACGCGGGGTCAGCACCGTGACGCGGCCGCTTGCCGGGCGCGGCGCGGGCGCGCCGTAGCCTTCCGGCGCATAGGGCAGCAGACGGTCGCGCAGGACCAGATGCGGCGCGCCCGCCCAGTGGATGAAGGTTCCCTCCGGCAGGTGCCCCATATCGGCTTCATGGGTGATCTGCGCCCGGTTCCGCCGTACCCGTGCGATGTGCAGCGCGCCGTCGATCTCCGTCGCGCCGGGTCGCGTGCCGAAAGCCTCCTGCCAGGCGTCCCGGAAACGCTCGTAATCCGCGCGGCGGCATTCGGCGCAGGGCCGGTGTCCGGCGGCCAGCGAAACCGCCTCGTCGAGGAAGAATAGCTCTGTATAGCGGCCGGGCTGCATGACCGCGCGGTGGCGGCCGCGAAACTCCAGCCGGCAGGCGATCCAGTTGCGGTGCCTCCAGCGCGCGGTGCCGAGCCGCTGCGCCGCGTCGTGCAGGATGCCGCGATTGCCCATCAGCCCGCCGCGTGCCGCGACCGCGATGATCCGGCCTTCCGGCGTGACGCGGTTCTGCAACGGCTCCGTGCGCATCACGGGGTGCAGAGTCGCTTGATCGCGCCCAGAACATCGGCCTTGCCGGCCTCGGCATCGGCGGCCAGCGCATCGACCTCCGCCGTCAGCCCGTCGGCCGCCGTCACCCGGTCCACCAGCCCGAAGGCCAGCGCCTCGGCGGCGGTCAGCTTCGCGCCGCCCGCCAGCACGAGCTTGGCGCGCGCCGGACCCATCAGCGCCACCATGCGCCCCGGATCCGAAGGCTGCGGAAGGAAGCCCAGCTTCATCACCGGGTAGAAGAACCGGGCCCCTTCGACCGCGACACGCAGATCGCAGGCCAGCGCCATGCCGAAGGCTCCGCCCGCCAGCGTGCCGTTGAGCGCCGCGACGGTCAGGCAGGGCAGCGCGGCGATCCGGGCCGACAGGCGTTCCCAGACCGCGTCCGTGGCCAGCCCGGCGCGGGCCTCCTCCAGATCGGCGCCGGCGCTGAAGACCCGGCCCGCGCCGGTCAGGACCAGCACGCGAATACCCGCTTCCGCAGCCCCGGCCACGTGCGCATCGAGGCTCTCCATCATGTCACGGGTGAGGGAATTGGCCTTGTCGGACCGGTCCAGCGTCAGGGTCCAGCGCGCCGCGCCCTTGTCGAGCCGGATCATGCGACCAGCCCGATGCGGCGGCGGATCGCCTCGTCGCGGAGCGACACTTCCTGCCCGGCGAATTCCTCGGCATCCGGGCCGCACATCCAGACCAGCGCCTCGGCCGGCCATTCCGGCGGGATATGCTCCGACCAGTCCAGACGGCTGACCGGATTCACGCCCGAAGCCCTGATCTCGCGCTGCATGTCGGTGGCGACGGTGCCGGGAGAGAGGCCCATCGCGCGGATGCCCTGCGCGCGGCCTTCCTTGTCGGCGCAGCGCGTCAGCATCGCCGCGCCGGCCTTGGAGGCGCAGTAATGACTCCAGCCCTCCAGCGGGTTATGCGCGGCACCCGACGATATGGTGATGATCGTGCCGCCGCCCTGTGCCTGCATCGCTGGCATCGCCGCGCGCATGCCGTGGAAGATGCCCTTGAGGTTGATGTCGATCACCCGTCCCCAGGCCTCGGGGTCAATCGCGGATATCGGGCCGATCGGCTCGATCACCCCGGCATTGCCGATCAGCACATCGACGCGGCCGAACGTCTTTTGCGCGGCGCGGATCGCGGCCTCCATGTCGCCGTATATCGCCACGTCGCAGCGTTGGGCGAGGGCCTGCCCGCCGCTGCGGGTGATCTCCTCGGCCAGGGCGGTGATTTCTTCGGTGGAGCGCGCCAGAAGCACGACCTGCGCCCCCAGAGCCGCGAAGCGCCGCGCCGCCGCGGCGCCGATCCCGCGGCTCGCGCCGGTGATCAGAACCGTCTTTCCCGTAATCGCCGTCATCGTGTCCTCCGTAGCCGCACCGGCCCTGATTATCCCAGCGTCGCGCCTGTTTCCAGTCCGCGGCCGCAGTGTTTCGGCCCGTTGGGTCTTGACCCTGCGGCGGGGGCACCCGATCCTTAAGCCAACCTATCTCCAAAAGGATTTTGCATGAAACTCACCGTCATTCCGATCCTGGCGCTTGGCGTCACTGCGATCACCGCCACGGCCGCCAGCGCGGATGTCAATGCCCGCGAGGTCTGGGAGGCCTGGAAGTCCATGTCCGGCCATGTGGGGCAGACACTGGCGGCGGGCTCCGAAGACATGGACGGCAACACGCTGGTGCTGGGCGACGTCACCGCCACGAGCATCCAGTCAGAGGCCAACGCCACATCGCGGGTCGAGTGGATACGCCTGCGCGAACGCGGCGACGGAACCGTCGAGATGACCATGTCGCCGGACCAGCGGGTCGTCGGCTCGGCCGAGGCCGAGGACGGCAAGCCCGCGGAGTTCGACATAACCCTGAGCTATGACGACTACCGCGTATTGATCAGCGGGACGCCGGAACGGATGATCCACGACTACGAGATCGGGCGCCTCGGGATCGACGATGCAAGTATCGAGGTGGAGGGCGAACAAGCGCCCCTGGTCCTGAATTTCACCCTGACATCGCTTGCGGGCCAGTACATCGCCGAGAATATCGGCGGGCCGAAGCTGCGCCTGACCGGCGACGGCACGGCGGACAGCATGAAGGTGAAAATTAATTTCGTCGATCCGTCGAAGGACTCGACGCTCGACATGGATATAGCTGCGACCGGAATCGCCGCGACCTTCTCCGGCGATCTGGTGAACATGGCGACGGTCGTCAATCCGTTCGCCGCCGGCGGGAGCTACAGGTTCGACTCCGAGGTTGCGACGATGACTTCTGCCGTCGAAGTCGTCGAGGACGGCGAGACCGTTCAGGTCGAGAGCGTCGGCAAGGCCGGCACGTTCGATCTGTCCGCGGCGGCCGAGGAACTGAGCTATGCCAGCGATGTCGAGTCGCTGGATTACACGATCCGCGCCTCGGAAATGCCGTTCCCCGAACTCAAGGCCTCGATCGGCCGCACCGCTTTCAAGCTGCTCTTCCCGACCGCGAAGACCGAGGAGCCGCGGGATTTCGAGCTGCTTTACAGCATGCGCGATCTCGTGATCGACGAACGGCTCTGGATGATGCTGGACCCCGGCAACGCGCTGGAACACGGGCCCGCCACGCTGATCGTCGATCTGACGGGCAAGGCCCGGATGCTGGTCGACATGATGAGCAATCCGCACGCGATGGAAAACCTCGATGGCCCGCCCGCCGAACTCGAAGAACTGAAGCTGCGGAAATTGCAGCTTACCGTGGGCGGGGCAGAACTGACCGGCGACGGCGCCTTCACCTTCGACAACAGCAAGACCGAGATGATGAACGGCTTTCCGCAGCCAGACGGCGCTGTGGACCTGAAACTCGTGGGCGGCAACGCGCTGCTCGACAATCTGGTGAAGATGGGCCTGGTGCCCGAGGAACAGATGATGGGCGTGCGGATGATGATGGCCATGTTCACCGTGCCAGGGCAGGACGCGGATACTGTAACCTCGCGCATCGAGGTCACGCCGGAAGGCAAGATCCTCGCCAACGGCCAGCCGCTGAACTGATCCGCCTCGCGCGGGGACCCGGCCCGTTTGCCGTGGGCCGGCCTTGCGGGGCGTGCCGCGAATGCGCTAACCCGGCGCCGGGCTTCCTTGACAGGACATGACATGGCCGACGAGCTTGCGACACTCACCGCATCGCTGCTGGAGGCGGCGCGCCGCGCCGGGGCCGACGCCGCGGACGCGCTGGCGGTGGAGGGGCACGCGCTTTCGGTCGATGTGCTGCACGGAAAACTGGAACATGCGGAGCGCGCGGAAGGCACCGATATCGGCCTGCGGGTGATCCTGGGCGCGCGGCAGGTCAGCGTTTCGGCCTCCGACACGCGGGCGGAGACCATCGCCGAGATGGCCGCGCGCGCTGTCGCGATGGCCCGCGAGGCCCCCGACGACCCGACCGCCGGGCTGGCCGATCCGTCGCAACTGGCCCGCGGCTGGGATGCCGGGGCGCTGGAACTGGCGGACCCGTCGCCCGAACCCGCGCCCGACGCGCTGGAGGAGGATGCCCGCGCCGCCGAGGCCGCGGCGCTGGCCGTGCGGGGGGTGTCGCAGGTGCAGGGCGCTTCGGCTTCCTATTCGCACCGCCGCCTGCACCTGGCGGCCAGCAACGGCTTCGCGGGCGGTTATGCGCGCAGTTCGCGCAGTCTCTCCTGCGTGGCGATCTCGGGCGAGGGGTTGAAGATGGAACGCGATTACGCGGCCGAGAGCCGCGTGTTCCAGGCCGACCTGCCCGACGCGGCCGAGATCGGCCGGCGGGCGGGCGAACGGGCCGCCGCCGCCGCGAACCCGCGCCGCCCCCGAACCGGCGCCTGGCCGGTTCTCTTCGACGAGCGCGTGGCGGTCTCGCTGATCGGGCACCTGCTTGTGGCGGTCAATGGCAGCTCGGTCGCCCGCGGATCGAGCTGGCTGCTGGACGCGTTGGAAACCCCGGTGCTGCCGCCTGCGCTGAGCCTGACGGAGGACCCGCTGCGTCCGCGCACCTCGGCCTCGCGGCCCTTCGATGGCGAGGGCCTGCCCTGCACGCCGCGCGACATCGTTGCGGGCAGTATCCTGACGGGCTGGACGCTCGACCTGGCCACGGCGCGCAAGCTGAACATGCAGAGCACGGCCAACGCGTCGCGCGGCGTCTCGGAGCCGCCGGCGCCGGCGGTTTCCAACGTGGCGCTGACGCAGGGCACCCAAAGCCGCGAGGAACTCGCCGTGGCGATGGGCACCGGGCTGCTTGTCACGTCGCTTATCGGGTCCACGATCAACCCGACGACGGGCGATTATTCGCGCGGCGCCTCTGGGTTCTGGGTCGAGAACGGGCAGATCGCCTGGCCAGTCAACGAATGCACCATCGCGGGCAATCTGCGCGAGATGCTGATGCGCCTGACGCCGGCCAACGATGCGCGCGCCCATCTCAGCCGCGTCGTGCCCAGCCTGCTGGTCGAGGGGATGACGCTTGCCGGAGAATGACCTGGCGCTGCTGATCGGTGCGGCGCGGGACGCAGGGCGGATCGCGGCGCGGCATTTCGGTCAGGCCCCCGCGACATGGGACAAGAGCGCGGGTGCAGGGCCGGTGACCGAGGCCGACCTGGAAATCGACCGGATGCTGCGCGCCGAACTGACTGCCGCGCGCCCCGGCTATGGCTGGCTTTCGGAGGAGACGCCCGACAGCGCCGACCGGCTGGATGCGCGGCGGGTCTTCATCGTCGATCCGATCGACGGGACGCGGGCCTTCATCGATGGCAGCCGGGCCTTCGCTCATTCTCTGGCCGTGGCAGAGGCCGGGCGCGTCGTGGCGGCGGCGGTCTACCTGCCGATGCTCGACCTGATGTTCGAGGCCGCGCCGGGCACCGGGGCGCGGCTGAACGATGCGCCCATCTCGGTGACCGGCGCGACGCTGGACGGCGCGGACCTGCTGGCTGCGCGTCCGCAGCTCGACCCGGCGCTCTGGCCCGGCGGGGTGCCGCCCGTCACGCGCCACCACCGTCCGTCGCTTGCCTATCGGCTCTGCCTCGTGGCGCAGGGCCGGTTCGACGGCATGGTGACGCTGCGCGATGCCTGGGAGTGGGACATCGCCGCAGGCAGCCTGATCGTGGCCGAGGCCGGCGGGCAGGTCAGCGACCGCACCGGCGCGGCCTTCCGCTTCAACAGCCCGCGCGCGCTCCAGCCCGGCGTGGTGGCGGGCGGCGCGGCGCTGCATTCCGGGCTGCTGGCGCGGCTCCGGCCGGGCTGATCGGGCGGGTTCCGCACCTTGACCCCGGCGGGCGGTGCGATAGGCTGCGCGCGTCCTGAACACAACGGGAGGCCGGCATGGTCCAGCGATTGCATCTAGTCTTCGGCGGAGAGCTTGTGGACCCGACGAAAAAGGTCTTCAAGAACGTGGACGACATCCATATCGTCGGCATGTTTCCCGATTACCAGAGCGCCTATGACGCCTGGAAATCGGAAGCCCAGCGGACCGTGGACAACGCACATATGCGCTATTTCATCGCGCATCTGCACCGGCTCCGCGACGAGGAGGCCGAGGCCGGGCCGACCGAGGAACTCGGCACCTGACCGGCCCGGTCATGGGATATTCCCCCGCTCTTGCCGCCTATCTGCTCTTCTCCGCGCATGCCGGCGGCTATGCGCGGCGTCTGCTCGACCGCAGGCTGTCCGAGGGCAAGGAGGACGCGCCCCGGATCGGCGAGCGGATGGGGGCGCCCGGTGCCGACCGGCCCGAGGGGCCGCTGGTGTGGTTCCATGCCGCCAGCGTCGGCGAGACGCTTTCGCTGCTGGAACTGATCCGCCGCATGGGCGAGGCGCGGCCGGAGGCGCATTTCCTGGTGACGACGGGCACCGTCACTTCGGCCACCATCCTGGCCACGCGGCTGCCGCCGCGCACGCTGCACCAGTATGTTCCGCTCGATATCCGCGCCGCGGTGGTGCGGTTCCTCGATCACTGGAAACCGGACCTGGCGGTCTGGACGGAAAGCGAGTTCTGGCCGCGGCTGATGCATGAGACACACCGGCGCGGGGTGCCGATGGTGCTGGTCAACGCACGAATGTCGCGGAACTCGCAAAAGCGCTGGCGCTGGGCGCGGGGCCTGCTGCGCTCGCTGCTGGGGAGTTTCGACCACGTCCTGGCGCAGGACCGCGTCACGGCCGGGTATCTGCGCCGCCTCCGGGTGCCGGCGAGCCGGATCGAGGTGGCCGGCACGCTCAAGGAAGGCTCCGCCGCGCTGCCGTGCAACGAGGCCGAGCGCGCCGCACTGGCCGCGCAGCTCGACCGGCGGCCGGTCTGGCTGGCGGCCTCCACCCATCCCGGCGAGGAGGAGATCGTCGTCACCGCCCATTCCGAGGCTGCGCGCTCGGCGCGGCGGCTGCTGCTGATCATCGCGCCGCGCCACCCCGAACGCGGCCCGGCCATCGCGCGGACCCTGCGCAAAGCGGGCTGGGAGGTGGCGTTGCGATCCGCCGATGAGGAACCGGAGGAGGAGACGCAGATCTACATCGCCGACACGCTGGGCGAGATGGGGCTGTGGTACCGGCTGGCGCCGGTGAGTTTCGTCGGCGGCTCGCTGGTGGAGATCGGCGGCCACAACCCGTTCGAGCCCGGCGCGCTGGGCTCGGCCATCCTGCATGGCCCGCATGTGGCGAATTTCGCGGATGTCTATGCCCGGCTGGCCGCCGCCGGCGGCGCGCTGGAGGTGCAGGACGCAGAAGGTCTGGGCGCGCGGCTTGTCGAAGTGCTGCCGCCCGACAAGGCCGCCGCGCTGGCCCATGCCGCCTGGGAGGTCTGCTCGGCCGGGGCGGAAGTGACGGAACGCACGCTCGACGTGCTGCTCGCCCGGCTGCCGAAACCGGGTGCGGCCGGCTGATGCGGGCGCCGGGCTTCTGGCAGCTTCCGCCGGAACGGCCCGGCATGGCGGCGCGGCTGCTTGCCCCGCTTGGTGCGCTCTATGCCGCGGGCACCGCGCGGCGGCTGGCGCGGGGCGGGCGGGCACGGGTCGGCGTGCCGGTGATATGCGTGGGCAATCTGAGTGCTGGGGGCACCGGCAAGACGCCCAGCGTGATCGCGATGCTGGAGCGGCTGCAGGCGGCGGGGCGGAGCCCGCATGTGGTCTCGCGCGGGTATGGCGGACGGCTGGCCGGACCGGTCGCTGTCGATCCCCGGCGTCACGAGGCGGGCGACGTGGGCGACGAGCCGCTCCTGCTGGCGGCCTTCGCGCCGGTCTGGGTGGCGCGCGACCGGGCCGCGGGGGCGCGGGCGGCGGTTGCGGCGGGGGCGGATGCGATCCTGCTCGATGACGGGTTCCAGAACCCGGCGCTGGCGCATGACGCGGCGCTGGTAGTCGCGGATGCGCGGCTGGGTTTCGGCAACGGGCGGGTGATCCCGGCGGGTCCGCTGCGCGAGCCGGTGGCCGTGGGGCTGGCGCGGGCCGACGCGGTGCTGGCGATCGGCGACGCGGCGGCGCAGGCGGGTTTCGACGCGGCTTGGGGTGACGCGCTGCCCGTGCCGCTGCTGCGCGGCGCGCTGGAGCCCTTGCGCACCGGAATGGACTGGCAGGGGATGGAGGTGCTGGCCTTCGCCGGCATCGGCCATCCGGAGAAGTTCTTCGCGACGCTGCGCGGGCTCGGCGCACGGATGATGCGCTGCGTGGCGCTGGAGGATCACCAGGCGCTGACGCCGCGTCTGCTGGCACGGCTGGAGGCGGAGGCGGGCGCCTGCGCTGCGCAGCTTGTGACCACGGAAAAGGACGCGGTGCGCCTGCCAGCGGAGTTCCGGCCCAGGGTGCTGACCCTGCCGGTGCGCCTGCGGGTCGCGGATTGGGGGCCGCTGGAGCGGTTTTTCTAGGATGGCCACCGGCGGCGCGGGTGGCCCGGGCCGGAGCCTCCGGCGGGAATATTTCGACCAGAGCAAGCCGGGCGGGCGCGGGCGGTCAGGCCGCGCGGAGCAGGGTGATCACGGTATCGCCATATCGGCGCTGATCGAGCAGGGCGAACCCGTCGGGGATTGTGGGCGCCGCGCCTTCCTCCCAGACGATGAGCGCGCCGGGCGCGAGCCAGCCGTCCGCGCGTGCCGCGGCCAGCGCGGTTTCACCCAGGCCGCGGCCATAGGGCGGGTCGAGAAAAACCAGATCGAAGGGGGCGCCGCGGTTTTCGCCCAGGCGGGTCGCGTCGCGCCGCCAGAGCTTCGCCGCGCCCTGGGCCTGGCATTTTTCGATATTCTCGCGGATGAGCGCGCGTGCTTTCGCGCCGTCATCCACGAAAGTGACATGGGCCGCGCCGCGCGAGAGCGCCTCGAGCCCCAGCGCGCCGGTGCCGGCGAAAAGATCGAGCACGCGCGCCCCGGTGACCGGGTCGCCGTGGCCGCCGCCCGCCATCAGATTGAAGATGCTCTCGCGCACACGGTCGCTGGTGGGGCGCAGATGGGCGCCGGCGTCGCCGCGTCCCAGCGCGGCCAGCCTGAGCCCGCGATGCTTGCCCGAGATGATGCGCATGGCGCCGCCGCTATTTCAGCAGGGGTTTGAGATCGGCGGAGGCATCGGCGACCACGGCCTTGTCGGCGCTGCGGTCGGCCTCGATCAGGCGCTTGCCGACCATGTAGGCGCGCGGGTCGTTGGCGGCGTCCACCGCCAGCAGCCGGTCGCCGCGATAGTACCAGAAGCTGACCGCGCCCTCGCCCCGGCGGGTGACCACGCTGTCATAGCCGGTGTTGAGCCCGGCGATCTGCAGCTTCACGTCATACTGGTCGGACCAGAACCAGGGCGTCGCGACATAGTCGCGGTCCGCGCCGAGCATGTTGCAGGCCACGGCCTCGGCCTGGTCGATGGCGTTGGGCACGCTTTCGAGGCGGATGCGGTTACCATGCCAGGGCAAGGAGGCGCAATCGCCCGCCGCCCAGATCGACGGGTCGGAGGTTCGCCCCCTGGCATCGGTGCGGATCCCGTTCTCCACCGCCAGACCGGCGGCTTCGGCCAATTCAGTGGCCGGCTTGATGCCCACGCCCACGATGACGAAATCGGCCTCCGGTTCGGTGCGGTCGGAGAGCCGCGCGCCGCTGACCCGCCCCTCGCCGGTGAGCCGGTCCAGCCCGACCCCTTCGCGGATATCGACGCCGTGGCTCCGGTGCAGGTTGCGGAAGAAATCCGAGGTTTCGGGTGCTGCGACCCGTTGCAGGATGCGCTCGGCCATCTCGACCAGCGTCACCTTCAGCCCCTTCATGGCGGCGACCGCGGCGGCTTCCAGCCCGATATAGCCGCCGCCGACGATCAGCACGCGTGCACCTGGCCTGAATTCCGGCGCCATCGCGTCCACATCGGCGAGGTTGCGCACCACATGGACGCCGTCCAGCGCGCCGCCGATCGCGTCGGGCAGGCGCCGCGGATGCGAGCCGGTGGTCAGCGCAAGCTGGTCGTAGCCGATCGTCTCGCCATCCAGGGCAACGGTTTTCGCCGCCGGGTCGATGGCGGTTACCGTCCGGCCCAGCCGCAGCGCAATGTTCTGGTCGTCGTAGAAGGCGCGCGGGCGCAGGTAGAGCCGTTCCAGTTCCATTTCGCCCAGGAGATACTTTTTCGACAGCGGCGGGCGCTGATAGGGCGGCACGTCCTCGGCCCCGATCAGTGTGATCTCCCCGGTGAAACCTTCGCTCCTGAGTTTCGCGACGAGCGATGCCCCCGCCTGCCCGGCCCCGACCACTACAAAATGCGCCATCTTTTCCGATCCAGTCTTGAGGGGCGCGTTTTCGCTGGCCCCGAACCGGGCGGAGCCTATATGACTCAAGCAGGCGAATTCAATCTGAGAAAGAGGGACAGATGGCGATTTCGACAGGAGACAAGCTGCCTGGCGCGACCCTGATGCGCGTCGGCGCGGAGGGGCCCGAGGCGGTGGCGCTGCAGGATCTGACGGCCGGGCGTAAGATGGCGATCTTCGCCGTTCCCGGCGCATTCACACCGACCTGCCATTCCGCCCATGTGCCGAGTTTCATGCGCAGCATGGACGCGCTCAAGGCCAAGGGCGTGGACGAGGTGATCTGCATCTCGGTCAACGACCCGTTCGTGATGAAGGCCTGGGCCGAGGCGACGGGCGCCGAAAACGCCGGGATCACGATGCTGGCGGATGCCGAGGCGGCATTCACCCACGCGATCGGCATGGCCTTCGACGCGCCGCCCGCGGGGCTGCTGAGCCGGTCCAAGCGCTATGCGATGCTGGTGGAGGACGGCGAGGTGAAGATCCTCAACCAGGAAGACAGCCCCGGCACCTGCGAGATCTCCGCGGGCGAGGCGCTGGTCGCGGCCATGTGACGCGCAAGGACGGGGCGGATCCGTCCGGGCACCGCCCCGCCCTTCGGCCCCGCAAAGGGGCGTCAGCCGGCTTTCTGGATTTCCACCGAATGCGGATAGGGGATCGAGACGCCGCCCTTGTCGAAGGCTTCCTTCACCGCCTTCGTCATGTCGAATTTCACATCCCAGTAATCGGCCGCATCGCACCAGAGCCGCGCTGTCAGATCGACGGAACTGTCGCCCAGATTGGTCACGCGGACCCAGGGTGCGGGATCGTCATGGACACGCGAGTCCGCCCCGGCCAGATCGGCGATGATCTTCATCGCCTTGTCGGCGTCGTCGCCATAGTCGATCCCGAAGGTCAGATCGACGCGCCGGGTATCGTGGGCGGAGAAATTGGTGATGATCGCCCCCCAGGCCTGGCCGTTGGGCACGATGATCTGCACATTGTCGGGCGTCGCCAGTTCGGTGACGAAAAGGTTGAGATCCTTCACCGTCCCCGACGTGCCCGCGATATCCACGTACTGGCCCAGCCGGTAGGGCCGGAAGAGGATCAGCATGAAGCCCGCCGCGAGGTCGCTGAGCGTGCCCTGAAGCGCCAGTCCGATCGCCAGCGTTGCGGCGCCCAGCATGGCCACTAGGCTCGTTGCCTCGATCCCGAAGAGGTTGAGGACCGCAATCAGCACCATCAGCAGGATCACCCATTTGAGCATCCCGGCGATGAAGCTGCCCAGCGTGTCGTCGATCCGCGGATTGGCCAGCGCCCGGCGCCGGACCATGCCGCTGACCAGCCCGGCCACCACCCAGCCGATGATGAGGACGATGAGCGCCTTGACGCCGTTGATCACGAGCGGGGCGTAGGCGCCCAGTTCTTCCATTAGCTGCTGAAGTTCCATGATGTCCCTCTGTTCGTTCCTCCGGCGCGCATCCGCCGGGCCGCACGGGCGCCCTTACACCGGCGCGGTGGGCCAAGTCTATGGGGCTTTCGGGTGTTTCTTCCCCGGAATTCCCCGGCCCGTTTCTATTCGGCCAGCTTGTCCATCTTGCGGGCGAGCTTGATGTCGAGCGGGCTCAGCCCGCCCACGTCATGGGTCGAGAGCGTCACCTCCACCGTCTTGTAGACGTTGAACCATTCCGGGTGGTGGTTCCATTTCTCGGCCCAGAGCGCGGCGCGCGTCATCCAGCCGAAGGCTTCGACGAAATTGGTGAAGGTGAAGCTCTTGGTGATCGCATCGCGGCCCTCGGCCATCTGCCAGCCGCTTTCCAGCAGCGGCTCCAGGTCGGTGCCCCGTTCGGTCTCGGTCAGTTTCTCGGTCATGTCTCCTCCGTCCGTGTCTTGCGGAACGGGCCATAGGCGGTGAGAACCTCGATCTCCTCGTCCACGGCGGCCCGTTCCGCTTCCAGATAGCGCTCGACCGCGTCGCTGAAGCCCGGATCGGCGATCCAGTGCAGCGAATGCGTGGTCACCGGCATGTAGCCCCGCGCCAGCTTGTGGGCGCCCTGCGCCCCAGCCTCCACGGTGGCGAGGCCCTGCGCGATGGCGAAGTCGATGGCCTGGTAGTAACAGGTTTCGAAATGCAGGCAGGGATGCTCCTCGACACATCCCCAGTAGCGGCCGTAGAGCGTGTCGCGGCCGATGAAGTTCAGCGCGCCCGCCACCTCGCGCCCGTCGCGTTCGGCCAGCACCAGCGCGATGTCGCCGCGCAGGCTCTCATGCGCGCGTTCGAAGAAGTCCCGCGTCAGATAGGGCATGCCCCATTTGCGCGCGCCGGTGTCCTGATAGAAGTTCCAGAACGCGTCCCAGTGCGCGGGGCGGATCGCGTCGCCGGTCAGCGTGCGGATCGTGCCGCCGAATGCCTGCGCGGTGCGGCGTTCCTTGCGGATCGCCTTGCGCTTGCGCGAGGCCAGCGTGGCGAGAAAGGCGTCGAAATCGCTGTAGCCGTCATTGCGCCAGTGAAACTGCTGGCCGGTGCGGTGCATCAGCCCCATCGCCCGGCCCGCCTCGGCCTCGGTTTCGGTGCAGAAGGTAACATGCAGCGATGAGAGCCGGTTTTCCGCGGCCAGTTGCACCGCGCCCTGCACCAGCGCGGCCTGTCCGGCGGTCTCGTATCCCGGCCGGGTCAGGAATCGGCGGCCGGTTGCGGGGGTGAAGGGCACCGCGCATTGCAGCTTGGGGTAATACCGCCCGCCCGCGCGTTCATAGGCATGCGCCCAGTTATGGTCGAAGACGTATTCGCCCTGGCTGTGGGTCTTGGCGTAAAGCGGCGCGACGGCGATGATTTGTCCCTCAGCGCGTGCGACCAGGTGATGCGGCCGCCAGCCGGTGCCCGCCCCGACCGAGCCGGACCTTTCCAGCGCGCTGAGGAAACGGTGCGTCGTGAACGGATCGTGCGGGCGGCCGCCATCCGCGGTCTCGGGGCAGGCGCAGGCGTCCCACTCCCCGGCGTCGATCGCGCCGAGCCCGGAGAGCACCGAGATCTCTATGCTGGTGTCGTCGCGCATGGCCTCCCGCCTCGTGGCATTCTCTTGAAATGGCGCCTCTCCCCGCGGGGTCAACCCGGCGGCAGCGCCGGGCGATAGCCTTCGAAGGTGATGTTGTGGGCGACCCGGCGCGCCTCGGCCTCGGTCTGCGGCGAGCGGACGGTCCAGCACAGGATGGCCGCGCCCGTCTTTTTCAGGGCAGCGACGCGCGGGCGCGCCAGGTCGGCAGCCTCATGCGAGATGAAGGTGGCCCCGACGCGGTCGAAATCCGGGATGCCGCGCAGCGCCGCGGCGCGCGCCACCGGCAGAAGGCGCCAGTCCTCGGGCCGGAAGGCCGATGTGGTCAGCCCGCGCGGCACATCAGGTGCGGCCGCTCCGAAGGCCGCGACCGCATAGGGGTTGAAGGACATCACCGCGGCCGGCCCGGCGTAGTTGCGAAGGTCGCGCGCCGCGGCGCGTTCCAGCGTCCCGGTATCGGGGCCCAGCGCGCCGTCCTGATCCTTGATCTCCACGAGCAGCGGCGCGCGCCCGGCGACCAGCGCCAGCACCTCGGCGAAGGTCGGGATCGTCTCCGTCCGCGCGCTGCCGGCCAGCGCGATGCGGCCCAGATCGAGCGCATCGCGCTGGCGCACCGGGCCGGTCTCACCCGTCAGCCGGTGCAGGGCGTAGTCGTGATAGACCACCGCCTGCCCGTCGCGCGAAAGCTGCAGGTCGATCTCGATGCCGTAGCCCGCGGCGATGGCCGCCTCGATTGCGGCGGGTGAATTCTCGATCACCCCCGCCGCGCGGTCGTGCAGCCCGCGATGGGCGAGCGGCAGCCGCAGGAAGGGGGCGGGTAGCGGCGTCATGCGCGGATCTGGAATATCCCGTCGATCTCCACCGCCACGCCAAGGGGCAGCGCCGCACAGCCGACGGCGGCGCGGGAATGCTTGCCGGCCTCGCCGAGCGCCTCGCCCATGAAATCCGACGCGCCGTTGATGACCTTGGGCTGGTCGGTGAAATCCGGCGTGCAGTTCACGAAGCCACCCAGCCGGACGACCCGTTCCAGCCGGTCCAGATCGCCGCCGCAGGCCGCCTTGACCTGCGCCAGCAGGTTGATCGCGCAGACCCGCGCCGCGGCCTGGCCTTCGTTTATCGTCATCGTGTCGCCCAGCTTGCCGGTGATCAGCGTGCCGTTGTCGACCGAGATCTGGCCGGAGACATGGACGAGATTGCCAGCCACCACGAAGGGTACGTAATTGGCGGCGGGGGCGGGGGCCTCAGGCAGGGTCACGCCCATCTCGGCCAGACGTGATTCGAATTTCGAGCTCATGCGCGCATCTCCCTTGTCGCTTTGCGGCGCAGGCTAACGCCGTCGCCTTGCCGGGGAAAGCCTCGATCTCAGGGCTCGCGGAAGGCCCGCGTGAAATAGTCCGTGAGCGGTCGGACGAGATAGGCCAACGGGCTGCGCTCGGCGGTGCTCAGGTAGGCCTCCACCGGCATTCCGGGGAGCGGGTCGATGCCGGAAAGCCGCGCCCACTCCCCTTCCAGCGGCATGATCTCGGCCCGGTAGAAGGCCCGCCCCGATGCGCTGTCGGTGAAGGCGTCGACGGAGAGTTTCGTGACCCGGCCGCGGAGTTCCGGACTGCGGCGGCCCCCGAGCGAGGGGAAGCGAAGGCGCACCTCCTGCCCGACACGCACCTCGTCCACATGCGCCGTCGCGATCTCGGCGGCGATGATGAGCGGGCGGTCCTGCGGCACGATCCGGAGCACGGTTTCCGCCGGGCGGATCACCGCGCCGGGCGAGGAAACGGTGAGCCCATGCACGAATCCCGCGGCCGGTGCGCGGATGTCGAGCCGCGACAGGCGGCCGGTCAGGGCGCGCCGGCGTTCGGCCAGTTCCATCTCCTGCGCGCGCAGGTCGCGCAGTTCGGCGATGGCGGCCTCGCGGCGGGTCGAACGCAGCTTCAGCACCTCCAGCGCGATCTCGGTCGCGCGGCCCTGCAACTCGGCGTCGGCGGCGGCGAGTTCGCCGTCGCGGCCCTCGAGCCGCGCCGCCTCGCGCCGCAGCGACAGCACGCGCGGCCGTTCCGCCAGGCCCTTGTCCAGAAGGGTTTGCTGGCCTGACAACTCCTCGCCGATCAGCTCAATCTGGGCCGCGAGCGCGCCGCGCTGCGCCGCCAGGCCGGCGCGCTGGCTGGCGATCTGGCCCTGTCGCTTGCCAAGCTGCGCGGTCTCTCGCGCCAGCGACAGCGCCCGCGCGGCGTGCAGCCGCCGCTGCCCGTCGATCATCTCGCGCAGGCCAGCCCGACGCGCCGCCTCCCCGCGGAGCGCCGCGTCGAACGCGACCGTAGGCCGACCGTCGCGTTCCGCCAGTAGCCGCCCGCGCCTTGCGGCCAGTTCGAAGAGCCAGTCCTCCACAATGGTCAGTTCGGATCTCATCTGGGTGGAGTCGAGCCGCAGAAGAAGCTGCCCCGCTTCGACGAAATCGCCCTCCTCGACCAGAATTCGGTCCGCAACCCCGCCATCGGGATGCTGGACGACCTGCCGGTTTCGCTCGACTTCCAAACGCCCCGGTGCGATCACCGCCCCGGCGATGCGGGCGCCCGCCGACCAGGCGCCGAAGCCGCCCAGAAGCGCCGCCATCGCAGCGAGGCCCAGCAGCAGCGGGGCGCGGGCGGGCCAGGTCCGGGCCACGTTCACGACGCGCCCGCCGCGCCGGCAGGCCAGGCCCCGCGCAGGTCATGCAGATTGCGCACCGTGCGTCCCAGCACCGCGTCGCGCGGGCCCTGCGTGCGCGCCGCGCCGCCCTCCAGCACTAGCAGGCGGTCGCATTCCTGGATCGCCGCCGGGCGGTGGGCCATGATGACGACCGCGCCGCCTGCCGCCTTCACCGCCCGGATCGCAGCGTTCAGCGCCTGCGATCCGTCATGGTCGAGGCTGGAATTCGGCTCGTCCAGGACCAGCACCGCCGGGTCGCCGAAAAGTGCCCGCGCCAGCGCGATTCGCTGGACCTCGCCGCCCGAGAGCCCCGCGCCCTGCGCCGAGAGCGGCGTGTCGTAGCCGGCGGGCAGGTGCAGGATCATCTCATGCGCCGCGGCCTTGCGTGCGGCCTTTACGATTTTTTCGGGGTCCGGGTCCGGTGCGAGCCGGGCGATGTTTTCGGCAATCGTGCCGTCGAAAAGCGTCACGCGCTGCGGCAGGTAGCCGATATGCCGGCCCAGATCGTCGGGCGCATACTGGTCCAGCGCGGCGCCATCGAGCCGCAGGCATCCCGAGGCAGGCTGCCAGACCCCCGCGATGGCGCGGGCCAGTGCCGTTTTCCCGGATCCGCTGGGGCCGATCACGCCCAGCGCCTGGCCGGGTTCCAGCCGGAAGCCAATCCCGTGCAGCACCGGCCGGGCGCCGCCGGGCGGCACCACCGTCAGGCCGGTGGCCTCCAGTCGGGCGCGGGGGGCGGACAGCGCGGTGCGCGGGGCGGCGGGGGGTGTCTCCGACAGGAGGGCGCAGAGCCGGGTCCAGCCGTCGCGGGCCGCCTGGATCAGCCGCCACTGGCCGAGGGTGACCTCCACCGGCGCCAGCGCCCGGCCCAGGATGACTGACGAGGCGATCATCGCGCCTGCCGACATCTCGCCCCGCAGCACCAGCAATGCGCCGAGCCCGAGGATCGCCGATTGCAGGAAGAGCCTCAGCGTCCGTGTTGCCACCGCGAAGCTGCCGGCGCGGTCGCTGGCGGCGATCCGGCGGGCCAGCGCGTCGTTACGCGCGTGGCTCCAGCGCGCGAAGGCGGCCCCCCGCATGCCCAGGCCGGTAACAGTCTCGGCCTCTGCGGCGACCCGGCCGGCGATGCGGTCCGCGGCGGCGCCCGCGGCGGCGGATTTGCCCATCGGGCCCGCCGTGGCCCACTGGTTGAGTGCCGCGAGCAGGATCAGACCCAGCGTGCCCGCTGTCGCCAGAAGTCCCAGCCAGGTGTGGAAAAGAAAGATCGCGGCCAGGAAGAACGGCGTCCAGGGCAGGTCGAAAAGCGCGGTGAGCGCCGGGGCGGTCAGCAGGCGCTGGACATCCTCCAGATCGCGCAGGCCGCCGCGCCCGCGATCCCGAGCCCCCGGAGCGGCCGCATCCATCTCGGCCGCGAAGACGCGGGCGTCGAGGCGCGACTGGAACCGCGCCCCGGCCCGCGCCATCACCCGGCCGCGGGCATGGTCCAGGAGCCCCATCATCAGGAACAGGAAGCCAGAGAGCATCGAGAGCGCGGCCAGCGTCTCCTCGGACCCGCTGGCGAGCACCCGGTCATAGACCTGGAGCATGTAGAGCGGCCCTGTCAGCATCAACAGATTGACGAAGACGCTGAAGACGAAGACCGCCGCGAAGAGCCGCGTGTTGCCCCACAGCGTCATGCGCAGTTCCGTTGCCCCGGTCCTGGCGTTCACTGGTTGCACCTCCGACCGCCCCTGAAATACCGCTGCCGTGGCCGAACCATGTCCTTTACGGGGCATGGTCCGGAAAACCGGCCATGACCAAGACACAAGTTCGTGGTTCTATGGCAATCCGGATTTGCACAGCTAATATATAGCGCCTATGAATAAATCGTTGACTATCGCTGGGACAGGTGAAGCAAGTATGACCAGTTCGAAACTCCGTGCGCTAGCCTTGCTTTGCCTGTGCTCCGCGGCGGTCGCAAGCTGCGGCCCGGCGGAAATCCCGACAGGCATCCACGATCCGATGGAAGAACGGAACCGCGGCGCGCACGAGTTCAACAAGGAGGTGGACAAGGCGTTCATCGACCCTGCGGCGCGTGGCTACGACACCATCACGCCCGAACCGGTTCAGGAGGGTATCAACAATTTCGCCGACAATCTCGACGTGCCGATGGACGTGGTCAACCAGGTGCTGCAACTGCGCATCGGGCGGGCGTTGAAGAACACCGCGCGCTTCGCGATCAACTCGACCGTGGGCATCGTCGGGATTTTCGACGTGGCGCGCAAGATGGGGATCGAGCAGGACGACACCGATTTCGGCGAGACGCTGCATGTCTGGGGTGTGCGCGAAGGCCGCTATGTGGAAGCCACCTTCATCGGCCCCACCACCAGCCGCGACATGGCCGGGATTTTCGTCGACCTCGCTGCCAATCCGATCCGCTGGGTCGTCGGCTCGCCGGAGCGGTTCCTCGATATCGGGGCGGATGTCGGTTCGGCACTGAGCACACGCAGTAAGCGCAGAGATTTGATCGACTCGATTTTATATGAAAGTGCAGATAGTTACGCACAGGCACGGATGATCTACCTGCAGAATCGCAGATTCAAGCTTCGCGGTGGTAAATCCGGTGATTATATCGACCCGTATGCGAATTCCGAGGAGTCTCAAAATGCATCAGCCGCGCAGGATGGAACGGACCCGTACAGCGATCCCTACAGCGACCCCTACAGCGAATAGACCCGGCCGCCGCGCGGTCGTGATGGGCCTCGCGGCGGGCATCACCGGGATCGCCCTGCCGTTGCACGCACAGGCCCTGACGCTGAACGAGGCGCGCGAATTGATCAGCCGGCTCGTGGCCGACATAAACTCGGTCATCAATTCCGGCGCGCGCGAACAGGCCATGTACAGGCGCTTCGAGGGCATTCTCCAGAAATATGCCGATGTGCCGATCATCGCGCGCAGCGCGCTGGGCGTGGAGTGGCGGTCGATCGACAACAGTCAGCGCCGCGCGTTCACAGAGGCATTCCAGGGCTACCTGTCGCGCAAATACGGCAAGCGCTTCCGCGAGTTCATCGGCGGGGAGATCCGCGTGCAGGACACCCGCAAGGTCAAGAGCTTCTACGAGGTCGTCTCGGTCGCGGATCTGCGCGGCGAGGCACCTTTCGAGGTACTCTGGCATGTCTCCGACAAGAGCGGAAAGCCCAAGATGTTCAACCTCTATATCGAGGGGATCAACATGCTGGCGACGGAACGCACGGAAATCGGCGCCATGCTCGACAAGCGCGGCGGCAATGTCGATGCGTTGATCCAGGATCTCCGGACGGCGGGATAATTCCCGCCGGGGTTGATGGGCGGATCCAGACGTGGTTATCGTGTCGCTGACAGGGTTTTAGCGGTGCGTGCATGGCCGAGCTTCCAAGAATTGTGATCTGCACCCGGTTTTCCTTCTGGGGCAAATCCGGTTGGAAGAGCGAGTTTTCCGAAGACCCCGGCCAGCTTTTCGACCGCGACAGGCTGGAGGCACGGCTGGCGCTGCTCGAACTGGTGGCGCTGGCCTCGCTCAAGGGCCAGTCGTCGCAGAATTTCGATCTTTTCCTGCTGACCAGCGAACGCCTGCCCGACTGGGCGCGCGAGCGACTGGAGGCGATCTGCGCCGCCGCCCTGCCGACAGAGCGCTTCAAGATCGTGCAGGCGGGGTTCTCGCCCGCCCGGCGCTGGCTGGCGCGCTGGATGAAGCGGGTCCATGGCGACGCGCCGGTCGCGCAGGTCGTGCTGGACGACGATGACGGGCTGGCCTCGGATTACGTGGAGACGCTCGAGACCCTGCTGGCCGAACGCCGCGACGCGGGTGGGCTGAAGGTGGAGGCGCTGCCGCATTTCGTGACTTTCCCGCGGGGTTACGGGCTGGATCTGGAAAGCCAGCCGCCACGCCTGCTGAAACACAATTACCGTTTCATCAATCTGGGGCTAACGATGATCGGGCGCGCGCAGGACAAGAACATTTTCGCGATCAGCCACCGCACGGCGCCCAAGCGGTTCGGCTTCACCGAATTCGCGGAGCGGCGCATGTTCGTCCGCTCGGTGCATGGGCTCAACGATTCCCGCGTCACCGTGAACGAGAAATGGGACGAGGTGCCGGACTGGGACGAAGACGCGGAAATCCGCGCGCGGTTCGCCTTCCTCCTGCCGATGCGGGAGTGCTGAGCGGTCAGTTCCGGCGCCCGAAGATCGCGCCCAGAACCTCGTCGAGAATGCTCTGTTCCACGCCGCGGCGGATCCGCCTTTCGGTGCGCGGCGCGCGCATGCCGGGCGTGGCCTCGGCCACCGGGTCGATCATCGGCAGGGGGCGAGGCTCCAGCCCTTCATGCACGCGGATCATCGTCTCGCGCCAGATCTCCGCTGGCAGACCGCCGCCGGTCACGCCTGTCAGCGGCGAGTTGTCGTCATAGCCCATCCAGACACCGGCCACGTAATCGGCGGTAAAGCCTACGAACCAGGCATCGCGGGCGGCCTGGGTGGTGCCGGTCTTGCCAGCTGTGAGCCGGTCGGGCAGCGCGGCGCGCCGGCCGGTCCCGGCTTCTGTGACGCGGCTCATCATGTAGGTGAGCTGTCGCGCCGCACTGGTCGAGATCACGCGTTCGCCCACGCCGCCCTCGATCTGCATCAGCGGCTCGCGCTCGCCCTGCAGGCGCAGGCTCGTCATGCCGTAGGGCTTGACCGAGCTGCCGCCGTTCAGGATGCCGGCGAAGGCGCCGGTCATCTGCATCAGCGTCGTCTCCGATGTGCCAAGCGCCAGCGCCGCGCCCGACGCGAGATCCGTCTGGATGCCGAAATCCGTGGCGACCTTGCGCACGTTCTCGCGCCCCACGGCCTCCGAAACCTTGACGGCGACGGTGTTGATGGATTGCGCCAGGGCGTCGGTCAGCCGCATCTCGCCGCGGAACTTTCCGTCATAGTTGCGCGGCGACCATTCGCCGGAGCCGGGAATGTCCAGCGTCACGGGTTCGTCCACCACGACGCTGTCGAACCGGAAACCGAGATCGAGTGCGGCGGCATAGACGAAGGGCTTGAAGGCCGAGCCGGTCTGACGCTTCGCCTGTGTGGCGCGGTTGAAAAGCCCGGAGGCCCGCATCTGCCTCCCGCCCACGACCGCGCGCACCGCGCCGTCGGCTGACATCACCACGACGGCCGCCTGCGCCTCGGACTCGTCGCGCACCTTCTCGTCGAAGACCTTCTGCACCGCCTCCTCCGCCGCGCGCTGAAGCCGCGGGTCGAAGGTGGTGCGGATGACCACGTCTTCGGTCGTGTCGCGGGTCAGGAAATCGGGACCTTCCTCCATCACCCAATCGGCGAAGTAACCTCCCATTTCGGCGCGAGCGGCATCCGACAGGCCGGCGGGGTTCTCGCGCGCCGCCGCTGCGGACTGCGCCGAGAGATAACCCTGTTGCTGCATCAGCGACAGGACCACCGCGGCGCGGTTGCGGGCGCGTTCCATGTTGCTGGTCGGCGCGTAATAGGAGGGCGCGACCAGCAGCCCGGCCAGCATCGCCGCCTCGGCCGGGCGGACGCTGGCTGCGGATTTGCCGAAATAACGCTGGCTCGCGGCCTCGAAACCGCGCGCCCCCGCGCCCAGGTAAGCGCGGTTGAGGTAGATGCTCAGGATCTCGTCCTTGGTGTATTTCGCCTCCATCGCCAGTGCGAAGGGCACTTCCTTGATCTTGCGCCAAAGCGTCGTGCGGCGGCAGTCGCTTTCATACTCCGCCTCGTTCTTCCAATCCTCCGGGTCGTAGGCCACGCCGAGGCAAAGCAGCTTGGCGACCTGCTGCGTGATGGTGGAGCCGCCATGACCCGACAGCGGGCCGCGCCCCTCGCTCAGGTTGATTCGGATCGCGCCGGCGATGCCGCGCGGGCTGATGCCGAAATGCCGGTAGAAGCGCTTGTCCTCGGTGGCGACCACGGCATTTTTCAGATGCTCGGAAACGGTGCCGGCGGTCACCGCGCCGCCGAACATGTCGCCGCGCCAGGCGAAGGGTTCGCCGTCGCGGTCGAGCAGCGTGACCGACCCGCGCGTGCGCCCGTCCACCAGGTCGAACGCCTTGGGTGGAAGTTGCAGGTAGAAGAAGAAAGTGGCGCCCGCGAGCACCATCGCCAGGATTGCGGCGCTGCGCCAACCGATGCCCCAGAGCAGCCGGAAGACCAGCCGCAGGAAGCTGCGCATCACCCGCACCAGCCAGGAGCGGCGCTTGGCGGGGCGCTTCGCGGCACGGCGCTTGGCTGGCGCGGCCTTGCGGGCTTTCGGGCGCGTCGTTCTGCGATCCGCCACAAGGTGCGGACGCTTCCTGCCGTTTCCACTCATTCTGCTGTCACCTGCGCGGGTTTTATCGTTGCGTCCTGAATAGCGGCTTCATTCCCGAAAGTGGAGAGCAGACAGGCCGCTGCGCCGATTTCGATTTGCCTAATTTTTAATCATAAGGTGAAAGTTGTGCAAAAAATGTGCAATATGCCCTGGAAAATGGCGCCCCACCCCATGGCTGAACCTTGTCATTCTGCGCTGCGGCATCCCTGATCCCCCCATCTGATCCACGCAGGACCGCCTGCACCATCGAGGGGATGACTACGTGAAACTCATCATAGCAGCGATTAAGCCGTTCAAGCTGGAGGAGGTGCGCGAGGCGCTCACATCCATCGGCGTGCGCGGCATGATGGTTACGGAAATCAAGGGATTCGGCGCTCAGTCGGGGCATACCGAGATCTATCGCGGCGCCGAATACGCCGTGAATTTCGTGCCCAAGGTCAAGCTGGAGATCGCCGTTTCCGCGGCAATGGCCGATCAGGTCGTCGCCACGATTCGCGATACCGCGCGGACCGACAAGATCGGCGACGGCAAGATCTTCGTTCTCGACCTGCAACAGGCCGTGCGCGTGCGCACCGGCGAAACCGACGAGGACGCGCTCTGAGCGCACGAGGGGAAATAAGGAAATGACAATGAACCGCTATATTCAACCGGGCACGATCACCGCGGGCCTTGCCGCCGCGGCGCTTACCTTGGTGCCATCGCTGGCGTTTGCACAGGATGCGGCGACGCCGGGTTTTGACGAGATCGGCCCTTATATCATGACGACACTGCTGTTTTGCATGGCAGGCTTCCTCGTCTTTTTCATGGCCGCCGGGTTCGCAATGCTCGAAGGCGGGCTTGTGCGTTCGAAGAACGTCACGATGCAGATGACCAAGAACATTGCGCTCTACTCTTTTGCCGCGATCATGTACTGGCTGATCGGCTTTAACCTGATGTATCCGGGCGACGCGTGGATCATGGCCGGCTGGGTCGGTCCGTTCTTCTCGCAGACCGTGCTGGACCCTGTGGGTGTGGGCGCGGCGGATGCGGCGCTTGACTACGCCTCGGTCGGGTCTGACTTCTTCTTCCAACTGGTGTTCGTTGCTGCCACCGCATCGATCGTGTCGGGTGCGCTGGCCGAACGCATCAAGCTGTGGCCGTTCCTGGTATTCGTGATCCTTCTGACCGGTGTCATGTACCCGATCTCGGGCTCGTGGCAGTGGGGTGGCGGCTGGCTGTCCGAGGCTGGTTTCTCGGACTTTGCCGGGTCGACTGTTGTGCACTCGGTGGGTGGCTGGGCCGCTCTGGCCGGTGCCATCGTGCTGGGCCCGCGTATCGGCAAGTACGGCAAGGATGGCAAGGTGCACCCGATCCCGGGTTCGAACCTGGCGCTTGCAACCCTGGGTACGTTCATCCTGTGGCTGGGTTGGTTTGGCTTCAATGGCGGCTCGCAGCTGGCCATGGGCACCGTGGGCGACGTCTCGGACGTAAGCCGCATCTTTGCCAACACCAACATGGCCGCCGCTTCCGGTTCCGTGACCGCCCTGATCCTGACGCAGGTGATGTACAAGAAGCCCGACCTGACGATGGTGCTGAACGGCGCGCTGGCGGGTCTGGTTTCGATCACCGCCGAGCCGCTGGCCCCCACTCTGTTCGGATCGTTGTGGATCGGTGCAGTGGGTGGTCTGATCGTGGTCCTCGCCGTGCCGATGCTGGACAAGTTCAAGATCGACGACGTGGTCGGCGCTGTGCCAGTGCACCTGTTTGCCGGTATCTGGGGCACGATAGCCGTGGTCTTCTACAACGGTGACGCCAGCCTTGGCACCCAACTGATGGGTATCATCGCCTTCGGTGTCTTCACCTTCGTTGGCAGCCTGGCTCTCTGGTTCATCCTGAAAACCGTGATGGGCATCCGCGTGGACGAGGAGACCGAGATCAACGGCCTCGACATGGTGGAGTTGGGCATGGAAGCCTATCCCGAATTCTCGAAAGGCTGAGTACCTCTTCCATATGCCTGGCGAGGGGAGGCCCCGGATCAAGGTCCGGGGCCTTTCATTTCCGCCCGCAGCCAGTCGGTGAAGGCGATCACCGCAGGTGAGGCCGAGGCCCGGTCGGGGGCAATCAGGAAATAGCTCTCCTCCATCTCCCCGGCATGAGTGAAGGGCCGCACCAGCCGCCCGGTTTCCAGCTTGTGCCGCGCCACCGTGTCATGGGCCAGCGCCACGCCGGCGCCGGCTTCCGCCGCGGCCAGTGTCAGCGCATAGGTGGAGGCATAGCTCACCCTTCTGCCGCGCGGAAACTCAAGCCCCTGGCCCGCGAACCAGCCTTCCCAGCCGCAGAGCATGTCGGCGCAGTCGAAGAGCGGCACCTCGCCCAGACGGTCCAGTTCCACCGCGAAGCCCGGCGCGGCAACCGGGTAGTAGCGGTCGCGCGTCAGTCGCTCCGCCCGCACGCCCTCGCCGGGCGTCCGGCCCAGCCGTATCTCCACATCGGCACGCGCGGCGGTCCGCTCCGGCTCCCATATCGCGGTGGTTATGTTGAGCCGCAGCCAGGGATGCGCCGCCATCAGCCGCGGCAGGCGCGGCGCGAGCCAGAGTACCGAGAAACCCATGTTCGCCTGCACCTGAAGAAGCTGCCCGGCCTCCGGCCCGGCAATGGCGCGGGTGCCGTGCGCCAGCGTGGCGAAGGCTTCCTGCACCGCCGGCAAATAGGCCTTGCCCGCCTCGGTCAGTTCCAGCCGCCGCGGCCGGCGGTGGAAGAGCAGCCGGCCCAGATGGGCCTCCAGCGTCTTGATCTGTTGGCTGACTGCGGATTGCGTCATGTTCAGCTCCGCCGCCGCCCCGGTGAAGGACAGGTGCCGGGCCGAGGCCTCGAAGGCGCGCAGCCAGTTGAGCGGGGGCAGGTCGGTGCGGGCCATGTTTCACCATAAGAAGATCATTAGTTCAACTTATACATAGCCCTTGAATTTTTCGTTGGTAAAGCCCCGCCGTGCGTGTCTTGCTTCGCGACAAGGAGATGGAGGTTCTCATGGTCGCGATGCAAGAAGCCGCCGCCCGCCCGAACATGGATCACTGGCCGGAACGGGTGGAACTGGCCGCCGCCTTCCGCTGGACCGCGCGCCTGAACATGCACGAGGCGGTGGCGAACCATTTCTCGCTCTCGGTGAACGCTGATGGCACGCGCTTCCTGATGAACCCCAACCAGGTGCATTTCAGCCGCATCCGCGCTTCGGACCTCCTCCTGATCGACGCCAACGATCCCGGGACGCTGGATGGCCCCGACGCGCCGGACCCCACCGCCTGGGGGCTGCATGGCGGGCTCCACCGGCACTGTCCGCAAGCCCGCTGCGCGATGCATGTCCATTCCACCTTCGCGACCGTCCTGGCCAGCCTGGCCGACAGCCGCCTGCCGCCGATCGACCAGAACAGCGCCACCTTCTTCAACCGTTACGTCATCGACGAGGATTATGGCGGCCTGGCCTTCGAGGAGGAAGGCGCGCGCTGCGCGCGGCTCTTCACCGACCCGCGCCAGAGGGTGATGATCATGGGCAATCACGGGGTCATGGTGATCGGCGATACCGTGGCCGAGACTTTCAACCGGATGTTCTATTTCGAACGCGCCGCCGAGACCTATATCCGCGCGTTACAGACCGGCCAGCCGCTGCGCGTGCTCTCCGACGAGATCGCCGAGAAGACCGCACGCGAGCTTGAAACCTATCCCGAGCAGGACAAGCGCCACCTGGCGGAGCTCAAGGCGATCCTGGACGCCGAGGGTTCCGACTACGCCACCTGACCCGCCGCAGACGAGGCCCCGATGCAATATGGTCTGACAGAAGAGCAGGAGATGATCGCCGCCACGGTGCGCAGCTTCGTGGAGAAGGAGATCTACCCCCATGAGGAGCAGGTCGAGCGCACCGGCGAGGTGCCGGCCGAGATCGCCGAACGCATCCGGCGCAAGACGCTCGATCTGGGATTTTACGCCTGCAACTTCCCGCAAAGTGTCGGCTGCGCCGGGCTGAGCCACCTGGAGTTCGCGCTGGTGGAGCGCGAGTTGGGGCGCGGCTCGATGGCACTCACGCATTTCTTCGGGCGGCCGCAGAATATCCTGATGGCCTGCACGGGCGATCAGGTGGAGCGCTACCTGATGCCCGCCGTGCAGGGCGAGAGGATGGACGCACTCGCCATGACCGAACCGGGCGCCGGGTCCGACATACGATCCATGACATGCAGTGCCCGGCGGCAGGGCGGCGACTGGGTGGTGAACGGCACCAAGCATTTCATCTCGGGCGCCGATCACGCGGATTTCGTGATCGTCTTCCTGGCCACGGGCGCGGATCAGACGCCGAAGGGCCCCAAGAAACGCATCACCGCCTTCCTGGTCGACCGCGGCACGCCGGGCTTCACCATCCGGCCGGGCTACCGGTCGGTCAGCCATCGCGGCTACAAGAACATGGTGCTGGAGTTTGACGATTGCCGCCTCTCCGACGCCCAGGTGCTGGGGCAGGTCGATGGCGGATTCGCGGTGATGAACGAATGGCTCTATGCGACGCGGATCACCGTGGCGGCGATGGCCGTGGGCCGGGCGCGACGGGCCTTCGACCTGGCACTGGGCTATGCCGCGGAGCGCGAGCAGTTCGGCCAGAAGATCGGGCGGTTCCAAGGCGTGGGCTTCCAGATCGCCGACATGATCACCGAGATTGATGCGGCCGACCTGATGACGCTCGCCGCCGCCGACCGGCTGGACAAGGGCCTGCCCGCCAACCGCGAGATCGCGAGCGCCAAGCTCTACGCCTCGGAGATGCTGGCGCGAGTGACAGACGCCGCGATCCAGATCCATGGTGGCATGGGGCTGATGGACGACCTGCCACTGGAGCGGTTCTGGCGTGACGCGCGGGTGGAGCGGATTTGGGACGGCACATCGGAGATTCAGCGCCACATCATCGGCCGCGAACTGCTGCGGCCGCTGGGAGCCTGAGGCGATGCGCGCACCAGAGAGTTTTCTTGCCTCCGGCGGGGATATTTGGAGCAAGAAGAAATGGGGGACCCGCAGGGGATCCCCCATCGGAGGGGCATGGCCCTTTCTCCTTGCACGGTCATCGGCGTCCCCGCCTGTACCGTGCCCCGAGCCTCGCGCAATGTCGTTAAGGCGCGGTTACCGGCCATTCTTCTTGCCAGAAATATCCCCGCCGGAGGCGGAAAGGCCCGCCCCAGGCGGCCAGGCATGACGCGGGATCTCTCGCGCCTCCTGCGGCCGCGCAGCATCGCCGTCATCGGCGGCGGCGCCTGGGGGCGCGCCGTGGTCTCGCAAACCCTGCGCATGGGGTTTTCGGGCGCGGTCTGGCCCGTGCATCCGAGTGCGGCGGAGATCGGCGGTCTGCGGGCCCATACCGATCTGGCGGCGCTTCCCGGCGTGCCCGACGCGGTCTTCATCGGCGTCAACCGGCATGCCACGGTCGAACTGGTGGCGGAGCTTGCGGCGATGGGAGCGGGCGGGGCGGTCTGTTTCGCCTCCGGCTTCCGCGAGGCGGCGGCGGAGGATGGCAGCGGCGGCGACCTGCAGCAGGCGCTCTGCCGGGCGGCTGGCGACATGCCGGTTCTGGGGCCGAACTGCTACGGCTTCATCAACGGGCTCGATGGCGCGCTGCTCTGGCCCGATCAGCATGGCGTCGCGCCCTGCGCGCGCGGCGTGGCGATCGTCACGCAATCCTCGAATATCGCAATCAACCTGACCATGCAGTCCCGCGCCCTGCCGCTGGCCTATGTGGTGACGGCCGGCAATCAGGCGCAGACCGGCATCGCCGCGATCGGGGCGGGGCTTCTCGATGATCCGCGGGTCACGGCGCTCGGCCTGCATATCGAGGGGTTCGGGGACCTTGGCGGGTTCGAGGCGCTGGCGGAGAAAGCGCGCGCGCTGGGCAAGCCGGTGGTGGCGCTCAAGATCGGACGCTCCGCGCAGGCGCAGGCGGCGGCGGTATCGCACACCGCCTCCATGACGGGGGGCGAGGCTGGCGCGCGGGCGTTGCTGGAGCGGCTGGGCATCGCACGGGTGGCAAGCCTGCCGGAGCTTCTGGAGACGCTGAAGCTTCTGCATGTGACCGGGCCGCTGACCTCGGGCGATTTGGGTTCGATCTCCTGCTCGGGGGGCGAGGCGAGCCTGGTCGCCGACACTGCGCACGGGCGCGGGGTGCGCTTTCCGCCCCTGACCGCGGCGCAGCGGGCGGAGCTGCGCGCGGCGCTGGGGCCGATGGTCGCGCTGGCCAATCCGCTCGACTACCACACCTATATCTGGCGTGACACCGAGGCGATGACGCGCGCCTGGGCGGCGATGATGGCTCCGCATCTGGCACTGACGCTGATCGTGCTGGACTATCCGCGCGCTGACCGCGCCGATCCGTCGGACTGGGAATGCGCCACCGCGGCGGCGCTGGCCGCGAAGGCCCGCACGGGCGCCAATGTCGCCGTGGTCGCGACCCTGCCCGAGCTTTTGCCCGAAGCGGTCGCACGGCGGTTCATGGAGGGCGGGGTGGTGCCGCTCAACGGGCTGTCCGAGGCGATCGCGGCGGCCGAGGCGGCGGCCTTCATCGGTACCGCCCCGCTGCCCGAGCCGCCGCTTCTGCCGCCGCCGCCGTCGGCGCCCTCGACGCGGATCCTTGGCGAGGCTGCGGCCAAGGCGGCGCTGGCGGCGCATGGTCTTGAGGTGCCGCGGGGGGCGACCGCATCAGGACGAGACGCGGCGGCGCGCGCGGCGGTCCGGCTGGGCGGGCAGGTGGCGCTGAAGGGCGCGGGTCCGGCCCACAAGACCGAGGCCGGGGCTGTGGCCTTGAACCTCGCCGGCGAAAAGGCGGTACACCGCGCCGCCGCTTCGATGCCGGTGGAGGAGTTCCTGGTGGAGGAGATGATCGGCGGCGCGGTCGCGGAGCTTCTCGTCGGCGTGGTCAAGGATCCGGCGCATGGTTTCGTACTGACGCTGGCCGCGGGCGGCACGCTGACCGAGTTGATGGCCGACAGCGCCGCGCTGCTGGTGCCCGCATCCGACGCGGCGATTCTGCGGGCGCTGGATGGCCTGCGCATCGCCCGCCTGCTGGACGGCTATCGCGGCGCGCCGGCCGCAGACCGCTCCGCGATCCTCGCGGCGATCCGCGCCGTCCAGTCCTACGTGGTTGAAAATGCCGACCGCGTCGAGGAAGTTGAGATCAATCCGCTGATCTGCACCCCGGCGCGGGCCGTGGCGGCAGATGCACTCATCTGGGAGGCGACATGACCGACAGTGCAGTGAAGACCCGCCGCGAGGGCGCGATCCTGGAGGTTACACTCGACCGGCCCAAGGCCAATGCGATCGATCTGAAGACCAGCCGCATCATGGGCGAGGTGTTCCGCGAGTTCCGCGATGACGCGGAGCTGCGCGTGGCGATCCTGACCGGCGGGGGGGAGAAGTTCTTCTGCCCCGGATGGGATCTGAAGGCCGCGGCCGAGGGTGACGCGGTGGACGGCGACTACGGCGTCGGCGGCTTCGGCGGATTGCAGGAGTTGCGCGGGATGAACAAGCCGGTCATCGCGGCGGTCAACGGCATCGCCTGCGGCGGCGGGCTGGAACTGGCGCTTTCGGCCGATATCATCCTGGCGGCCGAGCATGTCACCTTCGCGCTGCCCGAAATCCGATCCGGCACGGTGGCCGACGCGGCGAGCGTGAAGCTGCCCAAGCGCATCCCCTATCACATCGCGATGGAGCTGCTCTTGACCGGGCGCTGGTTCGACGTGGCCGAGGCGCATCGCTGGGGGCTGGTCAACGAGATCGTGCCGGGCGCGGAGCTGATGGAGCGGGCCTGGGAACAGGCGCGGCTGCTCGCCGCCGGACCGCCGCTGGTTCATGCCGCGATCAAGGAGATCGTGCGCGACGCGGAGGACGCGAAATTCCAGGACGCGATGAACCGGATCACCCGGCGCCAGCTTGCCACGGTCGACAGGCTCTATTCCTCGGAGGACCAGCTTGAGGGCGCGCGCGCCTTCGCCGAGAAGCGCGATCCGGTCTGGAAGGGGCGATAGCGCGCTCAAGGCTCTGACGGCCTGTGGATGGCAACCCCGGTCATCACGAGCACCACGCCGAGCATGTCGCCCGCACCGGGTATTTGCCCAAGGACGATCACACCGATGATCGTCGCGGTCGCGGGCAGCAGCGCCAGCAGGAAAGCGAAGCTGGCGCGCGGCAGGCGCGACATGGCAAGCTGATCGCAGACATAGGGGATCACCGACGAGCAGATGCCCACGCCGATCCCGGCCAGTACCAGCAGCGGCGCGCCAAAGGCGTCGAGCGCCTGAATGAACCCGACCGGCATGACGAAGAGGAACGCGGCCGTCATCGCGGCCCCGAGCCGTTCGATGCCGCCCGACGCCCCGCCTTGGGAAATCCGGTGCCCGAGAATGATGTAGAGAACGAAGAGCCCCCCGTTGAGCGCGGCCCAGAAGAGACCGAGCAGATCCGATGCAAGCGCCGGCCCACCCGCGCCGAGAAGCGCGCCCATGTCGATCAGAAGCGTCACGCCGATGACGGCGAGCGCCAGGGCCAGGAGGTTCCGCCCTGTCCTCAGACCCCAGAGCGCGACGCCGATCGTGCCGATGAACTCGATGGCCGCGACAAGCGCGATCGGCAGCCGGTCGAGCGCCAGGTAGAAGGCGCTGTTCATCGCCGCGAGGCAGGCCCCGAGGGCGAGCAGTAGCGCGCGCTCCCGATATGTGGCGTTGCGGAAGGTTCGCCAGGGCCGTGTGACCGGAGCGAAGACGAGCGCCGCCGTGGCGATGCGGAACCACGCGACGCCCAAAACTCCGACCGCAGGGAAGAGCAGCACAGCGAAGGACGGGCCCAGATAGTGGAACACCGCGGAGACGCCGAACCAGGCCTGCGGCGGCACAGCCGCGGCGGTGCGGGACATGACGCCGGGCGGGGCGGGGATGGCTGGATCGGAAGGGGCTTGATTGGACATGCCTGCATGATGCAAGGTTGAACGGCCTTAATATATGGACGATGGATGGGATCGTGAAAGAATATCGTTCTCAGAAGAAGGTAAATGAGGCGCCACGCCTTCGAACCGAAGCTTCAAATCTGGACCCCATTGATGCGGCGATCATCCGCGAACTCCGGGCCGACGCCCGAATCGCGCGGGCAGAACTGGCGCGCCGGGTCGGTCTTTCTGCACCCAGCGTCGGGGAGCGGGTCCGGCGGCTGGAGGATACCGGCGTCATCACAGGCTACGCGGCCCGGATCGACCCTGCGCGCCTCGGCTACGGGCTCACGGTCCTGATCCGGGCGCGGCCCTTGCCCGGCGAGATGGGCAACATGATCGCGGCCATCCGCGAGACGCCGCAGATCGTCATGTGCGAAAGGGTGTCGGGCGATGATTGCTTCGTGGCCCGCGCCCATGTCCGCGACGTGGCCGAAATGGAGGCGGTCATAGACCGGCTCGTGCCGTTCGGGGCGACGAACTCCTCCGTGGTGCAGTCCATGCCGGTCCCGCCGCGGCTGGTCGAGTTGCGCAACCAGACCACGCGGCGGGGCCTCGGGTGACGCGTATGGGCACCGGGTTGTGCAACGGGCCGGATGTCGGGGTTCCCTTCGTCGCCTTGATGCGCGAGGGACGAGAAGGCAGTTCGTGCCTGCTTTCCCCCGCACCCCGCCCGTGATTTAATCGTCTTTCGCAGCCGGAGCCTCGCGCATGTCCTTTCTCGACCTCATCTGGGTCTTCATCCTGATCACCGCCCTGCAGCCGGTCATCCGTCAGAAGCTGCTGGAGTTCCAGCGTCTGCGGATGATCGACGGGTTGCAGAAATCACGCGGCAGCCGTGTGATCCTGATGGTCCACCGGCAGGAGACGATGCGCCTGCTGGGTTTCCCGCTGATGCGCTATATCGACGTGCACGATTCCGAGCAGGTCCTTCGCGCCATTCACATGACCGACGACGATGTGCCGCTCGACATCGTGCTGCACACGCCCGGCGGGCTCGTGCTGGCGGCGGTGCAGATCGCGCGCGCGCTCCAGGACCATCCGGCCAAGGTCACGGTCTTCATCCCGCATCACGCCATGTCGGGCGGCACGCTCATCGCGCTGGCCGCCGACGAGGTGGTGATGTGCGCGCAATCGGTTCTGGGCCCAGTCGACCCGCAACTCGGCCAATGGCCGGTCGCGTCGATCCTGCGCGCCGTGGAACAGAAACCGATGGGCGAGATCGACGACGAGACGTTGATCCGGGCGGATATGGGCCGCAAGGCGCTGGCGCAAGTGCAGGCCGCGGCGACGGGTCTGCTGGCCAAGCACATGGAGCGCGGCCGCGCCGCGGAACTGGCCGAGAAATTGTCGAGCGGCGTCTGGACCCATGACTACCCGATCTCGGCGGGCGAGGCGCGGCAGTTGGGCCTGCCGGTCGTCACCGAGATGCCTGAGGACATCCAGAAGCTCATGACGCTCTATCCGCAACCGCTGCGGCAGAGCGGCGGCGTGGAATACCTGCCGATCCCGAGGGAAGGCGAGAAGCGCGGCTGAGCCTGCCCTCTCAGCCCTTGCGGAACCGCGCGATCAGCGCGCGGTCGCCGCGATGCGCGGGATCGGCGCGCGGGCCGTAGATTGCGGTCTCGAAATAGACCAGATCGACGAGGGCGGGACCCAGAACCTCCAGCGCCGCGCCGAAGCCCTGCGCGATGAATGCCTCGGCATTGATGGCAAGCACGAAGAGTGCGTCGGGACGGGCCACGCGCAGCAACTCGCCCAGCGCCTCCGGCCCGACATGGCCGTGGGTGAAGGTGCCCGCGCTGACCACGCCGCCAAAGCTTTCGTCGGCAATGGGCAGCGTCCCGGTCAGATCGCCCGCGATGGTCTTGCGGTAGAGCCCCTTGGCCGCGGCCATCTCCAGCATCTCCTCCGAGATGTCGAGCGCGTCGAGCGCATAGCCCTCCAGGTGTTCGCCCACCAGCCCGGTTCCCGCGCCCGCGTCGAGGACCGGCGCGTCGCGCCCGCCCGCCGCATCGGTGAAGGCGCGTGCCACGGCGGCGGGCAGGCGATAATCCATTCCGGCGGCAAATTCGCTGTCATAGCTGCCTGCCCAGTCGCGGTAGAGCCGGACAGAATCCTCCGGTGTCTTGAGCCCATAGGCGTCGTCCAGTCCGATTTTCCGTTCCGTCATGGGCGTGTCCCCTTGTGTCAGATGCCCAGCTCGATCGCCTCGGCCACCTCGACGGTGCCGCCATGATCCAGCATCGGGCAGCCGCGCGCCATCTTGAGCGCGGTGTCGAAATCGGGCGCCTCCACCACCGTATAGCCCGAGACCGGGTTCGGTCCGCCATCCTCGGCCACGCCGGCGGAGGTCACGATCCGCGAGCCGCCCAGCGGATTGCCGCGATCGAGGACCGAGGCGCCCAGGCTCTCGAACCAGTCGAACCAGTCCGCCCAGGCAGCCTTCTCGCGGCTGCGTTCCTCCGGCGCGTCGGGCATTCTGCCACCGTGATAGGCGAAGACGTATTTCGGCATCTCTGACCCTCTTGCGATTGCGGTGGCCGGCGGATGGCCACGGGATACAGACCGGGCTAATGTGGCCCGAGCGCAGGGCAACCTGCAAGGCCGATCCGGGGGAACGGATGCGCGCAATCGTCATAGGGGCGGGCCCGGCGGGGCTTGCCAGCGCCGTCTGCCTGCACCGTGCGGGGCTGGAGGTGACGGTGCTGGAACGCAGCGGGCGGATCGGTTCCGCCTGGCACCGGCATTACGACCGGCTGCACCTGCATACGCCGCGCGGGCGCTCGCATCTGCCCTATCTGCCGATGCCGCGCGACTGGCCGCGCTACCCGTCGCGCGAACAGGTCATCGCCTATCTGCAGGACTACGCCGCACGGTTTGACATCGCCCCGGTTTTCGGGGCCGACGTGTCGTCGGTGGCGCGCGACGATGACGGCTGCTGGCTGGTGCGCCACGCCAAGGGGCGGGAACGGGCCGGGATCGTGGTCTTCGCCACCGGCATGGCCGGCCGTCCGCACCGTCCCGACTGGCCGGGACTGGAGGCGTTTCCGGGTTCCGTCGTCCATTCCTCGGACTACCGCAACCCCGCGCCATTCGCGGGCCAGCGGGTGCTGGTCGTGGGGTTTGGCAACTCCGGCGGCGAGATAGCGCTCGACCTGGCCGAGGCCGGTTGTCCTGCGGGCATCGTGGTGCGCGGCCCCGTGAACCTGTTGCCCAGGGAGTTGCTGGGCGTGCCGATCCTGTCCTTCGGGCTGCTGCAGAAAATCCTTCCCTACCGGATGGCCGACGCGATCACCGCGCCTGTGCTGCGGCTGGCGCTGGGGGATTACGCGCGCTACGGGCTGCGGAAGGCGGACAAGGGGCCGGTCGCGCAGGTGCGCGAGGACGGGCGCATCCCGCTGATCGACATCGGCACGCTGGCGAAGATACGCGCGGGGGAAATCACCGTGCATCCCAGCATTGAGCGCATCGCGGGCCGCGCGGTCCGCTTCGCGGACGGCTCAAGCGCAGAGTATGACGCGATCGTCCTGGCCACAGGCTTCGAGGTCGATCTGCGGCCGATCCTGGGCGACATGCCCGAGGTTCTGGACAATCGCGGCCGCCCGCGCGTCTCGGGCGGGCCGAGTGGGGCGGAAGGGCTCTATTTCTGCTCCTACAAACCGTCGAGCGAGGGCCAGATCCGCGCGATGGGTTATGAGGCGCAGGTCATCGCCGAGGACGTGGCGCGGGGTCTGGCCTAGTCCGGCCTCATCTGATGCGCGTCTCTCTGCCTTGAGTGGAAATGCGTAAGGTGCCCTCGCGCGGAGCAAGGGCGAAGCCCGGCGCGCGAACGCCAGCACCGCGCCGACGGGCTGGCGATGTGGTGACGCCCGCGCACAGTCTCGATCCAGTGCGCATGTGGCCGGATAATGCGCACTGCATACACGCCTGATCGCCGTCCCGGGGTCTGGCCACCGCGCGGATCGTCACCGAACGCGCCGACGACCTCAAATCGGTCCAGCTGTTCCGAACGTGGCGCTAACCGCGGCCGCGATAGGGCGCGACGCCGGTCTCCGGTATCCAGACCCCGTCGGGCGCGGGCCCGGTCTGGTAGAAGACGTCGATCGGGATGCCGCCGCGTGGGTACCAGTAGCCGCCGATGCGCAGCCATTGCGGGGCCAGCGTCTCGGCCAGGCGCTTGCCGATGGAGACGGTGCAATCCTCGTGAAAGGCGCCGTGGTTGCGGAAACTGCCGAGATAGAGCTTCAGCGACTTGCTCTCCACCAGCCAGTCGCCGGGGATGTAGTCGATCACCAGATGCGCGAAATCCGGCTGCCCGGTGAGCGGGCAGAGCGAGGTAAACTCCGGCGCGGTGAAGCGCACCGTATAGGCCGTGCCCGCCTGCGGGTTCGGCACCCGCTCAAGCACGGCCTCGTCGGGGGATGCGGGCAACTCGGTCTTTGCGCCCAGTTGCGTGAGATCGGCATAGATGTCTTCGCGTGCCATTCCGGCCTCCTTGCTGCGCGGCTCAGACGCCGCGCCTGTTGCCCCAGAGCATGACATGAAGCTGCGGCAGGATGCGCGGCGCGAACCAGCCATCCGCCAGGCAGCGCTCCATCAGCCAAGTCATGCGGTCGGTGATCCCGTCGAGGTCGAGCGGCCCGTCCTCGGCCCCAGCCGGCGGCGGGGTGTGATTTCCAGGTTGCAGATAGAGCGGCAGGCCGGGATATCGTGCCGCCGCCTCCCGCGCCCAGAGGTAATCGGCCTCGTCGAAGATGACGATCTTGAGCACGCATTCCGCATCGCCCGCGCGCGCCAGGCAGTCGTCGAACCGGGCCCAGTCCACGTCCTCGCCCGAGGAGGGCGGCTTGGGGCTCAGCACCAGCATGTCGAGCGAGGCGAACCAGTCCTGCGCGACCGATCCCTGGGTCTCCATCGCGAAGCGGTAGCCTTCGGCCTTCCCGTTCGCGATCAGCGGGCCAAAATCCTGGATCGCCGGGTTGCCGCCCGACAGCGTCACGGTCAACGGGCGGCCGCCGGAAAGCCTGCGCACCTCCGCCCAGACCGCGCCGGTCTCCATCGCCGCCCAGTCCTGGCGGAAGCGGCTTTCCACGGCGTGCAGGCTGTCGCACCAGGTGCAGCGGTAATCGCAGCCCCCGGCGCGCACGAAGACTGTCGGCGCCCCGATCAGCGCACCCTCGCCCTGGATCGTGGGGCCAAAGATCTCGGCGATCCGCAGGCGGGTCATGGCCGGTACTCGGCCCATGTCTTGGGCGTTTCGCTGATGCGCATGGCGGTGACCTGCGGCCAGCGCGCCCGCGCCCAGTCGAAGAGCCGGCGTGCCAGCCATTCCGATGTCACGCCGTCATGGCCGAACACCTCGTTGAGATGCCGGTGATCAAGCGTCTCGTCGATATACCGCTTCAGCGGTTCGAGCGCCCGGTAGTCGATGACGAAGCCGTTCTCGTCGAGCGTCTCGGCCGAAAGCTCCACCTCGGCGATGTAGTTGTGCCCGTGGAGCCGCGCGCAGGGGTGATCCTCGGGCAGCCCGACAAGCTGATGCGCGGCGGAGAAGTGGAATTGCTTGGTGATCCGGTACATCACGCGCCCTCCGCCGCCGTGGCCGCGCGCCAGAAGTCCGGATCGGCATAGTCCGTCGGGTCCGGCACGCCGGCCAGGTGGAAGGCTTCGCGCCGCTCCACGCAGGTGCCGCAGCGCCCGCAATGGCGCGCGCCGCCCTTGTAGCACGACCAGGTCTCGGCAAAGGGCGTGCCGTGCCGGGCCCCTTCGGTGACGATGGCCGATTTGGGAAGATGCACGAAGGGCGTGTAGAGCCGGATATCCGCGTATCCCTCCAGCGCCGCGCGCTGCATCGTCTCGAAGGCGTCGATGAAACCGGGGCGGCAGTCGGGATAGATGAAATGGTCCCCGCCATGTACCGCAGCGGCCACAGCATCGGCCCCGCGCGCCGCGGCGATGCCGAAGGCGACAGCCAGCATGATCGCGTTGCGGTTCGGCACCACGGTCACTTTCATCGTCTCTTCGGCGTAATGGCCGTCGGGCACGTCGAGATCGTCGGTCAGCGCCGAGCCCGAGAGATGCGCGCCGATCGCGCGCATGTCGATCAGCTCGAACCCCGTGCCCAGCCGGTCCGCCGCGCGGGCGGCGAAGTCCAGCTCCTTGCGGTGCCGCTGGCCGTAATCGAAGGAGATCAGGCCGGCGAGTTCCTGTTCGGCGGCCACCTTGTGGGCGAGCGATACGGAATCCAGCCCGCCCGAGCAGATCACGAGTGTCTTCATCGTCTGGTCCTTGTTTTCTTGACCGGGTAGGCTGCGACCGGTGCCCGGAACAACCGGACGCGCGGCTGATAGCAGAGCGCCGCGCCGAAGGGAAGGGGGGCACCTGCGCCCGCGTCCCGACTCTGTGCCCGGCTCAGCCCATGTCGCGGGCCTTCGCGGCGGCCGCGTCCAGCGCCTCGGCGATGGCCTCGGCCAGCGGGCCGCGCCGCAAGGTCTCCAGCGCCGCGGCCGTGGTGCCCGCATAGGCGATCATCTCTGCCACGTAATCCGCCGGGTCGTTCTGCGGGTCCGCCATGATCGCGCCGCTGGCTCGGAAGAGCTGGCGCGTCGCCAGGGCGGCAATGTCGGGCGGCGTGCCGTGGCGTCCCGCGTGGGCGCGGATCGCTTCGGCCACAGCCGCGAGAACGCCGGGCACCGGCCCGGTGATTGCGGTGAAGAGGTCGACCTGGTCCTCACGGTCCAGTTCGGCGGTCTCCCCCGCGGCGGCCAGCAGGGCGCGGGCGGTCTCGCGGTCCCCGGCACTCGCGCCCGGCCCGGCCCAGAAGGGCGAGAAGGCCAGCCCCAGATCGGCGGCGGGCGGGCTCGACATCGCGCGGATCACCGCGCGCGCCCCGGTCGCCCCTGCGATGCGTTCGGCGGTCGGCCCGGCCATGACCGAGATCACCAATGCGTCCGGCGCGGCGATCGCGAGTCCGTCCATCGCCACCGGCGGGATGGCCAACACGATTGTCGCGCAACGCTCCGCCAGCGCCTGGTTGTCGTCCGTGACATGGATGCCGGGCCAGTCCGCGAGTGCGGGTGCCGCGCCCGACCGGCAGGAGACCCAGAGCCGCCCCGCCCCGACCGTGTCGGTGCGCAGCAGTGCGCGCGCCAGGGCCGAGCCCAGCGCGCCGTTGCCGCCGATTATTCCGATATCCGTGTGCTGCTCCATCCCGCAATCCTGCGCCCGGCGTGGACGGCTGTCCAGCCCCGGCCCGGTCGGCCGCTCAGCGCAACCGGCGGAGGATCTCCAGCGAGGTATAGCCGTCCGGCACCATCCCCTGTGACGCCTGGAAGGCGCGCACCGCGGCGATGGTGTTCGGCCCGATGATGCCGTCCACCCCCTGGGTGTCGTAGCCGCGTGCGGTCAGGCGCTGTTGCATCTCCTTGCGTTCGGTGACGCTCAGCCCACGGTCGTTGCGCGGCCAGCCCGCGCGCAGCGCCCCCGCGCCGCGGATGCGGTCGCCCAGATGGCCCACCGCGATGACATAGGCATCGGCGGCGTTGTAGCGCTCGATGACGTGGAAGTTCTTGTAGATGACGAAGGCCGCCCCGCGCGCGCCCGCGGGCAGCAGGATCGAGGCCCGCCCGAAATCCGGCACCGCGCGTCCGTCGGCGGTCCGCACGCCCATCCGCGTCCATTCGGCGGCGGATTTCTTCACCCGCTCCCCAGCCAGCGCATAGTCGAAGCCGCGCGGCAGCGTCACCTCCATGCCCCAGGGGTGGCCGTAGGCCCAGCCGTGGCGCGCCAGGTAGTTGGCGGTGGAGGCCAAGCCGTCGGTCGGATCCTCGCCCCAGATGCCGCGCCGGCCATCGCCGCGGAAATCCTGCGCATAGGCCAGGTAGGAGGTCGGGATGAACTGGGTGTGGCCCATAGCGCCGGCCCAGCTTCCGGTCATGTCGCGCGGGGCGGTGTCGCCGGACTCGATGATCTTCAGCGCCGCGACGAGCTGCTGTTCGAAGAACCGGCCCCGCCGCCCGTCATAGGCCAGCGTCGCCAGTGCCTCGACGATCGGGGTCCTGCCCTTGTGGCTGCCATAGGCCGATTCGAGCCCCCAGATCGCGGTAACCACATGGGCGTCGACCTTGTAGCGCGCCTCGATCTCCCGCAGCAGGCTGCGGTGGCGGCGATAGGCCTCGCGGCCATTGCTGACGCGCGTGTCGGACACGGCGCTGTCGAGGTAGTCCCAGATCTGCTTGGTGAACTCAGACTGGTTGCGGTCCCGCGAAATCACGTCGGTGTTGTAGTGGATCCCGTCGAAGGCGCGGGCGAAGGTCGAGGGCGATACGCCCGCGGCCAGCGCGCGCGGCCGGAAGCTGCGGATCCAGCCTTGGAACCCGGAGTTTGCCACGCGCTGCACCTCCCGTTCGTCGAGCGGGCGGGCGCGGGGCCGCGGCGAGATGTTGAGCATCGCCAGGCGCATGGGCGCCGCGGCGGCGTCGGGCCGCGAGAGCGGCCTCGGGGAGCTCTCCACAGCGCCCGCCAGACCCGGCGCTGCGAGTCCGGCAAGAAGCAACCCTGTCCGCGCGAAAATGCCCAGCCGCTCTGTCATTGCCTGCTCCTGCTCTGTCTCGGGTCGTCTTTTTCGGCGATTGTAACCTGTCCCGGATATTCGCGAAAGCGGTGATCGCGGCCCGCGCCCGTCCACCGGCGGTCAGTTGCCGCGGCGGCCCGATTTCTTGCGCAGCTTCTGGGATTTTTTCCGCGCCTTGGCCAGTTTGCGTCCCTTGCCGGGCGCACCGCCGCGGCGGCTGCGGGCCGGGCCGCGCGGCATGGTCTGGCCGGCGATGTCCAGAAGCTCCAGCATTAGCCCGCCGGTGACCGGCACGGCCTCGGCCAGCCGTACTGTGACCCGCGTGCCGAGCGACAGCGTCAGCCCGGAATGTTCGCCCATCAGCGTCTGGCTGTCATGGTCGTAATGGAAGTATTCGCGCCCCAGGGTGGAGATCGGGATCAGCCCGTCCGCTCCGGTCTCGTCGAGCTTCACGAAGACGCCGAAGCGCGCGATGCCCGAAATGCGGCCCTCGAACTCGTTGCCGACACGCTCCGACAGGTAGGAGGCCAGATAACGGTCGGTCGTGTCGCGCTCCGCCGCCATCGAACGCCGCTCGGTCAGCGAGATCAGCTCGCCCGTCTCCGCCAGCGCCTCCGCCTCCGCTTCGGTCAGCCCGTCCTCGCCCCAGCCATGCGCGGCGATCAGCGCGCGATGCACCACCAGATCGGCATAGCGCCGGATGGGCGAGGTGAAATGCGCGTAGCGGCGCAGATGCAGCCCGAAATGCCCGAAATTCTCGGGCGCGTAATAGGCCTGCGCCATCGACCGCAGTACCGACATGTTGATGACCTCGGCATGGTCGGTGCCGGCAGCCTGGTCGAGCAGCCGGTTGAGATGTTCGGTGCGCAGCACCTGACCCTTGGCGAGCGTCAGCCCCGCGGCCTGCGCCACGTCGCGCAGGCTGTCGAGCTTCTCGGGCGAGGGTTCCTCGTGCACGCGGTAGAGCAGCGGCTGCCGGCGCGCCTCCAGCTCCTCGGCGGCGGCGACATTGGCCAGCACCATGAATTCCTCGATCAGCCGGTGGGCGTCGAACCGCTCCTTGAACGCGACCGAGGTCACGCGGCCCTCCGGGCTGAGCACGATCTGGCGCTCCGGCAGGTCGAGGTTGAGCGGATGGCGCGCCGCGCGCGCGGTCTTCAACGCCTCGTAGGCAGCATAGAGCGGCGCGATCACCGTCTCCGCCAGCGGTGCGGTGCGCCCGTCCGGCTGGCCGTCGCGGGCGGCCTGCACCTCGGCATAGGTCAGCGATGCGCCCGAGCGCATCATCCCGCGGGTGAAGCGGTGCTCGATCTTCTCGCCCTTCGCGTTCAGCCGCATCCGCACGGCGATGCAGGCGCGCGGCACGTCCTCGTGCAGCGAGCACAGGTCGCCCGACAGCCGGTCAGGCAGCATCGGTACCACGCGGTCGGGAAAATAGGTGGAGTTGCCGCGGTTGCGCGCCTCGCGGTCCAGCAGGCTGCCGGGGCGCACGTAATGCGCCACATCCGCGATGGCCACCCAGATGACGTGGCCGCCGGGATTGGACGGGTCGTCATCGGCGGCGGCGCAGACCGCGTCGTCGCGGTCGCGGGCATCAACCGGGTCGATCGTGATCAGGGGCAGCTCGCGCAGATCCTCGCGCTTGCCCAGCCCGGCGGGTTTGGCGCGCTCGGCCTCGGCCAACACGTCTTCGGGGAACTCGTCGGGAATGCCATGCGCGTGGATCGCGATCAGCGACACTGCGCGCGGCGCCGTCGGGTCGCCCAGCCGTTCCACGACGCGGGCGCGCGGCAGGCCCATCCGGGACTTTGGTCCGGCCTGTTCGGCCTCCACCAGCTCGCCGTCGCGCGCGCCGTGGACATCGCCGGGGCGCACCGTCCATTCCTTTGCCGCTCCCTTGTCCACCGGGACGATCCGCCCGCCTTCCGGGCCGGTGCGGAAAATGCCCAGCATCCGGCGGGGACTGATGCCGATCTTGCGGATCAGCCGGGCCTCGTAGCCGTGATCCTCGGCCGCGACCTCGGTCAGCCGCGCCAGGATACGGTCGCCCCGGCCGAGCGCCGGATCGCCCTGGCGGGGCATGTAGAGCACTCGCGGTGCCTCACCCTCGCCCTGCCATTCCAGCGGCCGCGCGAAGAGATCGCCGCCCGCGTCCGGCGCCAGCACTTCCAGCACAGTGACCGGCGCCAGCTTGTCGCCGTCGCGGTAGCTCTTGCGGGTCTTCCGGATATGGCCTTCGTCGGCCAGTTCCTTGAGCAGCCGTTTCAGCTCGATCCGGTCCGCGCCCTTGATGCCGAAGGCGCGGGCGATCTCGCGCTTTGAGGATTTCCCCGGATTCTCGTTGATCCAGATCAGCAGCGCGTCTTTGGAGGGAAGTTTCGACATGGCCCGCCCATAGCATGCGGACTCGTGGCCGTCATCCGCGAAAACCCTATCCGGCCATCGCACGCCGACGGATCAAAGATCGGCGGCCCGATCGACGTCGCGCAGCCTGTCGGTCAGCGCGATGCGCAGGTCCGGCAGGCCGGCCATGCTGTCGGCCAGCGCGTGCTCGCTGGACCAGCGGACATTGCGGAAAAGCGCGGCCGGCGGCGAAGCGACGCGCTTCATCCCCACCAGCCAGTAGCCGCCGTCATGCGCCGGGCCAAAGACCGCGTCGTGATCGCCCAGCGCTGCGAAGGCCCGCGCCACATGGGCTGGCGCGATGCCGGGGATGTCGCCGCCGACGATTGCCACCGGGCCGGGCGGCATGCTGCGCAGGATGCGGCCCATCCGGTCGCCCAGATCGCCCGGTCCCTGCGGGATGCGCGGCAGATGCGCGGGCCAGACGCGGCTGGCCAGCCCGGCATGATCGGGGCTCACGGCCAGCACCGTCTGCCAGCGCGGATCGCGGCCCAGCCGGCGGATCAGCCCTGCCGTCTGGTGCCTGAACCACCAGGCCGCCGGGACCATGCCGATTTCCCGCCCCAGCCGGGTCTTGACACGGCCCGGACGCGGCTCCTTGAGCATGATGACAAGGCGGGGCCGATGCATCAGGCTTGTGCGAAATAGCCGGCCAGGATGCGCGCGTAGATCGCCTTGAGCGCCTCGATCTGGGCCACCTCCACCCGCTCGTCCACCTGGTGCATGGTGCGGCCCACAAGCCCGAATTCCACCACCGGGCAATGATCCTTGACGAAGCGGGCATCCGATGTGCCCCCGGAGGTGGAGAGCGCCGGGACCAACCCGGTTTCCGCCTCCACCGCGCGGGCCACCAGGTCTGAGAGCGGGCCGGGCGGGGTCAGGAAGCTTTCGCCGGAGACCTTCACCTCCATCCCGATCTCCACCCCGGTGCCATCGCTGGCGCGTGCGGCCTCGGCCTTCAGCCATTCGGTCAGGCTGGCGGAGCTGTGCGCGTCGTTGAAACGGATGTTGACCGTGGCCGTTGCGGCGGCGGGGATCACGTTATTCGCCGGGTTGCCGGTGTCCACGGTGGTGATCGCCAGGGTGGAGGCGTCGAAATGCTCCGTGCCCTCGTCAAGCCGCGCCGAGGCGAGCTGGTCGAGAAGCCGCACCAGCACCGGCAGCGGGTTCCGCGCCCGGTGCGGATAGGCGGAATGGCCCTGCACGCCGGTCGCCGTCAGGTAGGCGGTCATCGAGCCGCGCCGCCCGATCTTCATCATCTCGCCCAGCCGGTTGGGGCAGGTGGGCTCGCCCACCAGGCAGGCGCTCATCGCCTCGCCCTCGGCTGTCATCCAGTCGAGCAGGGCGCGCGTGCCGTGTTCGGCGTCGCCTTCCTCGTCCCCGGTGATGGCCAGGATCACGGCGCCGTCGGGGGGCGTGGCGCGGATGAAATCCACCGCCGCGGCGGCGAAGGCGGCAACGCCCGATTTCATGTCCGTGGCCCCGCGCCCCCAGATCTCGCCGCCGATCACCTCGCTGCCGAAGGGATCGTGGCTCCAGGCCGCGCGCTCGCCCACGGGCACGACATCGGTATGGCCGTTGAAGCCGAAACTGCGCGCAGCACCCTTCGGCCCCCAGCGCGCGAAGAGGTTCGAGACGCCGCCGCGCTCGACGCGGGTGCAGATGAAGCCGGCCTCCGTGAGGAGCCCTTCCAGCACTGCCAGCGCGCCGCCGTCCTCCGGCGTGACGGAGCGGCAGCGGATCAGCGCGGCGGTCAGGGCGACGGGATCGGTGGGCTCGGGCATGGGCGGGTCTCCTCGGTCCCAGCGATACCCAGTTGCGGCGCGGGCCGCAACGGGAAGCGGCGATCGCCTGAATGCGGCTTGTGCGGGAATGCCACAGTTTTCGGGCGACTTGTGAAGAAAACCCAGAAAGTCTTGCGAGATCAGGGGGCTCGGGATTGTATGCTCACCAACGAGACCAGAGGCAGGTCAGCGGGAGAAGCCGGATCACCGGCCCGCATGAGGGGTTTGGGTAATGACGCAGGCTGGGCGCGTAGCGCGTCCGCGGCGTCGTGATCCTTGCCGGAGACCCTGCCCGGAGCCGAGGGGCAGGACATGGCGAACGCGAGCGAACTGAATTACGACACAAGCGCCAGCGCGCTGGACATGGCCAACAGCATTTTCGGCGACGGCGTCACCGTTCTGGGGGCCAGTTTCAGCGGTGACAGCCGGTCCTCGGCGATCTATTCGGGCGGAGACGCGCTGGCCCCCGGCACGACGCCCAGCGACGAGGGCGTGATCCTGTCCACCGGCTTCGCGCGCTCCTTCACCAATTCCTTCGGCGACGCCAACCAGAGCGGCAGCACGTCCACCAACACCTTCGGCGTCAACGACGACGCGCAATTCAACGCGCTGGCCGGCACCCGGACCCTCGATGCGGCGATCCTGGAGGTCGACTTCATCCCCGACAGCGACACGCTGACGATGCAGTTCGTCTTCTCGTCGGAGGAGTTTCCGGAATTCACCACCTCGCAATTCCAGGACATGGTGGGGGTCTGGGTGAACGGCCAGCCCGTCCAGCTTGCGGTGGGCGACGGCGATATCGACCCCAGCAACCTGAGCGCGCTCGGCAACGCCAATCTGCTGACCGACAACACGCCCAGTGTCGCCAACACCGAGATGGACGCCTTCACCGTCACCATGACACTGAAGATGGATGTCGTGCCCGGCGTGCAGAACTCGATCCGCATCGGCATCGCCGACGTGACCGACTCCAATTACGATTCCAATCTGCTGATCGCCGGGGACAGCGTCCAGACCGCGCTGATCGCGCAGGACGACGCTTTTTCGATCACCCCGGACGGCGCCCGGACGATCGACGTTCTGGGCAATGACACCGGGCCGTCGGGAAGCACGCTGACGATCACCCATATCAACGGGCAGGCGGTCGCCGCGGGCGATACCGTGACATTGAATACCGGCCAGCAGGTGACGCTGAACGCCGATGGCACCTTCACTGTGCAGGCCGACAGCGACGTGGAGGATATCAACTTCACATACGAGGTGCAGGAGAGCGGCAGCGGCATCACGGATGTGGCCTTCGTCTCGGTCAGCTCGATCCCCTGTTTCCTGCGCGGCACGGCCATCCGGACGCCGCGCGGCAAGGTGCCGGTGGAGCGCCTGCGCGCGGGCGATCTGGTGGACACGCTGGATCACGGCGCGCAGCCGATCCGCTGGATCGGACGACGCGCGGTACCGGGGCAGGGACGGTTCGCCCCGGTGCGCGTGCTTGCGGGCACTTTCGGCGCGCGGCACGATCTCTTCGTGTCGCCGCAGCACCGGCTGCTGATCTGTGACCCGTGGTCGGAACTGATGTTCGGGGAACGCGAGGTTCTGGTTGCGGCGCGCGATCTGGTCAACGACCGGACCGTGCGCCAGGTCGAGAGCGCGGACGAGGTGGAGTATTTCCACGTCCTCTTCGACGCGCACCAGATAGTCTTTTCCGAAGGCGTGCCCACCGAAAGCTTCCACCCCGGCCCGCAAGTTGCGTCGATGTTCGAGCGCAGGGTGCTGGAGGAAATCTGCGCGCTCTTCCCCGAACTCGACCCGGAAACCGGCGAAGGCTACGGCGCTACGGCACGGCTGTCGCTGAAATCCTACGAGGCGGGGCTCTTGGCCGCGCGGGTGGTCTGAGCGCGGCCTCAGTCGCCGAAAAAGGGCGTCATCTGCGCCACGATCACCGCGTTCTCGGCCAGCGCGCGGTCCATCAGGGCACGCTCCTCCGCGTCGATTTCATGACCGTCGGCCTCGCGGTCCGCGAGCGTGCCATAGCCGGTGACGTCGAGCGGGGCGAGATCGGCCTGTTTGAGGATCGCCACGGTCTCGCGCACCGCCTCGGCCTCGTCCACGCCGGAGGAAAAGCACATCAGCGCCGCGCCGGTCGCGCCCTCGGGCAGCCCGTCGCCGGGCTTGCGGCCGACCTCCACGAGCAGGGTGAAGACCTGCTGGCTGCGCTTCTGCGTTTCGGTCATCGCGATCTCCCGGCGGCTGGCGCCGTTGTCGCGGCACCGCGCGGGCTTGTCAATGGAACCGGGCGGGGGCGGCGCGCCATATGAGCGACGGGCTTCCGGCTGGAGGAAGCCTGGCGGCTCGGTGGGGGGTGACGCCCAAGGAGGGGCGAGGGCCGATGGATGGCGGGTTTGCGGGACAAAGCTGACGTTTGACTAGAAGGACGACGAAAGAGTTAAGGAAGAAAAGGTATCTAACTTTTTCATTTTCTTAGAGCATTTTATGCAAGTGTTCGATGTGCGTTGCTATGCCAGCGGGAAGGTAATAATGGGTGATTTCCTCTTCTCCATCCGGTCCTTTGTATTGATAGGTTTGAATGGGCTCCAATTCGTACTGTGCATTCCCTGTCAAAACACCGACCGCATGCATTTCCGTCGCTTTCGACGCCCCTAGTACTTTCTTGAATACCGGTGCGCCGCTCGCTCCCTTCAAAGCAGGAAACGATAGTTCTAACTGTCTTAGACCGCCAGGTCTTTCTCGATGAAAATGCACACAATTGCCATGGCGCAAACTGCCAAAAAATTTTGGATTCGGTCCCGTCACTCGGGTCAGGACCCATTGATTTCAGCCGAGCATCGTGATTCACCGCCTGAAAACAGAGCGGTGACATGTCTGATCTTTACTGGCTGAGCGACGCGCAGATGGCGCGTCTGGAACCCTATTTTCCGAAGT